>NZ_FOQL01000006.1:0-37849 GCF_900113745.1 Pseudomonas guineae | reverse complement strand
TTAAAAGCGCCACTTGCACTCATAGCTCAGCTGGATAGAGTACTCGGCTACGAACCGAGCGGTCGGAGGTTCGAATCCTCCTGAGTGCACCAAACAAGAAGGGCCTGCAGCGATGCAGGCCCTTTTTTTATGCTTTCTGTGGCGGGTCATCATGGCGGCCAATTGGCGAAGTGTCGCGGCGCGACGTTGGTCGTGATGCTCAGTAACTTCATCTAGCAGATTAGCGTTTGGCCTTACCTTTGACGCAGCCGGCTTCATCGAAGCTGACGTTGCGCTTGCTGCCTTTCTTGCCCTGATAAACGTAACGCGTCTGACCGTTCTGCTCGGTGACCTTGTCTGGCTTGCCGAGGCTGCTCTCGACGTCGCTGCGATTCATGCCCAGGCGTATCTGTTGCTTGATGATTGCCGCGCGACGTTCGCTGCCGCTTAGGTGGTTGCCGCAGCCGTCCTGCTTAATCCCGATTACGGTTAATTCACGATCAGCGTGCTGCTTGTTCTCGCGGGTGGCCTTGCGCGGTTTGGCTAATGGCACCGGCTTGCCGCTGCCGGGCGTGGGGTTGAAGGCATCTTGCAGGCGCTGGCTATGGGCGACGGGACAGCCTTGGCGGGTGAAGGTGATGTGGCCGTTAGCGTCTTCGCAGCGAAATACGCTTGAGCCGAGTGTGGGCAGTGGGCAAAGCAAAATGGCGCAGAAAGCTGCGCAGTGCAGTCCTTGCATGGTGCGTCCTCCGTATCGGTGCACGTGCAAGCGTAGTCGATGCCGATGTCAGCGCCAGGCGTGCCTTTGCCAGTGCCCTGTGCGTCGCAGTTAGCAATGTCCGGGCGCGGTGGTATCATTCGCGCGTCAGCCCCGCCGGGGCTTGTGGATTACCACCATGGACTTACCCAGTAGTTACCCTGAACCTCGATTGTGCAATCACGTGTTGACTGATTGACCCTCTTTGGCGTGCGCTGCCGCTGGGGGTGGAGCGCGCCATGACTGAAGTAGAAGCAAAAAAGCCGCAAGAAAGCTTGCAGGACCGCCTGGCTCAGGTGGTCGAGCTATTGCATCGGCATAAGTTGGTCGAAGACCTGACTCATCGTCAGGAAGGCCAGCACCACAATCGGGTGGAAAACCTGGTGCATCGGCAGAACCTGGCCGAATTGCAGCGCAAGCTTGATGAACTGCACTCTGCTGACGTTGCTCACATCCTTGAGGCGTTGCCGCTGGGTGATCGCCAGACTGTCTGGCAGCTGGTCAAGGTCGAGCGTGACGGCGATATCCTCCTCGAAGTGTCGGATGCGGTACGTGAAACTCTGCTTGCCGACATGGAAGACCATGAGATTCTTGCCGCGGCCAAGGAAATGGACGCTGACGAGCTGGCCGACCTGGCCTCTGAACTGCCGCGTGATGTCGTCCACGAACTGATGGAAACCCTCGATGCACAGCAGCGCGAGCGCGTGCGTTCGGCGTTGTCCTATGAGGAAGATCAGGTCGGCGCGCTGATGGACTTCGAGATGGTCACCATCCGCGAAGATGTCAGCCTGGAAGTGGTGTTGCGTTACCTGCGTCGCCTCAAGGAGCTGCCAGGGCACACCGACAAGCTATTTGTGGTGGATTACGACGGCGTGCTCAAGGGAGTGCTGCCGGTTAAGCGTCTGCTGGTCAACGACCCAGAAAAGTTGGTCAGTGAGGTTATGGCCACCGATCCGGTGAGTTTCCATCCGGATGAAGACGGCTATGACGCCGCTCAAGCGTTCGAGCGCTACGACTTGATCTCAACCCCAGTGGTAGACAAGAACGGCAAGCTGATCGGCCGTCTGACCATCGATGAAATGGTCGACCTGATCCGTGAGGAAAGCGAAAGCGAAGTCCTCAACATGGCCGGTCTGCGCGAGGAAGAAGATATCTTCGCCTCGGTTTGGAAGTCCCTGCGCAACCGTTGGGCCTGGTTGGCGATCAACCTCGTTACCGCGTTTATGGCCTCGCGCGTGATCGGCCTGTTCGAGGATTCCATCGAGAAACTGGTCGCCCTGGCGGCACTGATGCCGATTGTCGCGGGCATCGGCGGCAACTCGGGTAACCAGACCATCACCATGATCGTGCGTGCCATGGCGTTGGATCAGGTCAGCACCGGCAATACCTCACGCCTGATTCGTAAAGAGCTGGGAGTTGGCTTGGTCAACGGTATTGTCTGGGGCGGGGTGATTGGTGTGGTTGCCTATCTGCTTTATGACAGCTGGTCCCTGGGCGTGGTGATGACCGCTGCAATGGTGCTCAACCTACTGCTGGCGGCGCTGATGGGCGTGCTGATTCCCATGACGTTAGTACGTATGGGGCGTGACCCAGCCTTGGGCGCAAGTGTGATGATTACTGCAGTTACAGACAGTGGTGGCTTCTTTATCTTCCTCGGTTTGGCGAGCATATTCCTGCTTTAGTTAGTCTGTGTTTTGGCGGTCGTGCCGGTTGCGAGTAAATGCCGCCAGTAGTCCGTATGGGGTTTGCTTCAAACGCTCGTTTCACGCTAAGGTTCGCCAGCTTTGCCCGGGGTAGGTTCTCGGGCGCTCCACTCTAATAATTAATGCAGCTCGCACGTACGGGCGGGTAATGGAGCCAAGATGACCCCTAGTGAACTCCTCCTCGAGGGTGTCGAGCTCATGCTATTCGGCCTGGGTTTCGTATTTCTCTTTCTAGTGTTGTTGGTGTTGGTAATCCGCGTGATGTCGTGGGTTATTGGGCAATTTGCCGTGAAGGCACCGTCCCCCGTATCTGCGCCATTGGCAGTCAAGCCGTCCTCCGGTGAGCCGAATGCCGATGTATTAGCCGCTATCCAATCCGCTATTCACCAGCACCGCGCCCGCCGCGGGTGAGCCAGGTTCGACAGGGAGCATCTGCATGACTGCCGTAAAGAAAGCCCTCGGAATTACTGATGTGGTGCTGCGTGATGCGCACCAGTCCATCCTCGCCACCCGTGTGCGCCTGGAAGATATGCTGCCGATCGCCGGCAAGCTCGACCAGGTCGGTTTCTGGTCTGTAGAGACCTGGGGTGGGGCGACCTTCGATGCCTGTATCCGTTACCTCGGCGAAGACCCATGGGAGCGTATTCGTGCGCTGAAAAAAGCCATGCCCAACACCCCGCAGCAGATGCTCCTGCGCGGGCAGAACCTGCTGGGTTACCGCCATTACGCCGATGACGTTGTCGAGAAATTCGTTGAGCGCGCCGCCTTTAATGGCGTTGATGTGTTCCGTGTATTCGATGCGATGAATGATCCGCGCAACCTGCAGACCGCGCTTCAGGCGGTCAAGCAATTGGGCAAACATGCTCAGGGCACAATCTCCTATACCACCAGTCCGGTGCATACCCTGGATATGTGGGTCGATCTAGCGAAGCAGATCGAAGACATGGGTGCCGATTCAATCGCCATCAAGGATATGGCCGGCATTCTCAATCCCTATATCGCGTTTGAGTTGGTAACGCGGCTGAAGGCGACCCTGTCGGTCCCGATTCATTTGCATTGCCATGCCACCGCAGGCTTGTCGACCGCTGCCATCGTCAAGGCGGTAGATGCAGGTATCGATAACGTCGATACGGCGATTTCCTCGCTGTCGATGACGTATGGCCATTCGCCAACCGAGTCGGTTGTAGCCATTTTCCAAGGCAGCGAGCGCGATACCGGGCTGAACCTGGAGTTGCTTGAAGAGATTGCCGCTTACTTCCGTGACGTGCGGAAGAAGTACGCCAAATTTGAGGGCAATCTCAGGGGCGTCGACTCGCGCATCCTGGTTGCCCAAGTGCCGGGCGGCATGCTGACCAATATGGAAAGTCAGCTGAAAGAGCAGGGCGCTGAGGACAAGTTCGATGAGGTGCTGGCGGAGATCCCGCGGGTACGTGAAGACCTCGGGTTTATCCCGCTGGTGACCCCGACCTCACAGATCGTTGGCACTCAGGCGGTGATCAACGTGATCACCGGTGAGCGCTATAAGTCGATCACCAAAGAAACGGCTGGCGTGCTGAAAGGCGAATACGGCGCAGCACCGGCACCGTTCAATAAAGAGTTGCAGGCGCGGGTGCTCGACGGTGCCGAGGCCATCACCTGCCGCCCAGCCGACCTGCTTGACGCCGAAATGGACAAGCTGACTGCCGAACTCAAGGGCATTGCCAAAGAGAAGGGCATCACCTTAGCCGCTGATGAAGTCGACGACGTGCTGACCTATGCATTGTTTCCGCAGATCGGCCTGAAGTTCCTGGAAAACCGTGGCAATCCAGCGGCCTTCGAGCCGGCGCCAACTGGTCAGGAGCAGCTCGCGCGTGAGCCTGGAACGCCTGAGGTCTACACCGTTGAAGTGGGCGGCAAGTCCTATGTGGTGCAGGTTAATGAAGGTGGTGATATCGAAGGGCTTAAGGCTGTCGGGGGAGCAACCTCCGCGGCGACAACCTTAGCCGCGCCTGCAGGCGCTGGTGAGGCGCAGAGCGCCCCGCTGGCGGGCAACATCTTCAAGGTGCTGGTGCAGCCGGGTCAGGCGGTGGAAGAAGGCCAGTTGGTGATCATCCTCGAAGCGATGAAGATGGAAACCGAGATTCGTGCATTCAAGGCCGGCACCGTGGCAGCGGTCAACGTCAAAGTCGGTGACGCGGTGGCGGTGGGCGACAGCCTGCTGGCCATCGGTTAAGGGAGCGCAGTAATGGATAAGCTCCTCAAACTCTGGCACAGCACGGGTCTTTATCACATCGAACTCGGTCAGTTATTCATGATCGCGGTGTGTATCGGGCTGATTTACTTGGCGATCAAAAAAGGCTTTGAGCCGTTGCTGCTGCTGCCGATTGGCTTTGGCGGTCTGCTGGCCAACATCCCGGTGGCCAATATGGCCGAGGGCTCCGGCTTTCTGCACATGATTTACGAGGTGGGCCTGCCCACCAGTATCTTCCCGCTGCTGATCTTCCTCGGTGTCGGCGCCATGACCGACTTTGGGCCTATGCTGGCTAACCCGAAAACCCTGCTGCTTGGGGCAGCCGCGCAGTTTGGTATCTTCGGCACCCTGATGGGTGCGCTGGCGCTAACTGCCTTGGGTATTCCGGGTCTGGAATTCACCCTCAAAGAAGCGGCGTCGATTGCGATCATCGGTGGCGCGGATGGTCCGACTTCTATTTTCGTAACCTCTAAATTAGCCCCACACCTACTCGGTCCGATTGCGGTGGCGGCCTATGCCTACATGGCATTGGTGCCGTTGATTCAGCCGCCAATCATGCGTGCCCTGACCACCAAGGAAGAGCGCGCCATCGTGATGCAGCAGCTGCGTCCAGTGGGGCAGTCCGAGAAGATCATTTTCCCGATTGTGCTGTTTCTGTTGATCGGTCTACTACTGCCTGACGCTGCGCCCTTGATCGGGATGTTTGCGATGGGTAATTTGCTGCGCGAGGCCGGTGTGGTCGAGCGTCTGGCTGATACCTCACGCAATGCGCTGATCAACATCGTCACCATCTTCCTTGGCCTTACGGTTGGGTCGAAGTTGTCAGCGGAGTCGTTCCTGCAGCTGAAGACCTTGGGCATTCTCAGCCTCGGCATGATCGCGTTTTGCGCGGGCACTGCGTCGGGTGTGTTGATGGCCAAATTGATGAACCTGTTCAGCAGCAACAAGATCAACCCTCTGATCGGCTCGGCCGGTGTATCTGCGGTGCCGATGGCGGCGCGGGTATCGAACAAGGTCGGTCTGGAGGCTAACCCGCAGAACTTCCTGTTGATGCATGCCATGGGTCCGAATGTGGCGGGTGTGATTGGTTCGGCCGTCGCGGCGGGTGTGTTGCTCAACTTTGTCGGTTAGTTCGCACTGAAATAAAAAACCGCCTGTGTTGGGCGGTTTTTTTATGGGCGTAATTTGGCATGGCGAGTGGCTTTATGCGCAACAAAAAAACCGGCCACGGCCGGTTTTTAGTGGCTGCTGCAGTCAGCCTTCTTCGTTAGCCATCTCGGCATCGTGAGCAATTAATGCCACCAAGGCATTTTGCTGGCGACGCGACAACTGGCGAAAGCGCTGCAGCAACTCGCGTTCATGCAGCGACAGCTCTGGGCTGTCTAGGCGCAGGTTGATGTCATCACCCAGCGCGCTTTCCTGGAGCATGCTTTGCTCAAGGCGAGCAATGATCTCCGAGTTCATGCTGCGGTGATGGTTGCGTGCGACATCCGCAATGCGTTCGCGCATACCGTCGGGCAGGCGAACTACGAATTTGTCAGCGGTGCGGCTGGAATAGAGTGCTTGTTTCATAGGGCGCGTACATTAAACCGGTTAGTTCAGGAAAGCGATACTGGCAATGGGCTATAGCATAGTCACCGGTTTGACCAGCGCCAGTACTAAGCGTTCAGCCAGAAAGCCGTTTAGATGCTTTCATGGCTCACTCATTTAAAGAGCAATAAATTGACGCCAATTGTATGTCGTGATCGGCTGCGGGTTAAGGCGTAATCCGGCATTAGTTGTCAGAAATGCGTCTTATTGTGCAAAAAAATCAGCAAACCCGGCGCTAGGCAAAAATTTCAAGCAATAGTCACGTAAGTGTCATGGCTCATTAATCGCGCTGACACATGATTTGCCTACCTTGGTCTACACCAGCAGGCGGCCTCGAGCCGCGGTGTAACCGCTATTAAAGGAGGCATTCCATGAGCGCAGTGATCCGGGTTGAGCGCCTGAACAAAACGTTCGGCCGTAAACAGGCGCTGTTTGATTTGGCGTTGTCCGTCGATCCCGGTGAAATGGTCGCCCTGATCGGTGCATCGGGCTCTGGCAAGTCGACCTTGCTGCGCCATGTTGCCGGTCTCGCCTGTTGTGATCGCAGCGGAGGCGGCAGCATTCAAGTGCTGGGCCAAGCAGTGCAGGCCGAAGGCCGTCTGAATGCTGATGTGCGCCGGTTGCGTGCGGATATCGGCTATATCTTTCAGCAATTCAACCTGGTCGGCCGTATCAGCGTGCTGCAGAACGTGCTGCTCGGTTGCCTGGGGCGCATCCCGCGCTGGCGTGGCACCTTCGGTCTTTTCAGCGCCGAAGAAAAGCAGCAGGCGCTGCAGGCGTTGGCGCGTGTTGGCCTGGCTGACTTGGCGCAGCAGCGGGCCTCGACCTTGTCCGGCGGGCAGCAGCAGCGTGTGGCGATTGCCCGCGCGCTGTGTCAACGCGCCAAGGTGATTCTGGCGGACGAGCCGATCGCCTCGCTGGACCCCGAGTCCGCCCGCAAGGTCATGCAGATTCTCGCCGACATCAATCGCGAAGACGGCACCACCGTGGTGGTCACCCTGCATCAAGTGGATTACGCCATGCGCTACTGCCAGCGCGCCGTCGCGTTAAAAGCGGGGCGTATTCATTTCGACGGCGCCGCCGCCGAACTGCATCCCAGCTTCCTCAATGATCTCTATGGCGCCGCGGTTGAGCTAGAGCCGCTACCCCTCGAGAAAGCTCGCCGTACCCGCACATCGAAAGTACCGCTGGCGCTGGCCAAGGCCTGAGTTACGCCTTCTGTTAAGCCAATCCTTATCTGTCCATCCGCTCTAGGAGTGCTTTGTATGTTCAAACGTATCAGTCGCGTTCTTGTCGCATCCACGTTGCTGGCAGGCTCAGTTATGGGGGCTGCGCAAGCCGCTGAGCAGGAAATCAACTTCGGCATCATCTCCACCGAATCCTCGCAGAACCTGAAAACCATGTGGGACCCCTTCCTGGCGGACATGGGCCAGCAGACGGGTTTGAAGATCAACGCCTTCTTCGCCCCTGACTACGCCGGGATTATCCAAGGCATGCGTTTCGACAAGGTCGATATGGCCTGGTACGGCAATAAGTCGGCCATGGAGGCGGTGGACCGCGCGGGCGGTCAGGTATTTGCCCAGACCGTCGCCGCCAATGGTACTCAGGGCTATTACAGCCTGATGGTGGCGCACAAGGACAGCCCGATCAATTCGATCGCGGACATGCTGAAAAACGCGAAAGACCTGACCTTCGCCAACGGTGACCCGAACTCCACCTCGGGTTACTTAGTACCGGGCTACTACGTGTTCGCGCAGAACAACGCCGACGCCAACAAGATCTTCAAGCGCTCACTCAATGGTAGCCATGAAGTCAACGCGCTGTCGGTGGCCAACAAGCAGATTGATATCGGCACCTTCAACAGCGAAGGCATGGAACGTCTTGAAGTGACCGCGCCAGAAAAGGCCGCGCAGCTGAAGGTGATCTGGACCTCGCCGCTGATCCCGTCTGATCCGCTGGTATGGCGCAAGAACCTTGATGACACCACCAAAAACAAGCTGCGTAAGTTCTTCATGACCTACGGCGACGAGCCGGCTGAACTGAAAGTGTTGGAAGGGCTGCAGTGGGCCAAGTTTAAAGCCTCGGATGACGACCAGTTGCTGCCAATTCGTCAGCTGGAGTTATTCAAGAAGCGCACTGAGGTGGCTAACAACGACAAGCTTTCAGACAGCGACAAACAAGTGCAGCTCAAGGAGCTGGATGCCGAGTTGGCCAAGCTGGAAAAGCGCATGGCTGACATCGCTAAGCAGAGCCCAGTTAGCGCGGGTTGATGGCCTGGAGCGGCTCGTCTGAGGCGGGCTGCTCACCTTTGTTGCTCCAATTGAGACGTCGTTATGACCACTTTGACTAGCGTTCCTACGCCAGATTTATCAGCCAAGCGTTCCTGGACGCAGCTGATTGGCTGGGGGTTGTTCCTTGCTGTACTGGCCTGGTCCTGGCAGGGCGCGGAGATGAATCCGCTTGGCCTGATCCGCGACTCCGGCAACATGGCGACCTTTGCTGCGGACTTCTTCCCACCGGATTTCAGCAACTGGGAGCTGTACCTCAAGGAGATGATCGTCACCGTGCAGATCGCCCTATGGGGCACGGTGCTGGCGATTGTCTGCGCTATTCCTCTGGGCATTCTCTGCTCTGAAAATATTGTGCCGTGGTGGGTCTATCAGCCGATTCGCCGGGTAATGGACGCCTGCCGTTCGATCAATGAAATGGTCTTTGCCATGCTTTTTGTGGTGGCGGTCGGTCTGGGGCCGTTCGCCGGGGTGCTGGCGCTATTCATCGGCACTACCGGGGTGTTGGCCAAGCTGTTTGCCGAGGCGGTGGAGGCGATTGATCCCGGCCCCGTTGAAGGCGTACGTGCCACCGGTGCCAGCGCGCTGCAGGAAGTGATCTACGGGGTAATTCCGCAGGTGCTGCCGCTGTGGATTTCCTACTCGCTGTACCGCTTCGAGTCCAACGTGCGTTCGGCCACCGTGGTCGGCATGGTCGGCGCGGGCGGTATCGGGGTGATTCTCTGGGAAGCGATTCGCGGCTTCCAGTTCGCCCAGACTTGCGCCTTGCTGCTGGTGATCATCCTGGTGGTGAGCGTGCTCGACATCATCTCCCAGCGCCTGCGTAAACAATTCATCTGACGGAGATAAGGCATCTGCGGATGCCTTTTTTAGCCATGCACTTGTCTAGACAACCCGGGCCGCTGTACCGCGAACTGGCTGGCGTGCTGCGCGATGAGCTGCAGCGCATGAATCCCGGTGACTACTTACCGGCCGAGGTGCGGCTGGCCGCGCGCTTTGCGGTCAATCGGCACACCTTGCGCCGCGCCGTGGATGAGCTGGTGCTGGAAGGCCGCTTGTTGCGCCAGCAGGGCAAAGGCACGCGGGTGTTGGCCAAACCTATGATTTACCCGATGCAGGCTGCCAGTGCCTACAGCGCTTCACTGTCTGCTCTTGGCCATCAGGTCGAGGCGCAGTTGTTGCTGCGCCGGGTGCGTCCCGCCAGTCATGAAGAGCGTGGTTATCTGCAGTTGTCAGCGGCGGCGCAAGTGCTAGAGCTGACCACCCTACGCCTGATTCAAGGGCAGCCGGTCAGCCTTATTCGACACGCCTTCAGCCTGTTACATGCGCCCTTGCTGGCGGACTACCAAGGCGGCTCGCTGCGCCAGCACTTGAGTCAGCGCGGGCTGCCTTTGACCCGCACTTTCAGTTTGATTGGCGCGCGACTGCCCAGCCGTGAAGAGGCGGCGCGCTTATTGATGCCCAAACATGCACCGCTGCTCAGCGTGCAAACCCTTTCCCGTGATCTGGCTGGCCAGCCGGTGGAGCTGTCGTTGTCGACCAGCCGCGCCGACCGTTTCCAGTTCCAGCTCGCGCTTTGATGGAGGCCTGTGATGAACCGCAACCTGCTACACAGCGACCCGCAAATCGCCACGCGCCAGCGCTGGATGGGCGTGCTTGCCCGCGCCGGCACCGGCTTGATGACCTATGAGGCGGCCTTGAAAGAAGCCGAATACAGCCTGATCCGCGCGCCGGAAATCGGCATGACCCTAGTGCGTGGGCGCATGGGTGGCACCGGCAGCCCATTCAACCTCGGCGAAATGAGCGTGACCCGCTGCGTAGTGCGCTTGATCGATGGCTCAACCGGCTACAGCTACGTGGCGGGCCGCGACAAGCAGCACGCTGAACTTGCCGCTTTGGCCGATGCGCACCTGCAAGGTCCTGAGCAGCAGCACTGGCTGAGCCTAATGATCGAACCCTTGGCTGCTGACCAGCAACGCCAACAGGCCGCCAAGGCCGCCGAAACCGCAACCACCCAGGTGGAGTTTTTCACCCTGGTCAGAGGAGAAGATTGATGAGCGCGGCGAACAACTCACAATGGCTGCAAGCGGCCTTTAATGATCCGGTTCTGGATGCGCAAACTAGCTTTCGCAGCGCCCTCAAAGCCTTGGCCGAACCCGGCCTGGCGCAACCGCTGAACCGCGCTTTAGCGTTAGGGAATCTGCATCCGGCGACCTACGCCTTGTGCTTGGCCTTTCTCGATGGCGACACACCATTGTGGCTGGCGCCCTGCTTTGATACCCCGGCGATTCGCGCCAACCTGTCGTTCCACTGTGGTTGTCCGGTGGTGGCCGAGCGCGAAGAGGCGCTGTTTGCCTTGCTCGATGAGGCGGGTGCCGATGATTTGTCGGCTTTCGACAACGGCAGTGAACGCTACCCGGATCAATCCTGCACCTTGTTGATTCAGCTCGATACTTTGACGGGCGGTGAGCAACTGCGTTGGCGCGGGCCAGGGATCAAGGACGTACGCGCCGTCGAATTGCCGCTGCGTCCGCGCTTCTGGCAACAGCGTCAGGCGCGCAGCGCATTTCCACGTGGTCTGGATGCGTTTTTCGCGGCGGGCGAGCAGGTTATCGGCTTGCCACGCAGTACCCACGTGCTGCTCAACGCTGAGGAGGCTGCCTGATGTACGTCGCGGTTAAAGGTGGCGAGCGCGCCATCGACAATGCCCATTTGCTGCAGGCCAAGCTGCGCCGTGGCGATACCCGCATCCCCGAACTCAGCGTCGATCAAGTGCGTGAGCAGATGCCCTTAGCGGTGGCGCGGGTGATGAGTGAAGGCTCACTGTACGACCCGCAGCTGGCCGCGTTGGCAATCAAGCAGGCCGCTGGTGATCTGATGGAGGCAATCTTCCTGTTGCGTGCCTATCGCACCACCTTGCCGCGCTTTACCGCCAGCACGCCGCTGGACACGACACAGATGCAGCTGAGCCGGCGTATCTCGGCCACGTTCAAGGATTTGCCGGGTGGTCAATTACTCGGCCCGACCTTTGATTACAGCCACCGCTTATTGGACTTCGCTTTGCTGGCAGAGGGCGAGCATCCCGGCCCACAGGTGAATCCTGACGCCGAGTTGAGCGATTGCCCGCGGGTGCTGGAATTTCTCGCTGAAGAAAACCTGATGGCCCGCGAAGTCGACGACGGCGTAGCGGTGCCCGATATCACCCGTGAACCGCTGGATTTCCCCGCTAGTCGTGCTCAGCGCCTGCAGGCCTTAGCCCGTGGCGACGAGGGTTTTCTGCTGGCGCTGGGCTATTCCACCCAGCGCGGCTATGGCCGCAATCACCCGTTCGCCGGTGAGATTCGCATCGGTGAGCTTGAGATTTGGCTGGAACCGGAAGAGCTGGGCTTTGCCGTGCCGCTGGGCGATATCGAAGTGACCGAGTGCGAGATGGTCAACCAGTTCGTCGGTGGCAAGGGCATCGATGCGCAGTTCACCCGTGGCTATGGCTTGGCCTTTGGCTACGCCGAGCGCAAGGCCATGGGCATGGCCCTGGTCGACCGCTCGCTGCGCGCCGCCGAATACGCCGAAGAGCTGGAAGGGCCGGCACAGCAGGAAGAATTCGTGCTGATGCACTGCGACAACGTTGAGGCCGCCGGCTTCGTTTCGCACCTGAAATTGCCGCACTACGTCGACTTCCAATCCGAGCTGGAGCTGATCCGCAAGCTGCGCAAACAAGAGCGTGAGCAGCCCGCCGCCGAGGAGCAACGCGCATGAATACTAATGAAATCTACACGCGTAGCGAGCCTGCTTCAGTCGTGGGCGGCCGGAGCGCAGGCAGCGGAATGTACGACGTTGTACATGAGGATGCCGAGCACCGCCCGTACGCGAATCAAGCTGGCGCAGTAGCGTGCGAGGTTGGGTACAACTTTGCTTATCTGGATGAACAAACCAAAAGAATGATCCGCCGTGGTCTGCTCAAAGCGGTGGCGGTTCCCGGTTATCAAGTGCCCTTTGGTGGCCGCGAGATGCCGCTGCCCTACGGCTGGGGCACCGGCGGTATGCAGCTGACCGCTGCCATTCTCGGTGCCGACGATGTGCTCAAAGTGATCGACCAAGGTGCGGACGACACCACCAATGCGGTGTCGATCCGGCGTTTCTTCGCCCGCACCGCTGGAGTGAAAACCACCACGCGCACGCCAGAAGCAACGGTGATTCAGACCCGCCATCGCATCCCGGAGACCCCGCTGACAAACGATCAGATCATGGTCTACCAGGTGCCGATTCCCGAGCCGCTGCGCTTTATCGAACCTTCGGAAACCGAGACCCGCACCATGCATGCACTGGAAGATTACGGCGTGATGCACGTCAAGCTGTACGAGGACATCGCCACGTTCGGCCATATCGCCACCAGCTACGCCTACCCGGTGACGGTGGATGAGCGTTATGTGATGGACCCCTCGCCGATTCCTAAATTCGACAACCCCAAGCTGCACATGAGCCCGGCGTTAATGTTGTTCGGTGCCGGCCGTGAGAAACGCCTGTATGCCGTGCCGCCCTTTACCCGCGTAGTGAGTTTGGATTTCGACGACCACCCGTTTGCGATTCAAAGTTGGGATGAGTGCTGCGCGTTCTGTGGCAGCCGCGAGTCTTACCTCGACGAGCTAATCATCGACGACGCGGGCAGCAAGCGTTTCGTCTGCTCCGACACCGATTACTGCATGCAACGTCGTGATGCTGAAGAGGAGGGTGCGCAATGAGTGCTGCCGAGAAATTACAGCTGCACAACGAGCCCGTGCAGCCGCTGTTCAGTGTGCGTGATCTGACCCTTCTGTATGGCCCAGAAAAAGGTTGTCAGGGCGTTTCATTCGACCTGTATCCCGGCGAAGTATTGGGGATTGTCGGTGAGTCGGGTTCGGGTAAGTCGACCTTGCTCAGCCTACTTTCAGGTCGTTGCCCGCCGGATCGCGGCACGGTCAGTTACCGCAACAGCGATGGCAGGCTGGTTGATCTCTACAGCGCCAGTGAAGCGCAACGGCGGACCTTGCTGCGCACCGAATGGGGCTTTGTCGAGCAGAACCCGCGTGACGGCCTGCGCATGGGCGTCTCTGCTGGGGCCAATATTGGCGAGCGCCTGATGGCCCAAGGCGTGCGCCATTACGGCGAGTTGCGCGCAGCGGGTATCGACTGGCTGAGCCAGGTCGAAATCGACCCGCTGCGCATCGACGACCTGCCGCGCACCTTCTCCGGTGGCATGCAGCAGCGTTTGCAGATCGCTCGCAATCTGGTCTCCAGCCCACGGCTGATTTTTATGGACGAGCCCACAGGCGGCCTCGATGTCTCGGTGCAAGCGCGCTTGCTCGACCTGCTGCGCGGGCTGGTGCGTGAGCTGGATCTGGCGGTGGTGATCGTCACCCACGACCTGGCGGTGGCGCGTTTGCTCGCCGACCGGTTGATGGTGATGCGCCGCTCCCACGTGGTTGAAGCCGGGCTGACCGATCAGATTCTCGATGATCCGCAGCATCCCTATTCGCAGCTGCTGGTGTCGTCCGTCCTGCAGCCTTAATGCTGGGTAGGGTGGATGACGCTGTTTCATCCACCTGTGTGTTGCCATGGTGGCTGGATAAAGCGCCATCCACCCTACGAAACGACTCTCGCACCGGATCACATCCGGTCGTACGTAGTTCGAGGTTTATATGAATACGCTTATCGAGGTCTCCGACCTCAGCAAGACTTTCACCCTGCACCAGCAGCATGGCGTGGTGCTGAATGTATTGAACGGCCTGAGCTTCAGTGTTCGCGCCGGCGAATGCCTGGTGCTGCATGGGCAATCTGGCGCAGGCAAGTCGACCTTGCTGCGTACCTTGTATGGCAACTACCTGGCCGCAGGCGGCAGCATCCGCATGCTGCACGACGGCGCTTGGGTTGATTTGGTCGGTGCCGAACCGCGTCAGGTGCTGGCTGTGCGCCGCCAAACCCTGGGCTATGTCAGCCAGTTTCTGCGGGTGATCCCGCGCGTCGCGACTCTGGATGTGGTGATGGAGCCCGCCCTGGCCCGTGGTTGGAGCAAGGTGGATGCCGAAACGCGGGCCAAGAGCCTGCTCAGTCGTCTGAATATCCCCCAGGCCTTGTGGCAGCTGGCTCCGGGCACCTTCTCCGGCGGTGAGCAGCAGCGGGTGAATATCGCCCGCGGCTTTATGGTCGCCTGGCCGCTGATGCTGCTGGATGAGCCAACCGCCTCGCTGGATGACGCTAACCGCCAGGTGGTGCTGGAGCTGATCAACGAAGCCAAAGCCGCAGGCAGCGCATTGATCGGCATCTTCCACGACCGCGCTGCTCGCGAGGCGGTGGCTGATCGTTTCCTCGATATGACCCCGGATGCAGCGCCTAAGCAGGAGTATGTGTATGCCAGCTGAACAGATTTTGACCCATGCGCGGGTAGTCACGGCCGAACATGAGTTCATCGGCACCCTGGTGCTGCGTGATGGTTTGATTGCCCAGGTGGAAGAGGGCGTTAGCGGCTTGCCACAGGCGCAGAACCTAGGCGGCGATTACCTGCTGCCGGGCCTGGTCGAGTTGCACACCGATAACCTGGAAAAGTACATGAGCCCGCGCCCCGGGGTGGACTGGCCGTCTGCCTCGGCGGTACTGACCCATGATGCGCAGATCGTTTCGGCGGGTATCACCACGGTGTTTGATGCCCTGGCGATTGGCGATATCAACCCGCGCGGCAAACGCATGCAGCAGCTGCCGGCCATGCTCGAAGCCATCGCCGAGGCGAGTCGTGCCGGGCTTACCCGCGCCGATCACCGCCTGCACCTGCGCTGCGAGTTGTGCCACCCCGATACTCTGGCGGTGTTCCGTGATCTGCTGGAACACCCGCAGGTAGCACTGGTCTCGGTGATGGACCACTCGCCGGGCCAGCGTCAGTTCGCTAAAGAGGATAAGTACCGCGAGTACTACATGGGCAAGTACCACCTGAGTACTGCCGAGATGGATGCGTTCATCAAGGAGCAGGTGGCCAACTCCATTGAGTACAGCGATCGCCATCGCCGGGCGATTGTCGAGGACTGCCACGCTCGCGGCCTGTCTGTGGCTAGCCACGATGACGCAACCCTGGCCCACGTGCAGGAGTCGGCCGGTTATGGCATGTCCATCGCCGAGTTCCCCACCACCTTGGAGGCCGCCAAGGCCAGCCACGAGCTAGGTTTGAAGGTGCTGATGGGCGCGCCGAATATCGTCCGTGGCGGCTCGCATTCGGGCAACATCGCCGCTGCTGAACTGGCCCGTCATGGGGTGCTGGATATCCTCTCCAGCGACTATTATCCGGCCAGCCTGTTACAGGCCGCTTTTCTCCTAGCCGCGCAAGACAACGGCTATGATCTGCCCCGGGCGATTGCCACCGTTAGCCGCCTGCCGGCCCATGCCGCCGGGCTGCATGACCGCGGTGAAATTCGCGTCGGTCTGCGTGCTGACCTGCTCCAGGCCAAGTTGCATGGGGGGCAGCCGGTAATCCAACAAGTGTGGCGACAAGCCAATAGGGTGTTCTGATGAGCGGCCGGTTGATCTATTTGATGGGGCCTTCGGGCTCGGGCAAGGACAGCCTGTTGGAGGCCGCGCGTGAGCGTTTGGCGGAACGTGACTGCCTGATCGCGCGGCGGGTGATCACCCGTTCGGCGGAGGCCGTGGGCGAGGACGCCATTGGCGTTACGCCTACCGAGTTCGATCAGCAGGAGGCGGCCGGGAGCTTTGCTCTTAGCTGGCGCGCCAATGGCCTGGCCTATGGCATTCCCCGACAGATAGATGACTGGCTGGCGGCGGGGCAGGATGTGTTGGTCAATGGCTCGCGGGCCTACTTGCCAGAGGCCCGGCAACTTTATCCGGAGCTGATCGGTGTGTTGCTCACGGTCGAGGCTGCGGTGCTGCGTGAGCGCTTGCTCAGGCGCGGGCGTGAAAGCCTTGCGCAGATCGAGCAGCGTCTGGCGCGTAATGCCCAGTTCGACGCTGCGAGCGCTGAGCGTGATGGCCTGCATCTGCTGGATAACTCGGTATCTATTGAGCGGGCACGGGACAACCTGCTGGCGCTGATCGGGGCCAGCCGCACATGCGCTTGACCCTGCTCGGGACGGGCGATGCGCGGCAGGTGCCGGTGTATAACTGCAGCTGCCCTGCCTGCGACAGTGCGCGGGTTTATCCGGCGCGCCGCCGTGGTCCCTGTAGCGCTTTGATCGAATGCGGCGCGCAGCGCTGGCTTATTGATGCGGGCCTGACCGATCTGTGCGAGCGTTTCCCGCCCCATAGCCTCAGCGGCATCCTGCAAACCCATTACCACGCCGACCACGCCCAGGGCTTGCTGCACCTGCGCTGGGGTCAGGGGCTGATTATTCCGGTGCATGGCCCGGATGATCCTGAGGGGCTGGCCGACCTGTACAAACACCCCGGCATCCTTGATTTCAGCCAACCTTTTGCGGCGTTCGAACAGCGCCCGTTAGGCGAGTTGAGCGTCACGGCGCTGCCGCTGAACCACTCCAAGCTGACCTTCGGGTATCTGCTGCAAGGCCGTACGATTAATAGTGAGTGCCGGCGAATCGCCTACCTCACCGATACCCTTGGCGTACCAGAGGCCAGCGCCGAAGTGCTGCGCCAACAGCCGCTGGATCTGCTGGTGCTGGATTGCTCCACCGCGCCGCAATCGATAGCGCCCCGCAACCATAACGACCTGACCCGCGCGCTGCAGGTGGTCGAGCAGCTGCAACCGCAGCAGACCGTGCTAACCCATATCGGCCACAGCTTCGACGCCTGGTTGCTGGATAACCCCGACGCCTTGCCGCCCGGCGTGAGTTTGGCTGTGGATGGGCAAGTGTTGTGAGTGGGGCATTAGTTCGTAGGGTGGGTTAGCCGCCTACCGCGCTTGCTAGGCGTCACGCGCTGTAGAGCGCGGCGTAACCCACCATCGGCGCCTCGCGTTCGATTGTCTGGTGGGTTACGCGCCGCGCTGCTAGCGAGGTTGGATGATCGAGCGGTGTTCGGCGTCGCCCACCCTACGAGTCATCGCCTCCCACGGTGTTCCGGTGGTTCTCAATCCAGCGGCAACTCGGTGGTGCGTTTAACCTCGCTCATGGCGATATGCGAATGCGCTTCGTGCACATGTGGGCGTTGCAGCAGGTGGTCGCGTAGGAAGCGCTCATAGCTGGCGATGTCCTTGGCCACCACCTTGAGCAGGTAGTCCGAGCCGCCGGCCATGGTGAAGCACTCCAGCACTTCCGGGTAACCGACCACCGCTTGCTCGAACTCTTCCAGGTTACTGCGCCCGTGGGCCGAGAGTTTGATGTCGACAAACACGGTGATGCTGAACCCCAGTTTTTTGTGGCTGAGCAGGGCGACTTTGCGCTCGATGATGCCGTCTTCCTGCATGCGGTGAATCCGCCGCCAGCACGGTGATTGTGACAACTCGACCTTCTCGGCGATCTCGGCGGCGGAAAGGTCGGCGTTGTGTTGCAGCAAGCGGAGAATCTTACGGTCAATGGGGCTGAGCATATCTTGCATGACTGTTCCCAATTTTTTGTTCTTGTTGGATTAATCATGCGCAGTATTGGCAAAGCGGCCAGAAAATAGAAAGGAAATCTCAGTACCGCTCGGTCATATTCTTAGTTATGCGCCTGATGCGGTGATCCCGCACTAGGCTTAACAAAGGGGGGCATTAACCGTTGTTACCCCCAGCTCGCCAAAATAATAAAAGGAGCGCAGATATGTCCCTGGCCGAGATCCGCCTGGATGACAAGTACCGTCTTGCCACAGGCCACCTCTACCTGACCGGCACCCAGGCGCTGACCCGCCTGCCGATGCTGCAAAAGCAACGCGATGCGGCCCATGGCCTGAATACCGCGTGCTTTATTTCCGGCTACCGGGGCTCGCCGCTGGGCAACCTCGACAAGAGCCTGTGGGACGCCAAGCAGTACCTCAAAGATAACCACATCCACTTCCAGCCCGGGGTCAACGAAGAGTTGGCCGCCACCGCCGTGTGGGGCAGCCAGCAAACCAGCTTGTTCCCTGGCGCGCGCTACGACGGCGTGTTCTCTATGTGGTACGGCAAGGGGCCGGGCGTGGACCGTTGTGGCGATGTGTTCAAACATGGCAACTCGGCCGGTGTATCCGAGCATGGCGGCGTATTGCTGCTGGCCGGTGACGACCATGGCTGCAAGTCTTCGACCTTGGCCAATCAGAGCGAACATGCGTTTATCGCCGCCTCAATCCCCGTGCTCAACCCAGCCGACGTTCAGGAGTTACTCGACTACGGCATCATCGGCTGGGAGCTGTCGCGTTATAGCGGCTGTTGGGTGGCGCTGAAAACCATCGCCGAAAACGTTGATTCCTCTGCCGTGGTGGATGTTGACCCGTTGCGTATGCAACTGACGATTCCTGACGACTTCCAGCTGCCGGAAGGCGGTGTGCATATTCGCTGGCCAGATCCGCCCCTAGTTCAGGAGGCGCGCCTCAACACCTACAAGATCTATGCCGCGCGGGCTTTTGCCCTGGCCAATAACCTCAACCAGATCAAGCTGGATTCGCCCAATCCGCGCCTGGGTATTATCACCGCCGGCAAGTCCTACCTGGACGTGCGCCAGGCCCTAGAAGACCTTGGCCTGGATGAGGCGCTCTGCGCCCAAGTGGGTTTGCGCGTACTCAAGGTCGGCATGAGCTGGCCGCTGGAACCAGTCTCGGTGCATGAGTTTGCCGAGGGCTTGGACGAGATTCTGGTGGTCGAGGAAAAACGCAGCATTATTGAAGATCAGCTCACCGGCCAGCTCTACAACTGGCCGGTGGGCAAGCGCCCAGTGGTGGTCGGGGAGTTCGACGAAGCCGGCCATTCGCTGCTGCCGAACCTCTCCGAACTGACCCCGGCGATGATCGCCCGCGCCATCGCCAAGCGCCTGGCGCCGATCTACAGCAGCCCGCAGATTGAAGAGCGTCTGGCCTTTCTCGCGGCCAAGGAAGCCTCCCTGGCCGCGCCGAAACATCACACGGCGCGTACGCCACACTTCTGCTCCGGCTGCCCGCACAACACCTCGACCAAAGTGCCAGAGGGCAGCCGCGCCCAGGGCGGCATCGGTTGCCATTACATGACCCAATGGATGGACCGCAGCACCGACACCTTTACCCAAATGGGCGGCGAGGGCGCGACCTGGATCGGTCAGGCACCCTTTACCGACACCCCGCACATCTTCCAAAACCTCGGTGACGGCACCTACTTCCACTCCGGCCAACTGGCCTTGCGTGCGGCCGTGGCCGCTGGGGTGAATATCACCTACAAGATTCTCTACAACGACGCGGTGGCCATGACCGGCGGCCAGCCAATTGACGGCGAACTGCGCGTCGATCAACTCAGCCAGCAGGTGTATGCCGAAGGGGTGAAGCGCATCGCTCTGGTGACTGACGAGCCGGAGAAGTACCCGACGCGCGCCACCTTCGCGCCCATCGTTACCTTCCACCATCGCCGTGAGCTGGACGCCGTGCAGCGTGAGCTGCGTGAATTCAAAGGCTGCTCGGTGATCATCTATGACCAAACCTGCGCCACCGAAAAACGCCGTCGGCGCAAGCGCGGCAAGTTAGTCGACCCGCAGAAGCGTGCCTTTATTAACGCCGCGGTATGCGAGGGGTGCGGCGATTGCGGTGTGAAATCCAACTGCCTGTCCGTACTGCCGCTTGAAACTGAAGTGGGACGCAAGCGCGAGATCGACCAGAACTCCTGCAACAAAGATTTTTCATGCGTGGATGGCTTCTGCCCCAGCTTTGTTACCGTGCATGGCGGTGCGTTGCGGTCACCCAGCGCCGTGGGTCATGGCGCCTTGTTTGTGGCGTTGCCGGAGCCCAAACAGCCTGCGCTGGAGCGGCCTTGGAATATCCTCCTGCCAGGTGTAGGTGGCAGTGGCGTGACCACGGTCGGTGCGCTGCTGGGCATGGCGGCGCATATCGAAGGCAAGGGCTGCAGCGTGCTCGATCAGGCCGGCCTGGCGCAGAAGTTCGGCCCGGTGGTGACCCATATTCGTATCGCCGCCAAGCAGGGCGACATTTTCGCTGTGCGCATTGCTGCCGGCGAAACCGATCTGCTGCTCGGTTGCGACCTTGTGGTGGCCGCCAGCGAAGATGCCCTAGCCAAGCTGAATGACAAGATCGCCCACGCGGTAATCAACAGCCACGAAGCCGCCACCGCCGAATTCACTCGCAACCCTGATGCGCAGGTGCCGGGTGCGGCCATGCGTGAAGCGATCAGCGAGGCGGTCGGTGCCGGCAAGACTCACTTTGTCGATGCCAGCCGCCTGGCCACGCGCCTGCTCGGCGACAGTATTGCCACCAACCTGTTTATGCTCGGTTTCGCTTACCAGAAGGGCTTGGTGCCAGTGTCGGCCGAGGCGATTGAAAAGGCCATTGAGCTGAATGCGGTGGCGGTACAGCTCAACCAACAGGCGTTCCTCTGGGGCCGCCGCGCCGGGCACGATATCGCAGCGGTCGAGCGTGTCGCCAAGCCGGACGTGTTTGCAGCGGCCCCGTGCCAAACCCTGGAAGCGATTATTGCGGACCGTGTCAGCCGCCTGACGGCCTATCAGAATGCCGCCTACGCCGAGCGTTATCGCGAGTTGGTAGGGCAGGTGCAACAGGCTGACAAAGGCACTGACCAGTCGCTGAGCAAAGCTGTAGCGCGCTATTACTTCAAACTGCTGGCCTACAAGGACGAGTACGAAGTGGCGCGGCTGTACAGCGATGGCAGTTTTATCCAGCAGCTGGAGGCGCAGTTCAGCGGCGATTACCGCCTAGAGTTCCATCTAGCACCGTCCTGGCTCAGCAAACCAGACGCCAGCAGCGGCGAGCCGCGCAAGCGCCAGTTTGGTGCTTGGATGCTCAAGGCGTTTGGCGTGCTGGCCCAGTTCAAATTTCTGCGTGGCACACCGCTGGATGTATTCGGCTACAGCGCTGAGCGCAAGCTGGAGCTGCAGTTGATCGAGGACTATGAGCAAGATGTGGCGGACCTGCTCGCTGAGCTGAATGCTGACAACTACCGCACCGCCGTGGCGTTGGCCGAGCTGCCAGAGCAAATTCGCGGCTATGGCCACGTCAAGGAACGCAGCTTGGTCAGCGTGCGCGAGCAAAGCGCCCAACTCAAAGCACGCATGTTGGTGAGCGAAATTCAGGCGGTGCAGTTGTTCGAACCCGCTGCTTAACGCCCAGCCGACATTTATAACGTTCACCCTTTCCCGTCATCGGGATGGGGTCGCGTCTTACAAGAAAAATTGAGGTACAGCATGCCCGTGTTTTCCCATATTGATTTCGACCACCACGAGCAGGTGGTCTATGGCCACGACAAGGCCAGCGGCTTGAAGGCGATTATTGCCATTCATAACAGCAACCTCGGTCCGGCCCTCGGCGGTTGTCGCATGTGGCCCTACGCCAATGACGATGAAGCGCTGCGCGATGTGCTGCGCTTGTCGCGCGGCATGACCTACAAATCGGCATTGGCCAACCTGCCGCTGGGCGGTGGTAAGGCGGTGATTATCGGTGACCCACACAGCGGTAAAAGCACGGCGTTGTTCCAGGCCATGGGCGATTTTGTTGAGAGCCTAGGCGGGCGCTATATCACCGCCGCCGACTCCGGCACTGGCGTGGCGGAAATGCAGATCATGGCCGAACGCACTCGTCACGTATCCGGTGCAGAGATGCGTGAAGCCCTAGCGGGCGGCAAACGTAATGGTGACCCGTCACCGTCCACCGCCTACGGGGTGTTTATCGGTATTCAAGCGGCGGTCAAACACCGCTTGGGCCGTGATGACCTGCGCGGCCTGAAGGTGGCGATTCAGGGCGTCGGGCAGGTGGGTTTTGATCTGGCTCGGCAGTTGAAGCAAGCCGGCGCCGAACTGTGGGTGACTGACATCGTTGAGGCCAATGTGCGCCGCGCAGTTGAGCAGTTGGGGGCTACGGCGGTTAAGCAGCAGGCGATTTTCGGCTTGGATGTCGATGTGTTCGCACCCTGCGCCATGGGTGCCATCATCAACCAGCAAACCCTCGAAGCTCTGCGTGCGCCGGTTGTCGCTGGCGGTGCCAACAACCAACTGGCCGACGCCAGCCTGGCGGAAACCCTGCGCTGCAACGAGTGCCTGTATGCACCGGATTATGCGATCAATGCCGGTGGCATCATCGATGTTTACTATGGCCGCAGCGGTGGCAGCGCCGCACAACTCAAGGCGCATATCGAAGAGATCGGCGCCACACTGACGCAAATCTTCCAGCGCGCCGATGCCAGCGGTAAAACCACGGTGGAGATTGCCGATCAGCTAGCCGAAGAGCGTTTCGCTCGCTAAGCCCGCCTCAACGCCACGTTTACGGCCTAAGCGCTGGCGTGGCCCATGAGCGAGTGGCCAATGCCAAGGCAGTTACCGCTATGGCGCTTAGATAGGTGGTTGCGGCATGACAAAACCGCTCATCCTCGCTAAGATGCCGCCCGCTGGTCGCCCGTCTTCCCGCGCAAGTTCCTATAGTTCAATGGATAGAATAAGCCCCTCCTAAGGGCTAGATACTGGTTCGAATCCAGTTGGGAACGCCATCTTCCTCCGCGCACGTTACTAACCGCCTGTCTTCAACCTCGCCCGCCCCGATTGCCCGCGTCGTATCGGCTCCATCCGTGATCCCATTGCCAGCGTTTGCTGGCGGCTCAGTTGCGCCACAAAAATCACTAAGTGCCTTAAAACTGTGCGTATTCGCCCTATATATGAGCGTTTTTTTGCAGGCATGAATGCCTTTTTAGAGGCGTTCATTTATATCTATGCACTATAAAGATTCATTAAGGCGACATTTTGCGCTGTCGAAGTGCATAGCTGGCTGCTAGAGTGCCGGCCACTTTTTCAGTTGATCTGCCCTGTATTGCGGGCATTTTTAGGGTGTGCACATGAGCGAATCCGTTGAGCTTTTTCTCTCTCGCCTAAAGCAGCGTGACCCTGACCAGCCTGAGTTTCATCAGGCCGTGGAAGAGGTACTGCGTTCGCTTTGGCCGTTCCTGGAGGCCAACCCGCGTTACCTGCAGGCCGGCATCGTCGAGCGTATGGTCGAGCCGGAGCGCGTCGTGATGTTTCGAGTGTCCTGGGTCGATGATGCCGGGCGCGTAAAGGTCAACCGTGGCTATCGGGTGCAGATGAACAGCGCCATTGGCCCCTACAAGGGCGGGCTGCGTTTCCATCCGTCGGTCAACTTGGGCGTACTCAAGTTCCTCGCCTTCGAGCAAGTGTTTAAGAACTCGCTGACCTCGTTGCCCATGGGCGGCGGTAAGGGTGGCTCGGACTTTAACCCGAAGGGCAAAAGCGATAACGAAGTGATGCGCTTCTGCCAGGCCTTTATGAGCGAGTTGTATCGCCATATTGGTGCTGATGTGGACGTACCGGCTGGCGACATCGGCGTAGGTGGCCGCGAGATTGGCTATATGTTCGGTCAGTACAAGCGCCTGGCTAACCAGTTCACCTCAGTGCTGACCGGCAAGGGCATCAGTTACGGCGGCAGCCTGGTTCGTCCGGAAGCCACCGGTTATGGCTGTGTGTACTTTGCTCAGGAAATGCTCAAGCGCATTGATCGTGGCGTTGAAGGTCAGCGCGTGGCGATCTCCGGTTCAGGCAACGTCGCCCAGTTTGCCGCGCAGAAAGTCATGGAACTGGGCGGCATGGTGGTGTCGATGTCGGACTCCGAAGGCACCTTGCATACCCCGGACGGCCTGACCGAAGAACAGTGGCAGCATCTGATGGAGCTGAAGAACGTGCGCCGTGGTCGCCTCAGCGAGATGGCTGCGCACTTCAACCTAAACTTCCTTGGCGGTCAGCGTCCTTGGCACCTGCCGTGCGACATCGCTCTGCCATGCGCCACGCAAAATGAATTGGATGCCGAAGACGCTCGCACGCTGCTGAGTAATGGCTGCTTCTGCGTGGCCGAAGGGGCCAACATGCCGTCGACCCTGGACGCGGTGGACCTGTTTATCGACGCCGGTATCTGTTTCGCCCCAGGCAAGGCCTCGAACGCCGGCGGCGTGGCCACCAGCGGTTTGGAGATGAGCCAAAACGCCATGCGCCTGAACTGGACCGCCGGTGAGGTGGACGAGCGTCTACATAGCATCATGCAAAGCATTCACAGCGCCTGCGTGCGTTATGGCGAGGAGAGCGGTCGGATCAACTACGTTAAAGGCGCCAACATCGCCGGCTTCGTTAAAGTTGCCGATGCCATGCTGGCGCAGGGTGTGGTCTAACCCACGTCAACTCAGGCAGGTTCTGCCGCACACAAAAATGCCCGCGGAATGCGGGCATTTTTTATGGGCTTTAGGCTAATGCGCGGGTGAGTGCGCGCCACATGAGCCGACCTCTGACAGCTTAGTTGCCGCGGTAGGTGGAGAAGCCGTAAGGGCTGAGTAGCAACGGAATGTGGTAGTGCGGCACGGTGCCGTCTACTTCGAAGATCACCGGTACTTCTGGGAAGAAGCTAGCAGTCGCGTGCTTTTTGAACCACTCGCCAGTCTTGAACGTTACGCGGTAGGTGCCTTTCTCCAGGGCTTTATCTTCTGGGTACAGCGCCGGGATGCGGCCTTGTTCGTTGGTCACGCCGCTGTTGAGCATGTCCCAGGTTTTACCGTCCTGCTTTTCAAGGGTCACGCTGACTTCTGGCGAAGGCAGGCCGTCTTGCAGGTTCAGCACGTGCACGCTTAGCGGGTTGCCAGCGGCCAGGGAGGAGAGGCTGGTCAGTACAGCGCCGGCGAACAGGGTTTTTAGCAGTTTCATGGTGTGGCTCCTAATTAGTCAGTGGTAGGCAAAACTTGAGCAATGGCTTTCAGGGCGCAGCCTTCATCAATTTCAGCGCCGCCGGCGCCAGCGACACCGATAGCACCGATGACCTGATCGCCGATCTTCAATGGCACGCCGCCGCCGAGCAGCAGCAGCTCATCGAGGGTGTTGAGGTTTTCGGCATCGGGGTTGTTACGGGCACGCTCAGACAGCAGGCGCGTCGCGGTTTTGGTCGACAGTGCGGTAAAGGCTTTACGCTGCGCCGCCACGGTGTTGTGTGGGCCAACGTTGTCATCACGCTGCACAGCAACCAGGTTGCCGCCGCGATCAACCACGGCGGCTACGCCAGTGCGGCCATCGGCATGGCAGGCGGCCAGCGTGGCGTTGAGCAGGTCGTTGGCCAGTGCCAGGGTGACGTCCTGACGCTGAGCAACGTTTTCGTTAGCGGCCCATGCGGCGGAAGAGCCCATGGCCAATGCGAGTAGTGACAAGGTAGCGGCGCTGCGAAGGTGCATGTCGTTCTCCAGGGTTGGGCTCGGCTGAGCGATTGCTGGCCATACTGCCCACGTGCCGCCGTCAAACCGATTGCGCCTGGATTACCAATTTGTAATGGGAGCGCGGTGCAGATCGGCCTAGGCTATGCGCCTGTGCTGGAGGAAAAGATGCGCATTCTGGTTGTGGAAGACGAAGTAAAAACCGCGGACTACCTGTGCAAAGGCTTGAGTGAGTCGGGGTATCGC
The DNA here is from genome assembly GCF_900113745.1 of Pseudomonas guineae. Lineage (GTDB taxonomy): Bacteria > Pseudomonadota > Gammaproteobacteria > Pseudomonadales > Pseudomonadaceae > Aquipseudomonas > Aquipseudomonas guineae. The sequence continues at coordinate 11,781 of NZ_FOQL01000006.1, read as the reverse complement.
GTGGAAGTGGCCTTGAATGGTCTGGACGGCCAGCATCTGGTGCAAGAGCACGAGTTCGACCTGATCATTCTTGACGTCATGTTGCCCGGCCTCGACGGCTGGCAGCTGCTGCAGATCATTCGGCGCAAGCTGCAAACACCGGTGCTGTTTCTGACCGCGCGCGATGCAGTTGAAGACCGAGTCAAAGGCCTGGAACTGGGCGCCGATGATTATTTGGTCAAACCCTTTTCTTACGCCGAATTACTGGCCCGCGTACGCACCTTGTTGCGCCGTGGGCCGCCGCGTGAGGTGGAGCAGTTTCAGGTCGCCGATCTGCACCTGGACCTGTTGCGGCGCAAGGTCACCCGTAATGGCGAACGCCTGACCCTTACCAATAAGGAATTTGCCCTGCTGCACCTGCTGCTCAGCCGTGAGGGTGAAGTATTGTCGCGCACCCTGATTGCCTCGCACGTGTGGCAGATGAATTTCGACAGCGACACTAACGTGGTCGACGTCGCCATTCGCCGCCTGCGCGCCAAGGTCGATGACCCGTATCCGCTCAAGCTGATCCATACCGTGCGCGGCATGGGCTACATGCTAGAGGCGCAGGAGTGAGGCTGTGGCCGCGTGCATTGAGCGTGCGCCTAGCCGTGATGTTCGCCTTGGTCAGTACGCTGCTACTGGGCTCGATTGGCTTTTACCTGTACCAATCGCTGCAGCGCGAAATCGCCTGGCGTGACGACCAGGCACTGCTCGGCCGGCTAGAACGCATGCAAGCCTTGCTCGACGACAGCGAGAGCATCGACGCCCTGCGCAGCAGGCCGCAGCTCTACGAAAACATGCTGGGCAACCGCGATAGCCTGCTGTGGATAGTCGATGACGCCGGGCAGCGGCTGATCGAAATCAACCCGGCCTTATTGCCGCTGCCCGTGTTGCCCGCCGCCTTGCAAGCCACCCTTGGCGATAGCCAAAGCAGCGAACCGTTACGCCTGGCCTGGCTGGATGTCACCCGGGGCGATCGGCGCCTGACCCTGATTGCCGGCAAGTTGCTCAGCGAGCGTGAGCAGATGCTCGCGGCGTATCGCCTCAAGCTCTGGCTGGCCTTGTCGGTTGGCGCGTTATTAGCCTTTGCTCTCGGCTGGCTGGTTAGCCAGCGCGGCCTGCGCCCGGTGCGTCTGCTGGCAACCCGCGCCGCCGCGATTGACGTGCAGCACCTGCACCTGCGCCTCGATGAGTTTAAAGACGTCAGTGAATTGCAGGCGCTCAGCCAGGCGCTCAACCAGATGCTCGCGCGCCTCGAAGACGGCTTCGCCCAACTCTCGCGCTTTTCCGAAGACTTGGCCCACGAGATGCGCACCCCGCTGAGCAACCTGATGGGCCACGCGCAGCAAACCCTGGTGCGCAACCGCCCGCTGGATGAGTACCAGAACCTGCTGGTCTCCAACCTTGAGGAATACGAACGGCTGGCGCGAATGATCGACAGCATGCTGTTTCTCGCGCGTACCGAGCAGGCCAATGCCTCGATCAACCGGCAAACGGTCGACCTGCACGAGTTGCTCGAACAGCTCTGCGAGTACTTCGAAGGCACCGCGCAGGAGAGCGCCATGGCGCTGATCAACCAGGCCAGCGGCACCCTGATCGCCGACCCGCAATTGCTGCGCCGCGCCCTGGCTAACCTGTTGGCCAATGCGCTGCGCTACGGCCTGCCTGACAGCGCTGTCACCATCAGCAGCCAGCTGCGCGATGGCGCCTGTGAAATCAGCGTGCATAACAGCGGCCCCGCGATTGCCGCCGAACACCTGCCACGCCTGTTTGAGCGCTTCTACCGCTGCGACCCCTCACGCAACCAACCGGACGACTCCGGCGGCCTGGGCCTGGCCATTGTGCGTTCGATCATGCAAGCCCATGGCGGGCAGGTCAGCGTAGAAAGCAACGAGGCGGGCACGCGCTTTAGCTTGCTGTTCCCGCTAACCAAGGCTTAAACCAGAAAGCCAAAAGCCCCGATAACGGCGAGTTATCGGGGCTTTTTACTGGCTGGTTTCCATAGGCACGCGACGCGACTGCTGGACAGGCCCGCCGCGCGACAGTAAGTTCTGGCTTTAGCGGTGCCGCCACCCTGCACCCGAATTTGCCTTATGCCGTTTTTCGTCCTCACCATGTCGCGTTTCCCGCGCAGGGCTGCATGGAATTCAAATGCTTCGCGAGTGACAAGGAACGTTATCAGACACCAAGAAGGGTGTTATGCGACAGCGATGTCGTCTAATTATTAGTTATGTAAATTGGCCGATCACAATTGAAACTTGAAGTCCAAGCGAAAATCGACAGCTATCCTGAGCATGTTAAGGCACAGCTACTTAGTGTCCGAAATCTGATTCTTGATGTAGTTGAAGAGCAGAGTCTTGGTGAAGTGGAAGAAACCTTAAAATGGGGCGAGCCAAGTTATTCTGTCAAGTCGGGTAGCGCTGTTCGTTTCGACTGGAAGCCAATTTATCCAGAGCAGTACTTTATATTTTTTAACTGCAAAACAAAACTCGTAGATACTTTTCGTGAGCTGTACTCTGAGACTCTCACCTTTCAAGGTAATCGAGCTATCATTCTAAGCGTGCATCAACCTCTCCCTAATAATGTTATTCGCCAATGTATAAAACTTTCTTTAACGTATAAGAGCATCAAAAATCTGCCATTACTCGGCATGTAAATAGTGGTTAAATTCACATAACAACTGGTTCAAACCGTTCGCTTCGCTCACTGGGACGGGCTAAAGCCCGCCCCTTAACCAAACGTTAGGGTTCAACCGGGACATCTCGCATGACAATTAACGCAGAAAAAATACAAGAGATTGCGAGTAACGAAGTTAAGGAGCTAATCGAAGCTTTCAGCTCAGACCAAGAAGAAATAATTAAGGTGCTGCAGTTCCATCTTCACGCAGAGCAACTACTTGAGCGGATATTATTAGCGAAGCTTGAAAGAGGCGACAAGCTTATTGAGCATGCAGGTTTAAGCTTTCACCAAAAGCTGTGTATAGTCGAAGCTTTCAATATTCTTGATCCTCGATATACCGACGCGCTTCGAAAAGTTAACAAGCTAAGAAATAACTGCGCACATATCAAAGCAGCGAAAATTTCAAAAGCAGATATTGATCTAATCGGCCGCTGCCTAGGAAAAACCTACAGCAGCATTCTAAAAGACAATAGTGCGCACGCTCATATATTGCCAGTTCTTCTTTTGTGTGTGCTCATAAAAATCGGCGAACACCTTATAATTAAGGCAATTTATCATGAGCAAGTATGAGTCATTGAACCCTAACAAGTGGTTCAAGCCGTTCGCTTCGCTCACTAGGGACGGGCTAAAGCCCGCCCCTTAACCAAACGTTAGGGTCAGAGCAAAAATAGGAGTACGACGCACATGGATGTCAGGTGTAATTCACTAAACGAAGTCCGCGAAAACATCGACAACATAGATCGCGAAATCGTGGCATTACTCGCAGCACGCGGTAATTTTGTCACCCAAGCAGCATTATTCAAAAAGACAACAAGCGAAGTAAAAGCACCCAACCGGGTAGAGCAAGTAATTTCAAAAGTCATATCACTTGCACAAGAGCAAGGAGCTAACTCTGCGGTAGTAGAAAGCGTCTACCGTGCCATGATTTCGGCTTTTATTGAGGCAGAGCTTAAAGAGCACTCGCGGCTTAACGAAAATCGTGGGGAACCCTAACAAGTGGTTCAAGTCGTTCGCTTCGCTCACTCGGGACGGGCTAAAGCCCGCCCCTTAACCAAACGTTAGCGGCAATCAAAAGGAAAACCTCACCGTGTCCGAAATAGCTGACATTATTTCCATAATCACCGGAATAATGACAATACTTGGTATCAGCGGAATTTTAAGCTGGAGCTTAACTCGTGAGTCGGGCGGCACCTTATCTTCAAACAGCATTACCATATTTGCAAAATCCATAAAAATTGGTCTAGCTCTAATTTTTCAGCTCATACTTATAATTCCCATTCAGGCACTACATATATTCCTTGCATTAGCAATAGGAGAAGGCGGTATGCCTGCCAGCGCTCAAAATCCTGATTTTTGGTGGCGAGATAATTATTGGTATGCCTATAGCGTGAGTTACCTCATCGGAGTTTTAATCTGGGTGCCTGTTTGCATATTGAGCTTCACAGTTATATACACGTGGTCTTTAGCACCCGTGAATACTCTCATCCAGCATTTGCGCAGCAGCCGCTAACAACTGGTTCAAACCGTTCGCTGCGCTCACTGGGACGGGCTAAAGCCCGCCCCTTAACCAAACGTTAGGCAATCACCACTCAGGGCTACTAATGCAAATATCCAATATTCCCTTCGGGACAACTGACTGGTCCAGTATTAAACCAACCGAGCATGTTGGCGAAACAGGTTATGCCTATTGGCACACCCAACACTTTGGAAATATCAGAGTTCGTATGGTGGAGTACACACCTGGCTACTTAGCTGATCATTGGTGCACCAAAGGGCATATACTTCTATGTATCGAGGGTGAGTTGCATACGGAACTCGAAGACGGCCGAAAATTCACTCTAAAACCCGGCATGAGCTACCAAGTCGCGGACAATGCTGAACCACATCGTTCATACACAGGTATCGGTGCAAAGCTATTTGTTGTCGACTGAACGAAATGCCTAACAACTGGTTCAAATCGTTCGCTTCGCTCACTGGGACGGGCTAAAGCCCGCCCCTTAACCAAACGTTATGTGTCTACGAGAATAATATGCAGCCTAAAGACCTCCCCAAAAGAGTGGCACAATTAATTGAGCAGTCCGAACGTGTATTGGCAACAAATAATCAGTATAACTCGAACTATGTAGATTCAGGAGCAATGACAGGGCTTAGAGCTTCATCGCTATCATTTATCGGAATGACTTTCGGAACAAACCATTCTTATTACTCAGAGTTCAACTCTGCAACAGAAGGTAGTGCCGAATATAACGCTAAAAAAGCTCGTGCAATTTTACAGTCAATCCAAACTGAGATTGAGGGCGGCTGGATATTTACAGTTAAGCGGCTAGTAGCTGCAGAGATTTTCTCTGACTTTCTGGAAATGGCGGAGCACTTACTTGAGCAAAGCTACAAAGACCCTGCAGCAGTAATGATCGGTAGTGTTCTAGAAGAAAACTTGCGCTACCTTTGCACAATCAACGACATAGATGTAGAGATAGAAAAAGATGAGAAGCTTATACCTAAAAAAGCTGACCGATTAAATTCCGATCTAGCTAAAGCAGAGATATATACAAAGCTTGATCAAAAGTCGGTAACAGCTTGGTTAGACCTTAGGAATAATGCTGCACACGGAAAGTACGATGAATATTCAAAGGAACAAGTTGGTCTCATGCTGCAAGGCGTCACCGAGTTCTTAGCAAGAATGAGTAGATAGCCACATAACAACTGGTATATGGACTCTCCCCACAAGTAGTGAGCAAAGCTTTGTTTTTGCACTTGTCGTCAGCGCGGTTGCATTCGTATATCCGGCCTGTTTTGGGCTTTTCCGCCCTGGCCATTCTGTAGTTCGCGCAGCGGGGGCCAAGCGTTCAATCGATCACGAAGATCATGATTGTTATCGGCCTGAGTCGGCAGCCTTTCGGCAGCGCCGGCTTGGGTTGGAGCCAGAAAGCAAAAAGCCCCGAAACCGGTTGGTTTCGGGGCTTTTTTACTGCGATTTGGAGCGGACGGTGGGAATCGAACCCTCTGTTTCCGTCTGCTTTATTCTGCAAAGCCTTGCTATTCCTGGGCTCTAGCTAACTCACACCTGCTTTAATCCGCTTTTCTTCGCTGTGATTTCGACACTTTTTCGACACGTACGCTAGACATCCTTGAGGCCGGTCAGTAGCTTCTAGCTATCACCGCACCTTGGCTGATTTAAACCATGGGCCTTCCATATCGATTTTTCGCCTATCTTAGTCGCGTTTCTCATTCGTACATCTTTGCAAATCAAGGGATTACAGCATGACAAAGGACGTTATCAGACACTTCAAGGTGTGTTATGCGACAGCAATGTCGTCTAATTATAGTTAGGGAATTACATGCCAATTCCACGTGAATACTTACCTTTTATAACGCCGATAACTGTGGCAATAATTGCTGGCAGCATATCTTTTGTGGTAACTATTTTATCAAAAGACCAGAAAACCTCTGAGTTCAGGCAGGCATGGATTGACGCCCTGCGTAGCGAAATCTCAGAACTTCTATCTATAAGTCACACACTCATATCTATGCTGAATTTAAAAAAAGAATTTGGCGAAACAGAAGAGCAGATCATGCAGTATTTCTACAGCATGCAAACCGATATTGTTAAGTGCGAAAATTTAACCACAAAAATACGATTACGGCTGAACCCGAAAGAGCACAAAAAACTATTGTCCATGCTAAATACTTTAGAAGAAAACACCTCAAACTTTGTTTCCCCAAGCGAAAACCAAATACTATTTAATTCTGCGGTCATAGAAAGCCAAAGAATACTTAAAAAAGAGTGGTCGCGCGTCAAGTCAGGCGAGCTTGCTTTTCGAATATTGAAATATAGTTCTCTATTCGTTCTAATAGCGTCACTTACTTTCGCAGCACTATACGCAAATGATCACCTTTCCATCACATACGTCCCCTAACAACTGGTTCAAATCGCTCGCTTCGCTCACTGGGACGGGCTAAAGCCCGCCCCTTAACCAAACGTTAGGTTACCGATGACAAATCCGTTAGAAGCCCTAAAAATCGACTATTGGTACAAGGCCATACTTGTAATAAGTTCAGCAGCACTAATCATGTCGCTAACCGTTCCGATGCAGGGTATTGCCAACAGTAGCGTTCAGCTGTTTAGCCTTGGTGGTATTTTTCTAGGCATTGGCGAGTGGATCAACCATCCACTACAAGTGAAAGTTGGCGGTGGATTCACGATATCTGGCTATCCTCGCAACAACTCAATAATTGGAGTGTGCTTCGTACTATTCGGGTTATCACTAGTGGGCTACGGCGTCTACAGTGTTATTCGATAACCTAACAAGGCGCTGAAGCCGCTCGTTTCACTCGCTGGGACTGGCTAAAGCCAGCCCCTTAGCTTAATCGTTAGACATTTGTCTCATCAAATAACTCAGGAGCTCGACATGACTACAGAAAATAAAAACAATGCCACTACCGAGGTATTGAAGAATAATGAAATACCCGAAGTCGAACTAAAAGATGATCAGCATCCGCGATATTTAGAGCATAAAGAAAAAATTATAAAGCTTCATCAAGATGGAGCCATCACGCAGGCTCAATTAGCAGCAATAACAACACTAGCTCCCCACCTCGTAGACCTAACAAAATCGGTAGCAGAAACCGCCGCAAAAAGCCAGAGCTCCGTTCTTGAAGCACACAAAGCCACAGCAAAGAATGCATTAAGCGCACAGGAAAAAATCATTGACAAAACAAATTCCGAAGAAACACTTTCCAAGGTTTCAGACAATATTTCAAATATGAATAAAAGCAACAACGAAACCCAAGAAAAACTTAATCAATCGAATAATAGCCTATATGAAAAACTTACTATCGGTGCCATAGGCGCAGTTGTTGGTGCAGTTGCCGGATTTCTCTTTAGCAGGAAATAGCGCGCAACGAGCACAAATGTCTAACAACTGGTTCAAATCGCTCGCTCCGCTCGCTGAGACGGGCTAAAGCCCGCCCCTTAACCAAACGATATACGAACATGGAATAATAATTTGAACAATTCAACGGATAGGATTGAGGTGTTACCAAAGGATCATCAGATAGACTTGTCAGCTTTAATCCCGCTTGGGTTGCAGCTAATAGAGAGCAGCAGCAAGCAGGCTCAAGCGCAAATCGATCTTAAATATGAAGAAATAGAAATTCAAAAACAGAACCTGAATATAAACAAGTCTGTGTTTCGACATAACTATTGGCTGTTAGTGTTTATTTCAATCTCTGTAGTATTGCTTGCTGCAGGTCTGATTTTTGTAAAAGACGAAATATCTTCCGGAATATCTATTTTGTCTCATGTCGGGGCTGTGGTTGTTGGTCTAATTGCAGGAATGGGGTGGGATAAAATACGTAAAGGTTAAGCATCGTGCTGCTCGTATAACAACTGGTTCAAACCGTTCGCTACGCTCACAAGGACGGGCTAAAAATTGCCCTTAACCAAACGTTAAACACCTTGCTTAAGTTTCCGTGAACTCAAATTTGTCGCATGCGAACTATGCAAGAGACTCACTCGTTGTGATTGATCTAAAACAATTTAAATTCGTTATTATTTTAGGGGGAGCATGTGAGTATTAACGTTACTTGGCAAGGTGACTGCCGCTTCAATGTTGTGACTGATGAAGGCTTTGAGTTCTCTATCGACTCAGATAGCAAATCAGCCCCTTGTCCTACAGAAATACTATTATCAGCCTTAGGCTCATGTAGCGCTACTGATGTTGCCCTTTGCTTCAAAGGCAATGATATTGATCTGGAAATTTTAACCAATCGCGTAACATATGAGTTAACAGAAAACGAACCTAGGTTGTACAAGTCTGTAAATTTACATTTTTCAGTAAAAGGTATTGGTGCCACTGAAGTTGTGCTTAAAGCTGCAATCGAAGATGCTTTAAACAAGTATTGCCATGTATGCTTAATGCTACAGCCAAAAATCGGCATCACATATACAGCAGAGGTTATTGTTTAATAGCAATACTTGTGTGGTGGGTGATATTTAAAATTAATTATGAAGCAGTCTAGCCATTTAACACGTGGTTCAAATCGTTCGCTTTGCTCACTGGAACGGGCTAAGGCCTGCCCCTTAATCAGGCGTTAGCAAACTCACGCCCGCTTTAATTCGCTTTTCTTCGTTGTGATTTCGACGCTTTAGCGACATAGCGTCTAGTTTCGTCTGCTTAGGTTTACGCTCGCTTTGCAGTTTCTTCGCTCCACGCTTCCTTCCTTTAGCGGCCAGCATGTTGTGTCTTTAGTTTCTTTGATCACTGTCACTTTTAGTTTTTTTGCAGGCTTTTCCTGCTCAACTGTTTTGTAGTTTTTTTCAACTGGCAGCACGTTATCTGCGCCTCTCGGCGTGTAGTTCGCATCATTGAACACTGTTTGCTTGGCTGCATTGTTTGCTGTGCTTTTAGGCTGTTCCGCTTGCGGTTGAGACATTGCGTCTCGTCGTGCCTGTTCTTCGACCATTTTGCTCCAGTCGGTTTGCGGTTCTGCTCGCCGGATTTCCGCAACGGGTACGGGCTTCGACTGGTTCTTGCTTTCGGCTAGGTGCTTCACTGTGCCTTGCACGAAGGCTTGGCTAGCAAAATGAAGTGCACCGATGGTGATAACTGTACCTAGCAGGCCAGGTATGACCATTGCCAAGTTGCCGCGTTTGCGTCTGCCGCTCGTTATCCATTCTGGGGCGTCATGCCTGTCAGCCTTCATCCTTTTCTCTCCCTGTCCTTCGGGCATACCAGCGTCTAGTCACTTCCTGGGTGATCGCTATCCCGCGTTTGGTTGGCTCAAGTTTCGGTTGGCTTCATCGTAGTCCGGGCTGGTTTGGCCTGACTCTGGTGCAATCTGGCCGCTTGCTAACCATAGTGCGTACTGCGGATAGACCTTCACCAACACATCGATCTCATCCGTGCTTACTCTCACAGCGCCTTTGCTCACGCTCTTCCAGCGATCGTGATCGCCGTTCCCCATTTCGCTGGCTTTCTTCGGCCCCAGCTTCTTAATCAATAAGCGTGCTCTATCGGCTGAGCTTGTCATATAGAAAAAAATTTCACTTTATTCGGGGGCAACTGTTGCCCTGTGGATCTCTGTGGGGCTATATTTGCCCCGAGAGAAAATATTGCTCCGAATGGTTCTCGGATTAATGCTGAATATAGTGGATTAAAGCGAATGGATACGGAAGGTTTTGACCCTCAAAAGCTGCAAGGCGCGCCCCCTTTGATGCCCTGGCCTAAGTTCGCTGAGTGGATCGGCATGGGTGATGAGCCAATTGTCGTCCGCTCCTGGGTTGAACGCGGCTACTTGCCGTCCCTCAAGGTAGGCAAACGCACCATGGTTAACGTCGCGCTGCTTGTTCAGCAATTGTTGGATCAGGACTAAGCCCATGAGCCGCACAGACGCCCAATTCAAGCTCCGCATGCCTGCAGCACTCCGCGCCCAGGTCGAGCAAGCCGCCAAACAGGCACGCCGCTCCCTGAATGTTGAAATCGTGCTGCGCCTTGAAGCCAGCTTTACCCAGGTAGGGCAGGGGGTATCCCAGTGATCCACGCCATTTCCCAGCGCCCAGGTGAGGGCATGCGCTATGACGCCATCCAGCTACAGCAACCAACCGCACGCATTGAACTGCGACTGCTCTGTCTGCTGGTCAAAGGCCGAGATGGCCAAGCCCGATCCTTGCCCGTCCACACCCTGCGACCAATGCCGCCCCGCGTCTGCCCGACCCGTTCGCACTCTGAAAATGCGCCTCGTCGCTGGTGCCTGGACGCCCTTGCTCTCCCAGTGGCAAATCACACCGGCCTTTACCTGCGCGAAACACACGCCAAGCGACCGACCGCCCAAGTATTGGAGCGTTGTGGCCAGCATCGGCAAGCCAGTGCCATTCGTGCCGCTACACGAACCTTTTCAACTGGTGGGGTGAACCATGTCTAGTGCTTGGGGCTTTATCACTATTGGTGACTGTTTTTACTGCGACGAAACGCTGGGCATCAACTGCAAAGACTTCAATGTTGCTGATGTTCCTGACGTCATCGTTTGTGCTTCTTGTGAAGCGGCTCATGCCCGGCACCTTGTAGCAAAAAGTAGATCGCTGCCTGTGTCCGGGGCTGGTTTACCAGTCGCGGGCGCAGGTGGCGAAACGGGATGACAAGGGCGCGGCCCTTGGTGTTCACCACATAACAGTTCAACGCATCACCCGGCTTTAAACCCCGGCAGGCCGTAACAACCCAGCAGATTCGAACTTTAAGAGTTCACCTGCTCGGGATCGCTCGGCCTGCAGAAAGGCAAAACCGCGCACTAACGCGCAACTGAAAAGAGGAAATACCGATGGCTCGTTCAACTATGGAAGTTGCATTTCTCGGCACCCAAATGACCCAGGTGGAAGACACCAAATACGCCAAGGTCTTCTATGGCGATGAGCCAGACGGCAAGACCGAGCACGGCCTGTCCATCATCGGCATGGCCATCGCAGAAGATGCCGCCGACGAAGTGTTTGCAGCCGGTGCCAACTTCGAACCGCTGCAATTGGTGCGCATCACCTTCGACGTGGCACGCGGTGGCCAGAACAAGGGCAAAAACCTCGCCCTGCACATCGAAGCGGTCGACACCAAGTCCAGCCGTTCCGCCTCTCCGCAAACCCAAGCCCCAGGTCAGCAGCAGGCCAAGCCCGCAGATCCGGCCAAGGCGTAAAGGCTAACCGCCGTGCTGATCCGTGACCGTGTGCTGTGTGATGAGTGCCTGTGCCCTATGGGCCAGCTCCATCACATGCCTGTCGATCATAACGACTACTTCACGGACAACAGCACGGCCCCTGATTACTGCGTGTGCCCTGACTGCTCGGACGCATTAACCGCTCAAGCCAGTACGCCGTCACCGGCTGCTGATTGATCGTCCTGCAGTCAGACCACGCAACCACCCGGAGGCATCAGGTATGGGGCTGGAAAGCTACTTAGCCAACATCACCTTGGGCGACCTCTGGGCGCTCCAACTCATTCAAGGCGTCGTGATGATCATGGCCCTTGGTTTGATCCACGGGCATCAGAGGTAACGGCTATGGCGTTCACATGGGGGCAATACGTCGTTATCGCTGGG
>NZ_FOQL01000002.1 GCF_900113745.1 Pseudomonas guineae | reverse complement strand
CTACACCCTGCTGGCGATTCCGTTCTTCCTGCTGTCCGGTGCGTTTATGACCACCGGCGGTGTGGCCCAGCGCCTGATCGATTTCGCCAACGCCTGCGTCGGTCATATCCGCGGCGGCTTGGCGATTTCTGCGGTGATGGCCTGCATGCTGTTTGCAGCGCTGTCAGGTTCGTCGCCCGCTACGGTGGCGGCGGTGGGTTCGATTGCCATCGCCGGCATGGTGCGCTCCGGTTATCCGCAGGCCTTTGGCGCGGGCATCGTCTGTAACGCCGGTACGCTGGGCATTCTGATTCCACCCTCGATTGTGATGGTGGTGTATGCCGCGGCAACCGAGCAGTCGGTGGGTAAGCTGTTTATGGCCGGCGTCATCCCGGGCTTACTGCTGGGCGTGGCGCTGATGGTGGCGATTTATATCGTCGCGCGGAAGATGGACCTGCCGGCTATGCCGCGCGCCAGCCTACGTCAGTTGCTGACTACGGCGCGAAAAGCCGTCTGGGGCTTGCTGTTGATGGTGATCATCCTCGGCGGCATCTATTCCGGCATGTTCACACCGACCGAAGCCGCTGCGGTAGCGGCAGTGTATGCCGGCTTCGTCGCGCTGTTTGTGTACAAAGACATGACGATTCGCGAGTGCCCCAAGGTGTTGCTGGACTCCGGCAAGCTGACCATCATGCTGATGTTCATCATCGCCAACGCTATGTTGTTTGCTCACGTACTGACCACTGAGCAGATCCCCCAGACCATTACCGCCTGGGTGATCGAGATGGGCCTGCAGCCTTGGCAGTTCCTGCTGGTGGTGAACGTCGTGCTGCTAGTGGCAGGGGCCTTTATGGAACCGTCGGCGATCATCCTGATTCTCGCGCCGATCCTCTTCCCGATTGCAGTACAGCTGGGTATCGACCCGATTCACCTGGGCATCATCATGGTGGTGAACATGGAGATAGGTCTGATTACGCCACCCGTGGGGCTGAATTTGTTTGTCACCTCGGCGGTGACTGGCATGCCGCTAACGGCGGTGATCAAGGCCGCCTGGCCGTGGCTGATGCTGTTGCTCGGTTTCCTGATGATCATCACCTATGTGCCTGCTGTTTCCATGGCGCTGCCCAACTGGCTGGGCATGAACGGATAAATGCTTGAGACCATGGTCTTAGAGCGCTAAGACCATGGTCGAATGGCCTTGAACCAGGGTGCTGGCTACAAAATGGGGTATAGAACAACAACTACCCACTGAGGAGTTTCTGATGACTGCTGCGTCCTTGTATCCCGTGTCCCCTGAGGCGGCGGCCCAGTCGCTGACCGACGAGGCGACTTATAAAGCCATGTACCAGCAGTCGGTGATCAATCCCGATGGTTTCTGGCGTGAGCAGGCTCAGCGCCTGGACTGGATCAAGCCGTTTACTCAAGTCAAGCAAACCTCCTTCGATGATCACCGTGTCGACATCAAGTGGTTTGCCGACGGCACCTTGAACGTTTCCTACAACTGCTTGGACCGTCACTTGGCCGAGCGCGGTGATCAAGTGGCGATTATTTGGGAAGGCGATGACCCTTCTGAAAGCCGCAATATTACCTATCGCGAGTTGCACGAAGAAGTCTGCAAGCTGGCAAACGCGCTGCGCGGCCAAGATGTGCACCGCGGCGACGTGGTGACCATCTACATGCCAATGATCCCCGAAGCCGTGGTCGCCATGCTGGCCTGTACCCGCATCGGTGCGATTCACTCGGTGGTGTTCGGCGGTTTCTCTCCAGACGCTCTGGCTGGGCGCATTATCGATTGCCAGTCCAAGGTGGTGATCACCGCTGACGAAGGTCTGCGTGGCGGTAAGAAGGTTGCCCTCAAGGCCAACGTTGACGATGCCCTGACCAACCCGGAGACGCGCAGCATCCAGAAGGTCATTGTGGTCAAACGCACGGGCTCCGAGATCAAGTGGAACCCGCACCGCGATATCTGGTACGAGGACCTGATGAAGGTGGCTGGCAGCGTCTGTGCGCCTAAAGAAATGGGTGCCGAGGAGGCGTTGTTCATCCTCTACACCTCTGGCTCGACCGGCAAGCCCAAGGGCGTGCTGCACACCACTGGCGGCTACCTGCTGTATGCCGCACTGACCCATGAGCGGGTATTTGATTACAAGCCAGGCGATATTTACTGGTGCACCGCCGACGTTGGCTGGGTCACTGGGCACAGCTACATCGTCTACGGGCCGCTGGCCAATGGCGCGACCACGCTGATGTTTGAGGGTATTCCTAACTATCCCGATGTGACCCGTGTGTCGAAGATCATCGACAAGCACAAGGTAAACATCCTCTACACCGCGCCGACCGCAATTCGCGCCATGATGGCTCAAGGCGATGCTGCCGTGGCCGGGGCTGATGGTTCTAGCCTGCGTTTGCTTGGCTCGGTTGGCGAGCCGATTAACCCAGAGGCTTGGAACTGGTACTACGAGAAGGTAGGTCAATCACGCTGCCCGATCGTCGACACTTGGTGGCAGACCGAAACTGGCGGCTTCATGATCACGCCTTTGCCGGGTGCCACGGCGCTTAAGCCAGGCTCGGCGACTCGCCCATTCTTTGGTGTGGTGCCGGCGTTGGTGGATAACTTGGGCAACATCATTGAGGGGCCGGCGGAAGGTAACTTGGTGATACTCGACTCGTGGCCGGGTCAGTCGCGCACGTTGTATGGCGATCACGACCGCTTCGTCGATACCTATTTTAAAACCTTCAAAGGTATGTACTTCACAGGTGACGGTGCTCGTCGTGACGAAGACGGCTACTGGTGGATCACTGGTCGGGTGGATGACGTGCTCAACGTTTCCGGCCACCGTATGGGTACAGCTGAGGTGGAGAGCGCCATGGTCGCCCACCCTAAAGTCGCCGAAGCCGCGGTGGTGGGTGTGCCGCACGACATCAAGGGGCAGGGCATCTATGTCTACGTGACCTTGAACCAGGGTCAGGAGCCGTCAGAGCAGCTGCGTCAGGAACTAAAAAATTGGGTGCGTAAGGAAATTGGCCCCATCGCTACACCAGACGTCATTCAGTGGGCCCCAGGCTTGCCGAAAACCCGCTCGGGTAAGATCATGCGCCGTATCCTGCGCAAGATCGCCACCGCCGAATACGATGCGCTCGGCGACATCTCCACGCTGGCCGATCCTGGCGTGGTGCAGCACCTCATTGACACTCACCGCGAGATGCAGGCTGCCTAACAGCCGTTATAGCACCTGCAAGCAACGCCCTGTTTCGGCCACAAGCCGGGCAGGGCGTTGTGCTTTCTGGTCGATATTCAGTCCAAATACGCAGTGATCGATTTTCATCTGGGTAGCTGACTGTCACCTTGGCGTAACACTGCGCACTTTTATGAGGTGTGCGGGAACGTTTTGCGCCAAAATAGCGCGGTGCTTTGTCGGGCTGGAAAGCTAAAAGCAGTATCAAGCCTATGAAATAGGGGGCTGATTAAATTCTGGTGCGGTATTTGCTTGATAAATTGGTTTTTCGTCATCATTTCTCCTCATGTTTTTCATGAGCTGTCAATACCCTCGCTATGCCCGCCCGGGTCTTTTGTAATTACTTGTCGCATTGAAGAAATATCGACTTTCGAGCTGTCGCTAGAATGCGGCTCACCCTGCTGAGACCGTCTTAGCGCTGTGCACTGCGCAGCTTAATGCTGACTCACTACAATTAATGCAGCCTGGATCCACCACAATACGCACTGTCAATGTTCACGCTGCTGCTTGATACGCACTTAAAGCCATACCCATTCGAAGGAGTCATAAAATGAAGAAGATTGCACTTCTCGGCGCACTGGCGCTGTCCATGTTGTCGCCGCTGGCCATGGCTGAAGAGTCCAAGCCTCTGCGTATTGGTATTGAGGCGGCTTACCCTCCATTCGCCTTCAAAACGCCAGACGGTGCCATCAGCGGCTTTGACTACGACATCGGCGTTGCTCTGTGCGAAGAGATGAAAGTCGAGTGCAAGTGGATCGAGCAAGAGTTCGACGGCCTGATCCCTGCACTGAAAGTACGCAAGTTCGACGCGGTGCTGTCGTCTATGTCGATCACCGACGACCGCAAAAAGTCGGTGGATTTCACCGGTAAGTATTACGCCACGCCGGCCAAGCTGGCGATGAAAGCCGGTACCGAGCTGAAAGACCCAGCGGTTGATCTAAAAGGCAAGAAAATCGGCGTGCAGCGCTCCTCTGTATATGATCGTTTCGCCACGGATGTGTTTGCCACTGCCGGTGCCGAGATCGTGCGCTACAGCTCGCAAAACGAAATCTTCCTCGATCTGAACTCCGGTCGTCTGGATGCCACCCTGGCTGACTCAGTAAATATCGATGATGGCTTCCTGAAAACTGACGCTGGGAAAGGTTTTGCTTTTGCCGGCCCGGACTTTACCGACGTCAAATACTTCGGCGAAGGTCAAGGTATTGCTGTACGCAAAGGCGACAAGGTCCTGGCTGACAAAATCAGCGCCGCTATTCTGGCTATTCGCGCCAACGGTAAATACAAGGAAGTGCAGGACAAGTACTTCGACTTCAACGTCTACGGCGACTAATTAAGTTCACCCTGTCGTCCTCACTGAAAGTGGCGTAAACCCGCGTTTCCCTGAGGTTTACGCCACTTTTTCGTTGTACTCCCAGGCGCCGACCGGCGTCTGCATGAGGTAAGCAGAGCATGCTCAACGGCTACGGCTCGACCATTCTAGAGGGTGCCTGGCTCACCCTGATTCTGGCGTTAACATCGATGGCCGTGGCCGTCACGTTAGGCTTGCTGGGGGCGGCTTTTCGCCTGTCGCCGATCAAGTGGTTATCGCTGCTGGGTGAAACCTACGCCACGGTGATTCGCGGGATTCCCGACCTGGTGCTGATCCTGCTGATTTTTTATGGCGGTCAGGACATCGTAAACCGCCTCGCGCCGATGCTCGGTTATGACGACTACATCGACATAAATCCCTTTATCGCTGGCGTGTTCACCATGGGCTTTATCTTCGGTGCCTACCTGTCGGAGACCTTTCGTGGCGCCTTTATGGCCATCCCCAAAGGTCAGGCTGAAGCCGGTGCGGCCTATGGCATGAGTGGAATACAGGTGTTCTTTCGCATTCTGGTGCCACAGATGATTCGCTTCGCCATTCCCGGTTTCACCAACAATTGGTTGGTACTGACCAAGGCTACTGCGTTGATTTCGGTGGTGGGTCTGCAGGACATGATGTTCAAAGCAAAAAGCGCCGCCGATGCGACCCGCGAACCATTTACCTTCTACTTGGCGGTCGCCGGTCTGTATCTGGTACTGACCAGCGTGTCGTTGCTGGCTTTGCGCTACCTGGAAAAGCGTTACTCGGTCGGCACTAAAGCCGCTGATCTGTAAGCGGGGAGCGCAGCGATGATTTTTGATTTCAACGTAATCTGGAACAGCCTGCCGTTGTACTTGGGTGGAGTGCTGGTCACCTTAAAAATTCTGCTAATTTCCCTGGCGTTCGGTCTAGCACTGGCGATTCCCCTGGGTTTGATGCGCGTTTCTAAATCGCCATGGGTCAACTTCCCGGCGTGGCTGTACACCTATGTGATTCGCGGTACACCGATGCTGGTGCAGTTGTTTCTCATCTACTACGGCCTGGCTCAGTTCGAGGCTGTGCGTGAGAGCTTTCTTTGGCCGTATTTCTCCAGCGCCACCTTCTGCGCCTGCCTGGCCTTTGCCATTAATACCAGCGCCTACAGCGCCGAGATCCTCGCCGGTAGCCTAAAGGCCACACCGCATGGCGAAATCGAGGCGGCCAAGGCAATGGGCATGTCGCGCAGCAAGCTGTATCGGCGCATCCTCCTGCCTTCGGCGCTGCGCCGTGCACTGCCGCAGTACAGCAATGAAGTAATCATGATGCTGCACACCACCTCGCTGGCCTCGATCGTCACACTGGTCGACATCACCGGCGCTGCGCGGACCGTCAGCTCGCAGTATTACCTGCCGTTCGAGGCGTTTATCACTGCTGGTCTGTTCTACCTGTGCCTGACCTTTATCCTCGTGCGCTTGTTCAAGCAGGCCGAGCGCCGCTGGTTAGCCTACCTCGCTCCGCGCAAGGCCTGAGGACAAGCGTATGCAGCGTATCGATCATCCATTGCCTTGGGGTTGCCCCGGTACGGAACGTCGCCTGAGCGTTTTCCGCTTTGGCAGTGGTCCTTGCAAGGCTTATATCCAGGCCTCGTTGCATGCTGATGAGATGCCCGGAATGCGCGTGGCGGTTGAGCTCAAGCGCCGCTTGCTTGAGTTAGAAGCCCAGGGTCGCTTGACCGGCGTGATCGAACTGGTGCCCGTGGCTAACCCGATTGGCTTGGGGCAGATGTTCCAGGCCGCCCATCAGGGCCGTTTCGAGCTGGGCAGCGGGAAGAACTTTAATCGCGATTTTACTGACCTGGCCGCTGCCATCGCGCCTGCTTTGCAAGGCTGCCTGGGCAGTGATGGCCCGAGCAATGTGCGGCTGATCCGCGCCGCTATGCAGGCCACGCTGGAAGCTTTGCCGCCAGCTGGCTCGGAGCTGCAAGGCCTACAGCGCCTGCTGCTCACCCATGCCTGCGATGCCGATGTGGTGCTCGACTTGCACTGTGATTTTGATGCTGCCGTGCACCTGTACTTGCTGCCACAACAATGGCCGCAGCTGCGCTCACTGGCGGCGCGGTTGCACGCAGCTGCGGCGCTGACCGTTGAGGACTCTGGCGGCAACTCCTTTGATGAAGCCTGCGCCTTGCCCTGGGTGCAGCTTGCGCGACAGTTCCCAAACGCTACTGTGCCGTTGACCTGCCTGGCGGCGACGGTTGAGCTGGGCGGCATGGCCGATACCGGTAAACCTGAGGCCGAAGCCAGCGCCGAAAGCATCCTGGCGTTCTTGGCCGAGCAGGGGCTGATTGCTGGTGACTGGCCATCAATACCTGCCGGAAGCTGCGAAGCCACGCCGTTTGCCGGTGCGCAATACGCCTATGCGCCGCACGCTGGAGTGGTGAGCTTCTTGCAGCCGGTCGGTGCTCAGGTCAAGGTCGGCGACCCCTTATTTGAAGTGATCGATCCGCTGGACGATCGCCACACAACTGTCTGTGCCGTTACAGACGGTGTGCTCTATGCGCGCGAGCGGTTACGTTTCGCCCAGCCCGGTTTGTGGCTGGCGAAAGTGGCCGGTTGCACCCCTATTCGCCAGGGTCGCTTGCTCAGCGACTGATTCAAGAGAGTGGAAACCATGTACAAACTTGAAGTTCAGGATCTGCACAAGCGCTACGGTAGCCATGAAGTTTTAAAGGGCGTGTCGCTGGCTGCCAAGGCCGGTGATGTGATCAGCATCATCGGCTCCAGTGGTTCGGGTAAGAGTACCTTCCTGCGTTGCATCAACCTGCTGGAGCAACCGCACAGCGGCAAGATTCTGCTTAACAATGAAGAGCTCAAGCTGGTGGCCAATAAGGACGGCGGCCTAAAGGCGGCTGACCCTAAGCAGTTGCAGCGCATGCGCTCGCGCCTGTCCATGGTGTTCCAGCATTTCAACCTCTGGTCGCACATGAGCGCTCTGGAAAATGTCATGGAAGCCCCGGTGCACGTGCTCGGCATGAGCAAGAAGGATGCCCTGGAAAAAGCCGAGCACTACCTTAACAAGGTCGGTGTGGCACACCGCAAAGATGCTTACCCCGCGCACATGAGCGGCGGTGAGCAGCAACGTGTGGCCATCGCCCGCGCCCTGGCCATGGAGCCTGAGGTGATGCTGTTTGACGAGCCTACCTCGGCGCTTGACCCAGAGCTGGTCGGCGAGGTGCTCAAGGTGATGCAGGACCTGGCCCAAGAAGGCCGCACCATGGTGGTGGTCACTCACGAAATGGGCTTTGCCCGTGAGGTGTCCAACCAGTTGGTGTTCCTACATAAGGGCGTGGTAGAGGAGCGCGGTTGCCCGCGCGAAGTCTTGGCCAATCCACAATCCGAGCGCTTGCAGCAGTTCCTTTCCGGCAGCCTCAAATAACCTGCGGCAATAACTGCAGCCATTCTAGCTATGCCCATAATCGCCACCAGAGCCTAAACTGCCCTCATGAATGCCCACCGAATTGGCTTCCTGCTTTGGCCCTCTACTAAGCCCTTGACCCTTGCCTTGGCCGAGGAAGCGCTGCGCGTTGCCCAGCGCGTCCACCCCGAGGTGGTCTACGAGTTGGTTTTTCTGCAGGCCGAAGCGCCGCCTGAAGACACCTGGCGGCTGCCGGGAGAGTCTTGGGTGGGCAAGCTGGAGGGCTGTCACAGGCTCTTCTTGCTGGCTGATGAGCCACCCGGACCAATGCCCGCCGCACTCTCTGCCGCGCTTAAACAGGTGGTGCGCGGCGGTTGTGTGATCGGTGCGATTGCGGCTGGGGTATACCCATTGGCGCAATTGGGGTTGCTGGATGGTTACCGCGCTTCGGTGCACTGGCGCTGGCAGGATGATTTCAGTGAGCGCTTTCCCAAGGTAATTGCCACCAGTCATCTGTTTGACTGCGACCGTGATCGCCTCAGCGCCTGTGGCGGCCTGGCGGTGCTCGACCTGTTGCTGGCCTTGTTGGCCCGCGATCACGGCGCCGAGCTGGCCGGCGCGGTGTCGGAAGAGTTAGTCGTGGAGCGCATTCGTGAAGGCGGTGAGCGCCAGCGCATTCCGCTGCAGAACCGTTTGGGCTCCAGCCACCCCAAGCTGACCCAGGCTGTACTGCTGATGGAAGCCAATATCGAAGAGCCGCTGACCACTGACGAAATCGCCCAGCATGTCTGTGTCTCGCGGCGTCAGCTGGAACGTATCTTCAAGCAATACCTCAACCGTGTACCCAGTCAGTATTACCTAGAGCTGCGCTTAAATAAGGCGCGCCAGCTGCTGATGCAAACCAGCAAGTCGATTATTCAGATTGGCTTGTCCTGTGGTTTTTCCTCCGGTCCGCACTTCTCTAGCGCCTACCGGAACTTCTTCGGCGCCACCCCGCGCGAAGATCGTAACCAGCGCCGTAGCAACAGCCCGTTTGAGCTAACGTCGACGCCAATCGAGCGCGGATGAGCTTAAACGCCAAGAAAAAAACCGCAGTTAGCTGCGGTTTTTTGTGCCTGCTTTAAGGTTTTACGGCGTGTCACTCTGCCGTGGGTACAGCGGATTACCGCAGCGGTTGCAGAAGGCCGCGCCGTGCTCGTGGAAGTCCTTGGCGCAGGTTGGGCAGTTGTGTGACAACTGATCGCCACCACCGCGCATGGCATTGGCCAGTTCAGCGGTGAAAATACCGGTGGGTACGGCGATAATTGAATAACCAGTGATCATTACCAACGTCGAAAGGGCCTGACCCAGCGGCGTCTTCGGTACGATATCGCCGAAGCCTACGGTGGTTAAGGTGACCACGGCCCAATAGATGCCGGTGGGGATGCTGGTAAAACCATTAACCGGGCCTTCGACGACGTACATCAGGGTGCCAAACACCGTGACTAGGGTGGCGATGCTGGCGAAGAAGACGATGATTTTTTGCCGGCTGCCGCGCAGTGCAGTCAGGAGAAAATTAGCCTGTTTCAGGTAGGGGCTGAGCTTGAGCACACGGAATACCCGCAGCATGCGAATCACCCGGATGATCAGCAGGTACTGAGCGTCGCCGTAAAACAATGCGAGGATCGCCGGAAGAATCGCCACCAGGTCAATCAGGCCGAAGAAACTGAACACATAGCGCAGCGGTTTCGGCGAGCAGTACAGACGCACCGCGTACTCCATGGCGAACAACGCCGTGAAGGCCCATTCAAATACAGTCAGCGTTTCCCCGTACTGGGTGTGGATGCTGTCGATGCTATCGACCATGACGACCACCAGGCTGGCCAGGATGGCCACCAACAGGTAGCGATCAAAGCGCTGCCCGGCCGGCGTGTCAGTGAAGAAGATAATGCTGTACAGCTGCTGACGCAGGGTCTGCGGCGTATCCATGGTGTTCTGGCGGCTCCGTGGGCAGTGTTCGTCGATAGAGCGAACAAGTTACTAGGCCCGTGAGATGTGTCCTGATGAGGGCTTTACGCTGCTCAGGTGAGCTTTGAACACAATGTTGTGCGACCTAGAGCGTGCATGTTGCTGTGCGTTCACCAACTAGGTCAAGGTGACTAATACTGCTGGCCATTAGTGTATGCACGCACTGTTCGCTTAAGGGGTGGCAACTGGTTGCAATGGGTTAAACCCTTTTTCGTCATGGGTAACCTGCAGCGCTGGTCGACCTTATCGGTGCTGCAGGCATTGGGTATCAGACGCTGATAATTTGCCGACTGCTTAGTAATTGACTAAGTGAGCTTGGCTTTGCCTATAACGCTGGATTTCGAACAATCGAAGGCGCCGCAGGATGAGGTGTTGTTTCAGATGTTGGAATGCAGGTGATGTATGTCTAGCCCTGACGCATCCAAGACAAGCTATTGGCGCAGCGCAGGCAGATAATAATCTGCCGTCCTGGTCCGCAGTGGCAGCGCCTTTCAACTCGTTGCGCGCTGGCGCTGACTGTTCTCCCAGTCTGGGGCGAAAAATACCGGTGAATCTAAGGGCTTAAGCAGCGGCACACCGAGTATGTGATCGGCGGCCTTCTCGCCGATCATGATGGTCGGCGCATTGATATTGCCGTTAGTCACGGCGGGCATGACGGATGAGTCCACCACGCGCAAATTTTCGATACCGTGAACGCGACACTGTGGATCGACTACGGCCAATGGGTCGGTGCCCATACGACATGAGCCACAGGGGTGATAAGCGGTTTCGGCGCTCTCGGCCACCCAATTGTCGATCTCTGCGTCGCTCTGGACTTTGTCTCCAGGCGACACTTCTGGCCCCCGATAAGGATCAAAGGCCTTTTGGGCGAAGATTTCCCGGGTTAGGCGTAAACCATCGCGGTAGGCCTGCTTGTCTTCTTCCTCTTGCAGGTAGTTGAAAAAAATCTCCGGTGCTGCGCTGGGGTCGCTGGATTTCAGGCGTAAACGACCTCTGCTTTTGGGCTTGTTCGCGCCAAGATGTACCTGGAAGCCATGGCCCTTAGTGGCACTGGAGCCATCGTAAGCAATGGCTCCAGCTAGAAAGTGGTACTGCAGGTCAGGGTATTTTAGCCCCGCCCGACTGCGAATATAGCCGTTTGACTCGAATTGATTACTCGCTCCGAGGCCAGACTTGAAGAAGAACCAGCGTGCGCCAATTAGTAGTTGGCCAAAGGGGTTGAGCCAGCCATTGAGTGTGATCTTTTGGGTGCAGGCCTGCTGCACCCAGACCTCTAGATGGTCGTGGAGGTTTTCGCCAACACCGGGAAGGTCGTGCACCACTTCAATACCGTGCTCCCTGAGGTGAGCGGCAGGGCCAATACCGGAGAGCATCAATAATTTTGGCGAGTTGAAAGCGCTGGCGCTAAGGATCACTTCACTGCGGGCTTCAACTCGGTACGTTTTACCCCCTTGGCGATATTCAATGCCGACTGCGCGCTTGCCATCCAGCAGTACGCGGGTGGTCAGCGCGTGCATTTGCAGGTGAAGGTTTGCCCGACCCAATGCAGGCTTAAGGTAGGCGTTGGCGGTTGAACTGCGCACGCCATCACGTACAGACATGTCCATCCGACAAAAGCCTTCCTGGCGATAGCCGTTGTAATCCTCAGTTTTGCCGTAACCGGCCTGTTGGCCTGCCTCGATAAAAGCCCGGTAGAGCGGGTTCTGCATATTATTGCCGTTGCATACGCCAACCTGACCGCCAGTTGAGCGATAGGCATCCTCGCCGTACAGGCAGTCCTCGGCGCGTTTAAAGTAGGGTAAAACATCGGCGTAGCCCCATCCCTCAGCACCTAACTCGACCCATTCCTCGTAGTCCCCGGCGCAGCCACGCACATAGGCCATGCCGTTGATTGACGAAGACCCACCGATCACCTTGCCGCGCGCCTGATGAAGTGTGCGGCCTTTGAGGCCGGGTTCAGGCGCGGTGTGCAGTTGCCAATCGAAACGTGCCATGTTCAGCGGAATGGAGAACGCTGTGGGCATCTGGATAAAGATCGAATTGTCCTTGCCACCGAATTCGAGCACTAATACTTGGTGAGTGCCACTGGCACTCAGACGATTAGCCAATACCGAGCCGGCTGAGCCGGCACCGACTATGACGTAGTCAACGCTCTGATCGAAGTGTTGCGTTGCCATGGTATGGCTCCTGTCTATCAGCGACCGGCAGTATTTGGGTCATCGGGCATCTTGGCCTCGCGACCGGGCATTTCGCGTTGGGTATGCAGGAAGTAAAGGTGCCGCTCGTACTGATCGAGAATGTCGCCGATCACCTGCTCCTTGGTATATCCCGCCAGGTCATAGCCTTGACCACCCTCGCCAATGTGCACTTCCTGACGGTAGTAGTGGGGGCCTGAACTGGCTGCGCGCATGGCGAACGCTGGCATGGCGCAGCGGCGTGGCCAGATTTGATAGGTGAAGTCCTGTTCGCCGCCCAGATCCACATTCAGTTCGAGGTGCTCGTCCTCGCCTAAGACCTCGATAACGTCAACTTTAAGGTCTTTTTCGCTGAGTACATCGCGAATCGAATCCATAGCTGGTTTGCCAACCTCACGTAAAAATGCACGCACTTGTTTGTGACTGGGGAAACTCATCGCACGCGATAGGCGCTGCCTCCAGTTTTGCGTACCCGCTTTATCTTGTAGGGTGCGTCCCGACAGGTAGCCAGCCATGCTGCCGCGGTAGCTGTCCTCCTTGAGGCCCTCCACCTTTAAGGCCTTATAAAGGCCGAGCATCATCAGGAACAAGGTAAAGGCAAAGGGTAGGCCCATAATTACCACGGTACTTTGCAGCGCCCCAAGCCCGCCGGCCATCAATAAGGCCAGAGTCAGTACGCCGATTATTGCGGCCCAAAGGATACGCATCCAGGCCGGCGCATCGCTGTTGGGGTCACGCAATACTGAAGTCAGGTTGGAGAGCACTAACGAGCCAGAGTCTCCTGACGTTACGAAGAACACGATGGCCAAAATGGTCACCACCACCGTGGTCAGCCCAACCCAGGGAAGGCTTTGCAGGAAAAGGTAGATAGACGAGCCCGGATTGTTCATGGCTTGTGTACCGAACTCGGCGACGCCACTGTCGTTCATCACTAGATCGATTGCGCTGTTACCCATGATCGACATCCAAACCATCATGAACGTTAGCGGGAGGATAAGAGTGCCGGCAACGAATTGACGGATAGTGCGACCGCGGGAAATTCGTGCAAGGAACAGCCCGACGAAGGGCCCCCAGGCAATCCACCAAGCCCAGAAGAACACCGTCCAGGCATTCAGCCATTCGGTCGGTTGGTCAAAGGAGTAAGTGTTCAGTGACAGGCTGGCGAAGTTTGCAATGTAGTCGCCAATGTTCATGACCAGTGTGTTGAGCAGAAACACCGTCTTGCCGGTAAACAGCACGAATAGCAGCAAGGCGACGGCTAGGAGCATGTTGAACTCTGAAAGTCGACGAATGCCCTTATCAACCCCGGTAACTGCGGAAATGGCTGAGAAGATCACGATTAGCACGGCCAGCACCGCTTGGGTAACCGTGCCCTCGGGGACGTCGAACATATAGGTCAAGCCGAAATTGAGCTGGATAATGCCGATGCCTAGGCTGGTGGCAATGCCGAAAACGGTACCGAGTACTGCCGCGATATCTACGGTGTGGCCGATGAAGCCATTAATGTGCTTACCGAACACCGGATACAGCGCCGAGCGGATGGTGAGTGGCAGGCCATGCCTATAACTGAAGAACGCCAGTGACATACCGACCAGCGTATAGACGCCCCAACCCGAGACGCCCCAATGCAGGAAAGTCAGCTCCATGGCGTGGCGAGCTGCTTCAACGGTGCCGCCCTGACCAACGGGTGGTGCTAGAAATTGGGTGACGGGCTCTGCGATGCAAAAAAATAGCAGGTCAATGCCGATCCCCGCCGAGAACAGCATCGCTGCCCACGTGACCACGTTGAAGTCAGGCACTGAGTGGGCTGGACCAAGCCTCAGGTTGCCGAAGCGCGACAGGCCAATACAGATGACGAAGATGAGATAGGACAGGATCGCTACGAAGTAGAACCAGCCGAAGGTGTCAGAAATCCAAGCCAGGACGCTGTTAATGACCGCTCCCGCTGACTCGGTGAAGAGCATGGTCCACAAAGCGAATGCCACGATACCGATGGCAGAACCATAAAAGACAATGGGATTGATACGATCTTTTTCTTCGTTATCAGAGGCTGCGGTTAGTTCTGAATCATTTGACATGCCTGTCTCCTAGAACTATCCCGCGCCAGGTTGCCTTCATTCAATCACATGGATCAGTCGCAGTTAGCGCGCTTAGGTAGCGCGTTGGCCAGAAACGGGTAGGTAAATAAACCATAGACATAAATTCGCGATGACGTTGATTGCTGAACACAAAAAATGAATTATTCGGCGTTTCTGCACAATGCACTCTGTGCATCGGCCAAAGTTAAACTGAATCCCGATAGGTGGGTCGGTAACAGGTGATGTTGTACAACTGCTGTCGCAGGCCCTGTGGCGTATCGAGGGTGTTCTGGCTGCGTCTTTTAGTTGTCCCGGCAAAAACACGAACGAGTAACTCTGCTGCCTAGGGACTTTTATCCTGACGATGCAAGCTTTTGCTCTTACGCGGCGGCAGTGGTGTGCAGTCGTCTGCGGCTTTACGCAGTAGTCGTTGGCTGGCGCTCACCAGCCAGCAGGTGAGGATAAAGGGCATGGTCAAGGCGGGCAGCCCCAGTGCGCTGAAGCCAGGTTGCAGCGCCAACGCCAGCACGATGCCCAATGCGGGCAGCCAAACCTGTCGGTTCACCTGGTTTAGGGCTATAGCGGCCAGCGCAGCGTTGTAGCCATACAGGCCGATAAGCGCGCTTTGTTGTCCCAGACCTTGGTTCAGCGCCAGGGCCAAGCCGCCGGCGGAGCCCAAGAGCGCCCAGCAGGCGGCGCGCCGATCAGCCAACAGCAGGCCAAATAATATGCAGGCGCCGGCCAGGGGTTGATCGAGGAAAATCACCTGGCCCAAACCGCGTGCCATCGCCAGCACACTGGCCAGCCAATCGAGCGGCAGTAGCTGGCTCGGTGCCGGCTGTTGCAGCTGCAATTGCAGGGCCGGGGCCAGCCATAGCACCAGCCAGCTTAGGGTCACAAAGGGCAAGGTGAAGGCCGGCAGCCACTGGTGCTGACGCATGCGCCGCATCCAGGGTTCCAGCAACAGGCTGGACAGCCCGGCAATGGCGATGATCAACAGCGGCAGTAATAGCGACCAGGTGAACTGCAGGCTGATCAGCATGCCCAGCAATATGCCGTTGTAGCCATACAGGCCCAGTTCGATATCTGCGCTGGCAAAGCCGCGGCGCTGCGCCGTCAACGTGCTGCTGAAGCCACCGAGCAGTGCGCCGGCCAGTAACTGCGGTGCGCCAACGGCGATGGCCAGCACCACCAGCAGGCCGCACCCGGGGTGAGTTTGCAGGAAAATCTGGCTGAAACCGTTGAGCAAGACGCGCAAGCCTTGCCGGGTGCTGATGGGGAGCGGGAGTGACGACATGCAAACGAACCTGAATAAAATGACAGGGCTCTTTTAAACGCCATGCAGCGACGGCCCAAGCGGTGTCCGCCTGGGGCGCGGGCCATAAAAAAGAAGCACCCACTGCGGGAACAGAGGGTGCCTTAAAACTGGCAAAGCCAGGGGGAGCACTTATGCAGCGGGCCTAGAACCCGCTGCAGTCATGACTCAGTGGAGAATTTCGATACGCAGGCTGTTGGTGCTGCCAGGCTGGCCGAACGGCTCGCCAGCGGTGATCACCACGGTGTCGCCGGTTTTGGCTAAGCCTGTACTACGGGCTGTTTCCAGGGCCGTACGGGTAACGTCTTCAACCTTGCTCAAGCGCGCGTTGACCACCGAATACACGCCCCAGGCCACGCTCAGGCGACGGGCCGTGTTGAGGCTTGGGGTCAGGCTGAGGATCGGCACGGCAGGGCGCTCGCGTGAGGCCCGCAGGCTGGAACTGCCCGACTCGGTGTAATTGACCAGCGCGGCGACCGGCAGAATGGTGCTGATGCGGCGTATCGCGCAGCTGATGGCGTCGGAGGAGGTGGCTTCGGCGACCGGACGGCTAACGTCGAGCTGGGCCTGGAAGTCCGGGCCACTTTCCACCTGGCGAATGATTTTGCTCATCATCTGCACGGCTTCTTGCGGGTAATCACCGGAGGCTGTTTCCGCCGAGAGCATGACCGCATCGGCGCCTTCGGCCACAGCGTTGGCCACGTCGGTGACTTCGGCACGGGTCGGCGCTGGGGAGAAGCGCATGGATTCAAGCATCTGCGTGGCCACTACCACCGGCTTACCGAGCTGGCGGCAGGTGCGGATGATGTCTCTCTGGATGCGCGGTACATTTTCTGCCGGCACTTCCACGCCCAGGTCGCCACGGGCAACCATGATCGCGTCGCACAGTTTGGCAATTTCTTCCAGGTGCACCACGGCCGAGGGCTTCTCGATCTTGGCCATCAGCAAAGCTTTGCCCTGGATCAGCTCGCGCGCTTCGATGATATCTTCTGGGCGCTGCACGAACGACAGTGCGACCCAATCCACACCCAGCTCCAGGCCAAAGGTCAGATCGCGGCGGTCTTTCTCGGTCAGCGGGCTGAGTTGCAGCACAGCTTCCGGTACGTTAACGCCTTTGCGGTCGGACAGTTCGCCACCGGCGATCACCTGGGTGTCGACGGCATCGCTGTGTTTGGCGGTGACTTGCAGGCGCAGGCGGCCATCGTCGAGCAGCAAGCTCATGCCCGGCTGCAGCGCTTCGATGATCTCTGGGTGCGGCAGGTTGACCCGCTCGCTGTTGCCAGGGGTCTTGTCTAGATCCAGGCGCAGGCTTTGCCCGCGTTCGAGCATGACCTTGCCCTCGGCAAATTTGCCGACGCGCAGTTTCGGGCCTTGCAGGTCCATGAGGATGCCGATCGGCGTATTTAGCTGTTTCTCAACTTCACGCACCCAGTTGTAACGCTCAGAGTGATCGGCGTGCTCACCGTGGCTGAAATTTAGGCGGAACAGGTTGGCGCCGTTTTCCATCAGCTGACGGATGTCGTCGATGGTTTTAATGGCAGGGCCAAGGGTAGCGAGGATTTTTACTTTTTTATCGGCGTTCATTGGGCAGAACCTTCGAGAATAAGAATGGCGCGGAAATCATTGACGTTGGTGCACGTCGGCCCGGTGATGATCAGTTGGTCAAGGGCGGCGAAGTAGCCATAGCCGTTGTTGTTGTCCAGCTCATCACTGCTGCTTAAGCCCAGTGCGGCGGCGCGGGCGTGGCTCTCGGGGGTCATGATCGCCCCGGCATTGTCTTCGGAGCCATCGATGCCGTCGGTATCACCGGCCAGGGCATACACACCCGGCAAGCCCTTGAGGCTGTCGGTCAGGCTGAGGAGGAATTCGGCATTGCGCCCACCACGGCCGTTGCCGCGCACGGTCACGGTGGTTTCGCCACCGGAGAGAATCACGCAGGGCGCCTTGATCGGCTGGCCATGCAACACCACCTGTTTGGCGATGCCAGCGTGGACCTTGGCCACCTCGCGCGACTCGCCTTCCAGGTCGCCGAGAATCAGTACCGGCAAGCCAGCGGAGAGCACCACCGCCGCAGCGGCATCCAGCGACTTCTGTGGGCGGGCGATCAGCTGGAAGTGGCTGCGCGCCAGGCATGGGTCGCCGGGTTTAATCGTTTCCGACTCGGCGCTTTGCAACCAGCTGCGCACGTTGGCGGGGATCTCGATGCTATAGCGGGCGAGAATCGCCAGGGCTTCGGCCGAGGTGGTGGGGTCGGCCACGGTCGGGCCGGAGGCGATCACTGTTGCTTCATCACCGGGCACATCAGAAATCGCATAGGTGTAGACGCTGGCCGGCCAACTGGCCTTGGCCAAACGACCGCCCTTGATCGCCGAGAGGTGCTTGCGTACGCAGTTCATCTCACCAATGGTGGCGCCGGATTTCAGCAGCGCCTTGTTGATTGCCTGCTTATCAGCGAGCGAGATGCCCGCCGCGGGCAGGGCGAGCAGGGACGAACCGCCACCGGAGAGCAGGAAGATCACCCGGTCGCTTTCGCTGAGGTTACTCACCAGCTCCAGTACTCGGCGGGCGACACGCTCACCGGCATCATCGGGGACCGGATGCGCAGCCTCGACGACTTCGATTTTCTGGCAATTGGCACCGTGCTCGTAGCGGGTCACCACTAAGCCTGAGACCTCACCGTGCCATTCCTGCTCGATCACTTCGGCCATGGCCGCGGCGGCCTTGCCGGCGCCAATGACGATGACGCGGCCGCTGCGGTCTGCGGGGAGGTAATTTGCCAAAACCTGGCGCGGGTGGGCGGCGTCGATGGCGCTGGCGAACAAGTCGCGTAGCAGGCGTTGCGGATCGATGGACATGGCGATCTCTCTAGGTCTGGACCAACTTCAATTCTAGTGCGCAGGGTCTTCTGGGAAGGCCCTCTGCACTAGAATCGATCCACCCGGCAAACAGGCCGTGACACCGTTTTACCGGGCAGATCGAAAGGGGCGTTCTGAGGCGGCTGACCCCGACTCAGAACGGTAATCGTCCCCACGCTCCAGCGTGGGGCAGCGTTGGATGTACTGCATCATAACGTTTGACGCTGGAGCGTCCTAAGCGCCGCACCCGTGTTGCGTGTCGGTGCGATCAGGTTGATCCAACCTACCTTGGCTCAACCCGCTGATGCAGTGATCAACGCTGCGGGGGCTTACTCGCCGCGGATGTTGAAATTGGCCATGTGTTCCAGGCCTTTAATCAACGCCGAGTGGTCCCAGTTGCTGCCGCCGATGGCCGAGCAGGTGCTGAACACTTGCTGGGCGTTGGCGGTGTTAGGCAGGTTAAGGCCTAGCTCACGGGCGCCGGCGAGGGCGAGGTTGAGGTCCTTCTGGTGCAGGCTGATACGGAAGCCCGGATCAAAGGTGCCTTTGATCATGCGCTCGCCGTGCACTTCAAGGATTTTCGAACCGGCGAAGCCGCCCATCAGAGCCTCACGCACCTTGGCTGGATCGGCGCCGTTCTTGGCGGCGAACAGCAGGGCTTCAGCGACAGCCTGAATGTTCAGGGCGACGATGATCTGGTTGGCCACCTTAGCGGTCTGGCCGTCACCACTGCCACCGACGTGGGTGATGTTCTTGCCCATGGCCTGGAACAGCGGCAGCGCGCGGTCGAAGGCTTTCGGGCAACCGCCGACCATGATCGACAGGGTGGCGGCTTTAGCGCCCACTTCACCACCGGAAACCGGCGCGTCAAGGTACGCAGCGCCTGTGGCTTTGATCTTGTCCGCGAACACCTTGGTGGCGGTCGGCGAGATCGAGCTCATGTCGATCACGATTTTGCCAGCGCCAGCGCCTTCAACCACACCGCCTTTGCTGAACAGGACGTCTTCAACCTGCGGGGTGTCCGGCACCATGATGATGATGAATTCGGCTTCCTGCGCCACTTCACGCGGACTGGCCAGGGCGATAGCGCCCTCGGCCACCAGATCAGCCGGGGCCTTGTCGTGGTGTTCGGAGAGGAAGAGGGTGTGACCTGCTTTTTGCAGGTTTTGCGCCATGGGTTTACCCATGATGCCCGTGCCGATAAATCCGATTTTAGCCATGTGAGAGATCCTCCGATTAGATGGCGTTGTAAGCTTTCAGCCAGCCAAGGCCGGCAGTGGTGGTGGTGGCTGGCTTGTATTCACAGCCAATCCAGCCCTGGTAACCAATGCGATCCAGGTGCTCGAAGAGGAAGCGGTAATTGATCTCGCCCGTGCCCGGCTCGTTGCGGCCTGGGTTGTCGGCTAGCTGCACGTGGTTGATCACAGCCAGGTTGGCCTCGACGGTACGCGCCAGGTCACCTTCCATGATTTGCATGTGGTAGATGTCGTATTGCAGGAACAGGTTGGCGCTGGCGACCTTGTCGCGAATGGCCAGGGCCTGCACGGTAGTGTTCAGGTAGAAGCCTGGGATGTCGCGGGTGTTGATCATCTCTATAACCAGCTTGATCCCGGCGGCTTGCAGCTTCTCGGCGGCAAACGTGAGGTTATCAACGAAGGTCTGCTCAATCGTTGCGCAGTCGTAGCCTTGCGGACGGATACCGGCCAGGCAGTTGATCTGTGTATTGCCCAGCACCTTGGCGTAGGCGATAGCCTGGTCGACGCCGGCACGGAACTCCTCGACGCGATCAGGGTGGCAGGCGATACCGCGCTCGCCCTTGGCCCAATCGCCGGCTGGCAGGTTGAACAACACCTGCTCAAGCTGGTTGGTCTCAAGACGAGCCTTGATCACCTCGGCTGGGAAATCGTAGGGGAACAGGTATTCGACACCGCTGAAGCCAGCGGCAGCGGCGGCGTCAAAACGCTCTAGAAAGTCCACTTCAGTGAACAGCATGGACAGATTAGCGGCAAAACGGGGCATGGTAGGCTCCTTTATTCGGTGCGTAGGGTGGATGGCCACCCCGTGGAAAACGCATAGCGTTTTCCATCTTGAAACGGTGGATGTGCTTCGTCACATCCACCGTACGATTGCATCAATCCAACAATAAAATCGCGCTTGGTGCGTCGGCACCGCGCTCGGCGAGTTCTTCGAACTCGTTGATAGCGTTGATTTCCACACCCATGGAGATGTTGGTAACGCGCTCCAGGATGATTTCCACCATTACCGGTACACGGAACTCTTCCATCAGCGCTTTGGCCTTGGCCAGTGCAGCCTGGATGTCGTTCGGCTCGAACACACGGACGGCTTTGCAACCCAGACCTTCAACCACGGCTACGTGGTCGACACCGTAACCGTTGATCTCCGGCGCGTTGATGTTCTCGAAGGCCAACTGCACGCAGTAGTCCATCTCAAAACCGCGCTGCGACTGACGGATCAGGCCTAGGTAGGAGTTGTTCACCACGACGTGGATATACGGCAGGTTGAACTGCGCGCCGACTGCCAGTTCTTCGATCATGAACTGGAAGTCATAGTCGCCGGACAGCGCCACTACGTTGCGAGTCGGATCAGCCTTGACCACACCCAGTGCCGCTGGAATGGTCCAGCCGAGCGGACCGGCCTGACCACAGTTGATCCAGTGGCGCGGCTTGTAGACGTGGAGGAACTGCGCGCCGGCGATCTGCGACAGACCGATGGTGCTGACGTAGCAGGTGTCTTTACCGAAGAACTCGTTCATCTCTTCGTACACGCGCTGCGGCTTAACCGGCACGTTGTCGAAGTGAGTCTTGCGCTGCAGGGTGCGCTTGCGCTCCTGACAGGATTCCAGCCAGGCGCTGCGGTTTTTCAGCTTGCCAGCGGCTTTCCATTCCTTGGCCACGGCGATAAAGGCATCCAGTGCGGCGCCTGCGTCGGAAACGATGCCCAGGTCCGGGTTGAATACACGGCCGATCTGGGTCGGCTCGATGTCGACATGGATGAACTTGCGGCCTTCGGTGTAGACCTCGATGCTGCCGGTGTGGCGGTTGGCCCAGCGGTTGCCGATGCCGAACACCAAGTCGGAGGCCAGCAGGGTGGCGTTGCCGTAACGGTGCGACGTCTGCAGGCCCACCATGCCGACCATCAACTTGTGGTCGTCCGGAATTGCGCCCCAGCCCATCAGGGTTGGGATGACCGGTACGCCGGTCAGTTCGGCGAACTCGACCAGCTTGTCGGCCGCGTCGGCGTTGAAGATACCGCCACCGGCGACCAGCAATGGACGCTCGGAGTCATTCAGCATGGCCAGGGCTTTCTCGGCCTGCACCCGGTTGGCCGCTGGCTTGGCCAGTGGCAGTGGTTGGTAGGCGTCGATGTCGAATTCGATTTCAGCCATCTGCACGTCGAACGGCAGGTCGATCAGCACGGGGCCTGGACGGCCGCTGCGCATTTCGAAGAAGGCTTTCTGGAAGGCGCGCGGCACCTGACCCGGCTCCATTACGGTGGTCGCCCACTTGGTCACCGGCTTGACGATGCTGGTGATGTCGACCGCCTGGAAGTCTTCCTTGTGCATGCGTGCACGCGGCGCTTGGCCGGTGATGCACAGAATCGGGATGGAGTCGGCGGAAGCCGAGTACAGGCCGGTGACCATGTCGGTGCCGGCCGGACCCGAGGTGCCGATGCACACGCCGATGTTACCTGCATTGGTGCGGGTGTAACCCTCGGCCATGTGCGAGGCGCCTTCGACGTGGCGCGCCAGGACGTGGTCGATGCCGCCGATTTTTTGCAGGGCCGCGTACAGCGGATTGATCGCCGCGCCGGGAATCCCGAACGCCGTGTCAACGCCCTCGCGGCGCATCACCAGTACTGCAGCTTCGATTGCTCTCATACGCGCCATGAAAAACTCCTCCAGGATTTAGTCGATATTATTTCTACATGCCTAGAGCATGGAGGTAGGGTGTAATGGAGTAAATTGCAGGAATTTGCATTTCTGTCGGTATCAGGAGTATCGAATGGATCGTTACACGGCTTTGCACAGTTTTGTTCTGGTGGCCGATCAGGGCAGCTTCGCCGCTGCCTCCTTGGTTGAAGGAGTGACCCCGGTGGTGATGGGCCGGCGACTCGACATGCTCGAACGGCACCTGGGGGTCAAGTTGATGCATCGCTCGACCCGTGGCCTGTCGCTGACCGATCTGGGCGAGCAATACCTGGAGCGGGCCCGCGGTTTGCTGCGCGATTTCGCCGAGGCCGATGCCAGCATCACCCACGGCAGCCATTCGGTGAGCGGGCACCTGGTGGTGTCGGCACCTGCAGCGTTCGGCCGTCGGCATATCGCGCCACATGCGCCGGCGTTCCAGGCGCGTTATCCGGAGCTGAACCTGTCGTTCAACCTGACCGATAGCGTGGTTGATCTGGTTCGTCAGGGCTACGACATGGGCATCCGCATCGGCGAGGTGACAGATCCCAACTACGTGGCTGTCAAGCTGTTCCCCAATCGTCGGGTGGTCTGCGGTTCGCCGGACTATTTTGAGCGCCATCCCGCCCCCAAGGCCCTCGAGGATCTGGCCGAACACAACTGCCTGGCGTTCAACCTGCAGGGTGGCCAGCAGCGCGGCTGGACCTTCCTGCGCGATGGAAAACAGGTGGTGGTCAAGGTTTCCGGCAATCTCGATTGCAATGACGGCGAGCTCCTCTACAACTGGGTCAAACAGGGCCTGGGCATCGGCTGGCGCTCGACCTGGGAGATTCAGGCTGAACTCAAGCGCGGGCAGTTGGTTACGGTGCTCGACGAGTTCGCCGTGCCGGCTTACGACATTCAGGCGGTCTATCCGCAGCAGCGTTATTTGCCCGCCAAGGTGCGTTTTTTCATCGACTACCTGAAAACGATCTACAGCAGCCCGGGGTATTGGGAAGGATGAACGAAGGCTAAATTGTATACAAATAATATTTTTATATGTACTAAAAATATTATTGATTGTGTACGATCCGTGCGTTGGGCTTGTCCCGCCTGTTCGCTCCGGACGATGACGTCGTGCGTGCAGGCCCTGTTCCCATCCATTCTCCGAGGAGGGCTCTAGATATGAGCGCTATGAACCTGCACACCGCGACCACCATCAGCAACCAAGCCCTGGCGCTTGGCCGGGAGCTGTCCGCGGCACCGTTGACTGTTGCCGTGCTGGATGCCGGCGGCCACCTGATCAGCCTGCAGCGTGAGGACGGCGCGAGCCTGCTACGCCCGCAGATAGCCATCGGCAAGGCTTGGGGCGCGGTGGCGCTGGGCAAGGGCTCGCGTGCCATCGCGGCAGACGCGCTGCAGCGGCCGGCCTTTATCGGTGCGCTGAATAACCTGGTCGACGGCAAGCTGGTGCCGGCGGCGGGTGGTGTATTGATCCGTGACGAGCAGGGCGAAGTGATCGGCGCCATCGGTATCACCGGCGATACCTCGGACATCGACGAGCAGTGTGCGATTGGCGCGGTGGAGTCGGTGGGGCTGACCGCCGATGCCGGGGGCGCGGCCTGATCCAGTGGGAGGGGCTTTAGCCACGACGAGAGTTCTAACAGTTCGCCGCTAAAGCCCCTCCCACTGAGCCCACGGGCAGTGACCTAAGCCAAGGGTAGGGCGCATAACCAGGCTCAGGCGCGGGTGACTTGCTCGGAGGCACTGGGTTGGTTTTCGTCGATCTCACAGCCCTTTATCACCAGGCGGATGATGGTCTGCGCGGCGGCTTCGTAGTCGGCGTCGTCCAGATTGGCTTTGCCGGTGACGGTGGCGATCTGCCAGTCGAAGTCGGCGTAGGTCTGGGTCGCGGCCCAGATGCTGAACATCAAGTGATGCGGGTCAACCTTGGCCATCAGGCCCTGGTCGACCCAGCCTTGGATGCACGCAATATTGTGTTTGGCTTGAGTATTCAGTTGCGCGGTTTGATCGGCGGACAGGTGCGGCGCACCGTGCATGATTTCGCTGGCGAACACCTTGGAGGCCGATGGCAGTTCGCGGGAGATACGGATCTTCGAGCGGATGTAGGCGCGCAGCACGTCAGCCGGTTGGCCCGGCTGATTGAAGGGGGCAGATGCCTCCAATAGCGGTTCGATAATACTTTCCAGTACTTCGCGGTAGAGATTTTCTTTTGACTTGAAATAGTAATAGACGTTGGGCTTGGGCACCCCGGCCTTGGCAGCGATATCGCTGGTTTTACTGGCGGCAAAGCCTTTGTCGGCGAACTCCTCACTGGCTGCGCGTAAAATCAGCGCGGTGTTACGTTCGCGAATACTGGTCATAGGCCTCGTTGCTTCTTTCGATCGCCCGGCGCTGGGCAGCGGCGGGCATGGTAGCACCGGCTTTGCGCGGCGCTCAAGGCGAGTGGCGGGGCTCGATCGGGCTTTCTGACTTTCTGGTCAGGTCGTTGTATACAGAATTCAACTTATCTGTTTTGATCGGGTTAAATGCATTCTTAACAAAAGTCTCGGCTCGTTGAGCTCTAGGAGACCTGCAGTGAACAATCAACTGGTTGACCCCTTCGGTCGACGCATCACCTACTTGCGTTTGTCGGTTACCGATCGATGCGACTTCCGTTGCACCTACTGCATGAGCGAGGACATGGTCTTCGCTGCGCGCGAGCAGATTCTCAGCCTTGAAGAACTGTATAACGTGGCGGACGCGTTTATCGGGCTTGGGGTAAAACGCATCCGCATCACCGGAGGTGAGCCACTGGTGCGCAAGAATGTGTTGAGCCTGCTGACCCGCCTAGGCCAGCGCCCTGAGCTGGAGGACTTGGCCATCACCACCAACGGCTCACAACTGACCGAATTGGCGCCGCAGTTGCAGGCCGCTGGGGTCAAACGTCTGAATGTCAGCCTGGACTCACTCCAGCGCGAACGGTTTGCTGCCTTTACCCGCCGCGACAAACTCGAACAAGTATTAGCGGGCATCGATACAGCGCGGGCTGCTGGCTTTAGCAGAATAAAACTCAACACCGTGGTGCAGAAAGGCCGTAACGACGATGAAGTGCTCGATCTTGTCGAGTTCGCCATGGCCCGTGGTTTGGACATCAGCTTTATCGAGGAAATGCCCCTAGGCAGTATTACCAGCCACCAGCGCGAGCAGACGTTTTGTTCCAGTGATGAGGTGCGCGAACGTATCGAACAACGCCACGCCTTGGTGCGTAGCAGCAAGCTGACTGGCGGCCCGTCGCGTTATTGGCAGGTGGTAGGCAGCGACAGCCAAATAGGTTTTATTTCCCCCCATAGCCACAACTTTTGCGGTGACTGCAATCGCGTAC
This sequence comes from Pseudomonas guineae, assembly GCF_900113745.1. Classification (GTDB taxonomy): domain Bacteria; phylum Pseudomonadota; class Gammaproteobacteria; order Pseudomonadales; family Pseudomonadaceae; genus Aquipseudomonas; species Aquipseudomonas guineae. Next base: position 554,244 of record NZ_FOQL01000002.1, on the reverse strand, counting down.
GCGTGACCGCTGAAGGCAAGTTAGTGCTTTGCCTGGGTCATGAAAATGCCCTGGATCTTAAAAGTCTGATGCGCGCTCACCCTGGTGACAGCGAACGACTGCGCGATGCCTTGCAGCAGGCCTTACAGCTTAAACCCGAACGCCATCACTTCGAGACTGATGCTCAGGTGCAGGTGGTGCGTTTTATGAGCATGACGGGCGGCTAGCATCGCGCTGCCTTTGCTGGGCTTTGCGCGGCTTTATTGATTCCCATATCACGATTCAACAGGAGGTCTGCTGTGAAACCCTCGCACGTCTGCAGTTTGTTCGTCGTTGTCTGTTCCAGCGCGGCCAGTGCTGAGCGTTATGTGATCGGTGTCGAGAAATTGGCCTTTGCGCCGCACTACAGCATCGATGCATAAGGCCAGTATCAGGGCTTTGCCCGTGACCTGTTTGACCTGTTTGGGGAAAAGAGCGGTGTCGAATTGAGCTACAAGGTATTACCTGTTGAGCAGCTACTGCCAGCACTGCTTAGCGCTCAAGTGGATTTCAAGTACCCCGACAGCGAGACCTGGGCGCAGGTGCAAAAGGCCGGCCATACACTTACCTACAGTCAGGGCGTGGTTGAGTATGTGGACGGCGTGCTTGTGGCGCCGCAGCGCCTTGGACGACCTCTCGAACAGCTTAAACGCCTAGCCATGGTCAATGGCTGGACGCCGTGGGGCTATCAGCAGCGCATCGATGCCGGGCTGATTGAGCTGACCTACAGCGATGATTTGCGCCAGATGATCCGCCAGGCTATGAAGAGGGACACCGATGGCGCGTACTTCAACGTGGCGGTCGCCACTCATTACCTGGATAACATTCGCGCGCGTCCCGGAGCGCTGATATTCGACCCCAAACTGCCGTATAACCGCGGCACTTTTAAACTGTCGAGCATCAAGCATGCTGACGTTATCAAGCGTTTTGATCGTTTTTTGATCGATTATCAAGGCGAAATTGCGGCGCTCAAAAGTCAGTATAAAGTCGAAGCCAATCTCGATGCTGAGCGTGTCGGCGTGGAACAGTGGAAGCTCGACTTCCTCGAGCGTAAGAAGCTCAAGGAGGCTCAAACGCGTTAATGCGTTAATGCGTTGGGGGTAATAAAGATGGTTTCGTATGATTCGGATCTAGGGATAGGCCTGGTGAGTCAACCCCGATAACTGTATCGGCGCCGGGGTTGATTTTTTGTGATCCAAACTCACGTAGTAACGCTTATTCGTCGGCTAAGTGCTTATAGCACTGGGCTTTTGATGGCCGGTGGTTTAGCGGTATTCGCAGAGGTAGGCGGTGTCGGTGACGACCTTGAGCTGGAACGTGCTGTTAGCCGGCACAGTGAACTGGCTACCGCTGGTGAAGGTTTCCCAGCTTTCGCTGTCAGGCAGTTTGACGGTCAGGGCGCCGGCGACTACATGCATGACTTCCAGCTGGTTGGTACCGAACTCGTATTCGCCAGCAGCCATCACGCCAATGGTGGCAGGGCCTTCAGCCATGCCGAAGGCAATGGATTTAACGGTGCCATCGAAGTACTCATTGACCTTAAACATCTGCAATTCCTCGGAGGAGTATTAAAAGGCAATCCTGCCTTCAATGGCAGGCCATAGAAAGGCCTGCAAGTATGCACAAGCGCTTTTTCTGCGTCATCTGAAACTGCAAGCCAGGCTGGTTTAGAGCCGCCTTTAGGCTGCAGAGGTATTCAGCTGGTGGTTTTGGCGATGCAGTCTTTCCATTGACACGGCGAATTTTGGGCAAGCGCTCTATTCGTGCCGCACGTATTAAAACCGTTGCGGCGATGGATAACCCCTGCCGGCGGGCGCGACCATACAGTTTTGTCCTAAGGCTGTACTGGCGCTTGCTTGATGTGGCGGGCATGCTTGCAGCCAATAGGTGTCTGCGCAGTCGTCGTAGGTGCATTGTTAAGCAAGGCTGTGCAGGTCTTGGGCGGCAGGCCTTAAGTGAAGAAAATAAGGGGCGTATATGGCAAAGCTGGCGTTTATCGGGCTGGGCGTGATGGGTTATCCAATGGCCGGGCATCTGGCTCGTGCCGGGCACCAGGTGTGTGTGTACAACCGCACTGCAGCCAAGGCGGCGCAGTGGGTCGGCGAACACGCCGGCAGCCATGCACCGACCCCGCGTGAAGCGGCAGCAGATGCTGAGTTTGTGATGGTTTGCGTCGGTAATGACGATGATCTTCGAGGCGTTGTGCTGGGAGAGCAGGGTGCTTTTGCTGGCATGCAGCCGGGCGCCGTATTGATTGATCACACCACGGCGTCGGCGCAAGTGGCACGCGAATTGGCCGAGCAGGCAGCGGTGCTGCAGTTGGGCTTTCTCGATGCGCCGGTGTCTGGCGGTCAGGCCGGTGCAGAGAACGGCGCTTTAACCATCATGGTTGGTGGTGAGGTGGCGACCTATGCCAGGGCCGAGCCGGTTATCCAGGCTTATGCGCGTATGGCGCGGCTGATGGGTGAGGCCGGTAGCGGTCAGCTGACTAAAATGGTTAATCAGATCTGCATCGCCGGACTGGTTCAGGGGTTGTCCGAAGCGCTGCATTTCGCTCAGTGCGCGGGGCTCGACGCGCAGGGGGCGATGGAAGTGATCAGCAAGGGCGCGGCGCAGTCCTGGCAGCTAGAGAATCGTCACAAGACCATGCTCGCCGGTGAGTTCGAGCATGGCTTTGCCGTGGACTGGATGCGTAAGGACCTGTCGATCCTGTTAGCCGAAGCCCGAAGCAATGGTGCGCAGCTGCCGGTCACCGCGCTGGTTGATCAGTTTTATGCCGACGTTCAGAGCATGGGCGGTGGCCGCTGGGACACGTCAAGCCTTTTGGCTCGCCTACAGGGCCGTAAGCAAAGTTAGGTGTGATGCCCAGGGTATAAGGTCTGCGGCCGACTTATGTGCCGAGCAGTTACCTCAGCTCTTTAGTCGATAGTGCTAAGGCGCGTCTACGGCGCTTTGTTTTCGTCTGAATCTTTAAGCCCTGGATACAGAACTCAGAAAAGGCGGCGTAGACTCCGCTGCTTTTACAGTTTTGCGGGTCTCGAGGTTTGCCATTGATGAATTGTCGTGCTGGCTGCGGTGCTTGTTGCATTGCCCCTTCGATCAGCTCTCCGATCCCAGGTATGCCCGACGGCAAGCCGGCGGGTGTGCGTTGCGTGCAGCTGGATGTGGATAACCACTGTTTAATCTTCGGTCTGCCCGAGCGGCCAGCAGTGTGTTCGGCGTTTCAGGCTGCTGAGTATGTGTGCGGCAATACTAATGCGCAGGCTTTGCAGTTGCTGGGCTGGCTGGAACAAAGTACCGCGATTACCGTCTGAGGCTGTGGCGGAGGGGGGGTCGGTTGCCGCCAACATGATGGTGAGTCGTAAAGTTTGTGCAGCAGTGCCTACTCGCTAACCAATTGACTGAGCAACTCTAAAACGTGAAGCGCAGATGCAAAAAAAGGCTGCCCAATGGCAGCCTTTTTTGTGCGGCGGGAGCTGAGTTATTTCTTCAGGTCACGCTGCGGGTAGCCGGTGTACAGCTGGCGTGGACGGCCAATCTTGTAAGGGCTAGAAAGCATTTCTTTCCAGTGCGAAATCCAGCCGACAGTCCGCGCCAGAGCGAAGATTACAGTGAACATGCTAGTCGGAATGCCGATCGCTTTGAGGATAATGCCCGAGTAGAAGTCTACGTTGGGATATAGCGAGCGCTCGATGAAGTAGGGGTCGGTTAGGGCGATTTCTTCAAGACGCATCGCCAGTTCCAACTGCGGGTCATTCTTAATGCCCAGCTCTTTCAACACTTCGTCGCAGGTTTGCTTCATCACCGTGGCACGCGGGTCGCGGTTTTTGTAAACGCGGTGGCCGAAACCCATCAGTTTGAATGGGTCATCCTTGTCCTTGGCCTTGGCGATGTAGGTATCGATATTGTCGACACTGCCAATCTCGTCAAGCATGGCGAGAACAGCTTCATTAGCGCCACCATGTGCAGGGCCCCAAAGTGCTGCGATACCGGCAGCGATACAGGCAAACGGATTGGCGCCCGAAGAACCTGCCAAACGCACAGTAGAAGTAGAGGCGTTCTGCTCGTGGTCGGCGTGCAGGATAAAGATCTTATCCATGGCCTTGGCCAGTACCGGGCTGATCGGTTTGATCTCGCACGGGGTGTTAAACATCATGTGCAGGAAGTTTTCCGCGTAGTTCAAGTCATTACGCGGGTACATCATCGGCTGACCCATGGAGTACTTGTAGGTCATAGCCGCGATGGTTGGCATCTTAGCGATCAGGCGCATGGCCGAAACTTCGCGGTGATGCGGGTTCTTGATGTCCAGCGAGTCGTGATAGAAGGCCGACAGAGCACCCACTACGCCGCACATGATAGCCATCGGGTGAGCATCGCGTCGGAAGCCGTTGTAAAAGGTCTTCAGTTGCTCGTGAACCATAGTGTGGTTCTTGATGGTGCTAACAAAGGTCGCTTTTTCTTCTGCGTTCGGCAGTTCGCCGTTCAGCAGCAGGTAGCAGGTCTCCAGATAATCGGATTGCTCTGCCAGTTGTTCAATGGGATAGCCGCGGTGCAGCAGGATGCCCTGATCACCATCAATATAGGTAATCTTCGACTCGCACGAAGCGGTGGACATAAAGCCAGGATCAAAAGTGAAACGGCCCGTGGCGGTTAAGCCCCGTACGTCAATTACATCGGGACCAACGGTGCCGGATAAAACGGGCAGCTCGACGGGGGCTGCGCCCTCGATGATCAACTGCGCTTTTTTGTCAGCCATGTTTGGCCTCCTAGTTATGCTTGAAATCATCTGACTGCCCCCCACGCAGGGCCCGCACCACTATAGTGAGATAAATTCGAATGTCAATTTGCGAAAAGCCAGGTGGCAGAAGGGTTTGCGGGTGTTTTAGAGGTTTTAAAAGTCGCTCTTACGCCATTTATTAAGGCTGCGCAATGCGCTTTTAGGTAAGGGGCTTTGCGTTGTCATTAGTAACCTAACTGTCTATACTCTGCGCCCAACTACCAAGGGCTTTACGCCAGTATTTTGGTGGTTGTCACTCCTTGGGTGATGGGTACCTGACCAGTGCACCTCCCGACAACTTTGCCCTGATAGTTAGGGGCTCTCAGTGTGATAAAAAGCCGTGAATAGCCAAAGACCTGTAAACCTAGACCTTAGGACTATCAAACTCCCAATCACTGCTTACACGTCCATACTTCACCGTATCTCCGGTGTCATCCTCTTTGTTGGTATTGCCATTCTGCTCTATGGCCTCGACAAGTCGCTGACCTCCGCAGAGGGTTTTGCCCAGGTGCAAGAATGTTTGACCAGCCCGCTGGCCAAGTTCGTGATTTGGGGGCTGTTGTCCGCTCTGCTGTACCACCTTGTGGCCGGTGTACGCCACTTGATCATGGATATGGGCATCGGTGAGACGCTGGAAGGCGGCAAGCTGGGTTCGAAAATCGTTCTCGTCGTATCAGCGATTGTGATCGTGCTGCTGGGGGTGTGGATATGGTAACCAATGTCACGAATTTCTCGCGTTCGGGTCTTTATGACTGGATGGCGCAGCGTGTTTCTGCTGTCGTCCTCGCAGCTTATGTGCTTTTTCTGCTCGGCTTTATCCTGTGTAACCCAGGTTTGGGTTATGCCGAGTGGCAGGCGCTGTTCTCCAATAACGCAATGCGCATCTTTAGCCTGTTGACTCTGGTGGCGCTCAGCGTTCACGCCTGGGTTGGCATGTGGACAATTTCCACCGACTACCTGACGCCGATGGCGCTGGGTAAGTGGGCTACTGCCGTGCGTTTTCTGTTCCAGGCTGCGTGTGGCGTTGCCATGTTCGCGTTCTTCGCCTGGGGCGTGCAGATTTTTTGGGGTAATTGATCCATGACAAGCATTCGCACTCTTTCATATGACGCCATCATCATCGGCGGCGGCGGCGCGGGCATGCGCGCGGCGTTGCAATTGGCTCAGGGTGGTCACAAGACCGCTGTAGTTACCAAGGTTTTCCCGACGCGTTCACACACTGTGTCTGCTCAGGGCGGCATTACCTGCGCCATCGCTTCGGCTGATCCGAACGATGATTGGCGCTGGCACATGTACGATACCGTCAAGGGCTCCGACTATATCGGCGACCAAGACGCAATCGAGTACATGTGTTCCGTAGGCCCAGAAGCCGTATTCGAACTCGAGCACATGGGCTTGCCGTTCTCCCGTACCGAGCAAGGCCGCATTTATCAGCGCCCGTTCGGTGGTCAGTCCAAGGGGCCGGATAACCCGACCCAGGCAGCCCGCACCTGCGCTGCAGCTGACCGTACTGGTCACGCTCTGCTGCACACCCTGTACCAGGCCAACTTAAAAGCGGGCACTTCGTTCTTGAACGAGTGGTATGCGGTCGATTTGGTGAAGAACCAAGATGGTGCTGTAGTCGGCACGATCGCCATTTGCATCGAAACTGGCGAAACCGTCTACATCCGCTCCAAGGCCACTGTACTGGCGACTGGCGGTGCTGGCCGTATCTACGCGTCCACCACTAACGCCCTGATCAATACGGGTGATGGTATTGGTATGGCCCTGCGTGCCGGTGTGCCGGTGCAGGACATCGAAATGTGGCAGTTCCACCCGACGGGTATCGCCGGTGCCGGTACGTTGGTAACTGAAGGTTGCCGTGGTGAAGGTGGTTACCTGATCAACAAGCACGGCGAGCGTTTCATGGAGCGCTACGCGCCAAACGCCAAAGACCTCGCCGGTCGCGACGTAGTCGCGCGCTCGATGGTCAAGGAAATCATCGCCGGTAACGGTTGTGGTCCAGATGGCGATCATGTGATGTTGAAACTCGATCACCTGGGTGAGGACGTGCTACACAGCCGCCTGCCGGGTATCTGCGAGCTGTCCAAGACCTTTGCTCACGTCGATCCGGTTGTGGCGCCAATCCCGGTAGTACCGACCTGCCACTACATGATGGGCGGCGTGCCGACCAATATTCATGGTCAGGCGATTACTCAGGATGCCAATGGCAACGACAAGATCATCGACGGTCTGTTTGCTGTAGGTGAAGTGGCCTGCGTATCGGTTCACGGTGCCAACCGTCTGGGCGGCAACTCGCTGCTCGATCTGGTGGTATTCGGCCGTGCGGCTGGCATCCACTTGGAGAAAGCGCTGAAAGAAGGCGTTGAAGTACGTGGTGCATCCGAGACTGACATTGAGCTGTCGCTTAAGCGTCTGGCTGGCGTCAACGAGCGTACCACTGGCGAAGACGTTGCGCCGCTGCGTAAAGAACTGCAGAACTGCATGCAGAACTACTTCGGTGTATTCCGCACCGGTGAGTACATGCAGAAGGGCATACAACAACTGACCGACCTGCGTGAGCGTATCTCGAACGTTAAGATCGCAGATAAGAGTCAGGCGTTTAACACTGCGCGCATTGAGGCGCTGGAACTGCAAAACCTTCTCGAAGTTGCCGAGGCAACTGCGGTGGCAGCTGAGGTCCGTAAGGAGTCTCGTGGTGCTCACGCTCGTGAAGACTTTGAAGAGCGTGACGACGAAAACTGGCTGTGCCACTCCCTGTATTTCCCAGGTGAGAAGCGCGTCAGCAAGCGTGCTGTTAACTTCACGCCGAAGACAGTGCCAGCGTTTGAACCCAAGATTCGTACTTACTAAGGGTGGCCGATATGTCGCAAGCCAATCTGTTGCAAGTAAGCGTTTATCGTTATAACCCGGAGCAGGATACTGCCCCGTTTATGCAGGAATTCCAGGTCGATACCGGCGGCAAGGACGTTATGGTCCTTGACGTACTGGCGTTGATCAAGGAACAGGATCAAGGCTTTTCTTATCGTCGTTCCTGCCGCGAGGGCGTATGTGGCTCCGACGGTATGAATATAAACGGTAAGAATGGCCTAGCCTGCATCACACCGCTTTCGGCTACTGGGCTTACCGGTGGCAAGCTAGTGATTCGTCCTCTGCCTGGCCTGCCGGTCATTCGTGACTTAGTGGTTGATATGAGCATCTTCTACAAGCAGTACGAGAAGGTGCAGCCGTTTTTGCAGAACGATACGCCGGCTCCGGCCATCGAGCGCCTGCAGACTCCGGAAGAGCGCGAGAAGCTGGACGGTCTGTATGAGTGCATCTTGTGCGCCTGCTGCTCAACCAGTTGCCCGTCCTTCTGGTGGAATCCAGACAAGTTCCTCGGTCCAGCTGCGTTGCTGCAAGCTTATCGTTTCTTGGCGGACAGCCGTGATACCAAGACCGAAGAGCGTCTGGCATCGTTGGATGATCCGTTTAGTGTGTTCCGCTGCCGCGGCATCATGAACTGTGTGAATGTCTGCCCTAAGGGTCTCAACCCGACAAAGGCAATCGGTCACGTACGCAATATGTTGCTGCAAAGCGGCACCTGATTCATGGTTGTTTGTTAGACCTGTAACGCCTACAGCGCTGGTTTCTACCCAGCGCTGTAGTTTTAGCCAGAACTGCTGCTCACAAAGCGGTGGTTCTAATTTGAAAAAATATATGACGACCAGCAGGGGCATCCGGGCTGGTGCCCGGACTATCTGCGGGATCCGTGGTGGCTTACCAGTTGCTGCTTCAGGACTGACAGCCATACGGTTTCTTCGCCGGTGGTGTCCCCTTACCGAGGGTGACCAAGCATGCAAGAAAGCGTGATGCAGCGCATGTGGGACAGTGCCCACCTATCCGGTGGTAACGCTGCCTATGTGGAAGAGCTCTATGAGCTTTACCTGCACGATCCCAACGCTGTGCCAGAAGAGTGGCGCACTTACTTCCAGAAGTTGCCGACTGACGGCAGCGCCGCTACAGACGTATCGCACTCAACGATTCGCGATCATTTCGTGTTGCTTGCTAAAAATCAGCGCCGCGTCCAACCGGTGTCCGCTGGTAGCGTCAGCAGTGAGCACGAGAAGAAGCAAGTCGAAGTGCTGCGCCTTATTCAGGCTTATCGCATGCGCGGCCATCAGGCCGCTCAGCTCGATCCGCTTGGCCTTTGGCAACGTCCTGCGCCGGCCGATCTGGTCATCAATCACTATGGTCTGACGGATGCTGACCTCGACACGACATTCCGTACAGGAGGACTTCATCTTGGTAAGGAAGAAGCCACTCTGCGCGAAATTCGCGATGCGTTGCAGCAGACATATTGCCGCACCATCGGTGCCGAGTTCACCCATATCGTTGATTCCGAGCAGCGCAGCTGGTTCCAGCAGCGCCTGGAAAGCGTACGCGGCCGTCCGCAATTCTCGGCCGACGTGCAGAGCCATCTGCTTGAGCGCCTGACGGCGGCTGAAGGTCTGGAAAAGTACCTGGGCACTAAATACCCGGGCACTAAGCGTTTCGGTTTGGAAGGTGGCGAGAGTCTCATTCCACTGCTCGATGAAGTGATTCAGCGCTCCGGCTCCTACGGCACCAAGGAAGTCGTTATCGGCATGGCCCACCGTGGCCGTCTTAACGTACTGGTCAACACCTTCGGCAAAAACCCGCGCGATCTATTCGACGAATTCGAAGGCAAGAAGACCGCAGGTCTGTCTTCCGGTGACGTGAAGTACCACCAAGGTTTTTCGTCCAACGTAATGACTGCTGGTGGCGAAGTGCACCTGGCCATGGCGTTCAACCCGTCACACTTGGAGATTGTTTCTCCGGTGGTCGAGGGTTCCGTACGCGCCCGTCAGGATCGTCGTAATGATGCTTCTGGTGAAAAGGTTCTGCCGGTTTCCCTGCACGGTGACGCGGCATTCGCCGGTCAGGGTGTGGTCATGGAAACCTTCCAGATGTCGCAAACCCGTGGTTTCAAAACGGGCGGCACTATCCATATCGTGATCAACAACCAAGTTGGTTTCACCATCAGCAATCCGCTGGATTCACGCTCCACCGAATACTGCACCGATGTGGCGAAGATGATTCAAGCGCCGATCCTGCATGTTAACGGTGACGATCCAGAAGCCGTGCTGTTTGTGACGCAACTGGCCGTCGATTACCGCATGCAGTACAAGCGTGACGTGGTCATTGACTTGGTTTGCTACCGCCGTCGCGGTCACAACGAGGCCGACGAGCCGAGTGGTACTCAGCCGCTCATGTATCAGCAGATCAGCAAGCAGCGCACCACCCGTGAGCTGTATGCTGACGCGCTGACCACTGCAGAGCGTCAGACGACCGACGAAGTGCAGGCTAAGATCGACGAGTACCGCACTGCGCTGGACAACGGTCAGCATGTGGTTAAGAGCTTGGTTAAAGAGCCGAACAAGGAGCTGTTTGTTGACTGGCGTCCGTATCTGGGCCACACCTGGACTGCCCGTCATGACACAAGCTTCGAGCTGAAAACCCTGCAAGAGCTGTCGAACAAGTTGCTGGAAATTCCAGAAGGCGTGGTTGTTCAGCGCCAGGTGGCGAAGATTCTTGAAGACCGACAGAAGATGGGTGCCGGCGCACTGTCGATCAACTGGGGCTACGCCGAAACGATGGCGTACGCCACGCTGTTGTTTGAAGGCCATCCTATCCGCATGACCGGCCAGGACATCGGCCGCGGTACGTTCTCGCACCGTCATGCCGTGTTGCACAACCAGAAAGATGCCACTGCTTATGTGCCGCTGAAGAACCTGTATGAGGGTCAGCCTGCTTTTGACCTGTACGACTCCTTCCTCTCGGAAGAAGCGGTACTGGCCTTTGAGTATGGCTACGCCACTACCCAGCCGAATGCGTTGGTGATCTGGGAAGCTCAGTTTGGTGACTTCGCTAACGGTGCCCAGGTGGTATTCGATCAGTTCATTTCCAGTGGTGAGCACAAGTGGGGTCGTCTATGCGGCCTGACCATGCTGTTGCCGCACGGTTATGAAGGGCAGGGGCCTGAGCACAGCTCGGCGCGTCTAGAGCGTTACTTGCAGCTGTGCGCTGAGCACAACATGCAGGTCGCAGTACCGACCACGCCTGCGCAGATCTATCACCTGCTGCGCCGTCAAGTGATACGCCCACTGCGTAAGCCATTGGTGGTCTTGACGCCGAAGTCGCTGCTGCGCCACAAACTGGCCATTTCGACGTTAGAAGACCTGGCTGACGGCTCGTTCCAGACCGTGATTCCGGAGATCGATGTAATCGATCCGAAGAAAGTCGATCGGGTCGTGCTGTGCAGCGGCAAGGTTTACTACGACCTGTTGGAAAAACGCCGTAACGAAGGTCGTGAAAACATCGCCATCGTGCGTATCGAGCAGCTTTATCCGTTCCCTGAGGACGATTTGACCGAGACCTTGGCTGTCTATAAGCATCTCAAGCACATTGTCTGGTGTCAGGAAGAACCGATGAATCAGGGCGCTTGGTATTGCAGTCAGCACCACATGCGTCGCGTGGCGACAGCGCAGAAGAAAACCCTGCTCCTTGAGTACGCCGGCCGTGAAGCGTCTGCCGCACCTGCTTGTGGTTATGCATCGCTGCACGCCGAGCAGCAGGAAAAACTCCTGCAAGACGCCTTTACTGTTTAACGCCTTCGCACAACAGGCGGCCAACTGGGCCGCCTGCTAGTAGAAACCGAATTTAAGGAACCACACATAATGGCTATCGAGATCAAAGCCCCTACTTTCCCGGAATCGGTTGCCGACGGCACCGTGGCTACCTGGCACAAGAAGCCGGGCGATGCAGTCAAGCGTGATGAGCTGATTGTCGATATCGAAACCGACAAGGTTGTAATTGAAGTGTTGGCTGAGGCCGACGGCGTCCTCGCCGAAATCGTCAAGAACGAAGGCGATACCGTGCTCAGCAATGAAGTATTGGGTACTTTGGGCGAAGGCAGTGGCGAAGCTGCAAAGCCGGCTGCCGCACCTGCCGCAGCGGCACAAAGCGCTGCGCCTGAAGCCTCTGGTGACGACGCCATTCTTTCGCCTGCCGCGCGCAAAATCGCCGAAGAAAATGGTATTGATCCGAACAGCGTTGCCGGTAGTGGCAAAGGCGGTCGTGTGACCAAGGAAGACGTGGTTGCCGCCGTTGACGCAAAGAAAAACTCGCCCGCAGCTCCGGCGGCTAAGCCTGCCGCACCGGCCGCTGCTGCTCCAGTCTTCGCTGCTGGTGATCGCACTGAGAAGCGCGTGCCGATGACGCGTGTTCGTGCAACCGTGGCCCGCCGCCTGGTCGAAGCCCAGTCGAACATGGCCATGTTGACCACTTTCAACGAAGTCGACATGACCGAAGTCATGGCGCTGCGCTCGAAGTACAAGGACCTGTTTGAAAAGTCCCATAACGGTGTTCGTTTGGGCTTTATGTCGTTCTTCGTCAAAGCTGCCACCGAAGCACTTAAGCGCTTCCCAGCAGTCAATGCGTCGATCGATGGTGCCGACATCGTTTACCACGGTTACGCTGACGTGGGTGTTGCGGTCTCCAGCGACCGTGGTCTGGTAGTTCCCGTTCTGCGTAATGCGGAACTGATGAGCCTGGCTGAAATCGAAAGCGGTATTGCCACCTACGGTAAGAAAGCCCGCGACGGCAAATTGTCGATCGACGAGATGACGGGCGGCACCTTCACTATTACTAACGGCGGCACCTTCGGCTCAATGATGTCGACCCCGATCGTAAACCCACCACAAGCCGCGATCCTGGGGATGCACAACATTCTGCAGCGCCCTATGGCAATCAACGGTCAAGTGGTGATCCGCCCGATGATGTACTTGGCGTTGTCTTACGACCACCGCCTGATTGATGGTAAGGAAGCCGTGACCTTCCTAGTGACCATCAAAAACTTGCTGGAAGACCCGGCGCGTCTGCTGCTGGATATCTAAAAGCCAGTTTCTCCCACGGCGGCCCTGTGTACAGGGCCGTTCGGTTTATTCGAGAAGGAATACGTTATGACCCAGAAATTCGACGTGGTAGTCATCGGTGCCGGCCCTGGCGGTTATGTAGCCGCGATCAAAGCCGCTCAGCTTGGTCTGAAAACAGCGTGCATTGAGAAGTATCAGGATAAGGAGGGTAAGACTGCCCTCGGTGGTACTTGCCTGAACGTCGGTTGCATTCCGTCTAAGGCGCTGCTGGATAGCTCCTGGAAGTATTACGAAGCGAAAGACCATTTCGCCATTCACGGTATCGAAGCCAAGGGCATCACTATCGACGTGCCAGCGATGATCGGCCGCAAAGCCAATATCGTGAAAAATCTGACTGGCGGCGTTGCAGGCCTGTTCAAGGCCAATGGCGTGACCCTGCTTGAAGGCCATGGCAAGTTGCTGGCCGGTAAGCAGGTTGAAGTTACCGGTTCAGATGGTAAAACGCAGATCGTTGAAGCTGAGAACGTGATTCTGGCTTCCGGCTCTAAGCCGATCGACATCCCGCCGGCTCCGGTTGACCAAGATGTGATCGTCGACTCCACCGGTGCCTTGGAATTCCAGAGCGTGCCGAAGAAGCTCGGTGTGATTGGCGCAGGTGTAATCGGTCTTGAGCTAGGCTCCGTCTGGGCGCGTCTTGGCGCTGAAGTCACTGTACTGGAAGCCCTGGACAAATTCCTCCCGGCTGCCGATGAGCAGATCGCCAAAGAAGCACTGAAAACCTTCACCAAGCAAGGCTTGAATATTCGTCTGGGTGCTCGCGTAACCGGTTCGGAAGTGAAGAAGAAGCAGGTTACCGTTAACTTCACCGATGCTGACGGTGAGCAGACGATCGTATTCGACAAGCTGATCGTTGCAGTCGGCCGCCGTCCAGTAACCACCGACCTGCTGGCGTCCGATAGCGGCGTCGACATGGACGAACGTGGCTTTATCTTCGTTGACGACCAGTGCGCCACCAGTGTGCCAGGTGTTTACGCCGTGGGTGACGTAGTGCGCGGTGCAATGCTGGCTCACAAAGCCTCTGAAGAAGGCGTCATGGTTGCTGAGCGTATCGCCGGGCATAAAGCCCAGATGAACTACGACTTAATTCCATCGGTTATCTACACCCATCCGGAAATTGCATGGGTTGGCAAAACCGAGCAGCAGCTGAAAACTGAAGGCGTTGCTGTCAACGTCGGCACCTTCCCGTTCGCGGCCAGCGGTCGTGCCATGGCTGCCAACGACACCGGTGGTATGGTCAAGGTTATCGCTGATGCCACTACCGACCGCGTGTTGGGCGTGCATGTAATAGGCCCGAGCGCTGCCGAACTGGTACAGCAGGGTGCAATTGGTATGGAATTCGGTACCAGCGCTGAGGATCTGGGGATGATGGTGTTCTCCCACCCGACGTTGTCCGAGGCACTGCATGAAGCTGCCTTGGCCGTGAATGGTCAGGCCATCCACATCGCCAACCGCAAGAAGCGTTAAGTCGTTGTTGGTTTGAATTGTGGCTTGCGCCGCCGTTGTGTAACGGCGAAGGCCACAGCTCAAACAGGAAGAACCACGGCAGATGACCCGCGTTCAGCTCAGGCTGCTGCGCGGAATATCAGCCGGATTGCCCTAGAAGCAGTCACAGGTGGTGCGGCACCACAAGTGCAGCACCGTATGCGCAATACCTAAACGAAGACGGTAGACAAGCATGAATCTCCACGAGTATCAGGGTAAGCAGCTGTTCGCTGAATACGGCCTGCCCGTATCCAAGGGCTTCGCGGTAAGCACCCCAGAAGAAGCCGCAGCAGCCTGCGACAAAATTGGCGGTACCGAGTGGGTCGTCAAAGCTCAGGTCCACGCAGGTGGCCGCGGTAAAGCGGGCGGCGTAAAGCTGGTCAAGAGCAAAGAAGACGCCAAGGCCTTCGCAGCCAACTGGCTGGGCAAGCGTCTGGTGACTTACCAGACTGACGCTAACGGTCAGCCGGTCAACCAGATTCTGGTCGAATCCTGCACTGACATCGCCAAGGAACTGTACCTGGGCGCCGTTGTAGATCGTTCCAGCCGTCGTATCGTGTTCATGGCCTCCACCGAAGGTGGCGTGGATATCGAGAAGATCGCTCACGACACCCCTGAGAAGATCCTCAAGGCCACTATCGATCCGCTGGTCGGCGCTCAGCCGTTCCAGGGCCGCGATCTGGCATTCCAGTTGGGCCTGCAAGGTGATCAGATCAAGCAGTTCACCCAGATCTTCGTTGGTCTGGCCAAGCTGTTCCAGGACTACGACCTGGCGCTGCTGGAAGTAAACCCGCTGGTGATCAAAGCTGACGGCAACCTGCATTGCCTCGATGCCAAGATCAACATCGACGCCAACGCCCTGTACCGTCAGCCTAAGCTGCGCGCCATGCACGATCCGTCCCAGGACGATCCGCGTGAAGCCCACGCTGCCAAGTTCGAACTGAACTACGTCGCGCTGGAAGGCAACATCGGCTGCATGGTCAACGGTGCTGGTCTGGCCATGGGCACCATGGACATCGTCAACCTGCATGGCGGCAAGCCAGCCAACTTCCTCGACGTAGGTGGCGGCGCAACCAAAGAGCGCGTAACCGAAGCCTTCAAGATCATCCTGTCCGACAGCAACGTGGCTGCCGTTCTGGTAAACATTTTCGGCGGTATCGTTCGTTGCGACATGATTGCCGAAGGCATCATCGGCGCAGTGAAAGAAGTCGGCGTTAAAATTCCGGTAGTTGTTCGCCTTGAAGGTAACAACGCTGAGCTGGGCGCTAAAGTCCTGGCAGAAAGTGGCCTGAACATCATCGCGGCAACCAGCCTGACCGACGCTGCTCAGCAAGTCGTCAAAGCTGCGGAGGGCAAGTAATGAGCGTCCTGATCAATAAAGACACCAAAGTTATCTGCCAGGGCTTCACCGGCTCGCAGGGTACCTTCCACTCCGAGCAAGCCATCGCCTACGGCACTAAGATGGTTGGCGGCGTGACACCGGGTAAAGGCGGCACTACTCACCTGAATCTGCCGGTGTTCAACACCGTGCGTGAAGCGGTTGAGCAAACTGGCGCGACCGCCAGCGTGATCTATGTTCCGGCTCCGTTCTGCAAGGACTCGATCCTTGAAGCGGCCATGGGCGGCATCAAGCTGATCGTCTGCATCACCGAAGGCATTGCGACCATCGACATGCTGGAAGCCAAGGTCAAGTGCGACGAGCTGGGCGTGGTCCTGATCGGTCCGAACTGCCCAGGCGTGATCACGCCTGGCGAGTGCAAGATCGGCATCATGCCAGGTCACATTCACCTGCCAGGCAAAGTAGGCATCGTGTCGCGCTCCGGCACCCTGACTTACGAAGCTGTTAAGCAGACCACTGACGCCGGTTTCGGTCAGTCCACCTGCGTGGGTATCGGTGGTGATCCGATTCCTGGCTCCAACTTCATCGACATCCTGAAACTGTTCCAGGAAGACCCGAAGACCGAAGCGATCGTGATGATCGGTGAGATCGGCGGTTCGGCTGAAGAAGAAGCGGCTGCCTACATCAAGGCCAACGTGACCAAGCCTGTAGTGTCTTACATCGCAGGTGTGACCGCTCCGGCGGGCAAGCGTATGGGCCATGCCGGTGCAATCATCTCCGGTGGCAAGGGTACAGCAGACGAGAAGTTCGCAGCCCTGCAAGACGCCGGCGTGAAGACCGTGCGTTCCCTGGCTGATATCGGTAAGGCTCTGGCCGAACTGACCGGTTGGGAAGTTAAAAAAGCCTAAGGCTTTTTGACTTAAGAAAAGGCCACCTTCGGGTGGCCTTTTCTATTTCAGCTATCGGTTAACTGTCGTTGAGGCGACAGCCGTTTTCACCAATCCGACAGCCCGACCTGTGCCAGTGCCGCTGGCAGGACAAATTCGTTAGGCTTGCAACTAATTAGCACCTGCTTCGTCACAAGCGGTTCAAGGTGCTGCAGTGGCTCCGCTCAACCGGCGGGGTGACGTTTCCCCCGATCCATCGGGAAACCCTCGGAACTTTAACTTTCTGCCTGTGGTATTCCCTTCTATGACTCGTTTGAAAGGCTCGGATGTCCTGGCCCTCGGTTTTATGACGTTTGCGTTGTTTCTCGGCGCCGGTAACATCATTTTCCCACCCATCGCCGGCATGGCTGCGGGTGAGAATATTGGCCCGGCAGCGCTGGGTTTTCTGCTCACGGGCGTCGGTTTGCCGCTGTTGACTATCGTTGCTTTGGCTCGTGTTGGTGGCGGCATGGCGCTGCTGACAGCACCACTGGGCAAGCGCGCAGGTCTACTGTTTGCAGTTGCGGTGTATTTGGCCATAGGGCCACTGTTCGCCACACCACGTACGGCGGTGGTGTCGTTTGAAATGGGCATTGCGCCTTTCAGCGGCAACACCAGCACGGCGTTGCTGCTCTACACCCTCGCCTACTTCGTGGCCGTGCTGTTTCTATCCCTCAATCCTGGGCAACTGGTTGATCGGATCGGTAAATACATCACCCCAGTGCTGTTGGCTGCGTTACTGGTATTGGGCGGTGCTGCGTTATTGATCCCTGCGGGTGAAATCGGTCAAGTGTCTGCAGATTATCAACGTGCACCCTTCGTACAGGGGTTCCTGCAGGGCTACCTGACTATGGATACCCTGGGCGCACTGGTGTTCGGCATCGTGATTGCTACCGCGATTCGTGACCATGGTGTGACCGATGGCAAGCTGATTACCCGTTATTCGGTGATCGCCGGTCTGATCGCCGCTATCGGGCTTTCGCTGGTGTATCTGGCGCTGTTCTATCTTGGTGCAACAAGCCAGGGGATTGCCGGTGAGGCGCAGAATGGCGTGCAGGTGCTCACCGCTTATGTGCAGCACACCTTCGGTATCACTGGCAGTTTGTTGCTGGCCGTAGTGATAACCCTGGCCTGTTTGACGACGGCTGTGGGCCTATTGACTGCCTGCGGCGAGTTCTTCAGTAGCTTGTTGCCGGTTTCTTACCGTGTTGTGGTAATCGCGCTCGGGCTATTTAGTCTGCTGGTGGCCAATCAAGGGCTGACCCAGTTGATCAGTTTCTCGATCCCTGTTCTGGTCGGTTTGTACCCGCTGGCGATTGTATTGGTGGCGCTGAGCTTGCTGGATAATCTGTGGTGTTCGTCGGCGCGGGTTTTCCGTCCGGTTATGGCGGTAACCTTGGTTTTCGGTCTGGTTGACGGCGTTGCGGCAGCCGGCGGTAAGGCCCTGATCCCACGTTTCTTCAGCGAGTTGCCGTTGGCCGATCAGAGCCTTGGCTGGCTACTGCCTGTGCTGCTGACACTAATTTTGGCTGTTGCAGTGGACCGTGCGCTGGGCGTATTTAAAACGGCCGCGAGCTAAGCGTTGCTGTTTACTCAAGGCCGCTCATTGAGCGGCCTTTTTGTTGGCCAGTTGAAAGCCAGGCCTGTCTATAATCGGCGCAGGTTAACAAGGAGTTTGCATGTCAATCAGTGACTATTACCTGCCGCACCTGCTTGCTGTTCTCTGGTTTGTCTTGTGTTGGGCCGGTTATACCCGTTATGCCCAGGCTAAAGGGCGGACTACGCCGTGTTTAGCCAGTGTGCTGCACCTCTACCGCGAAGACTGGATGCGCCGCATGTTGCTGCGTGACAACCGCATTGCTGATGCCAACGTGATCGGCAACCTGGAGCGCAATGCCTCATTTTTTGCATCAAGCACGTTGATTATTCTCGCGGGTATTCTCACGGTGCTCGGGTCTTCTGATCGCGCGGTATCGCTGCTGGCTGATCTGCCGTTTGTCCAGGTCGCCAGTCGCGGGCTGTCTGAGGTCAAGTTGCTGTGTTTGGGGGTGGTGTTTGTCTATGCCTTCTTCACGTTCAGTTGGTGCATGCGCCAGTACAATTTTGCGGCGACTCTAATTGGCTCTGCCCCCATGATTGGTGAGCGGCATGTGACCGAGCAGGAGCGCAAAGCCTTTGCTGAGCGCACCGCGAGAGTGATCTCGATGGCCGCTAATCAGTTTAACCAAGGGCTGCGTGCCTATTACTTCGGCATGTCGACCTTAGCCTGGTTTATTAACCCCTGGTTTTTCATGCTGGTCAGCGCCGGTGTGGTATTGGTGTTGTACCACCGCGAGTTTCACTCCGATGTGTTGGAAGTGATGGTCTACACCCAAACCCCTGCGTTCGAATCGGCCAAGGAGAAAAGCGAATGAGCATTCCGTTCTGGTGCATTTTTATCAGCGCGCTATTGATTTTTATCGCCAAGGCTCCCGTGGCTAAGGCGATGGTGAAGGAGGGTGGCGGTCGCTACGACAACCATCACCCACGTGCTCAGCAAGCGCGCCTGACTGGTTTTGGCGCGCGTGCGCTCGCCGCACACATGAACAGTTTTGAGGCATTTCCGCTTTTTGCTGTGGGTGTATTAATGGCCCATGTGACCAATAATAATGGGGTTCTGGTCGACGTATTGGCCGTGACTTTTGTGGCTGCGCGGGTGCTGTATCTGTTTTTCTACTGGGCTGACTTGCACTGGCAGCGCAGTGTGGTCTGGGTGCTAGGGCTGTTGTGCAGTTTATTGCTGATGCTTAGCCCCGGGCTTTAATTGATCCAAAAACAACTAGGCCCGCAATATGCGGGCCTAGTTGTTTTAGCTAAACGACTTAGTTGCCATCAACGGCATCTTTAACTTCATCGCCTGCGTCTTCCATGGCATCAGCTGCATCATTGGCAGCATCATCGATTTTCTCGCCAGTGGTCGGCTCGGTGCCCATGACTTCATCGGCTTTCTGCTCGATGGCATCGCCAGTATCTTTAACAGCATCACCCATTGATTCCATGGCTTCAGAAGCGGACTCCTTGGCCGACTCCATTTTGTCTTCTGGGGTTTTCTCACAAGCGGCCAGGGCAAGCATGGCGGCGAGAAGCAGGGCATAGGTGAATGGCTTTTGCACAGTTAGTACTCCTTGTAATGGGTAATCAATACCTGGTTGCCCAAGCATAGCCATTAAACAGCAGCTTTTCGCCGAAGTTCCTCAGTTAGATGCCAGTCTGTTCTCATCGCAGGGCGTGGCCGTGGTGCTGGGCTTTCTATCAGCGGGTATCATGCTCGCCCTTTGTGCAGTTGTCCTGGGTCTGAAGTCATGAGCAATTTCCCTATTATTGAGCGGGCGCAGCGTTTTTTATCAGTATTGCGCCATTGCCAAGTGCTGGGCATGAGCGTGCACAGTGCCGAGCCAAAAGGGTTGATCCTGCGTTTGCCCTACAGTGAGCAGATTGTCGGTAACCCGGAAACTGGAGTGATCCACGGCGGTGCCATCACCACGTTGATGGACACCACCTGTGGCATTTCGACGGTGTGTGTGCTGCCTGAGTTTGAAATTTGCCCGACCCTGGACCTGCGTATCGATTACATGCACCCAGCCGAGCCGAACAAAGATGTATTCGGTTTCGCCGAGTGCTATCGGGTGACTGAGAACATCATTTTTACGCGCGGTTATGCCTATCAGGATAATCCAGACGAGCCGATTGCCCATGTGGTGGGCGCCTTTATGCGCATGGGTAAACCGACCGACCTGCAGCGTACTAGCAAGGGAGTCGGCCAATGAGCACGTTTAATCTCAACCAGTTAGTACGCGAAGCCCATGCGCAGAACAATTATGACCCGCTGATCAGCCTGATCCCCTACGCTAAATTGCTCGGCATTGAGTGCTTGCGGTTGGGTGATGACATGGTGTTTCGCCTGCCAGCCAATAAAGACTGCATCGGTAATCCGACCCTGCCGGCGCTGCACGGCGGAGTGATTGCTGGCTTTATGGAGCATTCGGCGATGCTTCATCTGTTGATGTTTATGGGCATTCCACATTTGCCGAAAATCATCGACTTCTCGATAGATTACCTACGCGCCGGCCATTATCGTGACACCTTCGTGCAATGCCAGGTGTGGCGGCAGGGCCGCAGGGTCGCCAACGTGGCTATTACTGCCTGGCAAATCAAACAGACCGAACCGATCGCCACGGCGCGTGCGCACTTTAAGGTCGATGAGTCTTAATCGCCGAGCTAGTGCGGGACGACTTACTTTAACCAACACTAGGGAAGACTGAATGGATGCGCTGCTGATTCTGGGTGGCTTGCTGCTGATACTCGCCGGGTTGGTTTGGCTGGTGATGCGCGCCTTTGCTACCAGCCTGCTGTGGGGCTGGGCCAGTTTTTTGCCGCCATTGGCCTTGCTGTATGTGTTGCGCCACTGGCGCTCAGCGCGTCCAGCTCTGGCGTTGTCTGGTTTGGGCATCATTCCGCTGGTAGTCGGTCTGACCTTGCTGGCCAGCCATGATGCGCAACGCCTGGAAGCCATCCTCAGCCTCAAGTGGCTTAAGCCAGAGGTGCAGGCACCCGCCGAGCTGGCCATCAATTTGCGTGGTGAGCTAAATGGCCGGCCTTTTGCACCGCAGCAGGCCGAGTTGCTTGATGGCGTATTGAGCCTGCGTGAGGGCCAGGACTTTTTCGCTCAGAGCGAGCTGGTGATTCGTCTGCCGAACCTCAAAAAAGGCCCGGTACGAATCGACGTACTGCCTGCAGACACAGGCGTGCTGCCAGAAGTGGAAATCAGCTGGTTGTTGCCGGAGCAGGACTTGCCTGAAGCACGTCGTCTGAGCCGTGGTTATACCTTACACCTAGACTTGCAACCGGTTGCGCCGAATAAGCTGGTGGGCGATTTTCACCTGGTATTGCCAACACAATTTAAAACCACCCTGAGCGGTAGGCTTGAATTATTCCGTAATGGCCTGCGTTACAAAGATGAGCGGGTAGACCGCCATTTCGACTCGGTTGATACCGTCAGCCACGTTATTCAAGACTACTTAGAGCGGCGCTTTACCACCCGCCAGGTGCAACTACAGCCGATCGGTAGTTTGAACTTTCCTCAGCAAAATATTGACCTAAACGTGCAGGCTCGCATCAACGGTGAACTGCAGCAGTTACCGATCAGCCTGCAGAAGCTAGATAGTCGTGGCTGGCAGGTTGCTGCCGATAGCTTTGCACCATTGCCCAGTGCTCTTGCTCCGCCTGTTGTAGAGAAACCTGCAGCTGTTGTCGCGGTGGTGCCCGAGCGGGTCAGCCGACCTTTGGATCGCCGCCTGCGTTTCAGTCTCGAAGGCTTGCTGCGCAGCCCTAGCCGCTATCACGACCTCAGCATGCGCGTGATTACCGAGCGCGGTAATACTGCAGAAGGACGCTTTCAGGGTGTTGATCAGGATGGACGCATCATGTTGCGTCAGCGCATGAATGGGCAGGGCGCGGTCAGCTACAGCTGGCTTCCACAAGAGGTGGTCCGCATCGAGTTGCTTGAGCCCTAACGCGCGCCACAGCCAAGCACTTGAAATCGCACAACATGCCCCCACCTTTACGACATCCGCCGCACTGCGGCTTCGTCAATAAAAGTGGAGTAAGAGAGCATGAGTGTGGAAACTCAAAAAGAAACCCTGGGCTTCCAGACAGAGGTGAAGCAGCTGCTGCACCTGATGATCCATTCGCTGTATTCGAATAAGGAAATCTTTCTTCGTGAACTGATTTCCAACGCATCAGATGCCACCGACAAACTGCGCTTCGAGGCACTGGCCAAGCCAGAGCTGCTTGAAGGCGGCGCTGAGTTGAAGATCCGCGTTAGTTTCGACAAAGACGCTAAAACCGTCACCCTCGAAGACAACGGTATCGGTATGAGCCGTGAAGATGCGATCACCCACCTGGGTACCATCGCCAAATCGGGCACTGCCGACTTTATGCAGCACCTGACGGGTGATCAGAAGAAGGATTCACACCTGATCGGTCAGTTCGGTGTGGGCTTCTATTCAGCCTTTATCGTTGCCGACAAGGTTGATGTATTCAGCCGCCGTGCAGGCGCACCGACCAGCGAAGGTGTGCATTGGTCAAGCAAAGGCGAGGGCGATTTTGAAATTGCCACCGTTGAGAAAGTCGAGCGCGGCACGCGCATCGTTCTGCATCTCAAGGCAGCTGAAGACGAGTTCGCCGATGGCTGGCGTCTACGCAATATCATCAAGAAATACTCTGACCATATCGCCCTGCCTATTGAGCTACCGAAAGAACAAGCGGCTGCTGAGGGAGAAGAGGCGGCAGCTGAGCTGGAGTGGGAAACCGTTAACCGTGCCAGCGCCCTGTGGACTCGTCCGCGTGCCGAGGTCAAAGACGAGGAGTACCAGGAGTTCTACAAGCACATCGGTCATGACTTTGAGAACCCGCTGAGCTGGAGCCACAACAAGGTTGAGGGCAAGCTTGAGTACACCTCGCTGTTGTACACCCCGGCCCGCGCGCCGTTCGACCTGTATCAGCGTGAAGCGCCGCGTGGTTTGAAGCTTTATGTGCAACGCGTCTTCGTCATGGATCAGGCTGAGTCATTTCTGCCGTTGTACCTGCGTTTTGTTAAGGGCGTGGTTGACTCCAATGACCTGTCGCTGAACGTCTCCCGCGAGATTCTGCAGAAAGACCCGATCATCGATTCGATGAAGTCGGCGCTGACCAAGCGCGTATTGGATATGCTGGAGAAACTGGCGAAGAACCAGCCGGAAGAATACAAAAGCTTCTGGAAGAACTTCGGTCAGGTACTTAAAGAAGGCCCTGCAGAAGATTTCGCCAACAAGGAAAAAATCGCAGGCTTGCTGCGTTTTGCGTCGACCCGTAGCGCAGAGGGTGAGCAGAGTGTCGGCCTGGGCGAGTACATCGCACGTATGGCCGAAGGCCAGGACAAGGTCTACTACCTCACCGGCGAATCCTATGCACAGGTGAAAAACAGCCCGCACCTGGAAGTGTTCCGCAAGAAAGGCATCGAAGTACTGCTGCTCACCGACCGTATCGATGAGTGGCTGATGAGCTACCTGACTGAGTTCGACGGCAAGCACTTTGTCGATGTCGCCCGTGGCGATCTGGACCTAGGCAAGCTGGATTCGGAAGAAGACAAAAAAGCCCAGGAAGAAGTCGCCAAGACTAAAGAAGGTCTGGTTGAGCGTCTGAAAACGGCCCTCGGTGAGCAGGTTGCCGAGGTGCGTGTTTCACACCGGTTGACCGACTCGCCGGCAATTTTGGCGATTGGCGAGCAGGACCTTGGTTTGCAGATGCGTCAGATCCTTGAAGCCAGCGGGCAGAAAGTGCCGGACTCCAAGCCGATTTTTGAATTCAACCCAGCACATCCGCTGATTGAAAAACTGGATGCTGAGGCCGATGAACAGCGTTTCGCCGATCTCAGCCATATCCTCTTTGACCAAGCCGCACTGGCTGCCGGCGATAACCTCAAGGATCCGGCTGCGTATGTTCAGCGCTTGAACAAGCTGTTGGTTGAGCTGTCTGCCTGATCTGCGCATGGCGACGTTAATGGCGTAATACTGCCGGCTTAAGCGGTTAAGTCACGGCAATATTCCCTCGAAAAATCCGATACCTGCTTTTCAGGTATCGGATTTTTTTGCCTTTCAGCCGCACCGATTCGGTCTCGCTGGGTGATTCAGTATTTGCGGCCACCTCGGCAATGGCGAGCCGCGCGCGTGCTTTTGATGCAGGTGAAAGCAGCTTTAGCAGCTTAGTGGCTCAGTTTCAGCCCGAGTAGGCCGCAGACGATCAATGCCACACTGGCAAGGCGCATCGGTGTCACGGCTTCGCCAAATAAAATGACGCCAGCAATCACCGTGCCGACTGCGCCCACGCCAGTCCAGATCGCATAGGCAGTGCCCAGCGGCAATTCCTTCATGGCTAGGCCAAGGAGTGCGACGCTGATGATCATCGCGCTAACGGTTAGTAGGGTGGGGAGAGGCCGGGTAAAACCGTCGCTGTATTTCAGGCCGACAGCCCAGCCGATTTCAAACAAGCCGGCCAACAATAAAATGATCCAGGACATAGAGCCCTCCATCTTTAATGCAGAAGGGCCGTCCCGTGATGGTCACTCGATGAGTGGGTGAGGTCGTCCTCACGCTGTGCAGCTTGCGCATATTAGTAGGGGCGGGCGCAGAGGAACAGTGGTTTGCTCCTTTGCGCATGCGCCGTAGCGGTTAGATACCTTGTGGGATGTCTTCGCCGCCCAGTGCTTCGAATAGCACCGGCAGGAATTCCACCAAGGTCAGCATCATCAGGGTGAAACTGGCGTCCTGCTGGCCGAGGTCATCGTCGCCACCATCCTGTTCGGCCTGATCCTGCAGCAGGTCTTCGAAACGCAGGCGTTTAACCACTAATTTGTCATCCAGCATGAAAGACAGTTTGTCCTGCCAGGCCAGGGACAGTTGGGTGACTTGCTTGCCGGCGGTCATATGCAGCTGGATTTCGTCGCTGGTTAGGTCCTGGCGCTTGCAGCGGACTACGCCGCCATCTTCGTGGGTGTCACGCAGCTCGCATTCGTCTAGGACAGTGAAGTCGGCGGCGGCTTGCTGGGTCTTGACCCAATCGGTAAGCGTGGCGCTTGGCGCAATTTTAACGGTCAGCGGACGAACCGGGAGCGAGCCAATGGCTTCGCGCAAGGTCGATAGCAGGTCTTCGGCGCGCTTGGCGCTCGCTGAGTCCACCAGAATCAGGCCCTGCTTGGGCGCAATGGCCGCGAAGGTGGCCGATTTACGAATAAACGCGCGGGGCAGGAAAGCTTGCACGATTTCATCTTTAAGCTGATCGCGCTCTTTTTTGTAGACCTTGCGCATCTGTTCGGCTTCGATCTCGTCGACTTTTTCCTTAAGTGCGTCGCGGACCACGCTGCCAGGCAGAATGCGCTCTTCTTTACGGGCAGCAATCAGCAAAAAATCGCCGCTGACGTGAACCAGTGGTGCGTCGCCACCTTTACCGAAAGGGGGGATAAAGCCGTAGGTGCTGAGTTCTTGGCTGGAGCATGAGCGAGCTGGTTTGGCTGCCAGTGCAGTTTCCAGAGCCTCAGCATCAAAAGGGATATCTTGGGTGAGGCGATAAACCAGCAGGTTACGAAACCACATAAGGGGGTGAATCTCCATTAACTGAGTTGCCGGCGGCGGCAGCTATTACAAGTCGTTAGTCGCGGATGCAGAGTCTTTTTTAGGCTGTGCAAGGCCATGCGACCCATTAAATAGCCTGCACGTTTCATTAGGGGTGCATTATTCCCCCGAGCAGTGCCTGAGGCCAAGTCTGCGCTAAGCCTTTGCTGCAACAATAAAAATTTTCAAAACAATACTTGCCAAGGTAAGTATTGCTGTCTAGAATGCGCGCACTTCGAGAGTGAAGGGTGATTAGCTCAGCTGGGAGAGCAGCTGCCTTACAAGCAGCGGGTCGGCGGTTCGATCCCGTCATCACCCACCAATTCGCTTTTTAAGTTACGCGCAGCGGTAGTTCAGTCGGTTAGAATACCGGCCTGTCACGCCGGGGGTCGCGGGTTCGAGTCCCGTCCGCTGCGCCATTTTCATCCTCGCTTCATCCCCTCTGTGACGTATCGATTTTCATCCAAAATCCTCGCAAAGCCTTTTCTTAAAAAACACCTAAACATCTGAACTTATACGCATTTCTTGCCTCCTATCACGGTAGCCAGTGATCGTAGCGGCCTGCTAAGCTCGCGCTTTCACACCAACAGCCCTAGGGCGCACCGGACAAGGAACAAGCATGAAACAGCATCGTTTAGCAGCGGCGGTCGCCCTGGTAGGTTTGGTACTCGCAGGTTGCGATTCGCAAACCAGCGAAATCAGCCTGGAAACACCTGCACAGAAAGCTTCCTACGGTATCGGCCTGAACATGGGCAAAAGCCTGGCTCAGGAAGGCATGGATGACTTGGACTCCAATGCTGTGGCTCAAGGCATCGAAGACGCCATTGGCAAGAAAGAGCAGCGCCTGAAAGATGAAGAGCTAATCGAGGCCTTTGCCTTCCTGCAGAAGCGTGCAGAAGAGCGCATGGTTACTCTGAATGAAGAGTCGGCTAAGGCTGGTAAGAAATTCCTTGAAGACAACGCCAAGCGTGACGGCGTAACCACTACTGCGTCTGGGCTGCAGTACGAAGTAGTGAAGAAAGCTGACGGCGCACAGCCAAAGGCAACTGACGTGGTGACTGTGCATTACGAAGGCAAGCTGACTGATGGCAGCGTCTTCGACAGCTCAGTTGAGCGTGGCAGCCCGATTGATCTGCCTGTTAGCGGTGTGATCCCAGGTTGGGTTGAAGGTCTGCAGTTGATGCACGTTGGCGAGAAGTACAAGCTGTATATTCCAAGCGAGCTGGCTTACGGCGACCAGAGCCCGACCCCGGCCATTCCAGCCAACTCGGTGCTGGTATTTGATCTTGAGCTGATTGCGATCAAAGACGCTGCCGCTGAAGAGTAACGCTTAGCGATACACACAACGCCCCGTCTCGACGGGGCGTTGTCGTTTCTGTCGGTCACAATCTGCGCTTTTTGGTTGACTGGCGGGTCTTAAAGGGTGCGCTCAGTGGTTGCGGTGTTACGGTTATGCACATTTCCCATGGTGGCCGTGACCGGTTAAAGTAACTCCCTTTAATAAATCCGTTGCCATTTTTAAATTATTGATTTATATGAGGTTTTGGCCTGTGGGCAAAAATTGTCCGATCTGTGACGAGACCCCATGGGCTGGGCGTTTGCCAGGGTTATCGAGAAACTGTTCACAAGGTTATCCACAGCTTTAGTGGATAACCTTGGTTAGCCCAACGGGTATGCGGGGTTGCCGGGAGAGGACGATGAAAACACCGAAAAATTTCGCGCATTACCTGTTTTTAGCTCGACGTTTCCTCAAGGCAGGCCGGTTACCGGCGTTGCTGTTATCAGTCGCTCGAAAGCGTGAGAAATTGGGAAGTGGCTTTGCCGAGTTGGCGGATCAACTTAAGTTGCTGCAGGCACTTTGCCTAGCTTGGTGGCGCGGTGAATATCGGGCCATCGACTCGCGCGCATTGCTCGCGGTGGTGGCGGCCTTGCTGTACTTCGTCACGCCGTTGGATGCCATACCTGATTGGCTGTTTGGCATTGGCCTGGTCGATGATCTAGCCGTGCTCGCCTGGGTGTTGCGCACCTGGCAGACGGAACTTACCGCGTTTCAGCAATGGCGAGCGGCTCAGTCTCCTGAGGTGCTGCAGATAGTTGAACGTTTACCCGAGGCGGACGAATCAGCCAACGTTATAGAAGGAACGCTGCAATAAAATCTGTTGCCGGCGTCAGCTGTCGTTAAGTAACTGCTTAATTAGCCCCTGATCTCGCAGTTGCAACAGTATTTTATCGAGACGCTCGGCGCTGACCGGCAGTTGTGGGCTGTAGGTGCAATGCATGTCATAGCGCTCAATCACCCAAGTGTTAATCCGTAGCGGTGCATTCGCCTGTTTATTCATCTGGAAGCGCAGCGTCCGACGCATGCCGATGATTGCGTCTAGGCGCTGTTTGCGCAGCAGGTTAAACCCGACGGTATGATCACGCAGATTTTTGCGGTTAATTCTCTGTGTAGCGAAGGCGTCCATCAATGTACTGTTGTAGACATAACCTAGCTGGGTGCCAAGGTTCTTGCCATAGAGGTCCTGCAGGCTATTGATCGGTGCTTGCTGACGGTGCACGAGGAGAACATCTTCTTCGCTGTAGAGCGGGGCTGACCAGTGATAGCGCTCAGGGTTGTCTATCCACTGCGGGGTGTTGTTACAGATGACATGAATGCGGCCGCGTTGCATGTATTCATCAATACGTTTGTTTGGTGTTTCGACGAACGCCGCTTGATAACCCAGCTGTTGGCTGACCCGTTGCCCTAACTCGTAAATGAAACCGCCATGCAATTGTTGCTCGCGCACGTCGACGTAAGGCATACCGTCAGCGCTGGCGAAGCCCCATCTCAACTCGTCCGCGCTAGCCAGGCTGCTGCAGCTAATCATGATCAGTATGAGCAGTCTGTGCAAAACGTTCTCCCAAGTGGGCTTGATAAACTGAGGGCAGTATAGATCACGCGCTTTGTGCTGACGGGCTGTTAAGATGGCCGCCTATTCTGGAGTTGCTGAGAGTCACGCAAGTGCTCTGTATGGAGATTTACAGATGAATGTGCAAGTGATCGAGCGCGATGGTGCGCCTGAGTATGCGGTACTGCCCTGGGCGCAATATCAAGCGTTACTGCAAGCTGCTGGGCACGTCCCTGAGGTTGTTGTCGCTGCGGCGGTTGATGCCATCAAACCAGCCCTTAGCCAGCTGACGGCGCTGCGCACGGCCAAGGACTTGAGTGTCGATCAGCTGGCGCGCAATGTCGGAATCAGTCCGCATTATCTGAGCATGATTGAGAGTGGTGAGCGTGAGCCTGACGCCGCCATCCAGCGTGCGCTAGCCTGGCATTTAGGCGTTGCTGGGTGGGAGTCGCAGCTTTGAGCGTGAGCATCAGCCGGCAGCACTGGCAAGCCTTGCTGGGTGAGTTAGAGAGCGCCCAGCGCCAGCGCCACGTCGTGACCTATCGGGCGATGATCGAGCGCTTGGCGCTGCCAAGCCCGGCCATGCAAACCCTCGCAGCGGCACTGGAGCATCTAGCTGCTCTGGATGCGCGCGCCGAGCGTCCGCTGCGCAGTGCATTGGTGATCAGCCAGGGAGCGAGTCGCTTGCCACGTACCGGTTTCTTCGAGTGTGTGAGCCGTTTGGGGCGCTTTAGCGGCGCTTCTGATGGTGTTGCAGCGGCGTCTTGGCATGCTGCAGAAGTGGCTCGGGTATTCGAATTTACTTACTCGGAAGATCTCTGATGTTCGGTGCGCTGCGGGCGCATATCGGCTATTGGCTCGCGCGCCGCTTGTTTCACTGGGCGTGGTTGGTCAAACAGCCGCGTGCCTGGGGTTGGCTGGAAGGGCAGTTTTCGCGTATGGCCAATCTGGGCGATAGCCAGGCTCAAAGCTTCTATGGGCACATCTTGCTGTTTCGCGGCCAAGGCTTGGGCGCGCGCAACGAAGGTCGTCGTCTGCTCGGTTTAGCGGCCAAAGCAGGCGATGCAAAGGCAGCCTACCAGCTCGGTGTTTTGAGCTTGGCAGGCGACCCTCAGCACGCCGAGAGTGCGCAACAGGCCGTTGCCTGGTGGACCCTGGCCGCGCAAGCGGGTCACCCCGCGGCCGCCTACCGTTTGGCTGAGTTGTATCGCGCTGGCGCCGCCGGTTTGAGCGCCGACGCCGCGCAAGCTGAGCATTTTACTGTCATGTCGAATCGCTTAAGCGGCCTCTGATTCAGCAGATTGCTTTCACCCTTAAGCTGCCGTGTCTGCCTGTGTATCGATGATATGCAGGCTATAACCCGGTACAGCCTTGGCGTGGCGTTTCGCTTCAGACGCCAGAGCTGCCAACTGGCTGGCATCTAACTGTGCGCATTGCTCGGGATGCACGTGCACCACACCCAATGACAACGACAGCAGAGCGTATTCCTGACGTTTTCCGCTGCGATCATGGGCAATAAAGCAGCCGGCATGCAGGTCTTCTTCACGGTAAAAACGACGGCATTGGCTCTGAAAGTCTTCCAGCAGTCGGTTGAGCCGTGCGCGCCAGTCCTGCGAACCGAGCACCAGCAGAAAGTCATCGCCGCCGATATGCCCGACAAAGTCCCGCGTCGGATCGATCCGGTCATTCAGGCACTGCGCCAGGCTGAGTAGTACTTCATCGCCTTTGCCATAGCCGTAGATATCGTTGAAGGGCTTAAAGTTGTCGATATCCACATAGCACACCACGGCTTCGCGGCCCTGTTGCAGTAAGCGGGTTAGGCATTGCTGGATCGGTACATTACCGGGTAATAGGGTCAGTGGGTTGGCGTAGCGCGCCTGCTGGATCTTCAGTTCGGTGATTAGCTTGAGGACATCGATGACCCGTCCCAGTCCGCTATAGCACCCGTTCTCTGTGATGATGAAGTCTTCCTCGATACGCTGGCGGGCACGACTGGTCAGTAGGCGGCTGACTTGCTGCAGAGACTGGCTGGTTTCCACAGCCAAGTAGTCGTCACTCATCAAGCGACTAATCGGTTTGCGCGCGTGTAACTCGTTGGCAAAGGGCTTGAGTAAGGTTTCGGCCAGAGAATGGCGGTGCACGATGCCGACGGGTTGCTGGGTCTCGTTGAGCACGGCCAGTGAATTTAGATTGGCCTGGGCGCGAAACATTTCCAGCACCTCGCTGGTGGACGTGCTCATAGCCACTGCCGGCTGCGTGTTAAGTAGACCGCGCAGGTCGCTAACGTCCTCGCCCAATGGGCTATTAAGACAGGTTTTGGGCAATAGATTAAGGGCGTCATGCGGTGGCTGTTCTTGCGGGCGGCAGAGTAGGTAGCCTTGCAGCAGGTCGACGCCCATCTCGGCCAGCACCGCGAGTTCCTCGGGTAATTCGATACCTTCGGCAATCACCTGGGCGCGAGAAGCTTTGGCCATTTTTAGGATGGAACCCACGAACTCGCGCTTGACGGCATCCTGATGGATGCCGTCGATAAAGTGCCGGTCGATCTTGACGTAATCCGGGCGCAGCTCAGACCACAGACGCAAGCTTGAATAGCCCGCACCGAGATCATCTAAGGCAATCGAAAAGCCCATGGCACGGTAGTGGTGTAGGGCCTTGTCGAGCATGGCAAAGTCGTCGGTGGGTGATTGCTCGGTCAACTCGATGACCACACGGCTGGGTGGAATACCTAGGCTTTGCAGCAGTTGCAGGGTGCGCCCGGGCTGATGCTTGGGCTCCATCAGTGAGTCCGGCGAGACGTTGAGGAACAGCTTGCCTTCAAGCTTGAGCTGGCTGAAGCGTTGGCAGGCATTCTTGCGGCAGAGCAGTTCCAATTCACTCAAGCGACCCGCGCTGCGCGCCACGGCGAACAGGTTGATGGGCGAGTGCAGAACGCTGTTGGATGGCCCGCGGCTAAGGGCTTCATAGCCGAGAATACGTCGTTCGGAGAGCGAGATAATAGGTTGGAACAGGCTATGCAGGTC
Organism: Pseudomonas guineae; assembly: GCF_900113745.1. Classification (GTDB taxonomy): domain Bacteria; phylum Pseudomonadota; class Gammaproteobacteria; order Pseudomonadales; family Pseudomonadaceae; genus Aquipseudomonas; species Aquipseudomonas guineae. Next base: position 522,612 of record NZ_FOQL01000002.1, on the reverse strand, counting down.
GCCATTGGCGAGGATGGTGTCCAGCGCGCGGAACTGCTCGGTGACGATCATGACGGCTCTCTGTGGCATAAAAAACGGGGACTGGTATTGCTACCAGTCCCCGCATTTCACGACAGTTTGATGACCCTTTGATGACGCCCGCGGTTTACTGTTTGGCTAGGCGAGTATTCAAGCCTAAATAGTCGAGCAAGATGCGCCCGCTTTCGGCGAGGTAGGCATCATCTTCCGGTTTGATTTTTTTGTCTTCAACCGGCAGAGCATCTTCATCTTCCTGCTTAAGCTTGCTTAACGGCACTTCACCTTTGGCTTCGCGCCGGCTGTTTTCGATGGCCAGTTGCTGGCCTTCGATATCAGTTTGTTGGGCGCGACGCTTAGTCTCATTGAGGCTGACGCTGGTTTCCTTCATCAGCTTTTGCGCCAGCTGTAGGCGCTCACGGGCGAAGGTGAAGTCCGCATTTTGCGCGGTACGCTTCTCGTACCGGTTCTGCAGTTCGGCCAGGAACGGTTTGATCGCATCCAATTCCGGCTTGATCGCTGGTTTGATGCTGTCCCACGGCATGGCCTCGGGCAGTGCGCTCTCGCCGATTTCCTTGGTGTCCATGATGTCCGGGTACTGAATATCCGGGATCACGCCCTGATGCTGGGTACTTTGCCCGGAGACGCGGTAGAACTTGGCCAGGGTCAGTTTCAACTCGCCATGATTAAGCGGTTGAATGGTCTGAACGGTGCCTTTACCGAAGGTTTGACCGCCGAGAATCAGTGCGCGGTGATAGTCCTGCATGGCCCCGGCGAAAATTTCTGACGCTGAGGCTGAGAGGCGATTGACCAACACCGCCATCGGACCTTTGTAGTAGATGCCGGTGTTCTCGTCGGCCAGCACATCAACTCGGCCATCGCTGTTGCGCACCAGTACGGTGGGACCTTGGTCAATAAATAGCCCAGTCAGCTCGGTGGCTTCTTGCAGTGAGCCACCACCATTGTTACGCAGGTCAATAACCACGCCGTCGACTTTTTCTTTTTCCAGTTCGGTTAGCAGGCGTTTAACGTCACGGGTGGTGCTTTTGTAGTTCGGGTCGCCGGCGCGGAAGGCTTTGAAGTCCAAGTAGAACGCCGGAATTTCGATAACGCCAAGGGTGTAGTCACGGTTCTCATGCTTAAGATGAAGAACTGACTTCTTCGCCGCCTGTTCTTCTAGCTTCACCGCTTCACGGGTGATGGAAACGACTTTACTGGTCTGGTCGTTCGGGGCGTTGCTGGCCGGAATCACTTCCAGGCGTACTTGCGAGCCCTTTGGGCCACGAATCAGTTTGACCACTTCATCCAAGCGCCAGCCGATCACATCAACTATTTCCTTGCTGCCCTGGGCAACCCCGATGATCTTGTCAGCTGGGGCGATCTGCTTGCTCTTTTCCGCAGGGCCGGCCGGCACCAAGCGCACGACTTTGACGTGTTCATTGTCGCTTTGTAGCACCGCACCAATACCTTCGAGCGATAGGCTCATATTGATGTCGAAGTTTTCTGCGTTATCGGGCGAAAGATAGGTGGTGTGAGGGTCGTAAGACATAGCAAAGGCATTGATGTACGCCTGGAATACGTCTTCACCACGAGTTTGCTGGAGCCGCGCGACTTGGTTTTTGTAGCGCTTGGTCAATAGCTCCTGAATGGCCTTTGGCTCTTTGCCAGCAATTTTCAGGCGCAGCACTTCATCTTTAACCCGCTTGCGCCAGAGGTCGTCCAATTCGGCGACGTTCTTGACCCAAGGCGCGTTCTCACGATCGATGAGCAGGCTTTCATCGCTGTCGAAGTCAATGGTGTCGACGCCTTGTTCGAGCATGTTCAGGGCAAACTTCAGACGGCCTTGCAAGCGCTCCAGATGGCGCGTGTAGATGGCAAAGCCGGGTTGCAGATCGCCGTTCTTAAGCAGATCGTCAAAGCGCGTACGCCATTGATCGAATTCCGCGATGTCGCTGGCGATGAAGTAGCTGCGCGAGGGGTCGAGCATCTTCAGGTAGCCCTGATAGATTTTCTCTGAGCGCTCGTCATTCAACGGTGGCTTGTTGTAATGATGACGCTTCAACAACTCGACCACGTTGAGGCTGGCGATCACTTGCTCGCGGTCAGGCTGCAAGTACTCCCAAGAGTCATTGGCGGTTTTCGCCGCAAGCGGCAGAGTGCTCAGGGCAAATGAGAGTGCGAGGGTGGCGCTGAGTAAGGATCGCTTCATGCTGGTTCGACGTGTGGGCAGTTTATAACGCATATTAGGCCGTCTTTAATGGCGCCCAGTTCCATCGGCGCAATGCAAAAGCCCGGTGTTCAGCGCCGGGCTCGGTTTAAATGCACTATGGAGGCAGCGTGAAGGCATTGCAAGGCGTTGAAGGCCGTGTGGAATGGGCAGAACACCCAGCACCGGTCTGTGATATTGGCGAAATTCGTATCCGTGTGGCGGCCGCAGGGCTCAACCGTGCAGACTTGTTGCAGCGCGCTGGGCTCTATGCGCCGCCGCCTGGTACCACTGAGGTGCTCGGGCTGGAATGCGCCGGCGTCGTCAGTGAAGTAGGTGCCGGTTGTGCCTGGAAAGTTGGCGACCGGGTGTGCGCTCTATTGAGCGGCGGCGGCATGGCTGAGGAGGTGGTGGTTGATGCGCGTCACGTGTTGCCTGTACCTGACGGGGTGACACTGCATGAGGCAGCAGCATTGCCAGAGGTATACGCCACGGCCTGGCTCAATCTATTCCAGCTGGCGGGTCTGAAACCTGGGCAGAAAGTGTTGTTGCACGCTGGGGCCAGTGGCGTTGGTTCGGCGGCTATTCAGTTATGCAAAGCATTTGGCAGCCCGAGTTGGGTCAGTGTCGGTTCGCCGGAGCGCTTAGCCTACTGCGAAAGTCTGGGTGCACAGGGCGGGGTGCTGCGCGGCGAAGAACACTTACAGACGTTGCGTGATTTCGCGCCGTTTGATGTGATTCTCGACCCGGTGGGTGGCAGTTATGCCGCGCTTAACCTGGACTTGCTGGCTCAGGATGGCCGCTGGGTAAACATCGGGTTGCTCGGTGGTCGCCAGGCGGAGTTAGACATGGCGGTGGTGCTGGGCAAGCGCATTCAGCTGATCGGCTCAACCCTGCGTAACCGCGACGAGCAGTTCAAGGCTGACTTGTTGCGCGATTTGCAGCAGTTTGTCTGGCCGCTGTTTGCCGAAGGACGGCTAAAGCCGCAACTTCAGCAGGCCTTTGCGCTCAAAGATGCCGAGGCTGCTTTTGCTGCGTTGGCAACAAACCAGGTCAACGGCAAGCTGGTACTGGTAATAGACTCAGCCTTGGTTTGAAATACGATATCGATTGGCTTAGTCAATCGATGCCATGGCGGCAATTAATAAGCTTTTTTTGTTTCAGGCGCTAAAATGGGCGCTGTAAATTTCTTAACCCTCAGAAGGAATCAGAGATGAACCTCATCAATACCCAAGTTCAACCGTTCAAGGTCAACGCTTTCCACAACGGTAAGTTCATTGAAGTTACCGAGCAGTCCTTGAAGGGCAAGTGGTCGGTGCTGATCTTCATGCCGGCTGCTTTCACCTTCAACTGCCCGACTGAGATCGAAGACGCTGCTAACAACTACGCTGCGTTCCGTGATGCAGGCACCGAAGTCTACATCGTTACCACTGACACCCACTTCTCGCATAAAGTCTGGCACGAAACTTCGCCTGCCGTTGGCAAGGCACAGTTCCCGCTGATCGGTGATCCGACTCACCAGCTGACTAATGCCTTTGGTGTGCACATCGCTGAAGAGGGCCTGGCTCTGCGTGGCACCTTCCTGATCAACCCGGACGGCGTGATCAAGACTGTTGAGATTCACTCCAACGAAATTGCCCGTGACGTATCGGAAACCCTGCGCAAGCTGAAAGCTGCTCAGTACACTGCTGCTCACCCAGGCGAAGTTTGCCCGGCTAAGTGGAAAGAAGGCGAGAAGACTCTGGCTCCGTCTCTGGACCTGGTTGGCAAGATCTAAATCGCTTTCAGCGCCGCCTCGCCAAGGCAGGCAGCGCTGAAACGGCTTTAAATCTGTTCTGCGCTTAAGAGCTGAAACCCAGTCTCTATAGTGCCCGACGCCCGGGCGCAATCCATCCGGGCGTTTTTGTTTCTGTGATTTGTCAAAGGGATACCTGAATCATGTTGGACGCCACGCTTAAAACCCAGTTGAAGGCCTACCTCGAAAAGGTCACCCAGCCGTTCGAGATCGTTGCGTCCCTTGATGACAACGAAAAATCTCGTGAAATGAGTGGGCTATTGCATGACATCGTCAGCCTGACTGACAAGATCACGTTGCGTGAAGACGGTAGCGATAGCCGTGTACCATCTTTCTCGCTTAACCGCCCGGGCGCAGATATCTCCTTGCGGTTTGCCGGTATTCCCATGGGGCACGAATTTACTTCCTTGGTATTGGCGCTGCTGCAAGTGGGCGGTCATCCGTCCAAGCTCGCTGAGGATGTGATTTCCCAAATTCAAAACCTTGAGGGTGAGTTCAACTTCGAGACTTACTTCTCGCTGTCCTGCCAGAATTGCCCAGATGTGGTGCAGGCGCTGAACTTAATGGCCGTGCTCAACCCGAAGATTCGCCACGTCGCCATCGACGGTGCGCTGTTCCAAGATGAAGTGGAAACGCGCCAAATCATGTCGGTACCGAGTATCTACTTGAACGGCGAACTGTTCGGCCAAGGTCGCATGGAAGTCGAGCAGATTCTTGCCAAAATTGACACCGGCGCCAGTGCCCGCGATGCGGAGAAACTCAACGCCAAAGAAACCTTCGACGTGCTGGTTATTGGTGGTGGCCCGGCGGGCGCTGCGGCTGCCGTCTACGCAGCACGCAAAGGCATTCGTACTGGTGTGGCAGCCGAGCGTTTTGGTGGCCAGGTGCTGGACACCATGTCCATCGAGAACTTTATCTCAGTGCAGGAAACTGAAGGGCCTAAGCTGGTTCGCGCGCTGGAAGAGCACGTTAAGCAATACGAAGTCGACATCATGAACTTGCAGCGTGCCAGCGCTATTATTCCTGCCAAGCAAACCGGTGAGCTGCATGAAGTGCACTTCGACAGCGGTGCATCGCTAAAAGCCAAGACGTTGATTCTTGCTACTGGTGCACGCTGGAGAGAGATGAACGTGCCGGGCGAGCAGGAATACCGCAACAAAGGCGTGGCTTACTGCCCGCATTGCGACGGCCCACTGTTCAAAGGCAAGCGGGTCGCAGTGATCGGCGGTGGTAACTCTGGTGTAGAGGCTGCCATCGACCTGGCTGGCATCGTGGCGCACGTTACCTTACTGGAGTTCGACAGCGCGTTGCGTGCCGATGCCGTACTGCAGAAAAAGCTGCACAGCCTGCCCAACGTTAAGGTGATCACCAGCGCCTTGACCAGCGAAGTGAAAGGCGATGGCCAGAAGGTTAACGGTTTGGTCTACAAGGACCGTAACTCGGACGAGTTCGTCTCCGTCGAGCTGGAAGGCATCTTCGTGCAGATTGGTCTGCTGCCCAACACCGAGTGGCTGAAAGGCACTGTTGAGTTGTCCAACCGTGGCGAGATCATTGTTGATTCGCGGGGCGAAACCTCGCTGCCCGGTATCTTCGCCGCGGGTGACGTGACTACGGTGCCGTACAAGCAGATTGTGATCGCTATAGGCGAAGGCGCCAAAGCTTCGTTGAGCGCTTTCGATCACCTGATTCGCAGCTGATAGACCTGCCTCCGTGAGGCGCCGATGTATTCGTCGGCGCTAGCGCGCTTGCCTCACAATAGATAAAAACGGGCCACCTGTGAGGGTGGCCCGTTTTTTTGTACGAATTTAAACGCTTAGCGCGGCTGGCCGGTCAGGGTCAGCGGCATATGGCGGTTGACGTCCTTGTACAGCAGGTAGCTGAACGGGCCTGGGCCGCCGGAATAGCAGGCTTGCGGGCAGAAGGCGCGCAGCCACATGAAGTCGCCGGCCTCGACCTCAACCCAGTCCTGGTTCAGGCGGTACACCGCCTTGCCTTCGAGTACGTACAGGCCGTGTTCCATCACATGGGTCTCGGCGAAGGGGATCACTCCGCCGGGCTGGAAGGTCACGATGTTGACGTGCATGTCGTGGCGCATGTCGGCCATGTCAACGAAGCGGGTGGTCTTCCAAGCGCCGTCGGTGCCCGGCATCTCGATGACGGTGGCGTTGTCGCGGTGGGTGACGAACGACTCCGGCGCTGGCAGGCCTTCGACTTTCTGGTAGTGCTTGCGCAGCCAGTGGAAGGTGACGTTGGCCTTGCTGCTGTTGCGCAGGCTCCATTCGGCGCCTGGCGCGAGGAAGGCGTAGCCGCCCGGTGCCAGGGTGTGGTGCTGGCCTTCGAGGGTGATGTCGATTTGGCCTTCGACCACGAACAGGACCGCTTCGGCGTTCGGATCCAGCTCGGGGCGCTCGCTGCCGCCTTCAGGGGCGACTTCGACGATGTACTGCGAGAAGGTCTCGGCGAAACCGGTCAGCGGACGGGCGATAACCCACATGCGCATCTTGTCCCAGAACGGCAGGTGGCTGGTGACGATGTCACGCATCACCCCTTTGGGGATCACGGCATAGGCTTCGGTGAACATGGCGCGATCGGTCAGCAGTTGTTTCTGATCCGGGTGGCCACCATGTGGGGCGTAGTAAGTTGTTTGGCTCATCGAGACAGGCCTCTATGGGGCGTCGGCATTAGGCCGACAGAAAAACGGAATGCGTGGGCCGTGGCTTGGATTCCCGGCGTGGCTCTACTATAGGAACATGCGCGTTGATTCTGAAATTAAATAGTAGAATCCTGCTCAGTGGATTTGTGAATAGGTTGTCGCCATGCTTGATCCGGTGTTGTTACGCGCTTTTCTAACTGTGGTGCAGACGGGCGGGTTTACCCGTGCAGCGGCGAGCCTGCACCTGACCCAGTCGACGGTCAGCCAGCAAGTGCGCCGCCTGGAGGAGCAGGTGGGAGCGGAGTTGCTCGAGCGCGGTGGCCGCTATGTGGTGACCACCACCGAGGGCGAGCGCATGCTCGGTTACGCCAATCGTATCGTCTCCTTGATTGATGAAGCGGAGCTGGCCATGGGCCGCAATCAGCAGGCGGGTGAGGTGCGCTTGGGCGTACCGGATGATTTTGCCGCCGATACCCTGACCTCCTGCCTGGCCGATTTCGCCGATAGCCATCCGGGTATTCGTCTTGAAATCATCAACGGGCTCAGTCATGACGTGTGGAGCGCGTTTAATGCTGGCGAACTCGACCTGGCCCTTATTAAGCAACGTATTGGCAGCGTAAAGGGGCTGGCCAGTTGGCCCGAACCATTAGCTTGGATGGACAGCCGCGCACGCCCAGTGCTTGAGCGCAATCCGGCACCACTGGCAGTGTTTCCGCCTAATGGCTTGTATCGTTTGGAGATGACCCATGCGCTGGATGCCATGGGTAAGCCATGGCGTATAGCCTATGTCAGCAGCAACTTGTCCGGAGTCAGTGCCGCCGCCGAAGGCGGGCTGGGACTCACGTTGCTACCGCGACGTTTGCTGACGGCTGGGCACCGCGAACTGGGCGCCGCCGATGGCTTCGCGCCGGTGGTCGATGTCGAAGTGGCGCTGCACGCTCGGCAGCAGCTACCGGCCTATGCCCGTGAGCTGGCAGTGGCGTTAACCGCTGCCTGTGCACGCATCATGCAGCCTGCTGAGACTTGAGCTAGCGCCAGTTGAGAATTGGCCATCCGGCTTGTTGCGCGTGCTGCAACAGGGTCGGGTCAGGATTAACCACATGGGGTTTGTCGACCACCTGCAGTAACGCCAGATCGTTGCGCGAGTCTGAGTAAAAGTAAGCCCCGTCAAGGCTTTCATCTTGTTCGTCTAGCCACGCCTGTAGACGACTGACCTTGCCATCGCGGTAGGTCAGTACGCCTTGGGTGCGGCCGCTGTAGTGGCCGTGTTGCTGTTCTAAATCGATGGCCAGCACTTCTTCAATTTTCAGGCGGGCGGCGATGGCGCTGACCAGAAAATGCGCTGAAGCGGAAATCACTAAAATACGATCGCCGGCGTTACGATGAGTGACCAGGCAGCGAGTGGCATCGCTGTAGAATATCGGCTCAATCACATCTTCGACAAACGGCTCGACCACATGTGCAACTTCCTCGGCCGTGCGACCTACCAGTGGTGAGAGGGTGAAGGCCATGTAGTCTTCCATGGCCAGCTCGCCGGCAGCGTACTGGCGCATCAGCTCCTCTTCTTGGGCGATAAAGCTTTCGGCGTCGGCCCAGCCGAGCTTGACCATTTCCTGGGTCCAAAGACTGGCGCAGTCACCGCCGATCAGGGTTTCGTCCAGGTCGAAAATTGCCAGGGCCATCAAGCCACCTCACAAATAGCGTTGTCTTCAATATTCAGGTTGATGCGCTGGCCGCGGGCGTGCAAGTCAGCGGGGGAGCGGTTGAGTACGTCCACCAACAGTTCGACGCCACGGGCTTCGATGCTGTAACGAATTACATTACCCAGTAGGCTGTGGCTGCGAACCAGAGCCTCGATGCTGCCCTGCGCGCCGATTTGGATAGCCTCTGGGCGAATCGCCACGCGGCTGTTGATCGGGCGTAATAGCAGGCGGCTGGCGGCATCGGCGTCGAGCAGGTTGTAGTTACCGATAAAACCGGCGGCAAAGGCATCGGCTGGAGCGGTGTAAAGGGTTTCGGCGTCGCCGCTTTGAACGATCTTGCCGCCGTTCATCAGGAAGATGCGGTCGCTCATGACCAGCGCTTCTTCTTGATCATGGGTGACGAAGATGGTGGTCAGGCCTAATTCCTGCTGGATGTTGCGGATCTGCTCACGCAGGTGTTTGCGAATCCGTGCATCCAGCGCCGACAGCGGCTCATCGAGCAGCAGCAGGCGCGGGCGAGTGACCAGCGAGCGCGCTAAGGCCACCCGCTGGCACTGACCACCTGAGAGCTGCGGTGGGTAGCGGTTGGCGAAGTCATTCAGCTCGACCAGCTCCAGCACTTCTTCGACTCGCTGCTCAGCCTCGCTGCCCTTGACCTTCTGCATGCGCAGACCAAAAGCGACGTTCTGTTGCACGGTCATGTTGGGGAACAGGGCGTAGCTCTGGAATACCATACCGATGCCACGCTTTTGCGGGGCTACGGGTACTAGGTCTTCGCCGTCGAGGCGTATTTGCCCGCCATTGACGCCGGTTAATCCTGCGATGCAGCGCAGCAGGGTGGATTTTCCGCAGCCAGACGGGCCGAGTAGGGTGATGAATTCGCCCTTGGCGATTTCGCAATTGATATCGCTGAAAATTGAGGTGGCGCCGTAGCTTTTATGCAGGCCTTGGATACTCAGATAACTCATGACTTGTCCTTATTCAGGCGGTTGGCCGCCCAGGTCATCAGCAGCACGAACATGAAGTAGGAAATCACCAGGGCGCTGGTGAAATGACCGCTGTCGTTACGCATGTTGTAGAGGTACACCTGCAGCGTCTCGTAGCGGCTGCCGACCAGTAGGTTGGCAAACACGAACTCACCGAACAGGAAGCTAAAAGACAGGAACACCGACACCATCAACCCTTTACGCAGGTTGGGCAGTACCACCATAAAGGCCGCGCGCCAGGTGCTAGCGCCTAGCAGGTGGGCGGCGTCCATCAGGTCGCGCAGGTTGATGGCTTGCAGGTTGTTACTGATGGCGCGGTACATAAAAGGCAGGGCGATGGTGAAGTAGCAGCCAATCAGAATCCATGGTGTCCCAAGGATCGGCAGCGGGCCACCGGCAAATAGCTGCATCAGGCCCACGGATGACACCACGGGTGGAATAGCGAAGGGCAGCAGGATCAGCACGTTCATCACGGCGTCGAGCTTGGGAAAGTGATAACTGACCACAAACAGCAACGGCAGAATCAACACCAGCGACAAGGCCAGTGCAGCAAAGCACACCAGTAACGAACGGCCGAAGGCGGATAGAAAGCGTGCATCGCTCCACAGCGCCAGGTACCACTTGAAGGTTAGCCCGCTGGGCAGAATGGTCGCCGACCAGCTGGTCGACAGCGAGTAGATCAAGGTGCCCAGCAGCGGCATAAGCAGAATCAGCATCAGGGCGTAGACCACCAGCTGATGGAACAGCGGTGAGCGATTTTCAGCGTGAGACATGGTAGCTCCGGCGCAGCAGCCATTGGTGAACCAGGGTGATCAGGGTCATCAGGCCCACCAGAATCATCGCCAGTGCACTGGCCATATTCGGGTCAAGGAAGATGTCGCCAGAGACCATGGCGGCAATACGAATCGGCAAAATATTGAAGTTACCGGTGGTCAGTGCGTACACCGTGGCGTAAGCGCCCAAGGCATTGGCCATAAGGATGACGAAGGTACCGAGCAGGGCTGGGGTCAGTACCGGAAAGCCGATGTAACGCCAGAACTGCCAGTTGCTTGCACCAAGTAGTTCGGCAGACTCGCGCCAGTCTTCGCGTAAGGCATCAAAGGCTGGGTAGAGCAGCAGTACACCGAGGGGAATCTGGAAGTAGGTGTAAAGCACGATCAGCCCGGTTTTGGAGTAGAGGTTGAAGTCCTCAATGATCCCCGCCTGCTTGAGCAGAATGGTCAGTGCGCCGTTAAAGCCGAGCAAGATGACAAAGGCAAACGCCAGTGGCACGCCAGCGAAGTTACTGGTCATGTTGGTGAAGGCCATAACGAAGTCGCGCAGCTTACTGTCGACTTGGCGCAGCGAGTAGCTGCCGAGAATGGCAATGCTGATGCCGATCAAACTCGACCAGAAGGCCACCTCCAAGCTGTGACGCATGGCCTGACGGTAGAAAGGCGAGGCAAAGGCTTCGCTGAAGTTACCCAGGCCCCAGCCCTCAGCGGTGTGCAGGCTGTTGCTGGCGACCCAGAGCAGTGGCGCAATTTGAAAGGCGACAAAGAACAAGGCAAAAGGCATCAGGCAGAGCAAGGCCAACCATTTGCCGCGCAGAGCAGACATCACGATAGAAGCTCCCGGCATACAGGTTTATCGTGGGCCACACCGAGTAGCTCGCAGACGGTGCCGCACAACTCCAGTTGCTTGGGCTGGGCGTTGGGGTCAAGGCTGAAGGCGCTGCCAAGCACCAGTAATGGCACTTCACGTTCTTCTGGAAGCAAGCCATTGTGCGAGCGATCGTTGTTCATGCCGTGGTCAGCAGTCACTAGAATCTGGTAGCCCGCATCCAGCCACGGCTGAATGTATTCGGCCAGATGCACATCAGCCATACGTGCGCTGTTGCGGTACTGAGCGCTGTCGAGGCCGTGTTTGTGGCCGGCATCGTCGATGTTCATCGGGTGCACCAGCAGCAAGTTAGGTGCGTGGTGCTGACGCAAGCTCTCGGCATCGGCAAACAGGTGTGAATCCGGGTAATGGTCGGCGTAGTAAAAATGACCGTATTGAATAGGCAGCTCGGTATCGCTGGTGTGGCGATCACGGGCGGCCTGGAAAGGGGAGCGGTTATACAGCTCGCTAACCCAGTGATAGGCGGCCGCGGCGGTAATCAGGCCGGCGTCGCGGGCGTAGTGAAACATGCTGCGCTGGGTCGACAGGCGCGATACATCGTTATTGACGATGCCGCTGTCGATCGGCGTAACACCGGTCAGAATGGCTTCATACAGCGGGCGGGATAGGGCTGGGAGTTCACAGTCGAGCTTGTACAGCGCGGCGCGTCCGGCTTGGCAATAAGCCTGCAGATGACCCAGCGCGTGCTGGGCCACCTGATAACTCAAACCATCCAGAACCACGAGGATGACGTTGTGCGACATGATTAAAGCCTTAGTAATCGAATCGGCCCCAGCGTATATCCGGGGCCGATTGGGTTAGTTCATGTTGATGATGACGTGCTCTTGCCACAGGCGCGGGAGGGCTTTGGATGTGGCTTCCCAAACGGCTGCATCCTTAACCGGCTGTACCTTGGCGTATTGCTCCTGCGGCAGCAGCTTGGCTTGTACCTCGGCTGGCAGGGTCAGGTGTTCGGCGCGGATCGGCCGGGCATTGCCTTTAGCTAGGTTGATCTGACCTGCGTCGCTAAGGATGTACTCACGCGCCAGTTTGGCGGCATTAGGGTTTTTCGCCCATTTGTTAATGATGGTGCTGTAGCCCGAGATCACCGAGCCGTCAGACGGGATCAGCACTTCAAAGCGCTCCGGGTCAATTTGGTCGCGGTAGGACAGGCCGTTGAAGTCCCATACCACACCGACTTCTACCTCGCCTTTTTCCAGGGTCTGGATGGTCGGATTAGCCAGCGATAAACGGCCTTGCTTGGCAAGTTCACCGTAGAACTCTAGCGCCGGTTTGACGTTACTCTCATCGCCGCCCATGGCGATGGCAGCGGCCAGTACTCCGTTAACCGCTTGTGCCGCGGTGCTGACATCACCGGCGGAGACTTTGTAGGTGCCGGTTTTCAGGTCAGCCCAAGAGCGTGGAATATCTTTGACCAGTTGTTTGTTGACGATAAACGCGATGGAGCCGGTGTAGGCGAGCATCCAGTGGCCGTCGGTGTCCTTGGCCCAGGTCGGAATCTGTTCCCAGGTGCTCGGTTTGTAGGCTTGGGTAACACCTTGTTGCACAGCGATGGGGCCGAAGGCCGCGCCGACGTCACCTATATCCGCAGTGGCGTTATCTTTTTCAGCGGCAAATTTGGCAATTTCTTGGGCCGAACTCATGTCGGTGTCCATGTGTTTGAGGCCGTATTTTTTCTCTAGATCTACCCAGGTGTCTTTCCAGTTGGCCCAGCTGTCAGGCATACCCACACTGTTCACGGCGCCTTCAGCGCGTGCGGCTTTTTCCAGTGCCTGCATGTCGGTGGCCATGGCAGAGGTTGCCAGTGCAATAGCCGAGCCCATCAGTGAAGCCATCAGCAGTTGTTTCATGGGGAACTCCTTTTGCGGTTTCGATGCGTGTGGTGAACAGCTCTGGTCTAGATCAGCAAGAGCCAGGCCAATTTAAGCAGGTTTGATGACAGTTTTATGTACTTAGCCTTCTGTCGGTTATGAACGCGATGCCAAAATTAAGCATTACTAGCGTAGACCATGAAAATCAGCTCCATTGCTTGGGCTATCAGTGCCATTTACAGGCTTTATGGGTACATGAAATATAACTGTCATGGCTCAGTCATCTAGGCTGCTTAAACTTGAAACATCATTCTTAGGGCTGCATACACTGATCAATGCCCCTAAATGGGGCTGGACTAGTCCAAATTTGGAGGTCTTGATGCGCGATGAAGCGCCGCGGGCAGTCACTGCGATATGCCGGGCATTGGAGGAGCAGATTGAGCATGGTCTGTTGCCGTCTGGAAGTCAGTTGCCGGCAGAGCGCAAGCTCAGCGAGGTGTTCGATACCACGCGCATCACCTTGCGTGAGGCGCTGGGTCAGCTTGAGGCACAGGGGCTGATATACCGAGAAGAGCGCCGCGGCTGGTTTGTTTCGCCGCCGCGTGTGGCCTACAACCCGCTGATACGCAGCCACTTTCATGCCATGGTCGGTGAACAGGGGCGGGTGCCGGCTACTGAGGTGTTGAGTGCCAAGTTGATTCCAGCCAGTGCCGAAATTTGCCAACTGCTGGCCTTGCCAGGGCTGTCCAGCGTGTATCAAATTCGCCGGGCGCGGCGGATTGATGGGCGTTTAGTGCTGTATGTCGAGCATTACCTCAACCCTAGCTACTTCCCAGGGGTTCTCGGTTTTGATCTGACCCGCTCATTGACCGAGCTCTATGCCAGCGAATACTCCATTCATTACGGTCGGGTGCGTTTCGATATGGTGCCAACCGCTCTGCACAGCGAAGCGGCAGCGGCATTAAAGGTCGCTGTAGGCAGCCCGGCGTTGCGCATAGTGCGGATCAACCGTGACCAGCACGGACGGCTGATTGATTGTGACCTGGAGTTCTGGCGCCACGACGCCCTGCATGTGAGCGTCGAGGTGCCGGAGTAGGCCTGTAAGGTTGGGTGGCCTCTGCTAGGGTAGTTCAGCGCTGGCGTAGAAGGCCGTCAGCACTTTCACTAAATGCGCGAGGTCATGGCTACCGGCCAGTTCGCGGATCGAGTGCATAGCGAAAGTCGGCAGGCCGATATCGACAGTGCGTACGCCCAGTTGGCTAGCGGTGATGGGGCCGATAGTCGAGCCGCAGCCCATGTCGCTACGAGTGACAAAGCTTTGCACCGGGACTTCGTTTTCCAAACACAGGTGACGGAAGAAGCCGGCGGTTTCACTGTTGGTGGCGTAACGCTGGTTGCTGTTGATCTTGATCACGGGGCCGGCGTTGAGCTTGGGGCCGTGATTCTCGTCATGCCGGTCGGCGTAGTTTGGGTGCACCGCATGGGCGTTGTCGGCCGACACCAGCAGCGAGCGCTGGATGGTCCGCACGAAGGCATCGCCTTCGGACAATACGCGGCGCAGTACCTGTTCAAGCATTGGCCCATCGGCGCCACAGGCCGAGCTGGAACCGACTTCTTCGTGGTCGTTACACACCAGTACGCAGCTTTCTACATCCGGGGCGGCCAACAACGCTTGCAGGCCGGCGTAACAGGACAACAAATTATCCAGCCGCGCTCCGGCGATAAAGTCGCCATTCAGGCCAATCACCGCGGCATTTTGCGTGTCATAGAAGCTCAGCTCGTAATCGAGCACAGCATCGGCGCTGAAATCATGCTGACGCGCCAGCTGTTCGGTGATCAGTGCGCGAAAATCGGCGGCTTCAGGATCGGCCAGCTGCGCAAGAATAGGCGGCAGCTCGTTTTGTGGATTGATCGCCCAGCCTGAATTGGCTTCTCGGTTGAGGTGAATCGCCAGGTTGGGGATCACCGCAATCGGGTGTTCAAAGTCAATCAGCTGACTTTCTACCTTGCCGTCGCGACGGTAGGTCACGCGGCCTGCCAGCGACAAGTCGCGGTCAAACCAGGGGGCCAGCAAGGCACCGCCATACACTTCCACGCCGAGCTGGAAGAAGCCCTGGCGTTGCAGCTCAGGCTGCGGCTTGACGCGCAAGCAAGGGCTGTCGGTGTGCGCGCCAACCAGGCGGATACCACCTTCCAATGGCGAACGCTTACCCAGCTTAAAGGCGATGATCGAGGAATCGTTGCGGGTGACGTAATAACGGCCACCGGCTTCGGTGTACCAACTGGCACGCTCGTCTAGGTGCTGAAAACCCGCAGCCTCAAGGCGCAGGGCCAGGCTGGCGGTCGCATGAAAGGGGGTGGGTGAGGCCTTGAGGAAATCGATCAGGCCTTGATTCAAATCTTCGCGCATAGGGCACTCCAAACGGCAAGGCGCCGAGTTTAGCGGATTTGCCCGGGGCTTTGGGCTGCAGTGGCCAGCAGATCAGCGCGCGATGCTGACCAAACTGAGCAGATAATCCTTGAACTCAACAAATTGCCCATCAAACTCGCAGCCGGCCGGCCAGTCGGCATGCAGATCTATCAGCAGACGTATGCGCACTTTATTGTCAGTGGTAACGCTGAGCAGTTCGGCATCCTGAAAGTAGAAGTACCGCAATACCTGAGGGTAGAGCGCTTTGAACAGGCTTTCTTTGAGGGAAAAAGTCAGGCTGACACGCCGTGCGCGCTGCTCGGTCGACAGACCTTCGAAGCGCAGCAGTTCGGCAGGAGTGAGAATCGCTGCCGCCAGACGCTCGGCGCGGCCGGCCGGCATGATGCGTTCAATATCCAGGCCCAGACCGCGCCAGTCGGCACTATGGCCCACCACTGCGCCGGCCCAGCCACTGCCGTGGGTAATCGAACCGAGCGTGCCGGCAGGCCACTGCGGCGCGCGGTCTTCGCCAACGCCCGGGATGGCAGCGGTGCCGGTTAGCTGCAGCAACGCCTCGCGTGCACACAGGCGCCCGGCCAGGTATTCGGTTTGGCGTTTGGCAGCACCTCTAACCGGTTGTAGGGCGCAGCGGTTGAAGTCTTCGTCATGCAAGCGTGCAGGGTCAAAGTGGGTACCTATCAAGCGCAGCGACGGCAACTGCTGAGGTAATGGCCAGTGGTCATCAAGCGACGCACAGCAGGCAGGCAGGTAATCTTTATTCATGGGTGCATTCTGCCGCGTGCTTGAAGCGTCGGCTAGCTGTGTGTTCGGGTTACATTTCTTTGCAGAGTGACAACAAAGCTATACGGAGTGAGTGAGTGTTTTTTGCCAGACTGACGCTGCGTCTCTCTGGAGGCGCAGGTGAGGTTGTAGCCGATGCGTGCGTGAAGTGAGTGCCGGCATTTCTCTGAGAATGA
The DNA here is from genome assembly GCF_900113745.1 of Pseudomonas guineae. Taxonomy (GTDB): domain Bacteria; phylum Pseudomonadota; class Gammaproteobacteria; order Pseudomonadales; family Pseudomonadaceae; genus Aquipseudomonas; species Aquipseudomonas guineae. The sequence goes on along the minus strand of NZ_FOQL01000002.1, from coordinate 506,394 downwards.
GTACGGGAGCCCGTTTAGGCTCCCGTTTTTTTTGCTCGTGATTTCTGGCAACCCTCTGCTGCGGGCACAGCGTCGAGCAGCGAACTGTTCAACTCCAGCAAAACGCTTATACCGATTACGCAAAGCCGCTCATGCGGGCTGCGTGCTAACCTGCCGCAATGCCCGATCTAGAGCCATTTTGTGAGCCTATCGATGCCTGTAGCTGACTCAACTGCGTACTTGATGCGCGGCACGGCCGCCTACCGCCGTGCTACTTTGGCGCTCTTCTGCGCAGGTTTTGCCACTTTTGCTTTGCTTTATTGCGTACAGCCGCTGCTACCGTTGCTGGCCGAGCATTTCGCCGTGTCAGCGGCGGGCAGCAGTCTGGCGTTATCCCTCACCACCTTGAGCTTGGCGCTGTGTTTGCTGGTATCTGGGGCGCTGGCCGAAAGCTGGGGACGCAAACCAGTGATGGCTGCAGCCCTGGGTTTGGCCTCGTTGCTAGGGATTGCCTGCGCGCTGGTTGATAGTTGGGATCACCTGCTATGGCTGCGTGCCTTGCTCGGCTTGGCGCTGAGCGGCCTACCAGCATTGGCCATGGCATACGTAGGTGAGGAATTCGACCCAGCCGCATTGCCAGCGGCCATGGGCCTGTATATCGGCGGTACGGCGCTGGGCGGATTGCTCGGACGTTTACTTGCCGGCTTGCTCAGTGACCTTGGTGGTTGGCCGCTGGCCTTAGCCGGTATTGCCGGTATGGGCTTGTTGGCGTTGGGGTTGTTTATTTGGCTGCTACCGCCTTCGCGGCATTTCACTGCGCAGTCGCTGTCGTTGCGCGGCTTGCTGCATAACTTTGCCGCGCACCTGAGCAATGGCGAGTTACGCCGTTTGTTTCTCATGGCGTTTCTGTTGATGGGCGGCTTCGTTGCCTTGTTCAACTATGTTGGTTTTCGCTTGGCAGCCGCTCCGTTCAACCTGTCTTCCAGCCTGATAGGATTGCTGTTTACTGTGTACCTAGTGGGGATTTTCAGCGCCGGTTGGGCCGGGCGGCTGGTGCCACGTTTGGGTGCGCGCCAGGTGATGCAGGGCGCTATTGGCATCATGCTACTGGGCGTGGCGCTGTGTGCCACACCTTGGTTAAGTGCAGCAGTGCTTGGGCTCGCTTTGTTCACCCTGGGCTTCTTCGCTGCCCATGCAGTCGCCAGCGGACAAGTCGGGCAGCGCGCAATCGTGGCCAAGGCGCAAGCTTCGGCGTTGTACCTGTGCGCTTATTACCTGGGTTCCAGTGTGGTTGGTTACGCTGCCGGGTATATCTGGGAGCACGCCGGCTGGCTGCCGATGCTGGCGGTTTTAACCACGCTGTTTGTCGCGGCTGGTATCAGCGCGCGCAAACTCTAAGGCGTGAGTTAGGGGTTTATACAGCCGCTTGGAGAATTAGCTGCTGGTCCTCGACTGTCCAAGCGATTCAGTTAGGGCTATCCGACGGCATTACAATTGGTACTAACACTTCATTACGGCGTAAAAACCACGGCATAAACGGCGGGTTGTAGCGGGCCCAGATGTGCTCACCGACAATGCGGAAACCGTTCTTGTTGATCCACGTATCCAACTCAGTCTTGTTGCGCTTGTAGGCACTTTCACTCCAGAAACCTGAGTAGCGAACCGCTGCCATCTGCCGCTCGGGCACTTGGCGCAAGGTCACATCAGGATCTTTAGGTTCCGGCAATGATGCCAACGAGAAGGATGCGGGCATCATAAAACTTACGGCCCAATTACCGTTCATCTGTTGCTGGCCAACGGGGGCGGTCATGTCAATCTTCTCGCCTTCCTGGGCAACCGGTGCGGTCATGGCAATTTTTTGGCTGGAGGTATTGTTGCCGGAAATATAATCAAACAGCCGGCTAAACGCTTGGCTGCCCGCCTGGTCAAAATCTCCTTTTACTAGGGTTTGAGCAACAACATGGGGCGCATAATTACGCACCTCAAAGCTGTTTTCTTTGAGTACAACTGAGTATTCCGCTTCTTCTACCGCCATCGCGTTTGTACTCCCAAGCATTGCGCCAAAAATGGCTGCTGCAGCCTGCTTTAGATAGCTCATAGGCGTTCACCCTCTAGTGTGCAGTATTTGCTCACTCATTTAAGTTTTGGACTCTGCTTGTGCAGCAAGTTCATTCGCGCAGGCGCAGCGTGTTTCGGTGCGTCGCTCACTGACGCAATGCTAAGTCGGATTTACTTCGACCTGCATCAGTTTTTACAAACTGCTCAATGCTATCCAATACGGGCTCTAAACCGCGCAGTGGCAAAGCAAGTGCAGCGACCAACGTGCCGTGGTCAGTGCGCGGGTAATAGGTTTCTTCTACGTGCACGCCTAGGTTACGTAAGCGTTTGGCCAAGCCGCCTGTATTGCGCTGCGGATTAACGGTTACGTCATTTAGCGATGCTAATAAAAGGGCCGGCGGCGCTTCAGCGCTGACATGGTTAATCGGCTGTGAGTCGAGCGGCGTGTTTGGGTAGAAGAACACGGGGCGCGAACGTGGGTTGGTGAGCGGAATAAAATCGTAAGGACCAGCTAAACCAATCCAGCCACGAATACTGTTGGGCGTTAGCTGCACATGCGCCAATTGGCGCGCATCCAGCGCCAGCATAGCGGCGTTATAGGCCCCTGCGCTGTGGCCCATCAGGAATAGCTGCTGCGGATCGCCGCCATAGCGGGCAATGTGTTGTTGGGTCCAGGCCACGGCCTGCGCTGCATCGAGTAAAAAATCCGGGTAGCGCACCTCTGGATACAAACGGTAATCCGCCACTACCGCCACTAAGCCGCGCGAGGCTAAAGCCTGACCCACAAAACGATAGTCCTGACGCGCGCCATCGTTCCAGCTGCCACCATAGAAGAACACCACAACCGGGGCAGGTGTTTGCATGTTTGTGGGTGTATACACATCGAGTTGGTTACGTGGGTTGGGACCGTAAGTCAGATCAGCGACCTTGTTGTAGCCAATCGGCGGGGTCAGCAGACCCAAGGCCTTGAGCGGCTGAAAATACACCAGCGCGGCAAACCCTCCGAACAGTAAGCATAACGTGAACAGCGTTTTGCTCCAGACAGCCATAGGTATTTATCTCGAAAATGATGGGGCGACTGCTCAGCCAGCATACGACCAAGGGGAGGTGATTTCAGCTAATAAACGCGTATTAATTTGTGAGGGAAGCTTCGGTACCTGATCGACCAGTCATGCGTTATTTATTTTCTTGCCAGATAGGTGGTAGCTGATATTGGCGGTGTTTGAGAATGTCATGGTTGGTTTGATTGACCTAAGTGTCTTGAAAATCCTGTTTACACTTACCCCATAATTCATGCTTATTTTATGAAAACCCCCATTCTTCATGACACAATCCTGTGTCGACAATCGACTTGCCGCCTCTTCCATGAGTTTGCCGGTGCTCAATTTTTTCAATATCGTTTATTTTTATTCTAAAACTCCATAATTCAGACCCTAGAATAAAGGATACTAAAGAAAAGGCTAGGGTGACTAGATTTTGGGTGTCTTGGGGTATTTCTATAGTTGTATATAATTCTATTAGAAAGGGCGCAGCTGTGTAGCAAAGAGAAAAGATACCCATTTTGAGAAATAGCACAGATCGTTGTTTTCGTGGTTTTTAAAGTGATATAGATAACGCTCTTGCATTTGCAGTTGATCTCCGTTTTGTCACTCCTGGCTTTAAAGGAGAGGGGGATTTACTGGCTTTTTATATGTGTAAGCGCCATGACGCAAATATTGATAACCACTGCTTGTGGGCGGTAAACCTAATATGCTGACGCAATATCTGCATGCTTTGCTCAGCAAGATTTCATCTTCAGCGAGGCTATCCAGGCTGAGTGCCACCCCTTCTGCTGTTTATGCCAGGGGGCTTAACCCTCCTGCGCCCGATACGCTCCCGGTGTTAATCCGGTCCATTTCTTAAACGCTCGATGAAACGCCGACGGTTCAGAAAACCCTAACTGCTCAGCAATATCCTGAATCGCTAGATCGGCACGGCCAAGGTGATAAATCGCCAGGTCACGGCGCAAATGGTCTTTAAGTTCCTGAAAACTCGACCCTTCCTCACGTAAATGGCGACGCAGGGTTTGTGGGCTCATGTGCAGTTGTTGCGCCACCGCGTCGAGGTCTGGCCAGTCGCTGCAGTCGCGGCCAAGCAGGCGGCGGATTTGGCTGATCAGGCTGTCGCCACCATCAGGGCGGGCGAGCAGGTCGGCGGGTGAGTGCTGGAGAAATTGCTTGAGGGTACGTTCGTCCTGCAGCAACGGCATGGCCAGGTAGCGGGCGTGGAACAGCAGGCTGGTTTGTCCGGCCGCGAAGCGTCGAGTGCAGGGGAATAGCAGTTCATATTCGCTGGCATGTGCGGGTTGGCTGTAGGTGAAGGTGGTTTCTTCTAGGCGTATACGCTGGCCGATCAACCAGCTGCCGAGGCGATGCCAGATCACTAGCAGGCACTCCACCAGAAAGTGGTCGGGGTCGTTCAGCGAGGAGTCGTCCACACTTAACCGTGCCCAATCGCCTTCACGCTGAATGCTGATGCCCGGTGCGGCGGGAAACAGGCTGTAGAACAGCGCGCCGCGGCCCAGGGCTTTTTCCAGCGAATGGCAGTGGATGATGACGTAACACATCATGGCGAACGTGCCGCGCTTGCTGCGCAATTGGCCAAAGCCGAGGTATTCGTCGTCGAGACTTTCCCACAGCAACTGCACCAAGCGAGCGAACTGCTCGGGCGCGACGCGGGCTCGCGGCTCGTCAAGCAGGGCTGGTTGAATTCCGAGCTGGCGCAGCAGTGGCGTGCAGTCGCGGCCCTGCCGTTCAGCGCCGCGCAAAGCGGCACGGACAAAATGGCTGGCGATGGTGCGTTCGCGCATGATGGCTCCTTGAAAGTGCGTCGATGGTAAGCAGCTTGATGGACTGAGGACAAGCACCGAGCGAATGGGTCAATCCAGGCTGAGCGCATAAGTCATTGAGGCCGGCGGTTGCGCAGGCCTAACCTGCAGCACGACTTCAGCCCTAGGAACCAACCGCATGCAGCGCATTATTTTCGACACCGAACACAACCTGTTTCGCGACGCCTTTGCTGCTTTTCTGAAGAAGGAAGTGGTGCCGCATCAGGAGCAGTGGGAGGCCGACGGTATGGTCAGCCGTGAGGTGTGGAAGAAGGCGGGTGACATGGGCTTTCTGCTGCCATGGGCCGATGAGGAATACGGCGGTTCGGGCCTCAAGGACTTTCGCTACGAGCAGATCATGTGCGAGGAGTTAGCCAAGGTTAACGAGGCCGGTTTTATGTTGCCGCTGCACTCGGCGCTGTGCGGCCCGTATATCGCCGAATACGGCAACGCCGAGCAGAAAGCGCGGTTTATGCCGGGCATCATCAGCGGCGAGCTGATTCTGGCGGTGGCAATGACCGAGCCCAGCGCCGGCTCCGATCTGGCGGGTATGCGCACCAGCGCAGTTGAGCAGGATGATCACTACGTGCTCAACGGCTCCAAGGTGTTTATCTCCAACGGTATTTTGGCCGATGTGGTGATCGTCGCAGCCAAGACGGACCCCAACAACAAGCACGCCATGGGCCTGTTCCTAGTCGAGCGTGGCATGGAAGGTTTCGAGCGCGGCAAGAAGCTGGAAAAACTCGGCATGAAGAGTCAGGACACCGCTGAGCTGTTCTTCAACAACGTCAAAGTGCCCAAAGCCAACCTGCTCGGGGATGCCAAGGGTGGCTTCTTCTATCTAATGAATATGCTCGCTCAGGAGCGCCTGACCAATGCCTGTGGCGCAGTCGCGGGTGCTGAGGCGGCGCTGCAAGTGACCATCGATTACGTGAAAGAGCGCAAGGCCTTCGATCGGCCGATTTCGCACTTCCAGAATACCCGTTTCAAGCTGGCGGAAATGCGTACGCAAATCGATGTGGCCCAGGTGTTTGTTGACCGCTGCGTGATGGATCACAACGAGAAGAAGCTCACCCCGGAAGTCGCCGCCGAGGCCAAATTGTTTACCACTGAGCTACTGTGCAAGGTGGTCGATGAAGGGGTACAGCTACACGGCGGTTGGGGTTATATGTGGGAGTATCCGATCTGCAAGATGTACGCAAACGCGCGTATTCAGCGGATCTTCGCAGGTACTTCAGAAATCATGAAAGAGATCATCAGCCGCGGTATGAAGCTTTGATGCACGGCTAATGGCCGAGCGACGCTCGACAGACAATAACAACAAGAGGGTCTGTACATGGATGAGCAACTGCCCCTGGAGCGTCTCGCGCTCTGGGTCGAGAAACGCCCAGACGCGGTCTGGCTACGTCAACCGGTAAACGGTCAATGGCATGATTTCACTTGGCGTCAGGTCGATAATCAGGCCCGGCGTTTAGCCAGCGCGCTGCTGGCGCAGGGCTGCACGCCGGGAGACCGGGTGGCGTTGTTGTCGAAGAACTGCGCCGAGTGGTTTATCTGTGATCTGGCGATCATGATGGCCGGCCTTATCAGCGTGCCGTTATACCCGCTGCAATCGGCCGAGAGCATTGCCTATGTGCTGGAGCATGCCCAGTGCAAGGTCATCCTGCTTGGCAAGCTGGATGACGCGGATAAGCTGGAGGCGGGGATTGGCCCACAACTACTGACGCGTATCGCACTGCCATACCCGACCCTGGCCTGTGCCTATGAGTGGCACACGTTGTTGGCCGCGCATGAGCCGTTGCAAACCGCGGCAGTACAAGAGCCTGGGCAAGTGCTGACGCTGGTGTATACCTCCGGTACCACGGGTAACCCCAAGGGGGTCATGCTCTCGGTGCAGGCTATGGCTTTTACTGCGGCCAACGCCTGCCGGGAAATGGACATGACAGAGCAGGATCGCTTCTTCTCCTTCCTGCCGTTGTCGCATGTGGCCGAGCGTTTTATGGTCGAGTTCAACAGCTTGTATTGCGGCGCGCCCGTGGCCTTCGTTGAGTCGATGGAGACATTTTCGCGCGATCTGTGTCATGTACGGCCTACGGTATTTTTTGCCGTACCACGCCTCTGGACGCGCTTTCAGTTGGGGGTGTTGGAGAAGTTGCCACAGGCCAAGCTGACCCGGCTACTGCGTATTCCACTGATTGGCGCATTGGTAGCGCGCAAGGTGCGTCGCGGCCTGGGCCTCGATCAGGCACGCGTCATGATCTCTGGCGCAGCGGCTATTTCGCGTGGGCTGCTCGACTGGTATCAAACGATCGGCCTGACTCTCTGTGAAGGCTATGGCATGAGTGAAAACGTCGCCTACGGTTGCTTCAATCGGCCCGGTCAGGTGCGTTTTGGCACCGTGGGGCGGCCGATGAAAGGCTTGGAGGTGCGTATCGCTGACTCTGGCGAGATTTTATTCCGCAGCCCAACGCTGATGCTCGGCTATTACCTGGACCCAGAGAAAACCGCCGAGGCCTTGGTTGATGGCTGGTTGCACACTGGCGACAAGGGTGAGTTGGACGGCGATGGCTATTTGCGCATTACCGGGCGGGTGAAGGACATCTTCAAAACCAGTAAGGGCAAGTACATCGCCCCGGCTCCGATTGAGGGGGAGATTGCTAAGAATCAGTGGGTCGAGCAGGTGTGCCTGATGGGCAGTAATTTGGATCAGCCGTTGGCGCTGATCGAGTTGTCGCCCGCCGCCCGTGAACGCGCGCGTGAGCAGGTGACGGCTGACCTGCAACACACCTTGCAGCAACTCAATGCCACGCTACAAAACCATGAGCGGATCAGCCATTTCGTGCTGGTGCGCGAGCCTTGGACCGTGGACAACGGTTGCATGACGCCGACCATGAAGATCCGCCGTAACGTGCTCGAAGCGCGCTTTGCTGAGGAAGTCGCCGCGCTCAATATCAAGCAGCCGCTGCATTGGCAATAGCTGAGCAGCGCAGGATGACTCCTGTTCAGCGCTAGTTATCTGCATTCAATATTGTCCCAAGGAGCTGTTATGTCTGGCCCGTTGTCGTCTCTTAAAGTGCTGGATTTCTCCACCCTGTTACCAGGCCCATTTGCGTCCATGTTGATGGCCGATATGGGTGCTGAGGTGTTGCGGGTTGAATCACCCACTCGCATGGACCTGGTGCGCGTACTGCCGCCCCATGACGGTGGCGTTTCTGCCAGCCATGCCTACCTCAATCGCAATAAACGCTGCATCGCCCTGGACCTGAAAAAGCCCGAGGCCGTGGAAATGGTCAAGCAACTGGTGGCTGAGTACGACATCGTGCTGGAGCAATTTCGCCCCGGCGTGATGGACAAGCTCGGTGTGGGTTATGCGGCGCTCAAGGCGATCAATCCCAAGCTGATCTACGTGTCGATCACCGGCTATGGTCAGACCGGGCCTTATAAAGACCGCGCCGGGCATGACATCAACTATCTGGCTTTGGCTGGTATCGCCAGCTACACCGGTCGGCGTGACACTGGGCCGCTGCCGCTGGGCATTCAGGCGGCGGATATCGCCGGCGGTTCGTTGCACGGGGTGATTGGCTTGTTGGCGGCGGTGATTCAGCGCCAGGCAACGGGGCAGGGACAGCACGTGGACATCAGCATGACCGACTGCGCCTTCAGCCTGCATGGCATGGCCGGCGCGGGTTACCTGGCCGCTGGGGTTGAGCCGGAGATGGAAAATCAAGCGCTCAACGGCGGCAGTTTTTACGACTACTACCGTACCCACGACGGCCGCTGGTTTTCGGTAGGTAGCCTGGAACCGCAGTTTATGCAGCAGTTCTGTGCGGCTATCGGCCGGCCGGAACTGGCGGCGCGCGGCTTATCGCAGAAGCCTGAAGATCAGCAGGCGCTCAAGCGTGAGATTAAAATTGAGTTTGAGAAGCGTGATTTCGCCGAATGGAGCCAGGTGTTTGGTGGGCTGGATGCTTGCGTGGAACCGATGCTTAATCTCAGCGAGGCGGTGGAGCATCCGCAGATCAAGGCGCGCGGCTTGGTCACAGCTGTGCCGCGTGCAGGCAGCGATCCGCAAAAGCAGATGGCCTGTCCGATCAAATTTTCCAACGGCTTGCCGGAACCCCGGCATATCGGTGCGGCGCTGGGCGCGCATACCGCAGCAGTGCTGGTGGAGTTGGGCTACAGCACCGAGCAGATCGCTCAGCTGAAAGCAGCCAAGGTGGTGGCCTGAGTGTTCGGTTGAAAGCGCTGTTCGGCGTGCGCAGAGCAAGGGGGCTCGTCAATCGCTGATTTTTCCGGCATAAGCCAGAGGCATTTACGCCACTTAGCGCTTCGGGAACACACAGCATGTATCACGGTGAACGCTTTAACGCCTGGACCCATCTGGTCGGAGCCCTTCTTGCCAGTGTGGGGGCCGTGTGGCTGCTTGTATTAGCAAGCCTTGAAGGTGATCTGCGCAAGATTATCAGCGTAGCGATTTATGGAGTGACGCTGGTGCTGCTGTACAGCATTTCCACGCTGTACCACAGCCTGCAGGGGCGGGCTAAAGTGGTGATGCGTAAGCTCGATCACCTGTCGATCTACCTGCTGATTGCGGGCAGCTATACGCCGTTTTGCCTGGTAACCCTTGAAGGGGCGTGGGGCTGGACGCTATTCGGCGTTGTTTGGACGCTGGCCGTTATTGGCATGTTGCAGGAGATCAACCCGCGCTCCGAGGCGCGCGTGCTGTCGATTGTGATTTACGCCGTAATGGGCTGGATTGTGCTGGTGGCGGTCAAACCGCTGATCGCTGCGCTGGGGATGGCTGGGTTTATCTGGCTGGCCGGCGGTGGGGTGCTCTACACCGTGGGCATCATCTTCTTCGTTTATGACAGCCGCTTCCGTCATTGGCATGGCATCTGGCACTTGTTCGTTATCGGCGGCAGCTTGATGCACTTTGTCGCGGTGTTGCGTTACGTGCTGTGAGCCCTTAGCGGGCTATTCGATGCGCTGCTCACCGGTAAAACTCAAGGTCACCTTGCAGCGCCGGCAGAAGTAGCGCCGGCCTTTGCTGACCATTGTGTGGCGTTGCGCTGAAAACGGGAATTCTCCCTGCGGGCAACTGCAGCGGTAGATGTAGCGATTAACCGTACGCCGTTGCACGTTGTAGCTGTGGCAGCGATTCGGCGCCAGTTCATACACACCGCGCATGATTAGCTGCCACTCCTCGCCGTGGGGTTGGATCCTCAGGCCGAACAGCTGGTGAGCGATCAAGTGTGCCACCTCGTGGGGCACGGTCTGCTTAAGGAAGTCTTCGCGGTTTTCCCGATACAGTTGCGGGTTGAAACGCAGCTTGTTTTCCGTCAGATGCGCCACGCCAGCCTTTTGCCCGCGCAGCTTGAAACTCACCTCGGGGCGAACAAAGGATTGTTTGAAAAAAACTTCAGCCTTCTGGTAGCAGTGTTCTACGCGGCTTAAGAGGTGTTCAGGCATGGAGGCAGCTATCGAAACAAGGCAGGCAATTATGCCCAAGGCAGCTGGGCTTCGCAGCCTAGAAACGACGAAACCACCCGCAGGTGGTTTCGTACGTGTCATCAAGTAAGCGCTAGCTGGTGTACACCGGGCCGACCCCAAAGCCCCAGAGAATAACCGAGCTGGCAATCATTGCCACTAGCACCACCAAGCCTACTGCGAGTACCGAACTTGAGAACATAAAGCCTTCATCCTCAGGTATGCCCATAAATCTCGGGATGCCGACATACAGCAGGTATACCGTGTAGCAGATGGCTGCCGTGCCAATCACCATGGCGAGCCAAAGGTGAGGGTAGAGCGCCGCAAGCCCGCCGATAAACAGCGGTGTAGCGGTATAAGCGGCAAATACCACGCATTGGGTGAGGTTTGGGCTGGCATCATAAGTACGTGCCATCCAGTGGATAAAAGCGCCCATTACGGCTACGCCAGCGAGCATTGCCAGGTAAGTCATGATGGTCATTTGCAGCGCACTGGCTTCTGTCAGCATCACTGGCGCTCGATCGCCGATTGCCCAGCCAACCTGGGTGGTGCCGATGTAGGCCGATACTGCGGGAATTGCCGCAAGAATCAGTACGTGGGTGAGATACATGTGGCTGATGCTTTCTTCTTCGCCACGGATTTCCTGCCATTCCTGGTCGGGATGGGTGAAGAGCCCCCAAACGTGATGGATCATGCCAGACCTCCATTTGTTATAGCGATCGCCCCCCAGCTCAGCGCCTGATTCGCGTGTGCAGCGTCACCAGGTGCGAGGCCGAACCTATGCGACCGTATGTCGCAGTATAGGCAGCGATTTCTCTGGGCAAGGGTGGTCCGTTAGAGCAAATCGGACTCTCAAGGGCGGCCGTAATAACGTTCGAGGATTTCCATCGCCTTGTTAATCGACTGCAAGCGCTCTGTACTGCCGCCCCGGTCAGGATGGTGCAGGCTGACCAATTGCCGGTACCGCAGCTTGATGGTTGCAGGTGTGAGTGCCAGCGCGCAGTCAGTCAGCTCAAAGAGTTCCAGCGCTGCTCGCTGTTCTTCGCCGCCCTGCATGCGTGACCAAAAACTGCTTAGCAGCTTGGCGACATCCTGCTCATCGGTGTCCTTGAGTTGGCTCATGTCGAGGTAATAATCGCGTAGCGGGTCATGCTCGCTCAGCTCAGTGCAGCCTCGCTGATAAGGCAGCAGCCGAATGCTCAGTGCGCTGATCTGTAGATAACCACTTTGGGTTGCCCAGAGTTGTTCGCGTAAACGATAGAGCGCGTTGAATACTAAGAAGTGGGTACGAAATAGCACCAGATGATCGGTCAGGGGTAGGCTGGGAATGTGCGTGCAGTGGCGCGCTTTCAGTTGCTGGATCAGGTCGTACTCAGCAAGACCGGTTGGTGTGGCGCACAGCAGTTGATGGACTTGTTCGCTGAGATCGAGGCTTGGGTCTAAATCGTCATTCATCGGCTCAGCCTAGCATTTCAATAACTGCGGGGTAGGGTGCGTCACGCTTTCTGCGTAAAATGCCGCATCCTCAACGACTACCGGATTCCAGCGCACCATGGGCACCCTCTCGGTCAATCAGAACAAACTGCAAAAACGTCTGCGTCGTCAGGCAGGCGAAGCCGTTGCCGATTTCAACATGATCGAAGATGGCGACAAAGTGATGGTCTGTCTGTCCGGCGGCAAAGACAGCTACACCATGCTCGATGTGTTGTTGCACCTGCAGAAGGTCGCGCCGATCAAGTTCGAGATCGTCGCGGTGAACATGGACCAGAAGCAGCCTGGTTTTCCCGAACAAGTGTTGCCGGCGTATCTAGAGTCTATCGGCGTGCCGTATCACATCGTCGAAAAAGACACCTACTCGGTGGTTAAAGAGAAAATTCCGGAAGGTAAAACCACCTGCTCGCTCTGCTCGCGCCTGCGTCGCGGCACGCTGTACACCTTCGCTGACGAGATCGGGGCGACCAAGATGGCATTGGGGCATCATCGCGACGACATTCTGGAAACCTTCTTCCTCAACATGTTCTACGGCGGCACGCTCAAAGCCATGCCGCCCAAGCTGCGCGCCGATGACGGCCGTAACGTGGTAATCCGCCCACTGGCTTATTGCAACGAAGCGGATATCGAGGCTTACAGCCAGCTCAAGGAATTCCCGATCATTCCGTGCAACCTCTGTGGCTCGCAAGAAAACCTGCAACGTCAGGTGGTCAAGGAGATGCTCCAGGACTGGGAGCGCAAGTCGCCGGGCCGCACCGAGATCATGTTCCGCGCCCTGCAGAACGTGGTGCCATCGCAGTTGGCTGACCGCAATCTGTTCGACTTCAAGAGCCTGAAAATCGATGACAGTGCGACGCCGCGTTTTGTCGATGTGATGAACCTCTGATTCAGCAACCTGGCTGTACAAGGATTGCCCGATGCGTGATTACAAATGGCTGCATGAATACTGTTTGAACCGCTTTGGCTCGGTCGCGGCACTGGAATCGATGCTGCCACAGCCGCGCAGCGCCCACGAGTTGCGCGCGATTAGCGATGATCGCTACCTGTCTGTTATCAGCCTGCGGATCTTTCGTGCTGGGCTTAGGCACAGTTTGGTGGACTCGAAATGGCCGGCCTTTGAACAGGTGTTCTTCGGTTTCGATCCAGAGAAAGTGGTGTTGATGGGCGCTGAACGTCTGGAAAATCTGATGCAGGATACGCGCATCATTCGTCATTTGGGCAAACTCAAAAGCGTGCCGCGCAATGCCCAGTTCGTCCTCGATGTGCGGCAGGAAAAGGGCAGTTTCGGTGCGCTGATCGCCGACTGGCCAGTGAGCGATATCGTTGGGCTGTGGAAGTACCTGGCCAAGCACGGCAGCCAGCTCGGCGGGCTGTCGGCACCGCGCTTTCTGCGCATGATCGGTAAGGATACGTTCGTACCCAGCGATGATCTGGTGGCGGCATTAAAAGCGCAGAAGATTATCGATAAGGTGCCGACCAGTTTGAAAGAGCGCGCGGCTGTGCAGGCGGCTTTTAATAAGTGGAGTGAGCAGAGCGGGCGCCCCCTGTGTCAGCTGTCGATGATGCTGGCGTATACCGTCAACCATTGAGGTTGGAAACGCTAATGGAGCAAGCCATCAGGCGCGTCGCCGAGCAGCTCAAACAGGCTGAGCGGATCTTGCTGATTACTGGCGCTGGCTTGTCTGCCGACTCCGGTTTGCCGACTTACCGAGGGCTGGGTGGGCTGTATAACGGTCACACCGCTGAGGGTTTGCCGATTGAGGTCGCGCTCTCAGGGTCCATGCTGCAACGCGATCCAGCGCTGTGCTGGAAGTACCTGGCGGAACTGGGCAAGGCATGCTTGGGCGCTCAGGCTAATGCTGGGCATTACGCGATCGCTGAACTACAGCGCATAAAACCGCATTGTTGGCTGCTGACGCAGAATATTGATGGGTATCACCGCGCGGCAGGTAGCCCGATGGAAAGGGTGATCGAGATTCACGGCGAGCTGGCTCCGCTGTATTGCCAGTCTTGCGGGGCGGTCGATACGGAGCTGGCCGCGCATTTGCAGCGGCCGTTACCGCCCAAATGCTGGCAGTGCGCCGGAATACTGCGTCCGCCCGTGGTGTTGTTTGAAGAAATGCTCCCGGAGCAGGCCATCGACACGCTTTACGCCGAGTTGGGCAAAGGTTTTGGCGTGGTGATCAGTATCGGCACCAGCGCCAGCTTTCCCTATATCGTCGAGCCACTGCTGCGCACGCGGCAAAATGGTGGCTTCACCGCAGACATCAACCCGCAGCGTACCGAACTGAGTGACAGGGTGGATGTTCATTTGCCTGGGCGTGCCTTAGATGTTTTGCCGGAACTACTGAGTCACATTTAGAGCCATAGAATTTGCAAATGGACCTCATAGTAGGCATAGTCACACCCTTGTGAAATTCACCGACACGGTCGTGCCCATGCTCCAACGCCTCGCACCCCTCGTGCCTCTCGCACTTACTCTGGTCCTGGCCGCCTGCGCCAACCATGCTCCGCAACCGCAGTTGAGCACTCAATCCAGTGTGTTCTCCTCGACAGACCTTGCCGAGTTTGATGAACAAGCCAAAGAAGCCGCACTTGGCGATTTCACCGAAGAAAAAGCCTACAGGCTACCGCAACTGGCTGACGGCATTCTGTCTCATGGCCTCTCGTTAGTGGGTACGCGCTATCGCTTTGGTGGCGGCTCGGTAAGTTCCGGCTTCGATTGCAGCGGTTTTATCGGTTATCTGTTTAAAGAAGAAGCGGGCCTGAAGTTGCCGCGCTCGACCCGCGACATGATCAATATCGACGCGCCATTGGTGGAGCGTGATGATCTCAAACCGGGCGATCTGCTGTTCTTTAGCACCAACGGCGGTGGCCGCGTCAGCCATGCCGGCATCTACATGGGCGATGATCAATTCATCCATTCTTCCAGTAGCCGCAGCGGCGGTGTGCGGGTAGATAGCCTGGATGATCGCTACTGGAAGCGCACCTTTATCGAGGCCAAGCGTGCCCTGGCGCTGGCGCCAACTGAGTCGGTTGTGCGCAACCCTTGAGTCCTGCGTGCAGCGGTCGCAATGTAAAGGCGTTGTAGTCAATCATACCCTCTGACGCATCTCGATAGATTTCAACAACCTGCCAAGCAAAGCTAAAGCTTGCACTAGAATGTGCAAGCCGGCAGAGTAGGTTGCATCCCGGCTCAGGATCGTCTGTCCATGACCGCTCTCTCCCGTATCAGCTTGATTGTGCTGGCCGCGCTGCTCAGTGGCTGCGCGAGCCAAGCCCCCGCACCAAGCCCGCAATCCACTGTTTATCAAACTGTCGGCAGCTTTAACGGCAATGCCGATGATGTGTTAATCCGTGCGCTGGGATTGGTGGGCACGCCCTATCGTTATGGCGGTAACACCCCGGAAGGCGGCTTCGATTGCAGCGGCTTGATCGGCTTTGTTTACCGCGATGCCGCCGGCATTAAGCTGCCGCGCTCAACCCGTGAGCTGATCAGCATGCGCGCCCCGGGTATTGGGCGCGATGCGCTGCAAAGCGGTGATCTGGTGTTTTTTGCCACCAATGGCGGCAGTCAGGTCAGCCATGCGGGCATTTACGTCGGTAATGGCCGGTTTGTGCATGCGCCTTCCAGTGGTGGCACCGTGCGCCTGGACAGCCTGAGCAATACCTACTGGCAGCGCACCTACCTAAATGCCAAGCGCGTATTCACCCCAGAGCTGGCGGGTAACCCTTGACGTCCAGCGCTAGGTATTTGTAGAGGGGCTTGTATGACCACTCAAACGCTCAATCTCGATGCCAATCTGTACCAGTACCTGCTGAATGTCTCCCTGCGTGAAACCCCACTGCTCAAGCGTCTGCGCGAAGAAACCGCTCTGCTGACTCACTCACGCTGGCAGATCGCCCCCGAGCAGGGCCAGTTTATGGCGTTGCTGGTGCAGCTGACCGGCGCGCGGCGGATTGTCGAAGTCGGTACCTTTACCGGTTACAGCGCCATCTGCATGGCTCAGGCCATGTTGGACGATGGGCGCTTGATTAGTTGCGAAATTCCCGGCGATTACAACGCCACTGCCGAACGTTACTGGCATGAGGCGGGGTTGAGTGAGCGTATTGAACAGCGGCTGGCCCCGGCGCTGCAAACCCTGGCGGCGCTGGAGGCTGAAGGCCTGGCGGGCTGTATTGACTTGCTGTTTATCGATGCTGATAAAACTAACTACCCAGCCTACTTCGAGCAGGCTCTGCGCCTGGTGCGCCAAGGCGGACTGATCCTGTTCGATAACACTCTGTGGAGTGGTCGAGTGCTTGAGGAGAGCCCTGAGAGCGCTGACACCCGTGCGATTCAGGCACTCAACCTGGCGCTACGTGATGACCCACGCATCGACCTGTCCTTGCTGCCGCTCGGCGATGGCCTGAGCCTGTGTCGTAAGCGCTGAGCCTGCGTTGCCTGTATGCCCGAACCGATTCGCCTGCCCGAACAACCTGATGCCTGCCAGCTCTGCGCCCGTGCAGCGACACTGACGCGCCATCACCTGATCCCCAAAGCACTGCACAACAAGGTCTACGTGCAAAAGCGCTTCGGCAAAAGTGAGCGCATCAGCGCCACGCTATGGGTCTGCCGTGCCTGCCATAACCAGATCCACCGGCTGTTCAGCGAGAAAGAGCTGGCGCTGACCTACAACAATCGTGACAGCCTGTTGAGTGATGAGCGCCTGCGTACCTTCGTCGACTGGCTGGCGAGCAAGCCCGCGGGTTTTATGCCCAGGCATTGAGCCTGCTCCAATGTGCATATTACGATGCGTCCAGGCGCATTCGTTTGACGCTTAATCGCGAACTCTCTACCCTTCGCGCCTTGTAACAGGTGCCCCCGACGCTATGCGTCTGCGGGGTGAAACAGGGAAGTCGGTGCGTTGTGCGTTCTTCGCCAGCCATTCCGACGCTGCCCCCGCAACGGTAGGCGAGTCAACAATCGCATTCCGCCACTGTGTCTACGGGCATGGGAAGGCGCGATTGGGGGAACCTAGAGGTTCCACTCGCAAGCCCGGAGACCGGCCTGTTGCAGTCCACGGCATCGCGGAGGGCGTTGTCTGGCGTGTGGCTTGCGCTGTGCGTGGGCCCGCGCTTTGTCTCTCTCCGCCTGCTTTTTCAGCCAGATCGCCCTGTGGCGGTGGCGCAACGCGTTGCTTATCCCTCGCGTTTGCCTGCCGTTGAGCCAGCGGATGTTGTCTGGCTGTCCGATTTTCAGCGAGTGTGAGTGATGACAGAATCGATTGAGCGTGATGCCCGACACCAGGCGCGCATGGCCCGCAAAAAAGCTCTGATCGATGAAAAGATTGCCCAGGCTCAGGATGAATACGGCCTGCTGTTGGTGCACAGCGGCAACGGCAAAGGTAAGAGCAGCAGCGCCTTTGGCATGGTCGCGCGCGCCTTGGGCCACGGCCTCAAAGTTGGCGTGGTGCAATTTATCAAGGGTGCGGCCAGCACCGGTGAAGAGGCGTTCTTTCGGCGTTTTCCCGAGGAAGTCAGCTACCACGTGATGGGTGAGGGCTTTACCTGGGAGACCCAGGATCGCCAGCGTGATATCGACAAGGCTTGCGAGGCCTGGGCGGTGGCGGCGCAGCTGCTAAATGACCCAGCGGTTGGCCTGGTGGTGCTGGATGAACTGAATATCGCGCTGAAATACGGCTACCTGGAACTCGACGCGGTGCTCGCTGATATCGAAGCGCGGCCGTTGTTACAGCATGTGGTGGTGACTGGGCGTGGCGCACTGCCGGGGATGATTGAGGCGGCGGATACCGTCACCGAGATGAGCCTGGTCAAGCATGCGTTCAAAGCTGGCGTGAAGGCCCAGAAGGGAGTGGAGTTTTAATGAGCGACTCCAGCGCCCGTCAGTGCCCGGCACTCTTGATCGCCGCGCCGGCCTCTGGCCAGGGTAAGACCACGGTGACTGCAGCCTTGGCGCGCCTGCATACACGTCAAGGCAAACGCGTGCGGGTGTTCAAGTGCGGCCCGGATTTTCTCGACCCGATGATCCTGGCTCGCGCCAGTAGCGCGCCGGTGTATCAGCTCGACCTGTGGATGGTCGGTGCAGCGGAGAGCCGTCGGTTGCTCTGGGAAGCGGCGGGTGAGGCCGATCTGATTCTGATCGAAGGGGTGATGGGCTTGTTCGATGGCACGCCGTCGGCGGCCGACCTGGCGCGGCACTTCGGCGTACCGGTGCTGGCGGTGATCGATGGCTCAGCCATGGCGCAGACCTTTGGCGCCATGGCCCATGGCCTGGCAACCTTCCAGCCTGATCTGCCGTTCTCCGGCGTGCTCGGCAACCGTGTCGGCAGTACGCGGCACGGCGAAATTCTGCGCGATGCGCTGCCGGCCTCGATCCGTTGGTACGGTGCATTGCCGCGCAGCGCCGAAGTCGGTTTGCCGAGCCGGCATCTGGGCTTGGTGCAGGCGGGCGAATTACTCGATTTGGATGCACGCCTGGACGCCGCCGCCGATGCCTTGGCGGCGAGTGCCGATACCGAGCTGCCGCCGCCTGTCAGTTTCGCCGCACCCGAGCCGGCAAGACCTGCGCCCTTGCTCAAGGGCGTGAGGATTGGTGTGGCGCGTGACAGCGCCTTTGCCTTTCTCTACCAGGCCAACCTCGATCTTTTGCGCGAACTGGGTGCCGAGCTTAAGTTCTTCTCGCCGCTGACGGATGCGCAGTTGCCTGAGGTCGACAGCCTCTATCTGCCCGGCGGTTACCCGGAATTGCATCTGCAGCGGCTTGAGGCCAACCAGGCGATAGCCCAAGCCATTCGCGCACACCATGCGGCCGGTAAGCCGATCCACGCCGAGTGCGGCGGCATGCTTTACCTGCTCGACAAACTGACCGACAAACAGGGCGCGAGCGGGCAGATGCTCGGTTTGTTAAGTGGTGAGGCGACGCTGCAACCACGCATGACCGCCATGGCCTTGCAGCAAACCTATCTGCCGGAAGGCCTGCTGCGCGGGCACAGCTTCCACTACTCGGCGTTGACCAGCGAGCTGCAACCGCTAACCCGCGGCGAGTGCCCTAACTACAAACGCACCGCCGAGGCGGTCTATCGTCAGGGCCGGCTGACGGCGTCCTATATCCACTTCTATCTGCCGTCCGACCCGGCTGCAGCGGCAGCATTGTTTAGTCCTGGAGCGCCAGCATGAGTGAGCACGCCTTCAGCCCAGAGGAACGCGCAGCTGTCTACCGCGCCATTGCCGAGCGCCGTGATATGCGCCATTTCAGCGGCGGTGAAGTGGCCCCTGAGCTGCTCGCGCGTTTGCTCGAGGCCGCGCACCAGGCGCCCAGCGTCGGCTTAATGCAGCCCTGGCGGTTTATCCGCATCACCCTGCCGGTGCTACGTGAATCGATTCACGGCCTGGTAGAAGAGGAGCGGGTGCGCACGGCCGACGCATTGGGCGAGCGCAGCGATGAGTTTATGCGGCTCAAGGTCGAGGGTATTCGCGACTGTGCGGAGCTGCTGGTGGTGGCGCTGATGGACGGCCGCGAGGCCCACGTATTTGGTCGTCGCACCTTGCCCGAAATGGACCAGACCTCCTTGGCCTGCGCGATCCAGAATCTTTGGCTGGCTGCGCGCGCTGAAGGTTTAGGCATGGGCTGGGTCTCGCTATTCGAACCCCAAGCTCTGGCCGATCTGCTTGGTATGCCAGCGGGCAGTAAGCCGCTGGCAGTGTTGTGCCTGGGCCCGGTAGACGCGTTCTATGACGCACCGATGCTGGCTCAGCAAGGTTGGGCGACGCCGCGGCCGCTGAATGAGCTGTTGTTTGAGAACCACTGGGGCACGCCATGAGCGTGGTGCTTAGCACCTGCGCGGGGGTCGCCCTGGACGCGGTTTTTGGCGAATCGAAGGGCTGGCATCCGCTGGTAGCTTTTGGCCGCTTGGCTGAGCGCATCGAACAACGCTTTAACCCTGCTGGGGGTGGTTGGCGCAGTCACGGCGTCAGCGCCTGGTGCCTGGCGGTGTTGCCGCTGACTCTGCTGGCTTGGCTGCTGAGTCAGATCAGCGGTATCGGTTGGGCGCTGGAGATTATTGCGCTGTACGTCGCGCTGGGCCTGAAAAGTCTGGGCGAGCATGCCCGGCCAGTGGCGCAGGCGCTGCGCCTTGGTGATCTGCGCCTGGCGCGTGAGCGCGTTGGTTATATGGTGAGTCGTAATACCTCCGCGCTGGATGCAACTGGCGTAGCCCGCGCGGGCACCGAATCGGTGCTGGAAAATGGCAGCGACGCGGTATTCGCCGCGCTGTTCTGGTTTGTGATTGCCGGCGCGCCGGGTGTGGTGCTGTATCGCCTGAGCAATACCCTGGACGCTATGTGGGGCTATCGCAACGAGCGTTTCGAGCGTTTCGGCTGGGCCGCGGCGAAGATCGACGATGGGCTCAATTACCTGCCGGCGCGTCTGGTCGCGTTGACCTATGCGTTGCTCGGGCGTACCGCTTTAGCGCTGCGCTGCTGGCGCACCCAAGCGCCGCAGTGGGACAGCCCGAATGCCGGTCCGGTGATGGCGGCCGGGGCCGGGGCGCTGGGTGTCAGCCTGGGTGGCGCGGCGGAATATCACGGCGAGCTGCATGTGCGCCCTGACTTGGGCGCAGGCCCAGCGCCCAAGTCGCGTGATATCGAACGCGCCCTTAACCTGGTCAATGGCGGTGTGTTGCTATGGCTGGCGCTGCTGCTGGTGTGGGGGGCTATTTATGCTTGAGCATGGCGGCCGTTTGCGTGAGGCCTCAAAGCGCTATGGTATTGCTCTGGCGGATTGGCTGGACCTGTCCACCGGCATCGCGCCCTATGCTTGGCCGCTGCCGTCGATTCCTGTCAGCGCCTGGGCGCGCTTACCCGAGCCGCAGGACGAACTGGAGATTGCGGCCCGTGATTACTACGGCGTGAGCAACCTGCTGCCGGTGGCGGGTTCCCAGGCCGCGATTCAGGCGCTGCCGCGGCTGCTACGCAATGCCACGGTCGGCATTGTTTCGCCGGCCTACGCCGAGCACGCTGCGGCCTGGCAGCGTGAAGGGCATCAGCTGCTGGAAATCAGCGAGGGCGCTATCGAGGGCGCGCTGGCCCGCCTGGATGTGTTGCTGTTGGTCAATCCAAATAACCCCACGGGTCGCCGTTTCGAACCTCAGCAACTGCTGGACTGGCAGGCGCGTTTAGCCGAGCGTGGCGGTTGGCTGGTGGTCGATGAGGCTTTTATTGATTGCACTCCCGCATACAGCCTTGCGGCTTTTAGCCAGCGTCCGGGGCTGATCGTGCTGCGCTCATTCGGCAAGTTTTTTGGCCTGGCGGGGATTCGCCTGGGCTTTGTGCTCGCCCAGCCAAGCGTATTGCAGCAGTTGGCTGAACTGCTCGGGCCTTGGACGATCAGTGGGCCGAGTAGGGTGGTGGCAACTGCGCTGCTGCAAGATCAAGCCGCGCAGCGCCAGCAACGTGAGCGTTTGCTCGCCGATGGCGAGCGGCTGGCCACACTGCTCAGCGCTCAAGGGCTGGCACCAACCGCCGGCTGCGCGCTGTTTCAGTTTTGCTGCACGCCGCAGGCGCCCGAGTGGCATGCGTTTCTCGCCGCCCGCGGCATTCTCACGCGCCTGTTTACCAGTCCGCTCAGCCTGCGCTTTGGCCTGCCGCCTGATGAATCTGGTTGGCAGCGTCTGCAGCAGGCACTTGCCGCCTTTACTGGAGAACGCACATTACAACTTTGATGGTGCAGGGCACCACCTCCGATGCGGGCAAGAGCACCCTGGTGACCGCGCTGTGCCGCTGGCTTAAACGCCAGGGCGTGGCGGTGGTGCCGTTTAAGCCGCAGAACATGGCGCTGAACAGTGCGGTGACCGCTGACGGTGGTGAAATCGGCCGCGCTCAAGCCGTGCAGGCCCAGGCGGCTGGTCTGACGCCGCATACCGATATGAACCCGGTGCTGCTCAAGCCCAATAGCGACATCGGTGCGCAGGTGATTATTCACGGTCGCGCCCTGAGCAGCATGGATGCCGTGGCTTATCACGATTACAAAAAGGTGGCAATGCAGGCGGTGCTGCAGTCACACCAACGCTTGAGCGCCGCTTATCCGGTGGTGATGGTGGAGGGCGCCGGCTCGCCGGCCGAGATCAACCTGCGCGCCGGTGATATTGCCAATATGGGCTTTGCCGAGGCGGTGGATTGCCCGGTGATCCTGATTGCCGATATCGACAAGGGCGGGGTATTTGCCCATCTGGTTGGCACCCTGGCATTGCTCTCGGAGAGCGAGCAGGCACGAGTGCAGGGGTTCGTGATTAATCGCTTTCGCGGTGATATCGCGTTGTTGCAACCGGGCCTGGACTGGTTGGAGCAGCGCACCGGTAAGCCGGTACTTGGGGTATTGCCCTACCTGATGGATTTCCACCTGGAAGCCGAAGACGCTATCGATATTCGCCAGAGCGCCAAGGCGGCCGAGGTGCTCAAAGTGGTGATACCGGTGTTGCCGCGCATCAGCAACCACACCGATTTCGACCCGTTGCGCCTGCATCCTCAGGTTGAACTGACCTTTGTCGGCCCCGGCCAGGCGATTCCCGCCGCCGACCTTATCATCCTGCCCGGCTCGAAAAGTGTGCGCGCCGATCTGGCGTTTCTGCGTGAGCAGGGCTGGCCGGCGGCTATCAACAAACACCTGCGTTATGGCGGCAAGCTGCTCGGCATTTGTGGCGGCTTACAGATGCTCGGTATGCAGATCGACGATCCGCAGGGGCTGGAAGGTGCCGCAGGATCGAGCGCAGGGCTGGGCTTGCTGGATTTCAGCACGGTCTTGGAAGCCGAAAAACAGCTGCGTAATGTGCACGGTCAGCTGTGCCTGGAAGCTGCGCCGGTAAGCGGCTATGAAATTCATGCCGGGGTCAGCAACGGTGCGGGCTTGAATGCGGCCGTGCGCCTGGATGATGGTCGCGCCGATGGCGGCATGAGCGCCGATGGTCAGGTCTTGGGTACCTATCTGCATGGGTTGTTTGAGCGCACTGAAGCGTGCAGCGCGCTGTTGCGGTGGGCTGGGTTACGCGAGGTGCAACACGTGGACTACCACGCCTTGCGCGAGCGTGATATCGAGCGCCTGGCCGATCTGGTTGAGGCGCATCTGGATGTCGAGCGGCTGCGCCAGTTATGCGGGCTGTAAAGGTGTCGTAATTTGATGGTTTCGAGCGTTTCGCGGCTAAAGCGGATCGCCGCCCGGCCCCTCCAACGGTTAGGGTGCACTATTCAAAAAAAGGTGATCCATGCTTGAACTGATTTTGGGCGGTGCCCGCTCTGGCAAGAGTCGCTTGGCCGAGAAGCTGGCCCGCGAGTCTGGCTTTGGGGTGACCTACATCGCCACCAGTCAGGCGCTGGATGGCGAAATGAATGCACGTATTGAGCATCATCGCGAACGCCGCCCAGCCGCCTGGGGATTGGTGGAAGAGCCGCTGAACCTGGCGCGGGTGCTGCGTGAACAGGCGGGGGCAGATAAATGCTTACTGGTCGATTGCCTGACCCTGTGGCTGACGAATCTATTAATGCTGGATGACCCTGAGCGTCTGAGTGTCGAGCGCGATGAGCTGCTTGAGTGCCTGGCTGGTCTGCCTGGGCGGATTATTTTCGTTAGTAATGAAACGGGGATGGGTGTCGTGCCACTGGGTGAGCTGACCCGTCGCTATGTCGACGAAGCGGGCTGGCTGCATCAGGCCTTGGCCGAGCGCTGCGAGCGGGTGGTGTTTAGCGTGGCGGGTTTGCCGATGGTTTTGAAAGGACAAGCACTATGAGTGAGCAATGGTGGCAGCAAGGTTGTCAGGCCCTGGACATGACTGCGCGCAGCCAGGCGCAAGCGCGCCAGCAGCAACTGACCAAGCCTGCGGGCTCGCTCGGACAGCTGGAACAATTGGCCATTGCCCTGGCAGCCATGCAGGGCAGCCAGCGCCCGCAGGTTGAGCAGTTGTGGATCAGTATTTTTGCCGGCGATCACGGTGTGGTTGCCGAAGGTGTGTCGGCCTATCCCCAGGCCGTTACTGGGCAGATGTTGCGTAACTTTGTCAGCGGTGGCGCGGCGATCAGCGTGTTAGCCAAGCAGCTGGGGGCGACGCTTGAGGTGATCGACCTGGGTATTGCCGTGCCACTGGAGCCGCTGGCTGGCGTGCGCCATTTGCCGATTGGCCCAGGTACCGAGAATTTTGCGCATGCCTCGGCTATGACCGCTGATCAGTTACGCCTTGCCTTGGACGTTGGGCGGTCCAGCGTGCAACAGGCCCAAGAAGCAGGCAGCCAGCTGTTTATCGGCGGCGAGATGGGCATCGGCAACACCACCTCAGCCACGGCCATGGCCTGTGTGTTGCTGGAGTGCTCAGCGTTGGCGCTGGCCGGCCCGGGTACCGGCCTGGACAGTGCAGGTGTGGCGCGTAAAGCCGAGGTGATCGAAATTGCACTGGCGTTGCATCGTTCCTCGATTAGTGAGCCTTTTGAGATACTGCAACGCCTTGGCGGGTTCGAGATTGCGGCCCTCACGGGGGCTTATATCGCCTGTGCGCAGCAGGGCATCACTGCGCTGGTGGACGGTTTTATCTGCAGCGTCGCAGCCTTGTTAGCCGTTCGCCTGAACCCGGCTTGCCGTGATTGGCTGCTGTTTGCACATAGCGGGGCTGAGCCCGGCCACCAGCGGGTGCTGCAAGCGCTGCAGGCTGAGCCGTTGCTCGATCTTGGCCTGCGCTTGGGTGAGGGCAGTGGGGCGGCCCTGGCCGTGCCGCTGCTGCGACTGGCCTGCAGCCTGCACAACGATATGGCCACTTTTGCCGAGGCGGCAGTAGCCGATCGTCCGCTATGACGGTGTATCTGGAGTTACTGCGGCACGGTGAAACCGAACTGGGTGGCGGTCTGCGTGGCAGTCTGGATGATGCGCTGACCGCTACAGGGTGGGCGCAACTGCGCACGGCAATCGCCGACGGCAGTCGCTGGGATCGACTGATCAGCTCGCCTTTGCAGCGTTGCGCGCGGTTTGCCGAAGAGCTGGCGGCGCAACAGGGCGTGCCGCTGAGCCTGGAACCCGACCTGCAAGAGCTGCATTTTGGCGCATGGGAAGGCTGCAGCACCGCCGACTTGATGCAAACCAGCGCTGATGCATTGGGCCGCTTCTGGAGCGATCCCTATGCCTTCACTCCGCCTGAGGGGGAGCCGCTGCTGGCGTTTGAAGCACGCGTATTGAGCGCATTGCAGCGCTTGCAGGTACGTCATGCTGGCGAGCGTTTATTGCTGGTTACCCATGGCGGGGTGGTGCGCCTGTTGCTAGCGCGGGCGCGGGGCTTGCCGCGCAAAG
Organism: Pseudomonas guineae; assembly: GCF_900113745.1. Taxonomy (GTDB): domain Bacteria; phylum Pseudomonadota; class Gammaproteobacteria; order Pseudomonadales; family Pseudomonadaceae; genus Aquipseudomonas; species Aquipseudomonas guineae. The sequence continues at coordinate 481,192 of NZ_FOQL01000002.1, read as the reverse complement.
ATCTGCTGCAGGTGGTGGTGGGCCATGCCGAGCGTTTTCAACTGAGCTTGGATGAGCAAGGCGAACTGCGGGAGTTGGCATGACGCCTTGGTGGATTGCGCTGCAGTTTCTCACGCGCTTGCCGGTGACGTTGGCCGGCCTGCCGACAGCTGAGCAGAGTGGCCGCTCACTGCTGTTCTATCCGCTGGTGGGGCTGTTGATCGGCCTGTTGCTGCTCGCTGCTCAGCACCTACTGGCGGATGCAAACGTGTTGCTGCAGGCGGCGCTATTGCTGGCGCTGTGGGTCGGCATCAGCGGAGGTCTGCATCTCGATGGTCTGGCCGACAGCGCCGATGCCTGGGTCGGCGGCTTTGGTGATAAAGAGCGCACCCTGAGCATTATGAAAGACCCATCCAGCGGGCCGATTGCCGTGGTTGTGCTGGTTCTGCTGCTGTTGCTCAAATTTGCCGCGCTGGTGGCCTTGCTGGAGCACGACAACGGGCTGCTGGTGCTGTTGGTGCCGTGGCTGGCGCGCGCGCTGTTGCCACTGTTGTTTCTCACAACGTCCTATGTACGTGCGGGCGGATTGGGCCAAGCGTTGGCTGAGCATCTGCCGCGTCAGCAACTGCCTTGGATATTGGCTGCTCATGGCCTGGGCATGTTGCTGCTGGGCTGGCCTGCGGTGCTCGCCTTGTTGGTGGCCGGGGTGGTCTTCCTCTGGCTGCGCAGCGTGATGCTCAAGCGCCTGGGCGGTACTACAGGGGATACCGCCGGGGCGCTGCTAGAACTGGCCGAATGTGCGGTGCTGGTGGCCTTGGCGCTATGAGAGGCTCGGGCTTCGGTCCTTGAGCATTAATGCTGCCGAGAACCTGTATCAGCGTGAGTACGGGCTAGGGTTTTGTTCGTTAGCGCCGGTCGTGATTAGCCGATAGTCGGCTTGTCTGCAGCGTAGCCAAGGCTCAATCTAATGGGTCGCAATACATCTGAGGCAATCGCAAGGGAGTAAGCATGAAGACAATCGGGCGCGGCAGTATGTGGATACTGCTAGGCGCATCGCTGATTCTGGCATTGTCGCTGGGCATCCGTCATGGCTTTGGCCTGTTCTTGCCGCCGATGAGTGCCGAGTTCGGTTGGGGGCGCGAGGTGTTCGCCTTCGCCATCGCCCTGCAAAATCTTATCTGGGGGCTGACCCAACCCTTTACCGGCGCATTGGCCGACCGTTTCGGTGCCCGCAGTACGGTGATAGTGGGCGGTATTCTGTATGCCATTGGTTTGGTTTGTATGGGTCTGGCGGATTCGCCCATTAGCCTGTCATTGAGCGCGGGCCTGCTGATTGGTATGGGTTTGTCTGGCACCTCGTTCTCGGTGATTCTCGGTGCGGTCGGTCGCGCCGTGCCGATGGAGAAACGCAGCATGGCCATGGGTCTCGCGGCTGCGGCCGGCTCCTTTGGCCAGTTTGCTATGTTGCCCGGCACGCTGGGCTTAGTCAGCTGGCTGGGTTGGTCTGTGGCGTTGATGGCGTTGGGTTTGCTGGTTGCCTTGATCATTCCGCTGGCGGCAATGCTCAAGGACGCGCCATTGCCGCATACCGGTCAGGAGCAAACGTTAGGCGAGGCGCTGCGTGAGGCTTGCGGGCATTCAGGTTTCTGGCTGTTGGCGTTAGGTTTTTTTGTGTGCGGCTTTCAGGTGGTGTTTATTGGCGTACATCTGCCGGCTTATCTGGTCGATCAGCACCTGCCGGCGCTGGTCGGCACTACGGTACTAGCGCTGGTGGGCCTGTTTAATATCTTTGGTACTTACATTGCCGGCTTGCTGGGTGGGCGAATGTCCAAACCGCGCTTACTCAGCGCCCTGTATCTGGCCCGCGCGGTGGTGATTATGGCGTTCATCATGACCCCACTGACGGTCTGGAGCGCCTATGCCTTTGGTGTGTTTATGGGGCTGCTGTGGTTGTCGACGGTGCCGCTGACCAATGGCACCGTGGCCACGCTGTTCGGGGTGCGTAACCTGTCGATGCTCGGCGGTATTGTGTTTTTGTTCCACCAACTCGGTGCTTTTCTCGGTGGCTGGATGGGCGGCTATCTGTATGACCGTACTGGCAGTTATGATCTGGTTTGGCAGATCGCCATTCTTCTCAGTCTGCTGGCCGCAGCCTTGAACTGGCCAGTGCGTGAGCAGCCGGTGGCGCGCTTGCAACAACAAGAGGCGAATGCATGAACACTGAGTATGGCTTGAATACTGCGCTGGTAATGGCCGGGATGATGCTGCTGGGCTTAGCCTGGTGGGGTTGGCTGCAAAGTGGTTTGGCGTTTTTACAACTGGGCTTGGGTGTCTGCTAAGGCGCGTGATGCGAGTTCTGTCTACTGACTTAAGGTGGCTTCTATGTTGCGTTTTTCACTGCTTCTTATTGTCACGCTCAGCGCTTGGGTTAATGGCGCGCAGGCCGCTGAATGTCCGCAGCTGCTGCAAGGCGAGTTGCAAAAGCTGCGCAGCCAGGAACGCATCGATCTGTGTGCGACCTTCGCTGGTAAGCCTCTAGTGGTAGTTAATACCGCTAGCTTTTGCGGCTTTACTCCACAGTTCAAAGGTCTTGAAGCGCTTTATCAGCGGTACAAAGACCAAGGGCTGCAGGTGCTCGGCGTGCCCTCCGATGATTTTCGCCAGGAGGCCGACAGCAGCGAAGAGACCGCTAAGGTCTGCTACGTCAATTACGGTGTGACCTTTCCCATGAGCGAAACCCAGCGCGTCAGTGGTGCCAATGCGGTGCCGCTGTTCAAAGAACTGGCGGCGCAAAGCCAAGCGCCACGCTGGAATTTTTCCAAGTACGTTGTGGATGCCCAAGGCAAGGTTGTGGCTAGTTTCCCGAGCAGCGTCACCCCAGATGACCCGGCGCTGCTGGCGGCCGTCGAACAGGCTATTGCCTCACAGCGATGATTTAGGCCATGCCTGAATAGCTGTCATCGAGTGAGTAAGCTGCTTGCCGGTCGCCGCCACATATTCATTACAGCGTTAATGAATCAAGGATGCGTCAGTTGCGAATCACTCAGCTGATGCTCTTCGCCAGCGTAGTAGGCACGCACGCGTGGGTCCATCACTGCTCGCCACAGCGGCGGGAATAGTGCCAGTAACACCATGCCGGCGTATCCATTGGGCAACTGCGGGCTGTCATCGAAGTGGCGCAGCACTTGGTAGCGGCGTTTGGCATGAGCGTGGTGGTCTGAGTGACGCTGTAAATGGAACAGAAACAGGTTGGTGAGCAGGTAGTTGCTGTTCCATGAATGCGTTGGGTTAGTGCGCTCGTAACGGCCATTCTCCAGCTTGCGGCGGTGCAAGCCGTAATGCTCCACGTAGTTGACGATCTCCAATAGAGTGAACGCCACTGCAGATTGGGCAAGAAAGAACAGTGCCCCCAGCCAACCCAGAGTCAGGCTGAACGCGATTAGAAATAGCGCGCTGACTGCGTACCAGCCAATCAACTCGTTGCGCCAGTGCAGGGTGGGTAGATGTTTACGTTTCAGTCGTTCGGCTTCGAGCTTCCAGGCGTTGAGGAAGTTGTGCTTGTAAGCCTGCGGTAAAAAGGCATACAGGCTCTGGCCATAGCGCGCGGAGCTGGCATCTTCTGGGGTAGAGACATGCACATGGTGGCCGCGCACATGCTCGATTTTGAACCCGCCATAACACACTGCCGCGAGCAGCAAACCACCAGCGTTCTGCTCAAGTGATGGGTCTTTATGGATTAGCTCATGGGCAACGGTGATGCCAATCGAGCCGGTCACCGTACCCACAGAAAGCACCCAGCCCAACTGGCCGATCCAGCTCCAGGCGTCATGGCTAACAAATACCCAGCCGGCCCAAGCCATCATGCCGATTAGAGCGGGGACAGCGGCGAGGCTTAGTAGGCGGTAGTAGCCCTGCTGTTCCATTCGTGGCACCTGCACCGCTTCATCAGGGTTGGCCGGGTCACGGCCAACAATAAAGTCCAGCACAGGGATCACGCCAAACACCACCACGACCACTACCCATGGCCATGCGTTGCTGTATTGACTGTGCAATGAGGCGTAATAGCTCATGGGTATACCCAATACAGAGATCAACCAGAACCAGTAGCCGATGCTTTTGATGGCAAGCATCCAGTTGGAGGGCAGTCGTTCGAACATGGTGGCTCCGTGTTTTATGGATAGGCAAAGGCGCTGGTCTGATTGTAGGACAATAGTTCGAAAAAGCTAGTCTGGACAATCCCATCATTTGTGCTGAAAACAGCGCTAAGGCAGCCTTGAAACGCAATGCCCTGTGGTACACTCGCGCCCCGCGCTGCAGCGCCTAAGCCAAGCCTGGCGAGGGCTCAAGCTGATTTAAGCCAATCTTGTTTGCCCCTATTAGGTCAGATAGAGCCTAAGGATCACCATGACGTTCAAGGCACCGGATAGCCTCGCAGAGCAGATTGCCCAGCACCTGGCAGAACGCATCATTTGTGGTGAGCTGAAGGCGCGTGAGCGGATTCAGGAGCAGAAAGTCACCCAGGCACTGAATGTCAGTAGGGGTTCAGTGCGCGAGGCGCTGCTGATTCTTGAGCGTCGCCATCTGATCGTGATCCCGCCGCGCCGGGGGGCGCAGGTGGCCGAGCTCACGCCGCATAACGTCAAAAGCCTGTATGCCCTAGTTACAGAGCTATACATTCTGCTGGGCAATGCAGTGGCTGACAGCTGGCAGGTTGAGGCCGACTTGGCGCCGTTTTTGCTGATTCAGCAGCGCCTGCAGATCAGTATGCAGCGCGAGGACATCAACGGCTTTGTGCAAGGCAGCTTCGATATCATGCGCGCTGCGTTTCCGTTCTCCAACAATCCCTACCTGCAGGAAACCGTAGAGAACCTGCTGCCCGCCATCAGCCGTACTTATCACCTAGCGCTGGAACGGCGTAGAGGCGAAATGAGTCAGTTCCTCAATACCTTTGCGAGCTTGCTGCAGGCGATCATCGCCCGCGATCATCAGGCTATCAGGCAGGTATTGTTGGGTTACGGCGAGCACAATTGTCAGCTGGTACTGGCCGCACTGGCCGAGTCCTAAGGAAAGCGACTCATGCGGCTCAAGTGCATCAAACTCGCCGGTTTTAAATCCTTTGTCGATCCGACTACGGTCAGCTTCCCCAGCAATATGGCGGCAGTGGTTGGGCCCAATGGTTGCGGTAAATCGAACATCATCGACGCCGTGCGCTGGGTGATGGGCGAGAGTTCCGCGAAGAACCTGCGTGGCGAGTCGATGACCGACGTCATCTTCAATGGCTCGAATACGCGCAAGCCGGTCACTCAGGCCTCCATCGAGCTGATTTTCGACAACTCGGACGGCACCCTGACCGGCGAGTACGCGGCCTATGCTGAGATTTCCATCCGCCGCCGAGTGACCCGCGACAGTCAGAACACCTACTTTCTCAACGGCATCAAATGCCGCCGGCGCGACATTACCGACATCTTCCTCGGCACCGGTTTGGGCCCACGCAGTTACTCGATCATCGAGCAAGGCATGATCAGCAAGCTGATCGAGGCCAAGCCAGAGGACCTGCGTAATTTTATCGAAGAAGCCGCCGGCATCTCCAAATACAAGGAGCGCCGCCGCGAAACCGAGAGCCGCATCCGCCGTACCCACGAGAACCTGGCACGCCTGACCGATCTGCGTGAAGAGCTGGAGCGCCAGCTCGACCGCCTGCATCGCCAGGCCCAGTCCGCCGAGAAGTATCAGGAGTACAAGGCCGAGGAGCGTCAACTTAAGGCGCAGCTCACGGCTTTACGTTGGCAGGCGTTGAACGAGCAGGTGGGTAACCGCGAGGCGTCAATTAGTAACCAAGAAGTTAGCTTCGAAGCACTGGTGGCCGAACAACGTAATGCCGACGCCAGCATCGAACGACTGCGCGATGGTCACCACGAGCTGAGCGAGCGCTTTAACCTGGTGCAGGGGCGTTTTTATTCGGTTGGCGGCGATATTGCCCGGATCGAGCAAAGCATCCAGCACGGCCAGCAGCGCTTGCGTCAGCTGCAAGACGATCTCAACGAGGCTGAGCGCGCGCGCCTGGAAACCGAGTCGCACATGGGGCATGACCGCACCTTGCTGGTGACCCTTGGTGAAGAATTGCACATGCTCCTGCCTGAGCAAGAGCTAACTGCCGCAGCGGCGCAAGAGTCTGCGGCCGTGCTGGAAGACTGCGAAAGTGCCATGCATGGCTGGCAGGAACAATGGGACGGTTTCAACCAGCGCAGCGCCGAGCCGCGTCGTCAGGCCGAGGTGCTGCAGTCACGGATTGCCCAGCTGGAGCAGAGCCTTGAGCGCCTTGCCGAGCGTCAGCGCCGTCTCAGCGATGAGCTGCAGCAATTGGCGGCCGACCCGGAAGATGCCGCGATTATCGAACTGGGCGAGCAGATCGCCGCAGGCGAGATTAGGCTGGAAGATCTGCAGATTGAAGAAGAGCAGCAGGCTGAACGCTTGCTGCAACTGCGCAATGACTTGCAGCAAAGCGGGCATAGCCAGCAACAGGCGCAAGGTGAGCTGCAACGGTTAAGTGGTCGGCTGGCCTCGTTAGAAGCCTTGCAGCAGGCCGCTCTCGATCCCGGCAAGGGCATTGGCGATTGGCTGCGCGAACAGCAACTGAGCGAACGGCCGCGCTTAGCCGATGGCTTACGCGTTGAAGCGGGTTGGGAGCTGGCGGTGGAAACCGTGCTGGGGGCTGACCTGCAGGCCGTGTTGCTGGATGACTTTAACAGCCTGGATTTCGCCGGCTTGAGCCAGGGCGATTTGCGCTTGGCCAGCCTGGGCAACAACGCTGAGCGGGTTGCCGGCAGTTTGTTGGATAAGGTTGAAACCAGTGTCGACCTGGCACCCTGGCTGGGCCAGGTCAAGCCGGTGCAGAGTCTGGATGAGGCGCTGGCGGCACGATTGAGCCTGGCTGAGGGCGAAAGCCTGATCAGCCGTGACGGCTATTGGGTGGGTCGGCATTTTCTACGGGTGCGTCGCGCCAGCGAAGCGGAAAGTGGCGTGTTGGCCCGTGGCCAGGACATTCAACGCCTGAACTTGGAGTGTGGTGAGCGGGAAGCTGCGCTGGCGTTGCTCGATGAACGTCTAGAGCAATTACGCGAAAATCAGCGCGTCCAGGAAGAACAGCGCGAGCTGCAGCGTCGCCAAGCGCAAGATCAGGCACGTCGTCTTGGCGAGCTGAAAGCGCAATTGTCGGCCGGGCAAGCGAAGGTCGAGCAACTGGTTCTTCGGCGCAATCGCTTGGACAGCGAATTGCTGGAGCTAGCCGAACAGCGCGAGATCGAACATGAGCAACTGGGTGAGTCACGCCTGCATCTGCAGGATGCCCTGGATGCCATGGCCACAGACAACGATGAGCGGGAAAGCTTGCTGGCGCGACGTGACAGCTTGCGTGAGCGCCTTGACCGAGTTCGCCAGGAGGCCCGCCAGCACAAAGATCACGCCCACCAGCTGGCCGTGCGCCTTGGCTCGTTACAAGCCCAGCATGATTCGACCCAGCAAGCGTTGCAGCGCCTTGAGTTTCAGGCCGAGCGCCTGCACGAGAAACGCGAGCAACTCGACCTTAATCTGGAGGAAGGCGCCGCGCCGCTGGAAGAGCTGCGCATGAAGCTCGAAGAACAGCTCGACAAGCGCATGGCCGTAGAGGATGAGCTCAAACTGGCGCGTCTGGCCCTGGAAGATACCGATCGTGAGCTGCGTGACGCGGAAAAGCGCCGCACTCAGGCCGAGCAGCAGGCGCAGTTGCTGCGTGGCCAGTTGGAACAGCAGCGGATGGATTGGCAATCCCTCACCGTGCGCCGTAAAGCGCTGCAGGAGCAGTTGCTGGAAGACAATTACGACCTGCATGGCGTGCTCGCCAGCTTGCCGGCCGAGGCCAGTGAAAAAGCCTGGGAAGATGAGCTGGAGCGTCTGGCGGCGCGCATCCAGCGTCTGGGCCCGATCAACCTGGCGGCGATTGACGAATACCAGCAGCAGTCGGAGCGTAAACGCTACCTGGATGCACAGAACGCCGACTTGGTTGAGGCGCTGGACACCCTGGAAAACGTCATCCGTAAGATCGACAAGGAAACCCGCAACCGCTTCAAAGAAACCTTCGACCAAATCAACGCGGGCTTGCAGGCGTTATTCCCGAAGGTCTTCGGCGGTGGCAACGCCTACCTGCAGCTGACAGGTGAAGACTTGCTGGATACCGGGGTAACGATCATGGCGCGCCCGCCCGGCAAGAAGAACAGCACCATTCATTTGTTGTCCGGTGGTGAAAAAGCATTGACCGCATTGGCGCTGGTATTTGCCATCTTCAAACTCAACCCGGCCCCGTTCTGCATGCTCGACGAAGTCGATGCGCCACTGGATGATGCCAACGTCGGGCGTTATGCACGGTTGGTTAAAGAGATGTCTGAAACCGTACAGTTCATCTATATCACCCACAATAAAATCGCCATGGAAATGGCCGATCAATTGATGGGCGTAACCATGCATGAGCCAGGGTGTTCGCGTCTGGTGGCAGTGGATGTAGAGGAAGCCCTGGCGTTGGTGGAGTCCTGAGGCGCTGGGCGGTGTAAAGTTGTCTTTCGTCGTGCTAGCTTAACGCGCATTGTTATAAAGCTATCTGTTAAAGGCAGGGTAATGCCTTTCATAACTGGGCTTGGCGTGACACAAAAGAATTAGCAAAATGGCCCTGGATGGCCTTTTTCATCACATTATTATTAGGGGTTAAGGTATTTCATGGAATTCGGTCTGCGCGAGTGGCTGATTGTCATCGGCATTATTGTGATTGCTGGCATCTTGTTTGATGGCTGGCGGCGAATGCGCGGTGGCAAGGGCAAACTCAAGTTCAAACTTGACCGCAGCTTTGCCAACCTGCCGGATGATGACAGTGACCCCAATCTGCTTAGTCAGCCGCGGGTTATTGATCGTAACCATGAACCGGCGTTTGACGAAGAAGACTTACCGTCGCTGAGCGCAAGAGAGTTAAACCGTCGCACGGGTGAGCCTCACCAGGGTGACCTTAACCTGGGACAGGAAGAACCAGTGCCGACACTTCTCAATCCAGTGGATAGCGACGTAGTTAAGCCTGCTAGCCAGGCCAAACAAAGTACCAAGGAGTTGCCGCCGGTTGAGGAAGTGCTGGTGATCCATGTGATCGCTCGGGATGAAGAAGGCTTCAAAGGCCCGGCACTGTTACAGAATATTCTGGAGAGCGGCCTGCGCTTTGGTGAGATGGATATTTTCCATCGCCACGAGAGCATGGCCGGTAATGGCGAAGTGCTGTTCTCCATGGCCAATGCACTAAAACCTGGCACGTTTGATCTCGACGATATTGAAGGTTTCAGTACCCGGGCGGTGAGTTTCTTCCTCGGCTTACCCGGTCCGCGTCATCCCAAGCAGGCGTTTGATGTGATGGTGGCATCCGCGCGTAAGTTAGCCCATGAACTCAATGGCGAGCTAAAAGATGATCAACGTAGCGTGATGACGGCGCAAACTATCGAGCATTATCGTCAGCGCATTGTTGAATACGAGCGCAAGCAACTGACCAACAAGCGCTGAATTAACCTGTGAAGTAGAAAGAGCAGCCAAGGCTGCTCTTTTCGTTTGAGAGAACACCGCAATGACCGACGCCTCGATTGCCGCCTCGCGCATTCTGCAACTGCGTGCCGAACTGGATGAACATAACTACCGTTACCACGTCCTCGATGAGCCGAGTGTTCCGGACGCCGAATATGATCGCCTGTTCCATGAACTGAAAGCGCTGGAGACTCTGTATCCAGCGCTGGTTACCGCTGACTCTCCTACTCAGCGGGTGGGTAGTCTGGCGCTTTCGGCTTTTGGCGAGATCAAGCATGAGGTGCCGATGCTCAGCCTGGGCAACGCCTTCGAAGAGACCGACCTGTTGGATTTTGAGCGCCGGGTGCGCGAGGGTCTGGATCTGCCGGCAGGCGATCTGTTTGGCGGCGCGGCTGTGGTCGAGTACAGCTGCGAGCCTAAGCTCGATGGTCTGGCCGTCAGCCTGTTGTACCGCGATGGTTTGCTGGTACGCGGTGCAACGCGCGGTGACGGCAGCACAGGCGAGGACATCAGCGTCAACGTGCGCACCATTCGTAACGTGCCGCTAAAGCTGCAGGGTGAAGGGTGGCCAGTCGTGCTTGAGGTGCGTGGTGAAGTCTTTATGTCCAAGTCCGGCTTTGCTGCGCTTAATGCACGGCAGCTAGAGCAGGGCGGCAAGACCTTCGCCAACCCGCGCAACGCCGCTGCTGGAAGCCTGCGTCAGCTGGACTCAAAAATCACCGCCAGTCGCCCTTTGGAGTTCTGCTGTTACGGCATTGGCCAGGTGCAGGGTGAGTTGCCGTCGACGCATATTGGCATTCTTGAGGCGTTGAAACAGTGGGGCATGCCGATCAGTCGCGAGCTGAAGCTGGCCAACGGTGCAGATGAATGCCTGGCGTATTACCGTGATATCGGCGAACGGCGTGAGTCGCTGGTCTATGAAATTGATGGTGTAGTGTTTAAGGTCAACAGCCTGGCCTATCAGCGCGAGCTGGGGTTCCGTGCCCGCGAGCCGCGCTGGGCGATTGCCCACAAATTTCCGGCCTTGGAAGAGTTGACTGAGCTGCTGGATGTGGAGTTCCAGGTCGGTCGTACCGGCGCGGTCACCCCTGTGGCGCGCTTGAAGCCCGTCAAGGTGGCCGGCGTCACCGTATCCAATGCCACGCTGCACAATATGGATGAAGTGGTGCGCCTTGGCGTGATGATTGGCGATACGGTGACTATCCGCCGCGCCGGAGATGTGATCCCACAGGTGGTACAGGTAGTGCTTGAGCGGCGTCCTGTGGATGCCAGGCCCGTGCAGATCCCCGAGAGCTGCCCCGTCTGTGGCTCGCATGTCGAACGCACCCAGTTGGTTAAACGCAGCAAGGGCAAGGAAACCTTCAGCGAAGGCTCGGTGTACCGTTGCGTCGGTCGCCTGACCTGCGCAGCACAGCTTAAACAGGCGATCATTCATTTCGTTTCACGCCGCGCGATGGATATTGAAGGCCTTGGCGACAAGACCATCGAGCAACTGGTCGATGAGGGCCTGATCACCTCACCAGCCGATCTGTACCGGCTCAAGTTCGAGCAAATTATCAACCTGGAAGGCTTTGCCGAGGTCTCCTGCAACAAGCTGCTACAGGCTATTGCAGACAGCAAACAGCCCAGCCTGGCGCGCTTTATATACGCCCTTGGCATCCCTGATGTGGGCGAAGAGACGGCCAAGGTTCTGGCGCGGGTATTGGCTTCGCTGGAGCGTGTTCAGCAAGCCCTCCCTGAGGTGCTGACCTATCTGCCGGATATCGGCCTGGAGGTGGCGCATGAGATTCATAGCTTCTTTGCCGACAGCCATAACCGGCAGGTGATTGCGGCCTTGTTGAGTCGCGACGAGTGCGGCCTGCAATTGCAGGAGCAAGGCGAGTTGAGTGCCGAATTCAGCGCCAGCGTCACGTTGGCGGCGATGCTCGATAAGCTGAATATCCCGTCGGTGGGGCCTGGCGGTGCACAAAAACTGGCAGACAAGTTCGCCAACTTGGAAGCCATCTTGGCGGCTGATTGGCTGGACATGCGGCAAACCCTACCTGAGAAGCAAGCGAAGGCCGTGCGTGAGTTCTTTGACAACGTAGCCAATGCTGAGCGCGCGCGCGCCATTGAAGCTCAACTGCAAGCCTTTGGCATGCACTGGCATAGCGAGAAGAAAGTCATTGCAGGCTTACCATTGGCCGGCCAAACCTGGGTGTTGACCGGCAGTTTGGAGATGATGAGCCGCGATGTCGCCAAGGAAAAGCTGGAGAACCTAGGGGCCAAGGTAGCGGGTTCGGTCTCCGCGAAAACCAGCTGCGTAGTAGCCGGACCAGGCGCGGGCTCAAAACTGGCGAAAGCCAGCGAGTTAGGGCTGCGAGTAATGGATGAAGCGCAGTTCCTAGACGCCTTGGCAGACTTCGGCCTCTAACCCGTCGCGCTAGGCGCTGAGGGCTTAGCCTGGATCGATTCAGTGCGACAGATGCCGTTGAGTTGCTTGCCCAGCGCCATAACAGGCGCTAGCAAGCGCTGATCAGTCACCGCGGTATTCGCAGCCGCTGGTACACGTTTCATGGATGCGAATGCGCGACAGTTCAGGCAGTAGCGGCTTCAGTTGTTGCCAGATCCACTTGGCCAGGACTTCACTGGTGGGGTTTTCCAGGCCAGGAATGTCGTTCAGGTAGTTATGGTCGAGTTGCTCATACAGCGGCTTAAAGATCGCCTTGATCTCGGAGAAATCACGAATCCAGCCGGTATACGGATCGACTTCACCTTCGATATATACCGCCACCTTGAAGGAGTGACCATGCAGGCGTCCGCACTTGTGGCCTTCGGGGACGTGAGGCAGGCGATGCGCGGCCTCAAACATAAACTCTTTGAACAATTCCACGGGGTTTCTCTCAGATGTACGCGGCCAACAGCACGCTTAGCAGGGCGTGAATGTTACCAGCTCACTCATTGTTAACCGAGCCCCGCGAAAATTGGATAGCGTTTTAGGGGCTTGCACCTCAGTGGATAGAGACTGCTGGCATGGTCGATCGTATGGCTTTGGCGTCCTAGCGCTGAGGCTAAAGGGGCGGTCCAATCAACTCAGCCTTGCTGGGTATTGAGTCTTTAACGCTGCAGGGCAAAAGCAAGCCACCAGCGCTGAATAATTGAGAGCATGCTCTTCTACAGCGCTGCGTATGACCTTAAAGTGCGGCTTATTCAGGATCGCTTAACAGGAGTCAAACTATGCATCCATTTGATGCGCCGCATCCGCCTAAATTGGCGTTACTACTCGGCTATGCCGGTCTGGTGCCATTCGTAAGCGGTGCTCTGGGGATTTGGATTACCCCGGAAGGCTGGCGGGTGGTGGTGCTGGCAGCACTGCTGGATTATGCCGCAGTGATTCTGGCGTTTATGGGGGCTATTCACTGGGGCCTGGCCATGCGTGCAGAGAATGCGGGCGAGCCGGCACAGGTGCAGTTGGGGTTGTCGGTGATACCGCCCTTATTGGGCTGGCTGGCGATCAGTGGCGGCATGCCGACCAGTTTTGCCTTGCCTTTGTGTTTGCTGGCGTTCGGCGGCTTGTATGCAGCAGACCTAAGGGCCGTCAAGCTGGGGCTGGCTCCGCGGTGGTACCCCAGCCTGCGCCGCCCCTTGACGGTTGTCGTGTGCCTGAGCCTGCTAGTGGCCTGGGCGAGCGTATTGCTGCGTTGAGTTGAGCCAGTGCGCGACCGTTGCCAAAGTCTGTTCGCGTCGCTGCGCCCAGTTGCCTTTAACACTCAGCAACGGCTGTTGGTGTAAGCGCAGCCAGTCCTCACACTGCTGGTAGAACGCCTGCCGTTGGACCAATTCTGGCTGGCAGCGTTGGCCATCGTCTAGCCAAGGTACGTCAACCGGGTCCAACAGCAGGTGCAGGTGGTAATCGCGTTCCAGTAGGGCTTTTTCGATCCAGGCGGGGCAGTCGCCAAACAGGGCGTGGCTCCAGAGCAGATTGCTGAGCAAGTGGGTGTCGAGAATCAACAGGTCTGGGCGCGCCGCTCTTGCTTGGTCCTCCCAGGTTAATTGGCCTTGCGCAATGGTACTGATATCGGCGTAACAGGTATCTCGCTGCTCGCGCTCAATGAAGTGGCGCACATACTCGCCAACTAATTGCCCGCCAAAGGTCGCTTGGATTTGCCCAGCTAACCAGCTTTTACCACTGGACTCCGGCCCGGTAAGTACCAGTACTTTCATGTGCAGGCCAGGGTGCGATCACGTCGCCAAGTCAGCCAACCGCTGACCGCCAGCAGGGTAAACACACCATACAACGCTGCCGTCGGGTATAGGCCTTGCTGCACAAATAGGGCTACAAATAGCAGGTCCAGTGCGATCCACAAGGGCCAGCATTCGACCCGCTTCTGTGCCATCCATACTTGTGCCACCAGACTGAATGCACTGAGCGTCGCATCCTGCCAGGGCGCGGCGGCGTCCGTAAAAGTGGCCATCAGGTAACCGAGAGTAAGCGCACCGCCGGTGCCAATCGTAAGGCTAGCCACTATGCCCTGCTGGCTTAGCCGGCTGACTTGCACGCCGGTATGGTGGCTGCCGCCTCGTGTCCACAGCCACCAGCCGTAGCCTTGCAACGCGGCATACACGACTTGCAACAGCATGTTTGAGTAGAGCTTGCCGTCATAGAAGATCCACGCATACATCAACACCATCAGTAAACCCAGCGGCCAGCACCAGCGATTTTGCCGTACGGTCAGCCATACGGCCCAAACCCCAAGGGCTGACGCGAGAATTTCCAGAAACGACATACGACACCGGTTAATAAGAGGCCAAAACAGCCGGCGATTGTAGCCATTGTCGCTCGTAGCGTCTTGGCTGCACACGACGTATGTCGGCTGGGTGGCTAATTGCCATAGCTTTACCGATATACTCCGCGCCCGATCTAGGAGGTGCTTGGTGTTGAGGTCCGTTTTGGCTGTTATTGGCGCTTTATGTCTATTGGTTTTCAGCCAATTAGCCCCTGCGGCTATAGAGAATTCGCGCGTGGCGGATAAGGCACCCGCTTCGGTGTTATTCCTGAATCCAGGCTTTTCTGATGAGCCATTCTGGGTAGGGTACAGCGCCTTTATGCAGGCCGCAGCTGACGACTTAGGCATGCAGTTGCAGATTATCTATGCCGAGCGCAATCAACAAAATTTGCTGGAGCAACTGGGCACTCTATTAGCCAGTGGTAAGCAACCGGACTATCTACTTTTCGTCAATGAGCGCAGCACAGCCCCTGAAATACTGCGGTTATTCGAGCACAGTCCAACAAAACTGTTCTCGCTGAACAGCACATTGACTGCCGACCAGCAACAGTTTGTCGGCGGCTCACGTCAGCGCTATCCAAACTGGATAGGCAGCCTGGTAGCAAACGATGAAGAGGCGGGTTATTGGATGGCCAAGGCGCTGATTGCAAAGCTCAATGGTCGAGCAGGCAGCTTGCTTGGATTTACTGGAACACGCGATACACCCGCTGCGACCCTCCGTGAGGAGGGGTTGCACCTAGCCTTGCTTGAGCATCCAGAGGTTAAACTGGAACAGCTACTCTATGGTGAGTGGAGTCGGCAGCGTGCTTACACGCAGGCGCAATTGATGCTGCAGCGCTACCCTGATGTGCAGCTGATCTGGTCAGCCAATGATGAAATGGCCTTCGGTGCGATGCAGGCCGCACAGGAAATGAGTAAGCAGCCAGGCAAAGACATTTTTTTTTCGGCGCTGAACAATTCAGAAGAAGTGTTACAAGCCCGAATTGATGACAAGTTGTGTGTTCTGGTGGGCGGGCATTTCACCTTGGGCGGCTGGGCCTTGGTCATGCTGCACGATTACCACGCGGGGCTGGATTTTGCTGAGCGTGGTGGCAAAGACCGGGTTGATCAGGTGTTTACCCTGCTTGATAAAGACCAAGCCAAGCGGTTAATGCGCCGTCTTAAAACACCAGGTTATGCGCTGGATTTTCGCCAGTTTAGTGCGATCTACCGACCGCAGATGAAGGATTACAGGTTTTCCATCCAGCCCTTGTTGCAGTGAGTTAAACGCCTGCCAAATGCAGTACCAGTTTGACCACAGCGAAGATCACCAGCACAAATGTCGCAGTGAACAGAACACCGAGAATAATGAAGTGACTGGGTTTGCCGCGGGAAAAATCACGGCTGCGGTTTTTGCCACTCTGCACCCCGAGCGCCGCACTTAGCACGCTCTGCAGCATTTCCCATAACGTCAGCGGTTTATCGTTTTCATCGTCCATCATGTAGTCCTCCTGTACACACAAGGTAGCTGCTTTATACGGCAATACTAGGTGTCAGGCTTATTGACGCGGACGGCCGACGCGGGGTGCTTCAATAACTTGACCAGTGGTCGACGTGGGCGCTGCAGTAACTCCCCCGCGCAGTTCGGACAGGTGCCTTGCAGGGTGTGCTGGGCACATTCTCGGCAAAAAGTGCACTCGAATGAGCAGATCAAAGCATTGGCTGAATCAGCCGGCAGATCACGGTCACAGCGTTCGCAGTTGGGACGTAATTGCAGCATGGCAGACTCTTTGTAAAAGGCTTGTCTGCTGAGCATAAACGCTGGTGCTCAGGTGCCGCAAAATTGTTCAGCAGCGCCATGAGCACATGTTAGCGCCGCACACTCATTAGCCGATACGCTGGCAAGCCAGGGCTCTGCTTAAGAAAAGGCCGATTAGGCATTCAGAGCCCTTACGCGAATAGCGGATTACTCGGGCATGCTCCACGGTTCCAAGGTGAAGCCTTGCTGACTGAGTTGCTCACGGGACTGCTTGAGCATGTCCGCAAACTGCACGGGGTCGCTATAAATGCTGCTGGAAAGCTGGGTACGGCCGAGCAAACGGGTGCTGGTACGGTCGATTACACTCAGGCTGAGGTTGCCAGAGCCATCTTGCGGAGCCCAGGCCACGCATTGGAAAGGTTGAAAGGCACGGTCAGCAATCAACAGGGCTTCGTTAAAACGCAGCGGTGCGTTCATGGGGTCGGTTTCTCCCAGGTGATCCCAAATACACAAGAGCAAACGGTAGTTTCGCTTGCCAGTCATAGCTGTTGATGAGCGAAGTTGACTGTAAAGTCACATCTTGGCCAAAAAATGCACGTATCTGTCCGATAAACAGCCGTTTTATCGGTGCTGTGACTAATGAGCGCTGCACGCTCAGTTTGGTCAGGCCCGTTTACAGCGGCTGAAGACAATCGCTAAGACGACCGGTTTCAACCAGCTCGAGGAACTCATCGCCCAGTCGCTGGCTCTCGCTCATGGCCGTGCGCCAATAGCGTTCGCGGCCGGCGTCATCGTTCAGGTAACGGCTGAAATCCTTACGGTCGGGGAGTTTGCCGTGGGGCAGGCGTGCCAGGTAGTCACGTGAAGGGGCGAGCAGTAGAACATCCTGTAACCGCCCAGCATCACCGCGCCGCCAGGGCATGCCCTTGTCGAACCAGCCTGGGATGACCTTGTCGGTGAAGTGTGGGTAGAGCACGATGTCCTCGCCGCTGTAAGGCAAGTCGAGGTGATAGTCGAGGAGGCCGCCATCACGGTAGGTGCCGGGGCCAGCGCCCGGAATATCGCGCACCCCTTGCATGATCATCGGAATCGAGCCTGAGGCCAGCAGTGCATGACGCAAATTACCGCTGTCGAGTTGCAAGTAGCGCGAAGGAAAGTCACTCAGCGGACCCAGCGGCGGGGCCGAACGCGCATCGTGCAGAATCAGTCGTTCAAAGTGCTTAGCCAGACGCGCTCGGCCCATCAGGTTACTGCCAATGACCGAAGACAAGCCCAGGCTCAGTGCGCCACGGTGATCGTGCTGCAGCAGGCCGTGGCTTTTCACCACAACAATGTTAAGCCGGTAGTGCGGGTTGCTGAGGATGCTGGCCTCGTCACTGCCGAGCAGCTGCTCCAGCATCAGGCTACAGCTGCTCGACACCTGCGCCATGCTCACCCCCTTGGCAAAGCGTTGCGAGGTATACAACTCGCCTAGACGGCGCAGGCCGGCTGCTGCATCCGGTAGGCAGGCACTGGCGAAGCGCCAGGAACCAATGGACGCGCCAATTAGTGAACGTTCACGGGGGGCTCGGGGCAGCCAGTCACCAAACAAGGCCAGGTCCAACCCTTGAATACCCAGGGCTTTGGGCCCGCCTGCCGCACCGGGCAGAATGCCGACATCTGCCGGTTGCAAGCCCTGCTCACGAATGCGGGCGAGGGCGCGTTTGCCGGCTTTGATCGTTAGAGCTGGGGACTTGATTACTATCGCACTCATGCTGGCCTCCATCGCGCAGGGCCGCGATTATAAAGCGTTGGGTTTTGAGACCAAGCGACTTCAGCGCGTGAATGATGCGCGCACGGTTCAAAATAAATCGTGTTTTAAGCCTATTCAGCTTGAGTTAAGTCACGTGGCGTACCGTGAACTTCACAGAACGACAACGTGACAAGGAACTTGAACATGCAAATATTAACTACCGTATTTGTCGCTGCCGCCCTGATGCTAACGGCTGGTCTGGTGCAAGCCCGTGACCTAGGCCCAGATGAAGCCCTCAAACTACGTGACGCCGGCACCATCCAAACCTTCGAGAAACTCAACGCTGCAGCAATAGCCTTGCACCCAGGAAGCAAAACCGAAGACACCGAGCTCGAAGAAGAATACGGTCGGTACATCTACCAGGTTGACGTCCTTGATGCACAAGGCGTGCGCTGGGAAGTCGAACTGGATGCCACTAACGCCCAAGTGCTGAAGAACCAACGAGACAATTGATGACCACTACGGCTTGGCTGACTCGCGCCCTCCTGGCTGTCCTGCTGCTGACATTGGCGCTCAGCATTAGCGCCCGTGATTTGGATCAGGATGAAGCCTTACGCCTGCGCCGTGAGGGGCTGATTATGCCCCTTGAGCAGTTATTGCAAATTGCCTTGCTACGCCACCCTGGCGCCGTTTTGCTGGACGTTGAACTGGAAGAAGAGGACGGCGTGCTGGTCTACGAAGTCGAGCTGTTAACCGAGCAGAACATTGTGCGCGAATTAGAGTTGCACGCTATTACCGCTGAAGTGCTCAAAGACGAGGTCGAGGACTGAATGCGTCTACTGCTAGTTGAAGACCATGTACCCCTGGCTGATGAGCTGCTGGCCAGCTTAAGCCGTCAAGGCTATGCCGTTGACTGGTTGGCCGATGGTCGTGATGCTGCCTATCAGGGCGCGACCGAACCTTATGACCTGATCATTCTTGACCTCGGTCTGCCTGGCAAACCGGGGTTGCAGGTGTTGCAGGAATGGCGCAGCGGGGGGCTGGTTACACCGGTATTAATCCTCACCGCCCGCGGTTCCTGGGCTGAGCGCATCGAAGGGCTCAAGGCCGGTGCGGATGACTACCTGAGTAAACCCTTCCACCCAGAAGAACTGCAACTGCGCATTCAATCACTGTTGCGGCGCTCACGCGGTTTAGCCAACCAGCCGCAGCTGGAAGCAGCGGGTTTGCAGTTGGATGAAGGCCGGCAAACGGTTAAACGACATGATCAAGAAGTACAGCTGACGGCCGCCGAGTTTCGTTTGCTGCGTTACTTTATGCTGCATACCGGACAATTGCTGTCGAAGAGCCACTTGGCGGAGCACCTGTATGACGGGGAGAGCGAACGTGACTCAAATGTCATCGAAGTGTACGTCAACCATCTACGGCGCAAATTGGGACGCGAGATCATCGAAACCCGGCGTGGGCAGGGGTATCGCTTCAGTGGGGATGCTGCTTGAGGTCGATTCAGCGGCGCTTAAGCCTGGGGTTGATCAGCGTATTGCTGATTGTCGGCCTGTTGCTGGCGCAAAGTAGCCTTTGGTTGTTTGACCGTAGCCTGCGCAGTTATTTACAGGCAACTCTGCAGGATGAAACGCAAACTCTTCTGGGCGCGATTGTGCGCGGCCCTAATGGTTTGCAACTGGATGAGCGCCGTCTGAGTGCTGCGTTTAAGCGACCTTATTCTGGTCTGTATTTTCGTATCGATCTGGCTGAGCAAAGTTGGCGTTCACGTTCGCTGTGGGATCGTGAATTGCAGCCGGTTGAGCGCGCTGGACTGCAGGACGCGCTAGCCGACGGTCCGCAAGGCCAGCAGTGGCTGGTGTACCGCGCGGACTATAAGCGCTATGGCCAATCGTTTGTGATGCATGTGGCGCGCGATTACACGCCGATGCTCAAAAGCTTCAACCAGGTACAGAAAATTTTCCTGGGGTTGGGTGGCGGCGCGCTGGTGTTAATTCTGTTGCTGCAGCGATTGATCGTCAGCCGCGCGTTGCGTACGCTGGAGCAGATCCGCCTGCAGATTATCCAACTGCAGCATGGCCAGCGCAGTCAGCTCGACCAGCAGGTACCGCTTGAATTGGAACCTTTAGTGGCGCAGGTCAACCACCTGCTGGCGCATACCGAAGATACCCTTAAACGTTCACGCCACGCCCTGGGCAACCTCGGCCATGCCTTGAAAACGCCGCTTGCAGTACTGGTCAGCCTAGCTGCACGTGAAGAACTCAAGCCGTTACCCGAATTACGCGAAAGCTTAAGTGGTCAACTGCAACAGATCGAGCAGCGCATCGCCCGCGAACTAGGTCGCGCACGCCTGGCTGGCGAAGTATTACCTGGCGCACATTTCGATTGTACCCGTGAGCTGCCAGCGCTTTTCTCAACGCTGGTCATGATTCATGGCAAATACCTGAAACTAGATTGGCGGGCTGACCCTGAGCTGCGTCTACCATGGGACCGCGAAGACTTGTTGGAACTGCTGGGCAACCTGCTGGATAACGCCTGTAAATGGGCCGACAGCCAGGTGCAGCTGCAGATCAGCCGGCAGGTGCACGGTTATCAATTACTGATTGATGACGACGGGCCGGGTATCGACGCCGCGCAACGTGAAGAGGTGCTCGAACGCGGCAGCAGGCTGGATGAGCACGTTGCGGGTCATGGTCTGGGCTTAGGCATCGTGCGCGATATCGTCGATGCCTGGGCCGGACAGGTGCAGTTGGCGCAAAGCCCCTTGGGCGGTTTACAGGTTAGGGTTACGTTGCCGTTGAAGCGCACCTGAGGCCGTCAGATACGCCCGACGCAAGCTTCACATGCCGTTGGCAAACTCCGGATTGCTCATGTCGATGCTGGCGCGCACAGGCTGCAGGGCGTGTGCGTACTTGACCAGAACATCCAGCGCATAATCGATGCGCGCATGCAGCCGCTGATCGTCTTCGCTACTCGGTGCTGGGGTGTTCAGTACCCTTTCGACGTTACGTACGATCAGGTGTTCAGGTAGGTAGCAAAGGCGGCAGTTCTTATAGCTGGAGGCGCGCAATTCGCTGATTGGGTACGCTCCGCCAATGCCCGCCGAAACGCCCACTAGCAGTCCAGGCTTGTGCGCCAGTTCAGCCTTGCTGGCATAGATAAAGAAGTTCTTGATAGCCGGGCAAGCCATGCCGTTCCACTCCGGGGAGAGAATAACCAGCGCATCGGCGGCGGCTAGTTGCTTGCTGTAAAGCCCCCAGGGGCCATTATCTTCACCTGGCCACAGCGGCAATGGCGCAAGACCGAGATCAATGACCTTACTTTTCGTATCGTCGGTATGCCCTAGCTGAATAAGACGCTGGCGCAAGAAGCGGGCGACCTTACCCGATTGACTGTTATTGCGGCTGGAGCCGGCCACTAAAGCGATATTGAGCATCCTGCACCTCTTTAATGTTGGTCATAAATGAACACCCAGGCTAGCGATTGCCAGCCTGGGTCACAAGGGCGCAACCCGTCTGATTAGACGCGAAACTGATCCATCAGGCTCTGCTGATGGTTGGCCAGTGTGTTCAGGCCCTGGCTGATTTTTGCCGATTCATCGGCCTGGGAGGATATTGACTCAGTGACATCACGGATCGACGCTACGTTACGGTTGATTTCCTCGGCCACCGAACTCTGCTCTTCGGCAGCGCTGGCAATCTGTAGGTTCATATCAGTAATCACACTGACGGCCTGACTGATGCGTTGCAGCACGGCTACAGCTTTTTCGACCTGCTCGACGCTGCCCTGGGCCTGACGATGGCTGCTGTGCATGGTGCTGACCACTTCCTTGGTGCCGCTTTGCAGGCCTTCGATCACCTGGCGAATTTCCTCGACTGAATCCTGCGTGCGTTTGGCCAGGTTGCGCACTTCATCGGCAACCACGGCAAAGCCGCGCCCGGCTTCACCGGCGCGGGCGGCTTCTATCGCCGCGTTTAGCGCCAGCAGGTTGGTCTGTTCGGCAATCGAGCGGATGACCTCAAGCACCGAGCCGATTTTCTCGCTGCTATCCGCCAGGCCTTCGACTTCCTGCATGGCGACGTTCATTTCATTGGCCAGCAACTCGATACTTGAGGTGGTCTTACCGATCACATCCATCCCTTCACGGCTGGCTTGGTCGGCGGTACGCGCAGCTTCGGCTGCCTGGGCGGCGTTGTGTGCAACATCTTGCGCGGTGGCGCTCATTTCTTGGAACGCGGTGGCCACCTGATCAACCTCGCGGTATTGCTGCTGCATACCATCGCTGGTTTGGCTGGCGATCAGCGCTGATTGGTCGGCCTTGCTGCGGGCGTCTTGAACGCTGTGTTTAACGTCGGCAATGATTGGCTGCAGCTTGTCGAGGAAGCGGTTGAACCAGCTGGCCAGTTCGCCCAGCTCATCCTTCTTTGCATATTCCAGGCGGCGCGTCAGATCACCTTCACCGCTGGCAATATCTTTCAACATCGCCGCGACGCCCAAGATAGGCCGGGTTACGCCCAAGGCCGTCAACCAAATAAGTAGAATACCGACGATCCCCGCTGCCAGACCCAGGCCTAGGGAAATGGCGGTGCTGCGCGTGCCCATTTTATCCATCTCAGCCTCTAGCTGAGTTGCTCGCGCGAGCAGCACCTCCTCAGGCACCTCCATCAGCACGCCCCAGGGTTGCGATTCAGGAATCGGCAAAATCGGCTGCAGGACCTGCAGGTTGCCATTGTGGTGCAACACCTCTGGGCGATTGTTGGCCACCATGCGCAGCATTTCGCCCTGCTGATCGCTAAAGGCTTTTTCCAGCTTGCCACCGAGCAGGCTGCTATCACGACTGTGTGCGGCCATTAAGCCGGCGGGGCTGATAATGCTGACATGGCCTGCACCATCAAATAGATCCTGATGGGCGGTGTTACTTAGTTCTTGCAAGCTGGCAAGGCCTATATCCACCCCGAGCACACCAATGACTTTGCCGGCCTGTTCGAGGGGGAAGGCAATGCTGGTCATCAGGGTTTTCACCCCATCGGTGTCATCGATATAAGGGTCGAGCAGGCAAACTTTCTTCTGTTGAATCGGGCAGGTGTACCAGGCGTTGTAGGGCGCACCGCTAATACCCGGGGTTGTGTCGTTGAGGTTTTCTTCGGTCATGGTCTCGGAGACCAAATCACCACTCTCACCTTGTGCCCAATAAATCGAGAAGCGCCCTTTATCGTTACTGCCAAGACTTTCCTGATCAGCGAACAGCTCATCCTTGCCGTCCAAGGCGTTCGGCTCGAAGGCCACGTAGACGCCGAGCAAACTGCGGTTGGCCTCTAGAGCGCTGCGCACTTGTCGGGTCAGGTCTTCGCGAAGATCGAAGGCATCAAGAAAGCGTTTTTCCGCCTGTTCACGAATAAACAGCACCTGAGTGGCGGCACTGCGCCCGTATTGGTAGGCATCCATAAAGTAGCGCTGCATATGCAGTGCCTGCGACTCACCGCGGGCCGCCATGCGCAATTGCGCGGAGTCTTGCAGCATGGCCGAGCTGGCCTGCTTGACCAGGCTGGCACTGCGTGAGGCCTGAATCACCGAGGCCGAAACCAATACGGCAACGATGGCCAGCAAGCACAAGCCCGCCAGCAGGGTGATCTTCAACTGGATAGAGAGTCGGCTGAACAGCATTTTCAGGACCTTTTATGACGGAGGCTTAGAGCGCCTATCGGCGCTTAGGCACTTTTCTTTAAGTTTTACATTAACTAAAGCACAGCAAGTTACAGGCCAGTACAGCCTTTTGGCGCCCAGGGTAATCGAATTAGCTACACCGCGTATAAAATAATTTACAGCTGTTTTGACAGCTCGTTCAGCATTGTGCAGAGTACGCGCCCTTCGCCACGCCGGCGCAGCATCCGTCGAAGGTTGAAACCTTTGCGGACCTATTTAAAAGCGGGAGTAAATCGATGAACGCAGTCGTTGCGGCAGTGGGGATCATGCTGATCCTCAGCTTGTGCCGCGTGCATGTGGTTGTAGCTTTAATAGTGGGTGCACTAGCAGGTGGCCTGCTCGGTGGTTTGGGTCTTGAGGGTTCGCTGACGGCCTTTCACAATGGCCTAGGCGGCGGTGCGAAGGTGGCATTGTCCTACGCCTTGCTGGGTGCCTTTGCCGTGGCGATTGCCAAATCTGGCTTGGCCCACGCGTTGGCAGACAAAGCCTTGGCGATGGTTGGTAAACAGGACACTAAAAGTGCCGGGCTGCTCAAGTGGCTGTTGATCGCTCTACTCCTTGTTGTGGCGATTTCTTCGCAGAACATCCTGCCGATTCATATCGCCTTTATCCCGTTACTGGTGCCGCCGCTGCTGTATGTATTGAGCAAGCTGCAGCTCGACCGCCGCTTGATCGCCTGTGTGTTGACGTTTGGTTTGATCACGCCCTACATGTTTTTGCCGGTAGGTTTTGGCGGTATTTTCCTCAATGACATCCTCCTGGCCAATGTGGCCAGTGGCGGCGTTGATACCAGCGGCTTGCAAGTGACCAAAGCTATGGCAATCCCCGCGCTGGGAATGCTCTGTGGTTTGCTGATCGCCGTACTGTTCAGCTACCGCAAAAAGCGCGTTTATGACCTGAGCAAGATAGAGCAGGCCGAGCGCGTGGATGTGGCCTACAACCCGTTGAGCCTGCTGGTGGCTGGCGCGGCGATTGCGGCAGCCTTTGTTGTGCAGCTGTGGTTGGACTCGATGATCATTGGCGCGCTGGTTGGCTTCATTATCTTCTCGGTATCAGGCGTGGTGCGCTGGAAAGAGGCAGACGGCCTGTTTACCGAGGGCATGAAGATGATGGCCATGATCGGCTTTATCATGATCGCTGCGGCCGGATTTGCCGAAGTGATGAAAGCCACTGGCGACGTCAAAAGTCTGGTCGAAAGCGCGGCTGAGCTGATTGGCCACGACAAGGCTCTGGGCGCGCTGCTGATGCTGCTGGTCGGTCTGTTGGTGACCATGGGCATCGGCTCATCGTTCTCTACCATACCTATTATCGCCGCGATTTTCGTACCGCTGGGGCTACAGTTGGGCTTCAGCCCACTGGCCATTTTGTGCATCGTTGGCACCGCAGGCGCGCTTGGCGACGCTGGCTCGCCCGCGTCTGATTCGACCTTGGGCCCAACTGCCGGTCTCAACGTCGACGGTCAACACAATCATATCTGGGACAGCGTGGTGCCGACCTTCCTGCACTACAACCTGCCACTGCTGGTATTCGGTTGGGTCGCTGCCATGGTGCTTTGACCGAGCGCTTATCCGCTGTGTTACAGCGTCAGGCTCTTAGTCTTTAAATGGGGCTACCGATAAATCGGTAGCCCCATTTTTATTTGCGCTGACAGTGGCCAGTGTTGGCCTGCTGACCCCCTGCGTGAGCCATCAACCTCGCAGCTGTCAGCTCGCAGCAACTTGCATGGGCGACTCTCAGGCTCATCGTAGGCCTAGCCAGCAGCGCCATCCCTTATACCGTGCGCCTGCTGTGGGGTTATAGCGATGGCATACCGGCCTCAGCGCTACTGGCAGTTTTCACGTGGCAGCAGTGAGGCAGGTTGATGTTGAATGGGGTAAAACCGCACGCATAAAAAAACCCCAGCATTTCTGCTGGGGTTTTTTCTACACACTCAACCTTGATCGTGGCCTCAGCTGAGTGTGAGTGAACCGGTTCTTAGCTGAACTGATTCATGGTGTTGTCTTTACCGCCGGCCTTCAGAGCCGCTTCGCCAGCGAAGTACTCTTTGTGCGCATCGCCCAGGTCGGAACCGGACATGTTCTGGTGCTTAACGCAGGCGATACCTTGACGGATCTCCTCGCGCTGAACGCCTTTCACGTAGGCCAGCATGCCCTGGTCAGCGAAGTATCCTTTGGCCAAGTTGTCGGTTGACAGCGCGGCGGTGTGGTAAGTCGGCAGGGTGATCAGGTGGTGGAAGATACCGGCCTGAGCAGAAGCGTCGCGCTGGAAGGTGCGGATGCTTTCGTCTGCAATCTGAGCCAGTTCGGTGGTGTCGTAATCAACACTCATCAGCTTGGCGCGGTCGTAAGCGGAAACGTCTTTACCGGCGGCAGCGAGGTTGTCGTAAGCCTGCTGACGGAAGTTCAGGGTCCAGTTGAACGATGGGCTGTTGTTGTAAACCAGCTTGGCGTTCGGGATGGTTTTACGGATTTCGTTAACCATTTCTGCGATCTGGCCGACGTGTGGCTTCTCGGTTTCGATCCACAGCATATCAGCGCCGTTCTGCAGCGAGGTGATGCTGTCCAGTACGCAACGCGCTTCGCCGGTGCCAGCGCGGAACTGGAACAGGTTGGAAGGCAGACGCTTAGGACGCAGCAGCTTACCGCCACGGTTGATTACAACGTCGCCGTTCTGCATGTCAGCAGCAGAGACTTCTTCGCAATCAAGGAAGGAGTTGTACTGGTCGCCCAGATCGCCAGGCTCTTTAGTCACGGCGATTTGCTTGGTCAGGCCAGCACCCAGGGAGTCGGTACGTGCAACGATCACGCCGTTGTCGATGCCCAGCTCAAGGAACGCGTAACGAACAGCGTTGATCTTGGCGATAAAGTCGGCGTGAGGAACGGTTACTTTACCGTCCTGGTGACCGCACTGCTTCTCGTCAGATACCTGGTTTTCGATCTGGATGCAGCAAGCGCCTGCTTCGATCATGCGCTTGGCCAACAGATAGGTGGCTTCTGGGTTACCGAAACCAGCGTCGATGTCAGCGATAATTGGCACTACGTGGGTTTCGTAGTTGTCGATCTGGTTCTGCAGGTCAGCGGCTTTGGCGTTGTCGCCAGCAGCGCGGGCAGCGTCTAGCGCGGAGAACAGCAGGTCCAGTTCGCGGGCATCAGCCTGGCGCAGGAAGGTGTACAGCTCTTCGATCAGGCCGGAAACCGAAGTTTTCTCGTGCATGGACTGGTCTGGCAGCGGACCGAAATCCGAACGCAGAGCAGCAACCATCCAGCCCGACAGGTAGAGGTAGCGCTTGTTGGTGGTCTTCAGGTGCTTCTTGATCGAAATCAGCTTCTGCTGACCGATGAAGCCGTGCCAGCAACCCAGCGACTGCGTGTAAACGGAGGAGTCAGCGTCGTACTCGACCATGTCTTTACGCATGATGTCAGCAGTGTACTGAGCGATTTCCAGACCGGTTTTGAAGCGGTTCTGAGCGCGCATACGGGCCACGGACTCAGGGTCAATGGCGCTCCAGCTGCTGCCTGCAGCAGCTTTAAGGGCGGCAACGGCTTTGATGTCGTTTTGATAAGCTGACATGGTCAATCCTTCAAAGTATGTGTTTGGTTGAGCACCGACTTCCCCACTGCACACCTGTGTAGCCGGAGGTCGTTGTAGCCAACTGCAGAACGTTGAGATATCGACGTGAGGCGGAATTGATCCGGGAGGAGGGTGACGAGCTGACAGTGCGCTGGCTTCAGTGGTTGCAAATGACTAAGTCATTTGGCGTTTAGCGGATCAAAGATGCCGTTAGACGACTCAACTTACTGTGCTCGATGCGTGCTGCGGCTTAACGCTTCCCCGTCCCTCAGGACAACTTCGTTCCAGTCGCAATCTCATCGAACGGCCTTGTGGGCTTTACAACGCAAATCGGCTCTCACGGTAAGTTGGAGCGCGATTCGGAGGGCTTTTCAGCACCTCTGATTAGCGGGAGCGGGGCCATCATGCCTTCGCCCAAAGGCTTCGTCAATTATTTTGTAGTGCTTTTTGTGTGACTACTACATAAATCTACAGGCGACTGATAAGTCAGCGTATATGGCTCTATTCGGCGGATCGCAGCGTTTATCTCGGTGCCTGGAGCGTTCTTTGCCAGCAAGGGTGGAGCGGCCTGATGACCACAAGCAACAAGCACTGTTGCTTGTGGGTTCGGAAGGGTCAGTTGACTACGTCGACTTTGACGCGAATGCTCATGTCTTCACGTCCTTGGGTTGAGCGATGCTGGAGGAAGTCAGCCTGACTGCCTTGGCTCTGCTCGCTAACGCCACCAATGTTGATCCATTCGCCCAGGCGACCGATGACTCGCGTATCAGTGCTTTGCACATCAATAGCGCCGGGTTGTGACTGGCTAAGGCGGTCACGGTTACTGCTGATATTGATATGCACACGCTCACCGCTGAGGCTGGCGGTGACGTAGAAACCGCGGGTGACATTGCGGTACTGGGTGTTGCTGTAAGGCTGGCCGTACGCATCACGCCCGCGAGTGGTTAGTGGCACGCTCTGACCGACTTGAATCAGCGCGGGATAACCCTCAGTGGCCTGCACCTGCTGAGTACCACCGCTGCGGCTATCGGTACTGCGGCGAATGATGCGCACCTGATCGCGGCCGTTGATTTCACCCTGGCCGATCTGAATTTCAGCATTGCCAGCGCTGATACTGCCATCTGCCTTATAACCACGGTCGCTTTGGTAACCAGACTCATCGCTGTCGACACTGATCAGCAGACGCCGCGGTTCCGTGTCGAGTTGCAGCAGCAGCGCGCGCACCTCGGCAATTTTCGCTGGTTCGGCATTGACGATAAGTTGATTGCCATAAGCATTGACCTTGCCCTCTTGGCCGAGTGTCGACTGCACCACGTCCAGCACTTCGTCGGCCGTACGGAAGCTAAGCGGGATGACTTCGGTAGCAGCACTCAGCGACAGGCTGCAACTGAACAGCGCAGCGGCGAGCAGGGCACGAACCTTCATAGCAGAAAACTCCGTAAATCAGCGTCAGTAATGCTGGTGTCCCAGGCTTGATCAAACTGTGCGCGTCGTTGGCGGTTGCGGCCAGGGTCTTGGTACAGCGCATAGCCGCTGGCTTGGCCAACTTCGGGCAGTAACAGTACACCGCGGTCATCGGCCAGGAGAAACGCCAGCGCCTCATTAGGGTAATCCGGGTGCAGTTTGCGGATCTGCAGGTTGCTCGACAGCCGGCGCGAAAGGCTGAGCAGACGGTGACCTTCCTTCACGGGGCGGCTGGGATCACGCAACAAAATACGCAGCTGATTACGCGGGCTGGCTAAAAGAAAACGGGTGCAGGCGTCTTGTACGCTGCTGTGGTGATACAACCAAGGCTCTAGGTCATGGCTATAGATGCACAGGCTGCGCTGGGCTTGCTGCAGCATGGCCAATGCATGAGCGCGGGCTTGCTCAGGCTGGCTGAAGCGTTCCAGCGTCGGGTGTGCGCCGAGCATAAACGGCGCCGGCTCTGCTCGCGGGCTATCCGAGCTGTGGCTGGCAGGATTATGCACAGCAAAACGCCCCGGTGATTGAAACTCGATAGCAGGAAGCTCTATGGGCTCGGTGCGTTCGGTTGGTTCACTCGGGGCGTTTTCGTCGTTCATATTGGCCTCTAGGCGCTGCTACGCACCATATCCACGTGGGGGATGCCAGCTTCAAGGTATTCACCGCTGACGATGGCAAACCCGAGCTTTTCATAAAAGGCGGTGGCATGCACTTGGGCGCTGAGGATTTGTTGCGTCAGACCGCGCTGTTCCGCTGTTTCGATTACAGCCTGGATCAGCGCTACACCGACGTTCAGACCGCGCCAGTCCTTGAGTACCGATACCCGACCAATATGGCCGTCCGGCAGCAGACGCGCCGTACCGATTGGGTAGTCACCTTCCAGGGCAAGGAAATGCGCAGCATCAGCATCTTCGGCATCCCATTCGAGCTCGGGTGGCACCGCTTGTTCCGCAATAAACACAGTTTCACGAATGCGCCGCAGGTCAGCGTTATCCTTTTGCCAGTCGGCTAAGCGAACGTGTATCTCACTCATCAGCAAACTCCAAGCTGCCTTGCTTGACCAGTTCAACCAGCAGGTTACGCCCTTCATCATTGGCGAGCCACGGGCCTAGGTTGTCGATATGCAGGGCGTCGGCTGCGCACACCAGCTTCAGCAGGTCACGCAGGCTGGCTGAAAACAAGCGGCTCTGGCCGCTGGCAAACAACACCAGATCGTCGCCGACTTCTGACCAGGCCATGCGTGCGCTGGGGTTACGGATCATCACGGCGCCATCTTCCAGGCTGGCGAGGAACGCTTCTTCGTCGATCTCGATACCGGCGATCAGCTCTGGATAACGCGGCTCAGTCATAAACTGGCCGAACCAGGTCATTAACAGGCGCTCATCGCTCATGTGCTCAGTGAGTAGGGCTTTGAGGCGGTCCAAGGCGTCGCGTTGAATCTGCGTCGGGTCGCTGGTCGGCTGTGCGTCGGCGTCGCTGTAGCGCTCTTCATCGGGCAGGAACTGGCCGAGAAAGTCAGTGAAATGGGTCAGAACTTCAGCGGCGCTTGGCGCACGGAAGCCTACGGAATACGTCATACAGTCATCCTCAGCGGTACCACAGTGGGCCAGAAGCGGCGGCAGGTAGAGCATGTCGCCGGGTTCCAGCACCCATTCTTCAGTTTTAACGAATTCAGCGAGGATCTTCAGATCCGCGTGTTGCAGCATCGGGCTATCGGAATCGCACACCTGGCCAACCTGCCAGCGCCGCGTGCCAAAGCCTTGCAGCAGAAATACATCGTAATTATCGAAATGCGGGCCCACCCCGCCGCCAGGTGCGGCAAAGCTGACCATCACATCGTCGATGCGCCACTTGGGCAGAAATTTGAATTCTTCCAGCAGTTCAGCCACTTCTGGGACGAACTGATCGACAGCCTGCACCAGCAGGGTCCAGTCGCGCTCCGGCAGCTCGGCGAAGGCATCTTCCGCGAAAGGGCCACGACGCAGCTCCCAGGGGCGCTCGCCGTGCTCGATGACCAGGCGCGATTCGATTTCCTCTTCCAGCGCTAAGCCGGCCAGTTCATCCGGGGAGATTGGACTCTCGAAACCTGGGATGGCCTGGCGGACCAGCAAGGGTTTTTTCTGCCAGTAGTCGCGCATGAACTCGCGCGCAGTCAGGCCGCCCAGCAGTTGAAGTGGAGTATCAGAATTCATCGCTAAGCCCTTGAAGTAATTGAATACCCATAAATAAAAACGCCCGGCGCAGCCGGGCGTCTGGGTGGCTGTTGCTATTTAGATGCGCTTTGCCTGGGCGACTGCGTTGCCAATGTAATTAGCAGGGGTCAGCAGCTTGAGTTCGGCCTTAGCGGCGGCGGGCATGTCCAGGCCGTCAATAAAGGTTTGCAGCGCTTCTGAGCTGATGCCTTTGCCACGGGTCAGCTCTTTGAGCTTCTCGTAGGGGTTCTCGATAGCATAGCGGCGCATTACCGTTTGGATCGGCTCAGCGAGGACTTCCCAGCATGCATCCAGGTCAGCGGCGATACGGGCTTCGTTCAGCTCCAGCTTACTGATGCCCTTGAGGCTGGCCTCGTAGGCGATCACGCTGTGGGCGAAACCCACGCCGAGGTTGCGCAGCACGGTGGAGTCGGTCAGGTCACGCTGCCAGCGCGAGATTGGCAGCTTGCTAGCCAGGTGCTGGAACAGTGCGTTGGCGATACCCAGGTTGCCTTCGGAGTTCTCGAAGTCGATCGGGTTGACCTTGTGCGGCATCGTCGAGGAACCGATTTCGCCGGCAATGGTGCGCTGCTTGAAATAGCCCAGGGAGATGTAGCCCCAGATATCGCGATCGAAGTCGATCAGGATGGTATTGAAGCGCGCGATGCCATCGAACAGCTCGGCGATGTAGTCGTGCGGCTCGATCTGTGTGGTGTAAGGGTTGAACTGCAAACCCAAATCACCTTCGATGAACTGCTTGGCGTTGGCCTCCCAGTCGATCTGCGGGTAGGCCGACAGGTGAGCGTTGTAGTTGCCTACGGCGCCGTTGATCTTGCCCAGCAATGGCACGGCGGCCACTTGGGCAATCTGCCGCTCCAGGCGATAGACAACGTTGGCCAATTCTTTACCCAAGGTAGTCGGTGAGGCCGGCTGACCGTGGGTGCGCGAGAGCATTGGTACGTCGGCGAACTTCACCGCCAGCTCACGGATGGCTTCGGCGGTCTGGCGCATCAGCGGCAGCAACACGTCATCACGACCCGCGCGCAGCATCAGGGCGTGGGACAGGTTGTTGATGTCCTCGCTGGTGCAGGCGAAGTGGATGAACTCACTGACCTTGTCCAGCTCAGGCAGCTTGGCCGCTTGTTCCTTGAGCAGGTACTCCACGGCTTTAACGTCGTGGTTGGTGGTGCGCTCAATTTCTTTGACGCGCTCAGCATGCTCAACGGCGAAGTTATCCGCCAGTTCGTTGAGGATGGCCTGTGCTTCGGCGGAGAAGGGCGCAACCTCGGTCACACCTTCGTGGGCGGCGAGGCGTTGTAGCCAGCGCACTTCAACCATCACACGGAAACGGATCAGGCCGTATTCGCTGAAAATAGGGCGCAGAGCGCTGGTTTTGCCGGCGTAACGGCCATCAACGGGGGAAACCGCGGTGAGCGAGGAAAGCTGCATGGGGAGGCGTTCTCGGACAATCGGGCATTGAAAAGGGCGCATATCATACATGAAATCGCCGGCTAAATTGTGCTTGCTTGCTACCGTTCAGCCGCGTTTGCGCCGCGTAATGGATAACAGGCTGGCACTGAAAATCAGTGCTGCGCCAAACAGTGAGGTCAGGTCAGGGGTTTCGCCCCAACGCAGCCAGGCAATCACTCCGGCAAATACGATCGCCAAGTAGGCAAAGGGGCCGATTAGGCCAGGCGGTGCCAGGCCGTAAGCCTTGGACATAATGATTTGACTGGCAGTGGCCAGTAGGCCGATCACCAGTAACAGCTGCAGTTCATGCTGGTCCATGGGTTGCCATGCCCAAGTCAAAGGGATAGCGGAGATCAGCGCACTGAACAATGAGAAGTAGAAGACGATACGAAAGGCTGGCTCGGTGTCGCTCATTTCACGAATCGAGACAAAGGCGAATGCGGCTAGGATACTGGCGGCGAAGCCTATCAATGCTTGGCTGTCCAGCAGTGCGGCAGATGGTTTGGCCACCAGCAGCACTCCAATAAAACCAATACCGGCGGTCAGTAGCATGCGCTTAGTCAGCGGTTCTTTTAGCCACCACCAGGCGATTATTGGAGTAAACACCGGTGCTGAGTAAGTGAATAGCATGGCGTCGGCTAGAGGCAGGTGGGCAATGGCATAGAAGAAGCAATACATCGCGGCCAGGCCATAGGTGGTGCGCCACAGGTGCGATTTTAAGCGCGTGGTCTTAAGCGGTTGCACGCCCCTGAGCAGGATCAGCGGCAGAAAGAACAGCACGCCGACCAGGTTGCGAAAGAACACCACCGACTCGTTGTTGACGCTGACGGAGACCTCGCGGATAGCGACCCCCATCAGCGAAAACAGCAGCGCCGAAAGCGCCAGCAATGCCGCGCCTTGTAAAGGCTTGACCAGGCGCGTGGTCATGTTCAGCCGCGCAGCAGCAGGTAGAGCTCTTTGAGCAACTTGCTGCGGCTGAACACCATCTGCCAGCGATGGCCGCCCAGCTGACGCCACAAACGCGCGGAGCGAATGCCAGCGAGCAGCAGTGCGCGGATTTTTGCGGCATTGTTGGCTTGCTGCAGGTGACGCATGTCGCCTTGCACCTGAATGCGCTGGCGGAACGTGCTGATGGTGTCCTGATACAGGCCACCGCAATTAGCGATCACATTTTCATGGGTCGGGCCGAAGTGCTCAACCTGCTGTTGAACCTGGTCGAGACGGCTGCCCATCACCTCTAGCATATCGCCACGCTTATTCAGTTGACGTTCGAGCGAGGTCAGGGCCAAAGCGTAACGCAGCGGGTCGCGCTGCAGGCAGGCAGGGTCGCGCTCCAGCGCACCGACCAATGCGCGGTAACCTTCGCGTAAATTAAGATCATCGCCGCCATACACGTCTAACGTACTCTTTGGGTCGCGTACCAGCAGGCTGTTAATTAAGCACGCCACGCCAGGCTCGCTGACCTGGCCAGTACGCGCCAGCGTGTCGACCAGCACGGCGGACTCAAATACAGCGCCGAGGGCGATCAACTGTTCACGTATAGGGTTCACGCCTGCTGCTCCCGTGCGGTCCAAGGCTCAGCCACTTCAATCACACCGCCTGCTAGGCAGATTTCACCGTCGTAAAACACCACGGATTGCCCTGGCGTAACCGCGCGCTGCGGTTCGACAAAGGTTGCGCGGTAGCCGCTGGAGGTTTGCTCCAGCGTGCAGGCCTGATCGCTCTGGCGATAACGCACTTTGGCAGTCAGCTGACGTGGGGTGGTTAAATCTATCGGATTGACCCAGTAGATCTCGGAAGCGAGCAGGGCGCGGCTAAACAACCAGGGGTGCTGATTGCCTTGGCCAACCACCAGCACGTTGCGTATCAGGTCTTTCTGCAGCACATACCAAGGCTCATCGCTGGCATCTTTCAGGCCGCCAATACCTAGGCCCTGGCGCTGACCGATGGTGTGGTACATCAGACCGTGGTGGCGGCCGATGACCTCCCCTTCAGTGGTTTCGATGTTGCCCGGCTGAGCCGGCAGGTATTGCTTGAGGAAGTCACTGAAGCGCCGCTCACCAATAAAGCAGATGCCGGTGGAATCTTTCTTTTTCGCGGTGGCCAGCTGGTATTTTTCGGCAATGGCGCGCACGGCAGGTTTTTCCAGCTCGCCAACGGGGAACAGCGTTTTAGCAATCTGCTCACCGCCAACGGCATGCAGGAAGTAGCTCTGATCCTTATTAGGATCCAAGCCTTTGAGCAACTCTGTACGGCCGTCTATATCGCGGCGACGCACATAGTGGCCGGTGGCAATCAGGTCGGCACCGAGCATCAGGGCGTAGTCGAGGAAGGCCTTGAACTTGATTTCGCGGTTACACAGGATGTCTGGGTTGGGCGTTCGCCCAGCCTTGTATTCGGCCAGGAAGTGCTCGAACACGTTGTCCCAGTATTCGGCGGCGAAATTGGCAGTGTGCAGCGTGATGCCAATCTTGTCGCACACCGCCTGCGCATCCGCTAGATCGTCCATGGCGGTGCAGTAGTCGGTGCCGTCGTCTTCGTCCCAGTTCTTCATGAACAGGCCTTCGACCTGATAGCCCTGTTCGAGCAGGAGCACGGCGGAAACAGAGGAATCTACGCCGCCGGACATGCCGACGATGACGCGTTGGGTGCTTGGCTCTTGCATGGGGATACTGGACACGGCTTCGAAAAAGAGAGCGATTCTAGCAGGCTGATGCGCTCGGCCGTTAATCGCGGATCAACGACAGCGGAAAACAGTGCCCGCTCAGGTAGTCATCGATGCAGCGCACTACCAACTCGCTGCGCCAGCGCTCAGGTTGAGCCGCCAGCTCATCACGCGTTAGCCAGCACGGGCCGATGATGCCGTGATCCAGTGTGTACTCGGGATGATGACGCAGCGCTTTGCCGGCAAAACATACGCGTTGGTAGGTCACGCCGTTGCTCGGCGCGGTGTACAGATAGATTCCCGTCACACCTGTCAGCTCGACATCCCAGCCAGTTTCCTCAAGGGTTTCGCGAATGGCTGCCTGCAACAGGCTCTCGTTAGCGTCCAGATGACCGGCGGGCTGGTTGAATACGGCTCGACCTTCCGCCATTTCTTCGACCAAAAGGAAGCGCCCCTGGTCTTCGATGACGGTGGCG
Organism: Pseudomonas guineae; assembly: GCF_900113745.1. Lineage (GTDB taxonomy): Bacteria > Pseudomonadota > Gammaproteobacteria > Pseudomonadales > Pseudomonadaceae > Aquipseudomonas > Aquipseudomonas guineae. The sequence continues at coordinate 445,849 of NZ_FOQL01000002.1, read as the reverse complement.
ACGGTGATATGTGGCTGCCAATCCATATAAATTCGACCTGCTGATAAAGTGACGATCATAACGTGATTTTCCGGCTGCATAACGCAGAAACCCCAGCCTAAGGCCGGGGTTTCTGCGTTATAACAGGTTGGGCATTAGACGTTACGCAAGCGCAGCGAGGGCCGCGTTGAACGTAGCGCTTGGGCGCATAACCTGACTGGTCAGCTGCGGGTTGGAGCGGTAGTAACCACCAATATCCACTGGCTTGCCCTGTACCGCGCTGAGCTCGGCAACGATAGCCGATTCATTCTCGCTTAGGTTTTTTGCCAGGGGTGCGAACTGCGCCTGCAGCGCCAAGTCTTCACTCTGCGCCGCCAGCTCCTGTGCCCAGTAAAGCGCCAGGTAGAAGTGGCTACCACGGTTGTCCAACTCACCAGTTTTGCGCGAAGGCGACTTGTTGCTGTCGAGCAACTTACCGGTCGCCGCGTCCAGGGTTGTGCCCAGGAGCTTGGCTTTCGGGTTGTTGGTCTTAATTCCGGTTTCTTCCAGGGACACGGCCAGAGCCAAGAACTCGCCCAGCGAATCCCAGCGCAGGTGGTTTTCTTCGGTCAGCTGTTGCACGTGCTTAGGTGCAGAGCCGCCCGCACCGGTTTCATACATGCCGCCGCCCGCCATCAGCGGAACGATGGACAGCATCTTCGCCGAAGTCCCCAGCTCCATGATCGGGAACAGGTCAGTCAGGTAGTCGCGCAACACGTTACCGGTGACCGAGATGGTATCTAGGCCACGAGTCAGGCGCTCCATGCTCACGCGGATGGCTTGGTTGTAATCCATCATGCGGATGTCTAGGCCGGTCAGGTCGTGATCCTGCAGATAAGTTTCAACCTTCTTCTGCAGCTCACGATCGTGCGCACGCTCAGGGTCGAGCCAGAAGATTGCCGGTGTGTTGGACTGGCGAGCGCGAGTCACGGCCAGCTTGACCCAGTCACGGATAGGCGCATCTTTAGTCTGGCAGGCGCGCCAGATATCACCCGCTTCAACTTCGTGCTGCATGAGCAACGTGCCGTCAGCCAGCACGACACGCATGCTGCCGTCGACGGTCATTTCGAAGGTTTTGTCGTGGGAGCCGTACTCTTCAGCCTTCTGCGCCATCAGACCAACGTTCGGTACGCTGCCCATGGTGGTGGGGTCGAATGCGCCGTTGGTTTTGCAGAAGTTAATCATTTCTTGGTAAATGCGGGCGTAGGTGCTTTCCGGCATCACCGCTTTGGTGTCCTTGAGCTTACCGTCTTTGCCCCACATCTTCCCGGAGCTGCGGATCATCGCTGGCATCGAGGCGTCAACGATCACGTCACTGGGGATGTGCAGGTTGGTGATGCCTTTAACGGAATCAACCATGGCCATTTCTGGACGACCGCTGTAGCAGGCATGAATATCGTCGAGGATTTCTTCCTGCTGTGAGGTCGGCAGAGATTTGATCTTGTCGTAAACACTGCTGATGCCGTTATTCGGGTTTACGCCCAGCTCGTTGAACAAGGTGGCGTACTTGTCGAACACGCCTTTGTAATACACGCTGACCGCGTGACCAAAGACGATCGGGTGGGAGACCTTCATCATGGTCGCTTTAACGTGCAGGGACCACATCACGCCAGTGTCCTTGCAGTCTTGCAGGGTCTTTTCGAAGAAGTCGCGCAGCTGGCGGCAGCTCATGTACATGCTGTCGAAAACTTCGCCTTCTTGCAGGGTGAGCTGCTTCTTGATCTCGACCTTGCCGTCTTTACCCACGAACTCAATGCGCACGTCACCGGCTTTGGCCATGGTGATCGACTGCTCGCTGGAGAAGAAGTCACCGCCGCGCATATAGTCGGCGTGTGACTGCGATGCCATGCTCCATTGACCCATTGAATGCGGGTGTTTACGCACAAAAGCTTTTACCGCGGCCGGTGCGCGACGGTCGGAGTTGCCTTCACGCAGCACCGGGTTGACCGCGCTGCCGAGCACTTTGCTGTAGCGCGCACGGGCTTCTTTCTCAGCGTCTGTTTTCGGGTCTTCAGGGAAATTCGGGATGTCAAAGCCCTGAGCCTGAAGCTCGGCGATGGCACCTTTCAGCTGTGGCACCGAGGCACTGATGTTAGGCAACTTAATAATGTTGGCTTCAGGTGAAGTTGCCAAAATTGCCAGCTTGGCTAGATCATCATCGATCTGCTTATCGGCACCCAGCTGGTCAGCAAAACTGGCGAGGATGCGCGCTGCAAGAGAGATGTCGCGTGTTTCGACGGCAATCCCAGCAGAGGCTGCGAAGGCTTCTACAATAGGTAGGAGCGAATAGGTCGCAAGGGCTGGGGCTTCGTCAGTGAAGGTATAAATGATCTTCGAAGGGGTGGACATTTAGAGTTAACTCTCTTCTTTGCTGAGCGTACATAAGCACTCGACAAGCGCAGATAAGCGCCAAAGCCCAAGGAATGATCGGGCCTGAAATCGAGGTCTTGCCGCGGTGATGTTGGATGCACCAGTAGAGTGTTGAGCATATCGAGCCGTTGAATCGCGGTAGCAGTTCGACGGTTTCAAGACGCGATCCACTTATTCGGGGTACCTACGCCTTATGACCTGTTGGTCAGGCGCGCAGTATATCACTGCCGCCGTACGTCACAGAATGCCTTGGCGCATAAGACCAATGAACATATGGTTTCACTCGATTCAAGTGGGGTACTCTCGAGTGATCTGACTGTTTAACCACAAGACGGAGTCCAGCATGGGATACCAAAAGATCCAGGTGCCAGCAATCGGTGACAAAATCACCGTTAATGCCGATACATCTCTGAATGTACCGAATAACCCAATCATTCCTTTCATTGAAGGTGATGGTATTGGTGTCGATATCAGCCCGGTAATGATCAAAGTCGTTGATGCTGCCGTCCAGAAAGCCTACGGCGGAGAGCGCAAGATCTCCTGGATGGAAGTGTATGCCGGAGAGAAAGCCACTCAGGTTTACGACCAGGACACCTGGCTACCTCAGGAAACCTTGGATGCAGTAAAGGATTACGTTGTGTCCATCAAGGGACCGCTGACGACCCCAGTGGGTGGCGGTATCCGCTCTCTGAACGTTGCCCTACGTCAGCAGCTCGATCTGTATGTCTGCCTGCGTCCAGTTCGTTGGTTCGAAGGTGTGCCGAGCCCAGTAAAGAAGCCACAGGACGTCGATATGACGATCTTCCGTGAAAACTCGGAAGACATTTATGCCGGTATCGAGTGGAAGGCCGGCTCGCCGGAAGCCATCAAGGTAATCAAGTTCCTCAAAGAGGAAATGGGCGTCACCAAGATTCGCTTCGACCAGGATTGCGGTATCGGCGTTAAACCTGTTTCTAAAGAAGGTACCAAGCGTCTCGCGCGTAAGGCTCTGCAGTATGTGGTCGATAACGACCGCGACTCGCTGACCATCGTGCACAAAGGCAACATTATGAAGTTCACCGAAGGTGCCTTCAAAGAGTGGGCTTACGAAATTGCTGCTGAAGAGTTCGGCGCAACCCTGCTTGATGGCGGCCCTTGGATGCAGTTCAAGAATCCGAAAACCGGCAAGAACGTCATTGTTAAGGATGCCATCGCCGACGCCATGCTCCAGCAGATCCTGCTGCGTCCTGCTGAGTACGATGTAATCGCCACCCTGAACCTCAATGGTGACTACCTGTCCGACGCCCTGGCGGCTGAGGTGGGCGGTATCGGTATCGCTCCGGGCGCCAACCTGTCAGACACCATTGCCATGTTCGAAGCCACCCACGGCACTGCGCCGAAGTACGCTGGCAAGGATCAGGTGAACCCGGGTTCGCTGATCCTTTCTGCCGAAATGATGCTGCGCCATATGGGCTGGATCGAAGCCGCCGACTTGATTATCAAGGGCACCAATGGCGCTATCTCGGCCAAGACTGTGACCTATGATTTTGAGCGACTGATGGACGGTGCCAAGCTGCTTTCATGCTCGGCATTCGGTGATGCGTTGATTTCGCACATGTAGGCGAAGGTGCAGTAAAAAAAGGCCGGTCAATTGACCGGCCTTTTTTGTTGGCAGTCAGCTACCTAGGCAGTCAGACATCAACCATTGTTTCATGATGCTGCTTGATAGTGGCAGGTGCTTCAATGACCGCATTTGCCGCGCTGATGTTGACGGCGTGGAGCCCTTTGGGGCCTTGAATAATATCGAAGCTTACCGGCTGGCCAGCCTTCAGCGTTTTATAGCCGTCCATTTGGATGGCCGAGTAATGGGCGAACAGGTCCTCATCTCGACCATCAGCGACGATAAACCCGTAACCTTTGGCGTTGTTGAACCACTTGACCTTACCGCTAACCATGCTGATATCCCTCTGCAAAGGACTCCATCACTGGAGTATCATCCACTCACTCCGCACGTTGCTTGACATGCGCCAGCAACACTGCAGAACCCCTCTAATACCCGCATAGGGCATTCATTGTTTGTAACACCGTTTTGCCGATAGTCAAGGCAATGCTGTAACTGGCTGAGAAGCCGGTCAAACTCTGTCCAGTACAGACTATTCGCCCATCAACGAAGCTATTCAGCATGCATGCACGTAGCCAGATTCGACTAACATCCAACCAAGACGATCCCGCCGAGCATGAGGATGACTCCTATGGCTTGGCCGTACAGGAGGCTAAGCCCGCACTGCAGGCGCCTCCGATGTACAAGGTGATTTTGTTTAATGATGACTACACCCCAATGGATTTTGTGGTCGAGATTCTCGAGGTTTTTTTCAGCCTGAATCGAGAACAAGCGACCAAAATCATGCTGGCCGTCCATACAGAGGGGCGGGCAGTATGTGGAGTGTTTACTCGTGATATTGCTGAAACCAAAGCGACACAGGTGAATCAATATGCGAGAGAGAGCCAGCATCCGCTACTCTGTGAAATAGAGAAGGACGGTTAACGCCGGCCACTTGGGCATGAGGTGAAGCTATGTTAAATCGAGAGCTCGAAGTCACCCTCAATCTGGCTTTCAAGGAGGCTCGTACCAAGCGTCATGAATTTATGACGGTTGAGCACTTGCTGCTGGCCCTTCTTGATAATGAGGCCGCCGCTAGCGTATTGCGTGCGTGCGGTGCCAACCTAGACAAGTTGCGGCATGACCTGCAGGAGTTTATCGACTCCACCACGCCGTTAATTCCCCAGCACGATGAAGAACGCGAGACCCAGCCTACGCTCGGTTTCCAGCGCGTTCTGCAGCGTGCAGTTTTCCACGTGCAAAGCTCCGGCAAGCGTGAGGTTACCGGCGCTAATGTACTGGTTGCGATTTTTAGCGAGCAGGAAAGCCAAGCGGTATTTCTGCTTAAGCAGCAGAGCGTCGCACGTATCGATGTGGTCAATTTTATTGCTCATGGTATCTCTAAGGTGCCAGGCCACGGCGGTCATGCGGAAACCGAACAGGAAATGCAGGACGAAGAGGGTGGTGAATCCGCCAGCTCCAGCAATCCTCTTGATGCTTATGCCAGCAATTTGAACGAATTGGCTCGTCAGGGTCGAATTGATCCACTGGTCGGTCGTGAAATGGAAGTTGAGCGTGTGGCGCAGATTCTCGCGCGCCGGCGCAAAAATAATCCTCTGCTGGTCGGTGAGGCTGGCGTGGGTAAGACAGCCATTGCCGAGGGGCTGGCTAAGCGCATCGTCGATAAGCAGGTGCCTGATCTGCTGGCAGACAGCGTGGTCTACTCCCTAGATTTAGGTGCGCTACTGGCCGGTACCAAATACCGCGGTGACTTCGAGAAGCGCTTGAAGGCGTTGCTCAATGAGTTGCGTAAGCGCCCACATGCCATTCTGTTTATCGATGAAATCCACACCATTATCGGCGCTGGCGCAGCGTCTGGTGGGGTTATGGATGCATCCAACCTGCTCAAGCCAATGTTGTCGTCGGGTGAAATTCGTTGTATTGGCTCGACAACATTCCAAGAGTTTCGCGGTATTTTCGAGAAGGACCGTGCCCTGGCGCGGCGCTTCCAGAAAGTCGATGTGGTTGAGCCTTCGGTCGAAGACACCATTGGCATTCTGCGTGGTCTGAAAGGCCGCTTCGAACAGCACCACAGTATCGAGTACAGCGATGAGGCTCTGCGCGCAGCCGCTGAGCTCGCCTCGCGCTATATCAACGATCGCCACATGCCTGACAAGGCCATTGATGTAATCGATGAGGCAGGGGCTTATCAGCGTCTGCAGCCACTGGATAAGCGTTTGACTCGTATTGATGTGGCACAGGTTGAAGATATCGTGGCGAAAATTGCCCGTATTCCGCCTAAGCATGTCAGCAGCTCGGATAAAGAATTGTTACGCAATCTTGAGCGCGACCTAAAACTCACTGTTTTTGGGCAAGACGCTGCGATTGACTCGCTGTCGACTGCAATCAAGCTGTCGCGCGCCGGTCTTAAAGCGCCCGACAAACCGGTTGGCTCGTTCTTGTTCGCTGGTCCTACCGGGGTCGGTAAAACAGAGGCCGCGCGCCAATTGGCTAAAGCCTTGGGGGTTGAGCTAGTTCGCTTCGACATGTCCGAGTACATGGAGCGCCATACTGTGTCGCGTCTGATCGGTGCGCCACCAGGCTATGTTGGCTTTGACCAAGGTGGTTTGTTAACCGAGGCGATCACCAAGACGCCACACTGCGTGCTGCTACTTGATGAGATCGAGAAGGCTCACCCAGAGGTCTTTAACCTGCTGCTGCAAGTTATGGATCACGGAACCCTGACCGATAACAACGGCCGCAAAGCAGACTTCCGTAACGTGATTGTGATTATGACCACAAACGCCGGGGCTGAAACGGCTGCGCGGGCATCCATTGGCTTTACCCGTCAGGACCACTCGTCTGATGCCATGGAAGTGATCAAGAAAAGCTTCACGCCGGAATTCCGCAACCGTCTGGATACCATTATTCAGTTCGGCCGCCTGAGTCACGAGGTGATCAAAAGCATCGTCGACAAGTTCCTTACAGAGCTGCAAGCACAGCTTGAGGACAAACGGGTCACACTGGAAGTCAGTAGTGCGGCACGTAGCTGGTTGGCGGAGAGTGGTTATGACGTGCAAATGGGGGCGCGGCCAATGGCACGCTTGATCCAGGACAAGATCAAGCGTCCGCTGGCGGAAGAGATACTCTTTGGTGAGCTGGCTGACCACGGTGGTGTGGTGCGTATCGACATAGAAGATGGTGAGCTGACCTTCGATTTCGAAACCACGGCAGAAATGGCCTAAGCGTAGTTTTTACGCGCACAAAAACGCCCGGCATTGCCGGGCGTTTTTACTGGAGCTTGGTGTAACAGATGCCGGAAAACTAGGTTTTCAGCGGCCTGTTAGCGGGCGCGATAGGTAATACGGCCCTTGCTCAAGTCATAAGGCGTAAGTTCAACACGAACTTTGTCGCCAGTCAGAATGCGGATGTAATTTTTGCGCATCTTTCCGGAGATGTGCGCAGTAACGACGTGCCCATTTTCCAACTCCACACGGAACATGGTGTTGGGCAGGGTGTCGACGACAGTGCCTTCCATTTCGAAGCTGTCTTCTTTCGACATGCAGTAAAGCCCTCGGTATCCAATGAATGGCCCGGTGCAACTGGCGCCAGGCAAAAGCGGCGTGCATTGTGCCCGAAATTTGGGGTTTACGCCAAGCGCTTCAGTTAATGCTGGTCCAACGCTGGTTGACGAATAGCTCGATGGGTCGATATTGAGTCTTGTAACTCATCTTGCGACAGCTCTTGATCCAGTAACCCAAATAGAGTGCATGCAGCCCAATACGGGCGGCTTCGGCGATTTGCCAAAGGATGGCAAAGCGTCCGAGGCTGCGTCGTTCCTCGCTTGGCTCATAAAAAGTGTAAACCGCAGACAGTCCATTGGGCAGCACATCAGTCACGGCGATTGCCAGCAGCTGGTTACCCAAACGGAACTCGTAGAAGCGTGAGAATGCTAAATCGCGTACTAGAAAGGTCGAGAATTGTTCGCGGTTGGGCGGGTACATATCACCATTGGCATGCCGCTGCTCAATATAGCGCGCATACAGTGCGTAATATTCCTCGGTAAAAGCTGGGCGCACGATGCGCACCTGAATGTCCTGATTGCGTTTGAGTATGCGTCGTTGCTGGCGGCTGGGGCTGAACTGCGCAGCTGGGATGCGTGCTGGGATGCACGCGTTGCATCGTTGGCAGTGCGGCCGGTAAAGATGGTCGCCGCTACGGCGGAAACCCATTTCCGAAAGTTCAGCGTAAACCTCCACATCCATCGGCTGGCTGGGGTCGAGGAACAGAGTTGTAGCCTGTTCATCGGGCAGGTAGCTGCAGGGGTGTGGTTGAGTGGCATAAAACTTCAGGCGGGCCAGCTCAGTCATGATCGGCTCTCGGGATCGGTCTTCAAACAAGTGTAAGCCAGGCTGGCTAACTCGCCTAGGCGAGCCAGTCGGCTTGGTTGGGCTGGTCAAGGTGAGCACTCAGGTAGCATGCAAACTCATCTCTTGAAATCGTTTCGGCGCCGAGGCTAAGCAAGTGTTCAGTAGGCATCTGGCAGTCGATCAGAGCAAAGCCCCAGTGTTCCAATCGCTCAACCAAGGTGGCGAAACCCACTTTGGATGCGTTATCTGCATGGCTAAACATCGACTCGCCAAAAAATAGCTGGCCCATGGCCAGACCGTATAGCCCGCCAATCAGCTGATTATCACGCCAGACTTCGACTGAGTGCGCCACGCCTCGTTTGTGCAACTCAAGGTAGGCGTCCTGCATGGGGCTGGTGATCCATGTTTCTGCTGCATAGCTGCGTGGGCCTGCGCAGGCGCGAATGACATCAGCGAACGCTTGGTCAAAAGTCACTCGATAACGCGCTTGGCGCAGCACCTTGGCCAGGCTGCGAGAGATGTGAAGCTTGTTGGGTAGCAGAACGGTGCGCGGGTCTGGAGACCACCAGAGAATTGGTTGGTCATCCTGGAACCAGGGGAAGCAGCCGTGACGATAGGCCTCTATCAAGCGTTCTGGCCGCAGATCACCACCTGCAGCAAGCAGGCCGTTGGGCTCACGTAGGGCTTTATTGAGTGGTGGGAAAATCAAGGAGTCGCGTTGCAGCCACGTCAGCATGTGCAAGCCCTGGGGTAGGGCAGGGCGGATGTAGGCCCGCCCTGAAGTGAATCAATTGTCGTCGAGGAATTTCTCGACATCCAGCGCTGCCATACAGCCGGCACCTGCTGAGGTGATGGCCTGGCGGTAGACGTGGTCGGCCACGTCGCCTGCTGCGAACACCCCTTCGATGCTAGTAGCGGTGGCGTTGCCTTCATTGCCGCCTTTGATCAGCAGGTAGCCGTCACGCATTTCCAGCTGTCCCAGGAATAGATCGGTATTAGGTTTATGACCGATGGCAATAAATACGCCAGCCAGCGGTAGGTCGGTTGTAACGCCGGTTTGCGTATCTTTCAGGCGCGCGCCAGTAACACCGGTGTTGTCGCCCAGAACTTCTTCCAGCGAGTGGTTCCAATGCAACACCACATTACCGTTGGCAGCCTTGTCGAACAGCTTGTCTTGCAGGATTTTCTCCGAGCGCAGCTTGTCGCGGCGATGAACCAGGTGAACCTCCTTGGCGATATTCGACAGATACAAGGCCTCTTCGACCGCGGTGTTACCACCGCCGATCACCGCAACCACCTGGTTGCGGTAGAAGAAGCCGTCGCAGGTCGCACAGGCCGATACACCCTTGCCGGCAAATGCTTCTTCCGACGGCAGGCCCAGGTACTGCGCCGAGGCGCCGGTGGCAATAATCAATGCGTCACAGGTATAAGTACCGCTGTCACCTTTCAATGTGAAAGGGCGCGACTGCAACTCAGCGGTATGGATGTGGTCATAGACAATCTCGGTGTCGAAGCGCTCCGCATGCTTTTGCATGCGCTCCATCAGCGCTGGGCCGGTCAGGCCCTCGACATCACCGGGCCAGTTGTCCACTTCAGTTGTAGTGGTCAGCTGACCGCCGGGTTGAATGCCGGTAATGATCACAGGCTTGAGGTTGGCGCGGGCAGCGTAAACGGCAGCGCTATAACCGGCAGGGCCGGAGCCCAGGATGATCAAGCGTGAATGCTTGACTTCGCTCATAAAAACACCTCATAAGCCTTTGTCACAAAAGAGAATGCATGCTCCAATTGAGCCGCACGGACGATATCGGTCAACATGCTACACCGAAGCGGCTAAAGAGCGGGAGTCAACCGCCTGAGCCTGCCTGAGCGAATGGCTGAAACATTCCACGGACTGGTTAAACCCGTACAATCACCACACATTTTAATTGTTAATCCTCTATTCGGCGTCTTTGGCGCAGGAACACATGCGTTTTGAAGAAATCTAGCCCAACCGCCCAACTCCCTCTCTGGCGTCAGCAACTGCCTTATCGATTAAAAGAAGGCGCATTGATTGGCTTGGGCGCGCTTTGCCTTTATTTGTGGATGGCACTGCTGACTTACGATGCGGCGGATCCGGGTTGGACCCACACCAGTAATGTTGAACAAGTACAGAACTCAGCCGGCCGCGCGGGCGCCTGGTTTGCCGATATTTTGTTTATGGCGCTAGGCTATTTCGCCTATGTTTTCCCGCTGCTGCTGGCCGTCAAAACCTTACAGGTATTCCGCGCACGCCATCAGCCGTGGCAGTGGAGCGGCTGGCTGTTTTCCTGGCGCCTGATTGGCCTGATGTTTCTGGTGCTGTCCGGGGCTGCGCTGGCATTTATCCACTTTGATGCCGGTTCGAGCATGCCAGCTTCTGCTGGTGGTGCACTGGGTGAAAGCCTTGGCCAGCTGGCTATTAATGGGTTGAACGTGCAGGGCAGCACGCTACTGTTGATTGCGTTTTTTCTTTTCGGATTGACCGTGTTTGCCGACTTATCCTGGTTCAAGGTGATGGACTTGACCGGCAAAATCACTCTGGATTTGATCGAGCTTATTCAGAGCCTGGCCAATCGCTGGTGGAATGCTCGGCTTGAGCGTAAGCAGTTGGTTGCGCAGCTGCGCGAGGTCGATGAGCGTGTCAGTGACGTGTCCGCACCGATAGTGCTGGACCGTCGCGAGCAAGCTAAAGTCAAAGAACGCCTTATTCAGCGCGAAGAATCGCTAAGCAAACACATGAGTGAGCGTGTTAACCGCGCAGCGCCGGTCATCGCTCCTTCAGTTGCGCCGAAAGAAACTGAGCCCAGCAAGCGTGTACTCAAAGAAAAACAGGTCAATCTCTTCGAAGACAGCGCTCTAGCTGGTAGCTTGCCGCCGATCTCGATCCTCGATGTGGCTGAAAAAGTACAGAAGAAATATTCGCCCGAATACCTTGAGGCCATGTCACGTCTGCTGGAAATCAAACTCAAGGAATTTGGCGTCGAGGTTATCGTCGAGTCCGTTCATCCGGGCCCGGTGATTACCCGCTTCGAGATCCAGCCCGCAGCGGGGATCAAAGTCAGCCGTATTTCCGGCCTGGCCAAAGACTTGGCGCGCTCGATGGCGATCATCAGCGTGCGCGTCGTAGAAGTTATTCCAGGTAAAACCACGGTCGGTATCGAGATACCCAACGAAGACCGACAGATTGTGCGCTTCTCCGAAGTATTGTCGTCACCTGAATATGATGAGGCCAAGTCTCCGGTGACTCTGGCGCTAGGCCATGACATCGGCGGTAAACCGGTGATTACCGACCTGGCGAAGATGCCTCACTTGTTGGTAGCCGGTACCACCGGTTCCGGAAAGTCGGTCGGAGTTAACGCGATGATTTTGTCGATCCTGTTCAAGTCGACGCCAGAAGAGGCGCGCTTGATTATGATCGATCCAAAGATGCTCGAGCTGTCGATCTACGAAGGTATTCCGCACCTGCTATGCCCTGTCGTCACCGACATGAAAGAGGCCGCTAATGCTTTGCGTTGGTCGGTGGCCGAGATGGAACGCCGCTATAAGCTGATGTCGAAAATGGGCGTGCGCAACCTGGCTGGCTTTAACCGTAAGGTCAAAGATGCCATCGAGGCAGGCGAACCGCTTTCTGACCCGCTGTACAAGCGCGAAAGCATGCACGACGAAGCACCGCTGCTGAAACCTCTGCCCACCATCGTGGTGGTGGTCGATGAGTTCGCCGACATGATGATGATTGTTGGTAAAAAGGTTGAAGAGCTGATCGCGCGTATCGCGCAAAAAGCCCGTGCGGCGGGGATTCACCTGATTCTAGCTACGCAGCGTCCCTCGGTCGATGTGATCACCGGTCTGATCAAGGCCAACATCCCTACCCGAATGGCGTTTCAGGTTTCGAGCAAGATCGACTCACGTACCATTCTTGATCAAGGCGGCGCCGAACAGCTGCTTGGCCACGGTGACATGCTATATATGCCGCCGGGTACGAGCTTGCCGATCCGCGTCCACGGCGCTTTTGTTTCCGACGAAGAAGTCCATCGGGTCGTCGAGGCCTGGAAGCAGCGCGGTACGCCGGACTATATCGAGGAAATTCTTAATGGTGCTGAGGAGGCCGGCAGTGGTTTCGAAGGCAGCGGCGAGGGTGGCGAAGACAGCGAGACCGATGCGCTCTACGATGAAGCGGTCAACTTTGTCCTCGAGAGCCGCCGCGCGTCGATTTCCGCCGTGCAGCGCAAACTGAAAATTGGCTACAACCGCGCCGCACGAATGATTGAGGCCATGGAAATGGCCGGTGTCGTAACCTCAATGAACACAAATGGCTCTCGCGAGGTCATAGCACCTAGCCCTGTTCGCGATTAATACCTTGCCCTGAATTGATAAGGAGTCCCATGCGCCTGATTCGCATGCTGTTGCTGACCGTATTGAGCTTTACCAGTGTTGCCGCCGTAGCTGATGATGAAGTCGCGGTACAGCGTTTGACCGTATTACTTAACCAGGCGCAAACCATTACTGCGCGCTTTTCCCAGCTGACCCTGGATGGCGGCGGCACTCAGCTGCAGGAAACCTCAGGCCAACTTGTGCTCAAGCGCCCTGGCCTGTTTCGCTGGCACACCGATGCTCCGATGGAGCAACTGTTGGTCTCTAACGGTGAGAAAGTCTGGTTGTATGACCCAGACCTACAACAAGTAACCATCCAGACCCTCGATCAGCGTCTGACTCATACCCCGGCGCTGCTGCTATCGGGTGACGTCTCGAAGATCCGTGAGAACTTCGAAATTAGCCACAAAGAAGGCGGCAATGTGGTCGACTTCATTCTTAAGCCAAAATCCAAAGACACCCTGTTTGACAGCCTGCGCTTGTCGTTCCGTAATAGCGTACTTAACGACATGCAGCTGATCGACAGCATCGGTCAGCGCACCAACATTCTTTTCCTCAACGTGAAAATGAATGAGCCACAAGACAACGCGCAGTTCACCTTCGAGATTCCGGCCGGCGCGGACGTGATTCAAGAGTAAATAGCTCAAGAGCGAGAGGCGTTACCCCGATCATGGATCTGTTTCGCAAGGCGTCTGTCGCTCAGCCGCTCGCCGCTCGCCTGCGCGCAGCGAGCTTGGATGAGTATGTTGGGCAGGAGCATTTGCTCGCCCGTGGTAAGCCCTTGCGTGAGGCGTTGGAGCAGGGTGCGCTGCACTCGATGATCTTCTGGGGTCCGCCGGGCGTGGGCAAGACCACTCTGGCGCGTTTGTTAGCACAGGTGTCTGACGCGCATTTTGAAACGATTTCCGCCGTGCTGTCTGGGGTTAAGGAAATTCGTCAGGCCGTGGAAGTCGCCCAGCAACATGCGGCGCAATATGGTCGGCAAACCATCCTGTTTGTCGATGAAGTGCACCGCTTCAACAAATCGCAGCAAGATGCTTTCCTGCCCTATGTCGAAGACGGCACGCTGATCTTTATTGGCGCGACCACGGAAAATCCCTCGTTCGAGCTGAACAACGCCTTGCTCTCACGTGCCCGTGTGTACGTGCTGAAAAGTCTCGATGAGACCGCCCTGCGCAAGCTGGTTGATCGCGCCTTAAGTGACCCGAAGGGACTCGGTGAGCGCCAATTAAGCTTGCCTGAGGAGAGCTTTAAGATCCTCCAAGCCGCCGCCGATGGTGACGGTCGGCGCCTGCTCAACTTTCTGGAAAACGCTGCCGACCTCGCCGAAGACGGCAGCGAGATCGGCAGCGCGTTATTGCTCAATTTACTGGGTGATACTCAACGCCGCTTCGATAAAGGCGGCGAAGCCTTTTATGACCAGATTTCCGCCTTGCACAAGTCCGTGCGTGGCTCCAGCCCAGACGGTGCGCTGTATTGGTTTGCGCGCATGCTCGATGGCGGCTGCGACCCGCTGTACATCGCCCGTCGCGTGGTACGCATGGCCAGTGAGGACATCGGCAATGCGGACCCGCGGGCACTGACGCTCTGTCTGAATGCCTGGGATGTGCAAGAACGTTTGGGTAGTCCTGAGGGCGAGCTGGCCGTAGCCCAGGCGATTATCTATCTAGCCTGTGCACCGAAAAGTAACGCGGTCTATAACGCCTTCAACGCAGCCAAGCGCGATGCGGCTGAGCATGGCTCGCAAGAGGTGCCGCTGCACCTGCGCAACGCGCCCACCAAATTGATGAAGCAGTTAGGCTACGGCGACGAATACCGCTATGCCCACGATGAGCCTGATGCCTATGCCGCTGGTGAGGATTATTTCCCCGAGGCATTCGAACCACGTGAGTACTACCAGCCCGTGCCACGCGGCTTGGAGCTTAAAATTCGCGACAAGCTGCAGCACTTGAAAAGTCAGGACCGTAACAGTCCTCGTCAACGGAGAAAAACATGATTCGCATGGCCTTGGCCGTTGCCCTAGGCGGTGCGGTGGGTTCAGTGCTGCGTTTTCTGACCGCTAGCTGGGTTGCCTCCCACTGGCCGCGGCACTTTTACCTGGGCACCTTCACCGTCAATATCGTCGGTTGCCTACTGATCGGTCTGTTCTCCGGCTTGCTGCTGCTGCGTACCGACCTGCCGATCGAGTTGCGCGGTGGCCTGGTCATTGGTCTGCTCGGGGGCTTCACGACCTTTTCGTCATTCAGTCTTGAGTTGCTCAAGCTGTTTGAAGGCGGTCGCCTCAATGAAGCGCTCGCTTACCTGTTGTGCAGCATCCTCGGCGGTGTCCTTGCGGTCTGGGCAGGTTTTGTTCTGGCTCGTCTAAGCCATTAAACCCGCTCTGTTAGCCGCCGCCGGCCCCCTGAAGTGGCACCAAACCCGGGTAAGGCCTTAAACTGCGCGACATTGCGCGTCATGGCCACGGCCATGCAAACCCTTGTGATGTGTTGAGACCAGAACATGCTCGATTCCAAACTCGTTCGTACCCAGCTCCATGAAGTGGCCGAGCGCCTTGCTACCCGAGGCTTTGTCCTCGATGTTGCACGCTTCGAAGCACTCGAAGCCCAGCGTAAAACGGTGCAGACCCGCACCGAGCAGCTGCAGGCCGAGCGTAACAGTCGTTCCAAATCCATTGGTCAGGCCAAGCAACGCGGCGAAGATATTACGCCGCTGCTGGCCGAAGTGGACCAAATGGGCAGCGATCTGGAGGAGGGTAAGCGTGAGCTTGATACCATTCAAAGTGAACTCGATATCCTGCTGCTAAATATCCCCAACCTGCCGCACGAATCGGTGCCGGTCGGTGCAGATGAAGAGGGCAACGTTGAGGTGTCGCGCTGGGGTACGCCGTGTAGCTTCGACTTCCCGATTCAGGATCATGTTGCCTTAGGCGAGCAACACGGCTGGCTAGACTTTGAAACTGCCGCCAAACTCTCCGGCGCCCGCTTCGCCTTGCTGCGCGGGCCTATCGCTCGCATGCACCGTGCCCTTGCACAATTTATGATCAATCTGCACACCGGCGAACATGGCTACGAAGAAGCCTATACGCCCTATCTGGTGCAGGCGCCGGCATTGCATGGCACTGGCCAGCTGCCAAAATTCGAAGAGGACCTGTTCAAAATTAGCCGCGAAGGCGAAGCGGATCTGTACTTGATACCAACCGCTGAGGTGTCGCTGACCAATATAGTTGCGGGCGAAATTCTCGACCCTAAGCAGCTGCCACTGAAATTCGTCGCACATACCCCCTGCTTTCGCAGCGAGGCCGGCGCATCTGGCCGCGATACCCGTGGGATGATCCGCCAGCATCAGTTCGACAAAGTCGAGATGGTGCAGATCGTCGAGCCGAGTCAGTCTTTCGACGCTCTTGAAGGCCTGACCGCCAATGCCGAGCGCGTGTTGCAGCTGCTTGAGCTGCCTTACCGTAAGTTGGCCCTGTGTACCGGTGACATGGGTTTCAGCGCGGTGAAAACCTACGACCTCGAAGTCTGGGTGCCGAGCCAGGATAAGTACCGTGAGATTTCTTCCTGCTCCAACTGCGGTGACTTCCAGGCGCGTCGTATGCAGGCGCGTTATCGCAACCCGGAAACGGGCAAACCAGAACTGCTGCACACCCTCAACGGCTCAGGCCTGGCGGTGGGTCGTACCCTGGTGGCTGTGCTGGAAAATTACCAGCAGGCCGATGGCAGCATTCGTGTGCCAGGCGTACTGAAACCTTATATGGGCGGCATCGAAATCATCGGTTAATCCAGATTTCTGTCACCTGCAACGGGGCGGCCAATGCCGCCTCGTTTTGTTTACCCGATTGAGAGCGCGCGTCATGGATTTTCTGCCCCTGTTTCACAAACTGCAGGATCGCCTGGTACTGGTGGTCGGTGGCGGTGAAGTCGCCGTGCGTAAGGCGCGCTTACTCAGTGATGCCGGCGCCAAGCTGCGGGTAGTGGCCCCCGAGATACGGGATGAGTTGCGCGAAATGGCCTTAGCCAGACATGGCGAGGTGTTGCTGCGCGATTATCAGTCGATCGACCTGCAAGGGGTGACGCTGATCATTGCTGCGACGGACGACGAGCCACTGAACGCGCACATTTCGGCCGAGGCCCAAGCGCTGGGTATTCCGGTCAATGTGGTGGACGCGCCGAAGCTCTGCAGTGTTATTTTCCCAGCCATCGTCGACCGCTCGCCGTTAATCGTGGCGATTACCAGCGGCGGCGATGCGCCAGTTCTAGCGCGACTCATACGGGCCAAAATAGAAACATGGATTCCCGCGACTTATGGCCAATTAGCCGGCCTAGCGAAGCGTTTTCGTGCCCAGGTCAAAGGGCTTTTCCCTGATGTGCAACAGCGCCGAGTGTTCTGGGAAGACGTCTTCCAAGGTCAAGTGGCTGAAAGCGTATTCGCGGGTAAACTGCAGGAAGGTGAGCGCCTGCTGGAAGAGAAAATTGCCGGGATTGCCCCACGCGCGTTGGGTGAGGTATATCTGGTTGGCGCCGGGCCGGGCGATCCTGATCTACTGACCTTCCGTGCCTTGCGCCTGATGCAGCAGGCCGATGTGGTGTTGTATGACCGCCTAGTCGCCCCGGCGATCATCGAGCTGTGCCGCCGCGATGCCGAGCGTATCTATGTTGGCAAGCAGCGCGCTGAGCATGCACTGCCGCAGGATCAAATTAACCAACGCCTCGTCACGTTGGCTAAAGAAGGTAAGCGGGTGTTGCGCCTGAAGGGTGGCGATCCGTTTATTTTTGGTCGTGGTGGCGAAGAGATTGAAGAGCTGGCCGCCCACGGCATACCGTTTCAAGTGGTTCCCGGCATCACCGCGGCTTCAGGCTGCGCCGCCTATGCGGGCATTCCGCTGACCCACCGCGATCATGCGCAGTCGGTGCGTTTTGTCACCGGGCACCTGAAAGATGGCAGCAGTAATTTGCCTTGGCACGAACTCACCTCTTCCAGCCAGACCCTGGTGTTCTATATGGGGTTGGTGGGTCTGCCGATGATTTGCCAGCAACTGATTGCCCATGGCCGCGCTGCAACAACTCCAGCGGCATTGATCCAGCAGGGCACTACACAGAACCAGAGAGTGTTTACCGGCACATTGGCTAACCTGGCTGAATTGGTCGCTGAGCACGACGTGCGTGCGCCAACCCTGGTTATAGTCGGTGGTGTGGTGCAGCTGCGCGAAAAGCTCGCATGGTTTGAAGACGCCACTGGTCGGGATTGAGTTTTGGCAGCTGCCTGGGTCCCTTCATCAGGGCCCCAGCTACTATCAGCGTTGGTAAATGCCCTTGCCAGGCAAGCGCTCACGGTCGTGCGACCGTTCCAAAAGTAACGATGGCCCCTTAGGGATTACACCGGTCGGGTTAATCGTGGCGTGGCTGGCGTAGTAGTGACTTTTGATGTGAGTGAAGTCCACGGTCTTGGCAACCCCTGGCCACTGGTACAGCTCGCGCAACCAGTTGGACAGGTTAGGGTAGTCCTCCAGCAGGCGCAGGTTGCATTTGAAGTGACCGTGGTAAACCGCATCGAAGCGAATCAAGCTGGTGAACAGGCGTATATCTGCTTCAGTCAGATGCTCGCCAGCTAAATAGCGACGGCTGCCTAGGCTTGCATCTAGGCTATCCAGAGTCGCGAACAGTTCATCAAAGGCTTCTTCATAAGCGGCCTGGCACGTGGCAAAACCAGCACGATAGACACCGTTGTTGATGGCGGGGTAGATGCGGTCATTCAAGGCGTCGATCTGCTTGCGCAGGTGCTCTGGGTAAAAGTCCAGGCGATTATCGGTTAGCTCATCGAAGGCGCCGTTGAGCATGCGAATGATCTCGGCCGACTCGTTACTGACGATGCACTCGCGCTGTGTGTCCCATAACAGGGGGACGGTGACCCGCCCCGTGTAGTGCGCATCGTCGACTTTGTAGCGCTGATGTAGGTAGGTTAGGTCGTTAAGGGCATCACCGCTGGCACCGTGCTTAGCGTCGAAGGTCCAGCCATGATCGCGCATCAGCCAACTGACCACCGACACGCCAATTAGCGGTTGTAGGTTTTTGAGCTCGCGCAGGATCAGCGTGCGATGTGCCCAAGGGCAGGCAAGCGAGACATACAGATGATAGCGCCCGGGTTCGGCAGCAAAACCACCTTCGCCGCTGGGGCCGGGTGCACCGTCGGCGGTGATCCAGTGGCGGTGCTGTGCCTCTTCACGCTGGAAGCGCCCGGAATCACCGGTGTCGTACCACTGGTCTCGCCATTGTCCATCTATTAGCAGGCCCATAAGCTGGCTCCTTTATGTCGTGAAGGTACCAGCCTAACGACCTGCGCTGTATGGATAAGTGCAAAAAAACACGCAGACCTATCGGTCAAATCGATGAGTTTCGTTTGCCCCAGTAGTGCTCTGCTTCTACGAAGGCGTCGTCACGGCTACGTCCCAGGCCACGCAGCGCTAAGGCCATGGTGCTGATAACCGCAAGTTGACCGTAAGCATCTGTCACTTCGGCGCGCCAGAACGCAGCTAGATACTGCGGTTCTAGCGCTGAGGGTTTGACATGTCGCTGCGCAGAAAGCGCTGGCCAGTCCTCATCCCAGTTGGCGCCATTGGCTGTGCCATAAAAGTGGCTGGCTGCATCCGGGTTAACCTCGATTTCACCCCCTTCACCCTTGATCACCACCGCCGTATCCCCTAGTAACTGGCTGGCTTCGCGGTGCACTGCCTGGTAACCAGGATGGAAAATGCTTTGCAAGCCGCAACGGGCATTAAGTGGGTTAAGAATGCGTGTCAACGAATGAATGGGTGAGCGCAGACCGAGGATATTGCGCAGGTCGATCATCCGTTGCAGTTGCGGCATCCAATCGCCCAGCGGGATAAACGCCAGCTGATGCTGATTCAGTGCCTGCTCGACACTGCCCCAGCTGCGGCATAGTGGAATGTTCAGAGTATCGAGTAGCTGTTCACTGTACAGGCGCCCGGCAGTATGGGGGCCACCTCCATGCAACAGTATGCGAATGCCACTGTTGGCGAGGGCCTTGGCCGCCAGCAGAAACCAGGGTAGGTGGCGTTTCTTACCGGCATAGCTTGGCCAGTCCAGATCCACCTGTATCGCCGGCGCCTGCAATCGTGCACGAACTGCTTCAGCAAACCCGGCCATTTCCTCGGCGCTCTCTTCCTTGTGCCGTAATAGCATCAGAAAGGCGCCCAGTTGGCTTTCTTCAGCCTGCCCATCGAGCAGCATGCCCATGGCTTCGCGAGCTTCCTCGCGGGTCAGGTTGCGCGCGCCGCGCTTGCCTTTGCCAAGAATGCGCACAAATTGAGCGAAGAGGTGTTCGGGCGGGGTAACGAGATTCATAGGCAATTGGTCGGCTTGGGCAGGCCCGCCAGTTTGGCGGCGAGTTTGGCGGGAGCGCCATTGAACAACCGGTTGAGATTGAGGCTATTACCTTTCTCTGGGCCGAGTTTACTGGCAACAAATTTCACCAGTGGGCGATTGGCGGGGGACAGCTGGAACTCGTCATAAAAACTACGAACCAGCTGCAAAATTTCCCAGTGTTCGGCGCTCAGGCTGAGCCCTTCGCGTTGCGCCAAGGCCTGCGCAGTCTCTTCAGACCAATCAGTTAATTCGACCAGGTAGCCGTCTTTATCCAACGGTAGCTCACGGCCCTCAACATGCAGCAGGTTCATAGCCAGGTGTTCACTTTGTCGTACTGGCAGCTGAGCGCAACAAAACCGCAGTAATCCACCTGGGTAAGGCGTGCGGGAAGATCAAGCCCTCTGGCCTGTACATCTTCATCCAGGGCAAACAGCGCAGTGCTTTCTGGCATCAGTTCAAGCGCCTGGCGTTGTACGCTGCCAGCCTGCAAGGCGTAAACCGCATCGCCGCACAGCAGTAATGCATCCTGGCTGCCGAGAATACGCAGGCAACTGCCTAGGCGGCTGTCGGTAAAGGGGGAGTGTGAGAGCACATGCAAAGTAGCCATCAGAGCGTAATCACCTGGTCATATCGGTCAATCAGAGCGGTTAGCGCGGTATCGTTTAGCAGCTCGACTGCGAGACTGCTGGATGACTGGTGTAAGCCACGCTCCTCTAGGCTGCGCTGCGAAACATACAACGCCTCCACACCAAACATCGGCAAAGCTTGCAGATTGGCGCTGAGATCTTTCTGCTGCAGGCTGGCAGGTTGTTGCGCGCCGCTCAGTTGAAACACGCCATCATCGAGAAACAGCATGCCAACAGGCAGATCAAAAGCGCCGCCTGCCAGGGCAATATCCAATGCTTCGCGAGCAGAGGGGCCTGACCAAGGAGCCTGACGGCTGATAATCAACAGTGACTTACTCATCTCATGGCCCTCCAAAGCACACTAAACGATCGGCTAATTGCGTCGCCTCGTGCAGTTGGCCGAGACCGGAAAGCTCCCAAGGAAGGTTCAAGTTAGCGGCGGAGCGTGTGTAACGCTGCGCTTCCTCCGCATTAAGTACGCCACGGCGCAGTGCTGCCGCGATACACACCACGCCATCCAAGTGCTGCGCTTGCACGAACTCACGCCACTCACCCGGCAGGTCCAGTTCATCCTGTGCACAGACCACATTACTCGATGCACTATGGACTCCGTCTTGATAGAAAAACAGGCGCACGATCTGGTGACCGCCCGCCACTGCAGCCTCGGCAAAGCGCAAGGCACGACGTGATGACGGTGCGTGGGGCGGTGAGAAAAGGGCGATGGCGAACTTCATAACAAACCTGGCGAATCAATTTGCCGAAATGATAATGCCTGCGTCGCCAAGATGCGCGGACAGCAGGCATAAAAAAGCCCGCCGAAGCGGGCTTTCAAGGCAGCGGGATCAGTCGTTGCTGCTCATGATGCCGAAAATCTGCAGCAGACTGATGAACAGGTTGTAGATCGATACATATAGGCTGATGGTCGCCATGATGTAGTTACGCTCGCCACCATGAATGATGGCGCTGGTCTGGAACAGGATGCAGGCCGAGGAAAACAGTACGAAACCCGCGCTGATTGCCAGTTGCAGGCCGCTGATCTGGAAGAAGAAGCCTGCCACCATTGCACCCAGCAAAACAAAAAAGCCTGCAGTGATAAAGCCACTGAGAAAGCTCATGTCCTTACGGGTGGTCAACACATAGGCCGACAGACCGCAGAACACCAATGCTGTCATGGCAAAGGCGGAGCTGACGACTTCTGCGCCGTTGGCCATGCCCATGTAGCGATTAAGGATAGGGCCGAGGGTGTAGCCCATGAAACCAGTCAGGGCGAGGGTCGAAACCAGACCCCAAGACGAGTTGCGCAATTTGGCTGTGAGGAAGAACAGGCCATAGAAGCCGATCAGCACCACAAAGATATTCGGGTAAGGCACATTGGCGCGCTGCGCGATGTAGGCCACAAGGCCACTGAAGGCCAGCGTGATGGCCAACAGACCATAAGTGTTGCGCAAAACGCGGCTTACTTCTTGCTGCTCAACCTGTGTGTGGTCAAGTGCATAATTGTGTTCGTTCATGGCGACACTCCTGAAAAGGCTGATGGTTCCGTGACCAAAGTCATGCCGATCATAGCAGAGGGAGTTAAAGAGCCAACACGCAGAGTTTGACAGCGTGTTGCGTTCGGGTAAGATTGCCGCCCGCAAATGGCAGAAATATGGCACTTGCGCCTGAGTGAAGGTTTTAATGATGATTGGGAGGAAGGTTCTTCTGATTAGCTTTTAATTAAATGCTCTCGTTCAGTGCAAAATCGGAGGGTTGGCAGAGCGGTTGAATGCACCGGTCTTGAAAACCGGCGAACGTTAGTAGCGTTCCCAGGGTTCGAATCCCTGGCCCTCCACCAAACAAGTGGAAAAGAGCCTAGGCAAAACCTAGGCTCTTTTTTTTGCCTGGTAACTCTCGTCAAGTAAGCGTTAGCGTGTTCTCTAGATTGCCGCGGAGCTTGAGTATTCTAATGCTGGGGTGGGCGGGATTTTGCTGGCTCTGGGTAGATGCACTCCAGTAGGATTGAGCGGGCTCTTAGCCGGGTGACACCTTTGCCTAGCAGCTAATTGACTTACATGTGCATGGTCATATTGACGCTTGCGTTTTGACGGTTATCCGCCAAGCTGCGTCTTAGTAAACGATCTGTTTTCCAACTTCGCCTGCTGTTATCCGCAGCTGGTACGACTGGGGTGATGCTTGATCAGGGTACTCGTTGTTGATGACCATGACCTGGTGCGTACTGGTATTACCCGCATGCTGGCTGACATCGCCGGATTGCAGGTGGTTGGCCAAGCCGAGTCCGGCGAAGAATCCCTTACGAAAGCCCGTGAGTTAAAGCCCGACGTTGTCCTGATGGACATTAAAATGCCTGGCATCGGTGGTTTAGAAGCCACCCGCAAGCTGATTCGTAGCCATCCTGACCTAAAAATTGTCGCCGTAACGGCCTGCGAAGAAGATCCGTTCCCCACGCGCTTACTGCAAGCTGGCGCGGCTGGCTATCTGACCAAAGGCGCAGCGCTCGAAGAAATGGTCCAGGCTATTCGCATGGTCTTCGGTGGTCAGCGCTACATCAGTCCGCAGATTGCTCAGCAACTAGCATTCAAGTCGTTTCAACCGCAGGCTAGCAATTCGCCATTTGATTTGCTGTCTGAGCGTGAAATCCAGATTGCACTGATGATCGCGGGCTGCCAGAAAGTGCAGGTAATCTCTGACAAGCTATGCCTGTCACCAAAAACCGTAAACACCTATCGCTATCGCATTTTCGAAAAGCTGTCGATTACCAGCGATGTAGAGCTGGCTCTTCTGGCTGTGCGCCACGGCATGATTGATGCCAGCAACTGACGTCGCCGACGCGCCTTTCGATTCCAGCGCGTTTCTCTCTACCTGCAGCGGTCGCCCAGGCGTATACCGCATGTTCGATGCGCACGCCAAACTGCTGTATGTCGGCAAGGCCAAGAACCTTAAAAAGCGCTTGGCCAGTTACTTTCGCCAAAGCGGTCTGGCGCCTAAGACAGCCGCGCTGGTAGGTAAGATTGCTCAAGTTGAAACCACCATCACCGCCAACGAAACCGAAGCGTTACTGCTTGAGCAGACGCTTATCAAGGAATGGCGACCGCCGTACAACATTCTGCTGCGCGACGATAAATCCTATCCCTATGTATTTCTCTCCGATGGGGCCTTCCCGCGCCTGAGCATTCATCGTGGTGCGAAAAAGCAGAAGGGCCGTTACTTTGGCCCTTATCCCAGTGCCGGCGCTATTCGCGAAAGTCTCAACCTGCTGCAGAAGACTTTTTTTGTGCGCCAGTGTGAGGACAGCTTCTATAAGAACCGCACGCGACCCTGCCTGCAGTACCAGATCAAGCGTTGTAAAGCCCCCTGTGTTGGCTTGGTAGAGCCTGGCGAGTATGCCGATGACGTTCGCCATTCGATGATGTTTCTTGAGGGGCGCAGCAATGCCCTAACCGACGAACTTTCTACGGCAATGCAGGCTGCCGCTACGACACTCGACTTTGAGCGTGCTGCCGGATTGCGTGACCAAATCTCGCTGCTGCGCCGGGTCCAAGATCAGCAAAGCATGGAGGGCGGCGCCGGGGATGTGGATGTCGTGGCCGCCATGGTCAATCCAGGCGGCGCGTGCGTGCATTTAATCAGCGTGCGTGGCGGCCGGGTGCTTGGCAGCAAGAACTTCTACCCGCAGGTAGCCATTGAGGAGGAGAGCAGCAGTGTGTTGCTGGCTTTTCTCGCGCAGTACTACTTGAGCAGCCAGGAGCGCGATCTGCCGAGCGAGCTGATCGTCAATGCTCAGCACGAAGACTTCCCTATCTTGATCGCCGCGATCGATGAGCTGCGCGGCCGTGAACTGAGTATCAGCTATCGGGTGCGTGGCATTCGTGCGCGCTGGCAGCAGCTTGCCGTGACCAATGCTGAACAAGCCCTGGCAGCGCGCCTGGCTAATCGACAGCATGTTGCCGCGCGCTTTGATGCCCTGGCGCAAGCCTTGGATATGGATGAAGTGCCGCAGCGCCTAGAGTGCTTCGATATAAGCCACTCCAGCGGTGAGGCGACCGTTGCCTCCTGTGTCGTTTTCGGCCCGGAAGGCCCGATCAAGTCTGACTATCGCCGTTACAACATTGAAGGCGTGACGCCTGGCGATGACTACGCCGCGATGCATCAAGCTTTGATGCGGCGCTTCAGCAAAATCAAGGATGGCGAGGGCAAGCTGCCGGATATCCTGCTGGTCGATGGTGGCAAGGGCCAGCTAGCGATGGCGCGCGAAGTACTCGAAGAGCTGGCAATACCTGATCTGATTCTACTCGGCGTGGCCAAAGGTGCGACCCGTAAACCGGGCCTGGAAACCCTGTACCTTAATGATGCTGCGCATGAATTTACCCTGCCGGGAAACTCACCTGCCCTGCACCTGATTCAACAGATCCGCGATGAGTCGCACCGCTTTGCCATTACCGGGCATCGCGCCCGCCGCGATAAAACCCGTCGCACATCAACACTTGAGGAGGTTGCTGGGGTTGGCCCTAAGCGCCGCCGCGAATTGCTCAACCATTTTGGTGGTCTGCAGGAGTTGTCACGTGCCAGCATCGAAGAAATCGCCAAAGCACCTGGAATCAGTAAAAAACTCGCCGAGTCGATTTATGCCGCACTGCACAGTGAGTAGAATGCCGGCTCTCTTTACCGCTAAGTTGTGCCAATGAATATCCCCAACCTGCTTACCGTGCTCCGCGTACTGCTAATACCGGTATTTATTGTGCTGTTTTACCTTCCCTTCAGTTGGAGCTATTGGGCTGCCAGTGCGATGTTCTCAATCGCGGCAGCCACTGATTGGCTCGATGGTTACCTGGCGCGCCGCTGGGAGCAGAGCACACCGTTTGGCGCGTTCCTCGATCCAGTTGCCGACAAACTGATGGTGGCCGTGGCCCTAGTCCTTCTAGTGGACGAACACTCCAATCTTTGGCTGACGCTGCCGGCAGCGATCATCATCGGCCGTGAAATCGTGGTGTCGGCGCTGCGTGAGTGGATGGCAGAGCTAGGCGCGCGCGCGCATGTGGCCGTATCCAAACTGGCTAAATGGAAAACTGCCGCACAAATGGTCGCACTGGTGATTCTGCTGGCCAATCCACCGGCATTCACCGCTTGGGTTGTACTGGGCTATGGGCTGTTACTCATTGCCGCTGTATTGACCTTGTGGTCGATGGCGCAGTACCTGTTGGCTGCGTGGCCCCACCTGCGAATCACCTCCGAGAAGAAATAAGCTTTTTTGAATCAAGGGGTTGACGGCAAGCTGCGAAGCTATAGAATGTCGCCCGTCAGTACGACAAGCGGGAATAGCTCAGTTGGTAGAGCACGACCTTGCCAAGGTCGGGGTCGCGAGTTCGAGTCTCGTTTCCCGCTCCAGTTTTAACGGAACGTTTATACGGCCCGTGTTTAGGTTCAAGGCTGAGTAGCAGAGTGGTTATGCACCGGATTGCAAATCCGTGAACGCCGGTTCGATTCCGACCTCAGCCTCCAATTAGAAGAGCCTCGTAGATCACTGATTTACGAGGCTTTTTCATTTAAGGTTGAAACCTTGCGAGGCGCGCAAGGGCTGTATATAGTCCTAGCCACGCAATGCAGCGCTACCGCCCGAATGGCGAAATCGGTAGACGCAAGGGACTTAAAATCCCTCGAGGGTAACCTCGTGCCGGTTCGATTCCGGCTTCGGGCACCATGTACATGATTTCAGATGTTCCTGTATGAACCTGAAACCCACTAAAACCGGCACTCTTGCCGGTTTTTTTGTGCCCGTATGTTTTTGAATGATCCTGTACAGCTCCGCATTTTAGGGATACGTTTAGGGATATGTTTGGTTCGACAAGGAACGTATCCCTATGGCGCGCACTGTCACCCCTCTGACAGACCCGAAATGCGAGGCCGCCAGGCCACGCGAAAAGGACTACAAGCTATTTGATGGCCAAGGCTTGTACCTGTTGGTTAAACCTACGGGCGTGAAGTCCTGGCGATTCAAATACACCAAGCCCGACGGCCGTGGCGGCTTGACCGCATTTGGTAATTACCCGGCGCTGACGCTCAAGGGGGCCAGGGCGCGGCGAGCAGATGCATTGGAATTGCTAGCTAACGGGCTTGACCCTGTCGAGCAAGCACGCCAAGTGAAGATTGATGAGGCCGCAGCTGGCACAAATACTTTCGAGGCTGTGGCGCGAGACTGGCATGCCAGGATGGGCAAGTGGTCGAAAGACCATGCGGCTAGGGTGCTGAAAGAGATTGAGGCTGACCTTTTTCCAGTACTTGGCAAACGCTTGGTATCTGAGCTGAAAACGCGTGACCTACTGGCAGCCCTCAAAATTGTTGAGAAGCGAGGGGCGCTTGATCTGGTTGGTCGCTTGCGCCAGCGCATCGTCGGCATCATGCGCGTTGCTGTTCAGCAGAACCTGATTGAGTTCAATCCGGCATTGGACTTGATAGGTGGCACTGTTAGCCCCAAAACCAAGCATCGACCCGCGCTGCCGCTGGATCGATTGCCGGAGCTGATAGGGCGCATTGAGGCTGATGGCGGACGACCGCTAACGCGACTGGCAACCATGCTGACGCTGCTGGTTTTCGTCCGCTCCAGTGAGTTGCGTTTTGCCCGCTGGCCTGAGTTCGATTTGAATCGGGCTATCTGGACAATGCCTGGCGAGCGTACCGAGATTGAAGGGGTCAAGCGTTCGCACCGTGGTGCCAAGATGGGAACGCCCCATTTGGTGCCGTTGTCCCGTCAGGCTTTAGCCGTAATAGAGCAGGTGCAACACCTTACCGGGCGGTTTGATTTGGTTTTTGCGGGCGATCATTACCATCACAAACCCATGAGCGAGAACACAGTAAACAAGGCGCTACGCCGCATGGGATACGACACCAAAACCGAAATATGTGGCCATGGTTTCCGCTCGATGGCTTGTAGTGCTTTGGTTGAATCAAGCCTTTGGACGCGGGACGCAGTAGAGCGGCAGATGAGCCACCAAGAGCGGAATGGTGTGAGGGCTGCCTACATTCACAAGGCCGAGCACATCGAAGAGCGCCGGCTGATGATGCAGTGGTGGGCTGACTATCTGGATGCCAACCGTGAGCGGCATGTGACGCCGTATGACTTCGCTAACCGCAGCGGGGCAAATGTCGTACCGCTAAGCAAGCGCGCCTGATAGCTCAACTACCAAAACAATGCGGAAGCATAGGGATTCGTATGGCAATTAAGCCCCTGAAA
Organism: Pseudomonas guineae; assembly: GCF_900113745.1. Lineage (GTDB taxonomy): Bacteria > Pseudomonadota > Gammaproteobacteria > Pseudomonadales > Pseudomonadaceae > Aquipseudomonas > Aquipseudomonas guineae. The sequence continues at coordinate 417,890 of NZ_FOQL01000002.1, read as the reverse complement.
CTGAAGCAGTACATATCTGAAGAAGAAGCCGCACAATTGCTCACGTTGCTGATTGGCGAGGAAGTAAGCGGCGATGACATGGCGGAATATGCTCGCTCCGGGGTGGTTCCTGCCTACATAGAGTTTGCCCCAGCGGACGGGCAAGAATACCCCGGGGAGGGCTTTTATTTACTAGCCAGAGAAGATGAGAACGACCCACATTTGCTGAAAGTGCCTTTCGGTTGCGATTGGTGGCAGGACGTTCTCCCGTACCCCTTACCAAGTGACGGGAGGTTGGTAGATAGCTATGGCACAGAATGGAAAGCGCTGATAGCAAATGCCGACGGTTACCTTGAGCCCGCATCGGGCGAGCGCTATGCGAGGATTTATGCCCCTCAAGAAATCTGCCAAGTAGCACAAATCTTGAATGATCCAACCGCTTGCCCCGAATGGCCGGCCGTTATTCATTCGCACGGCCCTAGCTGGACTTACTCAGATGATGAGTCTGATGAAAATGGGCCTCTTCACTTCATAAGCCCTTATGACGACGCCCTTGGCTACCAAATTCAAGCCATCAAAAGAGCGCGCGGTGAGCTACCAGAACCGGGAAAAGGAAAGCGACGTATCAACTGGCAGCTAATTGTCGCAGGTCTGCGTGAGTTGCTTGGGCCTGAGTGGCAGAAGCAGGAAGCTATTGCGGCTGCAATTGGAGAGCGTGGGTGGAAAGGCGCACGGAAAGATGATGTAAAACACGCACTACGAGAAGCAAACAGGGAGGCGAAGGAGGAACTGGATAAGTAGTTTCCTTTGCAATGCAAACAAACGCTTTGCATTGCTATGACAGCGATGAATCGGATGCATAACTTGGCAAGCCTCAACCGTATGGAGGCAAGCGAATGCACCCGAGCACCACACAATCAAGTAAGGGGCTGATCCGTCAGCCCGCCCTCTGCCAATGGCTGGACGTGACCCGCTCTGGCCTCGCCAAGCTCAAGGCGAAAGACCTGACCTTCCCTAAACCCATCAAGGACGGCGACGCCCGCCAGGCAGCGGCCTATTACGTCGTGTCCGAAATTGAAGCCTGGCTGCAATCCAAGATTGCCGATCGGGATAAGCACCAAACTGACAGCTCCGAGGGCACCAACCAATGAGTGCTCCTAACTTCTGGCAAGAACTGTTCACCTTCCCCGCACGCTCCGCCGCCGACAACCTACCTGAGCAGGCCAGCCGCCTTGAATGGTTAGCCTGTATTGCCGAGTGCCAGGGCGAGCGATTGAGCGCGGGCATCACGGCCATCAGCGAACTGCTGGAAAGTGCCGCAAATTCCAACCGAGTTGATGACGGCGCGGCCGTGGATGTTTGCTTGATGCTGTTGGCTTTGTCTGGGCTATCCGCTCAGCTGGCGGCAGTTAGCTGTAACGCAAATAACGAACTGGCCAACATCCGCGCCGCAATGAATCACAGCACTGCAACGCCCCATCAGTCACCCGTAAGCCAGGACTAACCCATGACCTATTTTCAACAGCGCCGCGAGGCGTTGCCGGGATCGGCTTGCCTGAAGAAAACTCGAATAGTCGAGGATATACGTGCGGTGGCCGCCGTCGCCTTGCAGCATGCCGCTGCATTGGTGCCTGAACTGCTACCCGAAGGCACTCGCAAGGGCAGCGAATGGCATGCCCGTAACCCCACGCGAGCTGACCGCCAGGCCGGGAGCTTTTCAGTTTCTCTGCTAGACGGCCGCTGGCATGACTTTGCATGTGGTGACGGCGGGGGCGACTTGGTATCGCTGGCCGCCTATCTGGTAGGCGTGAATCAGGCCGACGCCGCGTGCGATTTAGCCCACCGCCTGGGGCTGCGTCTCGACGCGCTGGATGGGCGGCAGAACGCTGGCGATAGTCATGACGACGGACAGCGTCGACGGTTTGCAGCGGCAAGGTTGGAAGCCGAACAGCGCACCGCCCGTGAGGCCGAGCAGAAACGTCACAAGCAAAAGGCAGCGGCTGAGTTTGCTGGCCGACTTTGGCAAAACAGCCCTGCCGCCGACCCCGCACACGCTTACCTTACCGCCAAGCGATTGCCGCCCCTCGGACTGCGTCAGCATCGAGGCGAATTGCTTGTGCCACTGATCAACGTTGCAGGCGATCTGGTGAACCTGCAACGAATCGGCCCGGACAGCAGCAAGCGCTTTCTATTCGGCGGCCAGGTGCTCGGGGCGTTTCACCTGCTGGGCAATATTGAGCCAGGGCGGCGCTTGTATGTCTGCGAAGGCTGGGCGACTGGGGCCACGCTGTTTGAGCACTACGACGGGGTCGACGGTGTGGCCTGCGCGATGAATGCCGGCAACTTGCGAGCGGTGGCTCTGGCCCTGCGCGCTAAGTACGGCAGCCTTGTTGATCTAGTGATTGCAGGCGACGACGACCGATGCAGCGGCGACAACCCCGGTCGCACTGCCGCCGACTCCGCTGCACTGCTGACTAGTGCCATGGTGGTTTTCCCTGAGTGGCCGCAAGGCGGGCCCCTGGAACTGTCCGATTTCAATGACCTGCATTGCTGGGAAGCTGGCCATGAGCGCTAAGCCAAGCTCGACTGAGCCGGTAGAGGCGTTCGGGGCCGCCGGCCAGGGCGAAGCGAAACCCAGCGGCAAGCGACCGGCCAAGCCTGCTAGCAAGCCGGCCAAGCGCAAAGCCAAGGTCAAACACCCCACGGTCACACCTGCACGGCCGAGTTGGGCAACTTATGCCGCCTGGGTGCAGACCCGCCAGGGCCATATTCTTGCGCCAGGGCTGTATTTCCACGGTATCCGCGACGATGCCGAAACCGACACGCTGATTTGTTCGCCGCTGGAAGTGCTGGCCATCACCTGTGATGAGCGCGGGGAGAACTTCGGTCGCCTGCTGCGCCTGCAACCCAAAGGGGCTAGTCACTGGCGCGAGTGGGCGGCCCCGATGGAGATGCTTGCCGGCGACGGTGCCGAGCTGCGCGCGGTACTGCTCAACCTGGGCGCGACCATCCCGCACAAGCAGCGGCAAGCGTTGATGGACTACCTCATGAATAGCAGCCCAGACCGCCAGGCTATGGCTGCGACGCGCACCGGCTGGCATGGCCCGGAGCTGTTCGTAATGCCCCGCCGGGTTATCGGTGGGGGCGACGTGGTGTTTCAGTCAACTGAAGCCGGTGGCCATGAATATGCGACCGCTGGAGAGCTGGCCGGCTGGCAAAGCGAAGTAGCGGCCCGCTGCCTGGGTAATCCCGTGCTGATTCTGGCCGTGTGTGCAGCCCTGGCAGGGCCGTTACTGGCTCTGCTGGATGCCGACGGCGGTGGTTTCCACCTGCTGGGCGACAGTTCCAGCGGTAAAAGTATTGCCCTGGCCGTGGCTGCCAGCGTGTGGGGGAAACCGCGCGATTTCCTGCGTACATGGAACGCCACCAGCACCGGGCTTGAGGGTGTGGCCACGCTGCGCAATGACACCCTGCTAGTGCTCGATGAGATTGGCGAGGCCAAACCCCAGGACGTGGGCGGCATTATCTATGCCTTGGGTAACGGCACCGGGCGGCAACGCGGAAAGGTCTCCGGTTTGCCGCGCGAGGTGCAGAAATGGCGCGTCATGGTGCTGTCCAGTGGCGAGCTGACCATGGGCAAGCACATGGAAAGCGCCGGCATGCGCAGCAAAGCCGGGCAGGAATTGCGCCTACTGGATGTGCCAGCCTATCGCCGTTATGGCGCTTACGATGAGTTGCACGGCCTGGGGCTGGCACACACCGCCAGCAGCGAGGATGGGCGCAAGGGAGCCGGTCGTGCCTTCGCTGACACTCTCAAGCGCGCTACGGCCAAACATTACGGTCAACTGGGGCCAGCCTTTGTTGCTCAGCTTGTGGAGCGTACCCAGGCAGCAGCCATGGCAGAGCAAACGGCCGCCGACCTTGAGACTGCTTTCGCCGATGCGCGTGTGAGTTTTCCGGTCGGCACCGGGCAAGAGGCGCGCGCCGTGTCGCGCTTTGCCATAGCCGCATTAGCCGGAGAAATGGCCTCCCAATCCAAACTATTGCCCTGGCCTCCCGGCACCGCGCTCGCTGCCATGGTTGAGCTCTTCAACGCCTGGGCTGCTTTCCGTGGCCGTGGTCAGTCCGAAGACGCCAAAATTCTGCGCGCGGTGTCCACCTTTATCGACCGGCACGCATCCCGCTTCGCCAATGTCGACGGCTCCGATTCGCTGGTGGTGCATGACCGCGCCGGTTGGTATCGCCCCCATGGCGATGGCCGCCTGTATCTATTTACCCCTCAAGCCCTGGCGGACGCTGCCCAAGGTTTCGACACCAAGCGCGTGCTGGCGTGCCTGGATAGCGCCGGGGCAATTGCCGAGCGCGACAACGACCGCGATGGTCGCCTAACCAAGCGTGTGCGCATCAAGGGGGAGGGCGTCGCCCGTGCCTACGTGATCAATCCTGCTGCCTTACTGGCCGCCACGGAGGAATAGGCCGTGCGGTATCAGGCATTTGAAAAGGATCAATCACGGGTCACACCGGGAACAGGCTTACAGGCCCAGCAATGCTGGGCTGCCGAGGCCGATTTAGCTGGGTCACAGACCGGGAACACGCCGGGAACAATGGGTAACAGAACCAATAGGTTTTGTTCCCGGTGTTCCCGGTTAGAAAAGTTACCGGGAACAGCTACAGCCCTCGCCATTACTGGTTGTTCCCCATGTTCCCGGTGTGACCCAGGGCAGCAACAGAACCAACAAGCGACATCAACGTTTTAAACGGCCTTGGAGGCTATGCAATGGGAAAAACTCTTACAGTCCGACTAACTGGGGCTGCGATCAGGAACGCAGCAGCCAGCACTGAAATTACTGAGCTTAAAGACCCGCGCTTCCCCGTGCGATTTCGCTACAAGAAGGACAGAGCCGAGGGTAGCTATTACGTTGTCACGTACCGTGGAGGTAAAGCGAAATGGCACAAGGCCGCTAATTATCCAACTGTAAAAGCTCCAGAGTTTCTAGCTGCGCTGCCCAAAATCCAGCATCGGCTGGAGCTGGAGCATAAGGCCGCCGGGCTTTCCTCTTGCGGCTGGCAAACAGCGGGTAATTTACTGGCGTGGTACAGCGAGCGCATCAACGCAGACGGTAGACTGAGCAAACATCGAAAGGCATCGACCTTGTCGGTATTACGTTGTCATCTGATTCCCTGCATTGGCTCACTGCTCTTGTCTGAGCTGAACCACGCGAATATAGATACTCTCCTGATTTGGCCGCTTCAGGCGCGTTACAGTCTTTCGCATGTTCGTCTTGTTTTTAGCATCCTCAAGGTTGCGGTAAAGCGTGCTCACGAACTGCGCCTTCTGAATAGCAACTTACTAGCGGGCATTATCTTTACCCATTTCATAAAGGTCAGAATTGCGCCTAAGGGGTCAAGGTTGCGTCCTTCTGATGCAGACCTTCTCTTAGCCCAATGGGCTGTCCAGTTTGCTGACCTACGCGAATCTGTTGCTATGGCAACTTTAATGCTTGCGCATGGCACACGCATTGGAGAAACGCGCCAGGCAAAGTGGAGGCATTTCGACCTCACTGAGCAGATGTGGCATATACCTGCAAATGACACTAAGACGAAAAGGGAACACACGTTGCCGCTTAGCGCCCAGGCTTGCGCCTTCTTGAAACGTTATCGACTCAGCCAGGTCAAGGCGGGATACGAGGGAGCCTACTTGTTCCCGGGTCCCAAAGGCCTTCCCATTAGCGAAAAGCAGGCGCACAGCGCTTTTGCCTGCATATCCGATGGCGAATGGACAAGCCATGATCTCAGGAAACTAGCGAGGACAGCTTGGACTGACCTAGGAGTGGATTATTTAATCGGCGAATTGCTGTTAAACCATGCCCTGAAGTCTCTGGATGTAGCCTATATCCATACAACTGCCACCGCGTTAAAACGTGATGCGCTGGAGCGGTGGCACGCCTGGCTCGATGAACGCGGGTTTGGTGCCCTGCATAGTCAGGAGGTCAGCGCCGCCAAGATATGAGCAAGACAGACGGACACCAGCCTTGCTTGGAACCCCTTACCTATTCAGGGCTTGGTGCCATCTGAGGAATTGATTAGAGGGGAGTAGGTTTTATACGCCAGCAAATCGCACGATGTACGGTCTTTGTGCTGGGCGAGAAACTTCGCCTCGAATGAGCGTTAGTTTGCACTCCTCCTAGCTGGTTATTTTCGATCGACCAGACCACCAACTTGCACACAGGATGGTCGCATCCACAAGTTTACCGACTGACCGGAAACAGCTCGAAGCAACCGGTCAAGGCGATCAGGAAAACGGAGCAACACTCTAGACCCTGGGGAGTTGGAGAGTTTTCAACCCGCTCATGTGGGCTCACTATGCCGATCAGCACCAGGGTTTCGTGATTGGCTACGACGTCTCTGGCCCATTCCTCAATTCCCCAGCCTACAACTTGATCACTGTTGATTCGGGGGATGTGCTGTACACCAATACTAAGACTCCGTTCGCGCTAAACCCAGAAAGTATGGAGGCTTTGCTGGGCGTGTATCAGCAAGCTTTTGGTTTTGAGGGGGCGGCCGATCAAGCCCTGGCGCGACGTCTGTTACTGACCAAACATGCCAGCTGGGTTTACGAGGAAGAAGTCAGGGTCGTCAAGAAAGTGGTCGACTGGACACAGAGCGTGCAAGACGGCCAGGCTGACCCACTTCGCTCCTACTACAAGCTCAACCGGAACCTTGAGCCACATGAGGTTTCCGGAGGCGACTTTAAACCTGGTTATTATGTCGCACCGCTTAACGACAACACCCGTGAGCTGTATTTGTTCGACCATAAGGTGCCAATCAGCGAGATCTACCTTGGAGCCCGTAGCACCTATGAGGAAGACCCCGCATTTGCAGAGCTGTTCCAGCCTGGGCGTAAGGTGTTCAAGCTGGATGTAAACCAATCCTCTTGGAGTTTTGAGCAGCGGGAGCTTTTATCGCAATAGAACGGTAGCGGTAGTGGTACACGATTCTTGGAGGACGGCTCTGACTAACCATTCATCCTTGTTTGACAGCTGTTGTCGAGCTTCGAGTTCGGCGTAGCCAATGGTCAATCGGACTAGCGATGGAAATCACATCGCCGACGAGGCCCAATGATGAACAACATGCACATGGAACGGGTGTAGCGGGCAATGGCAGGAACACGACGGTTCATCAAAATATTTCTTGCTTCTCCAGGCGATCTAACTGAAGAGCGGAAGGTTGCCAAAGTGATCGTTGACGATTTCAACAGTCAGTTGGCGGACGCGCTCGGATATCAAGTCGAACTAGTCGGTTGGGAAAACACGCTACCCGGCGTCGGCCGGCCGCAAGCGATCATCAATCGCGATCTTGACGGATGCGATCTCTTCATTGGCATGCTTTGGAAGCGTTGGGGCACGCCGCCGGGAACGGAGCCCTACACGTCCGGTTTCGAGGAAGAATTCAATCGCTCAATGACGCGAAACGCGAAGGAGGGGCGACCTGAGATCAATCTTCTGCTGAAGGATCTTGACGCCGCGTTGCTCGCCGACCCAGGGGATCACCTCAAGAAGGTCATCGCATTCAAAGAGCAAGTCTTTGCCGAGAAGAAGCTGTTGGCGGGGACCTTCACGGACGTGCGGGACTTCGAAGGTAAGTTCCGCAAGTGCATCCAGGGATACGTCATCGCACTTGCCAATAAGGACAAAGCGTCAGAGTCCGAGAAAGACCAAGCACCTCTTGCCGAGACGCAAACTACGTCGGCGACCGAGCCAGGGCCGACAACGCCACTCTCCGTGGAAGGTGCAATATTCCTGCGAAATTTCTTGACGACGGCCGAGAAGGCGACCGATGAGCATCCTCTGACTGCCGACGACGTGGCGCGGGTCAGATTGCTTTCCATCATCGCGGCCGTCCACGGCAACGATCAGGAGTCGCTGGGATCGCACGACGCGAACCTTCTCTTCAAGGCGCGGACGAAGTTCGAGTTCGGCCGACGCGAACTCAACGGGCTGCTTGACGACGGTCTGGCACACTTCAAACACGAGAACGTGCCGCTCTGGCACTGGGTTGCAGCGGTCGATGGTTTCAAGAACAACATATTGCCCATTTGCTCTGTGGTCGGCACGACCGACCGGCGTGTCGGCGCGCTGAAAGCCATGCGCCTGATCGCGGAACCGATCGTCGACGAGGAGCACTTTGGCCGCAATGAGATCGTTCCGCTGTGGCTTGCCAAAGCTGCCGAAACCGCAGTGCGCGTGGCCGCCTTGGAGTATCTGAGCGAATGCGGTCAGCCGTCAGACCTGCCCTACATCAATGAGGAGTTCGCTCGGAACGAAACACAGACAACCAGTGCGGCAGCCAACGCCATCATCCGCATCACGCTGCGTGACGATCGCCGCGCGGCCCTGGAGGCGCTCTACACCTTGCAGCCCAGCACGGTGAAGCAGGGTCTGCTCGACGATCTGTTCAGCCGCGATGCCGAGTTTGACGGTGAAATCTTGCTGCGTGGACTCAGTCATCGCAACGTGTTGGTTAGAACCACAGTGATCAAGTTGTTGCAAAAGCGGCGAGCGCTTGTTGCGAGCGTCGCCGAACCATTGCTAAACGACAGCGATGCGGAGGTACGCTATGCCGCGCTGCTGGCGCTCGTCGCAAGCGGCAGGAGCTATTCTGTTGAGCAGGCGAAAGCCGTCCTTGTGCGCAACAACCCGGCCCCCACGGGGCTTGCACTGTTCGCCATGAGCCGGACCGATACGGAAGGTGAGGCCGTCTTAGAGCGTTACACCGAGCAGTTCTTTGACCGTTTGACCGTCGCGCAGCTCGAAGAAGAGCGATCGGCGATCTTCGATCAGAACGCCTACTTCGCGCTGATCCGTCGAAACTTCAGGCTGCGCGGCGATGACCTGCGTAAGGCCGTTGCTAATCAGTTCGTAGATCGTTTTGAGTCGTTACTGGAAGAAATGACTAAGCGGTATGGGACGCTGACTGACCTTATCGAGAAGACCCGCTCACTTGGGAAGCACTTGCGCAGCAGGTTTACACGCGAAGGCTTGGACATCATCTGCAGCAGACTCGACGCGGCCGACCTATCGCTCGTTCGAGCTATGCTTGCGAGTGGCAGTGTCGACTACTCAGCCGCAGACCTTCAGTACCTCGCGAAGTTCGGCCAATGGTGCGACATTCCCTTGGTGATCGCATCGCTCGACCGGCCCGAATACGGTCGCAAGTACACATTGTTGCTTTCAATTGCGAGCAGCACCAAGCACGATGATGCGGCACGTACGCTGTATGCGCTCGGGAAGCATAGGCTCAATGACCTGCTGGCCACCACGATGCCCGGACAGCTCTTGGCGCGCATCATTCCATTGATACCCGACAAGGCCTTCCAGGCGCTTGCCGATGCCGTCATCGTTCAGCTCATGCGGTCGGAGATTGAGGACGTGCGGAAGTTGGCCTCGCTCAAGTATGTCCGCGCCTTTCCGCGCCGCCGGGTAAAGGCGTTTCTTGACGAGTACATGGCTGCCGATCAGTTTTACTATAACGTCATTTATTGGCTCGACTTCGGCATATCCGTCCCCAGAGACAGAATGCTGCGTGCAGCCGGGAAGGCATTGTTGGATGCCTAGCACGCTAGGGCGCAATGAATTGCGTCCTACAGTTGTAAAGTCACAGGTGCCCAACCGTCACCGCTTGTTGCAGCTCAGAATTGAATCCAGCAGTTCTTAGCGTGCAAATGGTTGAGCTGTTACCCGCCTAACAAAGGCGGGTCCCTCTGGCAGCAATTGCTCACCTTACGGTCGTCAGGCCCGCACGCTTCGCGAAATTTTCACTTCGGCGAAATCCCCGCCCTTTGTCCACCTTTTTTGGCTAAAAATCAGTCAGAACGTGTGCATAACATACTGATTTCACTCACTTCGACCATCTCAAATAAAGGTGGCAAGGTGGACACGGTGAACGTGCTGATCTTAATCAAATATGAAACAAGGCCCGTATTCGTTGGGTTTCAGCGTCATAGGGGAGGGGGTGGCCAAATCCCTACAGCTCTAGACCTCAGCCACCGTACGCCCAGCCGTTTTCACACAGCCGCGAAATAAAAAACTTAGCCTCTACCTGCCAATGGTGGACGTTACGCGTCACGGCATTGTATTGGGGGTAGATTGGGGGTTAGGGATACGTTTAGGGATACGCAGCATTGAAGTAGGCACTAGAAGACAGTAATGGCGGGGCGTGCGGCAATGTGTTCGACCCCGGCTTAGGCACCATACAAAGATCAGCTGTTTTTGACACAGTTGTAATCCACTGAAGCCGGCCTTACAGCCGGTTTTTTTGTGCCTGCTATTCAGCCTTAACCTTTTCGTGTGCAGTAGGGCTTAAGTTTGCTGGGCATTGTAAGGCCTGTGCAGCCTGATAGACTGCGTGCGCACTTTTCACATCATTGCTCAAGGTCCCCCATGATCAAGAAATGTTTGTTCCCTGCAGCCGGTTACGGCACCCGTTTTCTGCCAGCCACCAAGGCTATGCCCAAGGAAATGCTGCCGATCGTGAACAAACCGTTGATCCAGTATGGCGTTGAAGAGGCGCTGGAAGCCGGCTTGACGGAAATTGCCATGATTACTGGTCGCGGTAAGCGCGCGCTGGAAGATCACTTCGATATCAGCTACGAGCTCGAACACCAGATTCGCGACACCGACAAAGAAAAGTACTTGGTCGGCATTCGCCGCCTGATCGACGAATGCAGCTTCTCGTACACCCGTCAGGTAGAAATGAAGGGCCTGGGTCATGCCATTCTATGTGGCCGCCCGCTGATAGGTGATGAGCCCTTCGCCGTGGTTCTGGCCGATGACCTGTGCCTGAACTTGGACGGCGATGCGGTGTTGACCCAAATGGTTAAGCTGTTCAAGCAGTTCCGCTGCTCAATCGTTGCCATTCAGGAAGTACCACCCGAAGAAACCCATAAATATGGTGTGATTTCCGGCGAGATGATTCGTGATGACATCTACCGGGTTAACAGCATGGTCGAGAAGCCAAAGCCGGAAGATGCGCCGTCGAACTTAGCCATCATCGGGCGTTATATCCTTACGCCGGATATCTTCGAGTTAATTGAGCAGACCGAGCCTGGCAAAGGTGGGGAAATTCAGATCACCGACGCACTGATGAAGCAGGCACAGAACGGTTGTGTGATCGCCTATAAGTTTAAGGGCAAACGCTTCGATTGCGGCGGTGCAGAAGGTTATATCGACGCTACTAACTTCTGTTTTGAAAACCTCTACAAAACCGGTAAGGCTTTTTGATTAAGCCCTTGGCGCGGTAACACACAGCCACCCTCGGGCGGCTGTGTGCTTTCAGGTCGTAGGCATATGCTCGGCGCCAGGCCCGAGCGGCTGGCCATAGCTAAACTCCACATAATTGCCTGCAGGATCTCGCACGCCGCAGTAATAGCCAACGGGATAGGCTTCATCACGCGGCTTCCAGACCAGACATCCTGCCAGTCGTGCTTTCTCGGCAATGCTGTCGACCTCAGCTCGACTGTCCAGGGCAAAACCGAAATGGCTGTAATCATCTGCGGCTAATTGGCGGTCCTTACCACCCGGCATGAGCACGAAAATAAAGCGGTGTTCTTTATCCGTTTCGGCCATCCAGACAATCGTTGAGCCTTTACCCGCACGCCGGTGTATTACTCGCATCGCGCAAAACTGCTGGTAAAAAGCAATGCATGCCTCCAAGTCAGGCACATGCAATGCCACATGGGTAAGGGTAGGGCGCATCACTTTTCTCCTTTTGTTACGTGTGCTTCAAGCTTAGGTGCTAGCTCCGCTTGGGGTATGCTTGCCGCTTGCTATGGAGGCTGAAATGACCTACGACTTCGACCTGTTTGTGATTGGTGCCGGTTCCGGCGGTGTGCGAGCCGCGCGATTTGCCGCGGGTTACGGCGCGCGCGTAGCGGTTGCCGAAAGCCGCTACCTCGGGGGGACCTGCGTTAACGTCGGCTGTGTGCCCAAGAAGCTACTGGTCTACGGCGCTCACTTTGCTGATGACTTCGAGCAGGCGAAAGGTTTCGGCTGGTCGCTTGGGCAAGCTAGCTTCGACTGGTCCACCCTAATTGCGAACAAGAACCGCGAGATTGATCGGCTTAATGGTGTCTACCGCAACCTGCTGGTCAACAGTGGTGTGACCTTACTTGAGGGCCATGCGCGGATTGTCGATGACCACAGTATTGAGCTGGACGGTAAGCGCTACAGCGCCAAACACATTCTGATCGCCACCGGCGGTTGGCCGCATATTCCCGAAGTGCCTGGGCACGAACACGCGATCGGTTCGAATGAAGTGTTCTTTCTAGAGCAGCTGCCTAAGCGTGTGCTAGTCATCGGCGGTGGTTATATTGCTGTGGAATTTGCTTCTATCTTCAACGGCCTCGGCGCGCAAACGTCACTGCTCTATCGCGGCGACTTGTTCCTGCGCGGCTTCGACAATGCAGTGCGAAAGCACCTGCAGGAAGAGCTGACCAAGAACGGTGTCGATCTACAGTTCAATAGTGATATCGCACGCATCGATAAGCAGGCCGATGGCAGCCTGCTGGCCACGCTGAAGGATGGTCGCGCTCTCGAGGCCGATTGTGTTTTCTACGCCACTGGGCGCCGACCAATGTTGGACAACCTGGGCTTGGAAAACATCCATGTCGAGCTCGATAAGCGTGGCTATATAAAGGTGGATGAGCAATACCAGAGCAGCACACCATCGATTCTCGCCATCGGCGATGTCATTGGTCGTGTTCAGCTGACGCCGGTTGCGCTGGCCGAAGGCATGGCAGTAGCAAGACGTTTGTTCAAACCGGAGGAGTACCGCACGGTTGATTATCAAACGATCCCGACAGCGGTATTCAGCCTACCTAATATTGGCACGGTCGGGCTGAGCGAAGAGCAGGCCAAGGAGGAGGGCTTCAGCGTCCAGGTTTTCGAGAGCCGTTTCCGGCCGATGAAACTGACCATGACTGAAAGCCAGGAGCGAACGCTGATGAAGCTGGTGGTGGACGCCAAGACAGACCGAGTACTCGGCTGCCATATGGTTGGCCCAGAGGCCGGTGAAATCGTCCAAGGTCTTGCGGTTGCTCTTAAAGCTGGCGCGACCAAGCAGATCTTTGATGACACCATCGGCGTGCACCCAACAGCTGCCGAAGAGTTTGTCACCATGCGCACCCCCGTCCTGTCTTGAGGCCAACATGGAGCAACTGTTCTATCTAGCGGACTTGTTCGGTGTCGCCGTTTTCGCCATCACCGGCGCGTTAATGGCAGGGCGCAAGTCCATGGACCTGTTTGGCGTGCTGGTGATTGCCATCATCACAGCCTTGGGGGGCGGTACCTTGCGTGACTTGATTCTGGATAATCACCCCGTCAGCTGGATTCGTAATGACCTGTACATAGTCGTCGCGTCACTGGCGGCTGTTGGCACTGTCATCTGGGTGCGGCTGACCCAACCTATCCACGAAAAGGGCCTGTTGCTGGCCGATGCCTTTGGGCTAGCGGTATTTACCGTGATCGGCACCGAAGTCGCCATGCAGCACAACGTCCCCTATAGCACGGCAATCATCATGGGGGTGATGACTGGGGTGGCGGGGGGAGTCATGCGCGATGTAATCTGCAATGAGATTCCGCTGATCTTTCAGAAAGAAATCTACGCCACCGCCTGTATTGCCGGCGCTCTGGTGTTTATCGTCATGCGCGAGATTGGAACACCACACTGGCTAGATACCAGCGTTGCGATGCTCACGGTGTTGCTGACGCGCCTGGCTGCCATTCGTTGGCACATTGCCTTGCCAAGCTTCCACTTGCTCGATCGCGACTGAGTGGGCAGGGTGATGGTGCTTTCTTGAAACCATCTCCTGTGCGGAATAATAGGGCACCTGAGTCATCACTCATCGCCTTGGGCAATCGGCGTTAAAGCAGGATTGTCGAAGGAGGCCGCAAAATTAGCCAGAACAAGCATATGTATTGCACAACATGTTGTGGTGGAAAGAGCGTCCTGCTTTGAACCGGCACCTAAGCCGAATAATCTCGAGCATTCAATTTCATTACATGAGCAGTGAATTTAACTCAACTAAATGACTATTTAGTTGAGTTAAATTCATACAGGACTATTTTAGATTGGCTGACCACAGCGATAGTGCAGTACCAAAATCACCAAAAATGTTCGCTGAACTTGATGTAGTACCTACAAAAGGGGCAGGGTGCGCACTGACAGACCTGAAAAATCCTCTGATTCAATACCTCACCAGGCTCGCGCCTTCCAGCCAACTGACCATGAAGTATGTGCTGCAGGATGCCACATACCGTTTGGGTTTCGACGAGATCGACCTTCATGAGATTCCATGGCATTTGCTCCAGCCTGGGCATATAACCGCACTGGTAGCAGCGCTGCGCGAAGATGGCTACGCACCGAACACCTCATCCTTGTACGTCAATGCGCTACGTGGAGTGATGAACGAGGCCTGGCGACTTAGCCTGATCGACCAGGATCATCTGCTGAAAATCCGCTCGGTGAAACCCAGCAGTGGCACACGGATGATCCAGGGGCGTAATCTAAAGCGCAGCTTGATTCGCGAACTCATGGAAATCTGCGCCGCCGACCCTAGACCTCAGGGGCTTCGGGATGCGGCAATTATTGCAATCTTGTATGGCTCCGGCATGCGCAAGTCTGAATCAGTGAACCTTGACCTGAAGCAGATCGATTTTGCTGAGCGCAGCCTGTGCGTACTGGGCAAAGGTAACAAGGAGTTGGTCAAGTACGCCCCAAGCTGGGCATTCGAAAAACTCAATATCTGGCTCGCATTCAGGCGCTCACAACTGCCTGTAGCACAGGATGACGATGTTTTTTTGTTTAATCGGATTCGCCGTGGCAGCCACATAACCCGCGAGCGCATCAGCAAACATGCGATCTACTACATAGCCCAACAACGCGGGCTGCAAGTCGGCGTGAAAATCATGCCGCATGATTTTCGCCGCTCATTTATTACCCGCGTGATCGAAGAGCACGATCTGTCTCTGGCGCAGAAGCTCGCGCACCATACGAATATTCAAACAACTGCAAACTACGATGTGCGAGATGAAAACGAACGCCGTCGCGCCATCGACAACTACGGATTTTAAATAGCATTACAGCAGTCCAATAACTATGATTTAACATAATATACATTATACGAAGTCTTAAGCCGCCAGCACGGCAGCCATAGCAACGCTGTCACTATTAGTTTCGACCCAGAGCCGCCTGCCATGAAAGGCAGAAATCGGTCAGGCTGCATTAAATGGGATAACCTTGCACCCTGAATCAATCATAAGGCTGTGAACTAAGCGATGGGTTTTGAACAACTAGCTGAGCTACGCGACCGCCTTCGGGCCGAAAAGGTACAAGTGCAAGATGATGGCACGAAGCAACCTATACGCAAGCCTTCTGAGCAGGCTAAGCCTCGCGAGAAAGATCCTGCGGTGGAAGTGATCTGGCGATTGCAGAAGCACTTTCCATTGGCCTTCCCGGTCAATCCGGCCCCCAAGGCTCCGCTTAAGGAAGGCATTTTAAAGGATGCCGAGCAACACATAGAGCTGCTTGGAGTATCCAGAGAACAGCTCAATCAGGGCATCGCTACCTGGTGCCGAGGAAGTCGATATTGGGCAAGCATGACGGAGAACGCGCCGCGCTTGGACTTGAGCGGCCAGGAAGTTGGAATGGTAACCACAGCTCAGGCGCTGCATGCGAAGCAGCAGGCTAAGCGCCAGCGCGGGCAAGCACGACGTAATCAGAAAACGCCGAAGGAGCCTATTCAGGATAAGGCCATAGATAACGCTGTAGAACAGGCCTTGGATTAAAATCACCTGTCCTTAGCACCGACTTGCCCAATCAACGATTTCGTATAGCGAACGGCTTACACGCGCTGGTGGCGATGTCCTCTGTCAGGCCTTAGCCGTCGAGCCTAATCTAGATACATCAACTGAAGCGCTGGATGCGCTCAGGATCACGGACGATCGACCATGGCCTGGATTGCTACCGACAGGATGTCGGAATGGTCTTGAAAAAACCCGCCTCGGCGGGTTTTTTGTTTTCCCGCGCCGGCACTGGCGGGCTGCGTGACTCCCTCGCCCTCCTCTGCATGAAGCGCCATTGAGAACAGCTTTTTAGCGTTTTCACTTTTCAAGTCGTAAGGAAATACTGACATGCGTAACGGCTGATGTATTGCACTCACAGCGTTACTCGCAGTTGTGAATACTGTTATGGATCGCTGACCACCGGCTGAGGGAAAATACATGCATTCGAGGCCAAGGCAACACAACATGCTGCCAACATCTATTGAGCTGATCCAACTTCAGTTGTATCTCAGCTGCAAGGAAAACGTTGCGGGTCCTGAAATGCGTTAGTCAGATGATCGAAAACCAGGCGCACCCTACGTGGTACGGGGCCCTGCTGCGGGCGATAGATGAACAGATCCCAGGGTGGCGAGGCAAGATCGTCCAGCACCCTTACCAACCTGCCGCTGCGGACGAAGGGGCTGGTCAGGTAGGACGGGATCTGGCCAAAGCAAACGCCGGACAGAATTGCCTCCAGCTCGGTATCGGCGTCGTCGCAGATCAGCACCGGTTGCCGGGGGCTGAAGCTCTGGCCGTCGGCAAACAGCCACGGCCAGGGTCTGCCATTGCGCTGGTCAATCAACGCCGACAGCGGACAGGCATCCAGCGCCTGAATCGAGCTCGGCACGCCCGTCCGGTCGATTAGCTCCGGGCTAGCAACCACATCCATGGGCACTGGTGCCAGTGCCTTGGCGACGTAACGACGGTCGCGTATCAACCCGACCCGGATACCTATGTCGATCTGAGCCTCCACCGAGTCAGTCATCTGGTCCTCCAGCCGCAGGTGGAACTGCAGGTTTGGATGAGCCGCCATCAGCGGCTGCAGAAACGGAATCAAATAGTGTCGGCCAATGGTTTGCGGTGCGGTAATACCGATACGGCCCGAAAGCTCAGGTTCACTGCGGTGTGAGCGGAACAGTGCATCGAAGTGCTCGAGGGCCGCGCGGGCTTCCTGCGCATAGCCCTGGCCAAAGGCGGTGATGTGCACCTGGCGAGTATTGCGGTGGAACAGCGGTTCGCCCAACTCAGCTTCCAGCGCCTGAACAGCGCGTGTGACCCCCTGCGGAGAAATGCCCAGGCGTGTGGCAGCTTCGCGAAAGCTGCCGGACTCGGCAGCGGCGCAGAAGATCCTGACCATCTCCATGCGATTGAGCATGGGTTATCCCCTTCTACTCCTGAATTAGGAATAGCTTAATCCAAACATTTCCATTTATTGCGATTTACTGTGGATCTACTGTGATCGCAGGCTAGGGACATCTCCCTGCGCCATCCAACCTGTCACGATGAGGTTCGCAGCATGAGCAACAACATTTCCGGAAAAGTGGTGATTATCACTGGCGCCAGCAGCGGTCTGGGCGAAGCCACGGCCCGCCATCTGGCAGCTAAAGGGGCATGTGTAGTCCTGGCGGCGCGTCGCAAGGACAAACTGGATGCCCTGGTAGCGGAGCTGGTGGGCGCAGGTGGCCAGGCGGTTGCCTACCAGACCGATGTCACCTCCCAGGATGACATCAAGGCGCTGATCCAGGGCGCGGTGGACACCTTCGGCCGCCTCGACGTGCTGGTCAACAACGCCGGCCTGATGGCCATCGCGCCCCTGAGCGAAGGGCGTGTGGACGAGTGGGACCGCATGATCGACATCAACATTAAGGGCTTGCTGTACGGGGTTGCGGCCGCTCTGCCGGTGTTCCAGCAGCAAAACAGCGGTCATTTCATCAATATCGCATCAGTCGCCGGCCTGAAGGTATTCAGCCCGGGCGGCACGGTTTATAGCGGCACCAAGTTCGCGGTCCGCGCCATTTCCGAGGGGCTACGCCATGAGGTTGGCGGTCGCATTCGGACCACCACCATAGAGCCGGGTGCCGTCGATTCCGAGCTCAAGTTTGGTAGCTCCCACCAGGCCAGCCGCGATTTCGTGGTCGACTTCTACCAGCAGGCCATTCCCGCCGAGTCGGTGGCCCGCGCTATCGCCTTCGCCATCGAGCAGCCTGCTGATGTCGATATCAACGAGATCGTGCTGCGCCCGACGTCGCAGGAGTTCTAAGCCAAGCAAGGCGCCTGCGGGCGCCTTGTAGTCAAACCTGCATGAGCAGGAATACGCGATGCGGAACGCATAGATGGATACCGGGGCTCTGCAGGGCTAGCGATGCCTGCCGTCAGGCTCTTTTTAAAACCATCAGAACAGACATGACTGTGATGCAAGCTTCTTAGCTTATTCCACAATATTATTAGCGATTTCATTGATATAGCTCTTTTCGGTCATCAGAATGGCGCGCCTCAGTAATCCCAATTCCATGCGGCCTACTTGCTGCATATATAGACTTTTGGAGGGCGCATGTCCGTCACTCGCCAGATCCTACTCGCCCTTGTATTCGGCATCATTACCGGCCTTGTGCTGAATGCTAGCGCCGGTGCATTGCCTGAAGGCAGCGTGGCCTGGCTGGACGCTAATCTATTGACCCCTGTGGGCAATATCTTCCTGCGCTTATTGCAGTTTGTGGTCGTGCCCATGGTGTTCGGCGCTCTGATCCTGAGCCTGACTAACCGCGAACATGGCGCCGCAGTCGGCCGTCATGCCGGTCGCCTGCTGGCGGGCTACGTATTGACCAGTGCCATAGCGCTAGCGCTTGGCATGCTGGTCGCCCAATGGTTGAGTCCAGGTACCGGTGCCGAGAGCCTCGCCAGCCCGTCCTCTGAAGGCCGTCATGCCGACAGCCTCAGTCAATGGTTAGTCGAGCTGGTGCCAAATAACCCGTTTACGGCAATAAGCAGTGGCGGTCTTTTGCAGGTTATCTTCGCAGCGGCACTGATCGGCATCGCCATGCGTGCGTTGCCGGTTGATAGCGCACCGTTACGCCGATTGATCGAGAGTGGCTACACCGTCACCCTCAAAGTGCTGGAGTTCGTACTGAAACTGGCACCTTATGGGGTGTTTGCCCTGATCACTTCGGTGATCGCCAGTCAGGGGCTGGATTTGCTCCTGCGTCTTGGTATGTATGTGGTCGGCCTATCGCTGGCATTGGCGTTGATGGCGGTTCTCTATCTAGTCCTACTGGGTATCACGGGTGCTCGTCCGCTAGCGTTCGTAAAGCATTTTGGTCAAAGCCTGGGTTTCGCCTTTGGTACTGCCAGCTCCGGTGCGACATTGCCATTGGCACTCGGCAATGCACGCAGCTACGGCATGAGTGAGTCCTTAGCCAGCTTTGCCCTGCCCTTTGGCACCGCCCTTAAGCGCGATGGCGCAGCCGTACTGCAGGGTTTCAATGCGTTGTTCGTCGCTCAGTTGTTCAGCATCGACATCACCACCTCACTGTTGATCACGGTGTTCACCACCGGCCTACTCGTCAGCTTTTCAACCGCAGGTGTGCCAGGTGCTGGGCTGGTAGCAATGACGACAGTGCTAGGCGCCGCCGGCTTGCCGCTGGAAGGCGTCGCCGTTGTCGCGGGTGTTGACCGCTTCACTGATGGGCTGCGTACTGCCCTCAATGTGATGGGCAACTGTGCCAATGCTGCCTTGCTTGAACGCCTCGATGGCCGCAGTCAGGTGTCGCCCTCGGTTAATGATGAAGGCGAACGCTCTACGGTTTGAGACGGATAATCGGCTTGGCCAAGGCGCTTCAACTCCATGGCGCGGAGAAACGGCTCAATGCGTTTTAGCGGCTAAGCGCAGAGCCGCTGGATAAAGTGATTCATCCAGCGGCTTGTGCGTGTTTCGCGCCCTACCCGATTGCCGCGTAAAACCTGTCGCCGCTGCCAGTAGCAATTAAACCTGCAGCATCACTCGGCCACGGCTCGGGCAAGTTTGCATATAGCGATGCGCTTCGATTACTTCGTCGAAGCTGAATACTTTATCGACCAATGGCTTGATCAACCCGTCGGCTGTCAGCTGATTAATGCCTTGCACAGCCTTGGCCACAGCAGCCTGATCTTGCGGAATATTCAGCTCTTCCTTGCCCGTGAAGTTGCCAATGCAGTGTACGAAGAACTGAATGTTCTTTTGAAATGCTGCGCAGGCTGGAAATGGCGTTTCATTACCGCCCTGCAGGTCAAACAGGATCAGCCGACCACGCGGCGCGATAGCATCGCCTAGTAGACACATCTGCGGACCGCCCAAGGCGTCCATCACCACATTAACGCCTCGGCCATCAGTCAGTTTGCTCACGCGACTAACCAGGTCCTGCTCCTCAGTGAGGATGATGTGATCGGCACCCAGCTGTTTAAGAAACGCGCTGTCTTCGGCATAGGCTGTCGCGGCGATAACTGTCGCGCCCAGGGCTTTGCCCATCTGCACAATATAAGGGCCCCAGCAGCGACTAGCCGCAGTCACCAGCACGGTTTCGCCTGGCTGCAAATGCGCCAGTTCGACAAATCCGAACCAGCCGACCATTGAAGGCAAATAGTGCACGGCAGCTTGTTGTGCGCTCAGGTTATCCGGGTAGCGGGCCAGCGAGCTGCGCGGTAAAACCACGTGCTCGGCGTAGCTTGGGTAATGGTTAGCGCTGTGCCCCGGGAAGCTGGCAACCCGATCGCCCACGGCCAGATCAGTCACACCGTCACCTAGCGCTAAGACCACACCCGCCACTTCATGGCCGAGGCTGGCGGGTAACTGTGCCAACGTAGGTGCTAGGTTCTGTCGCCAGAGTACGTCGTGCCAGCTGACGCCCACGGCTTCAACACCGACCAGCACTTCACCCGCTGCAGGCGCAGGGACGTTACGCTCTTCGATCTTGAGGACATCAGCCTCACCAAACTCATGGAATCGCACTATGCGGGACATCGCAAACCTCTTCGGTTGACCCATTCAGGCCGCGGCGGTTATTCAGGCTTTCTGCGCTGAGCCATACCAAGCGACCGCTTATGGCCACGGACTTTATCTGGGCTCTGCCAGCAATTCCACCGCTCGGGGCTGATATTCACCATGCATGTCGGTGATGATCAATCGCCAGCCGCTCATTTGCTTGTGCTTGTTGCCTGTCGGCAGCATTCAGCATTAGCCTGAGCCGCACGCAAAACCGCCGCCACTCGACAATGGACACCGGATGAACCGTAACGATCTTCGCCGCGTCGATCTCAACCTGCTGATCGTCTTTGAAACGCTGATGCATGAACGCAGCGTAACCCGTGCGGCGGAAAAACTGTTTCTTGGTCAGCCGGCCATCAGTGCGGCTCTCGCCCGTTTGCGCAGCCTGTTTGATGACCCGTTGTTCGTCCGTACCGGCCGCAGTATGGAGCCTACCGCACGGGCCATGGAGATTGCTGCCCTGCTCTCTCCGGCACTGGATTCAATTTCCACAGCAGTCAGTCGCGCAGCGGAATTTCACCCGGCTACCAGTAATGCGGTATTTCGCATTGGTTTGTCAGATGACGTCGAGTTCGGTTTGCTGCCGCCACTGATTAAACGTTTGCGTGCGGAAGCCCCGGGTGTGGTCTTGGTGATTCGTCGTACCAACTACCTGCTGATGCCCGCTCTGCTGGCCTCCGGCGAAATTTCCGTAGGGGTTGCTTACACCGAAGAGTTGCCGGCCAATGCCAAGCGCAAGGTGCTGCGCCGGAGCAAACCGAAGTTGCTGCGTGCGGATTCAGCCCCCGGCGTATTGAGCCTGGATGACTTCTGCTCTCGGCCACATGCGCTGGTGTCGTTTGCCGGCGACCTTAATGGTTTTATCGATGTGGAACTGGAGAAACTCGGGCGTAAGCGCCGTGTCGTGCTTGCCCTGCCCCAGTTCAGTGGTCTCGGCACGCTGCTCTCCGGCACTGATATTCTCGCCACCGTACCGGATTACACAGCTGCGGCACTGACCGCGGCAGGCGGCGTACGTGCCGAGGAGTTGCCCATTGCAGCGCAGGCGTTCGATCTGCACATGGCCTGGCGTGGGGCCCAGGATAATGACCCTGCAGAGCGCTGGTTGCGCTCGCGCATCCAGATGTTCTGCGGTGACCCGGACAGCTTGGAATAAGACCATTACGCGCGGTGTCACACATTGCTCACATATGTGTTTGTCGATACGCACCTGTAAATAATCATTCTGATTGATACACATCTTCGAATCGTTCGATTCGCCGTAATAGAGCGCTCGCAGCAGACTCCGCCGTCTCATAACACCCAAGAGCGGAAGTACACATGGCACAGTCCAAGACTAACCTTTGGCATTTTCCTCTGGCTCTTGCCGCGGTTTCGCTATTGAGCGCCTGCGGTAACGCGCAGGAAAGCGCACAACAAATACCAGCAGCCAAAGTCAGCGTGGCTGAAGTGATCGAACAGCCAATCACAGAATGGGATGAGTTCACCGGCCGTTTGGAGGCGCCAGAGTCAGTAGACATCCGCCCACGGGTCTCTGGCCTGGTTGACCGCGTCGCTTTCAATGAAGGCAGTTTGGTTAAAAAAGGCGACCTGCTGTTCCAGATTGACCCACGGCCCTTCCAGGCTGAGGTCAAGCGCCTCGAGGCTCAGCTACAACAAGGCCGTGCCAGTTATTCGCGTACTCAAAGCGAAGCTAACCGTGGGGAACGCTTGCGCAAGAGCAACGCCATCTCAGCCGAGCTGGCCGATGCACGCGCCAGTGCCGCCACAGAAGCCAAGGCCGCAGTAGCAGGGATTCAGGCCGAACTCGACAATGCGCGCCTCAACCTCAGTTTCACCCGCGTCACTGCGCCAATTGCGGGTCGCGTCAGTCGGGCGGAAATCACCGAAGGCAACCTGGTCAATGCCGGGCAAAGCCACCTCACCACCTTGGTGAGCACGGATAAGGTGTATGCCTATTTCGATGCCGATGAGCGCGTATTTCTTAAATATGTCGAGCTAGCGCGCCAGGCCGGCAGCCAGACCCGCGATGCCAGCCCGGTTTACTTGGGCCTTTCCAATGAAGAAGGTCACCCGCATATGGGGCAATTGGACTTTCTCGATAACCAAGTCAATCCGCAAACCGGCACCATCCGTGGTCGTGCCGTATTCGATAACCGTGAGAGGCGCTTTACCCCTGGCCTTTACGCACGCCTCAAGCTAGTGGGCAGCAGCCAATACACGGCCGCGCTGATCAAAGACCAAGCAGTAGGTACTGACCTGGGCAAGAAGTTCGTGCTAGTTCTCGATCAGGACAACGCCGTGCAGTACCGCCCCATTGAGTTGGGACCGAAGCTACAAGGCCTGCGCATCGTGCGCAGCGGTTTAGCCAAGGGCGAGCAGATCGTGGTTAACGGCTTGCAGCGTGCATTCCCCGGGGCAACGGTTGATCCGCAAACCGTACCTATGGCTGATGAGCAGACCTTGGCTCAGTTGTCGCAACAGCGCCAGGCCATTGAGCGACACAGTCGCCCTAACGTCGCGGGTAAAAACAGCCCCGCCAGCACAGCGCCACGCGGCTAATTAGGCAAACAACGATGAATTTCTCGCAATTCTTTATTCAGCGGCCGATCTTTGCGGCGGTGCTGTCATTACTGATCCTGATCGGCGGCGCGATTTCGCTGTTCCAATTACCGATCAGCGAATACCCGGAAGTGGTACCGCCCACCGTGGTGGTCCGCGCCGCTTTCCCTGGCGCCAATCCAAAAGTTATAGGCGAGACCGTCGCGTCGCCGCTTGAGCAAGCGATTACTGGCGTGGAAGGCATGCTCTATATGTCGTCCCAAGGCACTGCCGACGGCAAGATGACCCTGACGCTGACCTTCGCCCTTGGCACCGACCTAGACAAAGCCCAGGTGCAGGTGCAAAACCGTGTAACGCGCACCATGCCAACCTTGCCCACCGAAGTGCAGCGCCTCGGTGTGACTGTCGATAAAGCCTCGCCCGACTTGACCATGGTGGTGCACCTGACCTCACCGGACGACCGCTACGACATGCTCTACCTGTCCAACTACGCTGCGCTCAACGTCAAAGATGAGCTGGCGCGGTTGGATGGTGTGGGGGATGTGCAGCTGTTTGGTCTGGGTAACTACTCGCTGCGCGTGTGGCTGGACCCAAATAAAGTCGCCTCGCGTAACCTCACCGCCAGCGATGTGGTTAACGCTATTCGCGAGCAGAACCGCCAAGTCGCGGCCGGCTCGCTCGGTGCGCCGCCGTCCGATGCCGGCAATAGCTTCCAGTTGTCGATCAACACCCAGGGCCGTTTAGTTTCTGAGGAAGAGTTCGAGAACATCATCATCCGTGCGGGTGACAATGGCGAAATAACCCGCCTGAAAGACATCGCCCGCATCGAGCTTGGCTCCAGCCAGTATGCCCTGCGCTCGCTGCTGAACAACAAGCCGGCGGTGGCTATTCCGGTGTTTCAGCGTCCGGGCTCTAACGCCATCGAGATTTCCGATGCAGTGCGCAGCCGTATGGCGGAACTGAAGCAGAGCTTCCCGCAGGGCGTTGATTATGAAATCGTCTACGACCCGACCATCTTCGTGCGGGGCTCCATCGAGGCTGTGGTGCACACCCTGCTTGAGGCCATCATACTGGTCGTACTGGTGGTGATCGTGTTCCTGCAAACCTGGCGCGCTTCGATCATCCCGCTGGCCGCTGTGCCGGTATCCTTGATCGGCACATTTGCCGTGATGCATATGTTCGGCTTCTCACTTAACGCACTGTCGTTGTTCGGCCTGGTACTGGCTATCGGCATTGTGGTGGACGACGCCATCGTGGTGGTGGAGAACGTCGAACGTAATATCGGCCTGGGTAAAACCCCGGTGGAAGCTACCAAGCAAGCGATGAAGGAGGTGACTGGGCCGATCGTTGCCACGGCCCTGGTGCTGTGCGCGGTGTTTATCCCAACGGCCTTTATCTCCGGGCTCACTGGGCAGTTTTATCAGCAGTTTGCCCTGACCATTGCCATCTCCACGGTGATCTCGGCGATTAACTCGTTGACCTTGTCCCCTGCCCTGGCTGCCGTTCTGCTGAAAAGCCATGACGCGCCGAAAGACCGCTTCTCCAAGGTGCTCGATAAGCTGTTTGGCGGCTGGTTGTTCACGCCATTCAACCGGGTGTTCGAGCGCGCCAGCCTTGGTTATGTCGGCACTGTAAAGCGCGTACTACGCGGCAGCGGTATCGCCCTGTTCCTTTACGCAGGGCTGATCGGCCTGACCTACCTGGGCTTTGCCAACACCCCGAGCGGCTTCGTCCCCGCACAGGACAAGCAATACCTGGTGGCCTTCGCGCAACTACCGGACGCGGCCACCTTGGATCGCACCGAAGCGGTGATCAAGAAGATGTCGGAAATCGCCGGCAAACACCCCGGCGTCGCTAACACCGTGGCCTTCCCGGGCCTGTCGATCAATGGCTTTACCAACAGCCCCAACAGCGGCATCGTCTTCACCCCGCTCAAACCCTTTGATGAGCGCAGTGATCCGTCAATGAGTGCCACTGCGATTGCTGCAGAATTAAACGCGCAGTTCAGCGAGATTCAAGACGCTTATATCGCCATCTTTCCGCCCCCCCCGGTGCAGGGTTTAGGCACCATCGGCGGCTTCCGTTTACAGGTGCAGGACCGCGGTAATTTGGGGTATGACGAGCTGTACGTGCAAACCCAAAACATCATCGCTAAGGCCCGGCAACTGCCAGAGCTAAACCCGATGTCGGTGTTCACCAGCTACCAGGTCAATGTGCCGCAGATCGATGCCGCGATAGACCGCGACAAAGCCAAGATTCATGGTGTCGCCATCAGCGACATCTTCGACACCATGCAGATCTACCTCGGCTCGCTCTACGCCAACGACTTCAACCGTTTTGGCCGTACTTATCAGGTCAACGTGCAGGCCGAGCAACAGTTCCGCCTGGAGCCGGAGCAGATCGGCCAACTCAAGGTGCGCAACAAACGAGGGGAAATGGTGCCGCTGTCGGCCTTCCTTAAGGTCAGCCCAAGTGCTGGCCCGGACCGGGTGATGCACTACAACGGCTTCCTCACTGCCGAAATCAACGGCGCCGCAGCTCCCGGTTACAGCTCCGGTCAGGCCGAGGCCGCTATCGCCAAATTGCTCAAGGAAGAATTGCCAAATGGCATGAGCTTTGAGTGGACCGACCTTTCCTACCAGCAGATCCTCGCCGGTAACAGTGCGATCTTCGTCTTCCCGCTTTGTGTACTGCTGGCCTTCCTAGTATTGGCAGCACAGTACGAAAGCTGGAGCCTACCCTTGGCGGTGATTTTGATCGTGCCAATGACGCTGCTGTCGGCCATCACCGGGGTGATTCTGACCGGTGGCGACAACAACATCTTTACCCAGATCGGCTTGATCGTACTGGTAGGACTGGCTTGTAAAAACGCCATCCTGATTGTGGAGTTCGCCAAGGAAAAACAGGAAGAAGGTATGGATCGCGTTAGCGCGGTGCTGGAGTCTTGCCGCCTGCGCCTGCGACCCATCCTGATGACCAGCTTCGCCTTCATTATGGGTGTCGTGCCGTTGGTGCTGTCCTCCGGTGCCGGTGCGGAAATGCGTCATGCCATGGGTGTGGCAGTGTTCAGCGGTATGCTCGGGGTGACCTTCTTTGGTCTGCTGCTGACGCCGCTGTTCTATGTGTTGATCCGCGGTTTCGTGGAAAAGCGAGAGGCTAAAAAAGCCGCCCGTTTGCAGGAGGTGCAGGTATGAAGGCCTTCACCCCTGCTCTCCTCACGCTTGTCTTAAGCGCCTGCGCTGTTGGCCCCGATTACCAAGCTCCGCAGACTGCAGCGGCAACATTCAGCAGTGCGCAAAGCAGCAGCTATGACCGTGTGCGCTTTGAAGCCAGTTGGTGGCAGCAGTTTGACGACCCTACCTTGAATCAGTTGGTCGAACAGTCACTGCAGGATAACCGTCAACTGCGCGTGGCCTTTGCTCGCCTGCGTGCGGCCCAGGCCATTCGTGATGACCTCAGTAACGATCAGTTGCCTACCGTCACCAGCCGCGCCAGTGGCGAGTTCGGCAAAGCGCAGCAACCTGGCGTGACTGAGCAACGCGTACGCGGCGAGCGCTATGATCTGGGCCTGGACATGCTCTGGGAGCTGGATCTGTTTGGCCGTATTCAACGGCAACTGGAGGCCAGCGATGCCGAGCTGGAGGTGGCCGAGGCGGATTATCAGCAACTGCAAGTCAGCCTGATCGCTGAGCTGGTAGATGCCTACGGCAGCCTGCGTGGCGCGCAATTACGTGAACGGATTGCCCGCGACAACCTGAACAACCAACAGCAATCACGGGCCATTACCGAGCAACTGCGCGAGGCTGGTATTGGTAGCCAGCTCGATGTACTGCGCAGCGATGCACGCCTGGCAGGTACTGAAGCCCGTTTGCCGCAACTGCAAGCTGAGCAGCAGCGTGCACAAAACCGCATTACCACCCTGCTGGGGCAGCGTCCTGAGCAACTGAGCATTGATCTGTCGCCACAAGCCATCCCCGCTATTGCCAAAGCCCTGCCTGTTGGCGACCCCGGTGAGTTGCTGCGCCGCCGCCCTGATATTCGTGCGGCCGAACGGCAACTGGCTGCGGCCACCGCCACTATTGGCGTGGCCACGGCCGATCTGTTTCCACGGGTGAGCTTGTCCGGTTTCCTTGGCTTTACTGCTGGGCGTGGTTCGCAGCTTGGTGCCTCGGCCGCACAAGCCTGGAGCATTGCGCCCACTATCAGTTGGGCCGCGTTTGACCTAGGCAGCGTGCGTGCACGCCTGCGCGGGGCCGAAGCCAACGCCGATGGCGCATTGGCTCATTATGAGCAGCAGGTACTGCTGGCGTTGGAAGAGTCAGCCAACGCCTTTAGCGACTACGGCAAACGTCAGAAGCGGCTGCTCGCCCTGCTGCGCCAATCCGACGCAAGCCGTGCAGCCGCTGAACAGGCCGAATTGCGCTATCGCGAAGGTGAAGTGGACTTTCTTGTGCTGCTCGATGCCGAGCGTGAACAATTAAGCGCCGTAGATGCCCAGGCTCAAGCTGAAGTGGAACTGTATCGCGGCATCGTCGCTATCTACAAAGCACTCGGCGGTGGCTGGGAGCCTAACGCTTAACGCCTGCGTTGAGACTTCGCGGGCTGAGCCCGCTAACCTTTTTTTGCCCCACGGCTGTTGCTCCTTGCCGTGGGGTTTTTTTTGTTGACGCCGGGCCAGCGCAAACAGTGACTGCAACCACTAAAGGTTTTGGGTCTTAGAGTTACGAGCGGTTTGTGTTTTTCTTCTTGGTGTTAGGTAGCAAGTGCGAGAACACCGCGTGCAGGTCATCAGATGCGGTATCGCCATCTAGGTTGAGCTTGGCATCAACGCTGTCCATGTGGCGCATCATCAGGCCCACGGCCACCTCGACATTGCCAGCCTCGATGGCATCGATCACATGGTCATGTTCGGCATCCGAGCAATGCGTGCGGCTGTTGCTTTCATACAAAGCGATGATCAGCGAGGTCTGCGAAATCAGGCTGCGCAGAAAACCCAAGAGGGTCAGGTTGCCAGCGGCTTCTGCCAGTTTTAGGTGGAACTCACCCGACAGGCGAATGCCCATGCCACGATCACCACGGGCAAAACACTCGCGCTCATCCATGACCATCTGCCGAAGCGCGGCGATATGTTCTGGCTTGGCATTTTTACAGGCCAACTCGGTAATTGCGCGTTCGATCATGCGCCGCACATAGAAAATCTGCCGCGCTTCTTCTGCGCCTGGGCTGGCCACTACTGCGCCACGGTTGGGACGCAGCAGCACCACGCCTTCATGGGCCAGGCGCGATAAAGCACGACGGATGATCGTGCGGCTTACGCCGAAGATTTCCCCGAGTGCCTCTTCGCTGAGCTTGGTGCCAGGCGCCAAACGTTGCTCAAGAATGGCATCGAAGATATGCGCGTACACGACATCGTCCTGAGTCCCGCTGCGAGTGATTTTGCCTTCGCGCGTCTGCTTCTTAAGGGGCTGCAATTGTTCGTTCATTGTCGCTCGCGTGGTCGAGTTCGGCGGTTGCTCATGCAACTCCCCTGTGTGTTACCCACCTTATGGCAAGCAGCAATCAGTGAAAAGTCACAAATAAAAAGTCCTTGCATTGTACACAATGTGACCAACGCGTACATATCTACCAAAGCATAACGCCCCTGTATACGGGCATTTACACAGGCTTTCAGGGGCATTCCTCTGTTGGAGGCGCGCAGAGTGCCCACTCTTTTCGCGGCAGAGGGGGCTTGTGCATTTAAGCGTTAATAGCGGCGCAGAAAAGTCGTGTTCGAGCCTCTGGGATTCTGTTTCACCCTAACCAATAGAGTCGTGGGTAAAAAACGAAGAAAAGCCAACGCAGCCTGAAAACGCGCTGCGCCGGGTACAGACCCAAAACAGCCGTGCGTGTGGGCTCAATGAAGCTGAGCACACCCATGCTTAGTCAGAAACAGTAATTGCTTTTTTTGTATACAACATCATAATCGGCCTCAGCGTTATTTCTTGACCTATAGGTCAGCTAAGTGCGCCAGCAAACTAAATACACCACCTACCTCAGAGAGCCAAGCAGTACATAGCCCCGGCTTTGGGTGGCACACAACAAGAGATGAGGATTACCCCCTGTGGAAAGCGCTAAACAAGAAAAATCAGCGACACAGATGCAAGGTTTAGGAAAATTCGGCGTGCTTGACCGCTTCTTCAAGCTCACCGAACACCGCACGAGCATCAAAACCGAAGTAATTGCGGGCATTACCACCTTCTTCACCATGGTTTACATAATCTTCGTCAACCCCAGCATTATGGCGATCGCGGGGGTTGATCAGGGGGCTGCGTTTGTGGCGACCTGCGTCGGTGCGGCCCTAGGCTGTTTCCTTATGGGCCTCTATGCCAACTGGCCTGTCGGCCTGGCGCCCGGCATGGGCTTGAACGCGTTCTTTACCTTCACTGTCGTTGGCGACATGGGCTACAGCTGGGAAACCGCACTCGGTGCAGTATTCCTTTCCGGCATCCTGTTTATGATCATGAGCTTGTCGCGCATCCGTGAATGGCTGCTCAATAGCATCCCGATGAGCCTGCGCTTTGCCATGGGCGCGGGGGTGGGGCTCTTCCTGGGCCTGATCGGTTTGAAAACCGCCGGTATCGTTGTCGACAGCCCAGCCACCTTGCTGACCATGGGCAGCTTCGCCAACCCAAATGCACTATTGGCCGCCATCTGCTTCCTGCTGATTGCGGTGCTAAGCCACCGCAATGTGTTCGGTGCGATTCTGTTCAGCATGCTGGCTGTCACGGGGATCGGCATGGCCATGGGCATGGTCGAGTACACCGGCCTGGTTTCGATGCCGCCAAGCTTGGCCCCAACCTTCCTGGCGATGGATATTGCTGGCGCGTTCCAGGTTTCGATGATCAGCGTGGTGCTGTCGTTCCTCTTCGTAAACATGTTCGACACGGCCGGCACCCTCATGGGTGTCGCTCACCGCGCCAACTTGGTGGATGAAGACGGCAAGATTCAGAACCTGTCGCAGGCACTTAAAGCAGACAGCACCTCCAGCGTCATCGGCTCTCTGGTTGGCTGCCCGCCTGTTACCAGCTATGTGGAAAGTGCTGCCGGCGTTGCAGCCGGTGGTCGTACCGGGCTGACTGCGGTAACAGTTGGCGTATTGTTCCTGGCGGCAATGTTCTTCGCGCCACTAGCCGGTATGATCCCGGCCTATGCAACCGCTGGTGCGCTGATTTATGTAGCCATGCTGATGATGAGCGGCATGGCGCACATCGACTGGAAGGACAACACCGATACCATCCCTGCGATTGTAACTGTAGTGATGATGCCGTTGACCTTCTCCATCGCTAACGGTATTGCTCTGGGCTTCCTAACCTATGCAACCCTGAAACTACTGACCGGTCAGCGCGATAAGGTTTCACTTAGCCTGTATGTGCTGTGCGCCATCTTTATTGCCAAGTTCGCCTTCCTGTAAAACTGGCTGGCTAACACTTAAGCCCTGGCACGTTGTGCTGGGGCTTTTTAACATCTGGAGAATTATTAATGAGCCTGGAAACCTGGCTGTTGTTCGCAAGCGCTGCCCTGTTGGTGATTTTGATTCCCGGGCCGTTGTCGTTGCTGATGGTCAGTAATAGTTTGAACTATGGGCTGCGCCGTTCGGCCCCGGCCTTTATTGGCGGGGTGTCCGCCTCGCTTTGCCTGTTGAGTGCTTCGGCACTTGGCCTTGGCGCATTGCTGCTGGCCTCGGAACAGCTGTTCAGCCTGCTGAAAATTGTTGGCGCGCTGTACCTGTTCTATCTCGCTTGGCAAAGCTGGCAAGCCTCACGCAAGGCCGCTAAGCCGCTTGTTGCCGATGAGCCGCCGGTTAATCCAAGCTGTCGCGGCCTGTTCTGGAAAGCCTTTGGCCTGGGGGGCAGTAACCCTAAAGATATTCTGTTTTTCGCCGCCTTCCTGCCGCAGTTCTTCAGCGCTGAGTATTCCCTGCCTAATCAACTGCTGGTGATGATCGCCACCTGGGCGGTGCTGGATCTGGCCTGCAAGCTGTTATATGCCCTCAGCGCCCAAGGTGCGGCGCGCTACCTGCGTTCGGGCAACGGTCAGATGTGGTTCAACCGTATCAGCGCCGCATTATTCGGGGGTGCAGGCGCTGCGTCATTGCTCAGCCGTTAATTATCAGCACAGACGAGTCGAGTGCGCTCACTCGCCTGTGCTCCAGTGGCGGCAAATTGCGCACGAAAAAAAGCCCGCAGTGTGGACGGGCTAGGGACTCTTAATTTGAGTCAGAGGGTGACAAGCAATCGGTTCAGCTACCGCGGTAGGTGGAGTAGCTGTAAGGGGAGATCAGCAGCGGGACGTGGTAATGCTCCTGGCCGGCATCAATGCCAAAGCGCAGCACCACAACATCGAGAAACGCTTGCTCTGGCAATGTGACGCCGCGGGCGCGGTAATAATCGCCGGCGTGGAAATGCAGCTGGTAAACGCCGCTGCAGTAATCATCACCTTGCAGCACGGGCGCATCACAACGACCGTCGTGATTAGTGACTACAGTGTTGAGCAGCTCAAGCTGGGTACCTTCAACGCGGTACAGCTCGATCTTCAGATCGCTGCCAGGGCAACCATGGGCAGCATCCAGTACGTGTGTGGTTAATCGTCCCATCGCTTATGGGCAGCTGCGCAGGCGAGCCAACACAGATGCCGCACCTCCTCTACTTAAATGGTATTCGGCAGATTGATCAGGCTAAGCAGCCTCGACTGAGCTGGAGCATAGCATGCTAAAAATCAAAAATAAGACACTTTATTGAATAACTGTACACAATATTTAGCGCTTTAACCCATGTCTTCAGACGAAATAATTCCTGCAGAATAGCCACAAGCGCTTATCAGCGCTGCTTATGCCTCGCAACAACTGACGCTCCGGACAGTTTTAGCTGGAAGGTCAGACACAGAAAAATAAGTGATTTTTAGATTTACAAGATGCAATGCATTTTGTATACAATTACCCCATCACGGTCGCGCAACGTATTCATGCTTGCCCAATGACCGCCACACACAGCAAGAAGGAAGACTGCAGTGAGCGCTGAATACCCACGCGACCTGATCGGTTACGCCAACAACCCGCCCCATCCGCACTGGCCGAACAACGCCCGCATTGCCTTGTCGTTTGTCCTCAACTACGAGGAAGGCGGCGAGCGAAATGTTCTGCACGGCGACAAAGAGTCTGAGGCGTTCCTATCAGAAATGGTCTCCGCCCAGCCGCTGCAAGGTGCACGCAACATGAGCATGGAGTCGCTCTATGAATACGGCAGCCGTGCGGGCGTGTGGCGGTTGCTCAGCCTGTTCCAGAAGCACGACATTCCGCTGACCATTTTTGCCGTGGCCATGGCCGCGCAGCGTCACCCGGATGTGATCAAAGCGATGGTCGCGGCTGGTTACGAAATTTGCAGCCATGGTTACCGCTGGATCGACTATCAGTACATGGACGAAGCGCAAGAGCGTGAGCACATGCACGAAGCTATCCGCATCCTGACTGACCTGACCGGTGAGCGGCCGCTGGGCTGGTACACCGGCCGTACCGGCCCGAATACTCGCCGCCTGGTGCGCGAAGAAGGTGGCTTTCTCTATGACAGCGACACCTACGACGATGACCTGCCCTACTGGGACTCGGCCAGCACCGCGGCCAACCCACACTTGGTGATCCCTTACACCCTGGACACTAACGACATGCGCTTTACCCAGGTGCAGGGCTTCAATACCGGCGACGATTTCTTTCAATACCTGAAAGATGCCTTCGATGTGCTCTACGCCGAAGGCGTGGCCGGCGCCCCGAAAATGCTCACTATCGGCATGCACTGCCGCTTGCTTGGCCGCCCAGCACGTCTGGCATCGCTGGCGCGCTTTATCGAATACGTGCAAAGCCACGAACAAGTCTGGTGCGCCCGCCGTGTCGACATCGCCAAGCACTGGTATGCGACCCACCCCTTTAATGAGCAGGCTACCAAGGAGTTGTCGAAATGAACCATTTTCAAACCCTGACCCCATCGAGCCTAAGCCGCGAAGCGTTCGTTGCTACCTTCGCTGACATTTACGAACATTCGGCCTGGGTCGCTGAGCAAGCTTTTGACCTGGGTCAGGACCCTAGCATCGATGAAATCGACGGCCTGCATCAGCGCATGGCCGACCTGCTGCTCAGCGCAAGTCATGCAGCACAGCTGGCACTGATCAATGCTCACCCGGACCTCGCTGGTAAGGCCGCGGTGCAGGGTGAGTTGACCGCCGCCTCCACATCAGAGCAGGCCGGCGCGGGCATTCATCAATGCACCGCAGAAGAGTTTGCCCGCTTCACTGCATTGAATGATGCCTACAAAGCCAAGTTCGGCTTTCCTTTCATCATGGCGGTGAAAGGCAGCAATCGGCACCAGCTTCTGGCGGCTTTCGAGACACGTATTCACAACACCCCGGAACAAGAGTTCGCCTGCGCTCTGGCCGAAATCAACAAGATCGCGCTGTTCCGTCTGCAGCAGTTGTAGGGCACAGGCCTCACAGGCCTGGCGCGTCGTCGAGTAAGCATTCGCAGGCCTCCTAAGGTTCTGGTTTGTGATGTTGATCACCGCCGAAATCACGCTGACATAAAGCCCACGCCTGGCAACAGGCATGGTTTATACGCAACCGATAAGAAGACCCACATGCGTAATTTGATCATTGAGCCATTAAGCAAAGAAGCGTTCGCCCCCTTTGGTGATGTTATCGAAACCGAAGGCAGTGAATTTTTCATGATCAACAATGGCTCAACTCGCCGCCATCACAAACTGGCCACGGTCGAGACCGCACAGCCAGACGATAAGGCGATCATCAGCATTTTCAGTGCCGAACAAGTGCCAATGCCGTTGACTGTGCGCATGCTGGAAAGACATCCGCAGGGCAGCCAAGCGTTTATACCGCTGCTCGGCAACCCCTTTCTGATCGTGGTCGCGCCTGTTGGCGATGCACCTGTATCAGGATTAGTCCGTGCCTTCCGCAGTAATGGTCGGCAGGGCGTCAATTACCATCGCGGCGTTTGGCATCACCCGGTGCTAACGATCGAAAAGCGGGATGACTTCCTGGTGGTTGATCGCAGTGGTTCTGGTAACAACTGTGATGAGCATTTCTTCACCGACGACGAGCAACTGCTCCTCGCCCCCCACCAATAAGAGAAGCCCAGACGCCGGTGTGTCGGCCCTGGGGAAGAGGCATTAACTGTGGAAGCACATTTGATTGAGTGGCTAAACCTAAGCATTCGCTGGGTGCATATGATCACCGGCGTCGCTTGGATCGGCGCATCGTTCTATTTCGTTTGGCTGGAAAACAACCTGAACCGCGCTAACCCGCGCGACGGTTTGTCCGGCGACTTATGGGCGATCCACGGTGGCGGTATCTACCACCTGGAAAAATACAAACTGGCACCACCGAAGATGCCGGAGAACCTGCACTGGTTCAAATGGGAAGCTTATTTCACCTGGATGTCCGGTGTAGCTCTGATGATGGTGGTGTATTACCTCAATCCGAGCCTGTATCTGATTGCACCGGGCAGTGACATGGCACCTGCTGTCGCCATTGCGATCGGCCTTGGTTCGCTCGTGGCCGGCTACATTGCCTACCATTTCCTGTGTGACTCGGCTTTAGGCAAGCGTCCTGCTCTGCTTGGCGCGGTACTGTTCGTGCTGCTGATTGCCGCAGCTTATGGTTTCAACCTTATTTTCAGCGGCCGCGCCGCTTATCTGCATGTCGGTGCGATCATCGGCACGATCATGGTCGGTAACGTATTCTTTACCATCATGCCGGCCCAGCGCGCACTGGTTAAAGCTATTGAGGAAGGCACCACGCCAGACCCAACGCTGCCGGCTAAAGGCCTGTTGCGTTCGCGTCACAACAACTACTTCACCTTACCTGTGCTGTTCATCATGATCAGCAACCACTTCCCGAGCACCTACGGCAGCCAATATAACTGGCTGATTCTGGCGGGCATCGCGATTCTGGCGGTATTGGTGCGTCACTACTTCAACACCCGTCACGACAGCAGCAAGTATGTCTGGACGCTTCCTGCTGCGGCACTGGGCATGATCTGCCTGGCGTTTGTCACGGGACCAAGCATAAAAGCGGCAACGCCGGCGGCCCCTAAAGCAGCAGTTGTTAGCCCGGTTCAAGAAGACAGCAAAGCGTCGTCAGCAGAGGCCTCCACGGCCAGCGCAGCTGTTAGCGACGACTTTGCCAAGGTTTACAGCGTGATTCAGGAGCGCTGCACGGTATGCCACGCGGCAACTCCGAGCAGCCCAATGTTCAGTGCTGCCCCCCTGGGCTTCATGCTCGACACACCGGAGAAGGTCAAGCTGCAAGCTGGCAAGATCCATGCGCAAAGTGTGGCGTCACACATCATGCCGCTGGGTAACATCACCCAGATGACCCAAGAAGAGCGTGACCTGATTGGTGCCTGGATCGATAAGGGCGCACAGCTTAATTAAGCAACAGTGAATGCCGCAGCCTCAAGGCTGCGGCATTTTTTTGCCTCTAATCTGGTGCTCCGCGCCAGGTGCAACATTGCAACTCCAATGCCCTGAACTTAAACAGGGTCTTGAACAGCGACTTACAAAAACAAAAGCGCCTGAGGTTTTTGCATGAACCAGCTGAAGCCCC
Source organism: Pseudomonas guineae (assembly GCF_900113745.1). Taxonomy (GTDB): domain Bacteria; phylum Pseudomonadota; class Gammaproteobacteria; order Pseudomonadales; family Pseudomonadaceae; genus Aquipseudomonas; species Aquipseudomonas guineae. The sequence continues at coordinate 381,812 of NZ_FOQL01000002.1, read as the reverse complement.
AACCGACCGCTGTGTCGGCAGTTGACCAACTGCCAACCGTGGCTGCAGATGCTTCTGGTAAGCAGCCAGCATGTGTTGTTGATATATGGCGGCGCGGTAGCGGTACCCTTTAATCATCGGTGAGACCGTAGGCCTGTCTCGTGAAGAAGTGGCTTTTCTGATTACCGCCGACCTGCTGGTAGCCGGTGTCGCCACCCTGGTGCAATCACTGGGCTTTGGCCCTGCGGGCATTCGCATGCCGGTGATGACGGGCGCCAGTTTTGCCGCCATCGCCGCCGGAACGCGCGGCTTTGCTCACCTCCCAAGCGCATCACTAACTCTGCGTTTGTACACATCAGCAGCCTGGTTCGCCAGGCTGTTTGCTATGTACATGAGTGACAAAGTCGGTTCGCATTCCGTCTGAATCCCCCTGTTTCCTGAACACGATTTGCGTGCGCAACTACCCGACTGTCGATTTATTTTTGTGCACAATTTATAAATAAATTGTTTATTAGGCTGTGAACAAGTTGTTATAGTCAGGCCATTCTGCTCAGCGGGCAAATTAACCGGCTTACAGAACAGAGGCGCCGTGAAGCCTCGCCAAGCCCATGACCATATAAAAACAACTGGCAGGCTCTGATATGACCACGACTAACACACTTAACGCCCCAGCTCCGTCTGCTGGCAGTAACGACCTGATTTACCAGCTGGATGATCGTCCCTCCTTTGGCCCCGCTCTCTTTGCTGCCTTGCAACACGTACTGGCCAGTTTCGTCGGCGTCATCACCCCCACCCTAATTGTCGGAAGCGTGCTCGGCCTCGGTGCTTATGTGCCTTATCTGGTAAGCATGGCGCTGTTTGTGTCCGGCCTCGGCACCTTCGTTCAAGCCAAACGTATTGGCCCGATCGGCTCCGGCCTGCTGTGCCTGCAAGGCACCAGCTTTGCTTTCCTTAGTGCGATTCTCAGTGCGGGGATGATCGTCAAATCCCGCGGCGGTAGCCCCGAGGAAATCCTCTCGACCTTGTTTGGCGTGTGTTTCTGCGCGGCCTTCGTCGAAATCGCCTTTAGCCAGGTGATGACCAAGTTACGCAAAATTGTCACCCCGGTGGTGACCGGTACCATTATTTGCCTGATTGGTTTATCGCTGATCAAAGTGGCCATGACCGACATCGCGGGCGGCTTTGGTGCACCAGACCTGGGTGCCTTGCATCACCTAGGGCTGGCGGCACTGGTACTGTGCACAATCATCGTGCTTAACCGTTTCAAATCGCAGGTGGTTCGTCTGTCGGCGGTAATCGTTGGTTTGGCCCTTGGTTTCGCCGTGGCCTGGTACACCGGACGAGTCGACTTTGCCAACATGGCGGATGTGCCGCTGGTTAGCGTGCCGGTGCCCTTCAAGTTCGGTTTTAGCTTCGACTGGTTGGCGTTCGTGCCAATCGCCGTGATCTTCCTGATCACCCCACTGGAAACCGCCGGCGATTTGACCGCCAACTCGATCATCTCGAAGCAGCCGGTACAAGGCCCGCTCTATCTGCGCCGGATCAAGTCCGGCGTGCTGGCCGATGGCTGCAACTCGGCAATGGCGGCGATGTTCAACAGCCTGCCGATGACCACTTTTAGCCAAAACAACGGGGTGATCCAGCTCACGGGCGTCGCCAGCCGTCATGTTGGCTATTACATCGCCGCAATATTTGTCTTGCTTGGCTTGTTCCCAACACTCGGCGCGGTGCTGCAGTTGATGCCCAAGCCCGTCCTTGGCGGGGCAACGTTGATCATGTTCGGCACCGTTGCCGTGGCCGGTATCCGCATTCTTGCGGAAGCCGGACTGCATCGGCGCAACGTGCTAATCGTGGCTATTTCTCTGGGGCTAGGGCTGGGCGTAGCCGCGGTACCGGGTGTTCTGTCGCAGATGCCAGACTTCTTGAAGAACATTTTTGGCTCACCGATCACCATCGGAGCCTTGAGCGCGATCTTGCTTAATGTGTTCTTGCCCGAAGAAGACGTCGAGCAAGAAGACAACCTCTACGACCCCGAAGCGCATTTGCATACGGTGCTGCAAAACCCGCACAGCGATGAGCATGAAATACGCGCGGGCAGAGCCGCCAGCTGAACAACCTAGTTCTCACCAGAGCCACTCAGCTGCGCGCGGCTGAGTGCGAAGAAACGACGTAAGTCCAAATAATAAGGAAAAAGCAATGAACTCAAAGTGTCTAGCCAGTTTCATCGCACTGTCTGCTGGCATTGTCGGCTGTCAGCAGGCAATGGCCGGTGAAGCCCTGCTGTGGCAGAACAACAGCCTTTCTTACCTGTACGGCGAAAATTTTAATAGAGGTCAATTCAACGACGAGCAGCAGAAAACCCAAACCACCTTTACTGCCGAACATGCCAGCGGCTGGGTTTGGGGCGATATGTTTGGTTTTGCGGACTACGTGCTCGCTGATAACAAGCAGTCGCGCCGGGGGGATTTTAACCACGACAAAGACAACTTCTATTACATGGAGTTATCGCCACGCGTTAGCCTCAGCTGGTTGAGCGGTCAGAAGCTGTCTGCCGGCCCACTCAAGGACGTGTATGCCGCCTTTACCTATGAAAAAGGCAATGGCGGCGCGGGCACAGAAAACTATCTGTATGGCATCGGTTCGGCTTGGAATGTCCCAGGTTTCGCCTACTTCAACGCCAACCTGTACCGAGTTAAAGCCAACAACAACGTGTACTTCGACCGGGCCCACGGCAACAACAACTCGCACACTTATCAGCTGACCCTCTCCGGCGCTTACCCGTTCGCTATTGGCGAACAGGATTTCGTGATCGATGGTTTCGTTGACTGGCGCGCTGGTAACTCGACCTCCAACACCCGCACCACCGTCGGCTCGTCGATCCAGGCTAAGTGGGATGCGGGCAAAGCCCTCTTTGGCGAAGGGCGTAAGCTCTATGTCGGTACCGAGGTCAATATGTGGCGTAACCGCTACGGCGCCAAGCCGATTGATGGCTCCGGCCACGGCTTCGACCAGAGCGCTATCCAGGCATTGGTCAAGTACCACTTCTAAGTGCCTAAAGCCGGTTACCGGGTAGGCGGCAACCTGAACAAAAAAGGGGATGGCATAACGGCCATCCCCTTTTTTGTGGCGCTTCGCACAACGCAGTGAGGGGCGCACGAACGCCCGCATACCCTGCCCGCGCTCCAGACGCGGCGTTGCCCCTGCTGGCGTTCAAACTGACCACGAGACGTTCAGCGCCCGGCATCCCTTATAGACGACCCTGCAGTCATCTTACGACCTGTTATCAGCTCACTATTTGGCCTTACAAATACTCGCTATAAGATCAATCAGGCATCTTGATTAGGCTGCAACACGCTGGCCTATAACAGCCCATAGTGGTTGTGAGCGCTGCATTGGCGCATTAGATTAGCTAATTATGTTAGGCACCCATCATAAGCAGAAGGGATAAACATGGCGCTTACTGACCAGTCCACCCGTATCCGCGAAGGCGAAGAACTCGACGCCGCGGTCATCGACCAGTATCTCAAGGCGCATATCCCAGGCCTGACAGGCGAGCCCCGCATTAGCCAGTTCCCTGGTGGTGCGTCGAACCTGACTTACCTGCTCGAGTACCCCGGCCATGAACTGGTGCTGCGCCGCCCGCCGTTTGGTCACAAGGCCAAGTCCGCGCACGACATGGGCCGCGAATATCGCATCCTCAATCAGCTCAACGCCGGCTTCCCCTACTGCCCGAAAGCCTACGTGCACTGCACGGACGAAGCGCTGATTGGCGGTGAGTTCTATGTGATGGAGCGGGTCAACGGCATCATCCTGCGTTCTGAGATGCCGGCTGAGCTGAACTTCAGCGAAGAGCAAACCCGCAACCTGTGCAAAAGCTTTATCGACAAAATGGTCGAGCTGCACAACGTCGACTATCAGGCCTGCGGCCTGGGCGACCTGGGCAAACCGGAAGGTTATGTGCAACGGCAGATTAGCGGCTGGAGTGATCGCTACGACAAAGCGCTGACCCCAGATGCGCCGCTGTGGGAGCCGGTCAAGGCCTGGCTCAAGGACAAGATGCCCACCGATCACCACAAGCCCGGCATCGTGCACAACGACTACCGCTTCGACAACGTGATTCTCAACCCGCACAACCCGAGCGAGATCATCGGCGTACTGGACTGGGAGCTGACCACCATCGGCGACCCGTTAATGGACCTGGGCAACACCCTCGCCTACTGGATCGAAGCCAATGACCCTGCGCCTGTGCAGATGATGCGTCGTCAGCCCAGTAACGCCCCAGGGATGCTCACGCGCCAGCAGTTTGCCGACTACTACGCCGAACGCTCGGGCATTGAAATCAAAAGCATCGATTTCTACTACACCTACGGCCTGTTCCGCTTGGCCGGCATCGTGCAGCAGATCTACTACCGCTATTACCACGGCCAAACTCAGGACAAACGCTTCGCCCAGTTCATTCATATGAATAAGTTGCTGGAGCAAATGAGCCTGCAGGTCATCAATAAATCGCAGCTGTAAATGGCCGAACAGGCCTCTCAACAAGAAAGGAAAAAACATGTCCAAGACCCAACTGTTCGACCTCGACGGCAAGATCGCATTTGTCTCCGGTGCCAGCCGTGGTATCGGTGAAGCCATCGCCAAGCTGCTGGCACAACAAGGCGCTCACGTCATTGTGTCGAGCCGCAAGATCGACGACTGCCAGAAAGTCGCCGACGCGATCATTGCTGATGGCGGCCAAGCCACGGCTGTGGCCTGTCACATTGGTGAAATGGAACAGATCACCAACGTCTTCGCGCAAATCAAAGAACAGTTCGGCCGCCTCGACATTCTGGTCAACAACGCCGCCACTAACCCGCAGTTCTGTAACGTGCTGGACACCGACCTGGGTGCCTTCCAGAAGACCGTCGACGTGAACATTCGCGGTTATTACTTTATGTCCATCGAAGGCGGCAAGCTGATGAAGGCCAACGGCGGCGGTAGCATCATCAACGTCGCCTCGATCAATGGCGTATCGCCTGGCGAATTCCAGGGCATCTACTCGGTAACCAAGGCGGCGGTCATCAGCATGACCAAGGTCTTCGCCAAGGAATGTGCACAGTTCGGTATTCGCTGCAACGCCCTGCTGCCAGGCCTAACCGACACCAAGTTTGCCTCGGCGCTGGTGAAGAACGACGCAATTCTCAAGCTTGCTCTGCAGCGTATCCCGCTTAAGCGTGTAGCCGATCCAAGCGAAATGGCCGGCGCCGTGCTGTACCTGGCCAGCGATGCTTCCAGCTACACCACCGGCGTAGCGCTGAATGTCGACGGCGGTTTCCTTTCCTAAGCCTGAGCGGCCAGAAAATCCAGCTGTTGGCGTTAATGCCGTTTAGTTAATCCCTAGCGTTTGACCTTTAGCCGTAACCACTGAAAATCCGCTGCCTATTCAGGCCGCGGATTTTTTTATGCGCACAGTTCAGGCACTCGAAGTGTATGCGGTGTATGGCGGTTGCTGTTTAGCTCGAAAGGTAAGCGCTTGAGTGCCTCAACTTAGCCTAAGTTCGTCGTCCTATTGCTGAGGACGCGCATCTCTCCTCACGACCACTGCCTAAAATCCTAAATTTATGCTGTAAAAATAAGGTTCTGCATGCCGCGTTCAAACCAATTCTCCCTGGTGATCCTGCCAATCCTGCTGCTTTTAGTCGCCATGACGTCGATCCAAAGCGGTGCATCCTTGGCTAAAGGCTTATTTCCGATAATTGGCGCCAGTGGCACCACCGCCCTGCGCTTGGGCCTCGGCGCGCTGATTTTGTGTGTGCTGATGCGCCCCTGGCAGGCGCAGCTGAGCCTGAAGTCTTGCCGCTCTTTGTTAGCGTATGGAGTGTCACTGGGCAGCATGAACCTGCTGTTTTACCTCTCGCTTAAAACCATCCCACTGGGCGTTGCTGTAGCACTGGAGTTCACCGGGCCGCTGGGTCTGGCCTTGCTGTCGTCACGCCGCCTGCTCGATTTCGCCTGGATTGCCCTTGCCGTATTTGGCCTGTGGTTGCTGTTGCCCAGCGGCCAGAGCGACGTTCCGCTAGACCCGGTCGGTATGGCCTTGGCCTTGGCAGCGGGACTGTGCTGGGCGCTGTATATCGTTTTTGGGCAGAAGGCGGGGGCCGAGCACGGTAAGCAGACTGTGGCGTTAGGCACCATAGTCGCGGCTCTATTGGTGTTCCCGATTGGTCTATCGCAAGCCGGCGCCAGTATGTTTTCACTCGACCTGCTGCCCATTGCCCTGGCTGTTGCGGTGCTGTCCTCGGCCCTACCCTATAGCCTAGAGATGATTGCCCTGACCCGTCTGCCCGCTCGCACCTTCAGCATTTTGATGAGCATGGAACCGGCCATCGCCGCGCTATCCGGGCTGCTGTTTCTCAGCGAGCAACTGACGCTCAACCAATGGCTGGCGATCAGCGCCATCATCCTCGCTTCAGCGGGTGCGGCGGCCACCATCAAACCCAAACCTAAAGCGCTTAACCTGGCGGAGTTATAGCAACTAACAGCTAAGCTAGCCGTTAGCCCCAGCGCGCCAGGCGTGCGGTCATCTATCCGCGGCAGACAACGCGCTTATGCACTTAAACCTTAGCGTCTGCCTCATTGCTGAACTGCAGTTCGGCCAGTCGCGCATACAGCGGGCTGCTGATTACCAGCTCGCTATGGCTGCCAATAGCCGCCAGTTTGCCATGTTCTATTACGGCAATCCGATCCGCGCTTTTCACCGTGGCCAAGCGGTGGGCAATCACCAAGGTGGTGCGGCCCTGCATCAGGCGCGGCAGTGCTTGCTGTATCAGGTGTTCACTTTCTGCATCCAATGCACTGGTGGCTTCATCCAGCAGCAAGATCGGTGCATCCACCAACAACGCCCGGGCTATGGCAAGACGTTGACGTTGCCCGCCAGACAGCCCCAAGCCAGCATCGCCCAGGTGCGTCTGATAGCCGTCTGGCAGCTTCATGATGAACGCGTGGGCATGCGCCATTTTGGCTGCGGCTTCTACTTCGGCCAGGCTGGCATCCGTGCGGCCGTAGCGGATGTTGTCTTCTACCGTGCCAAAGAACAGCGCCGGATTCTGCGAAACCAGGGCAAAGCTGCTGCGTAGGTCGGCGGGGGCAAGCTGCCGAATCGGCTGACCATCAACCAGAATGCGCCCCTCTTGCGGGTCGAAAAAGCGCAGCAAGAGGTCAAATAGCGTCGACTTCCCCGCCCCCGAAGGCCCGACAAGCGCCAGGGTTTCCCCGGGTGTGACCTGTAGATCAATACCGTCCACGGCATAACTGCCGGGGCGTGACGGATAAGCAAAGCGTAGCCCCTGCAACTCAATTCGACCCTGCACAGGCTGCACCAATTGCACAGCATCTAAGGCAGGTGGCGTGATTTCATTGCGTGCTTGCAGCAGTTCGGCGATGCGTTCAGCGGCACCGGCGGCCCGTTGCAACTCGCCGATCACCTCGCTGAGGGTGCCGAAAGCCGAGCCGACAATCAGGCTATAAAACACGAATGCAGCCAGCTCACCGCCGGAGATCCGCCCGGCAATCACATCCATACCACCGACCCAGAGCATCACCCCGACGGCGCCAAGCACCAACACGATGACCACGGTAATCAGCCAGGCCCGCTGGGCAATGCGTTTACGCGCGGTATCAAAAGCCGCTTCGGCGGACAGGCCAAAGCGGCGCTTGTCCTCGGCCTGATGGTTGTAGGCTTGCACGGTTTTAATCTGCCCGAGCACCTCACCCACATAGCTGCCGACATCGGCGACGCGATCCTGACTCTCGCGTGACAACGCGCGCACGCGACGGCCAAAAATCAGAATCGGCGCGACCACCAGAGGCAGCGCCATCAATACGATGCCGCTGAGTTTGGCGTTGGTGACGACCAGCAACACGCTGCCACCGATCAGCATGATCAGGTTGCGCAGCGCCATCGACAGTGATGAGCCGATCACCGACTGCAGCAACGTGGTGTCTGCGGTCAGTCGCGACTGAATCTCCGAGCTGCGGTTGCTTTCATAAAAGCCCGGATGCAGTTCAATCAAGTGGTTGAATACGCGTTTGCGGATATCTGCGACAAAGCGCTCGCCGATCCACGACACCAAGTAGAACCGGGTAAAAGTGCCGATGGCGAGTGCTAATACCAGCACGAAAAACAGCCCGATGGATTGCTGCAAAGCGGCAGGCGATTGAGTCGAGAGGCCCTGATCGACCAGCAGCTTGATGCCCTGCCCCATAGACAGGGTGATGCCAGCGGTAAACATCAGCGCCAGCAAGGCCCCAAGTACACGCCAGCGATAGGGCGCGATAAAACGCCAGGCCATACGTAACGCCGTGCGCTGACGTGAAGACAGAATCGAGGGCATGAACACTCACTGTGGGCGCTAACGCCGATTAGAGAAGAAGACGCTCAGCATACAAACCCGCCGATGCAGGCCATAGCCGCACGAAGGAATGAACAACTGCAGCAGTAGATGGGGCCTCGGCAGCGTCACATCAAGCAACCGGCTGCCATAAACGCTGGGGAGCAAGTAATAAAGCTTGTGATACCCCGTACGCCGAACGAGCGCCATGCTTTCACTGCAGTCACTTACCCACGGGATACAGCAGTTCTTCTTTGTAGCCGGCCCACACCCGCACTGCATCGGGGAAGGCGTCGTCGAGTTGTACGTCGCCACTGTCCACCAGTAGCGGCCGCCCTTCAAGGGTGGCGAGCTTGCGTTTGGTGGCAATCACCCGCAGGTGCTCAAGGCCGATGGCGCGCAGTACCCGTGGGCTTATTTGCTGGTTTCCACGGCCGATGATGTGACCCTGGCCGCCGATGGCAGTGACTAATAGGCGAGCTGGATGACCATCGACCAGCTCGAACAGTTGGGCCTCGGTGACATCGGCGGCTAACAAGTGGCCGTTCTCGACCACGTCGACGCCGAGCAAGGTCGCCTGTAAACCGAGATTTTGCGCCAGACCGTGTAAGGTCGAGCCGGGGCCAAAGACGTAACGCACATCGTTTTCCCAGCTGTCCTGCAGCCAGTCGGCCAGATCGCCCAGTACCAGTTCTTCAGACTCCACGCCGCCCTGCTTGACCTGCTGCACATAGCCGCCTTCCTGCGGCACCGTCAGCTCGCCATACCAGCGCGCCGTCACCCTGCCTTCACGCAAGGCGCTTTCATCTATGTCGCGCACCTCACCGCTGCTCAGGCGCACCAAGCCTCCTTCAACCAAGCGCGCGGTCAGCTCACCCGCTGCACGCGGGCTGATGGCATAGACGCCGGACTGGATCTTAACCCCCGCTGGAATCCCCAGCACGGGCTGACCGTCACGAACGGCGGCGCAGATATCCCGCGCGGTGCCATCGCCACCGGCAAACAAAATCAAGGCCACCCCAGCGTTCTGTAGCAATTCAACAGCCTGGCGCGTATCAGCAGCACTGCTGGGCCCCGCGTCAAGCTCACCGACCACGTGGTGGGCAAAGCCCATCTCGGCCAGTAAGTCAGCACCCATGACACCGGGGAACGTGACGAACTCTAGGCGCTCGCGCAACGGTAACAACACTTCAAGCGCGGTTTGCGTGCGCCGCGCGGCCTTAGCTTCAACCCCCAAGGCCAAGGCTTGCGCGGCCATGCCGTCACTGCCTTTGAAGCCTGCTGGGCCGCCCAGCCCAGCTAGGGGATTGATGATCAAGCCAATATGGAAAAGCCCCATAACATCCTCTTGTTCAATTCCTGCCGGCATTCTGGCACAGTGCCTGCAGTGACTGTTTTGGCCTGTGTCTTGCGCCGGCTTTACGCCGTCGCAGTTGTCACAGCGCCGTCATCTAACACTCATAAAATCGCGCTAATCGATGAGGAGACAACCATGCAAAGCTCGCAGCAGAACTCACCAAAAACCACGCCAACGCCACTAGGTGGCTCTGTCATCGACGAAACAGGCCGCGAAGTGCCGATCACCGAAGACATGATTCAACAGGCCTGCAACGCTCTGGAAAAAGCTCAGCAGCCAGCGGCAAAGCACAAGTAAGGTTCCTGCCAGGGCAGCATTCGCTGCCCTTCGTTACAGCGGATGCACACTTGCCCCCAACGCCTGCACCAGGCTGGCCAACGCCGGCGCATTTCCCTGCACGCCAATCTTCAGCCCGTCGATTTCCCGACGCATTGGGTAATGCTTACGCAGCCCGTCAAAGGCCGCACGTCGGCTCGGCGCATCACCCAGCAAGCTGCGGCGAAAGTCCGCATCATCACGGCGCGGGTCATATACGGCGCGGCAGATGCTGGCTAAGGCCCAAGTGGGGTCGGCACTGGCATCAATAGTCATAGTATTCAGCCAGGCGGCCGGCATCAGGTGCGCCAACTCAACACTAGGTACGACACCGAGGTGTTGGCATAACGCCTGATAAATCTGCGCAGTGCCGCGCAACTTGCCATCCAGGCTGTAGCCGCCTATGTGTGGCGTAGCGATGCGGCACAGGGTAGCCAGTGCAACATCGACCTGCGGTTCACCCTCCCAGACGTCCAGCACCACCTGCAGATCGCTACCTTGCGCTAACAACTCGTGCAAGGCCCGGTTATCCACTACTGCACCCCGGCTGGCATTGATCAGCCAGCTGCCTGATTTCAGTGCAGCCAAACGTGACTGATCGAACAGATGATGAGTCGGATGCGCGCCTGCCCGTTCAAGGGGCGTATGCAGGCTGATGACATCACAGGTTTCCAGCAGATGCTGCAGGCTGACGAAATCGCCACCTTCAGCGGCTTGACGGGGTGGGTCGCACACCAGTACGCGCCAGCCCAGGCTGCGCAAAACCTTGATCAACCGACTGCCGACTTGCCCAGCGCCAATTACGCCATAGGTGCGTGTTGCCAGGTCTATGCCCTGCTGTTCAGCCAACACCAGCAAACTGCCCAGCACATAGTCGACCACGCCACGCGCGTTGCAACCCGGTGCACTGGCCCAAGTGATGCCGGCTTGCTGGAAATAATCGAGGTCTAAATGGTCAGTACCAATCGTACAGGTGCCAACAAACTTTACCGCTGAGCCCTGCAGCAATGTCTGGTCAACTTGGGTCACTGAGCGCACCAGTAGCAGGTCTGCAGTAGCAACTGCGGCCGCATCAATACTGCGACCGGGCAACCGTTGTATTTCGCCGAAGCCGGCAAAGAACTCATCGAGCAGGGGAATATTTTCGTCAGCGACTATTCGCATGGGTCGGCTCCGTAAATCAGGCCGACATTCTAACCTGCCTGCGGCACTTGGCTACGCTGAGCGAGGCTAGCCGGCAAAGGCGTTGAAAGCCATGCACCGAGGTTTCCTGACTTAGCCGTCAAGGAGTAGACTGCGCGGTTTCCTAATACCTCGCTGGATACTCGTCATGCTTGCCCAAACCCGCCTGCAACGCACCCGCACTGAACTGTGCAGCCTGCTGAAGCTGGCAACGCCGATCATCATTGCCCAGTTGGCTAACACCGCCATGGGCTTCGTCGACACCGTGATGGCGGGGCGAGTCAGCCCACAGGATCTAGCCGCTGTGGCGCTGGGTAACTCGATCTGGATACCAGTATTTCTGCTGATGACCGGCATCCTGCTGGCCACCACGCCCAAGGTCGCGCAACGTTTCGGCTCCGGTGCGCACACCGAGATCGGCCCCCTGGTGCGTCAGGCACTCTGGTTGGCTCTCGGCGTGGGTATCGCTGCCGCGGTGATGTTGTGGAACGCCGAAATCGTCCTCAGCCTGATGAATGTTGACCCGGTACTAATCGAGCCTGCCATGGGCTACTTGCGCGCCGTGGCCTGCGGTTTCCCCGCCGTGGCGCTGTATCACGTGCTGCGCTGTTTCAGCGATGGCTTGGGGCACACCCGCCCGAGCATGGTCATAGGCCTGTGCGGCCTGGCGCTGAATATCCCGCTCAATTACATCTTTATCTACGGCAAGCTCGGGCTGCCGGCTATGGGCGGCGTCGGCTGTGGTTGGGCCACTGGCCTGGTCATGGTGTTTATGTTTTTGAGTATGCTGTGGTGGGTGAAGTGGGCGCCGTTTTACCAGCCGAGCAAAATCTTTAGCCACTTTGAAAAGCCGCAGTGGCCAGTACTCAAGCGTCTACTGTCGGTAGGCCTGCCAATTGGTATCGCGGTGTTTGCCGAGTCGAGCATCTTCGCGGTGATCGCCCTGCTAATCGGCGGCCTCGGTGCCACCGTGGTAGCCGGCCACCAGATCGCCCTGAACTTCAGCTCCATGGTGTTTATGATCCCCTACTCCTTGGGCATGGCCGCCACGGTACGCGTCGGCCAGGCGCTGGGTAGAGATGAGCCGCGTGAAGCGCGTTTTGCCGCTGGCGTGAGCATGGCGGCAGCATTGGCCTATGCCTGCCTGTCGGCTAGCCTGATGTTGCTGCTGCGCGAAGAGATTGCGCAGATCTATACGCCAGACAAAACCGTGATCGCCGTGGCCACCACCTTGCTGGTGTATTCCGCGCTGTTCCAATTCTCCGACGCCATTCAGGTGACTGCAGCCGGTGCCCTGCGCGGCTATCAGGACACCCGCGTAACCATGATCCTGACCTTGTTCGCCTACTGGGGCATCGGGCTGCCGGTGGGCTACGCGCTGGGCCTGACAAATTGGTTAGGCGAACCCAGCGGTCCTAGTGGGCTCTGGCAAGGTTTAATAGTCGGACTGACCTGCGCCGGCGGCATGCTCGCAGTGCGCCTGGCCGGTAGCGCGCGCAAACGCATTCGAGCCGCTAAGATGGCCTAATGAGAGCCCGCCTGCTGTTTCTGATCACTGCACTTTACCTGTGCGCCTGCACGCCAGCCGATGATGGTTTGGCGCTGCAGGCCGATTACCTGAAACGTTTGAGCAACGCCCTGGATGTCGAGTCGGCGATGAATTTCGACTCTGCTGAGCTGGTTCGTTATCGCCTGCCGCCGAAGCGTGAGCGCCTGATAGACATCCCCGAACTGCGCATTAGCTTGCTTGAACTGCTGGTCGAAGTACGCCGTTGCCCTGCCCTGCAGCAGCAAATCAGCCTGCGTAACAACAGCCTGGGCAAACAGCTGGCGCCTAGCAGCCGTCTTGCGTATGAAGGCGATCTACTGCGCGCCACCGACGCGTGTATCGAATACCTAGGCGAGCAGGATCAGGCGGAACTGCGCGGCACCCTGAAACTACTCGCGCAGGATAAGCGTGCGCAGCTGCCTGCGGTGTTCTGGAATGCCCTGAATGCCAGCCCGGAGGTCGAGCGTTACCTGCGCTTTGCCACTCAAGCGTTTCCCGTAAAGTCTAACGAAGACGACGCAGCGCTAGATGCCTTGGCGCAACTGGCGAGCATCGGGCGCGGCTTGCCTTCAGCATTACCGCCCAGTGCCGCGCAGCTGGATACGGTGTTTTTCGCTTTACATGCCAGCGATCAAGGCGGGCAACTGATCAGCAGCTTGGCCAGCCTGACTCACAGCCTCAATCAGGGTAGCTATATGCTGGAAAGTCGTCAGCAGCAAAGGCCAGTCTGCCCCATAGGGCAGCCCACAGAGCGCGCCCGCATTCTGCAAAATATCTTCGTCAAGTATTACGCCGCCAGCCTGCAACCTTACTTGGCGCAGGTAGACCAGCGTGGACAAGCTTGGAGTAACAGCCTGCGTAACCTCAGCGGCGTAGCGCAGGTGCCGCCAGCAACTCGCCAGTATCTGCAAAGCCTGAGTGCAGACCAAGACTCGTTATGGGCAAACTTCCAGAAAGCGACTGTGCGTCATGTGCGCAGCTGGCAAGAGCTGCTCAACAGCTGCGGCCTAGCGCCCGGTCAGTCGGGATGGACCGGCAACGCGGCCAACGCCGACCAGTAAGCTTCAGAGAGCAGCTCACGCCCCGCCAGAAGATGCGCCAGATAGTCCTTACTAGGCAGCAAACCTTCTTCACGAAAGGCCGGGTTGGCGATATACACCCAAGCCGCTTGCACGCCATGCGCTGTCATAACCGGCAAGCACTCGCGGCTGTAGTAGATTGGGGTGCCTTCGAAGTGATCCAGCTTGGCAATCTCGCCGGCGTCCTGCAGGCGATAGAGCACGCCTTCCACCTGATCTTGGCGAGCGTGACGGATATTGGCGTAGGCTCGACCGGGGGCACGGTCCATCGCGCGCTTGTTGAAACACAGACTGTATCCCGGCAGACAGCCAGGCATAGCCTCAAGCACCATCAGGCCGCGCGCCTGCATCCGCGCCGGATTCATGTTTGAGCCGTAGGCAAAATACCAATCCATCAGTCGAGCTTCTTACGTATCAAATACAGATAAGTCGCGCCCTCTTCGGCCTGCTCGACCAGCTCATGGCCCAAAAACACGCAGAATTTAGGAATATCGCGGCGCGTCGAAGGGTCGGTGGCAATCACCTTGAGCAGGCCACCGGCCTGCAGGTTGCGCACTTTGTTGTGCAGCATCATCACCGGTTCCGGGCAGTTCAGTCCGGTCGCATCGAGGATGTCATCGGGAATCGCGGTTGTTTGCAAAGACATCAGGGGGCTCCAGTTGCAGGCCACTATTCTCGCGCAAAAAAGGCTTACTTACCTAACCGGCGTAAGTGACAGGTCACTTCCTCGCGGTCGTGGTAGAGCTGTTTGCAGGCAATCGACACCTTGATTTTGCGCTCTGCAAAGCCATCTTCTAGGCGTAGCAACAGACGACGTACTTCGGCGTAGCGCTGTTTCATCGGCAGCTTGAGGTTGACCACGGCTTCGCGGCAATGACCTTCGCCGATCCAGGCTTCCAATAGTGCGGCACTGCGCGCCGGTTTTTCGACTATGTCGCAGACCATCCAGTCCACCGGCTGCTTAGGCTTCCAGGTAAAGCCGTCAACCATCAAATGCTGTACTAGACCGGTGTCCATCAGGCTTTCAGCCATCGGCCCATTATCAATAGCGGTGACCAGCATGCCGCGCTTGACCAGTTGATAGGTCCAGCCGCCGGGAGCCGCGCCAAGGTCGACAGCAGTCATGTCCCCCGACAGGCGCTCATCCCACTGTTCGCGAGGAATAAAGGTATGCCAGGCCTCTTCCAGCTTGAGGGTTGAGCGGCTTGGTGACTCGCGAGGAAACTTCAAGCGCGGGATGCCCATGGGCCACTGCGCTGAATTATTGATTTCAGCCATGCCGACAAACACTTCACGGCCGCTTTTAAAAGTCAGCAGCAAGCGCGGTTTGCGCTCATCCTCAACCAGCTTGCCGGCCTTAGTCAGGGCATTGCGCAGCGGCGCTTCGAACTTCTTGCAGAAATTCGACAACTCTTTGCCGTCATTGGTATCCAGCACTTCCAGCCACAAGCTGCCAAATACCGGGAAATTAGCCAGATGACTGAGCAACACACTGATGCGATCCAGTTCAGGTAAATCGATAAACACTCCGCGCGCCCATTGCCGCGGAAAGATCAGCTGATTGAAGCGAACCCCACGCATTAATCGCTCGGCGCCGTCTTCCTCGGTGCAGATAAATTCGGCGCACGCGGTACTCGGCTTGGCTTTAGCATAACCGGCTACATCTAGGCGCGCGGCATGCTCGGCGATTTCCGCACACACCTCATTCTCGAAACCAGGGCGGCAGTGCAGTAGCAGGGTATTGATTGCGGGGGTATTCATCGGGGTTCTCCTCAAGACGCGCATCATAACGGACTCGGGAACCCTTAGCCCCCGCGACCTGTCCAGTTAGAGCAGACGATGGTTAAACCGACGTATTTAACGTTGAGGTGCAACCAGCCAACACCATGGCGGTGCCAGCAACAAGAAACGGTGCTTAGCAACCGACCTCTCGCTCGCCAATACTTGGCAAGCATGACCCGGCAGGGCTAGGGTGAACGCTCTGCAGTAATTAATCCGGCTTGCACCGTGGCAAGCCCAAGGAGATGCGCAATGCCTTCCTTAGACAGCCTGAACAGCCGTCGTAGCCTCGACGTTGATGGCCACAGCTACCAATATTTCAGCCTGCCCGAAGCCGCCAAGACGCTGGGCAATATCGATCAGCTACCCATGTCACTGAAAGTCTTGCTGGAAAACCTATTGCGCTGGGAAGACGGTAAAACCGTCACCGGCACTGACCTGCAGGCCGTGGCTGACTGGCTGCAGAGCCGCAGTTCGGAGCGGGAAATCCAGTACCGTCCAGCGCGGGTATTGATGCAGGACTTCACCGGCGTACCGGCCGTGGTTGATCTGGCCGCCATGCGTGACGCCATGGCTAAGGCCGGCGGCGATCCACAGAAGATTAATCCGCTGTCACCGGTTGACTTGGTGATCGATCACTCGGTCATGGTCGACAAGTTCGCCACCCAATCCGCGTTCGAGCAAAACGTTGCCATGGAAATGCAGCGCAACGGTGAACGCTATGCCTTTTTGCGCTGGGGCCAGCATGCTTTCGATAACTTCAGCGTAGTGCCGCCGGGCACCGGCATCTGCCACCAGGTCAACTTGGAATACCTTGGGCGCACCGTATGGACCAAGGAAGAGAACGGCCACACCTTTGCCTTCCCCGACACTCTGGTGGGCACTGACTCGCACACCACTATGATCAACGGCCTCGGCGTACTTGGCTGGGGCGTGGGCGGCATAGAAGCAGAAGCGGCGATGCTCGGTCAGCCGGTGTCGATGCTCATTCCCGAAGTGATCGGCTTCAAGCTCAGCGGCAAACTCAAAGAAGGCATCACCGCCACCGATTTGGTACTGACTGTCACCCAGATGCTGCGCAGCAAAGGCGTTGTGGGTAAGTTCGTCGAGTTCTATGGTGATGGCCTGGCCGACTTGCCACTGGCTGACCGCGCCACCATCGCCAACATGGCGCCGGAGTACGGCGCCACTTGCGGCTTCTTCCCGGTCGACGCGATTACCCTCGGTTATCTGCGCCTGTCCGGTCGTCCGGAGCAGGCCGTCAAACTTGTTGAGGCCTACTGCAAGACCCAGGGCCTGTGGCGCGAGCCGGGTGTTGAGCCGCTGTTCAGCGACAGCCTTGAACTGGACATGGGTAGCGTAGAAGCTTGCCTGGCCGGGCCGAAACGTCCGCAGGATCGCGTCACCCTGCCCCAAGTCAAACACGCTTTCGATGACTTTATCGCCTTGCAGGTCAAGCCTGAGGCCAGCGCGGATGCCCGCCTTATCGGCGAAGGCGGTGGTGGCGCAGCGGTCGGTAGCGCAGCGCTGGTCGGCGAGACCGACTATCAACATGATGGGCAGATCCACCGACTGAAGAACGGCGCGGTGGTCATCGCCGCTATTACCTCCTGCACCAACACCTCCAACCCCAGCGTAATGATGGCTGCCGGCCTGCTGGCGAAAAAAGCCGTGGAAAAAGGCCTGCAGCGTAAGCCTTGGGTTAAAAGCTCGCTGGCCCCCGGTTCAAAAGTAGTCACCGAATACTTCAACGCCGCAGGACTGACTAAATATCTGGATGAACTGGGCTTCGATCTGGTCGGTTACGGTTGTACCACCTGCATCGGTAACTCCGGCCCCCTGCTTGAACCGATTGAACAGGCCATCCAGCAGTCCGACCTGAGCGTCGCCTCGGTGCTGTCCGGTAACCGCAATTTCGAGGGTCGCGTGCATCCGTTGGTGAAAACCAACTGGCTGGCCTCGCCGCCCTTAGTAGTGGCTTATGCCTTGGCCGGAAATGTGCGCATCGACATCACTCGCGAAGCGCTGGGCCAAGGCAAAGACGGTCATCCGGTCTACCTCAAAGACATCTGGCCAAGCCAGGCGGAAATCGCCGAAGCGATTCTCAAGGTCGATACCGCCATGTTCCACAAGGAATACGCTGAAGTGTTTTCCGGCGATGCAGAGTGGCAGGCCATCGAAATACCGCAGGCTGCTACTTATGCCTGGCAGGACGACTCGACCTATATCCAGCACCCACCGTTTTTCGAAAATATCGCCGACGCACCACCGCACATTGGTGACATTCACCAGGCGGCTATCCTTGCCTTGCTCGGCGATTCGGTGACCACCGATCACATCTCTCCGGCCGGCAATATAAAGGCCAACAGTCCGGCTGGCCGCTATTTACGTGAACAAGGCGTCGAACCAGTCGACTTCAACTCCTACGGTTCACGGCGCGGTAATCACCACGTGATGATGCGCGGCACCTTCGCTAACATCCGTATTCGCAACGAAATGCTTGGCGGCGAAGAAGGTGGCAATACCTTGCACATACCGAGCGGCGAGCAGCTGTCGATCTACGATGCTGCCATGCGCTATCAAGACGCCGGCACCCCGCTGGTGGTGATTGCCGGCAAGGAATACGGCACCGGGTCTAGCCGCGACTGGGCCGCCAAGGGCACCAACTTGCTTGGGATCAAGGCGGTGATTGCCGAGAGTTTCGAGCGCATCCATCGCTCCAACTTGGTCGGCATGGGCGTCTTGCCTTTGCAGTTCAAGCTTGGACAAAGCCGCACAACGCTGGGTCTTACAGGTAAAGAAAAACTCAATATATGCGGGCTCGATGGGGTGGAGTTGCACCCATCGATGACGCTGACCTTGGACATCCTCCGCGAGGACAGTAGCCGTGAAAGTGTTGAAGTACTGTGCCGCATCGACACCCTTAACGAAGTGGAGTACTTCAAAGCAGGCGGCATCCTCCACTATGTACTGCGTCAGTTGATCGCTGCCCCGTAAAAGTCTGCAGAGACTGTTCTAGAGGCTTGCCTGCTTAAGTGAAAAAAATACCGCGGCTAAGGCGCGCGGTATTTTTTATTCAACTTCTAGCAGCAATGGCCGATCATATGGCATCGATTAAAGGATTACCCCGCCATGCGTAACAACCAGCCTATTACTCAGCGTGACCGCAGCTTCCCCGCGCAGCAGCGACTGATCTCCACCACCGACACCAAAGGTCAGATCACCTACTGCAATGATGCCTTTGTTGACATCAGCGGTTTCACCCGTGATGAGTTGATTCGTGCGCCACATAATTTAGTACGCCATCCAGATGTGCCGCCTGCGGTGTTCCAGCACATGTGGGACACCTTGAAGCAAGGCCGGCCATGGATGGGCATTGTCAAAAATCGTTGCAAAAATGGTGACCACTACTGGGTCAATGCCTACGTGACGCCAGTCACCGAGAACAATCAGGTAATAGGTTTTGAGTCGGTGCGGGTGAAGCCGACCACCGAACAAGTGCGCCGTGCTGAGGCGCTCTACCAACGCATTAATAGCGGCAAGTCAGCCATCCCGAGCAGTGACCGCTGGCTACCGGTTTTGCAAAACTGGCTGCCGTTTATCCTGATCAGTCAGATCGGCTTTCTGATCGGCGCGTGGCTCGACACCAGTTGGGGTTTTGCCCTCGCTGCGGCCGTATCAGTCCCGCTCGGGTTGATCGGCCTGAACTGGCAGCAGCGTGGCCTTAAACGCCTGCTAAAGCTGGCCGACCAGACCACCTCCGACCCGCTTATTGCGCAGATGTACACCGACAGCCGAGGCTCAGAGGGTCGTTTGGAAATGTCCATTCTCAGTCAGGAAGCGCGCCTGAAAACCTGTCTGACGCGGCTGCAGGACACTGCCGAGCAGTTGACCCTGCAAGCCAAGCAAGCCGACTCGTTGGCGCACAACAGTTCTGCCGGGTTAGAACGCCAGCGCAGCGAAACCGATCAGGTTGCCACCGCCATCAATGAAATGGCGGCCACCACCCTGGAAGTTGCCAGCAACGTAGCGCGTACGGCCATCGCCACCCAGGATGCGAATCGCCTAACCAGCGCCGGCCGCACTATTGCCAGCGAAACCCGTCAAGCCATTCAACGCCTGTCGCAGTCGGTCGGAGATACTGGCGAAACGGTGACCCGCCTGGCGCAAGACAGCAATGAAATCGGTGGTGTAGTCGATGTGATCAAAGGCATCGCCGACCAGACCAACCTGCTCGCACTTAACGCCGCCATCGAAGCCGCACGGGCTGGGGAAATGGGCCGTGGTTTTGCGGTGGTCGCAGATGAAGTCCGTTCACTGGCGCAGCGTACGGCTGAATCCACCGGGCAGATCCACCAGCTGATTGCCAAGCTGCAACGCACGGCTGAAGAAGCGGTAATGACCATGGAAATCGGCCGTAAACAGGCAGAAGAAGGCGTTGTGCGTGTGCAACAGGCCGACGACGCCCTGGCCGGAATCAGTGACGCCGTTGCCAATATCGCCAGCATGGCCGACCAGATCGCTGCTGCCGCCGAGGAACAGAGCGCCGTCGCTGACGAGGTCAACCGCAGCATCACCACCATCGCCCAGCTCGCCGATAAAACGGCTGGCGAGGCGCATGACACGGCCTTGCTCAGCGAAGCTCTCACCGCCACCGCTCAAGGCCAGTACGCCCTGGTAGAGCGCTTCAACCGCTAAAACAGCATGGCGCATGGCACGCCTAACACGTGCCATGCGTCACCTGCCCCGCCGCTACAAATTCTCATAGCGATTCATATCTAGCACGCCGGCCTCAATAGGCTCGGTTTGTTGGATAGCGGCCGCCATATCGTGGAAGAAGCGCCAGAACTGCGGGTGAGTACGGCGAATGCCCCAGCGTTCAACCACCTGCTCGAAGGCGGGCGCGTCGCGGGCCTGCTCTAGCGCCGTGACAAATTCCGCCACCTGTGCCGCCGGGATATTGAAGATAAAGTTTGGGTAACTGCTGAGCACTCCTGGGTAGACCGTCAGAGTATCCAGGGCCGGCTGGTAGCGCAGTTCTTCGCCCAACATGAAGGCCACGTTGGAATGCGCGCGATTGCGCAGCAGGCTGTACACCTCACGCTGCCCATCGGCCATCTCTACCCGCAGCAGGGTGGCCTCCGGTAGCTGATCAATCACTTTGAGTGCGCCGGCCGGCTTGGCCGTTAGACGGCTCAAAGACTGTTCAGCGCGCTGCAGTTCGGCGTCAATGCCAGGGCGGTGGCAATGCGCACCACTGCAACGATTGATCGGGTCAGGCCGCGCATTCAGGCTACCGTAGCGCTCCAGTAGGGTCTCGACAAACTGCCGTTTAGGATCACTGCCCGCCAGCTGCAAGGCACTCGGACTTTTGCTGTCAATAGCGTGATAGTCGAGCCAGATTTTCAGTTTTCCGCCACTTTGGTACCAATCGTCCAAATAGTTCTGACGCGACGCGGCGGGCATTAAACGCAGGAAATTGACCTCCGCCCCGTTGCGGATTAAATCAAAGTACAGCCGCGTCTGCGCCTGGTGAGATACGTTGCCGAACACATCGTAATTTACGACCAACTGGTAGTAGGTGCGCTCAAGTAAAGGGAAGTCCAGCCACCAAATCGTCTGCGGAACTTCACCAATTAGACCTTTACGCACCGAGGCGCTGTCATGCTGGCGAAAGATCGACAGCAGCGCATTGTCGTTACCGGCCCAGATATGCGACCAACTCGGCGCAGGCGCGTCGGCATAACGCTGCATGCGCAGCCCTTCGTATTCATTACGTTTATCGCGGTAGGCGCGCCACAGACCGACGAGGTCACTGATGCTATCGAGCTGCCCAGGCATGGCCAGCAGCGCGTTCGCCTGCTCGCGGTACGCCGGGTCGGTGATGTACAGGTCGTGTTGCGGGTCCTGAAACAGCGTCCAGAAATTATCACGAATCACATCCGTGGCAATCTGCCCACGACACACTGGCCCGCGAATAAAGGTGCGCACGAAGTATTCGGCGTTATCCAGCATGAATTGGTAACGTGCTTGAGCAGGAATAGCGGCAAAGGTCTCGAACGGATTGGCACGGCGCTGCAGGCCGTAGCCTGGCACCGCTTCTGCCTGCCAGTTCGATGCGAAGAACAGCTGCTTGATTCGCGCAAGCTTGGCCGCACTCAGCCCATAGGTAACATGGGTTTTATGCACGATCACACCCTGCACCGGCCTCAGGCGGTAATAGAACTCGCTGCCAGGATCCTCGTTAGGTAGGCGTGTCGCGATGATGTCCACCGGCTGCCCGCTGGGCGTGCGTGAGCGCACCATTTGAAAGAAATGTCCTAGCTCCCCCCCCGCGAAATGCATGTGAGCGAGAAACAAATGCTCGAATAACCAGCGCGAAACCAGCGCCTCGCGAGCACCGGGGGCATTCATAAAGGCTTCCCAAGTGGCAATCTGCTGCGCTTCCGCCGCACTGGCCTGGAGTGCCTGCTGATCTACCGGAGCACCCTGTTTCAGCCAATTTTGCAGTGTCTGATAGTCGCCATCATTTAACCCGGTCACCGCGAACGGCATGCCAGCTAACGGATTTTGCTGGGCAAACTCGGCGAACTGCTGCGGCAGCGGGCATTGGTTGAGCCGCTTGATGCTGATATTCAGTTCGGCCGGCAGTTTACTATTGGCGGCAAACGGTTGCTGGTGGCCCATCTCCAGCATGCGCGCCAGCAGAGCGGCCTGGCTGTCCTGTGGTTCCAGCACCGAAGTAAAGCCTTTGCGCTGCCATGCAGCGGCGCCATGGGCGTCAACATACAAACGGGTGGTGACCTGCGCCTGGCTGCGTGCGCCGTTGTACACCGTAGCCTTGCTGGCGCCGCGCTGCACGCCTTCGCCGCTGCCCAAGTTGAGCTGGCAGGCAGCGTCATAACAAGCATGGCAGGCCACGCAGTGCTGGGTAAAAATCGGTTGGATGTCGCGGCTGTAGGAGAGCGGTTCGGCCGCCTGTATTGAGCCGATGAACAATACACACGCGCTAAACAGTAAGCGGCAGAACATAGAAGCGTCTCTAAAATGGCATAGGCGGCGATTTTAGCTGTCTGCGGCGAAGCAAGGCGAACCCATCAACATGAACTATATTCATGATAAATCGCGCCCGCTGCAAAAGCGTGCAGCTTTGCTATCATCGCCGCCTTTGTTTCCGCTCTCCAGGTAGTTCCCCATGTCTGATCGTAACGCCCGTCTCCAAGCCCTACAGAAGGCCCTCGCTGAGCGCATCCTGATCCTCGACGGCGGCATGGGCACCATGATCCAGAGTTATAAACTGGAGGAAGAGGACTACCGTGGCGCCCGCTTTGCTGACTGGCCAAGCGACGTTAAAGGCAATAACGACCTGCTGATTCTCAGCCGCCCGGATGTGATCGGCGCTATTGAGAAGGCTTACCTGGATGCCGGCGCGGACATTCTGGAAACCAACACCTTCAACGCCACTCAGGTGTCTCAGGCCGATTACGGCATGCAGAGCCTGGCCTATGAGCTGAACGTCGAAGGTGCGCGCCTGGCTCGTAGCGTGGCGGATGCCAAGACCCTGGAAACCCCGAACAAACCACGCTTTGTCGCCGGCGTGCTAGGCCCGACCAGCCGTACTTGCTCGATCTCACCGGATGTCAACGACCCCGGCTACCGCAACGTCACCTTCGACGAACTGGTGGAAAACTACGTCGAGGCTACCCGTGGCCTGATCGAGGGCGGCGCGGACCTGATTCTGATTGAAACCATCTTCGACACCCTCAACGCCAAGGCGGCGATTTTCGCCGTGCAGCAGGTGTTTGAAGACGACAACGTCGAACTGCCGATCATGATCTCCGGCACCATCACCGACGCTTCCGGCCGCACCCTCTCCGGGCAGACCACCGAAGCCTTCTGGAACTCGGTCAACCACGCCAAGCCGATCTCCGTGGGGCTGAACTGCGCCTTGGGTGCCAAGGACCTGCGTCCGTATCTGGAAGAGCTGTCCGCTAAAGCCGGCACCAACGTCTCCGCCCACCCCAATGCCGGCCTGCCGAATGCCTTCGGTGAGTACGATGAAACCCCGGCTGAAATGGCGGTGGTGGTGGAAGAGTTCGCCGCCTCGGGCTTCTTGAACATCATCGGCGGTTGCTGCGGCACCACGCCGGCGCATATCCAGGCGATTGCCGAAGCGGTGAGCAAGTACCCGCCGCGGGTCATTCCAGAAATCCCCAAAGCCTGCCGCCTGTCCGGTCTTGAGCCCTTCACCATCGACCGCAGTTCGCTGTTTATCAACGTTGGCGAGCGCACCAACATCACCGGTTCGGCGCGCTTCGCCCGGCTGATCCGCGAAGAGAATTACACCGAGGCCCTGGAAGTCGCCTTGCAGCAGGTGGAAGCCGGCGCTCAGGTCATCGACATCAACATGGACGAGGGCATGCTCGATTCCAAGGCGGCGATGGTGAAGTTCCTCAACCTGATCGCCGGCGAGCCGGACATCTCGCGCGTGCCGATCATGATCGACTCCTCCAAGTGGGAAGTGATCGAGGCCGGCCTCAAGTGCATCCAAGGCAAAGGCATCGTCAACTCGATTTCGATGAAGGAAGGCGTCGAGCAGTTCAAGTACCACGCCAAGCTGTGTAAGCGTTATGGCGCCGCCGTGGTGGTGATGGCCTTCGACGAAGCCGGCCAAGCCGACACCGCCGCGCGCAAGCGTGAAATCTGCAAACGCAGCTACGACATTCTGGTCAATGAAGTGGGCTTTCCCCCGGAAGACATCATCTTCGACCCAAACATCTTTGCCGTGGCCACCGGCATTGAGGAGCACAACAACTACGCAGTCGACTTTATTGAGGCCTGCGCGTATATCCGCGATCACCTGCCCTTTGCCCTGACCTCAGGCGGCGTGTCCAACGTGTCGTTCTCCTTCCGTGGCAACAACCCGGTGCGTGAAGCCATTCACTCGGTGTTCTTGTACTACGCCATCCAGAACGGCCTGACCATGGGCATCGTCAACGCCGGTCAGCTGGAAATCTACGACGAAATCCCCAAAGAACTGCGCGATGCGGTCGAAGACGTGGTGCTCAATCGCACCCCAAACGGCACCGACGCCCTGCTGGCGATTGCCGACAACTACAAGGGCGATGGCAGCGTCAAAGAAGTCGAAACCGAAGAGTGGCGCACCTGGAGCGTGGTTGAGCGCCTCAAGCATGCGTTGGTTAAGGGCATTACCAGCCACATCATCGACGATACCGAAGAATGCCGTCAGCAGTGCGCACGCCCAATCGAGGTGATCGAAGGCCCGCTGATGAGCGGCATGAATGTGGTCGGTGACCTATTCGGCGCCGGTAAAATGTTCCTGCCCCAAGTGGTTAAATCCGCCCGCGTGATGAAGCAGGCGGTCGGTCACCTGATCCCCTTTATCGAGCTGGAAAAAGGCGACAAGCCGGAGGCCAAGGGCAAAATCCTTATGGCCACGGTAAAAGGCGACGTACACGACATCGGTAAAAACATCGTCGGTGTGGTGCTCGGCTGCAACGGCTACGACATCGTCGACATGGGCGTGATGGTGCCCGCAGAGAAAATCCTGCAAACAGCCATCGCCGAGAAATGCGACATCATCGGCCTGTCCGGTCTGATCACGCCGTCGCTGGATGAGATGGTCCACGTCGCCCGCGAAATGCAGCGCCAGGGCATTACCCTGCCGCTGATGATCGGCGGCGCGACCACCTCTAAAGCCCACACCGCGGTGAAAATCGAACCCAAGTACCAGAACGATGCGGTGATCTACGTCACCGACGCCTCGCGCGCCGTCGGCGTGGCCACTCAATTGCTGTCGAAGGAACTCAAGGCCGACTTTGTCGAGCGCACCCGCCTGGACTACATCGAAGTGCGCGAGCGCACCGCCAACCGCAGCGCCCGCACAGAGCGTCTGAGCTACGCCAAATCGGTAGAGAACAAGCCCACGTTCGACTGGTCGACCTATCAGCCAAGCGTGCCGAGATTTACCGGCGTGAAGGTGCTGGACAATATCGACCTGAATGTTTTGGCCGAGTACATCGATTGGACGCCGTTCTTTATCTCCTGGGACCTGGCCGGCAAGTTCCCGCGCATCCTCAGCGATGAAGTGGTCGGCGAAGCCGCTACCTCGCTGTATGCCGATGCCCGCGAGATGCTGAAAAAATTGATCGACGAGAAATTGATCAGTGCCCGCGCCACATTTGGCTTCTGGCCGGCGAATCAGGTGCAGGATGATGACCTCGAAGTGTATGGCGCTGACGGTCAACCCATCGCCATGCTGCACCACTTACGCCAGCAAACCATCAAGCCGGACGCCAAGCCGAACTTCTCCCTGGCCGACTTCGTCGCGCCGAAAGACAGCGGTATCACCGACTACATTGGCGGCTTTATCACCACCGCCGGCATTGGTGCCGAGGAAGTGGCCAAGGCCTATCAGGACGCTGGCGACGACTACAACTCGATCATGGTCAAAGCCCTGGCTGATCGCCTGGCGGAAGCCTGCGCTGAATGGCTGCACAAAGAGGTGCGCACCACCCACTGGGGGTATGAGCCGGAAGAACAGCTCAGCAATGACGAGCTGATCAAAGAAGCTTATAAAGGCATCCGCCCTGCCCCCGGGTACCCAGCCTGCCCGGATCACACCGAGAAAAAAGCCCTGTTTGAACTGCTCGACCCCGCAGCCGAATTCAACAAGGCAGGTGACAGCGCGGTATTCCTCACCGAGCACTACGCCATGTTCCCGGCGGCTTCGGTCAGCGGCTGGTACTTCGCCCACCCCCAGGCAAAGTACTTCGCCGTCGGCAAAATCGACAAGGACCAAGTGGAAAGCTACACGGCGCGCAAGAAACAAGACCTCAACGTCAGCGAGCGTTGGTTGGCGCCGAATTTGGGTTACGACAACTAACACTCTGCTGCGGATAGACACACGGCAGCGGGCGTATTCCAGCTAAGCCCGCCACCGTTGTGCTTACGCCCTTTCTCAGCCAAACACTGCTGGGCAGTGTCCCCAGTGCGCGAGCCCCTTATGCACAGCCTTGAACAACTTCGTAGCGGTGAACTGGCCTGTATTACTCGGCTGGACCTTTGCTGCGACCTGTCCGACTTCCCAGAGGAGATTTTCTCTCTGGCCGACAGCCTCGAAGTGCTCAACCTCTCGGGCAACCGCCTTAGCGCACTCCCCGCTGACTTAGCCCGCCTGCATAAGCTGCGTATTCTGTTTTGCTCAGACAACCTGTTCACCTCAGTACCTGAGGGGTTGGGCAACTGCACGCAGCTGGAAATGATCGGTTTCAAAAGCAACCGCATTCAACACTTGCCTGCTACGGCACTACCGCCCAAGTTGCGCTGGCTGATCCTTACCGACAATCGACTGCAGCAGCTACCGACTGAGTTAGGTGACTGTGCGTACTTACAAAAGCTGATGCTGGCGGGCAACCAGCTCCGCGCACTACCCGAGAGCCTGGCCAATCTGCATCGCTTGGAGCTGCTGCGCATCGCGGCTAACCGCCTAGAACATCTGCCGGCATGGCTCACGGGATTACCGTCCTTGTGCTGGCTGGCCTTTGCCGGCAATCCATTCAGTGACGCCAGCGAAGCTGAAATTCTCCGCCAACACCCACTGCCGACCATCGCACGCGACACGCTTGAGCTGGGTGAAATACTCGGTCAGGGCGCCTCGGGGATCATCCACAGTGCAGCCTGGCAGCAGCCAAACCAGCCAGTGCAGGCCATGGCGGTCAAACTGTTCAAAGGTGACATAACCAGCGACGGGCTTGCCCACAGTGAAATCGCCGCCTGTATAGCAGCCGGTGAACACGACAACCTGATCAGCGTTGCCGGACCACTAGAACCAATGCAGGACGGCCCGCCCGGTCTGTTACTGGAGCGTATTGCGCCAAGTTTCCAACCCCTGGCAGGGCCGCCCTCACTCGCCAGCTGCTCGCGCGATTGTTACGCCGAGCAGCGTCGTTTCACCCTGGCAGAAGCATTACGCATTTTGCACGGCACAGCGGCGGCCGTCGTTCATCTGCATGAGCGCGGCATCGTGCATGGCGATTTGTATGCCCATAACTTGCTGGTCGACGCCGCAGGGCAAACGCTACTGGGCGATTTCGGCGCCGCTTCGTTTTTTGAACCACAGAGCAGCAGCGGGATCGCCCTGCAACAGCTCGAGGCCCGTGCCTTTGCCTGTTTGCTAGAGGAGTTGTTAAACCGCTGTAATAAGTATGATCAGCCACATCAACAAACCCGCTTGTGGCAACTGCATGCGCGGTGTGGCAACCCGCAACCTGCCGAGCGCCCCTTGTTTGTCGATATCCTAGAATGTCTGAAAGACTGCAATATGGCCTAAGTAACTGATCAGCGATCAAAAGAGGGCTGCGTAAATTATCTTCTAGGAGCCTAGGCGCTCCGAATTAATCAAAGATAAACAACGCTGAACCCTTTAGTTTGTAATTCGTGATTGGCCGCAGTCAGCCAAAAGCGGTCAGTCAGTTCCCATACTCATGCAAATCACCTGTCTGTCGCACCGACTGTCAGGATAAACATCCTGCTCTATGTGGCTATGAGGGGGGGGGAAGTGAATTATTTTTAATCGCTGGTCGAGCTGGAGTTTAAGTACCGGCTTGGCTCATCAAAACTTGTTCACTCCCCCTTTTGATTTTCGGTGCCATGCCGTCACTAGCGCTTACAACCCATACTTCAGTAACAAACCCCGGTAAGCCGACCCTGACTTGACCTTTTCTAGCGCACGCGTGAATTGACTAACCAGTGCATCCTCAGTCCCCAGAGTAAAGGCCAGATAGCCTTCGCCAGCCAAATCGGTGAGCTCAAAAAGCCTCTCAACTTGACTGAAATCCAAGCCGAAACGCTGGGTCGAGTAGAACAGCATGGTGGGATCTTCGGGCAGAAGGTCAAACCGGCCGTGGAAAAATTTGCGAATATTGGATTCATCATTGTTGGCAATATCCAGATTGGCGGCCAAACCCTGTTTACTCAGATAACGAAACCGGCCGCCTTGCGCAGCAACGCCGATTCGATACTGGCCCAGCTCGCTGACACTGCTCGCCTGTACATCCTGGCGCGACTTGAGTCGATAGACGACTATCTTAAAGGGCACCAAAGACCCGACCCAACGGTAGTCCAGTTCACTTTCTTGATTGCGGTAGACGGTAAAGATCAGGTTATTGGGCTGCTCCAGCACACAGCATTCAATTCTTGGCCAGGGTTGCAGCTGGATCGGTACCTTGCTGCCCGCCTCTTTGAGCACCAGCTGTACGACCTCGACAGCAAAGCCAGCAGCTTGCCCCGAGCTGCTATCAAGGTACTGGTAAGGTGCTTCCTCCGGAGCGAAGACCCCAATCTCCGTCGCCCATACCCTGCCACTGAGCAATGCTAGTCCAAAGCAAATCAGAACCTTAATAACCATTCAGATCAACCTGCTCCCAGTCCGCTTAAGCTGCCACCGCAGCGTCTGCCTGGTCCAACGCAAAAGAGCGGAAACGCACAGTTAGTTGCGTTCCTCCCCACGGTTTCCAGGCTCATACCCTTGGCATTGCCACTGACCTGCAGTTCTACTCTAGAGCGAATGGCCGGTGCACCGACCCGCAGGAAAACTTCTGCAGCCGTTTCAACACCTGAATCCAACATATAAGTGCAACGCTGCCCCCTGAATATACTGAATCGCTCTTGTTTCATAGTCATATCTGAGAGTCCGCTTCGGGTCGTGAGCTGCCTGTGGTCACCGATCATTAATTTTACTGAATAATTATCTCGACCGTGACGAGGCTTAATTAAAACAGCCACCTTGGGTCGTGAATCACCGAGTAAACACACAAAAAAACCGCCTGCAGTGGGCGGTTTTTTGAGGCTGCAGCCGCTTACTGCTGCAGCTCCTGATCGGTAAACATATCGCTAAACAACATGCTCGACAGGTAGCGTTCACCTGAGTCCGGCAGGATCACCACAATGGTTTTACCCTGCATCTCTGGCTCAGCAGCAATACGCAGCGCCGCCGCCATGGCCGCGCCGCAGGAGATACCGCAGAGAATCCCCTCCTCACGCATCAAGCGCAAAGCCACCGCCTTGGATTCGTCATCGCTGACCAGCTCAACCCGATCAACCATGCTCAAGTCGAGATTGCCTGGCACAAAGCCAGCCCCAATCCCCTGAATTTTGTGTGGGCTGGGTTTTACTTCATCTCCGGCGATGGTCTGGCTGATCACCGGCGAGCTGATTGGCTCTACGGCTACCGAAATAATCGGCTTGCCTTGGGTTTGTTTGATGTAACGCGAGATGCCGGTAATGGTGCCGCCAGTCCCGACGCCCGATACCAGCACATCAATGGAACCCTCGGTGTCGTTCCAAATTTCCGGACCGGTGGTCTTTTCATGGATCGCCGGGTTTGCCGGGTTATTGAACTGCTGCGGCATAAAGTAGGTATTGCTGTCAGAGGCGGCGATTTCGGCTGCTTTTTCGATGGCACCTTTCATGCCTTTAGTCGGCTCAGTCAGCACCAGTTCAGCCCCTAAAGCCTTAAGCACCTTGCGCCGCTCCAGGCTCATTGACGCGGGCATGGTCAACAGCAGTTTATAACCGCGCGCCGCAGCCACAAAGGCCAGGCCGATACCGGTATTGCCAGAGGTGGGTTCAACGATGGTCATACCGGGCTTAAGCATGCCGCGCTCTTCCGCATCCCAGACCATGCTCGCACCAATGCGGCACTTAACCGAATAAGCCGGGTTGCGCCCTTCGATCTTAGCCAGAATGGTCACGCCTTTAGGCCCCAGGCGATTAATCATCACCAGCGGCGTGTTGCCGATGGATTGCGCGTTGTCTGCATAGATGCGGCTCATGGCGATGTCCTTCTTCATGCGTTGCCGAGTAAGCTCCCAAGCCTACGGCCGGTTCTGGCCGCCGTCCAGCCATGCGCACTGCCTGGCTGGAAACCTATTGCGACAAGGTCTGTCTGCTTTTATATGAAAAAGCGCTACCGTCTCCCCTTCTGGACACTGCTGAGCTTGGCCATTGCTTTGGTAGGCCT
The DNA here is from genome assembly GCF_900113745.1 of Pseudomonas guineae. Classification (GTDB taxonomy): domain Bacteria; phylum Pseudomonadota; class Gammaproteobacteria; order Pseudomonadales; family Pseudomonadaceae; genus Aquipseudomonas; species Aquipseudomonas guineae. The sequence continues at coordinate 351,160 of NZ_FOQL01000002.1, read as the reverse complement.
GCATATCGCCCTGCCCTGGCTGCTGCGCGATTACTTTAATGAGCAAATGGCCAATATGGGCGACTACCGCGGCGAGATCAGCGACATTGATCTAGCGCTATGGCGCGGGGCTTATCGAGTCAACGGTCTGAGCATTGTCAAACTCAATGGCAAGGTACCGGTGCCGCTGCTTGAAGCGCCTGTCATCGAGCTGGCCGTCAGTTGGCGAGCGCTTTGGGAAACCCGCTCTGTAGTCGCCGAAGTCACTTTTGAACGGCCGCAGCTGACCTTCGTGGATGGCGGTAACGCCACCGACTCACAGACTGGTGAGGGGGTTAACTGGCGGGCTCAACTCAAAGGCTTGTTGCCGATTCACATCAACGAAATCCGTGTACAAGACGGCACCCTAGCTTTCCGCAATTTCAACGCCAAGCCACCAGTAGAGCTGCAGGCCAGCGAGATTAATGCTCGGTTGCGCAACCTGAGCAACGTTAGCGTCTCGGACAATCCGCGACCAGCCAACTTACAAGCCACCGCCAAGGTATTTGAACAGGCGCCGCTGCAGACCACTGCCAACTTCGACCCACTCGGCCAGCTGGATAATTTCGATCTGCGCCTGCGCATCACCGATGTCCAACTTAAGCAGCTCAACAGCTTCACCCGCGCGTACGCCGACTTTGACTTCGCCGCCGGTCATGGCGACTTTGTGATGGAACTGGATGCCGGCCAAGGCAAAATCAAGGGCTATGCCAAACCGCTGCTGCGCGACATGAAAGTCTTCGACTGGCAGCAGGATGTCGCCGCCAAGGACAAGAACCTGCTAACCGGCGCGTGGGAAGCCCTGGTCGGTGGCGGCAGCTGGTTGCTGAAAAACCAGCGCAAAGACCAATTCGCCACTCGCGTGGAGATAGACGGCGACCTTAACGCCTATGACATTAGCCGCTGGCAGGCTTTCAAAGCGATCTTGCGCAACGCCTTCGTGCGTGCATTCAACAATCGGTTTGATAGCCCGAAACCGTGACAGGCACTCCGTGACCCGCCATTCAGTCACTGAATGGCCCGTCTGCGTTCACAGTCGCCAGGGCTGCGCGTTATAGTCTGCTTTTCAAATACTGAACCCGCAGGTATGGCCTGCGCCTTACCGTTCGAGGATTTACCGATGAAGTTCGAAGGCACCCAGTCCTACGTCGCCACCGACGACCTCAAGCTGGCGGTCAATGCCGCTATCACTCTGGAGCGTCCGCTGCTGGTCAAGGGTGAGCCGGGCACTGGTAAAACCATGCTGGCTGAACAGCTTGCCGAATCATTTGGTGCGCGCCTGATCACCTGGCACATCAAATCCACCACCAAGGCCCACCAAGGCTTGTACGAGTACGATGCGGTCAGCCGCCTGCGTGACTCGCAATTGGATTCGGACAAAGTCCACGATGTGCGCAACTACATCAAGAAAGGCAAGCTGTGGGAGGCTTTCGAGGCCGAAGAGCGGGTGATTCTGCTGATCGATGAAATCGACAAAGCTGACATCGAGTTCCCCAACGATTTGCTGCAAGAACTCGACAAGATGGAGTTCTACGTTTACGAGACCGACGAGACCATTAAGGCGGTTAAACGCCCGATCATCATCATCACATCGAACAACGAAAAAGAATTGCCGGACGCCTTCCTGCGCCGCTGCTTCTTCCATTACATCGCCTTCCCAGATCGCGCGACACTGCAAAAAATCGTCGACGTGCACTACCCAAACATCAAGAAAGACTTAGTCGCTGAAGCGCTAGATGTGTTCTTTGACGTGCGCAAAGTGCCGGGCCTGAAGAAGAAGCCATCCACCAGCGAGCTGGTCGATTGGCTCAAGCTGCTGATGTCCGACAACATCGGCGAAGCGGTGCTACGCGAGCGTGATCCCACCAAAGCCATCCCGCCACTGGCCGGCGCGTTGGTGAAGAACGAGCAGGATGTGCAACTGCTGGAGCGCCTGGCCTTTATGAGCCGCCGCGCTTCGCGCTAAGCGACGTTCTTGTAGGGTGGGTTAGCCAAAGGCGTAACCCACCAACCAGCCAACTGGCTGGCCATGGCGGTGCCTGCGGCATCGATGGTGGGTTACGCCGCTGCGCGGCTAACCCACCCTACGGTTATTCATGAGGGCGCTTATATGCTGCTCAACCTGTTCAATGAAATGCGCGCCGCCAAGGTGCCGGTGTCAGTGCGTGAGCTACTCGACCTGATCAACGCGTTGAAACACAACGTGGTGTTCGCTGATATGGACGAGTTCTATTTCCTCTCGCGCACCATTCTGGTTAAAGACGAGCGGCATTTCGATAAGTTCGACCGCGCGTTCGGGGCCTACTTCAAGGGCCTGGAAAATCTTAACCAGCACATCGAGGCGTTGATCCCCGATGAGTGGCTGCGCAAAGAATTCGAGCGCTCGCTGACCGATGAAGAGCGCGCCAAGATTGAATCCCTTGGCGGTCTGGACAAGCTGATCGAGGAGTTTAAGAAACGCCTCGAGGAGCAGAAAGAACGCCACGAAGGCGGTAACAAGTGGATCGGCACCGGCGGCACCAGCCCGTTCGGCTCAGGCGGGTTCAACCCGGAAGGCATCCGCGTCGGTGATGCCGGCAAGCGTCAAGGCAAGGCGGTCAAAGTCTGGGATCAGCGCGAGTACAAAAACCTCGACGACCAGGTTGAGCTGGGCACGCGCAATATCAAGGTCGCCCTGCGCCGCCTGCGCAAGTTCGCCCGCCAGGGTGCCGAGGACGAGCTTGACCTCAGCGGCACCATCGACCACACCGCCAAAGACGGCGGGCTGTTGAATATCCAGATGCGCCCTGAGCGGCGTAACGCGGTCAAGCTACTGATCCTCTTTGACATCGGCGGTTCGATGGACGCCCACGTTAAGGTCTGCGAAGAGCTATTTTCGGCCTGCAAGACCGAGTTCAAGCATATGGAGTACTTCTACTTCCATAACTGCGTGTACGAATCGGTGTGGAAGAACAACCTGCGCCGCACCTCGGAGCGCTTCTCTACCCAAGACTTGCTGCACAAGTATGGCGCGGACTACAAAGTGGTATTTGTCGGCGATGCGGCCATGGCGCCCTACGAGATCACCCAGGCCGGCGGCAGTGTCGAGCACTGGAACGAGGAGCCCGGTTACGTCTGGATCAAGCGCTTTATGGAGAAGTACAAAAAGCTTATCTGGATCAACCCTTACCCCAAGGACACCTGGAGCTACACCGCTTCGACTAACATCATGCGTGAGCTGTTAGAAGATCAGATGCACCCGCTGACCTTGCAGGGCCTAGAGGACGGCATGAGGTTTTTGTCCAAATAAACCCGAGTCAATACACACAAAACCCCCCAGCCGTTTTTCTCGACTGGGGGGTTTAATTTTAAACGTGGCTTAAATGTGCCGTCCCTGGCATACCTTCATCGCGAACCTATACCAACTGGAAGTCAGCAATGGTCACCGTAGACGCATTGGTGACCCCAATCAGGGTGATAGTGCCGCCATCAGCCCCATTGATTGACACCAAGGTGTCGTTGCCAATGTCAGTGATACTCACGCGGCTGTTAAAGGTTGCCGCGGTCAGGTTGAAGTACGCGACGTTCAGCAGATCCTGGCCATTGCCCGGATTGGCGTCGAAACCAACGACGCTGTCGTTGCCAAAGTTCGCCCCGAACACCAGGATATCGTTGCCCTGACTGACATTCAGGATGTCGTTGCCTTCCCCCCCTGTCAGTCGATCATTGCCACCGCCTCCATTCAGTATGTCGTTACCCACGCCACCATCCAGGGTATCGTTGCCCGCGCCGCCGTTAAGGCTGTCGTTGCCATCGCCCCCCAGCAGGGTGTCGTTGCCGCCACCGCCATTCAGCGTATCGTTACCGATACCACCCTGAATTACGTTATCCAGGCCGTTGCCATTGACCAGCGTGGCATTGCTACCGATATGGATCAGGTTCTCTACGTTGGCCCGTAGGTTAAAGGTGTCACTGGTGGAGTAGACCGTGTCAGTCCCCCCGCCAGCCCCTTCGATGATGATGTCAGTGGCGACATCGACAACGTAGCTGTCGTCACCAAACCCGCCCACCAGTCGATCAGCGCCGGCGCCGCCATCCAGGCTGTCATTACCACTGCCGCCCGTCAGGATGTTGGCCAGGGAATTACCGGTGCCGACAAAGTTGTCCATACCGGTATAGGTCAGCCGTTCTACGTTAGCGTCGAGCACATAGCTCAGCAGTGAGGTCAGCACGGTATCGATGCCTTCGCCCGCCAGCTCAGTCACCACATCGCCAACATCATCGACAATGTAGGTGTCGTTGCCAGTGCCACCGATCATCACATCGGCACCCAAACCACCATCCAGGATGTCACTACCAGCGCCGCCATCCAGCAAGTCATTGCCGGCCAAGCCATTGAGCACATCATTACCACCGAGGGCGAATATCTGATCGTCAAACGCGGTGCCTGTGAGGGTTTCTGCAGCGTTAGTGCCGATGATCACGGCACTGGCAACCAATGCCGTCGCCGCCGATGTGACGGACTCAAACGTGCCGCGGTTGTCGGTGTAGGACACCACCACCCTTATTTGCTGGCTCGACTGCGCCGCGGTGACGGTGAAAGTTTCACCATCAGCCCCAGCAATATCGCTGAAGGTGGCGCCACTACCGGACTGCCACTGGAAGGCAAATGCCACCCCGACCAAGCCATCGGCATCCGCCAAGCCAATGGTCGACGCACTCAACAGCTGCCCGACAATTGGAGTATCACTGCTAAGCAGCGGTAAACCAGTCGGTGCATCGTTGACGTTAGTGACCGCCGCCGTAATGTCAGACGTAATCGATCCTGGATAACCCCCATCATCGACAAACGAAGCCACTACCCGCAGCGTCAAACCAACTTCAGCATCGCCAGGCTGGAAGCTGGCCCCACTGCCGACATCCGTCCACACTCCATTTATATCGGCCTGCCAGGTGTAGGTAATGGTCGCATTCAACAACCCATTGGGGTCGCTGATGGTATCAGTGACGGTCAATAGCTGATCTTCGGCTGGGGTAAGACTGCTAATCGTCACGCTGCCAGTGGCAGGCCGGTCAACCAACCACATCGTGTGATCAGCAAACTCCACTCTCTCTATATTGCGCAACCAGTCAGTGCCTTCAGCGCCGGTGTTATCGACTACCTGGAAGCTACCGTCAAAGTTATCAATGACATCGAAGTTGGCAAAGGAGCCACTGAACACTGCGGTATCTATATCGTCCGCACTGTTGCTGTAGAGAATCTCCCGCACGATCTGCAATTGACCGGGGTTGATCTCACCGCTGAGCATGCGCAGCTTGATTTGATTCATGCTGTCGACGCTGAACCACTCAGCCGGGTTTGGGTTACTCGCTGAGGGAACCGCAGTCAGTACGCTGATGCGCACATTCAGCCAGGCGTCGCCATCAAGAATGTCATTCCCGGCTTTACCCTGAAGGGTGTCACTGCCGCCGCCGCCGAGCAGAATATCGGAGGGGGTATCGCTGACAAAGGTAACGATGCCGTTGCCGTCACGCACCACTGCGGCCTCGTCCATCACCACAACAGTGTGTTCCTTACCGTTCCAGGTAAAGGTTTCACGAGTCAAGTGCTCGACCAGTAGGTCAAAGCCCGCAATCCGGTCAACACTGGACTGCAGCAGGGCGTTGGAGAAGCTTTCCAGTGGGGTGTTGGCATCAAATATCGCCGCTCCACCACCGCCACCTGCGGCCCCGGTCACCACCTCGCGACCGATCAAGGTGTCATTGAAGCTCCATCCCGACAGGCCTTCGACCAGGTCAAAACGGTCACGCAGGATCAGATCCTGCTGGTTGACGAAGATCGGGATACCTAGGTCAGAGAAAGCCCCATTGGGGTCGCCCTTATGCACTGCCCAGTCAAAACCGGCCATGCCATTACTGCGCTGGATGCCAGGGCCCTGGAACATGATGTCGTCACCCGACTCACCGTCGTAGTCAGTGTCGTTACCCTGTCCATTGAGCACATCATGACCAATGATTGGGCTGTTGAAAAACAACTCCGAGTTCTCCCCGGCCAGGGTGTCAAAGCCCTCTCCACCCTCAATCCAGTCATCCCCCTCATTGCCCAACAGGAAGTCCGAATCGTTGCCTCCGAGGATGAAGTCGTTGTCTAGGCCGCCAAATACCTCAGTGGCATCATTGCCTGTGATGACGAAGTCTTGACCCGCCCCGCCAAACACCAGGTCGTTGCCCATGCCTGACGAGATCACATCATTGCCGGCGTCACCATGTAGAAAATCTGCGCCGCCAGCTGGCGTACCAAGATCAGTGATGATGTCGTCGCCATCGCCACCATGCACCTGGTCGGCCTCATTGCCGCCATCCAGACGGTCATTACCGGCACCGCCCCAGATAGTGTCAATGCCATTGCCGCCGATAATAGTATCGTTGCCCGCTGTACCACCAAGCACCACGTGCTCGCCTCCGGTGAAGCGCAAATAGCCGCCATCGGCCTTACCGTCACCGTCCACATCGGCGCCGGGCGCAACACGAATAACCTTGGGATGGAGGATCTGCAGAATGGGATTCGACTCAACGGGGTCAGCGCCAATTTGCTTGCTGATATCCATTTCCAGGATCAGATCAGGGGTGTGGAAAATCAGGCTCGGCAAGTGCGATGACGCCTCGTCACCCAAGTCAGTGTTGCGCATGATCAGCTTGGAGAAGGTATTCGCCTCCAGCGCGTTGAGCATGTTGGTGCCCTGCACCCGACTGAGGTAATAGAACCGGTCACCGTTCTGTAGGCTTTCCATCTGGCTTTCAAACACATAGTTGAACGTGGCGCCGAGCATGCCGCCAAACTCATTCTTGCGCTCAGCCAGACCGCCGATCCAGAAGTCGACATCGTTGAGGCCGGAATTGGCCGCCGTCCAGGTACCGGTACTGTTGAGGAAGTCCAAGCGATCAGTGGGGACAGTGCCACCTGAGCTGGCAACACCAAAGACCAAGGTCATTGCCGCGTCGCGCTTGCCCGCTAAGGTATCGGCTGCGGTGATGCTGGAGTGAGTACCGTAGGCGGCAATAAAGTTGATGATCGACGCCGGGTTTTTCATCTCCGGTGCCATGCCGGCCCAACTGGTAAAGGGCGTCAACTGACTGTCGCCAGTGTTGGCATAAAACTGCGCGCGCGCCTCATTAAAGCTCGGCATCCCGGTGTCGCGCGCACGGGCCATATTCAGCGTAGCCAGGTCGAGCGGCAGGCCCAGCACATTGTTACGCAGCGCACTGGTGACAAACTCGTCAATCTCGTTGCCCGCCTGACGCGTCATACCGCGCACAATCGCCCCAGCAGCGGCCTCCACACTGACGGCACCATCACTGTCAAAGGCCAACGGATTGAGGAAAGCGGAAATCAGAGCGATATCGTCCGACTGCATGTTGATATCCAGTCGATCCACCGACTCGGTCAACATTGAGTGGCCAAAGCGGTAAACCACATGGGCGAATTCGGCCACGATGGCTGGATCAATATCGGGTGAGTTGGAGAACACGAAGGGGTTTATCGTCGGTTGAACGGCGCGGGCAAACTCTTCGAACACCAGATGCTGGTACTGCATCTCGGTGACGAAACGCCCGGCCTGGAAAAGCCGCTCACCGTCCCAATTAAGGTCCGCGATACCGGTCGGAGTAGTTGGCACTTGGTCCAAAGCCGTCAGGTCAGTCAACAGCCACTCATTGATAAAGTTCAGGTCGGCGCTGTTGAGGATGGTTTGCTTGTAAGCCTCGACCAGACGATTGTGCTCGGAATGGAAAATCGTATGCACAGCGGTCAGACCGATGTTTTCGTTACCCCGTCCATCACCGGTAATGAAGTGCCGATCCAGCAGCTCATTGTCATAAGTGCCGAACTCTTGAGGCAAGATCGGCATGTTATTCGGCCCAACAGGTAATGTAGGGTCGAAATTGGGGTTGGGCATGGAGCCCACCACTGTGTCGGAGTCCGCCAGCAACTCAGTACGCGGAGTGGCCGGGTTGTTATCCAAGTCAGCAAAACCGGGAGCTGCACCGTGTGCGATGTCGTCTAGGAAGGCATGATTACTGCGGATCGTATCGGGTGGCAGCAAAACACCGAGTCCGCCATTAGCAGCGGGGTCGCCTTCGACCAAACCGCTGACCGTGACGATCTGAACAAAGCCATTAGGGCCGCGCAGAAACGCACCATAGGCATCGGTGGCCAGCAACGGCACATTGTGCACATCCATATCCACCAGCTGAATACCCAGCATAGAACTGGCCTGGGCTTTGACTTCGCCCCAGTTGCCGGCACCGTGCGCGCCACTCAGCAGATGACCAGTGGCCATGGGCTTACCGTCGATCATCACATATTCACGCAGGAATACTTGATGCGACGGGTGCGAGGTATAGGTTTGGTTCTGGTCCACGAACGGTGTAGTGGTGTTGATGCTTTCGTGGGTGGTGTCATCACTGGTACCCATGATGCCATCAGCACCCGGCCCGTTGACTTGAGCGGCGCGAGTCAAAACCATGAAGTTGGTCTGACTGCCCTCCACATAGAGTGGATCATCGGGCAGCAGCGGAACAAACACGGTGCCATTACCGCCTTTGGTTACCAAGTCCAGACCGTGGTCAAAAAACTGACCAAACAGCGTCATCCAGCCGTTGAACGCTGGTGACAAGCCAATATCGGGTGATAGGTTTTCGATGCCGATGGTGCCGTTGTCAGACACGGTCAGGCCAGCATCCTCCATCTCAGCTCTCAAAGCGGTAAAGGCCGCTGCATGCACGGCCTTAGCATCAACTAATTGCTGCTGCGCAGCCGCCAACAGAGTTGGGTCGTCGCCCGCCGCAATAATGCTCGCCTGTGCGGCTTGAATCAGCACGTTGGCGGCCTGTACCGGAACATTAAAAGTCGCGATAACACTCGCCTCACCATAAGGATCGGCATGCCCGGCCATTTGCAGCGCGGCGGCCACAGCTGCGGGGTTGTTGGCGGTTTGGTCGACAATTAAGTTGCTGGCAATCCGCGGCTGCGAGTCGAAAACAAAGCCGCTGGTTTGCGTATAAGAGGTTTGAACCTGTGGCCCGAACTGGAGAGGTGAAAGATCAGCATCGCGCAGGTTCGCCTCGACCAAGCGCGGCATGATGTTATCGGCAGCGCCTAAGGCCTGCTGCCCGGGTAACAGGCTGTTCCAAGAGCCGTCTACGGTGCGTAAACCGTATGGCAGCAAAGGGCTGCCAACCAGCTCTGGCAAGTTTTCTACTGCCCCGGTCAGCGGGTTGGTGCTCGCCTCAGCGATCTTTATTTGCTTGAGAATGAACTCAAGGTCCTGTTGAGTGACGGTGAAGTCATATTGGCTGCTAGACATGATGATTGCTCCAAATGAAGTAATCCCCCAACCCTAAAAAAGCAAAAGTTAAACCCTCGCCACACAACGAACGCGTGTTTAAGCGATTAATTAAAACTTCAAATTTGTTGGCTGCTAAGCCGTCTCTGCGTACTGAAAAAGCCTGCGGCTTAAGGTTACGCAGCGGGCCCTGGTGGCCCGTGGAATCTGCGCGCAAGCAAGAAGTGACCTTGCGTTGCCACGCGAGTAATGAGGTTTCGCGAAACTCGAACCATGATTATTTTTCCCTAAACGCTCGGCGTGTCTGTAGTCCCGAACGCTCTTGCCTCGCGGTTTTCTCCAACGCCCGCACACTAGTAATCAGACTAAAGTCGCTGCGAACAGGCCTGTCAAGATACCGTCTATCTGAACAACAAAATCCTTTAGAAATCATAAGCTATTGGCATAAATGGAAAATAAACAAAAAATACCTGTCACCATTAATCTTGATCACTCCAGATAATGCCTTGCGTAAAGCGCAAAACCCCATCTATACCTAGCTGACAAGCCCCTCCTATAGCGGCCTCCATCGGCACTGGTTGTATGGGCTTCTACCGTCAGGGCCAACGGCAGACCGGCCTTTACTGCAGGAACATGTTCCGAAATACGCCGCACTGGAGAATCTATATGGACATGTTGCCGTCCCATCGCTCCGAATTGGCCGAAGTGTTGTTTCGCTTGCGCCGGACGTTCTACGTGCTGGCTGCCTTCAGCGGGGTGATCAACCTGCTGATGCTGACCCCAGCGGTGTACATGCTGCAGGTTTACGACCGGGCTTTGGTCAGTAGCAACGTCACTACCTTACTCATGCTCACCGTGCTGGTACTGGGCCTTTACATACTCATGGCACTGCTTGAGGTGGTGCGTTCGAGTGTATTGATTCGGGTCGGTAACCGACTCGATATGATGCTCAATAGACGTGTTTTCACTGCGGCCTTTGAACGTAACCTCAGGCGCAGTGGCGGTAATCCAGCGCAAGCCCTGCAAGACCTGGCATCAGTCCGGCAATTTCTCACGGGCAATGGTCTGTTCGCGTTTTTTGACGCGCCTTGGACCCCCATCTACCTGCTGGTTATTTACCTGGTTCACCCGCTGCTCGGGCTTATTACCCTGGTTGGCTCGCTGCTACTGTTTGCACTCGCCTACCTAACCGAAGTCACCACTCGTAAGCCGCTGGGCGAAGCCAACAAGGCCTCCTTGATGTCGGGCAGCTTTGCCAACAATAACCTGCGCAACGCTGAGGTTATCGAAGCAATGGGCATGCTTCCGGCCATCCGTAAACGCTGGTTCAGTAACCATTTACGTATCCTCGAAATGCAAACCCTGGCCTCTGATCGGGCGGCCTATATAAATGGGGCCACGCGCTTTGTTCGTGTCACCCTGCAATCGCTAATCCTCGGAGCCGGCGCACTGCTGGCCATCCAAGGGGTGATTACGCCTGGCATGATGATCGCCTGTTCGATTTTATCCGGGCGCGCCCTCGCCCCGGTGGAGCAAGTGATTACCGCCTGGAAGCAAGTGCTTTCCAGCCGCAGCGCTTGGGATCGGCTCAACATCCTGTTGAATGACTTTCCTGCGCGAACAGCCTCAATGGCATTGCCCAAACCAACGGGTATGCTCAGGCTAGACGGCGTTTTTGCCAGCCCTCCAGGCGGGTCCAGCGCCACCCTGCGTGGTGTGAGCTTTAACCTGCAACCGGGCGAAGCGCTCGGGGTAATCGGCCCCTCGGCTTCCGGCAAATCCACCCTTGCACGCTTATTAGTGGGCATCTGGCCCGCCTATGCCGGCAAGGTTCGCCTGGATGGCGCAGACATTTTCCTCTGGAACAAAGAAGAGCTCGGCCCCTGGCTCGGCTATCTGCCCCAGGATGTTGAGTTGTTTGAAGGCAGCATCGCCGAAAACATTGCCCGTTTTGGCAGCATCGACAGCGAAGCGGTGATTCTCGCCGCCAAGCAAGCCGGCGTGCACGACATGATCTTGCACCTGCCACAAGGCTATGACACGTATCTCATCGCTGATGGTGGCTCGCTCTCAGGCGGGCAGAAACAGCGCATAGGTCTAGCACGCGCGCTGTACGGCGACCCTTCACTGGTTGTTCTTGATGAGCCCAACGCCAGCCTGGATGACGTCGGCGAGGCAGCCTTGGTGCTGGCGCTGCAAGACCTTAAACGCCGCGGCAAAACCCTGGTGCTGATTTCCCATCGCCCCACGGTGCTGAACATTGTGGACAAACTGCTGATGCTCCATGAAGGAGCGGTGCAGGTATTCGGCAGCCGCGACGAAGTCTTCGCCAGTCTGCGCCAAGCCAATGTGGGGCACAGCTCAGGCAGCGCCCCTACCCTGGCCTCCGTCAAGAGCAAGGAGTGAGGCGTCATGTCCAGTCTTGAGTACGAGCACAAAGGCCTAATTCTGGCCAACCCTGAGCAGGTAATCGACATTGACGACCACCGTCACAGCCGCTGGGGCCTGTGGTTGGTGTTCACCGGTTTCGGTGGGTTTCTGTTGTGGGCCAGCTTGGCACCACTGGATGCTGGCGTGGTGGCTTCTGCCACCGTCAACGTCACCGATGCCCGCAAAACTATCCAGCACCTCACGGGCGGCTCGATACGAGCCATTCTAGTTCGTGAAGGTGACCAAGTAAGAAGCGGTCAGGCGCTGATTGAACTCGACTCAACCCGTGCAATTGCCGAGCAAGGTGTGGTCAGTTCCCAATATGTAGTGCTGCGTAGTGTCGAGAGCCGTTTGCAGGCCGAACGTGACGGTGCCCGCACCGTCAGCTTCGACCCACAACTGCTCACCCAGTTTGCCGACGACCCACGCCTGATTTCGGCCATGACACTGCAGCAACGCCTATTCAATACCCGCCAGGCGGCTCTGCTCGGTGAAGCCGGTATTTTGCGCGAAAACATCCTCGGTGCCGAAGAGCAGCTCAAAGGCCTGCGGCAGATTCAAGGCTCGCGTAGCGCCCAGGTAAACTTTTTAAAACAGGAAATGGTAGGCGTTCGAAGCTTGGCAGCAGAAGGCTATGTGACCCGCAATCGCTTGTTGGAACTGGAGCGTAACGGGGCCGATTTGAATGCGGCACTGTCGCAAAATATTGCCGATATAGGCCGCACCCGTAACCAGATTGCCGAACTTAAACTGCGTATTTTGCAACTTGAGCAGGACTATCAGAAAGAGGTGCAGTCGCAACTCAGCGACACCCAGAAAGAGGCCACCGCCCTGGCTGATCGCCTGCGAGCTCTCGATTATGAAGTGACCAATACGGTTATCCGCTCGCCCATCGATGGCGTCGTACTGGGCCTGAATGTGTCAACCGTGGGCGGCGTGATCCAGGCAGGTTCAACCATTATGGATGTGGTACCCGCCGGTGAGCCGCTGCAAGTGGATGCCATGATTCCCGTGCAAGCGATCGACAAAATGATCCCAGGCTTGCCAGTGGATATCACTTTCCCCGCCTTCAATCACGCCCAAACACCCAGCATTCCCGGCCGGGTAATGACTATTTCGGCTGATCGGCTGATCGACGAAACCAACAGGCAGCCTTACTACTTGGCTCAGGTCGAGGTGACGAGCGCCGGCATGGATAAGCTCGGCAGCAGCATGATTCGCCCGGGCATGCCGGCCACTGTGACCATCAAAACCGGCGAACGTAACCTGATGAGCTACCTGATGAAACCGATGTTTGACCGTATTGATGGCGCCTTTAAGGAGCAATGACATGGCCACTCGACTGCTTCTGTGTCTCGCTGGACTCGTTAGCCTACCCACCGTCGCCCTAGATCTACAGGAGGCTTGGTCAATCATGCAACTGCAAGGCCCGACCTACCGCGCCGCCGTTTATGAGCGTGACGCTGGCCTAGAAAACCGAGCACTGGGACGTGCCGGCCTTTTACCGAGGATCAATGCCAGTGCTAATAAAAATAAAGTTAATGGCACCCAAGAACAGGACAACATGTTCGGCAACTCCGTGAGTAACGACCTCGATTACGACTCGCAAAACCTTGCTGTGCAATTACGGCAACCGTTGTTCAATCGGCAAAAAATGGCCGAATACCGCCAGGGTAAATACCGCGCCTACTACAGCGAAGCGGTGTTCGATGCCAAGGCGCAGAATGTCGCGGTACGGTTAGCTAACCGTTACTTTGACGTGCTGCTGGCGCGGGAAACCATTGACCTGGCAAATGCCAAACTCAAGGCCTTTGAACAGCAAGTCAGTGCCTCGCAACGGCGCTTCGATCTCGGTGACGGCACCATTACCGATGTCGACCAAGCCACCGCCCGCCGTGACTTATCCATGGCCGAGCTGATTGAAGCGCAGGACCGTTTAGTGGTCGCTCTGCGCTTGCTGCAAGAGATGATTGGTGAGACGCCGCAGCAGGTCGCCACCCTGCAAGATGGCTTTACAACACCACTGCTGCACCCCAGTAATTTGCAGGCTTGGCTGGATAAAGCACGGATCCATAATCCTGCCCTGAAAGCACGCAACTTCAACCAGAGCGTGGCGGAAGAGGAAGTCAATCGGGCTAAAAGCGGCCACTGGCCGACTCTCGATTTGGTGCTGGGCTACACCAACAGTGAGAGCGACTCACTGTCCACAATCAACCAACAAAACCGATACGCATCAGCGGGGCTGGAGTTCAATATGCCGTTGTTTGCCGGTGGCGGTGTCAGTGCGCGCGTGCGCCAAACAGTGGCGAGCCGAGAGCAAGCCAGCGAGGAAGTAAATGCTGCGCGCGAGGAGGTTTTCTCCTCGATCACCCGAGAGTTCAGGGGCGTGCAAAGTGGTCAGGCGAGAATTAAAGCTCTGGAGACAGCAGTAGCCTCAAGCAAGCGCGCCCAGGACTCAGCCAAGAAAGGCTTTCTCGCCGGCTCCAGCACTAACGTCGATATTCTCAATGCCGAAGAACAGGTGTTCATTGCTCGACGCGACTTGCTCGAAGCCAAATTGCGTTATCTGCTAGCGCGTTTACAGTTGGCCGCTGCAGTTGGCCTGCTCGGCGATGACGACATCAACCAGGCCAACGCCTATCTAGGTCCGGAGCTGGGGATCAGCTTCTAGGCGTGGTGCTCAACGCCAATGCCGTCGCTGCACTTTCTGACTGCGGCCTACGCCAAGCAGAACGCCGACCAGCAGCGCCAGGCTTTCCAGCAGCCAGGCTAGCAGCATGGCGCAGGCGATGCCCCAGACGATGGCTTCGGGCGCTAGCAGCACCTGATAGCGGTAGGCGTCCAGGGTTTCTTCCATTAACTCATGGTCTGCGGCTGTGGCCAGATGGAAGACCTGTGCGTACCAAGCCCCTTGCATGGCCTTGGCTTCGCGTTCCAGAAATGCCGAGCGTTCGACCAACGTGCCGAGGCTCTGTGCATCGCTGCGCATGACTGGATCAGCACTGGCCTGGTAATGGCCGACCAGCGCGACCAGATCACCTTTAAAAAAGCGCTGCGCGGTTTGCCGAAACCCTTTAAGCCCCTGTTCAGCTTCGATGCGATGGGCGTCGACGCGCTTGCTGTAGTCATCGATAAAGCCCGGCACCTGGACCCCGACCAGCAACCCCAGAGCAAACAAGGCTAACCGCAGATAACTTCTAAACATTGCTCCCCTCCCCCCGTAAACCCGTCCTAAACCTGCATTTGCTCAGCCAGCCACGCCCTGCGCGACACATTCACCACCGCGCCACAAACGCCACTCGCCCGGCTGGTACAACGTCCAGCTCTCGTTATTGGTCAAAGGCTCAGTGGCTAGTACGCTGACTACATCATTGGGCGTGGTTTCCGATTGAAAATCCACCTGCATATCAGCATCTTTCAAATGAGCCGGGCCAAACGGTGCACGCCGGGTGATATGTGCCAACTTGGTTGAACAAAAGCTGAACAGCCAATCGCCATCGCTGAGCAAGCAGTTGAACACCCCCTGCTGACGATAACCGGCACAGGCCTTGACCAGGACTGGCAGCAACGCCTCTACCGCAACCGGCTCAGGAAAAGCGTGGCGCAGGCGGTTGAGCAGGTCACAGAAGGCTGCTTCGCTGTCGGTATCACCAATCGGTCGATAGATATCCAGACGCGGGACAAAATCGGCCAATTGGCCGTTGTGCGCAAAGCACCAATTGCGGCCCCACATTTCGCGCATAAATGGATGAGTATTAGCCAGGCAGACGCGGCCGACATTGGCCTGACGGATATGGCCGATGACCACTTCACTCTTGATTGGGTAGCGCTGCACTAACTGCGCCACCTCAGACTCGCTGCTCGCACGCGGGTCTTGAAACAGGCGCAGGCCGCGCCCTTCATAGAAGCCGATGCCCCAGCCATCGCGGTGCGGCCCGGTACGTCCGCCGCGCTGCATCAGGCCGGTAAAGCTGAAGACGATATCGGTCGGCACATTGGCACTCATGCCCAGCAATTCACACATGGCGCAATGCCTCGCGCTGTCGTTGTGCATCTAGCCGCAATCTGGCCTCCGGGCGCTTAGGCGCCAATGATAAGAACCCCATCAGAACTCGCCACAACAAACGGCTCGCTTCGTCATATGCCTTGGGGTCGGGTGCAAAGAGACAGCGCACATGACCGTTTAGCCTGCTGACAGGCAAGGCCGACGGTGCCGCCTACAGACGGGGCTCTACGCGCATACGGCGGTCGCCGCGGGCATCGTAGCGGGTGTCTTCTGGGTTATCAGCATCGCGCGCCATCATCTCGCGCAGGGTCGGCTCGTCATCGGCAATCGGCGCGGGGCCTTTGCGCGCCTGCCACCAGCGTTCCACAGGCCAGCGAATGGCCACAAACAGCAGGTACAGGACAAACGCGATCAAGCCGTACATGCTCAAGTCGGCCACCGCACGCCAGGCGTTGTTACCCACGTCCAGCAGCAGGTCCATGGCGGTGATGGCGATCGCTGGGGCGAACTGATCTTTGCCAGGGTCAACAATGGTCGGGCTGAACAGCAACACCAGAACCAGCACGCGCAGCGGCTCGCGCACGTAGCGCCACATCCAGCTGGTCAGACGAAACCACACCAACAGACAGCCGAGTGCTGCAACTAGATAGGCACCCCAGGCAAGCAGGTAGTCGTTTTCAGTCATAAAACGCAAATTCTCTGGCATTAATAGGGCTGCTGACTGGCAGATACAGAAGCGCGCAGATTTCAGCAGCCGACGGGCGAAGTGGCGCTTATGATAACGGCTTTTGCCTGCTTTGAACCTGTTCAAAAGCTCGCGAGCTAGAGACATGCAAGGCAAAAACAGGCGAGGACGCGGAGTTTACAAGTTGTAAATGAGCAGTCCGAGCCTGTTTTTAACGCAGCAGGGCCGACGCGCAGCAGGTTTTGCACAGGTTCTTCGGCGTCCCCGCTGTTGGCCGTCATCTAACGGAGTTACCCCATGTCTCACGCCCCCATCGCCCGCGCCGATAACGCTGCCGACCCTTATTGCTGGCTGGAAAACCGCGACAGTGCAGAGGTGCTCGATCACCTCAAGGCGGAAAACGCCTACCTGGAACAGCAACTCAGCGAGCAATTAACGCTGCGTGAAAGCCTGTTTGAGGAGATTAAGGGGCGCATCCGCGAAACCGATCTCAGCCTACCTTCGCCTTGGGGGCCGTACCTGTATTACCAGCGCACTGTCGCTGGCGACGAATACCCACGGCATTACCGCTGCCGCAAACCGGCCGATGGCACGCTGAACGTCGATGAACACAGCGAGCAGTTGCTGCTCGACCCCAATGCGCTGGCCGAGGGCGGGTTTCTCTCACTGGGGGCATTTAGCATCAGCCCTGATCATCAGCGCCTGGCCTACAGCCTGGACACCTGCGGTGAGGAAACCTACCAGTTGTTCGTCAAGGAACTGGCCGACGACAGCCTGATCGAGCTGCCGTTCGCTGACTGCGACGGCAGCATGACCTGGGCCAATGACAGCCAGACCCTGTTCTTCGGCGAGCTGGACGACACCCACCGCCCGCACAAACTCTATCGCCACACACTGGGCACTGACGCGGCCGAGTTGGTGTTCAATGAACCCGACGGGCGTTTCTTCCTCAGTTGCTACCGCAGCAGCTCGGAACGTCAGCTGATTTTGCAGCTGGGCAGCAAAACCACCAGCGAAACCTGGGTGCTGGATGCCGCCACACCGCAAGACAGCTTCAGCTGCGTGGCCCCGCGCGAAGACGGCCATGAATACGACATCGACCACGGCATGCTCGATGGTCAGTGGTGCTGGCTGATTCGCAGCAACCAAGACGGTATCAACTTCGCCCTGTTCAGCGCCCCCGCAACAAGCCCGGGGCGCCAGTACTGGCACCTGCTGCGCGCGCATGATCCGCAAGTGATGCTCGAAGGCGTCAGCCTTAATCAGCAGGCTCTGGTACTTAGCCTGCGCGAAAACGGCCTGCCAATCATCGAGGTACAACCGCAAGGGCAAATGGCCTACCGCGTGCAGTTACCCGACGCGGCCTACAGCCTGTATGTGCAGGACAGCCTAGAGTTCGACAGCACGGTGATTCGCCTGCGCTACGAAGCACTCAACCGCCCGGCGCAAGTTCGTCAACTGGAACTGGCCAGCGGCGCGCAACAGGTGCTCAAGCAAACCCCGGTACTCGGCCCATTCGATGCTGACAGCTATGTCAGCCAGCGCGTGTGGGCGACAGCGGCAGACGGCACTCAGGTGCCGATCAGCCTGGTGGCCAGACGCGATGTACTGGGCAGCAGTGCGCCGCTTTACTTGTATGGCTACGGCGCTTACGGCGAAAGCCTCGATCCATGGTTCTCCCACGCACGCCTGTCGCTGCTCGAACGCGGTTTCGTCTTTGCCATTGCCCATGTGCGCGGTGGCGGCGAACTGGGCGAAGCCTGGTACCGCGCCGGCAAGCTGCAACACAAGCACAACTCGTTCAGCGACTTTATTGCCTGCGCCGAACACCTGATCAACAGCGGCTACACCCAGGCCGAACAACTGGTTATCAGCGGCGGCAGCGCCGGCGGCCTGTTGATCGGTGCCGTGCTTAACCAGCGCCCAGAACTGTTCGCGGCCGCCATCGCTGAGGTGCCGTTTGTTGATGTGCTCAACACCATGCAGAATCCCGACCTGCCGCTGACCGTCACCGAATACGATGAATGGGGCGACCCGAGCGAGCCTGAAGTATTCGAGCGAATCAAAAGCTACGCGCCTTACGAGAATATCCAGGCCCAAGCTTATCCTGCGATCCTCGCCGTGGCCGGCTACAACGACAGCCGCGTGCAGTATTGGGAAGCCGCCAAGTGGGTGGCCAAACTACGGGCGCACAAGACCGACAGCCACCTTTTGCTTTTGAAGACCGATCTAGACGCCGGCCATGGCGGCATGAGCGGGCGCTATCAGGCGCTCAAGGATATCGCCCTGGAGTACGCCTTTATCTTCAAGGTACTCGGCCTGCACTGAGGCCGCAAAAAGTACTCTCGTAGCCAAAGCGATCGGTCACTCAGCGGGCTTTTTCCGCGGTTGTGCATTGCGCTCGCGTTGCTCGCGCAACAGTTGCAGGTCTTGATCGCGGCGGTTCTGCGAGCGCTCTGATAAGGGGGGCTGCTTAAGCAGCGGCGCGCTGTTAGCCGGCGCGCTCGGCAGATGCCGTGGCGCAGCAGGCATGCCATAAGGTTGCGGTGTTGCCGTGCCGGGCGCACCTGTCGCCGGTTCAGGAGACGGATTTCCAATAGGTTGCTGAGCCAACAACGACGTGCTGGCAAGGGTAGTCAGGGCAACGAGTAAAATGATCCGGCGCATATAACATCTCCATGAACAGGTAGTCACTTGGGCCACACGCAAGCACTTAAGTGCCGAACTGGCAGTTCTCACTGATCGCCGGCAAGGCTAGACTGGGCACACAGGCACAATTCACGAGATTCCAGATGAGCAGCGATAAATCACCCGCCACCGCCAAGCTTGACCGCATCCTCGCCGATGCCCAGCGCTCGCGTGAGGAAGGTTACCGCGACAAAGCGTTAAAAATGTACCCACACGTCTGCGGCCGCTGTGCCCGTGAGTTCGCCGGTAAGCGCCTGAGCGAGTTGACCGTACACCACCGCGATCACAACCATGACAACAACCCGCAGGACGGTTCCAACTGGGAACTGCTGTGCCTGTTCTGCCATGACAATGAGCATTCGCGCTACACCGATCAGCAGTACTTTAGCGAAGGCTCGCTCAGTACACCGAAGACGGCACAGGCCACACACAACCCCTTTGCCGACCTAGCTGCACGGCTGAAGAGCAAAGAATAGGCCCCGGCCTGCCCACCCCGTATAATCGCCGGCCTTTAATCTTGGTTGCCGCAAGGCACAGAAAAGGCCGGACACGTGGCAAACAAACGATACAGCTGCATCGGGTTGTTCAACCCAAAATCCCCAGAAAACGTTGGCTCGGTAATGCGCGCAGCAGGCTGCTATAGCGCGGCCTCAGTGTTTTACAGCGGCAAACGCTATGCGCGGGCACGCGACTTCGTCACCGACACGCAGCGCATCTATATGGATATTCCGCTGATAGGCGTTGAAGACCTGCAGCAAATAATTCCCATTGGCTGTACGCCTGTCGCTGTGGAGCTGGTCGAAGGTGCACGCCCACTGCCGCAATACACCCACCCCGACCGCGCCATCTATATCTTCGGCCCCGAAGACGGCTCGCTGAGTAAAGAAGTGCTTGACTGGTGTGAGGACGTGATCTACATCCCTACCCAGGGTTGCATGAACCTCGCCGCCACCGTCAATGTGGTGCTCTACGACCGCATGGCCAAGGGCTTGAACACCAAATCCGGCCTTGGTCTCAAGTAAGCCGTAACCCAGCCGCTACAACACGGCTTGAGCTGACTGAAGGCGCGGGTCAATGCGCGGTTGAAAGCCTTGGCGTTGTCGTTCTTGGTGAACAGCGGCCGCCACCCGACTAAAGTGCGCGTGCCGGGCGACGCACTCGAAGATGCGCAGGGCGGTAAGGGACGGTAGACGGCGCATGCGGCACTGCAACTCAGCAACTCAGCAACTCAGCAACTCAGCAACTCAGCAACTACACCGCATGCTTACTCAGTGCGGCCGCTAGCGCAACAGCTTGCTGTCCAGCACTTCGGAGGCGCCGCCCATAACGTTTTCGCTGATTTCGATAAAGTCTTTGGTGCTGGCCTTGTCCAAGCGCATCAGGCCGCGGGTCACGTCATCCAGAGAGCGCGGCTGCGTGCTGCCCTTGGTGGCCTGACGGATTTCTCGATCCAGCTCCTGCAGCAACAGAACAGCGCGAGCGGTGACCGGACCACTCGAGTTGTCGGTGCGCAGGCTTTTTACCGGTTTACTCCAGCCAATCAGCTGTTCGCGAATTTTCTGATAGCGCTCCTCGCTCAGGCCGCCAGCGCGGCGCATCAGCTCGATGGCGTAGTACTCGGCGATGCCTTCGGTGATCCAGTCACTGCGGTCGCGGGCGCGGATACGGCTGAACACATGCACAAGCTCATGCACTAGGGAGCTGGTACCGTTCTCGCTAACCAGCGGCCGATCGCTGTGCATGTAATAAGAGTTAGCTGCCGACAGGCCGCCGCGCCACATCGGATCACCCGCCCCGACAATCAGCAGCTTGGCGGGGTCGCGCGGGAACACTTCCTGAGCATGCGGCCAGATAAAAGTCAGCAGGGTCATTACGTCCATGCGGCGCATGCCTTCGCCGACCGGCGCCGAGATGGTGATATCGGTCTCGCCTAATTTGCCGCGACGAGTACCCACCTTGCCGGCGACTATCCAACCGGTCGGTCGATCAAATTTGCGCTGTGCATTATCGACCCTGAATTTGTTCTTACCGATACGTGGCCAGCCGGTTTCGACACTCTTCCAGCCCTTGGGTAAGTCGAACTGCAGGCGCGAAACCAGCTCAGTTTTATCTTCCTGACGCAGCGTTACCGCCGGTACCAGATCGTCACCACGCAGCAAGGCCCAGTCTTTAGTCATCCGCGCATCGAAGCGGCCTGGGCTGCGTTCGTGGTTGATGCGTACGCGATACGTCAGGGTCGATTTACCTTTAGCCGGCTGCCAGGTGCCGAGTTCTGGTTTGTCCTGGGTCCACTGACCATCGGCCTTGAAATCGCTGTAAATGCCCTGTTCACCCAGATTTAAAGCCAGGCTAAGCACCGGCGCGCCATCAGCTAAGGTGAGGCTGACTTCGGCTTGCTCGGTCTCAGGCAGGAAACGCACGCGATAATCCAGGTCCACCTTCTTCGCCCACAACGGCGTGCTCGAACTCAGTAAAACCACAGACAACAGCAGACGGCGAATCAACATGGCAAGGCTCCACAGGGCTGTTCATTGGCGTAGGTGAGTTTAGGCAGCGTTACAGACGTGCGGTTCAGCCCGAACGGAAGATCATGTGATCTTCCCAGTCTTCTTCGGCCACGCTGTTTTCACTAAGCATGCGCCCGGCCTGGGAGATTTTTTGTTTGTGCACCTGTTCGGTGTCACCACAAACCAGGTGATGCCAGAGCAGCAGATCCTTGCCTTCACTGACCAGGCGATAGGCGCAAGTCGGCGGCAGCCACTGAAACTGGTCAGCCTGGGCCGGGGTAAGCTGAATACAATCGGCGACAAACTTGCGCCGGTTGCTGTAGTCGGTGCAGCGGCAGGTATCTAGATCCAGCAGCTTGCAGGCGACGCGCGTGTAATAAACGCTGCCATCGTCCTCATCCTCAAGCTTTTGCAGGCAGCACAGACCGCAGCCATCGCACAGCGATTCCCACTCGTTCTGATCCAGCTGATCGAGGGTTTTACGTTTCCAGAAGGGTTCGACTTTGGCGGCCATGGCGAGGGTACGTGAAGGGCGAAAAGGCCGGCAGTCTAGCCGGTTGGCTAGCAGCGGCCAAGGGTGGCATGCCGAATGGATGGCGGGTTAATAGCCGCGGACAAAATCCACCTGCCCGCGCAACGCGTTACCGCCCTGCCAGCGCGCCAGGTTGTCGACAAACAACTGCACCAGCAGGCGTGGATCAGTGGGCGCTGAGCTATGCCCGGTGAGCAATAGCCGTGGCGCATTCCAGAACGGATGACCTGCGGGCAGGGGCTCCTCTCGGCAGACGTCAATCACCGATCCGGCCAGCTGGCCCTGGTGCAGCGCTGCGACCAGATCGGCATCGACCACCGCGACGCCACGCCCGGCATTGATAAACAGCGCGCTGGGTTTGCAGCAGGCAAAGAACGTCCCGTTATAAATGTCGCGGGTGGCCGGGGTATCCGGCAGCAGGTTGATCAGGTAGTCGGCCTCGCCCGCCAGGCGCGACAGCTCATCGAGCCCGGCCACCTGTCGAAACGGTGGCAAATGCCGTGGGTGGCTGGCAATGCCGCACAGCTCGATACCAAATGGCGCAAGAAACTGCGCCACGCTCAGGCCGATATCACCCGTGCCGACAATCAATGCGCTGCGCCCATTAAGGCTGTGCGGCTGGCGGTTGTCCCAGCACTGCTCGACCTGCGCCGCCACCCGGGCCAACAGCTGGCGCTCATGGGCTAGCAGATGGCAGAGCACATACTCAGCCATTACCTGGCCGAAAATGCCCACAGCGCGGGTCAGCGGATAATTCGTCGGTAAACCAGCCGCCAACAACGGAGTGATACCGGCCCAAGTCGATTGCAGCCACTGCGGCTGCAGGCCTTGTTGCAGCAACGGCGCAAGCAAGTCCGGTTGACCCAGCCAGATTGCACCGCCTGCGGCATATTCACTCAGCTCAGCCGACTGATCGCTGCCAAACAACTCAAGCTCAGGCACGTGCTGGCGCAACAAGTCGGCATACAGCCCGTGCTCGGCTTCAGCAATCAACACACGCATCGGGGCCTTCGCAGTGGTCATGGTGGTTACATCGGGTCGTTGCGGCGTAGCAACTCGTCCGGCAGGTGTTCGATGTACTCATCTTCCGGTGGTGGCATCTGCAGGTGGTAGCCCTGCTCATCGAGGTTGGCCAAGACCTTGTGAATATCCTCGCGCGCCAGAGCGCGCTCAGGCGTCAGCACCATCTCGAAGGCGAGGGTCGGTGGGCCGAAGGCCAGCAGTAGGTTTTCTGGCACGCGCTTGAGCGCATCACTGCGCAGCACGTACAGGTACATCTCATTCTTGCGGGGGCTTTTATAGATCGAGCAAATACGTTTCACGCGGACTCTCCGGTTAAAGCTAAGCGATCAAGTAAAGCCTGACCCATCAATTCACGCCGCCAGCCGCGCAGCGACTCTGGCAGCTGGTATGGCCCCGTGGGGTAGCCGGTTTTCAACAGTGCTTCGAGGGTTTTCTTGCGCAGCATCAACTCGGGTGCAATGTTCAGGCGCTCGCCTTCACGCTGGCCGATGGCGCGCAGTTTTTTCAGCAGCGTCGAGGCCTCCAGCGGCAGCGGTTCAGGCAGTGCCTCAGGCCAGTCTGTCGCCGGGGTTGCAGCGGCGTGCTTGATCAACTGCAGAATAAACTCACCGTCCTGGCGCACGGTCTTCGGGTGCATGTCCTCAATCCGCGCCAGGGCTACCAAGTTATCCGGCTGAGTCCGGGCCAACGGCCACAGCGAATGCTCGCGGATGATACGGTTACGCGGCTGGTTGCGTTTGCGCGCCTGGTCTTCGCGCCAGGTGCAGAGTGCTTGCAACACCGCCAACTGTTGGCGCGACAGCTTCCAGGCTAACTTGGCTTCGCGGTAGGCCAGTTCGGGGTCGACTTCACGGCTGAGGTTGGCGACTAGCTCGGCGCCGTCTTCCAACACCCAGGCATATTTCTCGGCAGAAAGCTGATCTTTGAGCCGGGTATATACCTCTGCCAAGTGCACCACGTCTTCGGCCGCATAGCTAACCTGGTTGGCCGATAACGGCCGCTGCAACCAATCGGAGCGGGTTTCGCCCTTGGGTAGATCGATATTCAGCACCGCTTGTACCAAGCGTGAATAGCCCATGGAGAAGCCAAGGTTGAGGTAACCGGCCGCCAACTGGGTATCAAACAGTGGCGCGGGCAGGCTGCCCGTCAGGCGCAAGAAGACTTCTAGGTCTTCACTGCAGGCGTGCAGCACCTTGATCACCGCAGGGTCTTGCAGCAGGTCGGCAAAGGGCGTCCAGTCGCTAATCAGCAGTGGGTCAATCAGGTAGGCGCGCTCGCCTTCGCTGACCTGCAGCAAGCCGGCAATCGGGTAAAAGGTGTCGACCCGCATAAACTCGGTATCGACAGCCACAAAGGCCAGCGTGCGCCAAGTTGCACAATGTTGCGCCAGGCTGGCGTTATCACCAATCCACTGAATATCAATCGCCACGCGGCTCTCCCGTCAAGAATGCCGCGCAGTATATATCGCCACGCCTCATAGCCGGGCATTCACGATGCGCGGCAACGCGCACAAGCGCTATTCTGCCCAGCGCTTGCATGTGACCACCTTCACTACAGGGAATAACAACAATGAAGAAACTGCTTGGCCTGCTTGTGGCCCTGATCGCGTCAGTGGCGATCTACCTCGTCGTCACGCCCAGCCCGATTGACCCGCTGGCCTGGGATGCGCCGGCCCCTCCGGCGATGACCGGCGTGCTGGAGCCCAACGACACGCTGATGAAGACTGAACTGCTCGGCCGCGGCCAGGTGCATGGCCCGGAAGACACCGCCGTGGACGCCCAGGGCCAGGTTTACAGCGGCTTGCATGACGGCACGATTGTGCGGATCAAGGCCGATGGCAGCGTGGAGACCTTCGCCAACACCCAAGGCCGGCCGCTGGGCATGGACTTTGACGCTACCGGCAACCTGATCGTCGCCGATGCTTACAAAGGCTTGCTGAGTATCGATGCCCAGGGGCAGATCAAGGTACTGACCACTGAAGCTGAAGGCGTACCCTTTAAGTTCACCGATGACCTCGACATCGCCCGTGACGGCACCATCTACTTCAGCGATGCCTCCGCGCGCTTTGAACAACCGGATTACCTGCTCGACCTGCTTGAAGCCCGCCCCCATGGCCGCCTGCTCAGCTACAACCCCGCCAGCGGCGAAACCAAAGTACTGCTCAAGGATCTGTACTTCGCCAACGGCGTGGCGCTCTCAGCCAACGAAGACTTTGTGCTGGTCAACGAAACCTACCGCTACCGCATCACCCGTTACTGGTTGAAAGGCGATAAAGCTGGGACCCATGACATTTTCATCGACAACTTGCCAGGCCTGCCGGACAACCTGCAGGGCGACCGCAACGGCACCTTCTGGGTCGCACTGCCAACGCCGCGCAAAGCCGACGCCGACCTGTTGCACCGCTCGCCTTGGGCCAAGGCGCAACTGGCCAAGCTGCCACGGGCGTTGTGGCCCAAGGCCGTACCCTATGGCTTTGTTATCGCCCTGAATGAGCAAGGCGAAATTACCCAGAGTCTGCACGACACCAGCGGCACGCATTTACGCATGATCACCTCGGTCAAGCCGGTGGGTGACTACCTGTACTTCGGCAGCCTGGACAATGATCGGATCGGCAAGCTGAAAATCCGCTAAAACACCTACACAAAAGGCCCGCGTAACTGCTCAGCTGCGCGGGCCCTTTGTGTAGCACTCGCCTACTTTTTTTCGGCGATCCAGATGGTGTGTCGAGTGCCCTTGTTGCCGTGGGCATACACCTGCACTTCTTCGACCTTAAAACCGGCCTTGCGCACTTTGTCGCTGAATTGCTGATCGGCACTCGCCGACCAAACTGCCAGCACGCCTTTGTTGCGTAATGCTTGGTAGCAGCGCTGCAGTCCTTGGGCTGAATACAGCCAACCGTTGCGTTTTTGCGTCAGGCCTTCGGGGCCGTTATCCACATCGAGCATGATCGCGTCATATCGCTGATCAGCGCTCTTCAGGCAATTGGCAACATCGTCCTGAATCACCCGCGTGCGCGGATCCAGGATCGGATAACCGGCCTTGGCGCCAAGCGGACCACGGTTCCATTCCACAACACCCGGCACCAGTTCGGCCACTTCCACCTCGGCGGTCTTGCCTAGGTTCTGCAACGCCGCAGCCAAGGTAAAGCCCATACCGAGGCCGCCGATCAGGACCCTTGAGTCTGGCCGACCCGCGACCTTCTTGCAGGGGATCGCCGCCAACGCATCTTCGGAGCCATGCATGCGCGTGTTCATCAGCTGACCACCATCGCCGCCAGCAATCTTGATCACAAAGTCCTCGCCATACTCGAACAGGCACAGTGCGCCAGAGCCATCAGGAATAGGTGCGGTATCGAGCAAGACAAAGCGTTTCATGGGGCGCGGCAACCTAGGTCAGAGCAAAACGGGCAGGCAGCATGCACATAAAAGGGCCACGATGCAGCGTCTATTGATAGAAATTCCTCTGCACAGGCCATCTTGATCGCTAAAACCCAGGGTTATGATGCGCGCAGCCACTTTGCCCACAGGATGACTGACATGCCCCTCGCCCAACTGATCAGCGCCGCCCAGCTACAACAACGCCTTGATCAACCCGACCTGCTGATTCTTGATTGCCGCTTTGCGCTGGATGACCTGGCCTACGGCCAGCGCAGCTTCGCCGAAGGGCATATCCCCGGTGCGCAGTTCGCTGACCTAGAGCGCGACCTATCCGGGCCGATCCATAAAGGCATCACCGGCCGCCACCCGCTGCCAGAGCCTGCACAACTGTTGCAACGCCTGCGCCAATGGGGCCTGAACACACACAGCGAGGTGGTGCTGTATGACGACGGTCCCGGTGCGTTTGCTGCGCGGGCTTGGTGGCTGTTGGCCTGGCTGGGTAAACGTGACGGTGTGTACCTGCTCGACGGCGGCCTGAAAGCCTGGCGCGAGGCTGGCGGGGCGTTGACTCAGGACCTGCCGACGCCAGCGCCTGGCACATTTAACGGCAGCACCGATGCCAGCATGCTGGTCAGCGCGGCGCAGCTGCAACAACGTTTGGGCGATAGCCAACTGACCTTGCTAGATGCCCGCGGCCTGCCGCGCTTCAAGGGTGAAGTGGAGCCAATCGACCCAGTCGCCGGGCATATTCCTAGCGCGCAGTGTGCGGTGTTCACTGACAACCTCGACAGCGACGGCCACTTCCTCAGTGCGGCGCAACTGCGTCAACGCTTTGCCACGCTCCTCAGCGAACGTCCGGCCAACGAACTGGTGGCCTATTGCGGCTCAGGCGTAACCGCTTGCCACAACCTGTTCGCCCTGTCTCTGGCGGGCTACCCACTGGCCCCTCTGTATGCCGGTTCCTGGAGTGAGTGGATTACCGACCCTGCTCGCCCGGTAGCTACCGGCAACTAAAGCCCTGTGGCTGGCGGTGCTCGCAGGGCAACGCCAACCATTGCTTAGCATCAACTGGAATATAGGTAACAACCGAAAGCCGATAACATTTTAAAAACAGTCTTTTACATCAATAAGCTCACACTACACTTCAAGATAAGCGGCTAAACCCGCTCCCGGTGTGGCCTTGATCAAAAAAAAGCTAGAAGCTGCTAGCGCTCCAGCCCCATCGGCAATCTACTATCGAGGGCTTTATGGGAATTGCCGCCTGCGAGATAAGCCAATACGTCATCCGCCCTACCCTGCTCTACTTGGGTCGCCACTCCATCGCCGCCGAAGCCTTGTTGCTCGGCGCCGCTGCCAGCCAATCGGAGCTCGGTTCGGTCCTCGACGACAAACACGGCCATGGCCTTTATCGGATCACCGCACAACGCCACCAGCAGCTCTGGGATCAACATCTAGCGCTGGACCCCGAACTCGCCAGCCAGGTACGCGGCCTCGCCAGCCAGCATGCCTTTCTCGCCGCGCCGCACCTGGAGCTGACCGTCAACCTACGCTATGCAACGGCCATTGCTTGGATGCTGATTGAGGCCGATCACCGCGAACTGCCCGCGGCTGACGATCTGCTTGGCATGGCGCAGGTTTGGCGTCGAGTGTTCAGACCCCATGGCCGTAGCCAAGACTTTATCGCTGCCTGGCAACGCTGCATCGGCAGCCTCAGTCAGGTGGCCTGAAGCCGGAACAGACAAAAACAGTTGTCCGACAATCTGCTTGCAATTAGCAGAAGATAGCCACTATTTGACCGCAAAATCCGCTCTATCTCGGGAACTTCAAAGGCTTGGCAAGAGTCATGGAAAGTTGTTAGTTTCTGCCTCCCGCTAAAACCCAGGATTGCCCCGTGTCCAAAAGAGTCGTCCAGACCAGTCTGTTTCTTGCCCTTGCATCTGCCGCCAGCCATAGCTTCGCCGGTGGTTTTGCGATTAATGAACAAAGCGTCAGCAGCATGGGTACCGCCTTTGCTGGACGTTCCTCGTCTGCCGAAGACGCCAGTACCGTATTCGGCAACCCGGCCGGCATGGCGCGCATTAAGCGCGAACAAGTCAGCGGAGGTATTGCCCTGATCAATGCGAAAACTGATATCGATGACGCCAGCGGTGCCACCCGCGGCAGTAATGATGGTGACATGGTGCCGTTCATCGGCGCGCCCATGGGCTACTACGTCAAACCACTGGACGATAACTGGAGCTTCGGCCTGGGCTTGTACGTGCCATTCGGTCTGGTCACCGACTACGAGCGCAATTTCCAGGGTCGTTATCACGGCGACCGCAGCGAAGTACGGGTGATTACATTGCAGCCGACCTTGAGCTATCGCTTCAACGAACAGCTGTCGGTGGGTTTCGGTCCAACTATTAACCGTATTGACGGTGAGCTGACTTCGGCAACTCCAGGTACACGCGACGGTAAGGTCACCATCCAGGGCAATGACACAGCATTGGGCTTCAACCTCGGCGTACTGTTTGAGATCAATGAGCAAAGCCGTATCGGCATGACCTACCATTCGATGGTCGATTACACCCTCAAGGGCGACACACAGATTGAAGGCAGCGGCTTTGGCCCGTTCTCCGGCAGCAAGTTCGATACTACCCTTGCGCTAAAAACTCCGGAGTCAGTTGATTTTTCAATCACTCACGAGCTAAACGCCGACTGGACCCTATATGCCGGCAGTACTTGGACACGTTGGAGCCGCCTGGAAGAGATTCGCGCTGTAAACAAAGACGTACCGGCACCGCTCAACGCAAGAATTGGCAATATCGTCGAGCCGCAAAACTGGCACGACACGTGGTCACATGCCGTGGGCGCTGCCTATAAGCTAAACCGCCAATGGACTCTGCGCGCCGGCTTTGCCGTGGATCAGTCGCCTACCAACAACACCAACCGCTCGCCCCGTATCCCCACCGGCGACCGCAAAGTCTTCAGTCTGGGTACCGCTTGGAGCCCGAATGATGATGTGACCATCGATCTGGCCTACTCCTACCTAATGGAAGACGACACTACTATTGAACGGAGCGACTACCGCTCCACCTACAAGAACAGCGCTCACGGCCTGGGCACACAAGTGACCTACCGCTTCTAATTTAACCAGCGGTTTGGGTTACACTCGCGCGGCGCTGACAAGAATAAAAATGCCGCCTGAGACAGCCCCATGACTGCACTCTGTACTGCTCTGCCCGCACAGCTCAGCCTGTTGCTGGTGGATGACCACCAAATCTTCCTCGATGGCCTCAGTTTGGCCCTCGCCCCGCTCTGCGCAGATCTACAAATTCGCACCGCCGAATCCGCTGCTGCCGCCGAAGCTTACCTGCAACACGCCACCTTCGATCTGATTCTGCTGGACTTGCGGCTGCCCGACATGCCCGGACTGGAGTTGCTCCAGCGCTGGCAACAACAAGGCCGCATGACCCCGGTGGCGATTCTCAGCGCCAGCGATTCCAACCTAGATGCCCAGGCCGCGCTGGCAGCAGGAGCGCTAGGGTTTATCTCGAAAAGCGCCAACAGCGTCCTATTGCGCCAAGCCGTCACCCGCGTGCTGCTCGGTGAAACCCTACCTGCGCCGCAAGCAGACGATAAACCGCAGCTCACCCCACGCCAGTTGGAAATCCTCCAGTTGCTGGCCGAAGGTTTGCCGAACAAATCCATCAGCCGTCAGCTTGGTGTTTCCGAAGATACGGTGAAAACCCACCTAAAATCACTGTTTCAGGAGTTCGCCGTGCATACCCGTACTGCCTGTGTCAGTGCGGCGCGGCAACGGGGCTGGTTGTAACGGGCGTGGCCGCGGGCAACAACACCGCCAAGGCCTGGCGTAAACGAGCCGGTAGCAGGGGTTTGCCAAGTAACGTGACATGGGCGCGGGTGCAGCGTTCCTGCAGGTCTGCGCTGATGTCGGCGGTGATCAGTAAGGCCGGCAGCATCCGCCCGGCCTCTTCACGTAAACGCTCGATGGCGCGCAAGCCATCCTCAGTCGCGGCCAATCGATAGTCACTGATCAACACTTGCGGCTGGGCCTGCGCCAAGCACTGCAAGGCTTCTGCTGGGTTCGCGCATGGCCACACCGCACAGCCCCAGCGTTGCAGCAAACCAGCCAAGGCCTCACGTCCCGCCACATCGTCTTCCAACAATAACACCCGGCCACTCAAGACACTTACCGGCGCTGCGGGCGCCTGCCATTGCCCTGCTGCAGCCTGCGGCAGTTGCAAGACGAAGCGAGCACCCGCGCCTAGGCTTGAGTGCAGTTGAAGGCGATGGTCCAGCAGCTGTGCCAGTTGTTGGACGATAGCTAAGCCCAGGCCTAGGCCGCGCTCGGCATTGCGCCCGGGGTTATCCAGCTGACGAAATTCTTCGAATACCTGGCCCTGCTGCGCTTCACTCAGGCCTTGGCCATCATCACCGACTTCAAGCTGCACCTCACCCTGCTCCACATGCGCATGCAGCCAAACATGCCGTGCCTGAGCATGGCGCAACGCATTGCTAAGCAGGTTGCGCAGCACCCGTTCAAGCAACAGCGGATCACTGCACACCCAGAGTTGCGGGCATTGCATGTGTAACTCAATACCCAAGGCGTCTGCCTCAGCCCGAGTTTCTCCGCTTAACCGCGCGAGCAGAGGGCGTAAGGCAAACACCTCCAGCTTTGGCTGAACGCCGCCAGGTAAGGTCAAGCGGGTGTAATCAAACAGCGACTGCAACAACCGACTGAGCTGTTCTACGGCAATGACTAAACGACTGCTGATGCGGTGCACACTGGGGTCTTGGTTTTGCTCTAGCAGATGCTGGGCATACAGACCCATGGCATTCAACGGTTGGCGCAGATCATGGCTAGCAGCTGCCAACAAACGCAGCTTGCGAGCATCGTCAGCTTCAGCGCGCTGCCGCGCTAAATCAAGCAAGCGCAGATTCAGCCAGGCTCCACGTTGGCCGTGCTCCTGCAAGTACGCCCCCACACTGCCAATCACATTAGCGCACAGCAAAAACATTCCCTGATAGCCCAGCGCCACGCTCCCGCCCGTACCGACATAACCCAGCAACAGGAAAAAACCACATAGCCCCCAGGAGGCCAGGCTCACAGCTCGAAACGACACACCCAGCAGCACATAGCCAAATAGCAACACCAAAAATAGCCCGTCATAGGGCATGGCCACGCCTTGGCTCCAACACAGGTGAATGATCAGCGCAACGCAGGCCCCATTCAGCCCGTAGGCCGTCACATAAGCCCACAAGGTACGCCGCGCCGGGCTTTGCGCCCGGCGGCAGTATAAAAAAACCAACAGCGCAATCCCTATGCCGAACACTCGCACTGGCAACAAGACAAGGCTGATAGCCGGGTCAAACAGCAGCAGGTCTAGAGTGGTGTAGACCAGCTGAAAGATCACGGCGGTACTGATGATCAACAGCAGGCGGCGACGAATACGCTGCACCCGGTGCTCAACAAACTCATCTTCTAGTACATCGCTAAAGCGCAGGCCGCGATAACCTCGGCGCTGCTGCATGAGCAGCAACGACTCCTGCTGGTCGAGGGTCATCGTCGAATTCCGGCGCTACAACCCAGAAAGCGAATTGTCCTGCTGTTTGGCGGCAATGGCGTCATAGGTTTCCACCCTGTGCTGATCTTCTGCGCTGAATAAACGCTGACGCAAACGTTGCTGCTCACGCTGCTGATCCGCAGCACTAAGGCCATCGCCCTGCAAGCCTGCAAGCTCCTGTAGGTAAGTGGCATAACGTTGTTGCCAGACGCGCTCGTTGCGCTGCTCGCTCAGCAAGCGCTCGACCGTGGGCGGATCATAGGTCAAGGCAAGGAGTTGACGCACCTGCTCTTCAGTGGCGCCCTCATGCCAGAGCTTCTCACTTTGTATTTGCAGGGCTTGCGCCTGAGTTTGGCGCGCCTCGCTGGCGCGCATCACCTCGGGCAGCTGAGCGCGTAACCGTTCTTGAGCCAACGCCTTGCCTTGCTCGCTCAAGTCATCACGGGCCATCAGAGCCAGATTTTCGAGGGTGTAACGGCCATACGCTTCTTCAGCGCCAAACAAGGCTTCGGCCGCCGCGCTGGAGAAGTGCGTCCGACGCAACTGCGCGAGCTGCTCGAAGGCTCGCTGGAGAGTGATCAGCTGGCCATCGGGTGAGCTTTGCTGAGCGGTGCTCAGGGGTTGCTGCAGCAGCGCCAGGCTGGCGCGCTTGTAATCCATGTAGTCACCCAGCAGGCCAATGAACTGACCCAACGCCGGCTCTGGCAAGCGTCCGCGCGCATCGGCCAGCATGGTTTCCACCACAACCTCCAACCCGGCCTGATCAGCGGCGCTGAGGAAGTAATCCAAATAATCACGCAACGCCAGGCTCAGCTGCAGATTACCGGCGCTGTCTGCTCTGAGTTCGCCGTCCACTTCGGTGCCCTGTAAACCCGGCAAGCTCGCAGGCACGCGAACGGGTGCAATGCTTAGCTTTATGGCGGGCAACAAAGGGCTAGGTGCAGCGGAGGCAGGAGCTGTTACAGCAATCGGCGCGGCAGATGTTACGGGTAACGCAGCAGCGGGCCACTGCCAATAAAGCGTAAGACCGGCAACGCTGCCGGCCAGTACCAAGAGGGGAATAGTTGAGCGCAACGATAGGGCCATGGGGCCTCCAGAATGCGGGCTACAGAACGCAGCCCACTGGCAGGAAGGTCAGACGCCTTTGTTTTTCAGGCGATTGGCGTGCTGGCGATACAACGAAACCGGCTCGGTCCAGCCACGGATACCAAAAAGATGGTTGATCGCATCCACGTGGTTCATGTTGTAGCCATCACCGATCACCTGACCGAGATAAGAGGAGCAAACACCGACCAAGCCATCGTTTTTCTCGCTACCAAAGGCCAAACCTGTGATTGCCAGGAACGGATCGACCGCATCGAAGACGTTGGTGTAGGCGGTATTACCGGTCCAGGAAAAGTAACGAATGTTGTAGCCGCGCACGTTATGCACTTCGGTGGATTTGGCGCAGTAGCTGCTGTTGTTCACACCCCACGGATGACGGCTGTTCAGGTCGGCAGTACCAGCGGTGGTCAGCGTTTTCAGCGCGGCCAAGCCATCCTGTGAGTTATTACTACCCGACAGTAAGTTGATCACTCCGCCAATAGCATTGGCCAGCCCATTGGCGCCGCCTTCAATAGCGCTGTTTGCTGGGATTATCCCGCGTAATACGTCGGCTACTTTAGAACCTTTATTGACGCCGTTGACCGAGGTAACCGAAGCCACCAGATCTGGGCGCAGTGACGCAGCTACGCGCGAAGTTGGCGAACCCTGGCTGTGGCCAATCAGGTTGACCTTGCCGCCATTGGCACCAGCCCAGGGCACAATCTGCTGAGCCAGCGCCGCGCCGCGCTGCTCACTGTCATTGAGCGCCGAAACGCTGGCCACATAAACCTTGGCGCCATCGCGTTCGAGGTTCCAGGGAATGGTATGAAAATAGTTAATCAGACCGCCGATGGTGTCGAAACCGGTCACCCCATGCACCAGTACGATCGGGTATTTGGTCTGGGTGTAGCCAGCGGCCTGGGCTTCGACTGCACCGACCAGTGCAGCAGCAGCGAGAGCAGTGGTGATAACACGACGCATGGGTGCCTCCTTATTTTTATTGTTGGCACGCCGGCAAACTGC
The DNA here is from genome assembly GCF_900113745.1 of Pseudomonas guineae. Classification (GTDB taxonomy): domain Bacteria; phylum Pseudomonadota; class Gammaproteobacteria; order Pseudomonadales; family Pseudomonadaceae; genus Aquipseudomonas; species Aquipseudomonas guineae. The sequence continues at coordinate 316,898 of NZ_FOQL01000002.1, read as the reverse complement.
GTCCGGCGCAGCATCAACTCTAAGGAACCGCCAAGTGCAGGGCTATCGCCCAGATGGGTGAGCGGCGCTGAGCGCCTTAAAACCTATCACCGGTTCAAGCGTTGACCCGCCATTGATCCCCACGCAAGACTGACCATCGGTAGCTGATAAGCCATGCTTAAAGGCCGACCTTCATCCCGCGCTGTAACAGCCAATGCGCTAGGTTTTTTATCTGTGCTACCTGCGGCGCGAGAAGTGCGGTGGTATAAATGCGCAACCGCTTAGAGCATGGGATCGAGACGTGCCGGAATCATCTGGCCCTTACTCATCGACTAGCCTCTCTGGCAGAAAAGGATCCTCTGGAGTTCTGTAATATGGTTGAGGAAACGCACACAGCCCTGCCCACTGTCTTGATTGTCGACGATCAGCCAAGCGATCTGCTGGTGCTTAGTCAGGCAGTGCAGGGCATGGCAGATATCCATATCGCCAGCAATGGCCATATGGCCCTTGAGGTTGCAAGACGCTGCCGCCCCGATCTGATCTTGCTCGACATCCAAATGCCCGGTATGGACGGTTTCCAACTTTGCCGGGCGATAAAGGCTGACCCCAGACTGTGTGACGCCGCCATTCTGTTTGTCACCGCACAAACTCAGACAGAATATGAAATCAAGGCACTGGAGCTCGGCGGCATCGACTTCATTGAGAAGCCACTGAACATCCCGGTTGTTCAGGTACGCGTTCGCGCCCACTTAAATCTGCGCAAAGCGGCCAAGCGCCTGGCCTATTACGATGAGTTGACCGGGCTACCGAACCGCAGTCTATTGCAAGATCGTACCGAGCAAGCCTTACACAAAGCGCAGCGAGACCAGAGCAAAGTGGTCTTACTGATGTTGGACCTAGACAACTTCAAAAGCATTAATGACTCGGTCGATCATGCGATCGGTGACGCGGTGCTGTCAGAGGTTGCTCGCCGCCTAACTCAGTTTTCACGCGGGGTCGATACGGTAAGCCGGCGCGGCGGCGACGAGTTCGTAATGCTGCTGTCCGAGGTGACCCGCCTGGATGCCATCAGCGACTTCGTGGAGCGAGTTCTGGAAGTCATCGCCAGCCCGATGTACATCGATGACAAGCGCTACGACATCACTGCCAGTGGCGGCGTCAGTGTATTCCCGGATGACAGCCAAGACTTTGCCTCGCTCTACCGCCATGCTGATACCGCCATGTATCAAGCGAAAAAGCTCGGACGTAACCGTTACCGCTTTTTCTCTCAGGGCCTTGAGAACATATCGCGAGCACGCCACCTGCTCGAAGGCCATATGCGCAGGGCTTTGGAGCAAGGGGTGTTCGAAGTCTTTTATCAAGCCAAATACGATGCGCGTAATCAGAGTATCTGCGGCATGGAGGCGTTGGTTCGCTGGCGTAAACCTGATGCCACGCTGGTCTCGCCAGCAGAGTTCATCCCCCTTGCGGAGGAAACCGGGCTGATCATACCGATAGGCCGCTTCGTCCTGATGCAGGCGTGTAAAGACGCTAAGTGCCTGATGAATTTGGGCTTAAACGTGCCCGTTAGCGTGAATATCTCGGCGATCCAATTCCGCGAAGAGGCCTTTCTGAGCATGGTCAAAAATGCCTTGGAACAAAGCGCCCTTCCCCCCTCAATGCTTGAGCTGGAAATTACCGAGAGCGTGCTGGCCCACGACATTAAGACGGCCAGTAACGTACTCAACGAACTCAAGGCTATGGGCGTTCATATTGCTATCGATGACTTCGGTATCGGCTACTCCAGCCTGACCTACTTGAAGAGCTTGCCTATTGATGTGCTGAAGATTGACCAGAGTTTTGTCCGCGACATGCTGGCCGATAGCAGTGACGCCGCAATTATCGAGGCCATTGTAAATATGGGCCTAGCGCTAGGCCTAGCATTGATTGCTGAGGGGGTCGAACTGCAGGAGCAGTCAGACAAACTCCTGGCCCTCGGCTGCTGCATCATGCAGGGTTTCCTCTACTGCAAACCGATGCCATTTCAGGCGCTGTGCGAATACCTGCAAACATCAGCGTTAATATTGCCCAGCGTGACTGAGAACCATAACGCCCAATAACAAAGGCATGCTTTCCTTGAAGAAAATCAGCTCCCGCCATGCAGCCTTATTGAGTGTACTTGTGCCCCTCGCTGTCGGTCTGGCGCTGAGCATACTGACTGCAAACTGGCTGCAAAACAGCAATGAACGTCATGCTCAGGCGGCCTTACAGCAAGTAACCGAAGAGAAAGCCGATGCTGTGTTTAGGCGTATGCGACTCTATCAATATGGCTTGCGTGGAGCACGAGGGGCGGTTGTGACCCTTGGCGAACATGACATCAGTCGTCAGCTTTTTTCCAATTACAGCCAGACCCGTGACATAGATCAGGAGTTCCCAGGTGCACTGGGCTTTGGCTTTGTGCGCAGAGTGTTGCCGCATGATGAACCCGCGTTTATCCAGCAAGCACGCAGCGACGACAAAGCCGACTTCAATATTCGTCAACTAGCGCCCCATGCTGGTGAGCGCTATGTAATCCAATACATTGAACCTCAGGCGCGCAACCTCTCAGCTATCGGCCTGGATATTGCCTCAGAAAAGAACCGTCGTGACGCTGCGTTTAATGCGTTACGAACCGGCACCGTTCAACTGTCGGGGCCTATCACGCTGGTGCAAGCTTCTGGCAAGCCGTTGCAATCTTTCCTCATTCTTCTGCCGATTTACCGTACCAATGCCACCCCTGAAACTGAAGAAAAACGGCTGGAACAAGGCTTCGGCTGGAGTTATGCCGCGCTGATCACTGAGCAAGTTCTCAGTGGTTTACCGCTCAGCACTAAAAATGTTGACCTGCGTTTGCGCGATGTAACCGACCCTGAAAATCCCGTGCTGTTTTACGAAAACAATCTGCAAGAAAACCAATTGACTGATCGCATCAATAGCACGTCAATTAGGGAGGTTTTTGGGCGTCGCTGGGAAGTCAGCCTGATTGCCCACCCCTCGTTTATCCAAGGTCTATACCAAACTTCTCCGCAATGGGTGCTTGCTTTCGGGGTTCTGCTCAGCGTGTTGTTGGCCGCATTAAACGCTGTTTTCGGCGCCAATCGTCAGCACCGACGTCAGGTTATTGCCGAACAAGCTAAACAAGCGGCCATCGTCGAAAGCTCACGCGACGGCATCATCGGTAAATCGCTCGAAGGCATTGTCACCAGTTGGAACAAGGGCGCTGAACATATTTTCGGTTTCAGCAGTGACGAAGCCGTGGGTAAAAGTCTGCTTGAGCTTGTCGTACCGGAGGAGCTTGTAAGCGAAGAAATTAATATCCTAAAGCGCATTAATGCCGGCGAGTCGATTGAGCACTATGAAACCTATCGCCGCCGCAAGAATGGCAGCCTGGTCGAGGTGTCAGCGACTATTGCACCCATTTTCGATGAGCAGCACCGGATCATTGGCATTTCCAAAACAGTCCGCGACATCACCCAACAGAAAGCTGCGGAGTCGGAAATCAAGGGGCTTAACGCCAGCTTGGAAAAACAGGTAGTGGCGCGAACCCGCGAACTCAATGAGCTCAACACCTTACTCAATACCGTGCTGGACTCGGCCTCCGAAGTGTCGATGATTGCCACCGACACTCAAGGCCTGATCACCCTGTTCAACCATGGCGCAGAACGTCTCCTGGGCTATAGCGCAGAAGAAATGATCGGCTTACAAACCCCCGCCCTTATTCATCTGCCCGAGGAAGTACAGCAGCGCAGCACGGCGCTCAGTCAGCACTATGGCCAAGCCATTGAGGGCTTCCGGGTCTTTGTCCACGTTGCTGAACTAGAAGGCGCTGAAGTTCGCGAATGGAGTTATGTGCGCAAGAACGGCTCCCCCCTCACCGTGACCTTGATGGTAACCACCATGCACGGTATTGACGGCGAGTTGGTTGGCTACCTCGGTATCGGCATTGATGTGACCCAGCGTAAAGCGGCAGAAGCTGAACTGGAGGCCAGCCTAGAGATTACCCGAGCGGTTTTGGACACTGCACCCAACCCTGTAGTGACCTTGGATGCATCTGGGCGAACTCATACCCTCAATCCTGCAGCCGAATTGGCATTCGGTCTGAATGCCAATTCAAATGAGTACTTCTTGCCCGACCTGCTCAGCCCTGCTTCGCGGGAACGCTTGCACGAACTGATTGCGCATGCCACAGCTGGAGAGCGTGACCATACCAAGGTGTCAGCAGAGCTGATTGGGCGGCGAGCGGATGGGTCTGAGTTCCCGGTGCAACTCTCTGTCGGCTCAATGCATGCCGGTAAGCAGCTGCTGGTCTGTGTGATCACCGACCTCAGCCAACAAATGCTGCTGCGCAAGGAACTCCTGACCGCCCGCGACCAACTCTTAATGGCGGCTGACGCAGCAGAGTTAGGGATTTGGTCATTGACCCTGACCGATAACAGCGTGAAGTGGAATGAGCGTATGTACGAGCTGTTTCAGCAGCCACTCTCGCTGCGCGAAACAGGTCTTACCTATGAGCACTGGCTTTCGCGGGTACACCCCGAAGATGCGGCGATGGCGGTTGCAAAACTTGAAGCCGCTATAGCTGGTAGCGGAATTTTCGATCCGATCTTTCGTATTATTCGGCCTGATGGCACCACCCGCACAATTCAAGCTGGAGCACGAATAGAAACGGATAACAGCGGTAAACCAATCAAGGTCACCGGCGTCAATCGCGACATCACACTCCAGCACGAGTTGGAAACATCACTACGGTTAGCCAAAGAACAAGCTGACACCGCTAGCGCGGCCAAGAGTGCCTTTCTTGCCAATATGAGCCACGAGATTCGCACGCCATTAAATGCGGTGCTGGGCATGTTGCATTTGGTGCAGGGAACCGAACTCAGTCAGCGTCAGCTCGATTACATACAGAAAGCCTATGGCGCATCCCAGTCTTTGCTGGGCCTACTCAACGACATTCTTGACTACTCCAAAATCGAAGCGGGCAAGCTGCAACTTGACCTGCACCCGATTCAACTGGAACCCTTGATGTGTGATCTGGCGGTGGTGCTAGGCGGTAACCATGGGCAGAAAAACGTTGAGGTGATGTTTGACCTCGATTCAGCGCTGCCGGAAGTCTTAATTGGTGACAGTCAACGGCTGCAACAGATCCTGATTAACCTGGCGGGTAACGCCCTCAAATTCACCGCTGAGGGTAACGTCATTGTCAGTCTGCGCCAGCTCGAACGCAGTGACGCGCGGGTTAAGGTGCGCATTGCCGTCAGTGATACGGGCATCGGCATCAATGATGAACAGCTCGAGCGTATTTTCGAAGGTTTTTCCCAGGCAGAAGCATCCATCAGCCGTCAGTACGGCGGCTCTGGCCTGGGGTTGGCGATCAGCACACGGCTGATCAACTTGATGGGCGGTGAACTACAAGTGGACAGTCAGGTGGGTGTAGGCAGTCGCTTTTGGTTCGATCTCGAGTTTGCCATTACCGAACACCCCCCATTAATAGCGGCTTGCGCTGTCATCGAGAAAAAGCTGCACGTTCTAGTGGTTGACGACAATGCAGTGGCGCGCGAGCTGCTCGTGCAAATGAGCATGGATCTCGGCTGGTCTGTCGAAGCGGCTCATGACGGTAACCAGGCCCTGACCCAAGTCAGGGAAGCAAATGCCCAAGGACAACCCTTCGATCTAATATTGATGGACCTGCTAATGCCGGGTATTGACGGCCTTAACGCCGCCCGACTTGTGCGTGACTCAGCCGGTGATACGCGCCCGCCTCTTGTGGTGATGGTGACCGCGCATGGCCGTGAAGCCTTGGCTAATAGCGAACAGGAAGCGGATACGCCCTTTGCCGCATTTTTAACTAAGCCAATAACTCCCAAACAATTGGCCGCCACCGTCACGCGCGTTATCAGGGGGGTGCCGCAGAGCCGTATTACGCCTGATTACCACGTTTCCAAACGCCTAGAAGGCCTTCGTCTTTTAGTGGTTGAGGACAATCAGTTGAACCGCCAGGTGGCTCAGGAACTGCTGATGGGTGAAGGCGCAGAAGTATGCCTGGCTGAAGGCGGCCAGGAGGGTGTAGACACCGTTATAGGTACGTCAGGACTGTTCGATGCGGTGTTGATGGATATCCAAATGCCCGGTATCGACGGACTTGAAGCCACACGGCTGATTCGTCAAGACCCCCGTTTTGTTGACTTACCCATCATCGCCATGACGGCCAATGCATCGCCTGCGGATCGTGCAGTCTGTCTTTCAGCCGGCATGAGCGATCACATCGGCAAACCCATCGATCTAGAGAAACTGGTAGCCGCCCTGCTGCACTGGTCGGGAAGAGTTGTGCCAGAAAATCCTACGATTAATCAATCCTCAGGTGCGGTCACCGAGAACAGCGAGGCCGTACTGCGCCGCTTTGGCGGCAATCTTAAACTGCTGCGGCGCATGCTCAGCAACTTCGAACCGGAAATGCACAAGCAGCTGCAGTTACTTAATTCGCATGCAACCCAGGGCGACGTAAAGGCTGTATTGGCTCAGCTGCACATGCTCAAAGGCAGCGCTGGGACTATGGGGGCACAGCAACTAGCAGAAAAAGCAGCTGAGGCTGAGCAGAAAATTCAGGGACTCACTTCAGCATCTGCAAGCGAATTTCTGGCGCGCCGTGGCTGGCGGGATGAGTTAACTGAGGTGCTCAAACAGAGCCTTGTTGAACTTCACCTGGCGTTTCTCGGCCCAGAGCAAACCGAACCGAGCGCTGCTCTGCGAAAGCCCACTGCCCTATGGCAGGAGGCGTTGCGCAACATCCTCAAACTGCTCGCGGCCGGTAACTTGCAAGCAATTGAGCAGACCGAAGCCCTGGTACATGACATCCCTCGGCAGTGGCAAAGCCACTTTGCCCAGTTTTGCCAAGCGGTCGACTGCTTAGATTTCCCCAGCGCGAGCGTGCTGGGTGATGAGCTTCTTAAGCTTGCTCAAGAGGATTGATATGAGTTTCTGGATAGAGCATTACCAGGGGCGCCCTAAATTGCTGGTGGTCGACGATCAGCCCATCAATATCCGCATTATCAATGAGCTGTTTCGCGCCGATTGCGACATGCATATGGCCACTCATGGCGAACAGGCCATCGCGACCAGTAAAACCTTGCAGCCCGACCTGATTCTGCTCGACATCATGATGGAGGGCATGGATGGACTTGAAGTCTGTCGTCGCCTGAAGAGTGACTCGACTACGGCCGCCATCCCGGTTATCTTCATCACCGCCAAGAGCGAAGAAAACGATGAGGCCTTGGGGTTGGAACTCGGTGCCGTTGATTACATCAGTAAGCCGCTGAATTCAGCCATCGTCAGGGCGCGGGTCAAAACCCATCTAACCCTTAAGCTTCAAAATGACTATCTCAAGGGCCTGGCCAGCCTGGATGGTCTGACTGGTATTCCAAACCGCCGGGCCTTTGATGTACGCCTTACGCAAGCTTGGAACCAAGCCTGCCGTGAAGGTGGGACGCTGTCCTTGATGATGATCGATATCGACTACTTCAAGCGCTATAACGATCACTTCGGTCACCTGTTGGGTGATCAGTGTTTACGTCAGGTGGCCGAAACTATCGCGCAATCGGTCAACCGCCCTTATGACATGGCCGCGCGCTTTGGCGGCGAAGAGTTCGTCTGCATTTTGCCGGATACCCACCTGCAAGGCGCGCTGACATTGGCCAAAAAAATCCAGCACAGCATCAGTCAACTCGCTATCGCTCACCCTGCATCCGCAGTGAGTGAGCAGCTCACGCTCTCTATCGGTATCGCGAGCCTAATGCCCAGGATCGGCAGCGAGCCGACGGAGCTGATTGCCTTAGCGGATAAACAGCTCTACCAAGCCAAGAACAATGGTCGAAATCAAGTTCACTGCCCACCTGATTGAGCGGCGTGGTATCGCACGAGATAAAAGCCACAACACCGCGAAGCACTAGTTGCGCGCACAAAAAAGCCGCAGTCTGATCAGGGAAAACCCTTAATCAGGCTGCGGCTTTGGTTTTACCCCCGTACGGGGTTAGGCGTGATGATTAAGCCAGATCAAAGCGATCCAAGTTCATCACCTTATCCCAAGCCGCGATGAACGCGTGGACGAACTTCGCCTGGGCGTCGCGTGCGGCATAGACCTCGGCCAACGCGCGCAACTGCGAGTTGGAGCCAAACACCAGATCCACCTGGGTACCGGTCCACTTCAAGTCGCCGCTATTACGATCACGGCCTTCGAGTACGCCTGCGGTTGCGGTCGTTTGCCACTTGGTGCCCATATCGAGCAAGTTAGCGAAGAAGTCGTTACTCAGGGTTTCCTGGCGCTTGGTGAACACACCATGCTGAGCTTGACCGACGTTGGCATTCAGGGCACGCATGCCACCGACCAGCACGGTCATCTCTGGCGACGTCAGTTCCAGTAGTTGTGCCTTGTCGATCAATATCTCGGCCGCGACGCTTTCATAACCCTTTTGGGCATAGTTGCGGAAACCATCGGCCTTAGGCTCCAACGCTTCGAAGGAGTCCACATCGGTCTGCTCTTGGCTGGCGTCGGTACGGCCTGGCGCGAACGGCACGACAACATCAACTCCGCCCTTTTTCGCCGCCGCTTCAACCGCCGCTGCACCAGCGAGGACGATCAGGTCTGCGAGGGAGATTTGCTTACCACCCGTTGCAGCTGCATTGAAGTCCTTTTGAATGGCTTCCAGCTTAGCCAGCACCTTGGCCAGCTCAGCGGGTTGGTTGACTTCCCAATCCTTCTGCGGAGCAAGGCGAATACGCGCACCGTTGGCACCACCACGTTTGTCGCTACCGCGGAAGGTCGAAGCCGAGGCCCAGGCAGTATTAACCAGTTGCGCAATCGACAGGCCGCTGGCTAACACGTTGGCTTTTAGGCCAGCGATATCTTGAGCATCAACCAGCGCATGCTCGACAGCCGGAACCGGATCTTGCCAAATCAGCTCTTCTGCCGGCACCAGGGGGCCGAGGTAACGCGAACGCGGGCCCATGTCACGGTGAGTCAGCTTGAACCAAGCACGGGCGAACGCATCAGCAAACGCCTCTGGATTCTGATGGAAGTGGCGCGAGATTTTCTCGTAGACCGGATCCATACGCAGCGAGATATCAGCGGTAGTCATCATCGGTGGGTGCTTCAACGCCGGGTCATGGGCATCGGGAATCAGGTGCTCGGGCTTGCAGTCGATAGGCGTCCACTGGTGCGCACCGGCTGGGCTCTTGGTAAGCGCCCACTCGTATCCGAACAGCATGTCGAAATAACCGTTGTCCCACGTAGTGGGGTTAGGCTTCCATGCACCTTCGATACCGCTGGTGGTGGTGTGTACGCCTTTGCCGCTGGCGAACTTGTTAATCCAGCCTAGGCCTTGCTCTTCGATGCCGGCCGCTTCTGGCTCAGCGCCAACCAAGGTTGGATCACCGGCACCATGGGCTTTACCAAAGGTGTGGCCGCCGGCGACCAGAGCCACGGTTTCTTCATCATTCATGGCCATACGGGCGAAGGTTTCGCGCACATCGCGGCCCGAACCCAGTGGGTCAGGGTTGCCGTCCGGACCTTCTGGGTTGACGTAAATCAAGCCCATCTGCACGGCGGCCAGTGGGTTCTCCAGATCGCGCTCACCGGAGTAACGGCTGTTGGGTTTGTCGCTGGTGGCCAGCCATTCCTTCTCGGAGCCCCAGTAGGTGTCTTCTTCCGGCTCCCAGATGTCTGGACGGCCGCCGGCAAAACCGAATGTTTTGAAGCCCATCGATTCCAACGCGACGTTACCGGTGAGCACAAACAGGTCAGCCCACGACAGCTTGCTGCCGTACTTCTGCTTGATTGGCCAGAGCAGGCGACGCGCTTTGTCGAGGTTGCCGTTATCTGGCCAGCTGTTGATTGGCGCAAAACGCTGATTACCACTGCCTGCACCACCGCGACCGTCTTGAATGCGATAGGTACCTGCTGCGTGCCATGCCATACGGATCATCAGACCGCCGTAGTGGCCCCAATCTGCTGGCCACCAGTCTTGGGAGTCGGTCATAAACGCGTGCAAATCCTTGATTACAGCATCCAAATCAAGGCTCTTAAATTCATCGGCGTAGTTGAAGCCAACACCCATAGGGTCAGACTTTGAAGAGTGCTGCTGCAAGATTTTCAGGTTGAGCTGGTTCGGCCACCAATCGGCGTTCTTCGGTGCGCCGCCAGACACGCTATTTTTACCCGCGCCACTAGAAAATGGGCACTTCGCTTCGTTTGACATGATTCACTCCTGTTGTATTCACCTACCGTATGCACATAGCTTGGTAGTTAGGTCGTAAACGAGCCAATAGCATTTCGGTATGAGCGTTATAGGCACCATTGAGTATGGTCCCAGATTGCTAACGCCGTAGCTGCAAAACAGCAATAAGATGTGTCTCACGCGCAGTCGAATAGCTTGCAGTCCAGCACCTTAAATCACCAACGTCAGCGACGCTCTATTTCACCGAAAAAGGTCCTTAGCCCATGCCGCAATCGCCCACCAACAACGTCAGCGACGACGATGTGCTGGCCTACATGAACCGCCAATTAGGCTCTGGCCGAGTAAAACCCAGCGTGCTGGTGAGCCTGACGCAAAAGACCTTTACCGATGTCAGCCATGAGCGCATCGTCCAGTGTTTTAACCAGCTCGAGTCATCGCTGCTTAAGCGCTGACTCGGTTCGATGATGGCGTCGATGACTCGAGGAAAATGACTGCGGATCAATCTGGACTTGTTTGCCTATTCACTGGCGATCATCCTTAAGCTGTTGGCGCTCTACCTGGATAGATCGTCCAGGGTTGCAACTTAAGCCTGCGCCTGACGGCACAGTATCTGCCTGGCCAACGCGCCATGCCTTTCGGAGATTCAGATGCCCCGCGTTACATCACTCAAGCCCCTGCTCGCCCTGATCGCTCTCGCCTGTTTCGCCATGCTCGGCGGTGCATTGCTGTTGCAGCATCTGTCCGGTTGGGAGCCCTGCACCCTGTGTATCCAAATCCGTCTGTGGCTGCTGTGTGGCGGCGTTATCAGCCTGCTGATCCTGGCGCTGGAAGCCCTCGACCTGCGCTGGCTGAGCCTTACGTTATGGCCGTTGCTGCTGGCGGCAAGCGGCATGGCGGTCTATGACAACACGCATTTGCTGTTGATCGAGACTGGCGTATTGGAAAGCTCCAGCTGTTCCCCCTTCCCCTTTTATGCCTTCTACCTTCCGCTTCATGAATGGCTGCCCAGCGTGTTTATGAGCGCCGGTGTCTGCGGGCAGAACGACTACAGTATTTTCGGTCTAACATTCACCGCCTGGACCCTGCTCAGCGTCGTTCTGCTACTGACCTTGTGCCTCTTCACGGCCTGGCGCGGTATTCGTCGCTAACGATAGGCACGGGCGCTCCCTCGGGTAAGCGCCCTTTAAATAAGCGGATTTCTGCTTATCTCCGCGCCAAAATGGCGATTTCTCGCCAAGCACTGTGCGATCGTTCATGCGTTTTCCGCGCTCTCAAGCCCTCTAGCACCTCTACCGCTCTGGCATAAGCATTGCGATACAACCCTGGCATTGCTCACGCAATGCAGTGACCGCCGTTACGCGTCAGATTGCTGAACAGCATCGACAAGCCGTCACCACAACCACATAAGAAAAACAGGGACATCGTTATGTTTAAGTCGATCTGCGCTATCGCCGCTGGCAGCCTACTGCTGGCGTCTGCCACGGTTCAAGCGGCCAGCGATAAGGGAACAATCGTGATCAAGTTTGCCCACGTGGTGGCAGATAGCACGCCAAAGGGCCAAGGTGCATTGCTGTTCAAAAAACTCACCGAAGAGCGCCTGGGCGATAAGGTAAAAGTCGAGATTTATCCGAATTCCACACTTTATGGGGATGCCAACGAACTCGAAGCGCTGAGCAATAACGAGGTGCAACTGCTGGCACCGTCGCTGGCCAAGTTCGAGAAATACACCAAGCAATTACAAGTCTTCGACCTGCCCTTCTTGTTCGATGATCTAGCCGCCGTCAATCGCTTTCAGAAACGCGCCAAAGGCCGCCAGCTACTGCGGTCTATGGAAGACCACAACATCGTCGGCCTGGCCTATTGGCACAACGGCATGAAGCAATTATCTGCAACCAAAGCGCTGCGGGTGCCGAGCGATGCTGCCGGTTTGAAATTCCGCATCCAGCCTTCCACTGTGCTCGAGGCGCAATTCAACAGCCTTGGCGCAACTCCGCTGGTGCTGCCTTTTGCCGACGTGTTTGATGCGCTGAAAAGCGGCAAGGTGCAGGGTGCAGAAAACCCCTGGTCAAACATCTACAGCAAACAACTGCATAGCGTGCAGCCGTTTATCACCGAAACCAACCACGGCGTGCTCGACTACATGCTGGTGAGCAATCCGCGTTTTTGGTATGCCATCCCGCACCAGATCCGTATGCAACTAGAAGGGATCATCGACGAGGTAACCTTTGAGGTGAACCGCCAGGCCGAAGCGGCCAACCAAGCCGACCGCGAGCGCATCGCCGCTGCCGCCGGCACCCAGGTGATCGCCCTCAACGATGAACAACGCAACGCTTGGCGCAACGCCATGCAACCCGTATGGCAGCAGTTCGAAGGGGTGATCGGCGCAGACGTAATGAAGGCCGCACAAACGGTTAACCGCAATAAAAGCAACTGAACCCACCTACTCGTCAGCCGCTTACCCGCAAGCGGCTGTACTGGGTGGCTGCTGAGCGTTAGTGTTAATCCGCCAGTAACTGGCTGGGCTAAAGCGTTGCGTCAGTGCCAACATCAATGTGATGCAAACCACCATCAACAGCCAGGTCGCGGCAAAGCTACCGGTTAACTCGCGCAGCAAGCCGCCGACGGCAGGGGCTAAGGCATTGATCAAAAAGCCAAAGCCTTGCACAAATGCCGCCAATTGACCGGCTGCTTGAGGCGCTTGCAAGTGATCCAAGCTAAGGATCAGGCTCAGGGCAAAACAAGCGCCCAGACCGAAACCAATCAGCGCCATCCAAACCAGCGCGGCCTGTTGTGGTGCGAGTAACAAACCGGAAAAACCCAACAACTGCGACAACAGGCTAACGCTCAGCAAACCACGGCGCTCACGCATACGCTGGGCTAGCGCCGGCATGCCTAACGCGGCCAGCACCTGAAACAGCGTCATCCATGCCAGCAGCGCGCCACTGTTCTGGCTGCTCCAGCCCAAGTGCTGGTAGTAGGCCGGTAGCCAGGCTACGACAGCCATATAGCCGCAGTTGCTGAAGCCGAAATACAACGCCAGCGTCCAGGCGCGTTTATTGCGAATAAACCGGCTGAGTCGCTGATCGGCCGACAGTGCTTGCGCGGCGCGCCAAGGTGTCTGCAGCCATAGTAGTAACGCCAGTACGGCCGGCAAAGCCCAGACCGCCAAGCCCACATGCCAATCACCGAACGCACTCGCCAATCGCGGACTAAACCAAGCTGCCAGGCCGCCACCGCCCATCAGTGCAGCGGAATAGATGCCCATCGCCAGGGCCACGTGGCCGACAAACCGACGTTTGATCAAGCCCGGTACCAGCACCTGAATCAGGGCAATACCCAAGCCACCCAACAAGGCCGAGCACACCAGCAGCAGGCTATGATCGATTAGCCCGCGAACCGCACAGGCCAGCAAAATGCATAGCAAACCGAGGGCAATACCTCGGCCCTCGCCTAAGCGTGACTCGACCTGGGCACTGAGCAACGCCACCAGGCCCATGCACACCACCGGCAAGGTGGTAAGCAGGCCGGCCATCTGAAAACCCATGCCGACACTGCTGCGGATGTCATTCAGCAACGGACTGACGGAGGTCAGGCTCGGCCTTAGGTTAAGCGCCAGGATCACCAAAACGCCGACCCAGGCGCAGGTGCGCAGGCCTGGACCAGCATTGCGCGAGAGGTGACTAAGCATGCTGGGCATACCAGCGTTGATAAAGTGGAGTCATGGCGCTGTGTGCGGCATGTTCGATGCGCAGACTCTGCTGCGCCAACGGCAAGCTCAGTTGCTGGTAAACCGCGGCAGTGGACAGACCAAAAGGCTCGCCCTCGGCATTAGTAGCGGCAAACACCACCCGGCTGATGCCACACAAATGGATGGCACTCAGGCACATAGGGCACGGCTGGCCGCTGGCATAAATCACGCAGCCCTCGAGACGGTTACTGGCCAACAGCTGACTGGCCTGACGGATACACAACAACTCGGCATGCGCCGTGGGATCAAAGCCGATGTGCATCTGGTTACTGGCTTCGGTCAGCCGCTGGCCTTCGCGGACTAATACTGCGCCAAACGGTCGGCCGCCTTGCGCCACGTTGGCTTCGGCGAGGCGGATGGCGTGCTCAAGAAAATCGAGATCACTGCTCATGGCGTACTCATCATTTGGCTAACCAATAACAGGCTGATTATCCCGACCCCGCAAAGTATGCTGAAATTAAATATAAGCATGCTTACCATTTGATTCGGGAATACTTTGATGCTCGATCACCTGCTCCTGCGCAGTTTTGTTGCCGTGGCCGATTGCGGCAACTTCACCCGTGCGGCTGAGCGTTTGCACCTCACCCAGTCGACTGTCAGCCAGCAAATACGTCGCCTGGAGGACAGCCTCGGCTATCGCCTGCTCGACCGCAGCGCGCGACAGATACAGATGACCACCGAAGGCGAGCAGCTGTGCAGCTACGCGCGGCGCATTCTGGCGCTGCACGATGAGGCTGAAGACGTGCTACGCCATCAACACAGCGAGGGCGTACTGCGCCTCGGTGTTCCGGAGGATTTTGCTGCTGAGCGCTTAATTCCTTTGCTCGCCAACTTTGCTGACACCCAAACCAGTGTGCGCTTGGAGGTCAGCAGCGGGCTCAGCCCTGAGCTGTTGCGCCAGTACCGTGAAGGCCAGTTTGATGTGTTGCTGAGCAAACAGATGAACCCCGGCAGCGATTGCCTGGCTGCTTGGCCAGAGCCCTTGTGTTGGGTCGACAGCCGCCAGCGTCCGGCCGAGCAGCGGGGACCTTTACCTCTGGTGGTGTTTGCCCCCGGCGGTTTGTACCGCCAAGAAATGATCCAAGCGCTGGAGATGCAAGCGCGCAACTGGCGTATCAGCTATTCCAGTACCAGCCTGGCCAGCGTTTGTGCAGCAGTGGCAGCAGGGTTGGGTATCAGCCTGCTACCCCGTCGCGTGCTGCAGGCTGAACACCAGATTATCGACAGTCTGCCGGCTATCGAGGGCATGCACTTAACGTTGTATGCCCAACCCAACTTGGGCCAGGCCGGCAACGCCCTTAAGGAGCGGCTGTATCAACTGTGCCTGGAGCAGGCTGGTTTACCGCGTTAGGGCTTTCTTCCAACCACTGCTGTTGCTGCCAGCCGCCGCCGAGCGCGGCAATGAGCTGCACGCTTGCAGTTAAGCGGCTGCCCAGCAGGGACAGGTTGCTGCGCTCGTTATTCAGCGCCGTGGCCTGTACGTTAACCACGCTGTTGAAGTCGACAGTGCCGGCGCGGTATTGGTTTTCGATTAGGCGCAGGGATTCACGAGCGGCATCCAAGGCTTCTTGCTGCACCACTGCTTCCTGCTGCAGCACGCGCAGCTGCACCAGGTAGTCCTCCACTTCGCGGAAGCTGTCGAGCACGGACTGACGGTATTGCGCCACGGTCTGATCGTAAGCGGCCTCCGTGCGTTCCAGCTCTGCGCTGCGTGCGCCGCCATCGAACAGGGTTAGCGCCAGCTGTGGGCCAAGAGACCAGAAGCGGTTAGGCAGATCGAACCAGTCAGCAAAGCTGCTGCCACGGTAACCGCCACTGGCGGAAATAGTCAGATCTGGGTACCACGCGGCTTCAGCCACTCCGATATTAGCGTTGGCGGCGATTACCCGGCGTTCGGCGGCGGCGACATCCGGACGGCGCTCCAGCAGCTGCGACGGCAAAGCCACGGGGATTTCGGGCAGCACTGGAAGTTTCTCGCGCACGGCGATGCTGAGCTCGCTGGGCGGTACGCCGATCAAGACGGCAATCGCATGTTCGAGCTGTGCGCGCTGCCATTTCAGGTCAATCGCTTGGGCCTGGGTGCTTTTCAGCTGGGTCAATGCCTGGCTGACATCGGACTTCGGCACGATGCCGGCGTTGTACTGGTTCTGCGTGAGTTTCAACGAGCGCGCATAGGCCGCGACCGTGGCATCGAGCAAGCGCTGTTGATCATCCAGCACGCGCAATTGCAGGTAGTTCTGCACCAGCTCCGCTTGCAGGCTGAGTTTCAGTGCCGCCAGATCGGCGGCGCTGGCCTCAACACCGGCGCGACTGGACTCCAGCGAGCGGCGCAACTTACCCCAGATATCCAGCTCCCAGGCCGCATTCAAGCTCAGGTCATAGCTGTTGCTGATACCGCCCGTGCTGGTAGTTGTGCTGCTTGAACCACTACCTTGGCTGCTGCGAGTGGCTCCGGCGCTGCTTGACAGGCTCGGGTAGAACGCTGCGCGCGCGCCGCGCACCAGGGCGCGGGCCTGACGATATTGCGCCTCGCTGGCGGCGAGATTCTGGTTGGAGATATTCAACCGTTCGGCCAGGGTATTCAGCTCGGTGTCGCCATACAGCTGCCACCAGTTGCCGCGTTCCAGTGCATCGCCGGGCTTGGCCTGGGTCCAGCCTTCGATCTGTTTGAACTGCGTCGGGGCTTGCAGCTGCGGGCGTTGGTAATCCGGGCCGATGGCACAGGCACTCAGGGTCAAACTTAACGCCAGCAAGGTGGGTAAACGGTAAGCAAATAAAGCCTTCATAACGGGGTTTCCAGAGCAGCGTCGGTGCGCACGCCACGCCAACGGTTGACCCGGTGGCGCAGGCGGTCGAAGTACAGGTAGATCACCGGGGTGGTGTACAGGGTCAGCAGCTGGCTCAAGACCAACCCGCCAACGATGGTGATGCCCAGCGGCTGACGCATCTCCGCGCCCTCGGCGCTGCTGAGCATCAGCGGTAGCGCACCGAGAATCGCGGCTAGGGTGGTCATCATGATCGGACGGAAACGCAGTAGGCAGGCCTGGCGAATCGACTCCTGCGGGCTCAGGTGCTGCTGACGTTCAAGCTGCAGGGCCAGGTCGATCATCAGAATGGCGTTCTTCTTAACGATGCCGATCAGCAGGAACAATCCGAGCAGTGAGATCAGGCTGAATTCGATGCTCATCAGTTGCAGCGCAAGCAGCGCGCCGACGCCGGCCGAGGGCAAGGTGGAAAGAATGGTCAGCGGGTGGATATAACTCTCGTAGAGCACGCCGAGAACGATATACACCACCACCAACGCCAGCAGAATCATCCACGGCTGGTTCTGCTGAGTTTGCTGGAACGCCCCACCGGTACCGCCCAGCATGCCTTGCACCTCGGTCGGTAAACCGACCCGCGCAATGGCGTTGTTGATGGCTTGGGTGGCTTGATCGAGGCTAACGCCTTCGGCCAGGGCAAAGCCGATATTTTCCACGGCAAACTGGCCCTGGTGGCTGACGCGATCCTCTTCCAGGCTGCGCTCCCAGCGCGCAAAGCTGGATAACGGCACGCGCGCACCTTCTGCTGTAATCAATTGAATCTGATCAAGCGTCTCGGGATATTGGGCGAACTGCGGGTTGATCTCCATGACCACGCTGTATTGGTTAAGGCTGTCGTAAATGGTGGAAATCTGCCGCTGGCTGAAGGCGTTGTTGAGCACCGCAGTGATCATGTTCATGTCCACGCCCAGGCGTTTGGCCACATCACGGTCCACCACCAGACGAATCTGCTGCGTACCTTCAACTTCCTTCGCATCAATATCGGTCAGCTCCGGCAGTGCGCGCAGCGCTTCGCGCACCGGAGGCAGCCACTTGCGCAGCGCATCCAGATCACCGGACAGCAGCATGTATTCGTTTTCCGAGCTACGCCCTTCCCGCCCGCCGATCTGCAGATCCTGATCGGGCATCAAAAACATCCGCCCGCCTGGGACTTTTGGCACGGTCTCGCGCAGGCGGCTGATCACCGCTTGCGAGCTGATCTTGCGTTCAGTTACCGGCTTGAGGCGCACGATCATAAAGGCGTTGTTGATGCCGCCGCTGCCACCGATAAAGCCGGCCACGCTGTCCACCGCCGGATCGGCCAACACCGCGCGGCGGTAGATTTCCATTTTCGGCTGCATGACCTGAAAGGACAGGCCGTCATCACCACGGATAAAGCCGATCAATTGCCCGGTGTCCTGTTGCGGCATAAAGGTTTTCGGCACGCTGACAAACAGGAAAATATTCAGCGCGATGGTCGCCAGCAGGCTGAACAGCATCAGCAGGGAATGCTTGAGTGCCCAGTCCAAACCCCGCGCGTAAAACGCCAACACCCTCGTTTGCACAGCACCGCCCCAACGCTGCATGGCGCTGGGGCGGTGTTCGGAAGTTTCAGCTTTGAGCCAGCGCGCGCAGAGCATCGGCGTCAGCGTTAGCGACACCAACAAGGAAATCACGATGGCCACCGCCAGGGTGATGGAAAACTCGCGAAACAGCCTTTCGACAATACCGCCCATAAACAGGATCGAGATAAACACCGCAACCAAGGAGAGGTTCATCGCCAGTAAGGTAAAGCCCACCTCACGCGCACCCTTGAAGGCCGCCGCCATCGGCGTCTCCCCGGCTTCGATATGCCGCGAGATGTTCTCCAGCACCACGATGGCATCGTCCACCACCAGGCCGGTGGCGATGATCAGCGCCATCAACGACAGGTTATTCAGGGAGAAATCCAGCAAGTACATCACCGCAAAGGTGCCGACCAGCGACACTGGCACCGCCAATGCCGGAATCAGCGCCGCACGCCAACGGCCGAGGAAGGCGAACACCACCAGAATCACCAGCACCACGGCAATCAGCAGGGTCTGCTCGGCCTCATGCAGGGTCGCGGTGATCACCGGCGAGCGATCCATCGCCACTTGCAACTCGATGCTGGCGGGAATCACCGCGCGCAAAGCGGGTAACTGCTCGCGAATGCCGGCGATGGTTTCGATGATATTGGCGCCGGTCTGGCGGTTAATCACCAGCAGCACGGCCTGTTCATCATTAAAAAAACCACTGTTGTAGCGGTCCTCGACGCCATCGGTGACGGTGGCGACATCGCCCAGGCGCACCGCAGCGCCATCCTGGTAGCGAATGATCAGCGGCAGATAATCGGCGGCTTTCTCCAGTTGGTCGCTGGCCTGCACCTGCCAGTGCCGCTCTGCATCTTCCACGGCGCCTTTTGGCCGTTTGGCGTTGGCCGCACTGATGCTCTGGCGCACTTCATCCAGAGCGATGCCGTACTGATCGAGCAGGCGCGGCTCCAGGGCCACACGCACGGCGGGCAAGGAGCTGCCGCCAATCTGCACTTCACCGACGCCGCTTACCTGGGCAAGCTTCTGCGCCAAGATGGTTGAGGCCACGTCGTACAGCTGGCCTTTGTCGAGTACCTCGCTGGTCAGCGACAGCACCATAATCGGCGCTTGCGACGGGTTGACCTTGGCGTAGGTTGGCATGCTGCGCATACCGCTGGGCAACAGCTCGCGCGAGGCGTTGATCGCCGCCTGTACTTCACGGGCGGCGGCGTTGATATCTCGATCCAGATCGAACTGAATCATGATCCGCGTGCTGCCCTGGCTGCTACGGCTGTTCATCTGGCTAATGCCGGCGATGGTGCCGAGCGAGCGTTCCAACGGCGTGGCCACGCTGGAGGCCATGATCTGCGGGCTCGCGCCGGGCAGGCTGGCCTGCACGGTGATGGTGGGAAAATCCATCTGCGGCAATGGTGCTACCGGTAGCAGGCCGAAGCTGACGCCGCCGAGCAGCAGAATCGCCAGGCTCAGCAGCAAAGTTGCCACCGGCCGGCGGATAAAGGGCGCGGAGAGGTTCATCGGCTGACAACAAGCCCGGCCGCGCTACGGCCACTGATGCGCCGCGACAGACGATCAAAGTAGAGGTAAATCACCGGTGTGGTGAACAGCGTCAGCACCTGGCTGAGTAACAGCCCGCCGACCATCACCAACCCCAATGGCTGACGCAGTTCGGCCCCGGAGCCGGTGGCCAGCATCAGTGGAATCGCGCCAAATAGCGCGGCCAGGGTGGTCATCAAAATTGGCCGAAAGCGCAGCAGCGCCGCCTGGTAGATCGCCGCTTCAGGCGCCATGCCCTGGTTGCGTTCGGCGTCGAGGGCGAAGTCGATCATCATGATCGCGTTCTTCTTAACGATGCCGATCAGCAGAATGATGCCGATGATTGCAATCAGCCCTAGCTCGTTGCCGCTAATCAGCAACGCCAGCAGCGCGCCAACACCGGCCGAGGGCAAGGTGGAAAGAATGGTGATCGGATGGATATAGCTCTCGTAGAGCACCCCAAGCACGATGTACATGGTAACGATGGCCGCCAGAATCAGCAGCAAGGTGCTCGACAAGGACGCGCGGAAAGCCTCTGCCGCTCCCTGGAAGCGGCTCTGCACAGCAGCCGGAATGCCGATCTCCTGCTCGACCCGCTCGATCACCGCTACGGCCTCACCGAGCGATACACCGCTGGCCAGGTTGAACGACAGGGTTGCCGCCGGGAATTGGCCAATATGGTTGATCAGCAAGCTGGCGGCGCGCTCCTCAATCCGCGCCAGGGTCGACAGCGCGACCTGCTGGCCATCGGCGGTCTTGACGTGAATTTGCCGCAGCGCCGCCGGGCCGATGCTGCCGGCATTCTCGCTTTCCAGTACCACGCGGTACTGGCTGGCCTGGGTGTAGATGGTGGAAATTTGCCGCTGACCGAAGGCGTCGT
The DNA here is from genome assembly GCF_900113745.1 of Pseudomonas guineae. GTDB lineage: Bacteria > Pseudomonadota > Gammaproteobacteria > Pseudomonadales > Pseudomonadaceae > Aquipseudomonas > Aquipseudomonas guineae. The sequence goes on along the minus strand of NZ_FOQL01000002.1, from coordinate 296,139 downwards.
ACAGCGCGTTGTCGATGTCCGCCACACTCACACCGAGACGGCCGGCTAAGTCGCGGTCGATTTGCAAAAACACCTGTAAGCCCCGGTTTTGCAGGTCACTGGCCACGTCACGCAGCTCCGGCTGCTCGCGCAGGGCGCTGACCAGTTTGGGCACCCACGCTTCCAGCAGGCTGCTATCCGGCGATTCCATGCTGAACTGGAACTGGGTGCGGCTGACTCGATCCTCGATGGACAAATCCTGCACCGGCTGTAGGTACAGCTCGATGCCGGGAATCCGCGCCAACTCGGGACGCAGCCGTTCGATGATCTGGCTGGCGCTGACATCGCGCTCGGCCCGTGGCGTCAGGTTGATCAGCAGGCGGCCGCTATTGAGCGTCGGGTTGTCGCCGTCGACACCGATATAGGACGACAGGCTGGCCACGGCCGGGTCCTGCAAAACCACCTCGGCCAAACGCTGCTGGCGTTCGCTCATGGCCTTGAAGGAAATTGACTGCGGCGCCTCGGAAATACCCTGAATCACCCCGGTGTCCTGCACCGGGAAGAAGCCCTTGGGTACGGCCAGGTACAACACCACCGTCAGCGCCATCGTGCCAATGGCGACAAACAGCGTCAGCGGCTGATGCTTAAGCACCCAGGTCAGCCACACGCCGTAACGGGCAATCATGCCGTCGATCACCGCGCCGGCCGCGCGGTAGAAGCGCCCTTCTTCTTCGGGTTTTTCTGCCTTGAGCAGGCGTGCGCACATCATCGGCGTAAGGGTTAGCGACACCACCAGGGAAATCAGGATGGCCACCGCCAGAGTGATGGCGAATTCGCGGAAGAGCCGGCCGACCACATCGGCCATAAACAGCAGTGGAATCAGCACGGCGATCAGCGAGATGGTCAAAGAGACCAGGGTAAAGCCGATTTGCTTAGCACCTTTAAGCGCGGCATTCAGCGGGGTTTCGCCCTCCTCCAGATGCCGCGCGATGTTCTCCAGCATGACGATGGCATCGTCCACCACAAAGCCGGTGGCAATGGTCAGCGCCATCAGCGTCAGGTTATTGATGGTGAAGCCGGCCAGGTACATCACGCCGAAGGTGCCAATCAAAGACAGCGGCACGACAATGGATGGAATGAGAGTCGCCGAAACCTTGCGCAAAAACAGGAAGGTCACCAATACCACCAGGGCGATGGCCAGCAGCAGCTCATGCTGCACGCCCTTGACTGCGGCGCGGATGGTCTCGGTGCGGTCGGTCAGCACACTGACCTCGACGCTGGCCGGCAAACTCTGGGTTAGGTTGGGCAACAGCGTCTGGATACGGTCGACCACATCGATCACGTTGGCCCCGGGCTGGCGCTGTACGTTGACCAGTACCGCTTCGTTGCGATTGGCCCAGGCGGCCAGGCGCTGGTTTTCCGCACCGTCGATGATGCTGGCAACATCCTTCAGGCGCAGGGTGGCGCCGTCCTTGTAGGCGAGGATCAGTTCGCGGTATTCGTCGACGGATTTCAGCTGGTCGTTGGCGTCCAATTGCGACACCCGGGTTGGGCCGTCGAAGTTGCCTTTGGGCTGGTTGACGTTGCTGGCGGTAATCAGCGTGCGTACATCACTGAGGTTCAAACCATAGGAAGCCAGCGCTTCAGGATTGACCCGCAACCGCACCGCCGGCCGCTGGCCACCCGCGAGAGTAACCAGACCGACGCCGCTGGTTTGCGCGAGTTTTTGCGCGAGACGAGTGTCCACCAGATCGAACACTTCTGGCAGAGGCAGGGTGTTCGAGCGGATGGCCAGTGTCAGTATCGGGGTGTCGGCTGGGTTGACCTTGTTGTACACCGGCGGCGCTGGCAGATCACTGGGCAACAAATTGCTCGCGCCATTGATCGCCGCCTGCACTTCCTGCTCGGCGACATCCAGCTTCACTTCAAGGTTGAAGCGCAGGGTAATCACCGAGGCGCCGCCTGAGCTGGTCGAGGACATTTGTTTCAGTCCGGCCATCTGGCCGAACTGGCGCTCCAGTGGCGCGGTGACGGCGCTGGTCATCACGTCCGGGCTAGCCCCTGGATACAAGGTCAGCACGCGGATGGTCGGGTAATCCACTTCCGGCAACGCCGAGACCGGCAGCAGCCGATAAGCGATCAGGCCGCTCAAGAAGATCGCCAACATGATCAGCGTAGTGGCGACCGGGCGCAGGATAAACAGGCGGGAGGCGTTCATTCGGCGCGCGGCGCTCGTTTGCGCTCAGCTGTGGTCGGCTCGGTCTCAGTAGCGGCGGGTTTGTCGCTGATCACCTCGACCTTATTACCCGAGCGCAGGCGATCGGTGCCTTCCTGCACCAGGCGATCACCCGGCTTGAGGCCCTGCTCAACCACCGTGACCACGCCATCGCTGGCGCCAATGCTGATGGGCGTCAGTTGAACCTTATCGTCTGCGTCTACCACATAGGCGAAGGTGCCAGTGGCGCCGAATTGCAGCGCTGCCGAGGGCATTAACGTGACCTCCTGCAAGGTCTTCACCCTGAGGCGCACGTTGACGAACTGATTGGGAAACAGCAGCTCTTCGGCGTTGGCGAAACGCGCCTTGAGCTTGATCGTGCCGGTGGCTGTATCGATCAGGTTGTCGACGCTCTCCAGCTCGCCTTCTGCCAGTTTTAGTTTTTCACTGCGGTCCCACGCCTCGACGGTGAGGGTTTCTCCGCCGCGCAATTGTTGCACCACCGCCGGTAATTCGGCCTCCGGCAGGGTAAACATCACGGCTATTGGCAAGGTTTGCGTGATGACCACCAGTGGCAGCGCATCGCCGGAGCTGAGCAAATTGCCCACATCGGCCTGGCGAATGCCTAAACGACCGCTGATGGGCGCACGCACCTGGGTGAAATCGAGGTTCAAGCGCGCCGTGGCTACATCAGCCTGCAAGCTCTTGAGCCCACCGCGGTATTGGTTAACCAAGGCTTCCTGAGTATCGAGGGTTTGCTTGGCAATCGAGTCTTCGTCATACAGCCCGCGGTAACGTTTTAGGTCCAACTCGGCATTGCGCAGCTGCGCCTGGCGCTCTTGCAGTGCGCCCTGTGCCTGCTGCAGAGCGATCTCATAAGGGCGCGGGTCAATCACCGCGAGCAGCTCACCCGCCTTGACCTGCTGGCCATCCTTAAACAGCAGCTTGACCAATTGGCCATCAACCCGGCCGCGCACATTCACCGTGTTGTAGGCCGTGACCGTGCCTAGGGCTTTGAGCTCAACCGGGAAATCACCCTGGCTAACCCTGGCCACGCGCACCGGGACCGGCCCCATATCGCCAAAACGGCCTCGACCGGCTTCCGGCGTTTGTGCCGGGCTCGGCCAGAACCACCAGAGCAGCAGGCTCAGCGCCGCGAGCGCGAGCAGGCCGATCAGCCATTGGCGTGACAGGTTGCGGGGACGGTTGATGAGCTGTGTATCAGGCATGGCGACTATCACTTCCTTAGGGAGGCTGAACGATATTCACTATCAGTCACTCTGCAAAGGCTCTTTACCGCCTATTTACCTTTCTCTTACGTAACTAAATGTCTGGTCCATAAATGAAAACGCTCACTCGACAGCGTCATGGATGCGCAGGCAGGTTGCAGGTCAATGATTCAGCTGGTTTAAACCACGGAAAACAGTTCGCTCAACCAATCAATAAAGACCCTCACCCTCGGCGAGAGTTGACGATGAGGTGGATAAAGCGCTGTAAGCGGCAAGTCTGGTGGAGGCAATGCAGCGAGTACCTCGTGCAAAAGCCCCTGCTCTACCTGCTTGCGTACGTGATAGTAGGGAACTTGGATAATTCCCAACCCGGCCTCACACGCGGCCACATAAGCTTCAGCACTGCTGGTGCTGATGCGGGCCGGCAGTGACACCTGCACCAGCGCCCCATCGACCATAAATTCCAGGGCAAAACAACGCTCTGTAAGGGCTGAGAAAAAATTTACCGCATGGTGCTGCTGCAGCTCAGCCAAGCTACTAGGCATGCCGTTTCTCTGCAGGTAGTCCGCGTTGGCACAGGTGATTTGCCGCAAGTTGGCAATCGGTCGAGCGGCTAAACGGGTGTCATACACCTCGCCTGCGCGCAGTACACAATCGATCCCTTCGCGAATCAGGTCTACAGGGCGATCATTGGCTCCCAGCATCAGTTCAAGCTGTGGGTAGCGCTGAACGAAATCAGCCAGCGCTGGCACTATCACGCGCTGGGCCAATGAGGCGGGTAGATCAATACGCAGTTTGCCGTGGGGGTTATTGCCGCCGCCAGCAAACGCCCCTTCAAGTTCATCAAGTTCTGCGAGCAAGACTACACAGCGCTGGTAGTAGGCCTGACCATCCAGTGTCGGGCTGACATGACGCGTCGTGCGATGCAGTAAAGCCGCACCTAGGTGGGCTTCTAACTGTTTGATCAACTGCGTCACGGATGCTCGCGGTAGCGCGAGGCTATCGGCTGCTTTCCCGAAAGCCTGCAATTCAACAATCCGAGTGAACACTCGCATGGCTAACAATCGATCCATGAACCACCTGATTGTTTAGATTATTTAAATAGTGAAAGGCCTTTTAGCCTGTTTATTCGTCTTTATTCAAGCTGCAAGCTGGTTGTTCTTTTTACACACGAGGACATTTCCATGAAAAACCGTTTGCTTGGCCGCAATGGCCCTCAGCTTTCTGCCATTGGTTTGGGCTGCATGGGCATGAGTGAGTTTTATCTGGGTAACGTCGATGAGGCAGAGTCGATTGCCACCTTGCATCGGGCTCTGGAACTGGGCCTGAACTTCTTCGACACAGCCGATGCGTATGGCCCACACAGTAATGAGCAGTTACTGGGGCGCGCGCTGGAGGGCAAGCGTCAGGATGCTTTTATTGCGACTAAATTTGGCTTGCTGCGTGACCCTGCTGATCCGCAAAAGCGCGGTGTCAGCGGCCGCCCCGAGTACATCAGGCAGGCGATTGTCGGCAGCCTAGAGCGCCTGAATACCGAGTATGTCGACCTGTATTACCAACATCGCATCGACCCCAGCGTACCGATTGAAGACAGCGTCGGTGCCATGGCAGAGCTCGTGCAACAGGGAAAGGTGCGTTATCTCGGCTTGAGTGAAGTGGCCGCAGAAACACTGGAGCGCGCTCATCGCGTGCACCCGATCAGTGCGGTGCAGAGTGAGTATTCACTCTGGACGCGAGACCCAGAGCAGAATGAGGTGCTCGCCACCTGCCGTCGTTTGGGGATTGCCTTCGTGCCTTATAGCCCCTTGGGTCGGGGCTTTCTCACCGGTGCGTTTAAAAGCCCGGAGGATTTTGCTGCTGACGACTATCGGCGTTTTAGCCCACGGTTCCAGGGTGAAAATTTCACGCGCAACCTGCAATTGGTGAAACAGGTGGAAGCCCTCGCCGCCGACAAAGGTGTCAAAGCGTCGCAACTGGCACTGGCCTGGGTATTGGCTCAGGGTGATGATCTGCTGCCCATTCCAGGTACCAAACAGCGGCGTTATCTAGAGGAAAACATCGCGGCATTGGAGATCAGTTTGAGCCCGGACGAACTCGCAGCAATCAGTGCGATTTTCCCTCCACAGGCGGCGGCGGGTGAACGCTATTCACCTGAGTCAATGGCCATGCTGACCCAGTAACCCAGGTTATTTGCGCCATAAAAAAAGCGGCCGGTAGGCCGCTTTTTTTATAACGTTATGCTTTTACTTGAGCACAGCCATGGCTGCGTCGTAGTTCGGCTCGTCGGCGATTTCGCTAACCAGCTCGCTGTGCAGCACCTTGTCATTTTCATCCAGTACCACAACCGCGCGGGCAGCCACACCCACCAGCGGGCCACTGGCGATGGCCACACCGTAGTTGGCCAGGAAGTCAGCACCACGCATGGTCGATAGGTTGACTACATTCTCCAGGCCTTCGGCGCCGCAGAAACGTGCCTGAGCAAACGGCAGGTCGGTGGAAATGCACAGCACCACAGTGTTGCTCAGCTTGCTGGCACTGGCGTTGAATGCGCGTACCGAGGTGGCGCAGGTCGGGGTGTCAACGCTTGGGAAAATATTCAGAACTTTACGCTTGCCGGCCAAGCTGGCCAGGCTGACATCACTCAGATCACCGGCAACCAGGCTGAACGCCGGTGCTTGTTGACCAATCTGTGGCAGTTGACCGGTGACTTCAACCGGGGAACCTTTAAGGGTGACTTGTGCCATGGGAACGATCCTTTTCAGCAAAATTAGAGAGGGTTAATCAGTAAGGGCGCGAACCTGCCTAATGGCAAGCCCGCGCCCTCACGAAGACGGTAGGCAAAGCTGAGCAGTGAGTCAGACTACCTTGCTCGCCCAACCGATACATCAATTTTTTGCGAAGTAATCCTTGGTCAGTTTGACCACGATCGGGCTCAGTAACAGCAGTGACAGCAAGTTAGGAATCGCCATCAAACCGTTGAGGGTATCGGCCACCAGCCAGGCGAAATCCAGCTGGGCAATCGCGCCAAACGGCACTGCCACCACCCAGAGAATACGGAACGGCAGGATCGCCTTGGTGCCAACCATGTATTCCCAGCACTTTTCGCCGAAGTAGCTCCAGCCGAGAATAGTGGTAAAAGCAAACACCACCAAGGCGATAGTCAGGATGTAGCCGCCCACGCCAGGCATGGCCGACTCAAAGGCTGCGGCCGACAAGGCTGCACCGCTAACACCGCTGGTCCACACACCAGAGGTGATGATCGCTAGGCCAGTCATCGAGCAGATGATGATGGTGTCGATAAAAGTCCCGAGCATGCCGATCATCCCCGAGCGAACTGGGCTGTTGGTGGTACCGGCCGCCTGCGCGATACCAGCAGTACCCAAACCTGCTTCGTTGGAGAAGATACCGCGCGCCACACCGAAGCGGATCGCCGCCATCACTGCCGCACCGGCAAAACCACCGGTCGCAGCGGCAGGGCTAAAGGCATAGGTGAAGATCATTTCAAAGGCTGCCGGGATTTCCGAGGCATTAACCACCAGCACCACCATGGCGGCGATGATGTAGGCCACGCACATAAACGGTACCAGGGTCGCAGCGACCTTACCGATGCGCTTGATACCGCCCAGGATCACCATGCCAACAAAGATCATGGTGACGACACCGGTGACCCACAGGGGCACGTTGAAGGTGGTTTGCAGGGCCGCCGCCATACTGTTGACCTGCACCATGTTGCCGATGCCGAAACCGGCGAAACCGCCGAAGATGGCGAACGCAGTGCCCAACCACAGCCACTTTTTGCCCAGACCGTTCTTGATCGCGTACATCGGCCCGCCGACGTGATCGCCGAGCTTATCTTTCTCACGGTAATGCACTGCCAGCACCACTTCGCAGTACTTGGTGGCCATGCCGACCAGTGCGGTGCACCACATCCAGAACAGTGCGCCTGGGCCGCCCAAGAAGATGGCGGTGGCCACACCGGCGATATTACCGGTACCGACGGTAGCCGCCAGGCAGGTCATCAGTGCTTGGAAGGGGCTGATTTCGCCACTTTCCTCATCGCCTTTCTTGCGGCCTTGCCACATCAGTTTGAAGCCAGCGCCAATCTTGCTCAGCGGCATAAACTTCAGACGCAGCATGAGGAACAGACCGGTGCCGAGAATCAGCACCAGCATGGGTGGGCCCCAGACCACGCCATTGAGTTGATTAACCAGGGTGTTGACGAATTCCATGCTCATTTCCTTATTGTTTTAGTGAACGCGAGGTGGGTACCCATCGCTTGTCCGATAGCCGGGTAGGCAACGCTGTAAAGTAGAACGCAAGCCGGGTTGGCGCGCCTGCAAACAGTCGATCGGGCTATACCGGTCAGCACAACGGCTGCCAGTGCTCAGCGGCAGCCAGTATATGGAGACTGTGATAGTGATTTTCACCGTTTAGACTTAAACGCTCAGACGTTTTAAGTGCGGGGGGTAATTTAAACGCGAATTAACTGGCTTAATCCAGCGTTTGCCCGCAGAAACGGCGCTAAAAATCGCGGCGATAGAACAGATCGAGGGAGCTGGCCAGTCCGCTGGCAGCCTCGAGATAGAGCTTGCGGCTCAGCTCATAGCGCAAGGCGATGGTATTGGCCGGTTCAAACACCCCGACGCCGTAGCGCAGGCTCAGGCGCTCAGACAAGTTACCGCTAGCGACCACGCTGGTGGTCACCCCGGAACCCTGGGTATCAAGCTGGAAATCGCTGATCCCCAAACCTTGCGCCAGGCTGTTGACCAGGGGCGCACTGCCGGCCATGCCAAGGGCCAGTGCTGCCTGGGCGAGCATATTATTGTCACCACCGCCCTGCCCCAGCGGACGGCCCATAACCAAATAGGACAGCGCATGCTCCTGACTCATCGCCGGCTCAGAAAACACCACAGTGGTCGGTTGCGCCGCATTACCGCTGAGGCGCAGGCCCGCGGTGACATCATCAACCTGGCGTATGGCCTCGATATCGAGAAACGGCTGGTCGATAGGGCCGGCGAACAGCAAGCGCGCACGGCGCACATTCAGGCGCTGACCATAGGCGCGGAAACGCCCTTTATTCAGGCTCAACTCACCGCGCGTGTTCAAGTCATTGCCGATATGCACGCGGCCTTTCAGCTCGGCATTCAGGCCAAAACCACTGAAGGTCAGGCGTTCCTGACCAACGTCGACATCAATATCCATGGCAATCGCCGTGGCCTGCTGCTGCGCACGGTCACGTCCCAGCACATGCGCATCGCTGGAAATCTGTACCGTTGAGGGCGGCAGCTCGCGGATCTCAATCTTGCCGCTGGGAATCAGCACCTTGCCAGCCACCGACAATTGCTCATCGCGCAAGCTCAAACGCAGGTCTGGCTCAACCTCCAGCGTCGCATAAGGCTCAACCGCTACCGGCAGACGGCTGCCCCGCAGTTGCATATCTGCTGCCAAACCAGCCGCCCAGCTCAGTTCGCCATTGAGGCTGCCCTGGCCCTGTTCGCCACTGCGCCAATCACCGTCCAGCAGTAACCGTTCGCCCTCAATGCGGGCCTGCAGTTGCAGCTGCTCGATGTTCATGGGCAGTTCGCCACCAGCGATTTCGCCATTGCTGACGCGCAGGTTGCCGTTGATCTGCGGCGCTAACAGCTCACCGGAGAGCGTGCCCGCTCCATTCAGCTGCCCGGCGATACGCTCAACCATTGGCACAAAGGGCCGAACCAGCGTCAAGTCCAGGCCGTTGAGGCGGAAACTGCCAGACAGCGGCTTGCGCGCCGGACGCGGATCAAGCATGGCATCCAGGGCCAGCTCGCCAATGGCTGGGCCACGCAATAGCAACGAACTGTCGATGCGTTGCGCTCGTATCTGGGTATTCAGACGCAGGCTGTCATAGGCAAACTCCAGCCACTGCTGCTGATCGCGGACACGCCAGATGCCGCTGCCGGCATCCAATTCCAGGCGTCCATTCGGACCGCTGGCTGGCAGCTCAAGCTGCAGCTGGCCATTGAGTTGCCCTTGCCAGGTGAAATCCTTGGGTAACCAGGGCGCCAGGCTATCCATAGGCAAGTTGCTGAGCTGAACGCTTAACTTAGGCTCCGGCAACAGGCGCTGCTCACCGCCGCACAGGCTGGCGTTGCCCGAGCGCCAGCAATGCGCGCCGAGGCTAAGCTGGCCGCTGGCCAGGCGCACCAATGAAGCCGGCTGTTGCAGGCGCCAGTCTTGACCACCACTTTGCACCTGGCCGCGACTGAGGCTGCCGCGCCAGTTGCCCTTGTCCAGCTTGCCGGCCAACGCCAGCTGGCTTTGCACTAACGGGCCTTGCAGTTGCAGCTCTAGGCTTTGCTGGTGCTGATCGCCATTGGCTGTCGCATCGAGGCGGCCCAGTTCAGTGTCGCCAAGCTGAATGCCCAAGGCCTGCAGGGTTAACTGGCCGCGCTGGGCACTGTTCAGGCCCGCATCGAGGGTGAGCTGTTGCAGGCGCTGGTTGTCATAGGCCAAACGCTGACCTTGCAGCTGCAATTGGCCTTGAGGCGCTTGCAGGTTGCCTGTCAGATCCAACTGACCGCTGAGCTGGCCCTGCAAACCAGGCCAGAGTTGCCCCAACTTCGGCAGCGCCACTAAAAGCTTACCGCTCAATTGTTGCTGCAACGCCAGCTGGCCACTAATACGGTTGTCACCCAGGCGCACATCCAGGGCACTCAGCTCGCCCTGCTCCAGGCCACCGGCAAACGTCGCCAGCAATTTGGCCGGCTGCCCACGCAGGCGACCCTTGAGATCGACATCGGCGTTGAGTGTGAGCTGCCCATTGAGCACGTTGCCGGCGCTGTTCACAGGACCGGCCAGGTTGCCCGGCAGCTCGGCCAGCCAATAGGCGGGGTCAAACTCGCTCAGCAGCAAACGTACATCCCAGCTCAGTTGCTCGGCAAAACCCAAGCTGACCTGACCGTCGGCGCGGCCCTGCCCGGCCTGCAGGCGCAGTTCGGGGAGATACAGATGCTGCAGGTCACCACTCAGCGGGCTTTGCAGGCTAAACGCGCCCGCAGGGCCATCTAATTCGGCGGCGAAATGCCCCAGATAATTGCCATCCTGATAGGCCAGCTCACCATTCAACGTGCGCAGCGCCACGGGCGGCGCCTCGCTCAGCGGATAAAGGCGCTGCCAGGGGAAGTTCTGCCATTTGAAGCGGCTGTCCAGGCTCAGGCCCTGCTGCCAGTTCAGCTCGCCGCTGAGCTGTACCTGCTGCTCAGGGCTGGCAGTCAGGCTGAGGTTACTGACAGCCGCACCGTCAGCCTTGACCACACCCGCCAGCGCCAAAGCCACAGGCCCTTCGGCGGCCGGCAAGTTGGCACTGCCGATAACCTGATAACCCGTCTGCAAATCGCCTTGGGCCGTCAACTCAAGCTGCTCAAGACTCAGGCTGTCCGGCAGCTCAGCGCTGGCCTTAAAGGCTGCGACCTGCACGCGCAGCTGTGCAGGCAGGTGTTCTGCCAAAGGTTGCAGCCAGCCGCTTAATTCGCCCTGCAGGTAACCGCTGCTGCTCGCCGTTAGTTGCAGCCGCTCGCGCAACTCACCGCTGAGCTCAAGCGTTACAGGCCAGGCTTGCTGCTCAGGCGCCGGCAACTGCAGTTGCCCGCTGAGCTGCAAGGGCCAGTTACCCGTGGTGTGCACCTGCCCTTGTAGCACCAGGTCGAGGTCAGCGGCGTGCAGGCTGAGGTTATCGAGTTGAATACCCTGCGGCGTCCAGTGCGCAGCCAACTGCAAAGCCCGTAGCTGTTCGATGCCGTTGAGCTGCAGGCTGTCGATCTGCACATCACCCAGCTGCAACGCCAGGGGCAGGCTGAGGTTTGGCAGGCTGAATGGCTTGCTGCTGGCCTGCTCATCTGCGGGAAATTCCAAGCTGATCGGCCCGCTGTGCAGCTGCTCGATACATAGCGTCAGGCGCAGCAGGCAGGCAGGCGACCAAGCCAGGTTCGGCGAGATCAGCTTCACGCTGTTTTGCCCCTGCTGCCAGCGTAGGTTTGCCGCACTCCAGCGCCCCGCCAAGCGGCCGTTAAACCCCTCTACCTGTAACCCCGGCACCTGCGCCAGCAACCAGCGGCTGCCGCCCTGCGTACCCAGCAGCAGGCTCAGACCGCTGCACACAACAAGCAGCGCCCCGAGTAAGCCGTAAAGGCCATAGCGCAGCCGGCGCGTCACAGTTCCGGGCCCATGGAAAAGTGCAGACGGATGCCACCTTGATCATCCAGCGGGTGCGCCAAGTCGAGACGCAACGGGCCGAGTGGTGACACCCAACGCACGCCAACGCCCACGGCGCTTTTCAACGATGGAATCTGCAGTGATTCAAAGGTATTGCCCTGATCGATAAAAGTCGCAAGCCGCCAGCGCTCAGTCAGGCTGTATTGGTATTCCACGCTGCTGGTAAACAGGTAGCGGCCGCCCACCTTGTCACCTTGGTTATTTTCCGGTGACAGGCTCTGGTAGTCATAACCGCGCACGCTCTGGTCGCCACCGGCGAAGAAACGCAGCGACGGCGGCACCCGAGCAAAGCCATTGGACTCCGTACCGCCCACTTGCACCCGACCCAGCAAGCGGTGACGTTTGAATACGGTTGTCAGCCCTTTAAGCTGAACATTGCCGTGCAGCACATTGGCGTCGGACAACAACCCCTTGGCGGCCCCAGCCAGATCCAGCTGCAGGCGATAACCGTGATTCGGGTCGATCTGATTGTCACTCTGCAGGTAGGCGTAGCTGATGCCGGGCATTAACAGCGTGCTGGTACCAGCGTCGTCACCCAGATCGTATTGTTCGTGTCGCCACTTGAGCGACACCACCCGCTGCCAACCGCTATCGAGTTTGCTGTGCCATTCCGGGCCGAAAGTCAGCAGACGGCTGTTGCTGTCAGTGTCGGCCAGCTCTTCTGCCTGATAGCCCCCGGCCACCCGCAATTTATCGGTCAGCGGTGGGTCAAGCGGTATGTCGTACCACAGGCCGACATTCTGCCGCGGGGCCGACAGCTCGAACTCCGCGCCATAACTGTGTCCCTGCGGGTTGGCCCAATGCCGGGTCCAGTTACCTTTACCGCGCGGGCCGACATCGGTAGAAAACCCAACACCCAACCCCATGCTGCGCGGTTTACGCACCTGCAGCTGAACCTCGACCGGGATCTGCTCGGCCGCCGCGCTGCTCGGATTGGCATCCACCTGCACCGATTCAAAATAACCACTGGAACGCAGCGCCTGATACAACTTGGCAATCAGCGCAGAGTCATAGGGGCTATCAGCGGGGAACGGCACCATGCGTTGCAACAGCTGTTCATCGAAGGGTGCATCACCGAGAAAACGCACTGCACCGAGCTGGTAGCGGGGGCCACTGACATAGATCAGCTCGATATCGGCAACCCCGGCATCTGGATCGATGGTCAGGCGTTGCTGACTGAAACGCCCGGCAAAAAAACCATAGCGTGAGGCCTGGTTCTGGATGTCCCGCTTGGCTGAATCGTAACGCCCGTGATTGAGCTGTGCGCCGCTGCGTAGCTGCGGGTCTTGGGGGGTGCGGAAGGCACGCAGTTGCGCCGCAGGGCCGTCGATGCGCACCACCACATCACCCAGGCGGACCGGTTCGCCAGGTTTGACACTCAAGGTCAGGCGCGACGTCTTGCCTTCGCTTACCTCGGTAGTGATTTGCGCATGGTAGTAGCCCAAGGCTTGGGCGGCTTTTTCCGCCTGACCCTCGGCCACCCGACGATAGCGCTGTAGCGCCTCGGCATCACGCTCACCGAGGCTACCGATATGACCTTCGATATTGTTTTTTAGCGCGCTATTGGCGGGCTCTACCCGCACGCGCAGCTCGGCCTCAGCTAAGACCGTGGCACTCAGCAGTAGCAGGCAAAGCCCGGCGAGAAAATTGAGGAAAACTGACATGAGAAGATGCTAGCACGAGCCAGTGGTCGATTTAGCACAGGGACATTTAGGTTAGAAACGACTCGGTGAGCAACCCAACACACCGAGTGCGCGTTAATCAGGCACTGACCTTAACCGCCATCTGTGGGCTGGGGTGGAAGAAAACATGCTCGACGACTGGGCCGATGGCCACTGTGCCAACTTCCTCGTAGCCCTGACGTTTGTAAAAGTCTAGGTAGTGCGCGTTGCCCGTATCGAGCACTACGCCGTGCGAGCCGGCATCTTCGGCGCACCAGTTGTGCAACGCTTCAAGCAGTTGCTCACCCAAATGCTTACCCTGGTACTGCGGGTGAATACCGAGCAATGGCAATAAGTGATACGGCCCTGGCGGCAGGCAAGCAAGCACAGCATCGTGGTATTCCAGATAGCGCTTAGTGCAGCGGAAACCAGCGGTCAGCAGCATACGCATACGCCAGCCCCAGCTTTCGGTGATATCCATACGCCGTTGCGGCGGTGCGATCAGCGCCATACCGATCAGCCGATCATCAATCAGCAAACCAATGGCTGGCAGGTCTTCGGCAAAGTGCTGCTGCACCAGCTCACGCACCGTGGCGCGCACACGCTGATCGTAACCGGGCCGCTCAGCTTCAAACAGGTAGGCAAAGGTCGGGTCGTAACGGTAGGCGTGATACAGCAACGAACGCGCTTCGCGGGCATAGCCGTTATCAAGCATGCGAACTTCGGCGAGACTGTTAGGCATCTGTTTGACCTCTATTTTTCTGGGTGTGTTGGGCCTGTGGCCACGTTAGCACCGTGCACAACGCGCCGCCACAGGCTGGCCGTTAGCGCGCGCAATGGGCTAGCATCACGGGTTTTCCAAAAACACCATTCAGGACAGCCGCCCATGAAGATCGTCTCCTTCAATATCAATGGCCTGCGTGCACGCCCTCATCAACTGGCCGCGTTGATCGATAAGCACCAGCCGGATGTCATTGGCCTGCAGGAAACCAAGGTGGCTGACGAGCAGTTCCCTGAATCAGCCATCCGCGAGCTGGGTTATCACGTCCACTGTCACGGCCAGAAAGGCCATTACGGCGTGGCTTTACTCTCGCGCCAGGAACCGTTGAGCCTGCATAAAGGCTTTCCCGGCGATGGCGAAGACGCCCAGCGTCGTTTCATCTATGGCACTTTCGCCGACGCTCAGGGCAACCCGGTGACGGTGATGAATGGCTACTTTCCGCAAGGTGAAAGCCGTGTCCACCCGACCAAGTTCCCAGCCAAACAACGCTTCTACGCTGACTTGCAGAATCTGCTGCTGAGCCAGTTCAGCCCACAGCAGCCGCTGGTGGTGATGGGCGATATCAACATCTCTACGGAAGACATCGACATCGGCATCGGTGAGCCGAATCGCTTGCGCTGGTTGAAAAGCGGTAAATGCAGCTTTCTCCCAGAAGAGCGCGAGTGGCTGGCCACGTTAAAAAACTGGGGCCTGGTCGACAGCTTCCGCCAGCTCAACCCGACGGTGAATGATCGCTTCAGCTGGTTCGATTACCGCAGCCGCGGTTTCGAAGACGAGCCCAAGCGTGGCCTGCGCATCGACGTCATTCTCGCCTCCCAGGCACTGCAGGCGCGGATTAAAGAGACGGGTATTGATTACGACCTGCGCGGCATGGAGAAGCCTTCGGATCACGCACCGATTTGGCTGGAACTGAGCGAATAACTCGGTATTAGAGCGTTTGCGTAGAAAAGTGACTGTCATATTGCAGTCACGTATTTGTCTTATCGTCGCGGCACTTTCACTCACCCATACAAGGTGTTTGTCGCATGCCGCGCGCCCACTCTGCTTCTGATCGTGAAACCTGGACCCGTACCATCAGCTTTTTGCTGCTGGGTTCGATCTGCTACGCCCTGCCTTGGTCAGTATTCGCGGCCCTGCCTGCGCCTTCTGATAGCAGCAGTGTGCTGCGCATCCAAGGCTCCAATACCATTGGTGCGAAGTTGGGTCCGGCGTTGGTCAAAGGGTTGTTTGAACAACAAGGTCTGAGCGCCATCCGCATCGACGCCGGCGCGGCGGAAAACGAACAGAAGATCAGTGCTAAAACCACCGATGGCCGCAACATGAGTATTGACGTGGCGGCCCATGGTTCGGGTACCGGCTTTACTGCACTGGCCGATGGCAGCGCCGAACTGGCGGCTTCATCACGGCCGATCAAGGACAGCGAAGCCACTCTCCTACTCCCCCTAGGTGACCTGAAAAGCGCCAGCGCCGAGCAGATCATCGCCCTCGATGGTCTGGCGATCATCCTGCACCCCGACAACCCTGTATCCGCTCTAAGCACCGAACAGTTGGCGCAGGTGTTTGCAGGCGAAATCAACGACTGGGCACAACTGGGCGCACCGGCCGGAGCGATCAATCTGTACGCCCGCGACGACAAGTCCGGCACCTATGACACCTTCAAAGAATTGGTGCTCAGTGCTAATGGCAAAGCTCTGGCCAGCAACGCTAAGCGTTTCGAATCCAGCGAGAAGCTTTCTGATTTAGTCAGTCAAGACCGTAACGGTATTGGCTTTATCGGCTTACCTTATATCCGCCAGGCCAAGGCGGTGGCCATTGCAGCCGGCGACTCGCAACCCATGCTGCCGAGCCTGACCTTGATTGCCACCGAAGATTACCCACTGTCGCGCCGGTTGTTTTTTTACAACCAGCCGCAACTGAACAACCCTTGGGCACGGGCCCTCGTGAAGTTCGCCCATAGCCCGCGCGGCCAAGCGATTGTCGAGCAAAGCGGGTTTATCGCGCAGACCGTACAGGCAGTGAAGATCACCACACATGCGCACATGCCTGCGCGCTACCAGACCTTGGCTGAGCAGGCTCAGCGCTTGTCAGTGAACTTCCGCTTTCAGGAAGGCAGCGCCAGCCTGGATAACAAGGCCCTGCGCGACCTAAACCGCTTGCAGGCCTATCTCCGCGAGCAGAACAAGCTACAAGGCAAAGTGGTATTAGTTGGTTTCGGCGATGCCAAGGCAGATCCCGCCCGCGCCGAACTGCTGTCCAAATTACGTGCCATGGCCGTTCGCCGTGAGCTGAGTAAAGCAGGCGTGATCTTCCGCGACATCATTGGTTTGGGTGATGAACTGCCAGTGGCCACCAACAGCGCTGATGAAGGACGGATCAAAAATCGTCGGGTTGAAGTCTGGGTTTACTGATCAACCTTAATAACTCATTTGCACCGCCGGCAGCGGCGCTAACCGATAACGCACAAGGCCCGCATATGCGGGCCTTGTGCTGTGAAGTGCTGAAACGCTTTAACGGCTGGCGTTCATCACATCTTTAGACACGTACTTACCGATCTCGAACTTGCCAATCGCCGCGCGATGCACTTCGTCCGGACCATCAGCCAGGCGCAGCGTGCGCTGCATCGCATACCAGTAGGCCAATGGGAAGTCGCCGGAAACCCCAGCACCGCCATGCATCTGGATCGCGCGGTCGATCACTTTCAGCGCCACGTTAGGCGCGACTACCTTGATCTGGGCGATTTCACTCGCGGCAATTTTATTGCCCACGGTATCCATCATGTAGGCCGCATTGAGGGTCAACAGGCGCGCCATGTTGATTTCCATCCGCGAGTCAGCGATGTGGTCGATGTTACCGCCCAGACGCGCCAGCGGCTTACCGAAAGCGCTACGACTGATGGAACGCTCGCACATCAGTTTCAATGCGCGCTCGGCCATACCGATAGAACGCATGCAGTGGTGAATGCGACCTGGGCCAAGACGGCCTTGGGCGATTTCAAAGCCACGCCCTTCACCCAACAGCACGCTGTCGTAGGGCACACGCACGTTTTCGAACAGCACTTCAGCGTGGCCGTGCGGCGCGTCGTCGTAGCCGAATACCGTCAAGGGGCGCAGCACTTTCACGCCGGGAGTGTCCATCGGCACCAGAATCATCGAGTGCTGCGCATGGCGAGGGCCATCGGGGTTGGTCAGGCCCATGAAAATCATGATCTTGCAGCGCGGATCGCAGGCACCGGAGGTCCACCACTTGCGGCCGTTGATCACCCACTCATCACCTTCACGTACGGCGCGAGCTTCCATATTGGTGGCATCGCTTGAGGCAACGCCAGGCTCGGTCATGGCGAAAGCCGAGCGGATGGTGCCGTCCAACAATGGCTTGAGCCACTTTTCTTTCTGCGCTTCATTGGCGTAGCGCACCAATACTTCCATGTTACCGGTGTCGGGAGCCGCGCAGTTGAACGGCTCGGGGCCAATCAAGGAGCTACCCATGATTTCTGCCAGCGGCGCGTACTCGCTGTTGGTCAGGCCTGCGCCCAGTTCGGAGTCGGGCAGGAATAGGTTCCATAGGCCTTCAGCTTTAGCCTTGGCTTTCAACTCATCCATGATCGCAGTGGGCTGCCAGCGGTCGCCTTGATTGATCTGTTGCTCGAACACGGCTTCAGCTGGGTAGACATGCGTTTCCATAAACGCGGTAACGCGTTCACGTAACTGCTGAACCTTGGGGGAGTAAGCGAAATCCATGAGGGGTACCTTCTGGCGCTGATTTTTAGGAAATTCGGTGAGGTGAAATGATGCTAGAACAGGGGTTAAGATTTATCTAATCTATTCTCAGCGTGTATAAACATTCATCACCGATATATGATCGGCTAATACCGACAACCTGCAGAGCGAGCGTGTCATGAATCTCAACAAGGTCGACCTCAACCTCTTTGTCGTCTTCGATGCCATTTATACCGAGGCCAATCTGACCCGCGCGGGGCAGATTGTCGGCATTACCCAGCCCGCTGTATCCAACGCTCTGGCGCGCCTGCGCGAAACCTTTAATGACCCACTGTTCGTGCGCACCGCGCAGGGCATGGTGCCCACGCCAATGGCGCAGAACATCATCAGCCCGGTGCGCAATGCGCTACAGCAACTGCGCATCTCCGTGCAGGAAAGCCGCATCTTCAACCCGAGCCAAGCCAACAAGACCTTCCGCATCAGCATGACCGACCTCACTGAAGCGATCATCTTGCCGCCGCTGTTTCAACGTCTGCGCCGTATGGCCCCCAACGTAAATATTGAAAGCATGCTGGCACGTCGCCGTGAGACCACCAAAGAACTGGCCGCCGGTCGCCTAGACTTCGCCGTGGATGCACCGCTCAATACTGACCCGCAAGTGCGTCACGTCAAGCTGATGGAAGACCGCTACGTTTGCGCCCTGCGCAAGAGTCACCCCTTGGCCAAGGACAAGATCAGCCTCGACGAATACATGGGCCTGACCCACATTCATATTTCCAGCCGCCGCAGCGGCCTCGGCCACGTTGACCTGGCGTTGGGGCGTATGGGCATGCAGCGCAAAATTGCCCTGCGCTCCCAGCATTACCTGATGGCCACCACGGTACTGCAAGGCACCGACATGGCCATGACTGTGCCGGAACGCTTTGCCCGGCGTAACGACCTGCATTATGTGGAACTACCGGTCAAGGATATGACACCGCTGGAAACCCACATCTATTGGCACGAAAGCACCGATCAAGACCCGGCTAATCGCTGGATGCGCGAGCAGATTATCGAGATTGCCCAGCAAGCATTAGCCCAAGAAGCGAAAGCAGTAAAAGCTTTAGCTTAACTCTCTATATATCTGATAAATAAAATATTTATCAGATATTCCCCATTACATAAACGCCTGCAGGAACCACCGCGCAGGCGCGTGCAGCTACCCTCCGCAGCAGCTCTCTTACGTTCACCGCCTAGCTTGACACGTGCTCAACGCAGCTTTACGTTAACGTAAAGGTAAATCAAGAGACCGAACATGGCTGCCTCTACCTATTCCATTTCCGATCTAGCCCGCGAGCTGGATATCACCACCCGTGCCATTCGTTTTTACGAAGAGCAGCAGATGCTCAGCCCCGAACGACGCGGACAAGAGCGCATCTACAGCGCTAAAGACAAGGTCGCCCTCAAGCTGATCCTGCGTGGCAAGCGCATTGGCTTTTCCCTGGCTGAATGCAAAGAGCTAATTGAGTTGTACGACCCGGTCCATGGCAACCACAAGCAGCTGCATACCTTTATGAGCAAGATTGCCGAACGCCGTGCCCAGCTCGAACAGCAGTTACTGGATATTCAACAGATGCAACTTGAATTGGATACAGCCGAAGAACGTTGTCTTGCAGCTCTGGCCGAAACCGATAAAAAACAAGTGATTACCTCTTAAACCTAAGAACAATTAGTACAGGTGGAACCATGAGCTATCCGTCCCTCAACTTCGCCCTCGGCGACACCATCGACATGCTGCGCGAGCAGACGCAGGCCTTTGTTGCAGCCGAGCTGGCGCCACGCGCCGCCGCCATCGACAGCGAGAACCAGTTCCCGGCCGATATGTGGAAGAAGTTCGGCGACATGGGCCTGCTCGGCATCACTGTTGATGAGGAATACGGTGGCTCTGGGTTGGGTTATCTGGCTCACGTGATTGCCATGGAAGAGATCAGTCGCGCCTCAGCCTCGGTTGCCCTCTCCTACGGCGCCCACTCCAACCTGTGTGTGAACCAGATCAAGCGCAATGGCACCGCCGCGCAGAAAGCCAAGTACCTGCCCAAGCTGGTTAGCGGTGAGCATGTCGGTGCGCTGGCCATGAGCGAGCCGAATGCCGGCTCCGATGTGGTGTCGATGAAGCTGCGCGCCGACAAACAAGGCGACCGCTATGTGCTCAACGGCAGCAAAACCTGGATCACCAACGGCCCCGACGCCAACACCTACGTGATCTACGCCAAAACCGACCTGGACAAAGGCGCGCATGGCATCAGCGCCTTTATCGTCGAGCGCGACTGGAGGGGTTTTAGCCGCGGCAGCAAGTTCGACAAACTCGGCATGCGTGGTTCCAATACCTGTGAGCTTTTCTTCGACAACGTCGAAGTGCCAGAAGAGAACGTCCTCGGTCAGCTCAATGGCGGCGTGCGCGTACTGATGAGCGGCCTCGACTACGAACGCGTGGTGCTCTCAGGCGGCCCAACCGGGATCATGCAGGCCTGCATGGATGTGATCGTACCTTACATCCACGACCGCAAGCAGTTCGGCCAGAGCATCGGCGAGTTCCAGCTGATACAGGGCAAAGTCGCCGACATGTACACCCAGCTCAATGCCAGCCGCGCCTACCTGTATGCCGTGGCCCAGGCCTGCGACCATGGCGAAACCACGCGCAAGGACGCCGCCGGGGTCATTCTCTATACCGCTGAGCGCGCCACGCAAATGGCCCTCGATGCCATCCAGATTCTCGGCGGTAACGGTTATATCAACGAATACCCCACCGGCCGCCTGCTGCGTGACGCCAAGCTCTACGAGATCGGTGCGGGCACCAGCGAAATTCGTCGGATGCTGATCGGCCGTGAGCTGTTCAACGAAACCAAATAAGCCTGACGGAGCGCGCCAGATGGCCATTCTGCATACCCAGATCAATACCCGCTCGCCGGAGTTCGCCGCCAATAGCAAGGCGATGCTGACCCAGGTGAATGACCTGCGCGCCCTGCTCGCCCGTGTGCATGATGGCGGCGGTGCCAAGGCCCAGGAGCGCCATACCTCGCGCGGCAAGTTGCTACCCCGCGAGCGCATCAACCGTCTGCTCGACTCCGGTTCACCCTTCCTCGAAATCGGCCAGTTAGCCGCCTACGAGGTGTATGGCGAAGACGTACCAGCAGCCGGCGTGGTGGCGGGCATTGGCCGGGTTGAAGGCGTGGAATGCATGATCGTGGCCAACGATGCCACGGTCAAAGGCGGCAGCTACTACCCATTGACGGTGAAAAAACACCTGCGCGCGCAGACCATCGCCCAGCAGAACCGCCTGCCATGCATCTACCTGGTGGACTCCGGCGGCGCCAACCTGCCGCGCCAGGATGATGTGTTTCCAGACCGCGAACACTTCGGCCGAATATTCTTCAACCAGGCCAACATGAGCGCCATGGGCATCCCGCAAATCGCCGTGGTCATGGGTTCCTGCACCGCGGGCGGCGCGTATGTGCCGGCCATGGCCGATGAAGCGATCATGGTGCGCAACCAAGCGACCATCTTCCTCGCAGGCCCGCCGCTGGTAAAAGCCGCCACCGGTGAAGTAGTCAGCGCTGAAGACCTGGGCGGCGCCGATGTGCACTGCAAAACCAGCGGCGTGGCCGACCATTACGCCGACAACGATGAGCATGCGCTAGCCCTGGCCCGTCGCTGTATTAGCAATTTGAACTGGCGCAAGCTCGGCGTAATCAATAGCCGTGCGCCGATCAACCCGCTGTACAGCGGTGAGGAGCTGTACGGGGTGATCCCGGCCGACGCCAAGCAGCCCTTCGATGTGCGCGAGGTGATTGCCCGCACCGTCGATGGCAGCGTATTTGATGAATTCAAGGCGCTGTTCGGCGCGACCCTGGTCTGCGGCTTTGCGCATATCCACGGCTATCCGGTGGCGATCCTCGCCAATAATGGGATTCTGTTCGCCGAATCGGCGCAAAAAGGCGCGCACTTTATCGAGTTGGCCTGCCAGCGTGGCATTCCGCTGGTATTTCTGCAGAACATCACCGGCTTTATGGTCGGGCAGAAGTACGAAGCCGGCGGCATCGCCAAGCACGGCGCCAAGCTGGTCAACGCCGTGGCCTGTGCCAAAGTACCGAAGTTCACCGTGATAATCGGTGGCAGCTTCGGCGCCGGTAACTACGGCATGTGCGGCCGCGCCTTTGAGCCGCGTTTCTTGTGGATGTGGCCGAACGCACGCATCGGCGTGATGGGCGCCGAACAGGCTGCCGGTGTGCTGGTGCAGGTTAAGCACGAGCAGGCGGCGCGCGCCGGGCAGAGCTTCTCGGCAGAGGATGAGGCGGCGCTCAAGCAACCGATCCTCGAACAATACGAGCGCCAGGGTCACCCCTACTACTCCAGCGCCCGCTTGTGGGACGACGGCGTCATCGACCCGGCGCAAACCCGCGATGTACTGGGCCTGGCGCTGTCTGCCAGCCTCAACGCGCCGATCGAACCGACGCAGTTCGGCATATTCCGCATGTAACCGTAGGGTGGATCGGGGCGCGTAGCTGGCGTTTTATCTATCCACCGATTCGCCACTGATGGTGGAAGAGAAAAACGTCTTCCACCCTACCCAAGGCCCTAGTAATGATTGACTTCACCACCATCGAGCTTGAAACAGACCCGCGCGGTTTCGCCACGCTTTGGCTCAATCGCGCCGACAAGCACAACGCCTTTAACGCCGAAATGATCCGCGAACTGATTCTTGCCCTCGACGCAGTGAAGGCTGATAAATCTCTGCGCTTTCTGCTGCTGCGCGGCCGTGGTAAGCACTTCTCCGCCGGTGCTGATTTGGCCTGGATGCAACACGCCGCCACGTTGGACTACACCGCCAACCTGGCTGACTCGCGCGAACTGGCCGAGCTGATGCACAACCTTTATCAGCTGAAGATTCCGACCCTGGCCGTGGTGCAAGGTGCGGCCTTCGGTGGCGCGTTGGGCCTGATCAGTTGCTGCGATATGGCCATCGGCACCAGCGACGCGCAGCTGTGCCTGTCGGAAGTTCGCATCGGCTTGGCGCCAGCTGTGATCAGCCCTTTCGTTGTGCAAGCGATTGGTGAGCGCGCAGCGCGGCGATATGCACTCACCGCCGAGCGCTTTAGCGGTGCACAGGCGCAGGCGCTGGGTTTGTTTGCCGAGAGCTATCCGCCTGCTGAGTTGGACGCTCAGGTCGAACACTGGATCAGCACCCTGCTGCTCAACAGCCCGCAAGCCATGCAGGCCAGCAAAGACTTGCTGCGTGAAGTCGGCAGCGGCGTGCTGACCCCGGCCCTGCGCCGCTATACCGAAAACGCCATTGCCCGTATCCGCGTCAGTGCGGAAGGTCAGGAAGGTCTGCGCGCTTTCCTGGATAAACGCAAACCGAGCTGGCAGGAGTAATGACCATGATCATCGTCCTTGACGCAGTGGTTATTTTCGCCCTGCGCGGCCAGCTGCTCGATAAACCTAAGCCCGCCTGGCAGGAGCCATCCGCATGAGCCTCAAGCCTATCGACACATTGCTGGTAGCCAACCGTGGCGAAATCGCCTGTCGGGTGATGCACACGGCCAAAGCCATGGGCATTCGTACGGTGGCGGTACACAGCGCCATCGATGCAAACGCGCGCCATGTGCGCGAAGCCGATGTGGCAGTAAACCTCGGCGGGGCCAAGCCGGCAGACAGTTACCTGCTGGTGGATAAGCTGATCGCCGCCGCCCAGGCCAGCGGCGCCCAAGCGATTCACCCTGGCTATGGCTTTCTTTCGGAAAACGCCGGCTTTGCCCGCGCCATTGAAGCCGCTGGGCTGATCTTTCTCGGCCCGCCTGCCTCAGCCATCGATGCCATGGGCAGCAAATCCGCCGCCAAAGCCTTGATGGACGCCGCCGGCGTACCGCTGGTGCCGGGTTATCACGGCGAAGCGCAGGATGCGCAAACCTTCTGCGACGCGTCTGCGCGTATCGGCTATCCCGTACTGCTCAAAGCCACGGCAGGTGGCGGCGGCAAGGGCATGAAGGTGGTTGAACGCGAAAGCGAACTGGCCGAAGCGCTGGCCTCGGCCCAGCGCGAAGCGCAGTCGTCGTTTGGCGACTCGCGCATGCTGGTAGAGAAATACGTGCTCAAGCCACGCCATGTGGAAATCCAGGTATTCGCCGACAGTCACGGCAACTGCCTGTACCTGAACGAGCGCGACTGCTCGATCCAACGCCGTCACCAGAAAGTGGTCGAAGAAGCGCCGGCGCCTGGGCTGACGCCCGAACTGCGCCGTGCCATGGGCGAAGCCGCAGTAAAAGCCGCACAAGCCATCGGCTATGTCGGCGCCGGCACCGTAGAGTTCCTGCTGGATGAGCGCGGCGACTTCTTCTTTATGGAGATGAACACCCGCCTGCAAGTTGAACACCCGGTGACCGAGCTGATCACCGGCCTCGACCTCGTCGCTTGGCAGATCCGCGTAGCCCGTGGCGAAGCACTGCCGATCAGCCAAGAGCAAGTACCACTGATCGGCCACGCCATCGAAGTGCGCCTGTACGCAGAAGATCCGGACAACGACTTCCTGCCGGCCACCGGCACCCTGGCGCTGTACCGCGAAGCAGCAGCGGGCCCAGGCCGGCGCGTCGACAGCGGCGTCAGTGAAGGCGATGAAGTCTCGCCGTTCTACGACCCTATGCTCGGCAAGCTGATCGCCTGGGGCGAAAACCGCGAAGAGGCACGCCTGCGCCTGCTGGCCATGCTCAAGGAAACCTGCGTGGGCGGCGTGCGCACCAACCTGACATTCCTCACCCGCGTACTGGCCCACCCGGCCTTTGCCGCAGCGGAACTGGACACCGGCTTTATCCCGCGCCATGAAGCACAACTGCTGCCACCAGTGAGCGAACTGCCTGCCGAGTTCTGGCAGTTAGCCGCCAAAGCCTTCGTGCAGAGCGAGGCGCCGCAGCAGCGCCATGACGACTACCACTCTCCGTGGGCCAGTAACAACGGCTTGCGCCTGGGCCTGCCGGCAGAAACCGACCTGCACTTAAGTTGCCAGGGGGAACGGCAGGTGGTGCGCCTGCGTCACGCGGCCGCCTCAACGGTGCAGTTGCACGGCGAAACGCTGTCGGTGACCTGTGATGGTTTGCGCCAGCAGCATCAGGCGATCCGTCGTGGGAATACTTTGTATCTGCAATACGCCGGCGAACTGCGCAGCGTTCAGCGCTTCGACCCCATCGCCGAAGTCGAAGCCAGCCACAGCCAGCACGGCGGCCTGACCGCCCCCATGAACGGCAGCATCGTGCGGGTACTGGTCGAAGCCGGTCAGCAGGTCGAGGCCGGCACCGCACTGGTGGTGCTGGAAGCAATGAAGATGGAGCACAGCATCCGCGCCGCCCATGCCGGAACGGTCAAGGCGCTGTATTGCAACGAAGGCGAGATGGTCAGCGAAGGCGCGGTGCTGGTCGAACTCGACGAAGCCAGCGCATAACAACGTAGGGTGGACATCGCGTTTAATGTCCACCAGGGCATTTACAGCGAATGGTCATGGCGGATGGGGAAAGCGCCAGCTGCGCCTCTCTATCAACCATACATACGGAGAAAGTGCATGAACCTACCCAAACAAGTGCGCCTGGTCGAAGTCGGCCCGCGCGACGGTTTGCAGAACGAGAAACAGCCGATCAGCGTCGCCGACAAAGTGCGCTTGGTCGATGACCTGTCCGCCGCTGGGCTTAGCTATATCGAAGTCGGTAGCTTCGTCTCACCCAAGTGGGTGCCGCAGATGGCCGGGAGCGCCGAGGTTTTTGCGCAAATCCAGCAGCAGCCAGGCGTCACCTACGCCGCCCTCACCCCCAATCTGCGTGGCTTTGAAGCCGCGCTTGAGGCCGGCGTAAAAGAAGTCGCCGTATTCGCCGCCGCCTCTGAGGCCTTCTCGCAAAAGAACATCAACTGCTCGATTGCCGAGAGCCTTGAGCGCTTTGTGCCGCTAATGGTCGCAGCCAAACAGCACGGTGTGCGCGTACGCGGCTATGTTTCCTGCGTGCTGGGCTGCCCGTATGACGGCAGCGTAGCGCCCGAGCAGATCGCCCTAGTCGCCCGTGAATTATTCGCCATGGGCTGCTATGAAGTGTCGCTGGGCGACACCATCGGCGCCGGCACGGCGGGTGATACCCGACGCTTGTTCGAGGTAGTTGGCCGCGATATACCGCGTGAAAAGCTGGCCGGACACTTCCATGACACTTACGGCCAGGCCCTGGCGAATATCTACGCCAGCCTGCTTGAAGGCATCAGCGTATTCGACAGTTCGGTCGCCGGCCTGGGCGGTTGCCCCTACGCCAAAGGCGCGACCGGCAACGTGGCAACCGAAGACGTGCTGTACCTGCTCAACGGTTTGGGCATAGAAACCGGCATCGATATGGACAAGCTGATTAGCGCTGGCCAGCGCATCTGCACCGTGCTGGATAAACCCAATGGTTCGCGCGTGGCGCGGGCTACGCTGGCGAGACAGCTTCGGTGAGCGCGATCAACTTCCCCGGCCCACGCCACAGCGATTAAGCTGGGCCTTTTACCTGTTGCCGAGACATCCAATGAGCGATGAATCCACCCTGCGTGACTATCAGCACGTGCGTCTGCTGGCCATCCGCTCGCTATTCGAGATTATCGAGCAGTCCAGTGAAGGTACGGTGATCGTTGATAAACAGGCACGCATCGTTTGGATGAACGAACGTTATGCGCGCCGCTATGGTCTTGAGCAGGCCAGCGTAGCTATCGGGCAGGAAGTGGAGAAAGTCATCCCCTGTAGCCTACTGCGTCAGGTGGTAGAGACCGGCCAGCCGATACTCTTGGACATGCTTGATACGCCTGGCGGGCCGTTGGTGGTGATGCGCCTGCCGATTCACGACGATGCCGGCACGGTGATTGGCGCTATCGGTTTTGCGCTATTCGACCAACTGAAGAATCTCGCGCCGCTGGTTACCCGTTTTATGCAGATCCAGGAAGAGCTCGCCTCGACCCGCTCCTTATTGCAGGCACGCCAGGCCAAATACAGCTTTGCCCATTTTATTGGCAGCAGCGCAGCCAGCATGGAGATCAAGCGCCGGGCGCGGCGCGGCGCCACCAGTGAATCGCCGATCCTGTTGTTGGGCGAAACCGGCACCGGTAAGGAACTGCTGGCCCATGCGATTCACCATGCGTCCGCTCGGGCACACAAAGCCTTCGTCGGGGTTAACTGTGCGGCGATTCCGGAAAATCTGCTGGAAGCCGAATTTTTCGGCACAGCGCCTGGGGCGTTTACCGGCGCAGACCGTAAAGGACGTCCCGGCAAACTGCAGATCGCCGAGGGCGGCACGCTGTTTCTCGATGAAGTTGGCGACATGCCCCTGGCCATGCAGAGCAAGCTGTTGCGCGTGTTGCAGGAGCATGAATACGAGCCGGTAGGTTCCAACGAAATCCGCCGCTGTGATGTGCGCCTGGTGGCAGCCACCTCACTGGACCTGCAAGCCGCGGTGGATGCCGGGCGTTTCCGCGCCGACCTTTACTATCGACTGAATGTGCTGCCGCTGCTGGTGCCGCCCCTGCGCGAGCGTCTCGATGATTTGCCAGCGCTGTGCGAGGCCATGCTTGAAGTATTACCGGGCCATCACGAACTTGCCGCCGATGCCCTGAACCTGCTGGCTAGCCATAGCTGGCCGGGCAATATCCGCGAACTGCGCAACGTGCTTGAGCGCGCCGCCCTGTTGAGTGACGAAACCCTGCTCAGCGCCGCCGCCCTCAGTGCTGCAATCGGCCGTTTGAATCCGATAGTGAAGACGACTCCGAGCACACCCGGGCCAGCCAGCTTGGACACTGCAAATTTCTATGCCGCCCGCGAGGCATTCGAGCGCGAACTGCTGCGCCAGGCCCTTGTTGAAGCGGCCGGCAATGTGCCGCAAGCCGCGCAGCGCCTGGGCCTGGGACGCTCCACCCTGTACAAGAAGCTGCTCGCCCTGGGCCTCTCATCCTAAAACAGAGACTGAATCTCCATAAAGAGACAGCCCATTTTTCAATGTCTACAGCTGAATACAGCGTTAATTTCGTCTCACTAGTAAGACAAGGCAATTAACCAGCCCCTTCAAAAATCAATAAAAATTATTTAAATCAATCACTTAACTAGTTGGCACAGAAATAGCTATTGCTCTCTCGCGGCCTCTCCGTCGCTTACAAAAACAATTATCGCTGCCGGTACGCCGCACGCGAAACCAGGAGATTGCTCCATGAGCGTAATCATTGCCCTCGCGGCACTTGCCTTGCTGATGCTCGCCGCCTATCGCGGCTACAGCGTCATTCTGTTCGCCCCCATCGCGGCCCTTGGCGCCGTTCTGCTCACCGATCCATCCGCTGTGGCACCCGCCTTCACAGGCGTGTTCATGGAAAAGATGGTCGGCTTTATCAAACTGTACTTCCCAGTGTTTTTGCTCGGTGCGGTGTTCGGCAAGCTGATTGAGCTATCCGGCTTCTCGCGCTCTATTGTCGCCGCCGCTATCCGCTTGTTCGGCTCAAACCAAGCAATGCTGGTCATCGTGTTGGTCTGCGCCTTGCTTACCTACGGCGGGGTTTCGCTGTTCGTGGTGGTGTTCGCCGTCTACCCCTTTGCTGCCGAGATGTTCCGCCAGAGCAACATCCCCAAGCGCCTGATCCCGGCGACTATTGCCCTCGGTGCGTTCAGCTTCACCATGGACGCCCTGCCCGGCACGCCGCAGATCCAGAACATCATCCCCACCGCGTTCTTCGGCACCACCTCATGGGCCGCGCCTTGGCTGGGGCTGATCGGCAGTATCTTTGTGTTCAGCGCTGGCATGCTTTATCTGCATCGCCAACTGCGCAAAGCCAAGCACAAGGATGAAGGCTACGGCACAGAGCTGCGCAATGAACCGGAAACCCCGGAAGACATTTCCCTGCCCAACCCTTGGTTGGCACTCGCACCCCTAGTTTTGGTAGGCATTGCCAATCTGCTACTAACGCGCTGGATCCCCCTGGTTTATGGCGAGACACATAGCCTGCAGCTGGCCGGCATGGCCGCGCCGGTGCAAAGCGAAGTGGCCAAGCTGACCGGCATCTGGGCAGTACAGGCGGCACTGCTGCTGGGTATTATGTTCGTACTGATCTGCGCCTTCCGAGTTATTCGCAATAAACTCGCTGAAGGCACCAAAACCGCCGTTGGTGGGGCGCTGTTGGCGTCGATGAACACCGCATCGGAGTACGGCTTCGGTGCGGTGATCGCCTCACTGCCAGGCTTTTTGGTGCTGTCCGATGCGCTGAAGAACATTCCCAATCCGCTGGTTAACGAGGCCATCACCGTCACCTTGCTGGCCGGCATCACCGGCTCGGCATCGGGTGGCATGAGTATTGCGCTGGCCGCAATGTCCGAGACCTTTATCGCGGCCGCCAATGCCGCCAACATTCCGCTCGAAGTGCTGCACCGAGTGGCCTCAATGGCCAGTGGCGGTATGGATACTCTGCCGCACAACGGCGCAGTGATTACCTTGCTGGCGGTTACCGGTCTGACCCACCGCGAGGCCTACAAAGACATTTTCGGCATTACCCTGATCAAAACCCTGGCGGTGTTTGTGGTGATCGCTACCTTCTATGCCACCGGCATTGTCTGACCTCAACAACGCAGGAGAACACCCATGAATCTGCAAGGTAAAGTGGCTTTGGTCACTGGATCCACCAGCGGTATCGGTTTAGGTATCGCCCTGAAGTTGGCTGAAGCCGGCGCTGACTTAGTGCTCAACGGTTTTGGCGACAGCGACACTGCCGTCGCGGCGGTACGCGCCCATGGCGTGCGGGCCGAGCATCACCCGGCGGACATGAGCAAGCCTGAGGAAATCGAGGCACTGATGCATTTCGCCGCCAGCACCTTTGCCGGCGTGGACATCCTCGTCAATAACGCCGGCATCCAGCATGTGGCGCCGGTTGAAGACTTCCCGGTAGAACGCTGGGACGCAATCATCGCAATCAACCTCAGCGCCGCTTTCCACACCACCCGTCTGGCCATGCCGAGCATGCGTGCACGTAACTGGGGACGAATTATCAATATCGCCTCAGCTCACGGCCTGGCTGCCTCAGCCGGCAAGAGCGCTTATGTGGCCGCCAAGCACGGTTTGATTGGCCTGACTAAAAGCGTGGCGCTGGAAACGGCCACCACCGGTATCACCTGCAACGCCATCTGCCCCGGCTGGGTGCTGACGCCCTTGGTGCAAAAACAGATTGATGACCGCACCGTCGATGGTGACAGCGCCCGCGCACGTGAGGAATTACTGGGCGAGAAACAGCCGTCACTGGATTTCGTCACCCCCGAACAGCTCGGCGAGCTGGCCCTGTTCCTCTGCAGCGATGCCGCTATTCAGGTGCGTGGCGCCGCCTGGAACATGGACGGAGGCTGGCTGGCCCGCTAACCCGCTAACCCGCTAAATTTTCACCCCACAACAATAAAAAGGAAGTGCCATGTTCGCCCGAATTACCCACTGGAATGTGCAGCTGGTTCAGCGCTACCTGCCTTCACCATTCGTGTTCTCTGCCCTGCTCAGCCTGTTCGTGCTGGCGCTGGCGATGTTCAGCACCCAGCAGGGGCTGCCGACCATGGTCAAGCACTGGAATGCCGGGTTCTGGACCCTGCTGGCGTTCGCCATGCAAATGGCCTTGGTGTTTGTTACCGGCCATGCGCTGGCCAGCGCCCCGCCATTGCGTCGCCTGCTTGACCGTCTGGCCGCCATTCCGCGCAGCCCGACTCAGGCCATCGTGATGATCACCCTGATCAGTTTGCTCGGCTGCTGGATCAACTGGGGCTTTGGCCTGGTCATTGGTGCAGTGATGGCCCGCGCCCTCGCACGCCAGGTCAAAGGCGTCGATTACCCGCTGCTGGTGGCCTCGGCATACACTGGTTTCCTGATCTGGCATGGCGGTCTGTCGGGCTCGATCCCGCTGGCACTGGCTGGCGGCGGCGCCGATGTCGCCCGCATCAGCGGCGGTGTGATCACCGAAGCCATTGGCATCCAGATGACCCTGTTCACCCCACTGAACCTGAGCATCATCGCCTTGTTGCTGATCGGCCTGCCATTGCTCAACCGCGCCATGCACCCGAGCCCGGCACAATGCAAAACAGCCGATCCCGCGCTACTCGCCGAACCCGAAGGCGAACTGCCGGCACGCGACACACCGGCGCAACGCCTGGATGACAGCCGCCTGCTTGGCCTGGCACTGGTGGCCATGGCCGCTGTGTATTTTGTCGGGCACTTCATGGGCAAAGGCTTTGCCCTCGACCTCAACACCGTCATCGGGATTTTTCTGTTCCTCGGTTTGCTCATGCATGGCTCGCCTGAGCGCTATATGCGCGCCGTGGATATCAGCGTGCGCGGTATCGGCGGCATCGTCCTGCTGTTCCCCTTCTACGCGGGGATTATGGGCATGATGACCGGAGCTAATGCTGACGGCATATCGCTGGCTGGGCAGATCAGCCAGCTGTTTATCGAGGGTTCGTCTGCAGACAGCTTCCCGCTGCTGGCCTTCCTCAGCGCGGGCGTGGTCAACGTCTTCGTACCCTCCGGCGGCGGGCAGTGGGCCGTACAAGGGCCGATCATGCTGCCAGCGGGTCAGGCCCTGGGCGTTGCACCCGCGGTGACCGCCATGGCGATTGCCTGGGGCGACGCCTGGACCAACATGATCCAGCCGTTCTGGGCCCTGCCCTTACTCGGCATCGTCGGCCTCGGTGCCCGCGACATCATGGGCTATTGCCTGATTGCCCTGGTTTACTCTGGCCTGGTGATTGCCGGCTGCTTCTACTTTCTTGCCTGATTGGATGAACCGATGAACGCTCCCCTCTGGACGCCCTCCGCAGAACGTATCGCCGCCACGCGCATGGAAGCCTTTCGCCGCTTCGTTAACCAGCGCCACAGCCTGCAGTTGGCCGACTACCCGGCCCTGCACGCGTGGAGCGTGAGTGCGCGTGAAGCCTTTTGGCAGGCCATTGTTGATTTCTTCGACGTGCGTTTTAGCCGGCAACCTGAACAGGTTCTGCAAGAAGGTCCGGCCATGCCCAGCGCCAGCTGGTTTCCCGGCGCCACGCTGAATTTTGCAGAGCACCTACTGCGCCGCCGTGATGGTCACACGGCGCTGGTGGCGATTGCTGAAGACGGCAGCCGCGAGCAGCTCAGTTACGCCGAGCTAGCCGCCCACGTTGCCGGCCTGCAAAAAAGCCTGCAACAAGCAGGCGTCGGCATCGGTGACCGCGTTGCCGCTTTTATGCCCAATACCTGGCAAACCCTGGTCGGCATGCTGGCCGCCAGCAGTCTCGGCGCCACCTGGTCGAGTTGCTCGCCGGACTTCGGCACCCAGGGCGTGATCGACCGTTTCGGCCAGATCGAACCCAACGTGCTGATAGCCGCAGCTGGCTATCGCTACGCGGGCAAGAATCTGGATTTGACCAGCAAGCTCAATGAAATCCTCGAGCGTCTGCCGTCACTGCAGCAGCTGATCGTAGTGCCTTACGCCAACACCCAGGCCAACGTTGCTGACTTCCACTCAACCGCCAAGGTCGCGTTGTGGCAGGACTTCTATCAGGCTGGCGGCGAGCCAGAGTTCACTCAGGTTCCCTTCGATCACCCGCTGTATATCCTCTACTCCAGCGGCACCACCGGCGTGCCCAAGTGCATCGTCCACGGCACCGGCGGCACCTTGCTGCAGCACGTCAAGGAACTGGGGCTGCACACTGACCTGCAGGCTGATGACACGCTGTTCTACTACACCACCTGCGGCTGGATGATGTGGAACTGGCTGATCTCGGGTCTGGCAGTTGGGGCCACCCTGGTGCTGTTCGACGGCTCGCCCTTCCATCCGGGAGCCGAGCGGCTGATCGACCTGATCGACGCTGAGGACATCAGCATCTTCGGTACAAGCGCTAAGTTTATTGCGGCACTTGAGAAAGCTGGAGCCAAGCCGGGTAAAACCCACAAGCTGCGACGTCTCAAGGCCATTCTGTCGACCGGTTCGCCGCTGTCCCACGAGAGCTTCGAGTACGTGTACCGCGAGATCAAAGCCGACGTCTGCCTGTCGTCAATCTCGGGCGGCACCGATATCGTCTCTTGCTTCGCCCTCGGCAACCCGGTGCTACCGGTATGGCGAGGTGAGCTGCAGTGCAAGGGCCTAGGCATGGACGTACAGGTGTGGAATGAAGCCGGCCAGCCGGTAACGGGCGAGAAAGGCGAACTGGTCTGCGCGCAGCACTTCCCGTGCATGCCGATCGGTTTCTGGCAGGACGCCGATGGCAGTAAATTTCAGGCCGCCTATTTCGAGACCTTCCCCGGTATCTGGGCCCATGGCGACTATGCGGAAATTACAGCACAGGGCGGTTTGGTAATTCACGGCCGCTCGGATGCAGTACTCAACCCCGGCGGCGTACGTATTGGCACAGCCGAGATCTACCGCCAGGTGGAGAAGGTTGAAGACGTACTGGAATCGATTGCCATCGGCCAGGAATGGGACGATGACGTGCGCGTGGTGCTGTTTGTGCGCTTGCGTGACGGCGTGTCGCTCACTGACGAACTGCAGACGCAGATCCGCCAGATGATCCGCAGCAACACCACGCCGCGCCACGTGCCCGCCAAGATCATCGCGGTCAGCGATATCCCACGCACGATCAGCGGCAAGATTGTCGAACTGGCAGTTCGCAACGTGGTGCACGGCAAACCGGTGAAAAACACCGATGCCTTGGCCAATCCGCAGGCGCTGCAGTTGTTCCGCGATTTACCAGTGCTACAGAGCTGACGCACCAGCCAGCTGTTGCATCCACAAAAATGCGCAGGGTTAGGCAAAGGCCTAGCCCTGCGGCTGATCCAGACTCACCCGCAACAGGGCTAAATCCCCTGGCGACCCGGATCTTCGGGCGGCAGGTCGATTTCAATATCCTCCAGCTTTAACTCAAGCCCCCACTCGCCCGCCGGTGCGGGTGTGACTGGCCGCGCTGCAGCGGCAACCGGAGCTGGCGCTGCGACGGCGGCCGGTGCGCTTGGGGTCTCACGGTAAAGCTTGAGCTTGAGGCGTACGTTATTCGCCGAGTCAGCATTCTTCACGGCTTCCTCTTCATCGATCGAACCTTCATTAACCAGATCGATCAGTGCCTGATCGAAGGTCTGCATGCCGAGGTTCTTCGATTTCTCCATGATCTCTTTGATCTCGGAAAACTCGTTGCGCTTGATCAGGTCACGAATGGTCGGCGTGCCTAGCAGCACTTCAACCGCCGCCCGGCGCTTGCCGTCGACAGTCTTGACCAACCGCTGCGAAACGAACGCCTTGAGGTTATTGCCTAAGTCATTAAGCAGCTGCGGTCGACGGTCCTCCGGAAAGAAGTTGATGATGCGGTCCAATGCCTGGTTAGCGTTGTTGGCGTGCAGCGTGGAGATCGCCAGGTGTCCAGTATCGGCAAACGCTAGAGCATGCTCCATGGTCTCGCGGTCACGGATTTCGCCGATCAAGATCACATCCGGCGCCTGGCGCAGGGTATTCTTCAGCGCGGCGTGAAAACTGCGGGTATCAACACCCACTTCACGCTGGTTGATGATCGATTTTTTGTGCTTATGCACATACTCCACTGGGTCTTCGATGGTGATGATATGGCCGCCGCTGTTGCGGTTGCGGTAGTCAATCAAGGCTGCCAGGGAGGTCGATTTACCCGAGCCAGTACCGCCAACGAAGAGCACCAGACCGCGCTTCTCCATCACCGTCTTGAGCAGTACTTCTGGTAGTTTAAGATCTTCGAACCTAGGAATATCCAGCTTGATATTGCGCGCGACGATCGACACTTCATTGCGCTGCTTAAAGATGTTGATACGAAAACGCCCAACACCAGCAATCGAGATGGCTAGGTTCATCTCTAACTCACGCTCAAACTCCTCGCGCTGCGCGACATCCATCACCGCGTCGGCGATTGCCGCCACCTCGCCGGCTTTCAGTGACTCGGCACTAAGCGCCTTCAGGACGCCATTGAACTTAGCGCAGGGCGGCGCTCCGGTTGAAAGGTAAAGATCCGACCCGTCCTGGCTGGACAGGACTTTGAGCATGGCATTGAGGTCCATAACGACTTATTCCGCAGGTTGGATTGATTACCTTAGGCCAAGATCGAAGCGCACCTAGAAGAAAACCGACGCGCGCCCGGCTCAAGCGCTAAGCAATTGAAATACTGGCACAATACACGCCTTAAAAAACGAGGAGCCCGTCATGGCAAAGGCAATGGCCCGCCACATTCTGGTGAAAACCGAAGCAGAAGCTTGCGCACTGAAAAAGCGCATTGCCGCCGGCGAAGCATTTGATGTGCTGGCCCGTAAACACTCCACCTGCCCGTCCGGAAAGAAAGGCGGTGACCTGGGTGAAGTGCGCCCAGGGCAGATGGTGCGTGCTATCGACCAGGTGATTTTCAAAAAACCGGTGCGCGAAGTACACGGTCCGGTGAAAAGCCAGTTTGGCTATCATCTGGTACAGGTTTTCTACCGGGAGTAAGCCATGACGCCAGAGCAGGTCGCGACTTTTTGCCTAAGCCTGCCCGGCGCCCGCGAAGACATCAAATGGGGCGGCGTGCGGGTGTTCTCATTGGCCGAGAGCAAGATGTTCGCCCTGTTTAACCTGAGTGGTCGTGACGGTCTGGCCTTCAAAGTCGATCACGATTTGTTTCTCAGCTTCTGCGACCGCCCCGGTATCCGTCCTGCGCCTTATCTGGCGCGCGCCCGCTGGGTCAGCATGAGCGCCCCTTACCCGCTGAGCGATAGCGAACTGCGAGAGCTGCTCACGCGCTCGCATCAATTAGTAGTGACTAAGTTGCCCAAACGCCTGAAGTTAGGTCTGTTGCTTTAATTGCCACATAACGTGCAATCGCAACGCCTCAACAAAGCCGCCTATCCCATCCGCTGCCTTTTGTCGCCATAACCCGCTACAATCGCGCCCCTTTCGCGCCCCTGCGCCCGCTCAACCTTGGACCAAGATTCGTGATCTCCACCGCAAACATCACCATGCAATTCGGCGCCAAGCCGCTGTTCGAGAACGTTTCCGTCAAGTTTGGTGGCGGCAACCGTTACGGCCTGATCGGGGCCAACGGCTGCGGCAAGTCGACCTTTATGAAAATTCTCGGTGATGATCTGGAGTCATCCGGTGGCCAGGTGATGCTGGAGCCGAACGTACGCTTGGGTAAGTTGCGTCAGGATCAGTTCGCCTACGAAGAATTTAGCGTGATCGACACCGTGATCATGGGCCACGAAGAGCTGTGGAAGATTAAAGCAGAGCGTGATCGCATCTATTCGCTGGCCGAAATGAGCGAAGAAGACGGCATGAAGGTCGGCGAACTTGAAGGTGAGTTCGCTGAAATGGACGGCTACACCGCCGAGTCCCGTGCCGGTGAATTGCTGCTGGGGCTGGGTATCCCGCTGGAACAACATTTCGGCCCGATGAGCGAAGTCGCGCCGGGCTGGAAGCTACGCGTTTTGCTGGCGCAGGCGCTGTTCTCCGACCCAGAAGTGTTGCTGTTGGACGAACCAACCAACCACTTGGACATCAACACCATCCGCTGGCTGGAAAACATCCTCACCCAGCGCAACAGCACCATGATCATCATTTCTCACGACCGTCACTTCCTCAACAGCGTGTGCACCCACATGGCTGACCTAGATTACGGCGAGCTGCGTCTGTTCCCCGGCAACTACGATGAGTACATGACCGCAGCGACCCAGTCGCGCGAGCAGTTGCTGTCCGATAACGCCAAGAAGAAAGCGCAGATCAACGAGCTGCAAAGCTTCGTTAGCCGTTTCTCAGCCAACGCCTCGAAATCCAAGCAGGCTTCCTCGCGCGCTAAGCAGATCGACAAGATCCAACTGGCTGAGGTCAAGCCATCTAGCCGCGTCAGCCCGTTCATTCGTTTCGAACAAAACAAAAAGCTGCACCGCCAGGCTGTGATGATCGACAAAATGGCCAAGGGC
Organism: Pseudomonas guineae; assembly: GCF_900113745.1. Lineage (GTDB taxonomy): Bacteria > Pseudomonadota > Gammaproteobacteria > Pseudomonadales > Pseudomonadaceae > Aquipseudomonas > Aquipseudomonas guineae. Next base: position 259,337 of record NZ_FOQL01000002.1, on the reverse strand, counting down.
TTCGACGGCAAAGCACTGTTCAAAAACTTCAGCTTCCAGGTTGAAGCCGGCGAGCGCGTAGCGATCATCGGCCCGAACGGTATCGGTAAAACCACTCTGCTGCGCACCTTGGTCGGCGAACTAACCCCGGATGCCGGTAGCGTGAAATGGACCGACAGCGCCGAGCTGGGCTACTACGCCCAGGATCACGCTCACGACTTCGAGCGCGACGACACCCTGTTCGATTGGATGGGCCAGTGGACCACCGGCGAGCAGATGATCCGTGGCACGCTGGGCCGCATGCTGTTCAGCAACGATGACATCCTCAAGTCGGTGAAGGTCATCTCTGGTGGTGAGCAAGGCCGCATGTTGTTCGGCAAGCTGATCCTGCAAAAGCCCAACGTGCTGATCATGGACGAACCGACCAACCACTTGGACATGGAATCCATCGAGGCACTGAACCTGGCGCTGGAAAACTACCCAGGCACATTGATTTTCGTCAGCCACGACCGTGAGTTTGTGGGCTCCTTGGCCACGCGCATCATCGAGCTGTCAGCCAACGGTATTACCGACTTCAGCGGTACTTACGACGACTACCTGCGTAGTCAGGGCGTGATCGTTTAAACCGACGTCCAGGCGGTGTAAAAAAGCCCGCTCATTGAGCGGGCTTTTTTGTGGAAGCGGGTATTGCCTCGTTATCCGGCAGCGGACGTTTTTCACGGACGTGGCTGGCAAGCCTTCGGAAGGACTCAAGTAGCCACATAGTGTCGCGCAAGGAAGTCCAGCAGACGCTGATTGACCTGCTCAGCCTGCTCGTTCTGAATCCAGTGGCCGCAATCTTTTAGAACGTGCTGCTCAAGTTGTGCGATGCGTTTGGGCATCTGTTTGAGGGTGTAGGCTTCGAGCGTGCCTACTGGGTCCCTATCACCTAGCAAAAACAGCGCTGGCTGTTCGATCTGTCGATCAGCCAGCGTCTCAGTACGCTGCCAGTTGCGCTCAAAATTACGGTACCAGTTGACTGCACCATAGAAGCCGCGATCTTTGAAGGTGTGTAGGTATTCGGTAAAGGCAGCGGCGTCACACCAAACCGGTAATGTACCGGGATCGTGCATGCCATCAAACAGCCCTGCCCCTGCGGGTTTTTCCTGCAGGAAGTGATCTTTAGGCGCGGCGGCAGAGGTGTTGTACATCATCATGCGCAGGGTGCGCGGTATGTCGGCATCCATTTCCGCCTCAGCTACGCCAGGCTCTTGGAAGTGCAGGATGTAATGAAAACGCTCGGCATACAGCTGGCGCATGATGTCGGTGGCCGGCTGCTTCGGCCGACCGCCGAAGGGCACGGCCATGCCGACCACAGCGTTGACTCGCGCAGGCTCAAGCAAGGCCAGGTGCCAGGCAATTGGCGCGCCCCAATCGTGACCTACAACACACACCTGATGCTGGCCGAGTTGATCCATGGCGGCCTGGATGTCGGCGCAGATCGTCAGCACGTCATAGGCGGCCGGATCGCGCGGAGCGCTGCTCTGGCCATAGCCACGCATTTCTGGGATGAGCACGCGATAACCAGCAGCCGCCAAAGGCGCAATCTGCTGTCGCCAAGAATGCCAACACTCAGGGAAACCGTGCAACAGCCAGAGTGCTCGGCCCATTTTAGGGCCCGCACTGTAAAGGCTCAGGTCGATACCGTTGACCTCGAGTATCTGATGCTCAAGCTGATCCATATTCGCCTCCGTTATCTACGGCCACTATGACAAAGGCGCAACCGAAGATGCGCCTTTATTCACCCGCCGAATACGCTTGCAGTGATCAGCCTTGCACAGTGCTCCAATCGATCCACTGCAATTGCCAAGTGGCCAAAATCAGCAACCCGAAACCGATGCGGTACCAGGCAAAGGCCGCGTAGCTGTGGTTGCCAATAAACTTGAGCAGTGCCCGCACCGCAATCATGGCGAAGATAAACGAGGTGACAAAACCAATGGCAAACACCGGCAAGTCGGAGAGCTGAAACACCTCACGGTACTTGTAGCCGGAATACACTGCCGCACCCACCATGGTCGGCATGGCGAGGAAAAAGGAAAACTCGGTCGCCGCCTTGCGCGACAGGCCGAACAACAGGCCGCCGATAATGGTTGCGCCCGAACGCGAAGTGCCCGGAATCATCGCCAAACACTGGGCGAAACCGATCTTCAGCGCATCTTGCCAGGTCATCTCATCCACACTCTCGGCGTGCACCAGGTGTTGGCGGCGCTCGGCCCAGAGCATGATCACCCCACCTACCACCAGTGCCAGGGCAACAGTAATCGGGTTGAATAGATAGTGGTGGATCAGGTCGGCAAACAAAACGCCCAGCGCCACAGCCGGTAGAAAAGCGATCAATAGATTGGCTGTAAAGCGTTGCGCTTGAGGCTCTTTCGGCAAGCCCACAACAATCTCGAGAGTTTTGCGCCGGTACTCCCACACCACCGCAAGAATCGCCCCCAATTGGATGATGATATTGAAAGCCATCGCCCGATCACCACCAAAGCCGATCAGGTCGGCCACGATGATCTGGTGTCCGGTGCTGGAAATTGGCAAAAACTCGGTAATGCCTTCAACAATGCCCAGAATCAGTGCCTGAACAGCAACCCAAAGATCCATCCCCACTCCTAAAATCGCGCCTTATATGGCACGAACAACAAACATGATGATGATCTAAAGAGAATTATCCGAGGGTGTGCACCACAAGCCTCTCCTGCCGGACAAAAACAGACAAATCAGATACTTAGTCAACGGCAGTACAAATCGTAGCAGAGAACTCACTCACCTGACGCGTACTGTCTTGTGCAAGCACAGGCTCCACGAACTAAGACCATCGCCCACCTAGACTTCGTCGGCCTACCAATTATCCTGAGATCTAAGGCAGTGAAGCAACGTGCTTAACCTATTAGGGCGAGCTCACGGCCACTCAAAAAGGAATACGTTTATGAATAGCCTGCGCAGCATGCCTATCAACCGTCGTTTATGGCTAATTCTGGTGGTGGCGATCACCATGCTGGTTATTCAGGGCGCCTTATTGCTCAAGCAAATTCGCACCGATCTTTACGCTGCCAAGGCAGAGAAGACACAGCATGTGGTGCAGAGCGCGGCAGGCATTTTAGAGCATTATCAAATCTTGGAAGCTGCAGGTAGCCTGTCCCGCGAAGACGCGCAGAAGCAGGCAATGGAAACGATCCGCGGCTTACGCTATTCCGGGCAGGAATACTTCTGGATCAATGACCAAACACCGGTAATGGTCATGCACCCGACAAACCCTAAGCTGGAAGGCCAGAACCTGTCTGGATTCAAAGATCCCGACGGCAAGGCGCTGTTCAATGAGATGGTGGCCATCAGCAAGAGCCAGGGCGCGGGACAGGTTGATTACCGCTGGCCCAAGCCCGGGGCGAGCGAGCCAGTACCCAAGATCTCCTACGTGCAACTCTTTCAGCCATGGGGTTGGATCATCGGCTCTGGCGTCTATGTTGATGATGTGCAAACTGAGTTTAAAACCCAGGCGCTCAACACCATCGCGATTGGGCTGGCGATTGCTGTGCTGCTGATTTTACTAGTGGTACTAATCATGCGCAGCATCACCCAACCGTTGCAGCAAGCCGTCAGCGCGATGGCCAATATCGCCAGCGGCGATGGCGATCTAACGCGCAACCTCGACACCCACGGTAACGATGAACTGACCGCCCTGTCCCGCCACTTCAATGCGTTTACCGAGAAACTGCGCCTGGTGATCAAACAGTCTCTGGACTCCGCCAGCCAGCTTGATGTCGCCGCCCGAGAACTGGGACAGATATCCGGCCAGTCACAACAGCACAGCGAGCAGCAATCGCAACAAATGGAATTAGTTGCCACAGCCATCAACGAGGTGACCTACGGTGTCCAGGATGTGGCGAAAAATGCCGAGCACGCCTCCAGCGAAGTGCATGCCGCCGAAAATCAGGCCACTCAGGGTCAGCAAAATATTGAAGCCAGCCTGCGGCAAATTAACGAGCTGTCCAGTACGATTGACCAGGCCGTGGCAGTGATTCAAGCGCTGGCTCAAGAAAGCACGCAGATTGGCAGCGTACTGGAGGTGATTCGCTCAATTGCCGAACAGACCAACCTACTGGCACTCAACGCAGCCATTGAAGCGGCCCGTGCCGGCGATGAAGGTCGCGGCTTTGCCGTAGTAGCCGACGAAGTGCGCCTACTGGCACAACGCACGCAAAAATCCACGGCGGAAATCCAGCTAATGATCGAGCGCCTACAAGGCAACTCAGAAGCGGCGGTCAAGGTCATCCATGACAGCAGCCAGGCCGCACAGCTGACCATTGAGCAGGCGAGTCTGGCAGGCGCGAGCCTCACGCAGATCACCAGCGGGCTGCGCAACCTCAGCGGCTTGAACGCTTCCATCGCTAGCGCGACGCTGCAACAATCGCACGTGGTCGAAGACATTAACCAGAACGTCACCCAAGCCGCCAGCCTGGCTCATAACAATGCTGTGGCGGCGCAACAATCCAGCGATGCAGGGCAACACCTAGGCCAGTTGGCTGAGCAGCTAAACCGGCTGCTTGGGCAGTTCCGGGTATAAGGATTACATGAGCAGCATGGAACACCAGGAAGTCGATCTAAGCAAACCGCAGAACCCAGACCTGATCTGGGACTTGGACAACATCGCCCGGCGCGAGCTGGCCGAGCGCTTTATCAAACTGTTCGAAAATCGCCTGTGCGTTTACTCGGAATCGACACGTCAGCTGTATACCAACTACGACCTGCATTTCCCCTGCGACTTGGGCCGCAAGATGGTGGTACTGCCCAATCCATACGCCTTCCACGACACCCTGCACGGCATTGAAGCTCAGGCGATACGCAAGACTGGGCTATGCGTACTGCCCGGCGTGGTATTGAAAAAGCCAGGACTGCTGCTGACGACCATGATCAAGGAAGGCGGCCCTGCACCAAAGACGATGCAGTTCAAACCGGCCTTAGCGCAAATCATCAGCAACCAGAAAAAAGCCGGCGATATCTTTCTGCCGATCATGATCAAAGGCGATTTGCGTGAGTTTAATCAGCAAATGCCCTACATCCACCTGCACCGCTTACAAGTCAGCCGCCTGACTCGACTATCGACCTTCGAGCGTGACGATATTCAGCAGACCATCACGCGCAAACTGCTTATGTTGTATCGCCAAGCCGATAGCCTCAATTGTTAATAAATCGTGCGGACTAGCCCTCAACAACAAAGGCCCGCGTTACCGAGGGCCTTTAGTGTGTTTATAAACGGCAAGTGATTGTGGGGTTTAGGCGCTATTGCTGGCTGACCCAAAAAACTACGCTGACGACAAAGATTACTATCAAGGCGAAAATAGCCTTGGCATCGACCACACTATCGGCGTTTTCTGGTTCGCTATGTTCGGTCATGGACTACCCCTCTTGTTATGTTTATAGGTGAATCGCCTATTGCAGTTAAGACCAGCGCACTCGCTTACTCAAGCCGGACAGCTATGTTTAACGGCCGGCTTATCCCTTTAAGATCTTTCCATATACTCAAACATCACTTTTGCGCATAACTCCGAGCTGGTATCTTCCTCGGCCTCCGCCAGGACTGCGCGGCCGTGCGCGCTGATTAGCTGTAAAAAGCCTGATAACAGGACATGACATGTACGTATACGACCAGTACGACCAAAAAATCGTCGAAGACCGCGTCAAGCAATACCGCGATCAAACCCGCCGTTATCTGGCTGGTGAACTGAGCGGAGAAGAATTCCGCCCACTGCGCCTGCAAAATGGCCTGTATATCCAGCGCTTTGCGCCCATGCTGCGCGTTGCTGTGCCATACGGACTGATGTCATCGACGCAAGTGCGCATGATGGCCAAGATCGCCCGCGACTACGACAAAGGCTATGCACACATCAGTACCCGCCAGAACGTGCAGTTCAACTGGCCAGACCTGGAAGATGTTCCCGACATTCTTGCCGAGCTGGCCACTGTGCAGATGCACGCGATTCAGACCAGCGGCAACTGCATTCGCAACACCACCACCGACCAGTTTGCTGGCGTGGCCAAGGATGAGCTCATCGACCCACGGCCGTGGTGCGAAATTATTCGTCAATGGTCAACCTTCCATCCTGAATTCACCCACCTGCCGCGCAAATTCAAAATTGCGGTTAACGGCGCAGTAAGCGATCGCGTGGCAATCGAAGTGCACGACATCGGCCTGGAAGCCGTTCAGAACGACGCGGGTGAACTGGGATTCCGTGTCTCCGTCGGTGGCGGCCTGGGCCGTACCCCAATTGTCGGCAGCTTCATCAACGAATTCCTGCCGTGGCAGCACCTGATCAGCTACCTCGATGCCATCCTGCGTGTGTACAACCGCTATGGCCGTCGTGATAACAAGTACAAGGCGCGTATCAAGATTCTGGTCAAAGCCCTCACCCCTGCTGTCTTTGCCGAGCGCGTGGAAGCCGAATGGGCCCACCTGAAAGACGGCCCTAGCACCCTTACTGATGCCGAAGTGGCGCGCGTTACCGCGCACTTTATCGACCCAAGCTACAAAGTCCTCGACGATCAGGTCGCCGCGCTTGCAGCGCTGGATGCTGAGCACCCAGGCTTTGCCCGCTGGCGTAAGCGCAACACCTTTTCTCATAAGAAGCCGGGTTATGTCGCCGTCACCCTGTCGCTTAAACCGACGGGCGTGGCGCCAGGAGATGTCACCGACAAGCAGTTTGATGCTATTGCTGACCTGGCCGAGCGCTACAGCTTTGCTGAAGTGCGTAACAGCCATAACCAAAACATCATCCTCGCGGATGTCGAGCAAGCGCAGTTGTTCACCCTCTGGGGCGAGCTGCGTGAGCATGGTTTTGCCACACCAAACGTGGGCCTGTTGACCGACATCATCTGCTGCCCAGGAGGCGACTTTTGCTCGCTGGCCAATGCTAAGTCGATCCCGATTGCTGAAGCCATTCAACGTCGCTTCGATGACCTGGACTACCTGTTCGACATCGGCAATATCGACCTGAACATCTCCGGTTGCATGAACGCCTGCGGTCACCACCACGTCGGCCACATCGGTATCCTCGGCGTGGACAAAAAAGGCCAAGAGTTCTATCAGGTATCTCTCGGCGGCAGCGCCGGCCGTGATGCCAGCTTGGCGCAGATTCTTGGCCCATCCTTCGCTGAAGCGGATATGGCCGACGTAATCGACAAGATCGTCAAGGTCTATGTTGAGCGTCGCACTGAAGAAGAAAGTTTCCTCGACACCTTCCGCCGTGTCGGTGTTGCACCGTTCAAGGAGCGCGTATATGCAGCGAATCATTAAGAACGGTCAGCTGGTCGATGAAAGCTGGCACCTGCTGCCCAAAGACGCCACGTTGGACGGTATTTCCAACTGTGACGACCTGATTGTGCCGCTGACTCTGTGGGTCGAGCACAGCACGGCGCTCAAGGCTCGCGATGGCGGCCTGGGTGTGTGGCTGGAGGCCGGTGAGGAAATCGAGGAAATCGCTGATCAGCTGGATAACTTCCAAGTCATCGCGCTGAACTTTCCAACCTTCACCGATGGCCGCCATTGCTCCACCGCCTACCTGCTGCGTAACCGCTACGGATACACCGGTGAAGTACGCGCCATCGGCGACGTGCTGCGCGATCAGCTGTTCTCCTACCTGCGCGTAGGCTTCGATGCCTTCGCCCTGCGTGAGGACAAAGACCCGCTGGATGCCTTGAAAGCGTTCGAGGAATTCAGCGAGGTTTACCAGGCCTCAACTGACCAGCCACTGCCGCTGTTCCGGCGCCGTGCCTGATTAAGGCACGCAACGCAAAAGGCCCGGAAAACCGGGCCTTTTTTATAACCGCGCCACTTAGCCCAAATTGACCAGTACGCGCCCTACTTGCTTGCCCGCCAGCACCTGGGCAATCGCCTCAGGTAATTGCTCTAGCGTCACTTCGCTGACCAGTGCATCCAAATTAACCTTCCATTGCAGCGACAGCTTGTCCCACATCGAGGCTTTGACCACCAACGGCAGCTCGACCGAATCGACCCCCAAAAGGTTCACCCCGCGCAAGATAAACGGCAGCACACTGCCCTTAAAGCCGACGCCAGCCGTCAGGCCGCAGCAAGCCGCACTGGCACCGTAGCGAAGCGATTTGACTACGTTGAACAGGATATCCCCGCCTACGCAGTCCACCGCGCCGGCCCACTGCTCCTTGAGCATCGACTTGTCGGCACCGTCCTGCAGCTCAGAACGCAGGACTATCTGCTGTGCGCCTAGTGTCTTGAGGTACTCCGCTTGCTCCGCTTTGCCGGTCGACGCGGCCACGCCGTACCCCAGCTTGGTCAGCAACGCCACCGCGACACTGCCAACGCCACCAGTTGCCCCAGTAACCAAGACGCGACCCGCGTCGGTCGTTAGCCCGCTTTGCTCAAGTTTGTCCACACACAGCGCAGCTGTCAGCCCAGCGGTGCCGAGCACCATGGCCTCACGCAGGGACAAGCCTTTGGGCCGTTTCAGCGCCCAGCTAGCGGGAATACGGATGTACTGGGCAAAACCACCCGAGGTGTTCATGCCTAAGTCATAACCCGTGACGATCACCTCATCGCCAGCACTGAATTCGGCCACGCTGGAGGCTTCAACCACACCGGCGGCATCTATGCCTGGGGTGTGCGGGAAGCTTTTGGTCACGCCGCGGTTACCGCTGGCAGACAACGCATCTTTGTAATTAAGCGAGGAGTATTTAACCCGAATCAGCAGCTCACCAGCCGGCAACTCGTCAATATCGCGTTGCACAATCACTTGCTCGAAACCACCCGTTGCGTTTTCCCGGGCCTGTAATGCACTGAACTTGCTCATGCTCTTCCTCTGTATGACAGATCAATTACCAGAAGCGCTGTTGATTTAACCGGCTCAGCCAGTTTAGGACAAAACGATCCAGCGCTACGCTGCCCGCCAACCCAACACGCTCCTGCAGGGATTTCTTCTCGGCATAGTGCAAATGAAACAGCTCGGCACTTTTTGCCCGCTCTGCCAGGTATTCGTCACTGGTCTTAAGCTCATCGACCAGCTGCTTTTCCAGCGCCGTTAAGCCGAGCCAAACTTCACCGGTGGCAATTTGATCAATATCTAGCTGCGGCCGGTAGCGCGCAACAAAGCCCTTGAACAACTCATGGGTGGTTTCCAGGTCTTCCTGGAATTTCTCCCGACCCTTCTCGGTGTTCTCGCCAAACACCGTCAGGGTGCGCTTGTATTCGCCGGCGGTGAGCACTTCAAAATCGATGTCATGCTTTTTCAATAGTCGGTGCACATTAGGCAACTGCGCCACCACGCCAATCGACCCCAGAATGGCGAATGGCGCGGAAATAATCTTCTCGCCAATGCAGGCCATCATGTAGCCGCCACTGGCCGCTACCTTGTCGATGCAGATGGTCAGTGGTACGCCTGCCTGGCGAATCCGCGCCAGCTGCGAAGAGGCCAAACCATAGCTGTGTACCATGCCACCGCCGCTTTCTAGGCGCAGTACCACTTCATCCTGGGGCGTAGCCATGCTCAGCAAAGCTGTAATTTCGTGACGCAGGCTGTCGGTGGCCGAGGCTTTAATATCGCCATCAAAATCCAGCACGTATACGCGCGGTTTATGGATGCCAGCCTTCTTCTCCTGCTTGGCAGCCTTGGTTTCGGCTTTGCTGGCAGCCTTCAGCTGATCTTTATCGAGCACCGCGTGCTCCATACGCTGCTGCAACTGCTTAAAGAAGTCATTGAGTTTGTTCACCTGCAGCTCGCCAGTGCGCTGACGACCCTTACTGCGCAGCGCGGCAATCATCACCAACACGACGAGGATGGCCACAACCAAGGTCACTGTCTTAGCCAGAAAGCCAATGTACTCTGCAAAAAACTCCACGTATTCCCCCCTTACTCAATGGCAGCGCCCGTTAATCGTCAACGCCGGTGGCCGCAAGCATACCGAGGCCATAGGTTGGCGACCAGCAAGCAAGGCTTCGACATTCAGCGCATCGATGCAATTCAAACAAGCGTATGTTTTTACGTTGACAGCCCTTGAGCTTCCTCATACCCTCGCCAAACTTTCACCGTACCGGAAACCAGCGGACGTGGGCAGCATCTATCTAATTCGACATGGCCAAGCCTCATTCGGTGCCGACAACTACGATGTGCTATCGCCCATCGGCATTCGTCAGGCCGAAGTCTTGGGCGCACACCTCGCACAACTTGGAATGCGCCTTGATCGCAGCGTCAGCGGTAGTCTGCGTCGTCAGCAGCATACGGCCGACAGCGCTCTGCAGCAGTTGCGCGCGGCTGATATTGCGGTACCACCGCTGGAAACTGATTCTGCGTTCAATGAGTTTGATGCCGACGCGGTAATCCGCGCCCTGCTCCCGGACATACTGGGTGAAGAACCAGAAGCCCTGCATATCCTGCGTAATGGCGCCCACAACCGTGCCGAATTTCAGCGCCTGTTCGCCAAACTGATTGGCCGCTGGATTTCAGGCGAACACGACAAGTCGGACCTGCAAAGCTGGCAAGGCTTCATCGAACAGGTTCAAGGTGGCCTCGACCGCCTGCTGGAACAGGCTGGCAGCAAGCAGAATATCGCTGTATTCACCTCCGGCGGCACCATCACCGCCCTGCTGCATTTGATTACCGGGATACCGCCTGCTCAAGCGTTTGAGCTGAACTGGCAAATTGTTAACACCTCACTGAGCTGCCTGAAATTTCGCGGCAGCCAAGTGAGCCTGGCTTCCTTCAACAGCCATGTGCATTTACAGCTGTTGAAGGCGCCGGAGCTCATCACATATCGTTGAGCTACGGCCCACTGCACCCATTAAGGGCGCTAGAAAAAACCTGAAAAAAAGGAATAAACCATGAGCGTTGCAGACATCGTCAATACCATGCACTCCAAGTTCAACGCCGGTGCCGCTGCAGGCCTGGACCTGGTGTTCCAATTCAACATCGAAGATGGTGAGAACTACGCCCTGATCGTTAAGGACGGTACCTGCACCGTTGAACAAGGCGAAAACCCTAACGCCAGCGTGACCCTGATCATGGACACCGAAACCCTGAAAGGTATCACCAGTGGCGAGACCGACGGCATGCAAGCCTTCATGTCTGGCAAACTGCGCGCCGAGGGCGACATGATGCTGGCTATGAAATTGGGTGAACTGTTCCCAGTTTAAAAAGCACTACCGCCGCAATAAAAAACCGGAGCCAAGGCTCCGGTTTTTTATTGCGTGGCGCTTTTACAAGCTGGCGTAACGTTAGGACTTAATCACGACAATGCACTGACTGGCCGGCGGCGAAGGTTTGCTTGATGGCGCGGTCATCACCGAGCATGATCAGAGCGAACAACCTTTCTTCGAGCGTCCTGGCTTGCTGCATGCGGTAGCTGATCAAAGGTGTGGCGTTGTAATCGAGGACCACGAAGTCGGCGTCTTTGCCGGGCATGAAGTTGCCGAGCTTGTCGTCCAGGTACAGCGCGTTGGCCCCGCCGAGTGTGGCCAGGTACAGCGACTTGAACGGGTCAAGCTTCTTGCCCTGCAGTTGCATGACCTTGTAGGCCTCGTTCAACGACTGCAGCTGACTGAAGCTGGTACCCGCACCGACGTCGGTACCCAGGCCGACGCGCACGCCGTGTTCTTCAAGTTTATTTAGATCGAACAAGCCGCTGCCGAGGAACAGATTCGAGGTCGGGCAGAAGGCCACGGCAGAACCTGTCTCAGCCAAGCGCTGGCACTCGTCGTCGCACAGATGCACGCTGTGAGCGAACACCGAGCGTGCACCGATCAGCTTGAAGTGGTCGTACACATCCAGGTAGCCCTTGCGCTCAGGGAATAGCGCCCTGACCCATTCGATTTCCTTAAGGTTCTCGGACAGGTGGGTGTGCATATACAGGCCCGGATATTCACCAAACAGTTTGCCCGCAAGCTCCAGTTGCTCCGGGGTGCTGGTCGGGGCAAAGCGTGGCGTCACCGCGTAATGTAGACGGCCCTTGCCGTGCCAGCGCTCGATCAGCTCTTTGCTATCCGCGTAGCCGGATTCCGGTGTATCCGTCAGGTAGTCAGGCGCGTTGCGGTCCATCAGCACCTTGCCGGCGATCATGCGCAGGTTCAGCGCCTCGGCGGCTTCGAAGAAGGCGTCTACCGATTGCTTGTGCACGCTGCCGAATACCAAGGCGGTGGTGGTGCCGTTGCGCAGCAGCTCCTTGAGGAAGATGCCAGCCACGTCAGCCGCATGGGCCTTGTCGGCAAACTGCTGTTCGGTGGGGAAAGTGTAGGTGTTCAGCCAGTCCAGCAGTTGCTCGCCATAAGAGGCGATCATCCCGGTTTGCGGGTAGTGGATATGGGTGTCGATAAAACCGGGGGTGATCAGCGCATCGCGGTATTCGGTGATTTCAACGCCCTTGAGGGTGGGCAGCAGGTCGGCGGCAGGGCCGACTTTGGCCACCTGGCCATTTTTGATAACCAGCAGACCGTCTTCGAAGTATTCATAGGATTGCTCAACGCCCACCACGGCCGGGTCGGCGAGGCTGTGCAGGATGGCGGCGCGGTAGGCTTTTACGTTGGTACTCATGCTGATCTCGATAAGTCGATGAATGTGTAAACGGCATCGGTTGAATTTTTTTAGGCGCGTTACCAGGCATAAGACTCATGCGTTGCTGCGGCGGTTAACGGGTAGCAGCTTGGCAACGCTTGACTGACCCTTTTTGTTCTCTTGGCCAAAGGCGGCGTTATAGGTGGCGATCACTTCGCCGGCGATGGACACGGCGATTTCTACCGGTAACTTTCCTTTAACCTCGGACAGACCCATGGGGCAGCGCATGCGTGCTACCACTGCTGGATCGAAACCGCGATCACGCAGGCGATGTTCAAATTTGCTGCGCTTGGTTTGCGAGCCGATCAGGCCGTAGTAGTTGAAGTCGTTGCGCTTGAGGATTGCCGCGCTCAGCTCCAGGTCGAGCTGATGGTTGTGGGTCATGACGATAAAGTAGCTGCCGACAGGCATGCGCTCGATTTCGTCGACCACCTCTTCGTTAACCACTTTGTCCACGTTTGCTGGGATCTGCTCGGGAAACTCGTTTTCCCGCGAGTCGATCCAGCGCACCTTGCACGGCAGGCTTGCCAGCAGCGGCACCAGGGCTCGGCCGACATGGCCCGCACCGAATACGGCGATCTGCGCCTGCGGTTGGCCCATGGGTTCGAACAGCAGCACGGTCGCGCCGCCACAGCACTGGCCGAGGCTGGCGCCGAGACTGAAGCGCTCTAAGCGGGTGTCCTGGCTGCGGTTGTCGAGCATTTCGCGGGCCAGCTCCATCGCCTTGTATTCCAGATGACCGCCACCGATGGTCTCGAAAATGCGGTCAGCGGTGACCACCATTTTCGAGCCGGCATTGCGCGGGGTTGAGCCGCGTTCTTCGATGATGGTAACCAGCACGCAAGCTTGACCTTGCTGCTGCAGTTCGGCGAGGGCGCTGATCCAGCTCATTTGCTCAGCCTCCAGGTAGGTGGCAGTTGTCCGGGGCGCGGTAGGCGCCAGTTGCTCGGCGACGGATCCAAGATTGGAACCGGCGCTGGCGGAGTCGGTTGGGTCTTTGCGTCGGTGTTTTTTGTCATTGTTGTACACCTGCTTCGTTGTTCATTCACGCCTCTGGTGGACAACGCTTTGCGGTTGTCTACCCTACGCGAGGTAGGGTGGATGTCGCGCAGCACATCCACCAAAGTGGTTGACGTTACGCCGGTTCAACCTCTGAAGCGGCGGCCGACGTGGCGTTCTGCTGCAGTTTCTTCATTTGCTCCACACCCCAGAGCACGCGCTCCGGTGTAGCAGGGGCGTCGATGTTCGGCTGTACCCGGTAGTCAGCGAGGCTGGCCACGGCGTCCTTGATCGCGCACCAAGTGGCGATGCCGAGCATAAACGGCGGCTCACCGACGGCCTTGGAGTGGAACACGGTGTCTTCCGGATTCTTGCGGTTTTCCACCAGCTTGACGCGCAGGTCCAGCGGCATGTCGGCGATGGCCGGAATTTTGTAGCCAGCGGGACCATTGGTGACCAGCTTGCCTTTGTTGTTCCACACCAGTTCTTCGGTGGTCAGCCAGCCCATGCCCTGAACGAAGGCGCCTTCGACCTGACCGATGTCGATGGCCGGGTTCAGCGAGGCGCCGACGTCATGCAGGATGTCGGTGCGCAGCATCTTGTACTCGCCGGTCAGGGTATCGACGATCACCTCGGAACAGGCGGCGCCATAGGCAAAGTAGTAGAACGGACGACCGGCAGCTTTGTCACGGTCGTAGAAGATCTTCGGCGTGCGGTAGAAACCGGTGCTGGAGAGCGAGACCTGGCCGAAGTAAGCCTTCTGAATCACTTCTTCGAAACTCAAGAACAGATCACGCACGCGCACTTGGCTGTTGCGGAACTCGACGTCTTCTGGAGTGACCTTGTATTCGCGCACCAAGAAGTCGACCAGGCGCTGCTTCAGCGTTTCGGCGGCGTTCTGCGCGGCCTTACCGTTGAGGTCAGTACCGCTGCTTGCTGCCGTCGGCGAGGTGTTCGGCACCTTGTCGGTGTTGGTTGCGGTGATCTGGATGCGCGAGATATCCACCTGCAGTACTTCGGCAACGATCTGCGCGACCTTGGTGTTGAGGCCTTGACCCATCTCGGTGCCACCGTGGTTCAGGTGAATCGAACCGTCGGTGTAGATGTGGATCAGCGCGCCGGCTTGGTTGAGGAAGGTGGCGGTGAAGCTGATACCGAATTTAACCGGAGTCAGTGCCAGGCCTTTCTTCAATACCGGGCTTTTGGCGTTAAACGCGCGGATTTCTTCACGGCGTTTGGCATAGTCACTGCTGGCCTCCAGTTCGGCGGTCATCTCGTGGATGACGTTGTGCTCGACGGTCTGGTGGTAGTGGGTGACGTTGCGCTCGGTCTTGCCGTAGTAGTTGGTCTTGCGCACTTCCAACGGGTCTTTGCCCAGGCTGCGGGCGATCGCGTCCATGATCTCTTCGATGGCAACCATCCCTTGCGGGCCGCCGAAGCCGCGGTAAGCGGTGTTCGAGGCGGTGTTGGTCTTGCAGCGGTGACCATTGATGGTGGCGTTACCGAGGAAATAGGCGTTGTCGGAGTGGAACATCGCACGGTCGACAATCGAGCCAGACAGGTCGGGCGAGTAGCCGCAGTTGCCGGCCAGTTCGATTTCGATGCCATGCAGCAGGCCGTTGTCGTCGAAACCGACATCGTATTCGACGTAGAAAGGGTGACGCTTGCCCGTCATCTGCATGTCTTCAACACGCGGCAAACGCATCTTGGTTGGCCGGCCGGTGAGGTGCGCAATCACTGCGCACAGGCACGCCGGGCCTGCGGCCTGGGTTTCCTTGCCGCCGAAGCCGCCACCCATGCGGCGCATGTCGATAACGATCTTGTGCATCGGCACGCCGAGCACTTCGGCCACCAACTTCTGCACTTCGGTGGCGTTCTGCGTCGAAGTGTAGACGATCATGCCGCCATCCTCAGTCGGCATCACCGAGGAAATCTGGGTTTCCAGGTAGAAGTGTTCCTGACCACCGATATGCAGGCTGCCCTGCAGGCGGCGCGGCGCGGTGGCCAGTTCGGCGCTGGAGTTGCCGATTTTGTGCTGATGGCTGTCGAGTACGAAGTGCTTTTTGCGCAGGGCATCGACCACGTCCAATACCGGCTCAAGGTCTTCATATTCGATGATCGCGGCCATGGCCGCCTTGCGTGCGGTTTCCAGGCTATTGGCGCCGACGGCGAGTACGACTTGACCGACGTATTCAACTTTACCGTCTGCCAGCAGCGGGTCACCGGCCACCACCGGGCCGATATCCAGTTGGCCCGGCACGTCTTCGGCGGTAATCGCAATGGCTACACCGGGGATGGCGTAGCACGGGCTGGTGTCGATGCTGATGATGCGCGCATGTGCGCGGTCACTCATGCGGGCATAAACGTGCAGCTGGTTAGGGAACTCCAGACGGTCATCGACGTAGGTGGCTTCGCCGGATACGTGTTTGTCGGCGCTGTCGTGTTTAACGCTACGGCCAACACCGGTGGTGATATCGGCGCGGAACAGTTCGGCCAACTCGGCCTGGCTTTTGGCTACGTGATGGTTAGACATAAGCGGTCACCCGTGTTGCGACTTCTGGAGCCTGCATCTCAAGGAAGAATTTACGCAGCAGGTTCTGCGCGATGAGCAGGCGGTATTCCTTGCTGGCGCGGAAATCACTCAGCGGGGTGAAATCCTCGGCCAGCGCGGCGCAGGCGCGTTCGACCACATCTGGATACCAGGCCGAGCCTTGCAGCGCGGCCTCACAGGCGGCGGCGCGTTTCGGGATGGCCGCCATGCCGCCAAAGGCGATGCGCGCGCTTTGCACCACGCCGTCTTCGACCACCAGGTTGAAGGCGGCGCAGACGGCGGAGATGTCATCGTCCAGGCGCTTGGACACCTTGTAGGCGCGGAACGCCTGATTGCCCTGGTGGCGCGGCACGATGATCTTCTCGATAAATTCGGCTTCCTGGCGTGCAGTGACCTTGTAGTCGAGGAAGTAGTCTTCGATCGGCAAGGTGCGGCTTTCGCTACCTTTGCGCAGAACGATCTGTGCGCCCAGCGCGATCAGCAGCGGCGGGGCGTCGCCAATCGGCGAGGCGTTGCCAATATTGCCGCCCAGGGTGCCTTGGTTACGGATTTGTAGGGAGGCGAAGCGGTGCAATAGCTCGCCGAAGTCCGGGTAATCCTCAGCTAATGCGGCGTAGCAATCGGACAGTGCGGTGGCGGCGCCGATCTCGATGCTGTCGGCGCTGACTTCAACGCGCTTCATCGACTCGATATGGCCAACGTAGATCATCACCGGCAGTTCGCGGTGGAACTGGGTGACTTCAAGGGCTAGGTCGGTGCCGCCAGCCAGCAGGCGTGCTTCCGGGTTGGCCGCATACAGGTCGGCCAGGTCAGCGACGGTAAGCGGCAGCAGGCAGCGCTTGTCGCCACTGTTGAGCTCGGCGGTTTCGCGCGGGGCGATGCTTTTCAGCTGGGTAACGGTTTGCGCTTCGGCGTTATCGAACTGGTCCGGCTGCTTCTGGCAGCAGGCTTGTTCGGCGGCATCGATAATCGGGCGGTAACCGGTGCAGCGGCACAGATTGCCGGCCAGGGCTTCCATGGTGTCGGCCTTGTCGAAGCCGCTGCTGTTTTTCTGCAGGGCGAACAGCGACATGACGAAACCGGGGGTGCAGAAGCCGCACTGCGAACCGTGGCAGTCGACCATAGCCTGTTGCACGCTGTGCAGCTGGCCTTGGTGCTTGAGGTCTTCGACCGTGATCAATTGCTTGCCGTGCAGCGAGGAAACAAAGGTCAGGCAAGAGTTGAGGGTGCGATAGCGCACGCGCTCGCCATCCAGCTCACCGACCACAACGGTGCAAGCACCGCAATCGCCTGAAGCGCAGCCTTCTTTGGTTCCGGACTTGCCAACATGCTCACGCAGGTAGTTGAGCACGGTGACATTTGGGTCGAGGGCATGCTCAGTACGCAGCTCCCGGTTGAGTAAAAACTGGATCAAGGACGACCTCCAGGCACTTTATTGTTCTCGTATCAGGCTCTGCTTAAACGACTGCAGGGGACAACACAGCGTTTCCACACGGCTTGGCATGAGGCAAATCTAGAGTTTTCTGACTTTAGGGTCAACAAATATTTGACTCTTTGGTCAGCTGGTCATCATGCGATTCAGTTATGAACAAAAAAGCCAGACGACCCATATAATCGCTGGCTGACTTTGCGCTCGATAAACTACTGCGAAGGAAGTAAATCAGTACCGCGATTATGTGAGTTACTGCGCCAAAGAGGCTTGCCTACAAACCTCTCTGACAACAGCCATTAACGCGGTTTTATCGTGTGGAGCTTACTGCCAGTCCTTCAGTGCCTGTTTGGCCGCCGGATTCATCGGCTCGGCCAACAAACCAGCAGGCGTTAGGTTTATGCTGTAAACCGCCTCGTCGGCAAGCGGCAAAAAAGTCACCCGGCGCGCCTGTGGATCTAAAACAAACAGATCATGTTGACCCAACCGCAGCCAACGCCACAGATCGATGCCATAAGGGCTGCGCGCCAGTTCGACGCGTGTATGCAGGGCTAGACTTTGTTGTTCGATGGAGAGGAAACGTCCGGAAAGCTTTTCCAGACGATAACCCGGCTGCAAGCCGATCAAGTCCGCCAAACCCTTCCATTGCAGAAAGCGCGCATCCAGCTGCCACAGATCTCCTTCCATAGTCAGCGTCCGCTCACGACTGCCCTCCAGCAGGGTGACCCGATACAACGGGCCATCTGCCTTGAAGCTCAGTGTCGCCAGCGGCTTGCCTTCAGCAATCGGTGCATAGCTACGCAAATCGTTGGCCAGCACGCCAATCAGTACCGCCAAGGCGAGGAATACCAGGCCGCATGTGCCACGTAACCAACCGAGGAACCACTGCCGATTAAACAGAATGCGAACCGCTACAAAAGCGGCCAGTAACGCCAGCAGTGCTGTTGCCCATGCCAGTCCATCGTATTGCATCGCCGTGCATTCCTTATATGTGAAGTTGCGGGCATTATGCGCAGCTGCCAGGCCGGCGAACAGCAAGCGAGCAGCACAATTAGACACAGGGCGTATTTTTATGCCCAGCCATCATAGCGGCCACCCTACAAACCTTAGCTAGGCAATGTTAAAAGATGACGCTCTGCCATTTACAGCAGCGACCTGTCACCTATGGCTAGACAATGCTTAATATTTTTCCCGGTAATTTCTCATGGTTTTCCCGCTTGAACTCAGCGTAGACCTTTCAACGCTGGCCATTCTCGTTCTAGTCGCATTCATTGCTGGTTTTATCGATGCCATTGCCGGCGGTGGAGGTTTGCTAACCATTCCTGCGCTGCTCACTGCCGGCCTGCCGCCGCACCTGGCGCTAGGCACCAACAAACTCAGCTCAACCTTTGGCGCGGCCGCGGCCAGTTACACCTTCTATCGGCGCAAACTTTTTGACCCAAAACAATGGCGCAATGCCTTGATCGGTACGGCCGTCGGCGCACTGCTTGGCGCGGCCATGGCGCAATGGCTCCCTTCTGCATGGCTAAACCAAATGCTGCCTGTGGTGGTCTTTGCCTGCGGTCTGTACTTGTTATTTGGCAAAACGCCAGCCGCGCCGCTACTCGCCGATGCGCCGATCGCCAAGGGCCGGCAGTGGCCACAAAGCCTGAGTTTAGGCTTCTATGACGGCGTGGCCGGACCGGGTACAGGGGCGTTCTGGACGGTCAGCAGCCTGCTGCTCTACCCACTTGACCTGGTTAAGGCCAGCGGCGTGGCCCGCAGCATGAACTTTGTCAGCAATATTTGCGCACTCAGCGTGTTTATCTTCAGCGGGCAAGTAGCCTGGCTGCTCGGCCTGTGCATGGGGCTGGCGCTGATGGTCGGTGCATTTCTCGGCGCACGTACCGCGATCAAAGGCGGCTCGAAGTTTATCCGCCCGGTGTTCATCCTCGTGGTGCTGGGCTTGACCGTGCGTCTAGCCTGGCAGCACTGGTTCGGGCTGGCCTAAACGACGCGCGACATAGACATCGATCAGGTAGCGTGCAATCGAACGTGCCGCCGGCAACGGCGGCAAATCGTGCACGCTGAACCACCGCGCATCCTCGATTTCATCGACCTGCATAACAATATCGCCCGAAGCGTATTCGGCATGAAAACCCAGCATCAGTGAATGTGGGAAAGGCCAGCCCTGGCTGCTCAGGTACTGCACATTGTGGATTTCAACCCCAACCTCTTCGCGTACTTCACGGGCCACGCATTGCTCCACCGACTCACCGGCTTCGACAAACCCTGCCAGGGTGCTGTAGATACCGCTAACAAAACGTGGAGAACGCGCTAGGAGGATCTCATCACCGCGCGTGACCAGCACAATCATGCTGGGTGAAAGCCGCGGATAGTGTTGCAACTCGCAGCGCTGGCAATGCATAGCCCGCTGACCTGAAACATGCAGCATTGTCCCGCCGCAGCTGCCACAGAAGCGGTGCTGGCTGGCCCACGTGCCTATCTGCGTGGCGTAGCTGAGCAATTTGAAGGTATCAGCATCACCTTGCAGCATGAATTGACGCAGGCTTTGCCAGTTACAGCCGGCCAGCTCGAAGGGCTGATCCAGCTCTAATAGGTAAACCGCGTCGCCATCAAAATGGCCCAGACCATGCTCGGCTACGACTGGCAAGTCCTGTTTCTTTAACCATTCGCGGGGAAACAACACGCCGTTGCTGTCGCCCAGAAAGTGCTGCTTAAAATGTACGACAGCCCAGCCACCAGGCTGCTGGCTGTCGATACAACTGGCTTGCCAGCGCTGCATTTTCAAGCCTCCAACGGCATGCCCAGCGCCCGCACGCTTTCAGCAGCGAGGTCGAGCACACTTGGCTGTGTTTCCGGACGCATCACCGCACCGGCTTCAAGGTAGTACTCAAGGCTGCTCAGGGCATCGGCGAGGGTTTCTAGCATTTGCTCGGAAGGCATCTGCGGCGCATCAAACATCTGCCGCTGGATGTAATCGGCGCACGCACCGACTAACAAGGCGGCGCGCTCTTGATCGAGGAACCATAAGCCACCGCGCACGGCCTGCAGGCTAAACGGTACGTTGGACAGGTGCATGCGCTCGCCACCTGACTCGAGGTACGCCGTAATCGCCCGCTTGGCCAGCGCTAAACCCGCCTGCGCCTCATCGACCACGACAATGCGCGCTTCGTTGAGCTGATGCTGAGCAAACGATTCAGCCTCATTGCCAGGTTGCGCTGGGTTAGCCCGCACCTCACGGCGTTCACCACTCTCAAGGCTGGCAACCATACCTTCTACATACAACACCGCATCCGCCAGCTTGTTCAGCGCCTGCGGTTGCGGTGGGCTGGCCTCGCTCCAGCCGGCAACAACGTGCAGCTGGGCATTCAATGAGTTGCCTGCCGAGCTGAGCCCGACCATACCGAGGGTCTTGCTCAACTTGCCAAGTAGGGCATGCAGGCTGTTGAGGCTATCGCTTTGTAGGGTGCCGCGCTCGATCAGGTCGAGCATGTCTTTTAGGCTATTGAGTTCTTCACGGATGGCCGAACTCAGCGAGCGCATGACAGCCTGACCAGGACCGGCCAGACGCTGGTATTCCTCTTCCAGCAGGTGGTCGGTAAAAGGCAGCGGCGCCAGGCCGAACACCTCACTCAGCGCTGTCGCTTGCGGCCCGCGAGTGCCGGCCAGCGCTACCAGATAGAGCAGCTCTTTGAGCAAGCCACGCGGCGCTTCGTACTGGCCATTAATGAGCATCTGTTTAAGTTCGCGATCAATTCGCGAGAATAGTTGTTTACGCGATTTACGCGCCAGCAACTGCCCGTCAACCTGCGCTTCTACAGCCGCAGCGCCGACCCAACAAAGGCGGCCGCGCGGCTCGTTGGCAAATAAGCTATCGACACGGGTCAGCGCGCGGCCCATCAATTTGAGGCTGGCCTGCGGGTTCTGCTCACGGATAAAGCCCAGCAAACCCACTTGGTACATGTGCCGCAGACGTCGGCCTTCACTTTCGCGGACGGCGCCATCAACCTTGGCCGGCGCAGTACGTGGGCGGGCGTGGTCGAGACGTACGCTGAAAAAGAAGCTTTCAGGTAAGGCAGGCTGACCACCGGCTTGACGCAGGTCATTGATCGCCGGCAATAACAGCTCGGGCATTTCTTGACGATGTGCTTCGACGTTTTCCAGATAACGACGCAGGACGTGCAACGCGTTACTCAGGGCGGAAAGCTGCACATCGCGCTCTTCACCAGCACCCGCCGGGATGTCTGTGGCCTGATCCAGCACTTCCTGCGCCAGCAACTCAGCACCGGTTAGCTCAATCAGGTTCAAAGTACCGCGCACCTGATGCAGGTTTTCCACGGCCTGCTGCAGCAGGCTGCCGTTGTGGCGGTCAGCGATAAAGTGTTCGAGGCTCGACTCGGCCTCTTCCATGGTGGCGAACAGTTCGTCGCGCACCAGATTAAGCGACGTGGCTCCAGAAACCATGTGCTATTGCGCCTCCCGCGTCGGTGATAGAAGCAAATGGAAGGCCAGCATCAGTCAGCAAACTCCGGCTTCTGCTTGCTCATGTGCGCCGTCATGGCCACGCGCAGATCCGCCGATTGGAGCATGGCAGCGTTCCAGGTGGCGATGTATTCCAAGCCATCATCAACGCGATGGTCGCGCATGTAGCGGATCATCTCTTTGGTGCCGCGGATGGCCACAGGCGATTTACTGGCGATCTCGCGGGCAATGCCCATCACGCCATCCAGCAACGCATCGGCATCGGCATAAGTGCGGTTAACCAGGCCCATGCTGCGGGCCTCTTCACCCTCGATGGTGCGACCGGTAAAGGCCAGCTCGCGCATCATGCCGTCGCCAATAATGCGTGGCAGGCGCTGCAAGGTACCGACGTCCGCGGCCATGCCGATATCGATTTCCTTGATCGAAAATTGCGCATCAACCGTCGAATAACGCATATCACAAGCAGAGATCAGGTCAATCGCGCCACCCAGGCAATAGCCTTGAATGGCAGCAAGCACGGGCTTACGGCAATTGTCGACGGCGTTGAACGAGGCTTGCAGCTCGAGAATCTTGCGCCGCAGCTTTTCTGCGTTGCGCCCGACATCAGGACCCAACTGGCTACCGACTGAAGCCAGCATCATCAGGTCGATGCCTGAAGAGAAATGCTTGCCCGCGCCCGAGATCACCACAGCGCGCACCTCATCGGTGTCGTCGATCCAGCGGAAAATATCGATGATTTCGCGCCAGAAGTCCGCGTTCATCGCATTCACTTTCTCTGGGCGATTGATCACCACATGGGCGACCTTATCTGCCAACACGACATTAAAGGCTTTGTAGTCGGACACGGCAGTCATCCTTCAGCTGGGGGCGCAAGCGCACAATGAAATTTTCTTATGCTAAAAAATCGAGCAACTATAACAACCAACCGACAAATGTCGATGCTGGCCACTGTGACGCACAACACGACATTAACGTTAAGCTCAATTTTTACTTATCGCCGATAAGCGCTTGATCTACAGAGGTAAGCACAAGGCGGCATGCCTACAAGGGACTGGCCGGCCGAACGGGCGGCGGGCCAGGCGATCATCAGCCCTTGATGCAGTCGACTGTGTAGACCCCATCGTCACGCTGCAGGCCATGCACATCGGCATCAAAGCCTGGGAAGCTGCGATCGAAGGTGCGGGCAAAGGCCAGATAATCAATGATCGAGCGCGTCTGCGCGGTAAAGCGCTCCCCCGGCATGATCAGCGGAATGCCCGGCGGATAGGGCACCAGCATCACCGCCGCAATCCGCCCTTCCAGTTGCTCGATCGGCACGGCCTCAACCTCGCCGCGTACAAGCTGGTTGTAGGCATCGGCAGGTTTAATCGCGACTTCCGGCAGCACCGTGTACATACGCTTGAGCGCTTTAGCCGTGGCGTTTTCGCGGTAGCAGGCATGCAAGGCATCGCACAGATCGCGCAAGCCCATGCCCTGATAAAACGCTTTGCCCGCTTGAGCAATCGACGGCAGCACATCGCTCAACGGCAGGTTGGCGTCATAGCTGCGCTTGAACTCCAGCAGCTCGGTCAGCAGCGTGCTCCACTTACCCTTGGTAATCCCCATGGAGAACAGCACAAGGAAGGAATACAGGCCGGTTTTCTCCACCACCAGGCCACGTTCCCACAGGAATTTACTGACCACCGCCGCCGGAATACCTCGCCCGTCCAGCGTGCCATCGGCCGTCAACCCGGGCGTGACCAGGGTGACTTTGATCGGATCAAGCAGCACGTAATCTTCAGCGACGTCACCAAAGCCATGCCAATCGGCTTGCGGCTGCAGTAGCCAGTCCGCGGTCACCACATCATCGGCGCCTTCGGCCTTGGCCGGCTGCCAGATGCTGAACCACCAGTCATCAGCGCTGAGGTTCTGTCGCAAGTTGGCCAGCGCACGGCGGAAACTCAGGGCTTCATCGAAGGTTTCCTGAATCAATGAGCGCCCTGCCGGCCCTTCCATCATCGCCGAGGCTACATCGAGCGAGGCGATAATGCCGTACTGCGGCGAGGTTGAAATGTGCATCATAAAGGCTTCGTTGAATCGGTCCCGATCCAGCTGGCGAACACCGCCATCCTGCACATGAATCATCGAGGCCTGGCTGAATGCCGCCAGCAGCTTGTGCGTCGAGTGGGTGGTAAACACCAGCGGCGCGGCTTCGGTTCGCGCCGTGCCCATACCGTAGCGCCCGGCATAAAACTCATGAAACGCCGCATAGGCGTACCAGGCCTCGTCGAAGTGCAGCACCTCGACGCTATTGCCCAGGGTTTGCTTGATCAGTTCGGCGTTGTAACAGAGGCCGTCATAGGTTGAGTTGGTCACCACCACCAGTTTGACCATCGCCCCACTGCTGCTCGGCACACGGCCGCGTGCCAGCGGACTGGCATCAATCTTCGCCTGAATCGACTCACGGCTAAATTCGCTCAGCGGAATCGGTCCGATAATGCCCAGCTCATTGCGCTCCGGGCACAGGTACAGCGGGATCGCGCCAGTCATGATGATCGAGTGCAAAATCGACTTGTGGCAATTTCGGTCAACCAGTACCAAATCATCACGGCCGACCATGCTGTGCCAGACGATCTTGTTCGCCGTCGAGGTTCCGTTGATCACGAAATAAGTGTGGTCGGCGCCGAAATTTCGCGCCGCGCGGGCTTCGGCCTCGGCCAGCGGGCCGGTGTGGTCAAGCAGCGAACCCAACTCTGGCACCGAGACAGACAAATCGGAACGCAGGGTGTTTTCACCAAAAAACTGATGAAAGGCCTGGCCCACCGGGCTCTTGCGATACGCCACGCCGCCACCATGGCCGGGCGTGTGCCAGGAATAGTTGGATTGTGCGGTGTGCTGTACCAGCGCCTTGAAAAACGGCGGCAGCAGACCATCCAAATAGTTACGCGCCGCGCGAGCCACCTGGCGCGCAAGAAATGGCACGGTGTCTTCAAACAAATAAAGAATGCCGCGCAACTGATTGAGGTCAATCATCGCCTCGGCTGGGGCGTTTTCGATGGTGACTTGCTCACCAATCGCAAAGATCGGCAGTTGCGGCGCACGGCGGCGGGCGATGCGGATCAGCTCAAGCATGTCCTGCAACAGGTTGTTGTTCTCCCCCGCCCCTTCGGCAGCCACCAGAATGCAGGCCAGGCCGTGGTGGGTGGAGGCAACAATGCGCCCCTCGGCAGAGCTGGCAGTGGACAAAATACTGAAGCCGTCCTGTTCCAACTCTTGGGCAATGGCGCGCACCCGATCACCGGCCACGGTATCGGCCTTGATGTCACGGTGCACGATCAGGACAGGAAACTTTAGGTCTTTATACATTGTGGCGTCCCTGAAGAATGGCAGGTGCGGGCCTGCCGATCGCTTCAGGTTAGAGGCTCGCACTGACTGGCGTAACCCCCTCTACGTGACACTGTACGAAAAGGTCGCGAGTTAATAACTCGCTAGAAGCGGCTGTCGCTCTAACTCACTCGACCGACAACCACCCTCGCGCTCAGGCCTCGGTTTGTGGTTGCTCCATTTGCAGCCACAGCGGCAAGGCGCCGGCAGACTTCTCGATAATCGCCAGGCGCACCCTATGCTCGGCAAGCTCAGCCTCAGTGGCCTGAACCACCCGCGTGCGAGCGCGCTCGGCAGGCAGGCGGCGAATGGCGGTGGGTTGCTGACGACCATTGCCGTCACCTTCAGAACCGTCACCAGCCAGGGACAGATTGGTCTGCCCGCCAGTCATGGTGAGGTAAACGTCAGCCAGAATCTCGGCGTCGAGCAAAGCGCCGTGGAGATCGCGGCCAGAGTTATCGACACCGTAACGCTTGCAGAGCGCATCAAGGTTGTTGCGCTGCCCCGGATGGCGCTCGCGGGCCATCATCAGGGTATCGAGAATCGAGCAGTAATCGCTGACCTCGGCGCGCTCACTCTGCCCCAGCAAATTGAATTCGTTGGCAATAAAGCCGATGTCAAACGCGGCGTTGTGGATGATCAGCTGCGCACCCTTGATGAACTCGAAGAACTCATCGGCGACTTCTTTGAAACGCGGCTTATCCTTGAGGAACTCATCGGTAATGCCGTGAACGGCGATGGCGCCCTCGTCGCTCTCACGATCCGGCTGCAGGTAGACGTGAAAGTGCCGGCCCGTCAGGCGACGGCCGATCAGCTCAACACAACCGATTTCGATAATCCGATGGCCGTCAGCCACCGGCATACCGGTGGTTTCAGTGTCCAAAATCACACTACGCATGCTTCAACCCTCGCACTTCATCAACACCGCGGTTGGCCAACTGATCGGCGCGCTCGTTACCGGGGTGGCCGGTATGGCCACGCACCCACTGCCAAGTGACGGTATGCCGATTAACCTGCTCATCCAGTTGCTGCCAGAGGTCGGCATTCTTCACCGGCTGCTTGGCGGCGGTTTTCCAGCCACGCTTCTTCCAGTTCGGCATCCAGTCCTGAATACCCTGCATCACATACTGCGAATCGGTCACCAGGCGCACGTCACACGAGCGTTTCAACTCGGCCAGAGCACGGATGGCCGCAGTCATTTCCATGCGGTTGTTGGTGGTATCAGCCTCGCCGCCCCACAGCTCTTTTTCCACGCCTTTGAAAATCATCAGCGCGCCCCAGCCACCCACGCCAGGGTTACCTTTGCAGGCGCCGTCGGTGTAGATCTCGACCTGTTCACTCATGTATCTGCAATCTCTCGCTCAATTTATCGGCCGGCTCTATTTCTGCGGTGTTTCTCGACGGCTGACTTTGGCGACGGGCATCGGCAGCAATTGCCCAACTGATTGGCGGTTAGGCTGGCGCAACGGCCGTAGGCCGACCACCAGTTTGCGCGCCACCAGCACGTAAACGCCGCCACCAGGTAGCTGCCAGGCGGCGCCCAATCGCTCTAGCGGCGCCAGGCGCGCCTGCCAGGCCGGCGAAGAAAGCGGCGGACGATAGCACCCGAAGCGGCGTTTCTCCAGCGCAAAACCGAGCAGGTGTAACCAGTCGCTTACACGGCCGGGAGCAATACAGCGTGCCTGGCGCAACGCATCGCGGGTAACCAAATGACGCAAACCCCAGCTGCTCTTCGGGTTGATACCGACAATCAACAAATGACCGCCAGGCCGCACGCTGCGGGCGGCTTCACGCAGTAAGCCATGGGGTGACAGGCTGAAGTCCAGACCATGCTGCAGCACCACCACATCAGCGGCATGCTCGATCAACGGCCAGGCTTGCTCCTCACAGACAATCTCAACCCCCTTGAACGGCGCACCCACGCGCACACTGCGCTGAATCTGTTGGGCATCCGGTGGTGTGTCAGCGGCCGGGCCGTAATGGACCAGATAACCGCCAAAAAAACGCGCCAGTTCGTCCTCCAGTAACTGCCGTTCTTGCTCCAACAAAAACTGCCCGAGCGGGCCGCCCAGCCAACCGCGGGCCGCGCCTATGAGGTCAAGCCACTCACTATCGGCCTGAGCAAACGGATGATCGGTCATAAAAACACCTAAGTAGCCAGCACCGCTATTGCCCCCTAAGATGAACCTTTATGCCCTGCTTAGCGACCTAGTGATGATAAAAATCGACGCCCTGCCTGCATTTTCTGACAACTATATCTGGCTGCTGCAAGACGCCGAGCAGCGTCGCTGCGCGGTGGTTGATCCTGGCGACGCGGCACCTGTCGAGGCCTGGTTAACGGCTCATCCTGGCTGGCAGTTGAGTGACATTCTGATCACCCACCATCACGTTGATCATGTCGGCGGTGTCGAGCGACTCAAGACCATAACTGGCGCACGGGTGCTGGGCCCCGCTAATGAGAAAATACCTGGCCGTGACCTGGCGCTTCACGACGGCGACCAGGCGGAAGTTCTCGGGTGCCGCTTCGTTATTGTTGAAGTACCGGGGCACACCCTTGGGCACATTGCCTACATTCAGCCTGAGCAGCACTGGCTGTTCTGTGGCGACACGCTGTTTGCCGGTGGTTGCGGCCGGCTGTTTGAAGGCACTCCCGAGCAGATGCACGCCTCGCTCAGCCGTCTGGCCGCACTGCCTGAGGAGACCCAAGTGTTCTGTACCCACGAGTACACCCTGAGCAACCTGCGCTTTGCCGCGGCAGCTGAACCCGGCAACCCTGAAATCAAGCAACGCCTGCAGCAGGTCAGCCAATGGCGTGAGGCAGGGCAAATCAGCCTGCCTTCATCAATTGGCCTGGAGCGCGCGACCAACCCGTTCTTGCGCAGCGCGCAACCATCGCTCAGCGCTTGTATCACCGAGCGCGAAGGACCCGCCAGCCGCTCGCCGGTCGAGGTTTTCGCCGCTTTACGCGCGTGGAAAGATCATTTCTAAACCTCGACAACCACACAAAAGCCTGGTTAAAACTTGACCAATGGCACTCTCGTTTCTAGAATCGCCCGACCTTTTCGCCGGGAAGTACATCGTCGCCAATGCCTTTATCACCACGCAAGACCTTGAATCTAAAGGCATTAGCACGCAGCGCTAAAGCGCTTCTGGTGATCATATGCATAACTGTGGCGGGCTGTCAGAGCACTCAGCAGCAGCGCCTCGTCCCCGAGCGTACAGCCGGCCTTGAGCAGGAGCCGGAGTGGCTGAACGACAGCGCGGCGGATGCTCCAGAAGAACCTACAGACATCTGGGAGCGGGTACGCAACGGCTATCAGTTACAAGAGACCATCACTCTTAATCCGCGTATCGAGCAGCAACGTCTATGGTTCGTCAGCAACCCATCGTTTATCGAGAAAGCCGGCGAGCGCAGTAACCCCTACATTCACTTCATCGTTGAGCGCTTAGAGCAGCGCAATATGCCGATGGAATTGGCTCTGCTGCCGATGATCGAAAGTGCGTACAACCCTCTGGCCTACTCACATGCCCATGCGGTCGGGCTCTGGCAGTTTATCCCCTCAACAGGGCGCTACTTCAACCTCCGCCAGACCAACTGGTACGACGGTCGCCGCGACGTGATGGCCTCAACTGATGCCGCCATCAATTATCTGTCGCGCCTCAAGGAAATGTTCAACGGTGACTGGCTATTGGCGTTAGCAGCCTATAACGCTGGTGAAGGCCGGGTCAGCCGAGCAATTGAGCGCAACCAAAAACTCGGCCTACCGACTGATTACTGGAACCTTTCACTGCCAACTGAAACACAGAATTACGTGCCTAAGTTGTTGGCACTCTCGCAGGTGGTGATGACGCCGCACGCCTATGGCGTCAGCCTTGCCCCGGTGGCCAACGAACCTTACTTCGAAAAGGTCGAGTTCAAACAGCACATGGACTTGGCCCGTGTCGCCGCCATGGCGGGCCTTGATGAAGACGAGCTGTACCTGCTCAACCCGGCGTTCAAGAAAGGCGTAACCCTGGACGGTCCGCAGCATCTGCTGGTGCCAACCGATAAGGCTGAACTGCTAACCGCCAACCTGTCACTGATGAAACCCCAAGAACTGGTCGACTGGCAGCAGTATCGTGTGCGCTCGGGCGACAGCCTGCACAGCATTGCCAACCAGCATCAAGTGACTGTGGGCACCCTGAAAGACATTAACAAGCTCACCGGCAGTCACTTGCGCATCGGCCAACAGCTGAGTATCCCAACTCAGCCCCGTGTCAATACGCGCCAACCGCTGCGCCAGCTCACCACGGCGCCTAGCACGCCAAGCCGCACCTACCGAGTAAAAAACGGTGATAGCCTTTGGCAGATCGCCAAGAGTCACAAGGTTACCGTTACCGATGTGCGGCGCTGGAATAAGCTATCGGGCAATAGCCTGCGAGTCGGCCAGGTCCTGTCCTTACACGCGGGCAAGCCTAGCAGTGCTCGCCAAAGCACAACCTATTACAAGGTACGCCGTGGCGACTCACTGTATTTAATCGCCAAACGCCTCAAGGTACCCATGAAAACGCTACAGAATTGGAACCCCAAGGCCGGCAAAGCACTCAAGCCCGGGCAGACGCTGACCCTCTACAGTGCCAACTGATCAAGCCTTCTTGCTCATCGCTTCCAGGCAGCGACCAGTCAACTGGGTAAACCGCTGAAAAGCGACAAACTGCTCATGCTTTAACGCCCGCCCGGACACGCGGCCGTCGGCATACAGCAGGCCGATCTCTCGGGTACCGGCCAAAAGCGGGGCAACAAAGAACATACCCTGCCCCAGGCGCTGGCGAATCGGCTGAGTGACCAGCTCATTCAGGTTGTAACTGGCCGGCACACCCATCCATAGCGCTTCTTTATTACGCAGCGCATAACTGAAGATATGCGGCTGCTCGAACTGCGAAACCGGCAAGATAAAATCATGCGCCCAGCTCTCAGTGCCTTCGCCAGTCACTCGCTTGGCGCGAAAACAGCTTTGCCCATCGGACAAGACCATCAACATGATGCGCTCCAGCCCCGCGCCCTCATGCAGCCCCTTAAAAAGGGTATCCAGCACCAAACCAAGATCAGCCCGCCGCGAAACCATCAACCCGAGGTCCTGCAGGGCTTGCTGTAATACCAGCAGATTGGGCTGCAGCAACCGCGCCTTGCGCTGTTCCTGCTGCAAACGAATTTGCTCCGGGTCGGTATTGGGGATCAGTTTGCACAGCTGGCTGACGCCAAAGGTCGCCGCCATCTTTACCGTCTCCTCGGCACTGGCCAGCACTTGCTGCATAGCTTCCTCTAAGGTGACGCCAATAAAGCTGGCCAACTGTCCGACCAGTGCCTCCATGGCCGGCGTGTCCCAGCCATCCAGAGCCGCCTGGCTGATTTTTGCACCCAAGATCACAGCTTTTACGGCCGGATCATTCTGGCTGGTCGACTGATGCGCCAGGCTAACGGTGTCACCCAGGTTCCAGCTTTTCACCAAGGCCAGGCTCAACTGGCGAAAGCTGGTGCCAAGTACCTGCATCACCACGTCATCTTCTTGCGCCCCAGGTTGAGCCAGAGCGCTGGCCAACTCATCAGCCGCATCACCGGCACACCCCCAGAACGCCAGTTCGCCAACGTTATGCAGTAAGGCGGCGATAAACACTTCTTCATCGTTTTTAGCAAGGACGTACCCAGCAATATTACGCGCCTGCACCGCCGCATGGAACGATCGTGCCAGCAGCTCAGCGAGCTGATCACGCGAGCTACGCGCCAATAAGCCATCAATCAGGCTGACTGACAGACCTATCTGCCTCACGTTATCGAAGCCGATCAGTACAATGGCCCGAGAGATCGTCCGGATGGCTTCCTGTGACGGGTTGTAATACACGCTATTGCCGATGCGCAGGACCTTGGCGGTTAACGCGGCATCGCGCAACAAAACATCGGCTAATTGCTGGACCGAGGATTTATCACCCAGCGTCAGGCGGTGCAGGTCCTGCACGACCGAGGCCAGGGCTGGTAATTCGGCTTGGTTAAAGCGATCAATCCATGACTGCAGACCATGGCATTTTGTAGCCAAAACAGTGCCCTCGTTATAGGTCGTTTAATTATAGTTAATGTGCCACTAGGGCTTAGCGCGAGCCTACCCTTTTTCCAACGGATACAAGCTGTTAATGTGCCTGACCAGCAGCCCTCAAGACGCCACGGATCGGATATTTCACTTGATACGTCCTCTCCTCTCGCTGTTTCTCTGCCTGGCCGTCAGTTCGTCTGCCTGGGCCACCCTGTATACAAGCCACGGCTACGCCCAGTTTGGCGAGCTGAAGTACTCTGCCAGCTTCACCCACTTCGCCTGGGTCAACCCTGAAGCCCCAAAGGGCGGCACGCTGCGAATGATGGCCAACGGCACCTTCGACACGCTCAACCCTTATACCCTCAAGGGCAGCAGCCCGATCAGTACCGCCAATTTTCTGCAATACGGGGTCAATGAGCTCAATGCGCCCCTTATGGTCGGTACTGGTGCCTATGACCCCTCCGGTGATGAGCCGGCCTCCAGCTACGGCTTGATCGCCGAGTCAGTGGAGTACAGCGATGATCGCAGCTGGGTGGTGTTCAACCTGCGTCCCGAAGCACGCTTCCATGACGGAAAGCCGATTACCGCCTATGACGTCGCGTTCTCCTACCGTTTGCTCCTCAAGCAAGGTCATCCGCAGTACCGCAGCAATCTGCAGGAGGTGAAGCGGGTCGATATCCTCAATCGTCACAGCATTCGTTTTGTCCTCAAGCGCGCCGGCAGCTCGTTGTTGGTTTTGCGTCTTGGCGAACTGCCGGTACTGCCGCAACATTACTGGAAAGACCGCGATTTCAAGGCCACTACCTATGAACCACCGCTGGGCAGCGGACCCTACCGCATCACCCAGGTCAGCCCTGGGCGCAGCCTGAGATTTGAACGGGTCAAGGATTGGTGGGGCGCAACACTGCCGGTCAACCGTGGCAAGTACAACTTCGACCGAGTCGACGTGGAGTTCTACCGTGACAGCCATGTCGCGTTCGAAGCCTTCAAGGCCGGCGAATTCGATATCTATATCGAGCAGCAAGCGAAGAACTGGGCCAATGGTTACCGCTTCCCGGCGCTGAACCGTGGCGAAGTTATTCGAGCAGAAATTCCGCACCAGATTCCGACGCAAACCCAGGCGTTGTTCATGAACACCCGCCGCGCAATGTTCGCCGACCGTAAAGTCCGTGAGGCCCTGGGCCTGATGTTCGACTTTGAATGGGCCAACCGCGCATTGTTCAACAGTTCCTACACCCGCGCTAAAAGCTACTACCCAAACAGTGAATTCTCGGCCAAAGGCAAGCCAGAAGGTGCCGAATGGCTAATGTTATCGCCCTATCGCAAGCAGCTGCCGGCTCGCCTTTTTACCGAACCATTTACCATGCCGCAGACCGATGGCCGGGGCATTCCGCGGGATACCTTGCGCCGTGCGCTCGGTCTACTGGCCGATGCCGGCTGGAAGCCTTCAGGCCAGCGCCTGCTCAATCGCCAAGGCCAGCCACTGAGCCTTGAGATACTGTTGGTTAACCCCAACCTTGAGCGAATCCTCCAGTCTTTTACCGAGAATCTCGCCAGCATTGGAATCCAGGCCAACCTGCGCACCGTCGACCGCGCCCAGTACAAGCAGCGTCTCGATCAATACGACTTCGACATGATTTTGCTTACTCTGCCGCAGACCCTCAGCCCCGGCCTTGAGCAATCACAGTACTTCCACTCATCCCAGGCCACTATCAAGGGTGGCAGAAACTACGCCGGGGTTAATCACCCAGTAGTCGATGCAATGATTGAAAAGTTGCTGGCAGCGCAGACCCGAACCGAGCAAGTAGCGGCCACCCGCGCGCTTGACCGCGTATTGTTGTGGCAGCACTACACCATCCCGAATTGGTATATCGATTACCACCGCCTGGCTTACCGTAACCGATTTGCCTTTGTCGCCACGCCGCCCTACACCTTGGGCCTGCGTACCTGGTGGCTGAAATCCATGGAGAACGCTGAATGACCCATGCATTGCGCACCCTGTTTATCGGCTTCAGCAGCATTGCCCTGCTTAGCGTTGCCAGCCTTGCGCTCGCTAACCCTAAGCATGCGCAAACCCTGTATGACGAACCAGCCAAATACCCGGCCAACTTCAAGCACTTCGACTACGTCAACCCTGATGCACCGAAGGGCGGCACTTTGCGCCAGGCCGGCTTTGGCGGTTTCGACAGCCTCAACCCCTTCATCAACAAAGGTGTGGCCGCCGACGATATAAGCATCATCTACGACACCCTGACCCGCCATGGCCTGGATGAGCCCTTTACCGAATACGGTTTACTGGCCGAGAAAATCGAGAAAGCCCCAGACAATGCCTGGGTACGCTTTTATCTGCGCCCTGAAGCACGCTTCCATGATGGCCAGCCAGTCACCGCCGAAGACGTTAAATTCACCTTCGACACCCTGATGAGCCAAGGTGCCCCCATGTACCGCGGTTACTATGCAGATGTCGAAAAGGTTGTAGTCGAAAGCCCCCTGCGCGTGCGCTTTGTCTTCAAGCATGCCGGCAACCGTGAGCTGCCGCTAATTGTCGGCCAGCTACCGGTACTGCCGAAACACTGGTGGGCCGAACGCGATTTCAGCAAAGGCAATCTGGATATCCCCCTGGGCAGCGGACCCTACAAAGTGGCTGAGGTACAAGCAGGCCGCTCGATTCGCTATGAGCGAGTTAAGGACTGGTGGGGTAAAGACTTGCCGGTCAACCGCGGCTTCTACAACTTCGACACCCTGCAAATCGACTACTACCGTGACAACACCGTCGCCCTCGAAGCGCTCA
Source organism: Pseudomonas guineae (assembly GCF_900113745.1). Taxonomy (GTDB): domain Bacteria; phylum Pseudomonadota; class Gammaproteobacteria; order Pseudomonadales; family Pseudomonadaceae; genus Aquipseudomonas; species Aquipseudomonas guineae. Next base: position 225,073 of record NZ_FOQL01000002.1, on the reverse strand, counting down.
AAGCCGGTCAGTTCGACTACTGGCTGGAAATGAGCGCAAAGAACTGGGCCACCGCCTATAACAATGAGGCAGTAGCCAACGGGCAGTTAATTAAAGAAGAGATCGCCAATCACAACCCCACCGGCATGCAAGGGTTTATCTTCAACACGCGTCGCCCGCTGTTCAGCGACCGCCGGGTGCGAGAAGCACTGGGCCTGCTGTTTGATTACGAGTGGACCAACCGTCAGCTATTCAATGGTGCCTATACCCGCACCCGCAGCTACTTTGACAACTCCGAACTGGCCTCAGTTGGCTTACCCTCCGCTGACGAGTTGAAGCTGCTTGAGCCCTTGCGCGCGCAAATCGCGCCTAAAGTATTCAGCGACGAATACCAGCCTGCGGTTACTGATGGCAGCGGCATCATTCGCGAGCAGCAACGTCGGGCCTACCAACTGCTGCAGGAGGCGGGCTGGCGTGTCGATGGCGACCAGATGCTCGACAGCACCGGTAAACCGGTGAGTTTCGAGTTCCTGCTGGCACAAACCGAGTTCGAACGTGTGTTGCTGCCGTTCAAACGTAACTTGGCTGATTTGGGCATCGAACTGGTGATTCGCCGCGTTGACGTGTCGCAGTACATCAACCGCCTGCGCTCGCGCGATTACGACCTGATCGTCGGTGGCTTTGGCCAGTCCAACTCACCTGGTAACGAGCAACGCGAATACTGGCACTCCAGCAGTGCCGACAACCCCGGCAGCCGCAACTTTATCGGCCTAAAAGACACAGCTGTGGACAGCCTGGTTGAGGGTTTGATCAATGCCGACTCACGGCAAAGCCTGATTGCCCACACCCGCGCCCTTGACCGCGTATTGTTGTGGGGCCATTACGTGGTGCCCAACTGGCATATCAAAACCTGGCGCGTGGCCTACTGGAACCGTTTTGAGCACCCGCAAGTGACGCCGCAATACGATATTGGCCTGCACACCTGGTGGGTGCGCACGCAATCACCCGAAGCAGCCGCCGACGCGTCTGCCGCCCAACCCTCTGCAGATCCGGAGCAATAAGATGCTGGCGTATATTTTTCGTCGGCTGCTGCTGATCATTCCCACGCTGTTCGGTATTTTGCTGATCAACTTCATCATCATCCAGGCCGCTCCCGGCGGTCCGGTCGAGCAGATGATTGCCAAGCTGGAAGGCTTCGATGGAGCCACCAGCCGGATTGCTGGCGGCGGTGCCGAGGTCGCAGTGGCCGGCTCCAACTACCGCGGCGCCCAGGGTCTTGATCCCGATCTGGTCGTGGAGATCGAGCGCATGTACGGTTTCGACAAGCCCGCCCCGGAGCGTTTTTGGCTGATGCTCAAGAGCTACGCACAACTTGACTTTGGCTCCAGCTTCTTTCGCGATGCCGAGGTCATCGACCTGATCATCGAGAAGATGCCGGTATCGATCTCCTTAGGGCTGTGGAGCACGCTGATCATGTACCTGGTGTCGATCCCGTTGGGGATCGCCAAGGCCACTCGGCATGGCAGTGCCTTTGACGTTTGGACCAGCTCGGCAATCATCGTCGGCTATGCCATTCCCGCCTTCCTGTTTGCCATTCTGCTGATCGTATTATTTGCCGGCGGCAGTTACTGGGACTGGTTCCCACTGCGCGGCCTGACCTCGAACAACTTCGACGAGCTGAGTTTTAGCGGCAAGCTGCTCGACTATTTCTGGCACCTGGCGCTGCCCGTCACCGCGCTGGTGATTGGTAACTTCGCCACCCTGACGCTGCTAACCAAGAACAGCTTTCTCGATGAGATCAATAAGCACTATGTGGTCACCGCCCGCGCCAAGGGCCTGAGCAACAACCGCGTGCTCTACGGCCATGTGTTTCGCAACGCGATGCTGATCATCATCGCCGGTTTCCCGGCGGCCTTTATCGGGATTTTCTTCACCGGTTCCTTGCTGATTGAGGTGATCTTCTCCCTCGACGGCTTGGGTCTGATGAGTTTCGAGGCTGCTATCAACCGTGATTACCCGGTGGTGTTTGGCACCCTGTTTATCTTTACGCTGCTGGGCTTGGTGGTGAAATTGATCGGCGACATTACCTATACCCTAGTCGATCCACGCATCGACTTCGAAAGCCGGGAGGGTTGAGATGACACTTTCTCCGATCAATCAACGCCGCTTCCAGCTGTTTAAGGCGCACAAACGCGGCTGGTGGTCGCTGTGGATTTTCCTCGTCTTATTTTTCGTCACCTTGGGCGCCGAACTAATTGCCAACGACAAGCCGTTGGTGGTGAGTTACGACAACGAACTGTATTTCCCGGTACTCAAGCGCTACCCGGAAACCACCTTTGGCGGCGAATTCCCGCTGCAGGCCAATTACAAGAGCCCCTACATTCAGGAGCTGATCAAGGAAAAGGATGGCTGGATGATCTGGCCGCCCATCCGCTACAGCTACTCCAGCATCAACTACGACCTACAAGTACCTGCACCGGCGCCACCGTCCACAGAGAATTGGTTCGGCACCGACGACCAAGGCCGCGATGTGCTCGCGCGGGTGATCTATGGCTTCCGCATTTCAGTGTTGTTTGCCCTCATCCTGACTCTGGCGAGTTCAGTCATCGGCGTATTTGCCGGTGCCTTGCAGGGCTTTTATGGCGGCTGGGTCGACCTGGTCGGCCAGCGCTTTCTGGAAGTCTGGTCGGGCTTGCCGGTGCTCTACCTGCTGATCATCCTAGCCAGCTTCGTGCAGCCAAACTTCTGGTGGCTGCTGGGCATCATGCTGCTGTTCTCCTGGATGAGTCTGGTGGACGTGGTGCGCGCTGAGTTCTTACGCGGGCGCAATCTCGAATATGTACGCGCCGCCCGCGCTCTGGGCATGCAGAACGGCTCGATCATGTTCCGCCACATTCTGCCCAACGCAATGATCTCGACCATGACCTTTATGCCGTTCATCCTCACCGGCGCGATCGGCACCCTCACCGCACTGGACTTCCTCGGCTTTGGTCTGCCGCCTGGCGCACCGTCGCTGGGTGAATTGGTCGCCCAGGGCAAGTCCAACCTGCAAGCGCCATGGCTGGGCATCAGTGCCTTTGCGGTGCTCGCCCTGATGCTCAGTTTGCTGGTGTTTATCGGCGAAGCCTCACGTGATGCCTTCGACCCGAGGAAATAATATGACCGACACCCCCGCCCTCATCGAAGTCCGTGATCTGGCTGTCGAGTTTGTCACCGGCAACCGCAAAGAACGGGTATTGGAAGGTGTTAGCTTCGACATAAAGCGTGGCGAAACCCTTGCCCTGGTTGGCGAAAGCGGTTCTGGTAAGTCAGTAACTGCGCATTCCATCCTGCGCCTGCTGCCCTACCCGCTAGCCCAGCATCCGAGCGGCAGCATTCACTATGCTGGGCAAGATTTGCTCAAGCTCAACGAGAACAAACTTCGCGGCATCCGTGGTAACCGCATTGCCATGGTCTTTCAGGAGCCCATGACCTCGTTAAACCCGTTGCACAGCATCGAAAAACAAATCAACGAAGTACTGGGCCTGCACAAGGGCCTACGTGGTAAGGCCGCTACGGCGCGCACCCTCGAACTGCTTGACTTGGTCGGCATTCCCGAACCGCATAAACGCCTCAAGGCTTACCCTCATGAGCTGTCGGGCGGCCAACGTCAACGCGTGGTGATCGCCATGGCGCTGGCCAACGAGCCGGAACTGCTAATCGCCGATGAGCCGACCACTGCGCTGGATGTGACCGTACAGCTGAAGATTCTTGAACTGCTCAAGGACCTGCAGGCGCGCTTAGGCATGGCCATCCTGCTGATCAGCCACGACCTCAACCTTGTGCGGCGTATTGCCCACCGGGTCTGCGTTATGCAGCACGGGCATATCGTTGAGGAAGCCGCCTGCGAGACACTATTTAACGCCCCGCAACACCCCTACACCCGCGAGCTGCTGGGTGCCGAACCTTCCGGAGGCCCGGTCGATCAACCACCCGGCAAGCCCATGCTGGAAGTCGATAACCTGCGCGTGTGGTTCCCAATTAAAAAAGGCCTGCTACGCCGCACCGTCGACCATGTCAAAGCGGTAGACGGCATCAATTTCAGCGTGCCGCAGGGGCATACCCTGGGTATCGTTGGTGAGAGTGGCTCAGGCAAGTCCACCCTCGGCTTGGCGATTTTGCGCCTGCTTAGCAGCCAAGGCGGTATTCACTTTCAGGGTCAAGCCATTGACCACCTCTCGCAAGAGCAGGTAAGACCGCTACGCCGACAGATGCAGGTGGTCTTCCAAGATCCATTTGGCAGCCTCAGCCCGCGCATGTCGGTGAGTCAGATTGTTGGTGAGGGTTTGCAGATTCACGGCATGGGCACTGCAGCCGAACAGGAGCAGGCCATTATCGATGCGCTGATTGAGGTCGACCTCGACCCTGAAACCCGCCATCGCTATCCGCATGAGTTCTCCGGCGGCCAACGCCAGCGCATTGCCATTGCCCGCGCCCTGGTACTCAAGCCCGCACTGATCTTGCTGGATGAGCCAACCTCGGCCCTCGATCGTACGGTGCAGCGCCAGGTGGTCGAACTGCTACGCTCGCTGCAGGCCAAATATAACCTAACGTATCTGTTTATCAGCCACGACCTGGCAGTCGTCAGAGCCTTGAGCCACCAAATCATGGTAGTCAAACAAGGCAAAGTGGTGGAACAAGGCTCAGCTGCAAGTGTCTTTAACGCCCCGCAGGACATCTATACACAGCAGTTGCTGGAAGCGGCCTTTATGGTCCCGGCGGATTAATTCTTGTAGACAGGAAGAGGAACAACACCCATGGGTTTTCTAAGCGGCAAGCGCGTACTGATCGTTGGCGTCGCCAGCAAACTGTCGATCGCCTCCGGCATCGCGGCAGCCATGCACCGTGAAGGTGCCGAACTGGCCTTCACCTACCAGAACGAAAAGCTCCAAGGCCGCGTTGAAGGTTTTGCGGCTGACTGGGGCTCAAGCGCCGAACTGTGCTTCCCGTGCGACGTGGCCAATGACGAAGAGATCGCATCGGTATTCGAAGCCCTGAGCAAGAAATGGGACGGTCTGGACTGCATCGTTCACTCCGTAGGTTTTGCCCCCGGCGACCAACTGAACGGCGACTTCACCGATGTCACCACCCGCGAAGGCTTTCGTATTGCTCACGACATCAGCGCCTACAGTTTCGTCGCTCTGGCTAAAGCCGGCCGCGAGATGATGAAAGGCCGCAATGGCAGCCTACTCACCCTCTCCTACCTGGGTGCCGAACGCACCATGCCCAACTACAACGTCATGGGCATGGCTAAAGCGAGCCTGGAAGCCGGCGTCCGTTACCTGGCCGGCAGCCTCGGCCCAGAAGGTACCCGTGTTAACGCCATCTCCGCGGGCCCGATCCGTACCCTGGCTGCATCCGGCATCAAGAGCTTCCGCAAAATGCTCGCCGCTAACGAGAAGCAGACTCCACTGCGCCGCAACGTAACTATCGACGAAGTCGGCAACGCCGGCGCGTTCCTCTGCTCTGACCTGGCCTCAGGCGTGAGCGGTGAAATTATGTATGTCGATGGCGGCTTCAACACCACCGCCATGGGTGCGATGGAAGAATAATCACGTCGCTGCAGCAACAAAAAGGCCGCTCAATTGAGCGGCCTTTTTGTATGTGGCGAACCGATCAGAAACGCTCGATATCCGCTTTTTCTTCTAACTGCTTGCGGAACGCCGCGAAGTCCTGCTGCCCTTCTCGCGAGGCCAAGAAGCGGCTGTACATCGCCTTGTCTTCATCCGACAGCGCTTGCTGCGGCTGGCTTACGCCATTGAGACGAATGATCACAAAATCGCCGTTACTCAGGCTAATGCCAGCAAAGGTCGGTTTGTCGGTTGCTTCAGGCTTGGGCATACGGAACAGCGCCTGTAGCACGACCGGCTCAACACCTTCCTGACTGCGTGTCGCCGCTTCGACAACATTCCAACCCTGATTGGCATCCGCCTGAGTCACCGGCGTTTGCCCTTCCCGCAAAACAGCCAGTTGCTCTTCAGCCTTAGCTTTGACTGCTTCGCTGGCACGTACCTTAGTCAGCTGGTCACGAATGCTCGCAGCAACCTGCTCAAGCGGCAGCTGCTCAGGCTTGTTATGCTCTTTAACGCGCACCACAACCACAGTATTCGGGTCGAGCTCAATCACACTGCTGTTACTGCCGTCTTCCAGTACTTCAGCGCTGAAAGCAGCCTGGATCACTTGGCTGTTAGCGGTCAGCCCTTCGCTGCCACCTTGGCGACCAAACGCATCAGTAGTATTGACCTGCAATCCCAGCTCCTGGGCTGGCTGAGCCAGATCCGAAGCTTCAAATGCGGCATCTTCTAGGTCTTTGGAAACCTCGACAAAACGCTGCTCAACTTGACGGGTTTTAAGATCGCGCTGCAGCTTTTCTTTCAAGCTGGCAAAGCTTGGCACCTCAGGAGACTGCACGCCCAGCAACTTGATCAGATGCCAACCGAATTCACTGCGAACAGGAGCTGACACGGCATTTTCGCTCAGCGCATACAGCGCTTTTTCAAAAGCGGGGTCGTAAACGCCGGGGCCAGCAAAGCCCAGATCACCACCCTCGCCTGCCGAGCCCGGATCATCGGAGAGCTCTTTTGCCAGCGCGGCAAAATCCTCACCCTGCTCTAGGCGCTTCTGTACTTCGACTAACTTCGCTTGGGCTTGCTCATCATTCAGGGAGTCGTTCACTTCAAGCAAAATATGCGCGGCACGACGCTGCTCGGCGAGGTTAGCGATTTCACCTTGATAGGCACTTTGCAGCGCCTCGTCAGTGACTTCGACCTGATCAAAGAACGCATCTTTTTTCAGCTCGACGTATTCCAGCACTACTTGCTCAGGGCTCATGAACTCGCTGGCTTGAGCTTCATAGTAGGCTTTGATGTCGTCATCACTGAGCATGACCGCATTAAGGTCAGCTTTAAGGGTCAGGGTGGCGAAGTCACGGGTCTGCTTTTCCAGTGCAGCAAAAGCTTGCACCTGAGTATCAGTCACGAAACCGCTATTGGCTAAACCGGCGCGCAGCTGACCGATCAACATTTCCTGCTCAAGCATCTGGCGGAACTGCAAACGGCTATAGCCTAACTGACGAATCACCTGATCGAAACGCTCAGCATTGAACTGGCCATCGACTAGGAACTCAGGTGTTTTCAGGATCAACTGATCCAGCGCTTGTTGCGAAAAAGCGAAGTTAGCGTCTTTGGCGCTATTGAGCAGCAAGCTGCGCTCGACCAAACCATTCAAGGCTGCCTCGCGCAGCAGTTTCTCATCCAACAAGGAAGCGTCGAAGTCGCGTCCCAGCTGCTGCAATAACTGCCGGCGTTGCATCTCAACAGCCTGACTGAGATCGGTAGAAGTGATTTTCTCACCATTCACTTCTGCAGCATTCTGGCTATTACTGGTGCTGGTAAAAATAGCATCAACACCCGTCAGCGCGAGCAGCGCGACAATGATGCCAATGATGGTTTTGGCAATCCAACCCTGTGAATTGTCCCTGATATTTTGCAGCATGCGTCCCCCAGAACGACTGCACAAAAAAGCAGCCGTGCAGTGTGGGTAAAATCCGGATAGAAGAAAGGCGCATCAGTGGATGCGCCTTCTCATAACTTGCGAAGCGGATCGAACTCAAGCAACAGATTCGTTATGTTCAGCCTGATAAGGCTGGCTGAACATCCCGCCCCGCTCAAATCAGCCATTCAACTGATCTGCTGGGCAAAACCGAAAGAAGCTTAGTTGACAGCGTCTTTCAGAGCTTTACCGGCTTTAAAGCCTGGAATCTTGGCAGCAGCGATGCTGATCGGGTTACCAGTTTGTGGGTTGCGGCCAGTACGAGCAGCACGCTCTTTAACAGCGAAAGTACCGAAACCAACCAGTACTACAGAATCACCAGCTTTCAGAGCGCCAGTAACGGATTCAATTACTGCGTCCAGCGCGCGGCCGGCAACAGCTTTTGGGATATCAGCAGATGCGGCGATGGCATCGATCAGTTCCGACTTGTTCACTCTTAAGTCCCCTTAATTTCTATTGAGTTTATTTCTTGCTTTTAAATGTAAGCGAAGCTGGTGCTGGAGAGCCTGCGAACACGATAAGAGCCGCTTTATAACAAGGGCTCTAAAAATGTGTCAAGAAACCCCTCCGACTAATGCGTGCTAATTCGCTCCTTGGAATCAGTCTCGCGTTTTTCATCCTTTGCCGCCATGGGAGCCGCATCAGGCAAGGGCTCCGGGGCGTATTGCAGCGCAATTTGCAGGACCTCGTCAATCCATTTAACCGGTTTAATCTGCAGGTCTTGTTTAATGTTCTCCGGAATCTCTTTCAAATCGCGCACATTCTCTTCTGGAATGATCACCGTTTTGATTCCACCACGGTGAGCGGCCAGCAGTTTTTCTTTCAAACCACCAATCGCTAATACCTGGCCACGCAAGGTGATTTCGCCGGTCATTGCGACATCAGCACGCACAGGGATCTGCGTCAGCGCCGAGACCAGGGCCGTACACATGCCAACGCCGGCGCTGGGGCCATCTTTGGGCGTTGCCCCCTCTGGCACATGGATATGAATGTCTTGCTTCTCGTAGAAGTCTACAGGCACGCCCAGACTCTTAGCCCGACTGCGCACAACGGTCTGCGCAGCCGTGATCGATTCAAGCATCACATCACCCAGCGAGCCGGTCTTGATCAGTTGGCCCTTGCCTGGCACGACAACCGCCTCGATGGTCAACAACTCACCGCCGACCTGAGTCCAGGCCAAGCCAGTAACCTGACCGATTTGGTCCTGCTCCTCAGCCAAACCGTAGCGATGTTTATGAACGCCAAGATAATGCTCTAACGAATCAGCCGTAGCGGTGACCTGAAAACGCTTCTCGGTGGTGTGCTCTTTAACGACCTTACGACAAACCTTGGCGATTTGCCGCTCAAGAGCACGCACGCCTGCCTCGCGAGTGTAGTAGCGAATAATGTCGCGGATCGCTGCTTCTTCAAACACCAACTCGGTTTTCTTCAGACCATTGGCCTGCACCTGCTTGGGGGCCAGGTACTTAACCGCGATGTTGATTTTCTCGGCTTCGGTGTAGCCCGGCAGACGGATCACCTCCATCCGGTCCAGCAGCGGCCCGGGAATATTCATCGAGTTGGCCGTGCACAGGAACATGACATCCGACAGGTCGTAATCGACCTCCAGATAGTGATCGTTGAAGTTGTGATTTTGCTCTGGATCAAGCACCTCAAGTAATGCCGATGCGGGATCGCCACGCATGTCTTGACCCATCTTGTCGATTTCATCGAGCAGGAATAACGGATTGCGCACACCAACCTTGGTCATTTTCTGAATCAGACGACCTGGCATAGAGCCAATATAAGTGCGTCGATGACCACGAATTTCAGCCTCATCACGCACGCCACCAAGCGCCATACGCACGAACTTACGATTGGTGGCGCTGGCAATCGACTCGGCCAACGAGGTTTTACCCACGCCAGGCGGACCTACTAAGCAAAGCACCGGTCCTTTGATTTTTTTAACGCGTTTTTGCACGGCGAGGTATTCAAGGATGCGCTCCTTGACCTCGTCCAAACCGTAATGATCGGCATCCAGTATGCTTTCAGCCCGCGCCAGATCGAGACGTACTTTGCTCTGGGCTTTCCACGGCACATTGACCAGCCAGTCGATGTAAGAGCGCACAACAGTGGCTTCAGCCGACATCGGTGACATTTGCTTGAGTTTGTTCAACTCGGCATTGGCCTTAGTGAGCGCCTCAGCGGTTAGACCGGCATTGTCGATGCGTTTTTTCAGCTCATCGAGCTCGTTATGGCCGTCCTCGCCGTCGCCGAGTTCCTTCTGAATGGCCTTCATTTGCTCATTCAGGTAGTACTCACGCTGGCTTCGCTCCATTTGTTTCTTGACCCGACCGCGAATGCGCTTCTCGACTTGCAGCAGGTCGATTTCCGCATCGAGCAGTGCGAGCACGTGCTCAACACGTGCAGTCAGGTCGGTAATTTCTAGGATTTCCTGCTTCTGCTCAATTTTCAGCACCATGTGCGCGGCCATGGTGTCGACCAGCCGACTAGGCTCATCGATACCATTGAGCGAAGCTAGTACCTCTGCAGGCACTTTCTTACCCAGCTGAACGTATTGCTCGAACTGACTGAGCAGGCTGCGGGTGAAGACTTCGGCCTCACGCTCAGCGGCGTCAATCTCATCAATCAGCTGGACTTCAGCCCGACAATGACCGTCGACATCTATAAAGCGCTCAATTTCACCGCGCTGTTCGCCTTCAACCAGTACCTTGACCGTACCGTCCGGTAGCTTCAGCAACTGCAATACAGTGGCTACGGTGCCGACGCGATAGAGGCCAGCCTCGTCAGGGTCGTCATCTGCAGGATTTTTCTGGGCGAGAAGCAGGATCTGCTTCTCGCCAGCCATCGCAGCCTCAAGGGCTTCAATGGATTTTTCACGCCCGACGAATAACGGAATGACCATGTGCGGATAGACCACAACATCGCGCAACGGCAGGAGAGGCAATTCGATGGTTGTCTTCATGATTTCAGCTCTACGGCGGCCATACGGCCGTGACAGATGGGATGACCCTTAAAACTAAGATGGGGGCAGCCCAACCAAAAAACAAGCATTGCAGCCGCAAAAGCAAAGGGGCCCGCAGGCCCCTTGCTTTCAACATGTTACAAAGCTGTTACGCGTCAGGCGCAGCCTTAGCTAGCGGCTCTTTGTTCTCATAGATGAGCAACGGCTTGGACGTACCCTCGATGACGCTTTCATCGATCACCACCTTACTGACGTCTGACTGCGATGGAATCTCGTACATGGTATCGAGCAGGATACCCTCGAGAATCGAACGCAGACCACGAGCACCGGTTTTACGCTCAAGCGCCTTGTGAGCAACTGATTTCAACGCATCCGGACGGAACTCAAGCTCAACACCTTCCATCTCAAAAAGTTTGGCGTATTGCTTGGTTAGCGCATTCTTGGGCTCGGTCAGAATTTGCACCAATGCCGCTTCATCTAGCTCATCCAAGGTAGCAATAACCGGCAAGCGCCCCACAAACTCAGGAATCAGACCAAACTTAACCAGGTCATCGGGCTCAACAGCGCGCAATGACTCGCCAACTTTTTTGCCCTCTTCCTTGCTGCGAACTTCGGCACTGAAACCGATACCACCCTTGGTAGAACGACCCTGAATAACCTTTTCCAGGCCGGAGAACGCACCACCGCAAATGAACAATATGTTGCGCGTATCAACCTGCAGAAATTCCTGCTGTGGGTGCTTACGACCACCTTGCGGCGGAACAGACGCCACAGTCCCTTCGATCAGTTTGAGCAGCGCCTGCTGCACACCCTCACCCGATACATCACGGGTTATTGATGGGTTGTCAGACTTACGCGAAATCTTGTCAATTTCGTCAATATAGACAATGCCCATTTGGGCTTTCTCCACATCGTAATCGCACTTCTGCAACAGCTTCTGAATGATGTTCTCGACGTCTTCCCCCACATAACCAGCTTCGGTCAGGGTGGTGGCGTCAGCGATAGTAAAAGGTACGTTAAGCAAGCGCGCCAGGGTTTCAGCCAACAGAGTTTTACCCGACCCCGTCGGACCGATGAGTAGGATGTTGCTTTTGCCTAACTCAATGTCGTCTTTCTTATCGCGCTGGTTGAGACGCTTATAGTGGTTATAAACCGCTACAGCCAAAATTTTCTTAGCACGCTCCTGACCAATGACATACTGATCAAGGATGCCGCTGATTTCCTTGGGTGCAGGCAATTTATGCGCGCTGCTCTCGGCCTGGGCTTCCTGCACCTCCTCGCGGATGATGTCGTTGCACAGGTCGACGCACTCGTCGCAGATGAAGACCGAGGGGCCGGCAATTAATTTTCGCACTTCATGCTGGCTTTTGCCGCAGAAGGAGCAATAAAGCAACTTGCCGTTGTCCTCGCCGTTGCGGGTGTCAGTCATTCGTTCGATCCAAATCCGATAGGCTTGCAACACAAGATGAAGGCTTATGCGGGCTTTTTCAAGCCCGCCTGTAGCCAGACTCGCCGACTCGCCCTATTTTGAGCTGCTTATATTAAGCGGGGCGCTTTTCGATAACTGCGTCGATCAACCCGTATTCGCGCGCAGCTTCGGCGCTCATGAAATTATCGCGGTTGGTATCACGCTCGATTTCTTCCAGAGTGTGCCCGCTGTGCTTGGCCATCAGCGTGTTGAGACGCTCGCGGATGAAGAGGATTTCCTTGGCGTGGATTTCGATGTCCGACGCCTGGCCCTGGAAACCGCCCAGTGGCTGGTGAATCATAACGCGCGAGTTCGGCAGGCAGTAACGCTTGCCCTCGGCGCCAGCGGTCAGCAGAAAAGCACCCATGCTGCATGCCTGACCAATACAAGTGGTCGACACGTTAGGCTTAATGAACTGCATGGTGTCGTAGATCGACATACCCGCCGTCACCGAACCACCCGGGGAGTTGATGTAAAGATGGATGTCCTTGTCCGGATTTTCCGCCTCAAGGAACAGCAGTTGCGCACAGATCAGGTTGGCCATGTAGTCCTCTACAGGGCCGACCAGAAAGATCACTCGCTCCTTGAGCAGGCGCGAATAAATGTCGTAGGCGCGCTCGCCGCGAGCTGACTGCTCGACAACCATGGGCACCAAGCCGCCAGCGGCTTGGATATCAGGCATTTGCTGCATAAAAGGATTGCGGGACATGCTTACACTCGCTCCCTAAATAGTCATATTACAAATACGCATAAGCCAGCACGGCGGCTGGCTTATGACGCATTCGAACGAGGTAAAGAAATCAGGCGGCTTGTGGTGCTTCAGCCGGCTTGACAGCTTCTTCGTACGAGACCGCTTTATCGGTCACGTTAGCCTTCTGCAAAACAGTATCTACAACTTGCTCTTCCAGTACAACCGAACGCACTTCGTTCATTTGCTGGTCGTTTTTGTAGTACCAGGCCACAACCTGCTCAGGCTCCTGATAAGCCGAAGCCATTTCCTGAATCATTTCGCGAACGCGAGTATCGTCCGGCTTCAGCTCGCACTGCTTGACCACTTCCGCTACGACTAAGCCCAGCGCAACGCGCCGCTTGGCTTGTTCTTCAAACAGCTCAGCTGGCAACTGGTCTGGCTTCAAGTTGCCACCAAACTGCTGCACTGCCTGTACGCGCAGACGATCCACTTCATTGCTGATCAACGCCTTCGGCACTTCAATCGAGTTGGCAGCCAGTAGACCGTCCATAACCTGATTCTTGATCTTGGACTTGATAGCCTGACGCAGCTCACGCTCCATATTCTTGCGAACTTCGGCGCGGAAGCCTTCAAGGCCGCCGTCTTTGACGCCGAACAGGGCGAAGAAGTCGTCATTCAGCTCAGGCAACTGAGGCGCTGCAATGCTGTTGACTTTGACGCTGAACTCGGCCGTTTTGCCAGCCAGATCCAGGTTCTGGTAATCCGCTGGGAACGTTGGAGTGATAACGCGCTCTTCGCCCGCCTTAGCACCCACCAACGCATCTTCAAAACCAGGAATCATGCGGCCGGAACCGAGAACCAATTGAGTGCCTTTGGCAGAGCCGCCTGCGAAGGTTTCGCCATCGATCTTGCCGACAAAGTCGATACTCAATTGATCATCTTTTTCAGCAGCCCGTTCAGCGGCTTCGAAGCGGGTGTTCTGCTTGCGCAGGATTTCCAGCATGTTGTCGACATCAGCGTCAGCTACGTCAGCCTGCAGGCGCTCAATGGCGATGGACTCAAAACCGGCAACGGTGAACTCCGGAAATACCTCGAAAGTCGCAACGTATTCCAGATCCTTGCCTTTCTCGAAGGACTTCGGCTCAACAGCCGGAGAACCCGCTGGGTTGAGCTTTTGCTCAACAACGGCTTCGTAGAAAGTCGACTGGATCAGGTCGCCCAGTGCTTCCTGGCGCGCAGCGTCTTCATAACGCTGGCGGATCACACTCATCGGCACCTTACCTGGGCGGAACCCTGGAACCTTGGCGCGACGGGCAGTCTGCTGCAGACGCTTGTTGACTTCAGTCTCGATGCGCTCAACGGAAACGCCGACAGTCATGCGGCGCTCGAGAGCAGAAGTACTTTCAACAGAAACTTGCATGGATATTCCTCGTTGCACAGACATAAGCCGGCCGTTTACCGGCCCCAAATCAAGGGCATGCATTCTAGAGGGTCAATATGCAGAAGTCACCCTAAGAAGCAGGCGGCAAACGGGAGGGAGTTCTAAAAGATGGTACTGCATGAACCCACTGCTTGAACACGCGCTAAAGCTGTGAACCCAGCCACCAAAAACAAAAAAGGCAGCCCGATTAAGGCTGCCTTTTTCGTGCATTATTCCCAATTCGTTCCCATATCGACCCAGTTTTCACTAGGTAACAATAAAAACTTTTGCCGAATAACAGCTTACATGGTGCGGACGGAGAGACTCGAACTCTCACACCTTGCGGCGCTGGAACCTAAATCCAGTGTGTCTACCAATTCCACCACATCCGCATATAAAACTTTTCAAAAAACGCCAGGCTTAACCTGGCGCTTTGGAATATGGGGTGGACGATGGGGATCGAACCCACGACAACAGGAGTCACAATCCTGCGCTCTACCAACTGAGCTACGCCCACCATATTGCATTTACCTGAGCCAAGATCGCCAAATGGCGCACCCGGCAGGACTCGAACCTGCGACCATCCGCTTAGAAGGCGGATGCTCTATCCAGCTGAGCTACGGGCGCCTTTCCACCTGCTTTCACAGATTTAAAGCTTTCGGCTTCGGAAAAAACTTTGCAGCTTAGACCTTTGCCGTCTTACCCAGCGACTGGCTGTGCTCGACAAGCGGGGCGAATGTTATAGAGCTGGTTTCAGGTCGTCAACAGGGGAAGTTAAAAAAATCCAAACATTTAAAGGAGTTACGCGAAAACCATAGCATCTGCCTTTGCCCCACAGCAGGGCCATGCGAGAATGCGCGTCCCTTTTCCACCCTTTCTTTATGGTTAACCAAGCGCAATGACCGCACAACTGATCGATGGCAAAGCAATTGCCGCCAGCCTGCGTCAGCAGATTGCCAAACGTGTCGTCGAACGACGCCAGCAAGGCTTGCGCGCACCTGGGCTTGCGGTGATTCTGGTCGGCAGCGACCCTGCGTCACAAGTTTACGTTTCGCATAAACGTAAAGACTGCGAAGAAGTTGGTTTCGTCTCACAAGCCTATGACCTGCCCGCCACAACCGGCCAGGACGAACTGATGGCATTGATCGACCGTCTTAATGATGAGCCGACTATCGACGGTATTTTGGTGCAACTGCCGCTGCCGGAACACCTTGACGCTTCTTTACTATTAGAGCGGATCCGTCCGGACAAAGACGTGGACGGCTTTCACCCCTATAACATTGGCCGCCTGGCGCAACGTATGCCATTGCTGCGTCCTTGCACCCCAAAAGGCATCATGACCCTACTGCAAAGCACCGGCGTTGATCTTTATGGCATGCACGCGGTGGTTGTTGGTGCGTCGAACATTGTCGGTCGGCCAATGGCGATGGAGCTACTACTGGGTGGCTGCACGGTTACCGTGACCCATCGCTTCACCAAAGACCTGCCTATGCATGTTGGCCTGGCCGATATTGTTGTCGTGGCGGCTGGCAAGCCCGGCTTGGTGCATGGCGAATGGATTAAACCGGGCGCCATCGTCATCGACGTCGGTATTAACCGCCAGGAAGACGGTAAGCTGATTGGCGACGTAGTGTATGACACCGCATTGCCTCGCGCCGGCTGGATCACCCCAGTCCCGGGTGGCGTAGGCCCCATGACGCGCGCCTGCCTGCTGGAAAACACCCTGCATGCGGCCGAGCATCTGCACGACTAGACCGTAAAGTGCAGCGCAGTAATGAAAACGGCACCCGCGGGTGCCGTTTTTTGTGCCACTGCTATCGCGCGTTTCTTGTTTACTCGCGCGCCTGCTCCCATGACTTCAGCAACTCGTTGTAATTGATGGTCTCGCCCTGAGGTTTCTCGTTTGCCAGCTTCGGCTTCGGCGCCCCTGGTTGATCCAACCAGTACTGCGGATCGCGGGCCTCATTCAGCTTCGGCCCACACTCACCCAGCACACCGGCACGCTCGAGACGACCCAGCATAGTGTCTTGGGCTGCCGCCAAACCATCCAACGCCTCTTGTGGCGACTTATCTCCACTGGCTGCCTCAGCAATAAACTGCCACCACAGCTGCGCTAAACGCGGGTAGTCCGGTACGTTGGTACCGGTCGGCGTCCACTGTACACGCGCCGGGCTGCGATAGAATTCCACTAGGCCGCCAAGCTTTGGTGCAACATCCGTCATGGCTTGCGAATTGATATCCGACTCACGAATTGGCGTCAGACCAACCAGGGTCTTCTTCAGCGATACGGTTTTCGACGTCACGAACTGCGCATACAGCCAGGCTGCCAGGCGCTGTTTCTCCGGAGTGGACTTGAGGAAGGTCCAGGAACCAGCATCCTGATAACCCAACTTCATGCCCTCTTCCCAGTACGGGCCTTTAGGCGACGGCGCCATGCGCCATTTCGGCGTGCCATCCTCATTAACCACTGGCAAACCGGCCTTGGTCATGTCCGCCGTAAACGCGGTGTACCAGAATATCTGCTGAGCAATACCGCCCTGCGCCGGTACCGGCCCGGACTCGGAGAAGGTCATGCCTTGCGCTTCTGGTGGCGCGTACTTGCGCATCCAGTCGACATACTTGGTAGTCGCGTACACCGCAGCAGGGCCGTTGGTATCACCGCCTCGGGCAACACTGGAACCGACTGGACGACAGCCATCAACACGAATACCCCACTCATCCACTGGCAAGCCATTAGGCAGGCCCTTGTCGCCACCACCGGCCATGGAAAACCAGGCATCAGTGAAGCGCCAGCCCAGTGAGGGATCCTTCTTACCGTAATCCATGTGGCCGTAAATACGTTGGCCGTCGATCTCCTTGACCTTCTCAGAGAAGAACTCGGCAATGTCTTCATAGGCGGACCAGTTGACCGGTACACCCAGTTCGTAGCCGTAAATCTCTTTGAACTTGGCTTTTAACTCTGGACGCTCGAACCAGTCGGCGCGAAACCAGTAGAGATTGGCAAACTGCTGATCAGGCAGTTGATACAACTTGCCGTCAGGCGCGGTGGTAAATGAAAGACCAATAAAGTCTTCCAGATCAAGCGTCGGCGAAGTCACCGCCTTACCCTCACCCTCCATCATGTCGCTGATCGCCACTGCCTTGCCGTAGCGAAAGTGCGTGCCAATCAAGTCTGAATCATTGATATAGCCGTCGTAGATATTCTTGTCAGACTGCATCTGGGTTTGCAGTTTTTCGACGACATCGCCTTCCTGCATCAGGTCGTGCTTGAGGTTGATGCCAGTAATCTCGCTGAAGGCCTTGGCCAATACCTTGGACTCATACTCATGGGTCGCGATGGTTTCCGATGCCACGTTGATGCTCATACCACGGAACGGCTCGGCGGCTTTGATAAACCACTGCAACTCCGCCAGCTGCTGCTCGGGCGTCAAGGTAGATGGGTTGAACTCCTCGCCAATCCACTTCTTCGCTGCTTCTTCATACGCATCAGCCCAAGCCGCACCACTCAAGCCGGACAACGTCAGCAAGGCCGCCAGCGCCATGCTATGTCGAGTTTTGTTGTTATTGTCGAACATAGAGACCTCCATCTCAGGGTTTTGAACAGGGTAACCCGCACACGAGCAGGCCCAACCATCAGGCGAGCACAAGGCGAGCTGGTTAACCCCAACGCATCACTGCAATTAACCAGAACAGGGACAACACCGAGGCTATCCAGACACTCCAATCGGTCACACCTACCACCAGCAGATGCCAGTAGGCACTTCCAAGCAGACCGATAAACAGCCGATCACCACGAGTGGTGCTGATCGGCAACAAACCTTTGCGCTCGATACACGGCGAGCGCAGCTCCCAGATCGTCATGCCAACCAACAGCGTGCCGATAAAGCCGAAGAACAAAGCAGTGGGTAAGGTCCAGGCCATCCAATCCATAGTCGTTGCTCCTATACCCGACCGAGGGCAAAGCCCTTGGCCACATGGTTACGCACAAACCAGATCACCAGCATGCCCGGCAGAATGGTGAGCACCCCAGCCGCTGCTAGCACACCCCAATCGATCCCTGACGCAGACACGGTCCGGGTCATCACCGCGGCAATCGGCTTGGCATCCACCGAGGTCAAGGTGCGCGCCAAAAGCAGCTCGACCCAGGAAAACATAAAGCAGAAGAATGCCGTCACACCGATGCCCGAACCGATCAGTGGAATAAAAATCTTCACGAAAAACTTCGGGAAACTGTAGCCGTCGATATAGGCAGTCTCGTCGATTTCCTTCGGTACTCCAGACATAAAGCCTTCAAGAATCCATACCGCCAGCGGCACGTTGAACAAGCAATGTGCCAACGCGACGGCAATATGCGTATCAAACAGTCCGATGGACGAGTACAGCTGAAAAAATGGCAGCAGGAACACAGCCGGCGGGGCCATACGATTGGTCAACAGCCAGAAGAACAGATGCTTGTCACCGAGAAAACGATAGCGCGAGAACGCGTAGGCAGCCGGCAATGCCACCGTCAGCGAGATCATGGTGTTCAGGCACACGTAATACAGGGAGTTGAGATAGCCCTCGTACCAACTGGGATCAGTAAAGATCACCTTGTAATTTTCCAAGGTAAAGCCCTGTGGCCATAACGTCAGACCACCGAGTATCTCGGTGTTGCTCTTGAACGACATGTTCACAAGCCAGTAGATCGGCACCAACAGGAACAGAACATACAGCCCCAGCACCAGCTTTTTCCGTAGGGTCATGGTCGGCCTCAGCGCGTCTTATCGTTGTGCGTCATGGCGGTATAAAACAGCCAGGACACCAACAAAATGATCAGGAAATACACCAGCGAAAACGCCGCCGCCGGGCCCAAGTCAAATTGGCCGATGGCCATCTGCGTCAGGGTCTGGCTTAGGAAGGTGGTGGCGTTGCCTGGCCCGCCGCCGGTGAGCACAAAGGGCTCGGTGTAGATCATGAAGCTGTCCATAAAGCGCAGCATCACCGCGATCAGCAGCACACTTTTGAGCTTCGGCAACTGAATATGACGGAACACCGCCCAGTCGGATGCGCGGTCGATGCGCGCCGCCTGGTAATACACATCGGGAATGGCGCGCAGGCCCGAGTAGCACAGCAGTGCGACCAGTGAAGTCCAGTGCCAGACGTCCATGATCAACACCGTGACCCAGGCATCGCTGGTGTTAGCCGCATAGTTGTAGCTAATGCCCAGGCTGTTCAGGCTCCAGCCAAGCAAACCGATATCCGCGCGGCCGAATATTTGCCAGATGGTACCGACCACGTTCCAAGGGATTAGTAGCGGAATCGCCAATACGATCAGCACCAACGAGGCCATGCGACCCTTGGTCGGCATGCACAGGGCAATGGCGATACCTAACGGAATCTCAATCAGCAACACGCAGGTGGAGAAGATGAACTGGCGCAGTAGTGACTCATGCAAACGGGTGTCTTGCAGCACTTGCTTGTACCAGTCGACGCCGACGAAGTAGCGCGTGGAGTGGTCAAAAATATCCTGCACTGAATAATTGACCACCGTCATCATCGGTACGACGGCACTAAAGGCCACCAGCAGAAATACCGGTAACACCAGCCACCAAGCCTTGTTGTTATGTACCTTCATGGCTGCCCCCCCTGTGCCTTGGGCCCGACCAGAATGTCGTCGGCATAGAGCATCAGCCACTGCGCGGGAAAACTCAGGTAAGCCTGCTGCTGCGGTACCACTTGATCCTCCTGCAGGCGCACCTTAAGTAGTTGGCCGTCGAGCCTGAGCGTGATGATTTTATATGTACCAAGGTCTTCAACATGCACCACCTCAGCACACAGGGCATCCTCATTCGGTCCATCCCAGACATGGATAAATTCCGGACGGATACCGACTTTTAACTTAGCCGCTGGCATCTCGGCTACTTGCTGGTTGAGTGCCGATGACAAGGGCAATACGGTCTCGTTAAAACGTACCCCGCCCGCACAAGGCTGCACATCAATCAGATTCATCCCTGGGCTGCCGATGAAATAGCCAACAAAGGTATGGCTGGGCCGTTCAAACAATTCACGCGGCGTGCCAAATTGAACAATCTGACCGCCATACATCACCGCGATTTTGTCGGCGAAGGTCGATGCCTCCAGCTGGTCGTGGGTAACGTAGACCATGGTGATATTGAACTGCTCATGAATCTGCTTGAGCTTTCGTCGTAGCTTCCACTTCAGGTGCGGATCGATCACGGTCAGCGGCTCATCGAAGAGAATCGCCGACACGTCATCACGCACCAAGCCGCGACCCATAGACACTTTCTGCTTTTCATCAGCGGTCAGGTTGCTGGCGCGCCTGCGCAGTAATGGGTGCAGCTCCAGCACCTCGGCAATTTCGTTGACCTTGGCGAGAACCTTCGCTTCATTCATGCCCTGATTACGCAGTGGAAACGCCAAATTATCGAACACCGTCATGGTGTCGTAGACCACAGGGAACTGGAAAACCTGAGCGATATTGCGCTGCTCAGGCGGCAAGGCATTGACCACCTTGCCGTCAAACTGCACCTCGCCATGTGAGGGGCTGAGCAAGCCGGAAATAATGTTTAGTAGCGTCGACTTGCCGCAGCCCGAAGGCCCCAGCAGCGCATAGGCGCCACCCTGCTCCCAAACATGGTCCATCTCACGAATTGCATAATCAGCCGGGCCGCTCGGGCTGCGGCTGTAGCTATGAGCGAGGTTACGCAGGCGAATTTCAGCCATCAGGCCACCCTCCCTAAACGACGACTGGGCGCCTGAATCAGCTGCCCATCAGCACTGAACACAAACAATTTATGCGTGGGTATATAAATGAGAATCGAGGTATCCACGGCGTACTCGTGAACACCGGGCAGATGCAGTATCAGCACAAACTGATCGTTACTGACGTGGAGGAAGGTTTCTGAACCGCTAATTTCTGCCAGCTCAACCGTCACTGCCAGCTCCAGATCATCATCATTGGATGGCACCAAGCCAATATGACTGGGACGAACGCCAAAGCGATACTCGCCCTCAGCAATGTCTTGCAAGTCAGGGTTGAGCGGAAAATGTACGGTATCGGCAAAGCTGACTTCGGTGCCGCTGACGCGCCCAGGCATCAGATTAATCGCCGGTTCCGAAAACAGCTCGGCAGCCAGCACCTGTTGTGGCCGGTGATAGACCTCGGCGGTCTTACCGCTCTGGATCACTCGGCCTTCATGTAAAACGGTTGTCGTACCGCCCAGCGCCAGCGCCTCGTTTGGCTCGGTGGTGGCATAGATGGCAATGGTATGGCGCGCCTGAAACAGCTCACGCATTTCCTGCCGCAACTCTTCGCGCAACTTGTAGTCGAGGTTGACCAACGGTTCATCAAACAGAATCAGCGAGGCATCCTTGACCAGCGCCCGCGCCATGGCCGTGCGCTGCTGCTGACCGCCAGACAATTCCAATGGATAGCGCTTAAGTAAACCTTCAATGCGCAACATCTTGGCGGTGGCATGCACCTTCTCCAAAATTTCGGCTTGGCTCATCTTCGCCTGACGTAACGGCGAAGCGATGTTCTCAAACACCGTCAGAGTCGGATAATTGATGAACTGTTGGTAGACCATCGACACGTTGCGCTGGCGCACAGACACTTGGGTCATGTCCGCGCCATTCATCAAAATGCGTCCGCTGCTGGGTTTGTCCAAGCCAGCCATTAAACGCATGAGGCTGGTCTTACCGGAGAGCGTACGCCCTAACAGCACATTGAAGGAGCCCGGAGCGAAGCTCAGGCAGGCATCGTCGATGTGCACCTGCTGGTCAACGACGCGCGTGACATGCTCCAAGGTAAGTGACATGGCTTGTCCCTATTATTGTTTTCTCCCAAGCCTTAGCGCATTTCATGCCAGCCTTGCAATTACCTAACAAGGCATTGATTTTTATGGATTTAAATATTCATCACCAGCCACCCCACAATGCCAATGAACAGTATTGAACAGTGCGCACTGAACACTTGAACGTTGACATTGAACAGCCTTTGGAGACACTGCAAAGACCTCGGCGTAGACCGGGGCCTATAACAACAAGAAACAAGGCGACCTCTGTCATGGTTGACACCGCAACTGCCCTGCCCCACGAAACCATCATTCAGGACTCCTGGTCGCGTTGCCGTGACTACGGCCTGACGCACCAGAGCACACCGAACTTCAGCCAGCCAAGCCAGGGCGATGTAGCCGCGCTGCTGGAGAGCCAGCAAACGCTGGTGCACACCACCCATAAAGAAGTGCTGCCTTACTACGGCACCATCCTGGCCAACTCTAATTGCCTGATCATGCTGGCCGATCATCAAGGTCAGGTGCTGCAGTCGTGGGGTGATCAGCGCTTTATCGAGCCCGCTCGCGCCATTGGTTTTGTCGCTGGAGCCTCCTGGCTGGAGCGTTATACCGGCACCAACGCCATCGGCACGGCGCTGAGTTGCGCGCAGCCAGTACACATTCAGCACGATGAGCACTTTCTCAAGGCCAACCGCTTTATGACTGGCTCGGCCTCACCGATTTTCAACGAGCAACGGCAGATGGTCGCGGTGCTGGATGTATCCAGCGACAGCTACCTACCACCCTCCCATACTCTGGGCATGGTCAAAATGATGAGCCAGTCGGTGGAAAACCGCCTGATCCTCAACCTGTTTCAACAACGCTATTTCCAGCTGACGTTTAATACCAGCCTGGATAATCTGGGCAGCCCCTGGGCCGGACTACTAATTTTCGATGAACAAGGCCAGGTGGTCTCCGCCAATCGCCGGGCGGACAGTTTGCTCGGTGTGGGCCTGGCTCAGGTGAATATCAAGAGCCTGTTCGACGTACCGCTGCAGCAATTGCTCAACCAGCCAGAAGCCCTGCCTTTCAACCTGCGCGCCAATAACCATTTTCGCTTTCATGCCCAACTCAAACGCCCGCAGCAACCTGCAATGGTTGAGGCCAGAGACTTTCGCCAGCCCGCATCGACAGCCCACAAGGCACCGGAGCAAAATCTCAACCTGGCCTCACTTAATCTTGGTGACCCGCGCGTCGACAAAGCCATCCGCCAAGCTGAGCGCCTGCTGGAGAAGGACATCCCGATTCTGGTGTACGGCGAAACCGGGGTCGGTAAGGAAGTTTTCGTCAAAGCCCTGCACCACGCCAGCTCGCGCGCCAACCAGGCATTTATAGCAGTGAACTGCGCAGCAATTCCGGCCGAGCTGGTTGAGTCCGAACTGTTTGGCTATGAAAAAGGCGCATTCACCGGCGCCAACCAGAAAGGCAGCACCGGCCTGATCCGCAAAGCCGATAAAGGCACGCTGTTTCTCGACGAAGTCGGCGACATGCCACTGCGCGTGCAGGCGCGTCTGCTACGCGTACTGCAGGAACGTTGCGTGCAGCCACTGGGTAGCAGTGAGCTGTACCCCGTGGATATCCGCTTGATCTCTGCCACCAACCGCCCGCTGCGTCAGGATGTCGATGCAGGACAGTTTCGCCAGGACCTTTATTACCGCATCAGCGGGCTAAACCTTGAACTGCCGCCTTTGCGCGAACGCACGGATAAAGCGGCCATGGTGCAACGTATCTGGGAATATCATCGCGAACCCAAACAGTGGGCCGGGCTAAGCCAAGAAGTGCTAAACCTGTTCGAGCATCACGCCTGGCCTGGCAACCTGCGTCAACTCAGCAGCGTTCTGCAAATTGCTCTGGCCATGGCCGAAGACCAGCAGATCAGGCCCGAGCACTTACCCGATGATTTTTTTGCCGACCTGCAGGCCACAACCGCAGCGAGCACCTCCTGCACTCAACAACCTGATACAGCGCCTGGCGACGATGACCTGGCCAGCCAATACCAGGCCTGCGGCGGCAATATTTCCCAGCTCGCGCGCAGCCTTGGGATCAGCCGTAATACGTTGTATAAGCGCTTGCGTGAAAACGGCCTAACTGAGCGCTGAATGACTCTGCTATGGCGCCTCACTGGTGATCAATGCCTGAGCTGCACAAAACCGGCTTTGCGCAATCAGCAGCCAATAAAAAATCGCTCGAAAGCGGCTTTTCATAGGTCATTGACTTTAATCAGCCAAACGCCAAGTCGTAACGCCCTTACCGTCTTCCAGCACCACGCCCATAGCCGTAATCTGATCACGAATACGGTCGGACTCAGCCCAGTTCTTATCAGTGCGGGCTTGCAGGCGCGCAGCGATCAACGCTTCCACCTCAGCGGCATCGACCTTGCCAGCAGCACCTGCCTGCAAGAAGGCCTCGGGCTCAAGCTGAAGCACACCGAGAACACCGGCCAGCTCCCGCAAGCGGGCGGCTAAACCAGCAGCAGCCTGCAGGTCAGTCTCACGCAAACGGTTTATTTCACGGGCCATCTCGAACAAGACTGCGCAGGCTTCCGGCGCATTGAAATCGTCATCCATCGCTGCGGAGAAACGCTCAACAAAGGCCTCAGCACCCGCAGCGGCCACTTTTGGCAAGCCTTTGAGCGCGTTATAGAAGCGCTCCAACGCGCCCTTGGCTTCTTTAAGGCTGTCTTCGGAGTAGTTGATCGGGCTGCGGTAGTGGCTGGACACCAGTAAGTAGCGCACCACTTCCGGGTGATATTTCTCCAGCACCTCACGAATGGTGAAGAAATTGCCCAAAGATTTGGACATTTTCTCGCCATCCACGCGCACCGCGCCGGCGTGCATCCAGGCGTTGGCGTAGAGCTTGCCGGTGGCTGCCTCGCTCTGCGCAATTTCGTTTTCGTGGTGCGGGAAGACCAGATCCGGGCCACCGCCGTGAATATCGAAGGTCTCACCCAGGCAGCAAGTAGACATCACCGAGCACTCGATGTGCCAGCCTGGACGTCCGGCGCCCCAAGGTGACTGCCAGCTCGGCTCGCCAGGTTTGACGCCCTTCCACAACACGAAATCCAGTGGGTCTTGTTTGGCCTCATCAATCTCGATACGCGCACCGACTTTCAAGTCTTCAATCTTCTTGCGCGACAGCTTGCCGTAGCCGACGAATTTGCCGACACGGTAATACACATCACCGTTGCCGGGGGCGTAGGCAAAGTCTTTGTCGATCAGGGTCTGAATCATCTGGTGCATGCCAGCGATATGATCAGTCGCGCGCGGCTCCTGGTCAGGGCGCAATACATTCAGGCGCGCCTCGTCTTCGTGCATGGCGGCAATCATCCGATCGACCAACACTTCGAACGACTCGCCATTATCATTGGCGCGCTTGATGATCTTGTCGTCGATGTCGGTGATGTTGCGTACATAGGTCACGTCATAGCCGCGATGACGCAACCAGCGCGTAACCACATCGAATGCCACCATCACCCGCGCATGACCGATGTGACAGAAGTCGTAAACCGTCATGCCGCAAACGTACATGCGCACCTGGTTACCCACCAGCGGTTTAAAGACATCTTTGCTTTTGGTCAGCGTGTTGTAGATCGAGAGCATCGGGATTCCTTGGAAAACTACGGGCCAGCGTACCAGCCCGGTTTTAATCAGAGCATTTAGGCCTTAAGCCCAGGAGTCGCGCAATGTAACGGTGCGGTTGAACACCGGCGCACCGGGTTTGTAATCCTTAATATCAGCGCAGAAGTAACCTTCGCGCTCGAACTGGAAGCGCTCTTCCGGTGCGGCATTGGCCAACGACGGCTCGGCGCGACAGCCTTTAAGCACCACCAGCGATTCCGGATTGATATTGTCGAGGAAGCTGCCGCCGTCTTCGTCCTTCTCCGGATTCGCGGAGCGGAACAGGCGGTCGTACAGACGCACTTCGCATTCAACGCTTTCGGCAGCCGGCACCCAATGGATCACGCCCTTGACCTTGCGGCCTTCGGGGTTCTTGCCAAGAGTGTTTTCATCGTAGCTGCAGCGCAGTTCGACGATGTTGCCCTCGGCATCTTTGATCGCTTCATCGGCGCGGATCACGTAGCTGCCACGCAGACGCGCTTCGCCACCTGGGATCAGGCGCTTAAAGCCAGCCGGCGGGACTTCTTCGAAGTCGCCTGCATCGATGTAGATTTCGCGACTAAACGGCAGTACGCGCACGCCCAGATCCTGCTTAGGGTGACGCGGCAGTTCGAGGTTTTCGATCTGACCTTCTGGATAGTTGGTGATCACTACTTTGAGCGGCTTAAGCACGCACATGGCGCGAGCAGCATTGGCATCAAGATCATCACGGATGGCGAATTCGAGCATGCCCACGTCCACCACACCGCCTGCGCGGTTGACGCCGATCATGTCGCAAAAGGTACGGATCGACGCTGGGGTGTAACCGCGGCGGCGAAAACCGGACAAAGTTGACATGCGCGGGTCATCCCAGCCATTCACGTGCTTCTCATCGACCAACTGCTTGAGCTTGCGCTTACTGGTGATGGTGTAATTCAGGTTAAGGCGGGCGAATTCGTACTGACGCGGCTGCGCCGGCACCGGCAGTTGGGCCAGGAACCACTCGTACAGTGGGCGGTGGTCTTCAAACTCCAAGGTGCAGATCGAATGGGTAATGCCTTCGATGGCGTCCGACTGGCCGTGGGTGAAGTCATAACTCGGGTAGATGCACCACTTGTCGCCGGTCTGATGGTGATGAGCATGGCGAATGCGGTAGAGGATCGGGTCGCGCAGGTTCATGTTCGGTGAAGCCATGTCGATTTTGGCGCGCAATGCGCGGACACCATCAGCAAACTCACCGGCTTTCATGCGCGCAAACAGGTCAAGGTTTTCTTCAACGCTGCGCTCACGGAACGGGCTGTTCTTACCAGGTTCGGTGAGGTTGCCGCGGTATTCGCGGGCCTGCTCAGGCGACAAGTCGCAGATATAGGCGTTGCCGGTTTTGATCAGTTCAACCGCCCAATCGTGCAGCTGATCGAAGTAATCGGAGGCATAGTGCTCCTTACCAGCCCACTGAAAGCCAAGCCACTGCACGTCGCTCTTGATGGCGTCGATGTATTCTTGATCTTCCTTGGCCGGGTTGGTGTCGTCGAAGCGCAGGTTGCACTCGCCACCAAACTCCTGGGCCAGGCCGAAGTTCAGACAGATCGACTTGGCGTGGCCAATATGCAGGTAACCATTGGGCTCCGGCGGAAAACGAGTGATGATTTTCGCGTGTTTGCCTGCATCCAGGTCGGCCTGGACGATGGAGCGAAAAATGTTAGCGGCGGCGACAGTTTCTGGCTTGCTCATGGGGTCCTTGATCATGCAGGTGCGCGGCGTAGGGTAGGCCGGCTAAAACAAAGCGCTTATCATAGCCGAAGCTGTCAATCCCCTGACAGGCCCAAGAGCCGCCTCAATGCCCATTACATGTCGCTGACACAGCGCAAGTAGGGCAACGAAAACGGCTCATGGATTTATCGACAGAGCGATTACCTCCATGATCAAGCTGCACACCAACCACGGCGTTATCACCCTCAAGCTGTTCGAAGACAAAGCCCCGGAAACCGTGGCTAACTTCAAGCAATACGTTTCTGAAGGTCATTACGACAACACGGTTTTCCACCGGGTCATCAGTAACTTTATGATCCAGGGCGGTGGTTTTGAGCCAGGCATGACGCAGAAAACCACCCGTGCGACTATCAAAAACGAAGCCAACAACGGTGTTGCCAACAAGATCGGCACCGTAGCCATGGCGCGGACCATGGAGCCCCACTCGGCTTCTGCACAGTTCTTCATCAACGTAGGCGATAACAGCTTCCTAAACCACACTGCGCCGACCGTGCAAGGCTGGGGCTACGCGGTGTTTGGTGAAGTGGTAGAGGGCATGGACGTGGTTAACGCGATCAAAGGCGTAGAAACCACCAGCAAATCCGGCCATCAGGATGTACCGGTTGATGACGTGATCATCGAGCGCGCCGAGATCGTCGAATAGAATAGATGAGTATCTTACTGATCTCGGATTTGCATTTAGAACAGGAGCGCCCGGATATCAGCCGGGCGTTCCTGCGATTTCTCGAAACACGCGCGGTTGATGCCCAGGCGCTGTATATCCTGGGGGATTTCTTCGAAGTGTGGATCGGCGATGACGCTATAACCCCTTTTCAACGCTCGATTGCCCAAGCCTTGCGCCACCTCAGTGAGCGCGGTACCCGCGTCTACCTGATGCATGGCAATCGTGACTTCCTCCTTGGCAACGCCTTTTGCCAAGAAGCGGGATGCACGCTGCTGCCCGACCCTTGCGTGATCGAACTTAACGGCGAGCGTGTACTGCTGATGCACGGCGACAGCCTGTGCACCCAGGACATTGCATACATGAAGTTGCGCCGCTGGCTACGAAATCCTATTTGCCAGTTTGTTTTACGCAACCTGCCACTGAATACTCGGCAAAAACTGGCGCGTAAGCTACGCAACGAGAGCCGCTCGCAAACCCGCATGAAAGCCAGCGAGATTGTCGATGTGACCCCGGAGGAAGTGCCGCGCATCATGGCCGCCCACCGTGTACGCACGCTGATTCACGGCCACACCCATCGCCCGGCCACGCATCAGCTGCAGGTCAACGGCGAGGCGGCGCAACGCATCGTACTTGGCGACTGGGACCGACAAGGCTGGGCATTGCAGGTCGACAGGCAAGGCTTGCAACAAAGCGCTTTCGAGCTTGCTTCAGACTGACCGCTAGCAAGTCCGGCAAAAACCGCCACATCAGCCACACAGTAGCGCGCCTGCTCGGCGCACCGTTGCTTTAGAGCGGCGGAACCCCGCTGTGAAAGCGAAACTCAGTGTCCGGCGACTCGATCAATTCGCGCTCAACCGCCCTCACCCGCTCGATAGCCTGCTCAACATCACGGGCCTCACCGTATTGGTAGGCGAGCTTCAAGTAACCTTGAAAATGCCGCGCCTCGCTTTTTAGCAAGCCAAAATAGAACTTACCTAACTCTTCATCCAAATGCGGCACCAACGCCTCGAAACGCTCACAACTGCGCGCCTCGATAAACGCCCCCACCACCAAGGTATCCACCAGTTTGCAGGGCTCATGGCTACGTACCACCTTGCGCAGCCCTGAGGCGTAGCGCGCCGCCGACACCGGGCGAAGGCTGATTTTGCGGCGCTTCATGATGCGCAGCACCTGCTCGTGGTGCACCAACTCCTCGCGGGCCAAGCGCGACATGGCGTTGAGCAAATCAACATAGGTGCTGTACTTGGCCATCAGGCTCAAAGCTGTACTGGCCGCCTTGAACTCGCAGTTCTTGTGGTCAATTAGCAGGGTCTGCTGGTCAGCCAAAGCCGCAGTAATCCAAGCATCCGGTGTACGGCAACCCAAAAACGCGTGGATTTCAGGCAGGTTCATGAGCGCGCGCTCACAAGCCAGCAATGCGTGGCTACAGGAAAATAAAAGTGCAGCAAGGGTTCAGCTTCAGCTAACAGATACATAAATTCACAAAGCTAGGGCGGCAGGAGTGATAACGCTAGAGGGCGAGCATTATACGATTGAGCGCGTAAACAGCCACTCGATTGACATCAATCAGCATTATTTGAGCGGCAGCGATCTATAGTGACAATTAGAACAATTGACTGCACATGGAGACGATCATGCAAGCTATTCGCAGCATTCTGGTGGTAGTGGAACCCGAGCATAAGGACGACTTAGCCCTCAAGCGCGCCAAGCTAATTGCCGGCGTGACTCAATCACACCTGCACCTGCTGGTGTGCGACAAAAAGAGTGACCACAGCGATTACCTCCGTGATCTCACCGGCTTGCTCAACAGCGAAGGTTTCAGTACCTCCAGCCAGCAAGCCTGGGATGACAGCCAGCACCAAACCATCATCAACGTGCAGCAGGCCGAAGGTTGCGGCTTGGTGATCAAGCAACACTTCCCCGACAACCCATTAAAAAAAGCCCTATTGACACCCGGTGACTGGAAATTGCTGCGTTACTGTCCCGCCCCGGTATTAATGGTTAAAACCGCTAAACCTTGGGAAGGTAGCGTCATCTTGGCAGCCGTCGACGTGGGTAATGCCGATGGTGAGCACCGCACGCTGCACACCAGCATTGTCAGCCATGGTTTTGATATCGCCGCCTTGGCTAAGGCTGAGCTGCATGTCATCAGCGCGCACCCAACACCGATGCTTTCCGCTGCTGACCCAACCTTCCAACTTAAAGAGACCATCGAAACGCGCTACCGGGAACAGTGCAAAGCCTTCCAGGCCGAGTACGACATCAGCGATGACCACCTGCATATTGCTGAAGGTCCGGCGGATGCATTGATTCCGCAGATCGCTCGCCAGCTCAACACTGGCGTTACCGTGATTGGCACCGTTGCCCGCACCGGGATCTCTGGAGCCTTGATCGGCAATACTGCCGAAGTCATTCTCGACGCCCTCGAAAGTGACATCTTGGTACTCAAACCAGATGACATCATCGCTCACTTGGAAGAGCTGGTCGCCCAGCGCTAAAACTGAGCCGTAGAGCCTACAAAGCCGCCCATACAAGAGCGGCTTTGTTGTTTACGCCAAGGACTAATCGTTGACGTGCAAACCATCGCGTAGAAATTGTGGAGCGATATAGCGCTGGTAGTGCGCCTCCGACAATAAAAAGAACTCACGATCAATCGCATCGCGTAATTCCGGCAGGCTCCACTCACGAAACTCCGGCAGCAGCACCATGCCATAAGCATTCAACTGGCTGATGACCCGCGCACCACGGGCAATCAACTGGTAAGCCCAGCAATAAGGGGATTGCTGGGGGACAAAACGGATCTTGCGCTGCTCCAGCTGCAAGCGCAGGCGATCAGCATCGAAAACTTCCAGTTTGGCCGCCATCACCTGCACCAATAGCACCTCAAGGCGCAGCCATACCGCGCGCTTTTCCTCGTCGTTATAACCATTCCAGTTGATCACCTCATGGTGAAAGCGCTTGCAGCCACGGCAGACCAAATCGCCATAAACAGTGGAGCACAAGCCGACACAAGGGGTTTTGATACGCTGATTGGACATAAGGAGAGGCATAGCTACTGGCGGACAGGCTGGCATCTTAGCCCTTTGTCTAAGGCAGATCACCCCTATATAAGCGGGGCCTTTGGCTTAACTTTATGAAAGCTTTCCAGTAGAATCAGCCGGCCTTTTATAGGCAGCAATGTCCGTTGGAAGCTGTTTTCAAAGCGTCACGAGCACAGTCAATCCTGCAGGTTCGATGTTGGTGCCGGCCCTTGAGCAACCCTTCAAGGGGCGTCACCAGCCCTCATCCAACCCGTCCTGCCGGCGTAAAACTTTGAAAACAGCTTCTGCAAGAAAGCAGCGAAACCTCGGCTAAGCGGCCCATAAAGCCACAAAGCGCTTGGTTTGTTGCTTATCTGGATCGCGTCCCGGACACGCCTATGGGACCACTGATGAGGGTAATAACTGTGCTTGAAGCCTACCGCAAACATGTAGCAGAGCGTGCCGCTCAGGGTATCGTGCCCCAGCCGCTGAACGCCGAACAAACCGCAGGCCTGATCGAGCTGCTGAAATCCCCGCCAGCCGGCGAAGAAGCTTTTCTGCTCGACCTGATCACCAACCGCGTACCGCCAGGTGTCGATGAAGCCGCCTACGTTAAAGCCGGTTTCCTCTCTGCCGTTGCCAAAGGCGAAGCCACTTCCCCGCTAATCAGCACGCAACACGCTGTTGAACTGCTGGGCACCATGCAGGGCGGTTACAACATCGTCACTCTGGTTGAGCTGCTTGATGACAGCGCACTGGCTGGCGTGACCGCCGAACAGCTGAAGCACACCCTGCTGATGTTCGACGCCTTCCACGACGTTGCTGAAAAAGCCAAAAATGGCAATGCTCACGCTAAAGGTGTGATGCAATCCTGGGCTGACGGCGAGTGGTTCAAGAACCGCCCGACTCTGGCAGACAAGATCAGCCTGCGCGTATTCAAGGTCACCGGCGAAACCAACACCGATGATCTGTCCCCTGCGCCTGATGCTTGGTCGCGCCCGGACATCCCGTTGCACGCCCTAGCCATGTTGAAAATGGCCCGTGATGGCATCGTGCCGGACGAGCAAGGCGTGACTGGCCCTATGCAGCAAATTGAAACCATGCGTGGCGAAGGTTTCCCGATCGCTTACGTGGGTGACGTTGTCGGTACCGGCTCCTCGCGTAAATCCGCCACCAACTCGGTGCTGTGGTTCTTCGGCGACGACATCCCGAACGTGCCTAACAAGCGCGCTGGCGGCTTCTGCTTCGGCAGCAAGATCGCTCCAATCTTCTACAACACCATGGAAGATGCTGGCGCTCTGCCAATCGAATTCGACGTGTCGAACATGCACATGGGCGACGTGATCGACCTGTACCCGCATGCCGGCAAAGTCTGCAAGCACGGTACCGACGAAGTCCTCACTACCTTCGAAATGAAGACGCCGGTTCTGCTTGACGAAGTGCGCGCAGGCGGCCGTATCCCGCTGATCATCGGTCGCGGTTTGACCGAGAAAGCCCGTGCCGAGCTGGGCCTGGGCCCAACCGATCTGTTCAAGCTGCCTGAGCCGCCTGCTGCTAGCACCAAGGGTTTCACCCTGGCGCAGAAGATGGTTGGTAAGGCCTGCGGCCTGGCCGAAGGTCAAGGCGTACGTCCTGGCACCTACTGCGAACCGAAGATGACTACCGTCGGCTCCCAGGACACCACCGGCCCGATGACCCGTGACGAGCTGAAAGACCTGGCATGCCTAGGCTTCTCCGCTGATCTGGTGATGCAGTCGTTCTGCCACACCGCGGCGTACCCGAAGCCAATCGATGTCACCACCCACCACACCCTGCCGGATTTCATCCGCACCCGTGGCGGCGTGTCTTTGCGTCCAGGCGACGGCATCATCCACAGCTGGTTGAACCGCATGCTGCTGCCGGATACCGTCGGTACCGGTGGTGACTCGCACACCCGTTTCCCGATGGGCATTTCGTTCCCAGCCGGTTCCGGCCTGGTAGCGTTCGCCGCTGCCACCGGCGTGATGCCGCTGGATATGCCAGAGTCTATCTTGGTGCGCTTCAAAGGTAAGCTGCAGCCCGGCATCACCCTGCGTGACCTGGTCCATGCCATTCCTTACGCCGCCATCCAGAAAGGCCTTCTGACTGTTGAGAAGAAGGGCAAAGTTAACGCCTTCTCCGGCCGCATCCTCGAAATCGAAGGCCTCGACGAGTTGACGGTTGAGCAAGCGTTCGAGCTGTCCGACGCCTCCGCTGAGCGCTCGGCTGCTGGTTGCACCATCAAGCTGCCGGAAAAAGCGATCTCCGAGTACCTGCGTTCGAACATCACCCTGCTGCGCTGGATGATCAGTGAAGGCTACGGCGATGCACGCACCATGGAACGCCGTGCGCAAGCGATGGAAGCGTGGTTGGCTGAGCCTAAGCTGATGACGGCTGACAAAGACGCTGAGTACGCCGAAATCATCGAAATCGATCTGGCCGACATTAACGAGCCAGTTCTCTGCGCCCCGAACGACCCAGACGATGCTCGTCTGCTGTCGAGCGTTGCCGGTGAGAAGATCGACGAAGTGTTCATCGGTTCGTGCATGACCAACATCGGTCACTTCCGCGCCGCCGGTAAGCTGCTGGAAAAAGTCGAAGGTTCGCTGCCGACTCGCCTGTGGCTGTCGCCGCCAACCAAGATGGACCAGCATCAGCTGACCGAGGAAGGCTACTACGGCATCTACGGTAAAGCTGGCGCACGTTTGGAAATGCCAGGTTGCTCGCTGTGCATGGGTAACCAGGCGCGCGTTGAACCGAACTCCACCGTGGTATCCACATCAACCCGTAACTTCCCCAACCGTCTGGGTGATGGTGCCAACGTCTACCTGGCTTCGGCTGAGCTGGCGGCGGTTGCTGCAATCACCGGCAAACTGCCGAGTGTTGAGGAGTACATGGTCTACGCGAAGGAAATCGACACCATGGCGGCGGACGTATACCGCTACCTGAGCTTCGACCAGATCGCCGAGTTCCGTGAAGCTGCTGCGAACGCCAACATCCCGGTCGTTCAAGCCTGACGAAACAACGCATCGCGTTGCACGTTAAAGAAAAGCCCTGCCTTGTGCGGGGCTTTTTATTGTCTGACTCACTGGGTCCTGCCAAGCACATGGCATATGGCTTGCTTTGACTTGAGGCATAGAGTGTTTCCAAAGGCGGAAACGGCTTAAATAGACAATGGTGTCGTTCTGATCGCAGACTGAATTCGGCGCTCGGTACGGCACTTTTTTGTGCGGGCATAGGAAAAGCACCATGAATGAGCACGACATCAGCCGTAGCGCTGCGCCAGAAAAGCCAGTTCTGAAGATCGGTTTTATGGCCCTCACCGACGCCGCCTCCATCATCGTCGCAGCTACCCAAGGCTTTGCCGAGAAGCATGGGCTGACCCTCAATCTGCAACGCCAAGCCTCCTGGGCCACTTTGCGCGACAAATTACTGAGCGGCGAGTTGGACGCCGCTCATAGCCTCTACGGGCTGGTCTACGGTGTGCAATTGGGACTCGGCGGTGCGCCAGCCACTGATATGGCCGTGCTGATGGGCCTTAACCAGAACGGCCAGAGCATTAACCTATCGCCAGCGCTGCAAGCTGCCGGCGTGAGCACTGCTAGCGCACTGGCGCAACGCGCGCACCAGTCTGGCGCAAAATTAATATTCGCCCAGACCTTCCCCACCGGTACACACGCCATGTGGCTGAATTACTGGCTGGCCAGTCAAGGCATTCACCCGCTGACAGATGTCGACAGCGTCGTCGTGCCGCCGCCGCAAATGCTTGCCCACCTCAAGGCACGGCGCATCGATGGTTTCTGTGTTGGCGAGCCCTGGAGCGCCCAGGCGGTGGATGAACAAATGGGCTGCACCCTGACCACCAGCCAGGCGATATGGCCCGATCACCCGGAGAAAGTCTTGGCTTGCACACATCAATTTGCCGAGCAGCACCCCAACAGTGCTCGAGCCTTGATCATGGCGGTGCTGGAAGCCAGTCGGTTTATCGATGAGAGTGAAGAAAACCGACGCAGCGCGGCTCAACTGCTCAGTGGCAGCGAGTATGTCGACGCACCACTCTCGGCTATCCAGCCGCGCTTTCTTGGCCATTACCAAGACGGTCTCGGCCATGCCTGGCAAGACGCACACCCATTGCGCTTTCATGCCGGCGGTGAAGTGAATCAGCCTTACCTGTCTGATGGCATGTGGTTTATGACCCAGTTTCGCCGCTGGGGCCTGCTGCGCGACGACCCGGACTACCTGGCCATCGCTCGACGAGTGCAACAACTCGACCTTTATCGACAGGCTGCCGAGTCGCTCGGTATCTCCGTACCGAGCGAGATGCGCAGCAGCCAATTGCTCGATGGCCAGATTTGGGACGGCGACGATCCGGCCGGCTATGCCCGCAGCTTTGCCCTGCACGCCATGGTTGATGCGCCGATCAGCGCCCAACAGGAGAGTCGCTAATATGCTGCGCATTCTGCTGATCAATGACACACCAAAAAAAGTTGGACGCCTCAAAGCGGCACTTATTGAGGCCGGCTTTGAGGTGATTGATGAGTCAGGACTGACCATCGACTTGCCCGAGCGCGTCGAGGCGGTTCGTCCTGATGTGATTCTGATCGATACCGAATCACCCAGCCGCGATGTGATGGAGCAGGTGGTGCTGGTCAGCCGCGACCAGCCGCGCCCGATTGTGATGTTCACTGACGAGCATGACCCAGGCGTTATGCGCCAGGCGATTCAAAGCGGCGTCAGCGCCTATATTGTCGAGGGTATTCACGCCCAGCGCCTGCAGCCGATCCTTGATGTGGCCATGGCTCGCTTCGAAAGCGACCAGGCACTGCGCGCTCAGTTGCAGGCGCGCGATGCACAGTTGGCTGAACGTAAGCGCATTGAGTTGGCCAAGGGTTTGTTGATGAAGATGAAAAGCTGCGATGAGGAACAGGCCTACACCTTGATGCGCCGCCAGGCCATGAGCCGCCAGCAGAAACTGGCGCAAGTCGCTGAACAGATCATCGCCATGCATGACATGCTTGGCAGTTAAAGAGACTTGCAGGCGATAGGTCGGGCGGCCTGCAGGTACCGCGCGTTCCTGCAGCTGTGCTGCAAAATTTGCCGGCAACTGCTCTAGACAGCGGGCTGGCGCGCCGCTTATCTTCGCCATCTGGCCAGCGCACTGGCCAACGTCGCTCGGACGGTTCCGGGCGCTTACGTTTGCGAGATAGACATGACTGACTCACGTCCGCCGCGCCGCTTTGCGCGCATCGATCGACTCCCCCCTTACGTGTTTAACATCACTGCCGAGCTGAAGATGGCCGCGCGCCGCCGTGGCGAGGACATCATTGATTTCAGCATGGGCAACCCGGATGGCCCCACGCCGCCGCACATCGTTGAAAAACTGGTGCAGGTCGCCCAGCGTGAAGATACCCATGGCTACTCCACCTCGCGCGGCATTCCGCGTCTGCGCCGCGCTATATCGCGCTGGTATAAAGACCGTTATGCGGTCGAGATTGATCCGGAAAGCGAAGCCATTGTCACCATCGGCTCCAAGGAAGGCCTGGCCCACCTGATGCTCGCTACTCTGGACCATGGCGATACGGTGCTGGTGCCCAACCCCAGCTATCCCATTCATATCTATGGCGCAGTGATCGCCGGCGCTCAGGTGCGTTCGGTGCCGCTGATTCCCGGCGTGGATTTCTTCGCCGAGCTGGAGCGCGCGATTCGCGAGTCGATTCCTAAGCCAAAGATGATGATCCTCGGCTTCCCCTCCAACCCCACCGCACAATGCGTGGAGCTGGATTTCTTCGAGCGCGTGGTGGCACTGGCCAAGCAATATGACGTACTGGTGATCCACGACCTGGCCTACGCCGATATCGTCTACGACGGCTGGAAAGCCCCGTCGATCATGCAGGTGCCGGGTGCCAAGGACATCGCCGTGGAGTTTTTCACCCTGTCTAAAAGCTACAACATGGCCGGTTGGCGCATCGGCTTTATGGTTGGCAATAAGGAACTGGTAAACGCTCTGGCGCGGATCAAGAGCTACCACGACTATGGCACCTTCACCCCACTGCAAGTAGCGGCCATCGCGGCACTGGAAGGCGACCAGCAATGCGTGCGCGATATCGCCGAGCAGTACCGCCAACGTCGCAACTTGCTGGTCAAGGGCCTACATGAACTGGGCTGGATGGTTGAGAACCCGAAAGCCTCGATGTATGTCTGGGCCAAAATCCCTCAGCAATACGCTCATCTCGGCTCTCTGGAGTTCGCGAAGAAGCTGCTGCTGGAAGCCAAGGTCTGCGTCTCCCCAGGCATTGGCTTCGGTGATTACGGCGATGACCATGTGCGCTTTGCCCTGATCGAAAACCAGGATCGCACCCGCCAGGCGATTCGCGGGATTAAGAGCATGTTCCGCGCTGATGGCGTGTTACCCGGGCACAAGGCCAAGGCAGACAGCGAGTAATCACACGGAGGGCACCTAAGGGTGCCCTCTGACGCTTCAGCCCGAATAATCCAGCACTGTCCACACCCGGCTCAGGCCATCAGTAATCACACAGTCGCGTTGTCCCAGCTGGCTACTGCTGTGCAGCGACATCCGATTGGTTAGGCCATCGGCCGCATCCGAGCGTTCGCTCAACCACTGCACACGCCCGCAGTTAGCTGTATCGATCACATAACTGGCCGCGACAGCAGAGCCCTGATTAGGTTGCTTGATCACATCCACCACCGTGCCACGCTCTTCGACACGCATGCCGTCGAATACAAGTACGGCCCAGGCCTGGCTGTTCTCGATCACCAAATAGGTGCCATTGGCTTTGGGTTGATCAAGCTGCGGTTGCGCACAGCCGGCCAAAAGGCTGAACAGCACAATTGTCATGAGCATCTGTTGCATTGTCAGTGACTCCTTTGCAGTGCCTGTCGCCACTCGCTTTCGCACGAATGACGGGCGTAATCGAGTGGGTGCCGACTAAGGCCATGGACTTACTATTATCGAATACTGTTTATTTGTACAGTGCTTTTCAGTTACCATTGGCCACGTCACCCAGCCAACCACGCAACCCTGAATACGGCCCATACAAGGGGTTAACAGGAGTATCCAGATGCTCGACGTACTGCAGTTGAAACACAGCGTAAACCGCATGCCCCTGGAAAAAGTCCGGGTCACCGTCAATGAATTGCAGCTTGAAGGTATCGTCACCGAGGGCAAAACACCGTTTAACCGGGTGCACTTCAACACCTGCTTTGCGGAGATCGAAGCTTTACTGCAGCGTGCCGGGTATCACCGCCAGTTGGATGTGGTCGGTTACCAGGGCCTGGCCTACGCCATGTTTGACCCCACGCGCTGGGAAGCAGTTGAGGTGCTGCGCTGGCTAAAGGAGTTCACCGAAGAAGCGCAGCGCCGACCCGCTGCGCAGTAACGCTGCAGCGAGCAGTGCGCCTACACAGCCCGTGTATGAAGACGCTAGCTAAATGAGGTGATGCGCAGCGTCGCCCTCGCACCCAAACCCAGCGAACCAAAAGCGTTCAAGCATGCGCTTAGCTGCACGACTATGGTTCGCGATGGTGCCCGTTTGAGCTGGCAGATAAGCGTTGAGTAACGGATCAGGTATTTATTCAATAACTAAAAAAATAATTAGGTTTCGATCCTAACGACTTGTATTTAAATAAGTTTAATCAACTATCCGAGAATCAATAGAGGTCTCTTTAGGACCTATATGCAATAGCACGTGTGGCACCTTACAAAGCTGGCAAGCCCCTTGCACTGACCCTCTCAAGACCTTACACCCGTCTTCAGATCGCCAACGGCGGTGATCGGGACGAATAGACAAAGACGTCAAAGGCAACCTGTCCTAGCTGGCAGCGTTGACCGTTGACGTCTTTTTTCGTTTCTGAGACTTGAGGAATCACCATGCGTCATTTCAATGCTCGCCGTTCGTTACTGAAAAAAACCTTGGTTGGCTTCGGCTGTGCCGCTGCGCTGTTACTCAACCCGCTAAGCCTGCAGATAAGCCTCGCTGCCGAATTGGAAAAAGACGAACTCAAACTCGGCTTTATCAAGCTCACCGATATGGCACCGCTGGCCATCGCTTACGAAAAGGGCTTCTTCGAAGATGAAGGCCTCTACGTCACTTTGGAGGCGCAGGCCAACTGGAAGGTGTTGCTGGACCGCGTGATCACCGGCGAACTCGACGGTGCCCACATGCTTGCAGGCCAGCCTTTAGGCGCCACCATCGGCTTCGGCACCAAGGCCGACATCGTCACCGCCTTTTCCATGGACCTCAACGGCAACGGCATCACCATGTCCAATGCCGTGTGGGAGGAAATGAAGAAACATGTGCCGATGGAAAACGGCAAGCCGGTGCACCCAATCAAGGCCGACGCTCTGAAGCCGGTGATTGAGCAGTACAAAGCCAAAGGCAAGCCCTTCAACCTGGGCATGGTCTTCCCGGTTTCCACCCACAACTATGAGCTGCGCTACTGGCTGGCCGCGGGTGGTATCAGCCCTGGTTTCTATGCACCGGCCAAGGGCGATATTACCGGCACGCTGAATGCCGACGTCCTGCTTTCGGTAACACCACCACCGCAAATGCCGGCCACCCTCGAAGCCGGCACCATCGATGGTTATAGCGTGGGTGAACCTTGGAACCAGGCCGCTGTGTTCAAGGGTATCGGCGTTCCGGTTATCACCGACTACGAGATATGGAAGAACAATCCGGAAAAAGTGCTTGGCGTTTCCAAAGGCTGGGCTGACGCCAACCCGGAAACCCACAAGCGCCTGATCAAGGCTCTTATACGCGCCGGCATGTGGCTGGATGAAAACAACAATGCCAACCGCGCTGAAGCCGTACAGATTCTTTCGCGTCCTGAATACGTCGGCGCAGATGCCAAGGTAATTGCCAACTCGATGACTGGCACCTTCGAATACGAAAAAGGTGATATTCGCGACGTACCGGATTTCAACGTGTTCTTCCGCTACAACGCCACGTACCCCTACTACTCCGACGCCATCTGGTACCTGACGCAGATGCGTCGCTGGGGCCAAGTTGGCGATGTCAAACCGGATAGCTGGTACTTCGACATTGCCAAGCAGGTGTATCTGCCGGCGGTGTATCGCAGCGCCGCGGATGAGCTAATTGCCGAAGGCAAGGCCAAAGCTGCGGACTTCCCGCCAGCCAACGAAGAAGGCTTTCGCGCGCCGACCAATGAGTTTATCGATGGCCTGACCTACGACGGACGCAAGCCCAACGCCTACATCAACCAGTTCAAGATTGGTCTGAAAGCCGATACCGAGCTCTAAATTCGCCATT
Organism: Pseudomonas guineae; assembly: GCF_900113745.1. Classification (GTDB taxonomy): domain Bacteria; phylum Pseudomonadota; class Gammaproteobacteria; order Pseudomonadales; family Pseudomonadaceae; genus Aquipseudomonas; species Aquipseudomonas guineae. The sequence continues at coordinate 184,773 of NZ_FOQL01000002.1, read as the reverse complement.
GCCTTAGGGGGCGAACGATTCGCCCCCTCTGTATCGAGGACATGACAATGAGCAATCCCGCTGCGGCACAACCCATTCAAGACACCCTTAAATCTGCCAGCCGCATAGCCCTTGTACGCTGGTTGCCGAACCTGTTGCTGCCGATAATTGGTGTACTGGTCTTTCTTCTGTTCTGGCAGATTGCTGCCGGCAGTATCAACACCAGCCTCGGCAAGTTCCCCGGCCCAACACAGGTGGCCACTCAGTTCGTCGGCCTGGTTAAGGAACACCAACGTGAACAGCTAAAAGCCGAGGCGTTCTACCAGCGCCAAGAACAGCGAAACGCCGATAAGCTCGCCAAAAACCCTGAGGCCGAGGTCAGCATTCGTCCTTATACAGGCAAGCCGACCTTCTTCAAGCAGATACTCACCAGCCTGTACACCGTTATGACCGGCTTTGTTATCGCGTCACTGTTGGCGATTCCGCTGGGGATTGTCTGCGGCCTGAGCAAGCCCATTTATAACGCGATCAACCCGTTGATCCAGATTTTTAAGCCGGTATCACCACTGGCATGGTTACCCCTGGTGACCATGGTGGTCAGCGCCGTCTATACCAGCACCGACCCGCTGTTCGCCAAATCCTTCGTCACCTCTGCGGTCACGGTCGCGTTGTGCTGCTTGTGGCCGACTGTGATCAACACCACCGTCGGGGTCGCCAACTTGGATAAAGACCTGCAGAACGTCAGCCGCGTGCTGAGCCTCTCCCCGATGCGCCATGTTCGCCGGATTGTCTTACCGGCCGCTATTCCGATGATTTTCACCGGCCTGCGGTTATCGCTCGCCACTGGCTGGATGGTGTTGATCGCAGCTGAAATGCTCGCGCAAAACCCAGGCCTGGGGAAATTTATCTGGGATGAGTTTCAGAATGGCAGTTCTAACTCACTGGGTCGGATTATGGTCGCGGTGGTTGTCATCGGCCTGATCGGCTTCGTCCTCGACCGCCTTATGCTTATGCTCCAGCGCCGTGTTAGCTGGGACAAAAACGCTGACCTGCGCTAAGCCACACTCAGGAGTCTGACATGAACCATGCACACCTTGAACTCACCGGCGTTGGTATCAGCTTCCCCACCGACAAGGGCCTTTACTGCGCACTGCAGAACGTAAACCTGAAAATCGACAAGGGCGAATTTGTCTCCTTGATCGGCCATTCCGGCTGCGGTAAATCCACCGTGTTGAATATTGTGGCGGGCCTCCATCAGGCCACCACTGGTGGCGTAATCCTCGATGGCCGCGAAGTCAATGAACCAGGGCCGGAGCGTGCTGTGGTGTTCCAGAACCACAGCTTGCTGCCTTGGCTGACCTGCTATCAGAACGTCGAATTGGCCGTGCGCCAGGTTTTCCAGGGTAAGAAAACACGCCGTGAAATGCGTGAGTGGATTGAGCACAACTTGCAACTGGTGCACATGATGCACGCCAAGGACAAACGCCCCAGCGAAATCTCCGGGGGAATGAAACAACGTATTGGCATCGCCCGCGCCCTGGCCATGCAGCCCAAAGTACTGTTGATGGACGAACCTTTCGGCGCCCTTGATGCACTGACCCGTGCCCATTTGCAGGACTCGCTGATGGAGATTCACGCCGACCTCGGTAACACGGTGATCATGATCACTCACGATGTCGACGAAGCGGTGCTGCTGTCCGACCGCATTGTGATGATGAGCAACGGCCCGGCGGCCGGTGTTGGCGAGATTCTTCAGGTGACGCTGGAGCGTCCGCGTGAACGCATCGCCCTGGCTCACGACGCGCGCTACCACGAGTATCGCGCCGCGGTGCTGGAGTTTCTCTACCAAAAACAATTACGCCCAGCTGCCTAAACCGGCGCCACAGTCGGACAGTCAGTTACGGGGCTGGCTGTCCGATTATTTGTGCACAAAAAACACAAAGTACTCTTTATGCAGATCTGATGACCGCCAGCTTGATAAGCCAGAACGTTCCCTTGCTCAAGGGCTAGCAGCACAACCCTTTAAGCGTGCAGGCCACGGCGTATGATTCGCTCGCAACATGGCACCATATGGCCGTGTGCCCGCGTACAATTGCGCCGCCAACTCATATGCCTTTCACGCTCACACGAGATTCGTCCATGGCCCGCCTGACCCTTGAATTCCCCGAAGACCAGTTCTGCTACAACACGCATTTGACGGTGCGCGTGACTGACATCAATGCGGCCAACCACTTGGGCAATGACTCGATGATTTCGATGATTTCCGAAGCGCGGGCGCGTTTTCTATTCGAGTTCGGCGTCGAGGAAACACAGGAAGACGGCACCGGCATCATCGTCACTGACCTGGCCACCACCTACCGCGCCGAAGCCCACGCCCGCGACCAACTCCTTTTCGAGGTTGGCGTGATGGATTTCAACCCCTATGGCGGCGATATCACCTTTCGCATCACGCGTCCCGTCGATGGTTCGCTCGTCGCCATGGCCAAATCTGGCTTCGTATTCTTCAACTACAAACTGGGCAAAGTGGTGCAGATGCCAGCCACATTTAGCGGCAAATTCGGCAAGGTCAATTGGCTAAAACCCTAATCTGAACTTACCCGCGCGAAGCCCTCGATATTTCGCCTAATCCTGCACAACCGCGACAAAATCGCCTGATTGGAGATTAATTGCTCAAGTATTCAGCTAGCGCCGTGACAACTGACACATCCTCTGCTTTGCCTTGGGCATAACAACAAGAGCAGGAGAATTGCTATGCCGACCATGCGCCGCCATGTCCGCCACGGCGGGCTGTTGAGCAACCTTCTGGCTTTGGCCCTGCTGACGCTTCCGCTACCCACCCAGGCGTCGAGCACAAGCGCCGACGCCACAAAAGGTGAACAGACCGCAGCACGCTTGACTGCACATTGATGCGCCAGACTAACCCGCGCCAGGTGCAGCACTCGGCATAAAGCTCATTACGGTTTGCCCTTAACACAGCCCGTTTTGCCAGAACCGGGATCACCAATCGCGCCCCATTCAAGGGCAGCCCATTACCCAGCGCCTCATTTTGCAGCACGATCTTCATCTTGCGCCCACGTTCAAGCCACGTAATGCATGGCTTTGCTCAGTTGGCGCAGCTCTTGCTAAGAACCACGCACAAGTAGCCAATGACGGCTGCCCGAGAAACGACAAAGACGTCGCATAAACCACGCCCTAGGGCACTGCGTTTATGCGGCGTTTTGCGTTTAACGCCCCAACATTTGGGGTCGGTACTCGCCCTGTGATCCAGGGCTTGCGCTGGTAACTCTCTCAACCCAGCTGTGGCTTCGGCCCCAGGGTGGCGTACCACAAGTACACCGCCTCCCCGGTGGGTTACGGCAGCCGTGTCCACGACCACGGTGAACCGCAGCCCATCGGGACCCTTTTTTTTGCTGAATGAGGTATTCGATGAATACAAGTTTCTGGAAATCCGGCCATACCCCTACCTTGTTCGCCGCGTTTCTTTATTTCGATTTGAGTTTCATGGTTTGGTACCTGCTTGGCCCCTTGGCCGTGCAGATCGCCACCGATCTCGACCTGACCGCCCAACAGCGCGGCCTGATGGTCGCTACGCCGATTCTGGCAGGCGCTGTGTTGCGCTTGCTGATGGGCTTCCTGGCCGATCGCCTATCGCCCAAGACTGCCGGCCTGATTGGCCAGGTAATCGTCATAGTGGCGCTGTTCAGCGCCTGGAAAATCGGCATCAGCAGCTATGAACACGCCTTGTTGCTAGGCCTGTTCCTTGGTTTTGCCGGTGCCGCCTTCGCCGTAGCCCTGCCGCTGGCTTCGCAGTGGTATCCGCCGCAGCACCAAGGCAAAGCCATGGGCATTGCCGGTGCGGGCAATTCCGGCACCGTATTGGCCGCCCTGTTCGCCCCCGGCCTGGCAGCGCTGTTCGGCTGGCAGAATGTGTTCGGCTGGGCACTGATCCCGCTATTGATCACCCTGCTGGTCTTCGCCTTTATGGCCAAGAACTCGGCTGAGCGTCCCAAGCCGAAAGCCGCAGCCGACTACCTGAAAGCCCTAGGCGACCGCGACAGCTGGTGGTTTATGTTCTTCTACAGCGTGACCTTCGGCGGCTTTATCGGCTTGGCCAGCGCCCTGCCCGGTTATTTCAGCGACCAGTACGGCCTCAACCCGGTGACCGCCGGTTACTACACCGCCGCCTGCGTCTGCGCCGGTAGCCTGCTGCGTCCATTCGGCGGCGCCTTGGCCGACCGCATCGGCGGCATACGTTCGTTGCTTATGATGTACACCCTGTCCTCGCTAAGCATTGCCGCAGTGGGGTTCAATCTGTCCAGCTCGGCCGCAGCGCTCTCGCTGTTCGTCATCGCCATGCTCGGTCTCGGCGCGGGTAACGGCGCTGTCTTCCAGTTGGTGCCGCAGCGCTTTCGCAAAGAAATCGGCGTAATGACTGGCCTGATCGGCATGGCCGGCGGCATCGGCGGCTTCCTCCTCGCAGCGGGGCTTGGCACCATCAAGCAGCAGACTGGCGATTACCAGCTGGGTCTGTGGCTGTTCGCCAGCCTCGGCGTGCTGGCCTGGTTCGGCCTGTATGGGGTGAAAAAGCGCTGGCGCACCACTTGGGGCAGCGCTGCTGTCACTGCCGCCCGCGTGTAACTGAACGAATGCAGGGTGGATGACGCTTTTTCATCCACCATGGAGTAACGGTGGATCAGTAAAGTGCGATCCACCCTACGCCAAACCATTGCCTCAGCGCTTCTTTAACCGCCTCACCAGGAACCTCTGCATGGCCTTGCAACTGTCCTTCGGCGAAGCCAGCGCCACCGGCCCACGTAGCGAGAACCAGGATGCCATTCGCGTAGTCACCCCGGCTCCAGCACTGGCGGCGAGCAAGGGGTATCTGTTCGCCCTCGCCGATGGCGTCAGCCAATGCGCTGACGGCGGTCTGGCGGCGCGCGCCACGCTGCAGGCCCTAGCCCTGGATTATTACTCCACACCGGAAACCTGGTCCGTAACCCAATCGCTGGATCGGGTACTGGTTGCGCATAACCGCTGGCTGCAAGCCAATGGTGGCGGCCAGCCACTGCTCACCACGCTCAGCGCGATGATCTTGCGCGGGCGACGTTTCACCCTGGCTCACGTCGGTGATTGCCGGGCCTACCGCTGGTTAAACGGTACGCTTGATCGCTTAAGTGAAGACCATGTCTGGGAGCAACCGGGCATGCAGCATGTGCTCAAACGCGCCATGGGCCTGGACCAGCACTTGGTGGTGGATTATCTGGATGGTGAACTGCGCCAGGGCGAATGTTTCGTGCTGGTCAGCGACGGTATATGGGCCACCCTGGGTGACGCCGGTATCCAGCGTATCTTGCATGATGAAAAGGACCTGCATGCAGCCAGCCGAGCCATGGTCACTGCCGCCCATCTTGCGGGCAGTCAGGACAACGCCAGCGCCCTGCTGCTGCGTGTCGAGGCATTAGCGCAAAGCGATCTGGCGGACACCCTGGCCCAGCTGCAGCACTGGCCGTTGCCGGCAAAATTACGCGAAGGCCAACACTTCGAAGGCTGGCAGATTGAACGCCTGGTGGCAGAATCCCGCCAATCAATGATCTATCGCGTGCGCGATGCCCAAGCGCGGCGCTGGCTGCTGAAAACCCTGCCGCCCAGCCGCAACGATGAGCCCCAGGCAGGGCCAACGCTGTTGCTTGAAGAATGGTTTCTAAGGCGTGTGGCCGGACGCTTCTTCGCCGAAGTGCATCCCCTGCCGCAGCGTCAGCACCTGTATTACGTTCAGCGCGAATACGCCGGGCAAACCCTCGCCGAATACCTACGCCTAAGTGGCCCCTTAGCCTTACCGGAGTGGCTGGATATTGCCCCACGACTAATCAAAGCTCTGGGCATGCTGCATCGGCGCAATATCCTGCACCGCGACATCAAACCGGAAAACCTCTTATGGGGCGATGACGGCGAGCTGCGCGTATTGGACTTCGGCCTGGCCTACTGCCCAGGCCTAACCCGCGATGAGGCCTGTGAGCTGCCCGGCACTCCCAGCTATATTGCCCCCGAGGCTTTTAGCGGAGTGGCGCCAACCCCCCAGCAAGACCTCTACAGTGCCGGCGTCACGCTTTATCACCTGCTGACAGGGCATTACCCCTACGGTGAGATTGAAGCGTTTCAACATCCACGTTTTGGCCAACCCATCCCGGCCAGTCGCTACCGGCCTGATCTACCCAACTGGGTAGAAGAGAGCCTGAGTCGCGCACTTAGCGCTGCCCCCCAACAACGCTATGAAACCGCAGAAGAATGGTTGCTGACGCTAGAACAAGCAGAGCGCAATGTGCTCAGCAGCCGCCCACGGCCTCTGCTTGAGCGCGAACCCCTATTGGTTTGGCGCAGCGTGGCACTGTTTTCGCTGCTACTAAACCTAGTGCTGCTGGTAGTGCTACTGCGATAACCCGACACCATCACGCACCAAAGCAGCGCAACATGCATTCAAAAGGTGCGAAAAAATATAACCATCACATTACAAGTACTTGAAAAGCAAAGAAAAACATCAAACACACAAGCTGGCACAAACCCTGCAACAGCCTAAGCAATTAATAAGGTACAGCCTTCAACGATGAAAGCTGCACTTCCCGATAGAACGGGACTTGGACAAAGGCGTCCTGCTAGGTGACTAGCGGGACGCCTTTTTTGTTTTATGGCCTGCCATCCATGGCGGCCACCCTTCGGGCCGTCGCTAGGCGACGTTAAATATTGCTCCAAGCATTTTTTTATGGCCTGCCATCGTTGGCGGTCGATCTTCGAGCCGTCGCGGAGCGACGTTAGAAATTGCTCCAGACAATTTTTCCGTGTTTTTTTATTCAGGAGATGGCCGGCATGAAAAAACTCAAGCTGGTAATGGTCGGTAACGGTATGGCGGGTGTACGCACCCTAGAAGAGCTGCTCAAGCTCGCCCCCGATCTCTATGACATTACGGTGTTCGGTGCCGAACCGCACCCGAACTACAACCGCATCCTGCTTTCCCCTGTGCTGGCCGGCGAGCAGACCTTCGAAGAAATCGTGCTCAACGACCTCAACTGGTATGCCGAAAACAATATCCAGCTGATGCTCAACCGCAAGGTGGTCAGTATCGACCGCAAAAAGCGCCTGGTCACAGCCGATGACGGCACAACGGCCGAATACGACCGCCTGCTCATCGCTACCGGCTCCAACCCCTTTATCCTGCCGATTCCAGGCAAAGACCTGGCCGGGGTGATCGGTTACCGCGACATCGCCGACACTCAGATGATGATGGAAACCGCCAAGACCCATAAGCATGCGGTAGTCATCGGCGGCGGCCTACTTGGCCTGGAAGCGGCTAACGGCCTCAAGTTGCGCGGCATGGAGGTCACCGTGGTGCATTTGGGTGATTGGTTACTGGAACGCCAGCTTGATGCCACTGCCGGACGTTTGCTGCAGCAATCGCTAGAAGACCGTGGCCTGAAGTTCCTTCTGCCCAAGCTCACCGCCGAACTATTGGACAACGGTGAAGGTCGGGTCTGCGCGGTGAAGTTTAAAGACGGTGACGTGATCCCCGCTGACCTGGTGGTGATGGCAGCTGGCATCCGCCCCAACAGTGACCTAGCAGAACAATCCGGGATCGCCTGCAACCGCGGCATCTTGGTCAACGACACCCTGCAAACCTTCGATCCACGGGTCTACGCCATCGGCGAATGCGCCAGCCACCGTGGCATCGCCTACGGCCTGGTGGCGCCGCTGTTCGAACAAGCCAAGGTCTGCGCCAATCATCTGGCCCAACTCGGTTTCGCCCGCTATCAGGGCTCGGTCACCTCGACCAAACTAAAAGTCACTGGCATCGACCTGTTCTCCGCCGGTGAATTTATGGGCGCGGAAGGCACCGAAACCATCACCCTCTCTGACCCCATCGGCGGCGTCTACAAGAAGCTGGTGATCAAGGACGACGTACTGGTTGGTGCTTGCCTTTATGGCGACACCGCCGACGGCGGCTGGTATTTCCGCCAGATCCGCGAAAACCACAACGTCAGTGAGATCCGCGATCACCTGATGTTCGGCGAAAACGCCATTGGCGACACTGGCCATCAAGGCCAGAACAAGGCCATGTCGATGCCCGATGATATGGAAGTCTGCGGCTGCAACGGTGTGTGTAAAGGCGCCATCGTCAAGGCTATTCAGGAACACGGGTTGTTCAGCGTCGACGATGTCAAGAAGCAGACCAAGGCCGCCAGCTCCTGCGGTTCCTGCGCAGGTTTGGTTGAGCAGATCCTGATCAATACCGTCGGCGGTGCGGCGGATGTGAAGCCCAAGAGCGAAAAAGCCATCTGCGGCTGCAGCGACCTCAACCATGGGCAGATCCGCAAGGCGATCCGCGAACAGCACCTGATCAGCATCCCGGCCGCCATGACCTTCCTCAACTGGAGCACGCCGAACGGCTGCGCCACCTGCCGCCCGGCACTGAACTACTACCTGATTTCCACCTGGCCAGGCGAAGCCAAGGACGACCCGCAGTCTCGCTTTATCAACGAGCGCGCCCACGCCAACATCCAGAAAGACGGCACCTATTCGGTGGTGCCGCGCATGTGGGGCGGCGTCACCAACGCCTCGGAGCTGCGCCGCATCGCCGATGTCGCCGACAAATACAATGTGCCCATGGTCAAGGTCACCGGCGGTCAACGTATCGACCTACTGGGCATTAAGAAGGATGACCTGCCCGGCGTTTGGAAAGACCTCGACATGCCGTCCGGCCACGCCTACGGCAAATCCATCCGCACCGTGAAGACCTGCGTCGGCAGCGAATTCTGCCGATTCGGCACGCAGAACTCGACGCAGATGGGCATCGACCTGGAGCACGCGCTGTTCAATATGTGGTCGCCGCACAAGGTCAAGCTGGCCGTCTCCGGTTGCCCGCGCAACTGCGCAGAATCCGGCATCAAAGACGTCGGCATCATCGGCGTCGACTCCGGCTGGGAGCTGTATATCGGCGGCAACGGCGGGATCAAGACCGAGGCTGGTGAGTTCTTCGTCAAGGTTAAGACCGCCGAAGACGTCATGGAATACAGCCTGGCCTTTCTCCAGCTCTACCGCGAAGAAGCCTTCTACCTAGAGCGCACCGTGCATTACATGCAGCGCGTTGGCATGGAACACATCAAGAAAGGCGTGCTGGAGAATGCCGAGCAGCGCAAGGCCCTGCATGAGCGCCTGCTGTTCTCGCTGTCGTTTGAGCAGGACCCGTGGAAGGAGCAGCTGGCCAAACCGCAGCTGAAGAAAGAATTCGACCGCATCGCATTGCTGGAACTGGAGACGCACGCATGAACTGGCTGGATATCTGCGACCTGAATGAAATCAACCCACTGGGTGCCCGCATCATCGCCGGGCCCAAGGGTGATATCGCCATCTTCCGCACCGCCGATGACCAGGTCTTCGCCCTCGACGATCGTTGCCCGCACAAGGGCGGCCCGCTGTCCCAGGGCCTGATCTACGGCAAACGCGTGGCTTGCCCGCTGCACAGCTGGCAAATCGAGCTGGACAGCGGCGAAGCCGTAGCCCCGGACCAGGGCTGCGCCCACCGGCATGAGGCCAAGGTGGAAAACGGTCGCGTGCTAATAGCCCTGCAGAACGTAGCCACTCCAGCCGCCTGCGCCTGACGCCCGCCCTTTGCCTTCTGGGAATCACACGCCATGTCTGTAACCGCTGAGACCCGCATCACCGCCTCGACCTGCTGCTACTGCGGCGTCGGCTGCGGCGTGCTGATCGCACACGACGGCGAGACGATCACCGACGTCAAGGGTGATCCGGATCACCCGGCCAACTTTGGCAAGCTGTGCAGTAAAGGCGCGACGTTGCACCTGACCTGCGATCTCGATGCTCGCGGCCAATACCCCGAACTGCGTCTGGGCAAGAGCTTGGCTCGAGCACGCACGGACTGGGACAACGCCCTGGATCATGCGGCTAATGTGTTCACTGAGACCATCCGCGAACACGGCCCAGACAGCGTCGCGTTCTATATATCGGGCCAGCTGTTGACCGAAGATTATTACGCGTTCAACAAGCTGGCTCGCGCCCTGGTCGGTACCAACAATATCGACAGCAACTCGCGCCTGTGTATGAGTTCGGCAGTCGTTGGCTACAAGCGCAGCCTTGGGGCCGACGCACCGCCCTGCAACTATGAGGACATCGAACAAAGCGACTGCGTGCTGATCGCAGGCTCCAACATGGCCTTTGCCCACCCGGTATTGTTCCGCCGCCTGGAAGAAGCCAAGGCCAAGCGCCCGCAGATGAAGGTCATCGTGATCGATCCACGGCGTACCGACACCTGCGACCTGGCCGACCTGCACGTGGCGATCCTGCCGGGCAGCGACGTCGCGTTGTTCCATGGCATCCTGCATATCCTGCTGTGGGAAGGCTGGATCGACCGCGCCTATATCGAGGCGCACACCGAGGGTTTCGATGCTCTAAAAACCTTGGTGCGCGATTACAACCCACAGATGGTCAGCGAACTGTGCGGCATCAGCCAGGAAACCTTGCAGGTTTGCGCGCAGATGATCGGCAGCGCACCGAGCTTTCTTTCGCTGTGGTGCATGGGCCTCAACCAGTCGAGCAGCGGCAGCGCCAAGAACAGCGCGCTGATCAACCTGCACCTGGCCACCGGACAGATTGGCAAGCCTGGCGCCGGACCCTTCTCCCTAACCGGCCAGCCGAACGCCATGGGTGGCCGCGAAACCGGCAGCCTGTCTAACCTTCTGCCGGGCCATCGCGATGCCGCCGACCCTTTGCATCGCGCAGAAGTCGCGCAGTACTGGGGCGTCGATACGCTGCCGGAGACCAGCGGATTAACCGCCATCGAGCTGTTCGACGCGGTACACGCTGGCAAGATCAAAGCCCTGTGGATCGCCTGTACCAACCCGGCGCAATCGCTGCCCGACCAGAATAAAGTGCACGAAGCCCTCGCCACCTGCCCATTCGTGGTGGTGCAGGAAGCCTTCTTCACCACCGAGACCTGCCACTACGCTGACCTGCTCCTGCCCGCTGCCAGCTGGGGCGAAAAGGAAGGCACGGTGACCAACTCCGAGCGGCGCGTCAGCCATGTGCGCCGTGCCGTGCCTGCGCCATTTGAGGCACGGCCAGACTGGGCGATCACCACAGATTTCGCACGCCGTTTAGAAAAACTGCTCCGCCCCGGCCTGCCCAGCCTGTTCGACTTCGCCAGCCCCAATGCACTGTTTGAAGAATACAAACACCTGACCACCCATCGCGATCTCGACCTCTCGGGGCTGAGCTACGCGCTGCTGGATAACCAAGGTCCCCAGCAATGGCCGTTCCCGGCCGGCGCTACTGAAGGGACGGCGCGCTTGTATAGCGTTGGCCAATTCCCAACCCCAAGCGGACGCGCGCAGTTTCATGCCGACCCTTACCGTGCGCCCAAGGAAAAACGCGATACGCGATACTCGCTGACCCTTAATACCGGCCGACTGCGTGACCAGTGGCATGGTATGAGCCGCACCGGCTCGGCTGCTCTGTTGTTCGGCCACGCGCCGGAAGCCTTATTGAGCATGCACCCCGACGAACTGCGCCGGCGTCGTCTGCTCAATGGTGAGCTGGTCAAAGTACGCAGCCGGCGTGGCAGCCTGATCGTACCGGTGCAGGCCGATGACTCGATACGCTCCGGCCAGGCCTACCTGCCGATGCATTGGGGCAATCGTTTTCTTAAAGGCTTGGGCACCAATGTACTGACCCAACCGGAATTCGATCCGTTGTCCAAGCAACCAGAGCTCAAGCATGCCGGCGTCGAAGTGGAAAAAGTCGAGCTGCCATGGACGTTCTTCGCCCTGGTCGAAGGCGAGGTGCAAACACGCTTCCAGGCACTTCGTCCGCGGTTCGAAGACTTCGCCTACGCCAACCTGACGTTGACCGGACGCGAGCGCCCCGCTCTGCTGATTCGCGCCGCCTGCGCCGTGGCACCTGAGGCCGAGCTACTCGCGCAAATTGATCGCTTGCTAGGTCTGCATGAGGGCCCAGTACTGGCTTATGACGACCCACGCAAAGCGGTGGGCAAGCGCGTGCGCATCGAAGATGGACGCATCACCGCCATCCGCCTGGCCGGCGAGACCGCAGCACGCGATTGGCTCAAAGGCCTGTGGGAAACCGGTAGTGCGGATGCCGATTTACGCCGCTGGTTGCTCGCGCCTGTGTCGACACCACCTGGCGCGGCTAACAGCACAGGCTCCAGCAAAACCCTGTGCAACTGCCTAAACGTCAGTGAAGACGCTGTGTGCGCCGGCATTGCACAGGGCCTGGACGTGGCTGGTCTTAAGCAGGAACTCAAATGCGGTACCAGCTGCGGCTCCTGTGTACCGGAAATAAAACGACTGCTGGCAGCACACGCAGCTTCCACCGCAACAACTGCCTGAGGAGATCAGAATGAGCGCAAAAGTTTGGTTGGTAGGCGCAGGCCCAGGTGACCCCGATCTGCTGACGATAAAGGCAGTGAAAGCCCTGAATCAGGCCGACATCGTGATGATCGATGACCTAGTCAATCCGGCAGTGCTGGAGCATTGTAGTGGCGCGCGGATAATACCGGTGGGCAAGCGCGGCGGTTGCCGTTCTACCCCGCAGGCGTTTATCCATCGCCTGATGCTGCGTTATGCACGTCAGGGCAAATGCGTGGTACGCCTGAAAGGCGGCGACCCTTGCATCTTCGGACGTGGCAGTGAAGAAGCCGACTGGCTGAGTGAACACGGCATCGAAGTGGAAATGGTCAACGGCATCACCGCAGGCCTTGCAGGTGCTACCAATTGCGGTATCCCCCTGACCCTGCGTGGGGTTGCCCGCGGCGTCACTTTGATTACCGCGCATACTCAGGACGACAGCAGCCTGAACTGGTCAGCCCTGGCCCAGAGCGGCACCACCTTGGTGGTCTATATGGGCGTGGCCAAGCTACCGGAAATTCGCGAAAGCCTGCTGGCCGGCGGCATGCGCGCCGACATGCCAGTGGCAATGATCGAAAACGCCTCGCTGCCACATCAGCGTGAATGCCGCAGCAGCCTCTCGGCCATGCAGCAAGCCGCACACGATTTTCAATTGAAAAGCCCGGCCATTCTGGTGATCGGCGAGGTCGCGGCGCAACCTAACATGCAGCTAGCTGCTATCAGTGCCTAACCGCTAGCCCGCCACAAGCGGGCTTTTAATGGCCGCTTTTCTTCAGGAAAAAATAGCCTGGAACACTGCTTAACGTCGCGTAGGTAGGCCCCGCAGCGTGGCTGTCCAGGCTGCTACACCCATAAAGAAAAACCCGGCCGAAGCCGGGTTTTCTATGCAGCCAGATCGATTACTGCTGGATCTGTGCTTCTACTTCAGCTTCTACGCGGCGGTTAACAGCGCGACCGGAGTCAGTGGCGTTGTCAGCAACCGGGCGAGCTTCGCCGTAGCCAGCAGCGTTAACGCGAGTAGCGTCTACACCGTACTGGTTAACCAGTACGTCACGAACGGCGTTAGCACGGCTCTCGGACAGGTTCTGGTTGTAGGCGTCGCTGCCCTTGGAGTCAGTGTGACCTTCAACCACGGTGGTGGTCTGCGGGTACTGCTTCATGAAGTCAGCCAGGTTCTTGATGTCGCCGTAGCTTTCTTCTTTAACGCTGGATTTGTCGAAGTCGAACTTAACGTCCAGCTCAACACGAACCAGTTCCATCGGTTCTTCAGCAGCTACTGGCTCAGCAACCGGCTCAGGTGCAGCAGCCACTACTGGGGCTGGCGCACTGCCACCACCAAAGTTCATGCCGATACCAACGCTTGGCGCCCACTCGGTGTCGCCCTGGTCGATATTGTACTGAGCTTCAACGCCGGCACGGGCATAGAAGTTGTCAGTGAAGTAGTACTTAGCACCGCCGCCGATGTTAGCGAAGGTAGAACCATTGCGACCGTTGCGACCGGACTGACCAATGCTTTGATCGGAGAAACCGGCAGAAACGTAAGGACGCAGTGCGTCGCCAGCGTTGTTGAAGTGGTACAAAGCATCCAGAGCGGTGTTCGCGCCCTTGATGTTGCGGCCATCTTCGCCACGGGCGTTGTGCACTTCGTCGTAGGCCAGACGCAGTTCAACGTCGTCGGTCAGGTAGTAACCGATGCTGCCGCCGAACAGGTTGCCGTTGTTCTTGAAGTCACGGGCGCTATCAAACATCTCTTTCTTAGCAAAGCCTTCTACTTCTACAGCGCCTTGACCCTGAGCCATAACGGCGAGAGAGGATGTAGCCAGCAGCGAGCCAATGACAACGCCAACAGTGTTTTTCAATTTCATTAACAGTATTCCCTATCTCATGATGGTCAGTAAGTTGTCTGACAAACACAAGACAACTCAGCCGGAAATTCTACCAGAATTAACCGCTAACTATGACGGCTTTATTCAAGGTAAGTTTCAGTGTTATCTGAAAATTTCTCTCGCAAGCGGTCGAGGGCACGCTTGTAACGCATTTTAGTGGCGCTCAGACCCATGTGCATGATGTCGGCAATCTCCTGAAACTCCAGCTCTGCGACAAAACGTAGCACTAGAATTTCCCGGTCAATCGGATTGACATGCACAAGCCAACGATCGAGACCGCCTTTATCTTCAGGTTTTGGCTCTTTTTCTTCGGACGCCTCTTCAAGGGGATCCAAACTTAAGGCGTCAACAAGACGGCGCTTACGCCGCTCTTTGCGGTACTGGGTAATGCACTCGTTGTACGTGATGCTGTACAGCCAGGTTTTAAACTTTGACTTACCCTCAAAGTTCTTAAGGCCATATAAGACTTTGAGCATAACTTCCTGGCAAACATCATCAGCATCACGGTCGTTACCCAAATAACGCGCACACACATTGAACAATGTGCGCTGATAACGACGCATCAACTCTTCATAGGCGCGGGTAATGTGGAACAACTCGTCATGGGCACGCGCCACCAACTCTTCGTCCGAGAGTTCGCGGGGGTCATAACGTAGGGATGCAGAGTGGGCTTTATTCAAAACGAGTCGGGCCGACAGTCAGGACATAAGCCAATGCAGCCTGTAAATCAGGCTGCGGATTGGCCGCATACAATAGCAGGGATTAGCCTTAGCGGCTGCTTACCTGCTGCTCGAGCAAGGTACGGTTGGCGACTGAAACCAGCTCACCCGTTTCCGTCAACAGCGTAGTTTTAACCGTGCCGATTTCTTCGATCTGCCCTTCGACCGTACCAACCTGAACTTGTTGCCCTACCTCATACAATTCGCGCACATAAATCCCAGCCAGGATCTGACTGGCGATATCGCGGCTGCCCAGCCCCAGAGCGAGGGCGACAGCCAGCCCTACCGAGATCAGCACAATGGCAATCACGTTGTTAAGCAGCTCGGTTTTGACCTCAAGCTGACCAATAGCCACCGAGATACTGATGATAATCACCAAGCCCTGAGCGATACGCCCCAGACCGCCAGCATAATCCAGCCCTACGCCTTCAGCCGCGCCGCGCACCAAGCCACTGACCAGTTGCGCCAACAGCACACCGGCAAGCAACACCAAGGCTGCACCAAAGACTTTCGGCAGGTACAAGGCCAGCACATCAAGGGTCGCGGAAACCCGCTCCAGCCCAAGCGACTCGGCTGCAGTAACCAGAAAGATCAACAGCACGAACCAGTAAACGATTTTGCCGATCAGGGTCGATACCGGCACCTGAATACCGGCGCGACTGAGAATCTTGGTTAGACCCGTGCCGGCCATCAAACGATCCAGGCCGATCTTACCGAGCAATTTCGACAGCAGCGTGTCGAGGAACTTTGCCACCACAAAACCCAGTAACACCACCACCATGGCGCCAAACAACCGCGGAATAAAAGCAGCAATGGGTGTCCAGACGCTGGCCATCGCGTCAACCAGCACTTGAGTAAATTCCATGCTCAGTCAGCCTTATCAAGAGAAGATTCAGAGGTTTTACGGCGTGAAACCGGCGTAACGTGAGGCGAGCCGTTATTTAGCGCGATCATTAGCGCACCTGCCCAGTGCCCCATTAGCGCAAACAAATCACCGACACCGACTTGGCGGTTGGCGGTTTTAAGCACGCGATGCAGGCAAGCGTCATCGTCGTGACTCGAGGCGGGCGACTTAAGTAAATCGCGCAGTGATTCTTCAAAGGGATCGTGCATGGCGCACCTCACAGGATGTGACGGCTAGACGAGACCAACCCCGGACAGGTCACATCAGATCCAGCGTAAACGACGAAATAGCAGCCACTGCACAAGTGCCACCAGCGCCATTAGCGAACAAGCTAGAAGAAAACCATGCGGGCTTTCTGAGCCTGGAATGCCGCCAACGTTGATGCCGAGCAAGCCTGTCAGAAAACTCATTGGCAAGAAAATGCCGGTGATGATGCCGAAGCGGTACATGGTGTGATTCATCCGCTCATCCATGCGCCGATTTTCAGCTTCCAGCAGCAGGTTGACCCGCTCGCGGCTCAACTCCAGCTCTTCAAGATAACGGGTCAGGCGATTATTCAGCTCATTCCAATAACTGCTGTCGGCACCGACAAGCCAAGCCTGCGCGCTGGCGGTTAGTTGGCCATAGATATCACGCTGCGGAGCTAGAAACCGCCGCAGACTGGCGGCACGCCGGCGAATTTGCAGCAGTGCTGAATGGTCAGGCGCCTGACTTTCCAATGCATCTGCGCGCTCTTCCTGATCGTCGACCTGCTCGGACAGTTCGCCCACTAGCAACTCGATCTTATCCGTCAGGTAATGCGCCAGGCGCAGAATCAGCTCAGCCGAGGTTTTCGGCCCACGGCCCGCCAACAGGTCTTCAATTAAGGCTTCGGTGGCATGCAAGGGGCGCAAACGCAGAGAGATCGCCCGCTGGGCATCGGCAAAGATGCGCACAGAGACCATGTCCTCGGGCTCAGCGCCCGGATTGAGGTTCAGCCCACGCAAAAAAAGCAGCAACTGTTGCTCGGGCAACGCCAGTAGACGTGGACGGGTGTTCTCCTCCAACAAAAGGTCGCAGGCAAAGTTACTCAAGCCACTTTCTACACGCAGCCACGTGTGCGTCTGCGGGTGACTGCGATCCCAGTGCAACCAGAGGCTTTCGTGCTCGCCCAGCACCAACCCTTGCATCGCCTGCCGAGCAATGCTGCGAGCGCCGCCCTTACCATTGAGGACAAAAGCATGCACCAAGCCCCATTGCGCGTTGTCACCTTCGTGCATCACCGTTTCCTGCAAGCGCCCTACTCCGGCATCTGCAAAGCAGATGGCGAGATGATCACGCCATTGTTGTCAGCATAGATAAATTCACCCGGACGGAAGGTCACGCCGCCGAAGGTCACAGCCACGTTGAGATCGCCAATACCACGCTTATCGGTTTTCATCGGGTGGCTGGCCAGCGCCTGAATACCCAAATCGGTTTGCGCCAGTACATCGACATCGCGTACGCAACCGTAAATCACAATGCCTTCCCAACCATTCTTCGCTGCTTTCTCAGCGAGCATGTCACCGAGCAGTGCACGGCGCATGGAAGCACCACCGTCGACCACCATGACCTTGCCTTTACCGGGTTGATCAACCTGTTCCTTGACCAGCGAGTTGTCCTCGAAGCACTTGATGGTGACGATTTCGCCACCGAAGGAATCGCGCCCACCAAAGTTGCTGAACATCGGTTCGACCACCTGAACCAGCTCCGGATAGGCGTCGCACAAATCGGGGGTGATGTAGTACATGGCAAAGCTCCTTGGATAGTGTGAGGGCGCTGACAGGTCGATCCCGACCCGGTACGCATCATAAACCACAGGCAAAAACACAAACTGGTGTAGGACGAATTCAATGCAAGCCCGCTAGCCAGATCAAACTCAACTTCGGCCGGCGCGCCGCCTAAGTACAGCAGCTGGATAAAAACAATGAAGCTCCAGCCACATGGTGCGACCTTTGCCTATTAGCAGCAACAAGCTCAAGCCCGCGCCTGTAAATCACAGCCTTTACACGGCATGAGTCGAATACTTACTCAGCATACCTAGCGTTACTGCCCTCTAGCTCGACACTTTCAAGCTCGGCAGCCATTTGTGGACTCCTGCGTAACCATTGCTCAAGCAAGGGCCACACCTCACGCTGCGAGTCTTTGCTGATGAGCATTTCAACATGACCGAAGTCACTGCTGAAGCCATGTGCCTTGCCTAAGCAGAGAAACTCGCTCACAGGTGAGCCGAACTGCTTGAGCAGCTTCTCGCACGCCCAAGCCGGATCCTGCTCATCGCCGAGCGCGGCCACAGCCATGACCGGCACCTTTACCTCAGCCAACCCCGCCCACCAATCGCGCTTAGCATCGCCAAAACGGCCGAACAGGCCATGCCAGCGCAAGCTCTCCACCACCAGTCCAATTGGCTCATCTTCGGGGCCACGCTTAAGCCGCGAGCCGGAAAGCACCGAGAAGCGCTTAAGCAGCAGCCGTGCAGTCCACTCCAGCGGGGGTAGTTTCAAAGGCCAGTAAATCCGGCTGATCTGACTGCCGAACAATGCACTGGAAGCGATTTTCGTCTCATCCAAGTAATGCCCGCCCAACGCTCCGGCAAGAATAATCCCACCAAGGGAATGGCCCAGCCAGTGAGCGTTCTGCGGGTTTAGCTCATAGATAAAATCAGCGATTGCAGGCAGGTCATAACGCACGTAGTCACTGACCGTATTGCGCGAATAGTCGCGGTTACGCGGCGACAAGCCATGACCACGCATCTCAGCGATCCACACATCGAAGCCGGCACGGGCCAGGTAAGCCCCCAGACCAATACCTTTGGGCGAAAACCAGAAGCGCCGATTGGAAAAACTACCGGGAATCAGGATCACCGGCACGCCACGCTCGTGCTCATACCCCACACGACCTAAGCGCGTCAGGGCCAGCTCAACACTTTTATCCGGGCTGTTACTGGGTTTGAGTCGATAAATATCTTCACTCAAATCGCCCCGGAGTTCCGCGCTGATCAAGGCGACGGGGAAAAGCTCACTGCTGCTTTGCATCTTTTTCGCCCTGTACAACCCATTGCCGGGAACAATTCTCACGTCGCCTGGCGACGGCCCGAAAGATGACTGCCATAAATGACAGGCCACAAAACCACCAGGAGCGTTTTTGCGCATAAACCCCAGAGGGCTGAAACACACGGATGTGTTGAGCACAAAAAAGGGCAGGTTCAACCTGCCCTTGAACACAACGTTATAGGGCAATCAAGCAGGTTGCTGGCCTTCGGCCAGGAAGAACCAAGTATCGAGCACCGAGTCCGGGTTCAGCGATACGCTTTCGATACCCTGCTCCATCAGCCAGCGCGCAAGGTCCGGGTGGTCTGATGGGCCCTGGCCGCAAATACCGATGTACTTGCCAGCCTTGTTACAGGCCTGGATGGCGTTGCTCAGCAGCTTCTTAACCGCTGGATTACGCTCATCGAACAGGTGTGCAACGATGCCCGAATCGCGATCCAGGCCCAGCGTGAGCTGGGTCAGGTCGTTGGAACCGATGGAGAAACCGTCGAAGAACTCAAGGAACTCTTCGGCCAAAATCGCGTTGGATGGCAGCTCGCACATCATGATGATCTTGAGACCATCCTGACCACGGGCCAAGCCATTAGCCGCCAGCAGGTCGACCACCTGGCTGGCTTCACCGAGGGTACGCACGAACGGCACCATAATTTCGACGTTAGTCAGGCCCATTTCGTTACGCACTTTCTTCAGTGCACGGCATTCGAGCTCGAAGCAGTCACGGAACGATTCGCTGATGTAACGCGAAGCGCCACGGAAGCCCAACATCGGGTTCTCTTCTTCCGGCTCATACAGCTTGCCGCCGATCAGGTTGGCGTATTCATTGGACTTGAAGTCCGACAGACGCACGATGACCTTCTTCGGCCAGAACGCCGCGGCCAGGGTGCTGATGCCTTCGACCAGCTTCTCGACGTAGAAATTGACCGGATCGTCGTAACCGGCGATGCGCTTCTCGACACTTTCTTTGATCTCCGGCGGCAAGCCTGCGAAGTTCAGCAGCGCTTTCGGGTGCACACCGATCATGCGGTTGATGATGAATTCCAGGCGCGCCAGGCCTACGCCCTCGTTAGGTAGCTGGGCGAAATCAAAGGCACGGTCTGGGTTGCCGACGTTCATCATGATCTTGAACGGCAGATCCGGCATGGCATCAACCGAATTCTTGCGAATATCGAAGCCCAACTCGCCTTCAAAGATAAAGCCGGTATCACCCTCAGCGCAGGAAACCGTCACACCCATACCGTCTTTCAGCACCTGGGTGGCGTTGCCGCAGCCAACTACGGCCGGGATACCCAGCTCACGCGCAATAATCGCCGCGTGACAAGTACGCCCGCCACGGTTAGTGACGATGGCGCTGGCGCGCTTCATGACCGGCTCCCAGTCTGGGTCGGTCATGTCAGAGACCAGCACGTCGCCAGGCTGAACCTTGTCCATCTCGGACACGTCATTAATAACGCGCACGCGACCTGCGCCGATCTTCTGACCGATTGCGCGGCCTTCAACCAACACAGTGCCGGTTTCCTTGAGCAGGTAGCGCTCCATTACATTGATATTAGTGCGACTTTTGACAGTTTCCGGGCGCGCCTGAACGATATACAGCTTGCCGTCATCACCGTCTTTGGCCCACTCGATGTCCATAGGGCGACCGTAGTGCTTCTCGATGATCATCGCCTGCTTGGCTAGCTCGCTGACCTCAGCATCGCTCAGGCAGAAGCGCGCACGTTCGGCGCGATCTACGTCGACGACCTTGACCGACTTACCGGCCTTGGCTTCGTCGCCGTAGATCATCTTGATCGCTTTGCTACCCAGGTTACGGCGCAGGATGGCCGGGCGACCGGCTTCCAACGTCTGCTTGTGTACGTAGAACTCGTCCGGGTTGACTGCGCCCTGCACCACGGTTTCACCGAGGCCATAAGCACCGGTGATAAACACTACATCGCGAAAACCCGACTCGGTATCCAGGGTAAACATTACGCCGGCGGTACCGGTTTCCGAGCGCACCATGCGCTGCACACCAGCAGACAGGGCGACCAACTTATGGTCAAAGCCCTGGTGTACGCGGTAAGCGATAGCGCGGTCATTGAACAGTGAGGCGAATACCTCTTTGGCCGCGCGAATCACGTTTTCCACGCCACGGATATTCAGGAAGGTTTCTTGCTGGCCAGCAAACGAGGCATCCGGCAGGTCTTCGGCGGTGGCCGAAGAACGCACTGCAACCGCCATGTTGTCATTACCACCGGCCATTTCGGCGAAGGCGGTGCGGATTTGCACGTTCAACTCTTCCGGGAAAGACGCGTCCATCACCCACTGGCGAATCTGCGCACCGGTCTTGGCCAGGGCGTTGACGTCATCAACATCAAGGGCATCCAGTGCAGCATGGATCTGATCATTCAGGCCGCTCAGCTCGAGAAAGTCCCGGTAGGCCTGGGCAGTAGTGGCAAAACCACCGGGAACCGATACGCCGGCACCGGCCAGGTTACTGATCATCTCGCCCAGGGAGGCGTTCTTGCCCCCTACGTGCTCGACATCGTGATTGCCGAGCTTATCGAGGGAAACTACGTACTCTACCAAGGTGATCTCTCCACTAAGGTGTTGGAAAAGCTCAAGGGGCTGGGGAAACTCGCCGGCAGTCATGCCCGCACGATTGTGGCCTGGCCCTGGAAAATAAGTAACAATGCCGGCCAGATCGGCCCTGCAAAGGCGGGCCTATGATAGCCAAGATTCGTCCTCAGCTTAAGGCCCATGGCACAAATGAAACGAACCGCTTTTTTCATCTCCGATGGCACCGGCATCACTGCCGAAACCCTGGGCCAAAGTTTGCTGGCACAGTTTGAAACTATCGACTTCACCAAGCTCACACGTCCGTACATCGACAGTGTGGAAAAAGCGCGCGCAATGGTACAACAAATCAACAGCGCAGCCGAGAAAGACGGCTCTAGACCGATCATTTTCGACACCATCGTCAATCAGGACATACGCGATATCCTGGCTGAGTCCGAAGGTTTTATGATCGATATCTTCTCGAGTTTTCTTGCCCCACTGGAACAGGAACTGACCTCACACTCCTCTTATTCCGTCGGCAAGTCACACTCCATCGGCCACAACTCTAACTATATGGAGCGTATCGAAGCGGTCAACTTCGCCCTGGATAACGACGACGGTGCACGTACTCACTACTACGACAAGGCTGATTTGATCCTAGTCGGCGTATCACGCTGCGGTAAAACTCCCACCTGCCTGTATATGGCCATGCAATACGGCATCCGCGCCGCCAACTACCCGCTGACCGAAGACGACATGGAGCGCTTGCAGCTTCCGCCAGCTCTCAAACAATACAAGGACAAACTGTTCGGCCTGACCATCGATCCGGACCGCCTCACCGCCATTCGTAACGAACGCAAGCCCAACAGCCGCTACGCCAGCTATGCCCAATGTGAATTTGAAGTGCGCGAAGTGGAAAACCTGTTCCGCCGCGAAAACATCGCCTACATCAACTCCACGCATTTCTCGGTAGAAGAAATTTCCGCCAAGATCCTGGTGGAAAAAGGTGTTGAGCGACGCTTTAAATAACCCAGGCAAACCATTGATTTAAATAGAAAAGACTCAAGTACTTCGAGTCTTTTCTCACTTGTAAAAACTAAAATGAATCGCCCGGCACCCGCACCCAACCTTCCATCAGAATGCGCGCACTGCGGCTCATAATTGCCTTAGTCACAGTCCACTGACCGTTAACCAGCGCCGCCTCGGCGCCAACGCGCAACGTGCCGGAAGGGTGACCAAAACGCACCGCCTCACGCGCAGTGCCACCCGCTGCCAGATTAACCAGGGTGCCAGGAATTGCCGCCGCCGTACCAATCGCCACGGCACAAGTACCCATCATGGCGTGATGCAGCTTGCCCATCGACAAGGCGCGCACTAGCAGGTCGATATCTGCAGCCTGTATTGCCTTACCACTGGACGATACATAGTCCTTGGGCTTAGCCACAAAGGCGATTTTCGGCGTGTGCTGACGGGTAGCCGCCTCTTCCGCCGTCGTGATCAACCCCATGCGCAAGGCCCCGGCCACACGGATTTTCTCGAAACGCGCCAGTTGTTCGGGATCAGCGTTGATCTGCTCACGCAGTTCAGTGCCGCTGTAACCGATGTCTTCGGCATTAACGAACACAGTGGGAATGCCGGCGCTGATCATGGTCGCTTTGAAGGTGCCAACACCGGGGACGTCCAAGTCGTCGACCAGGTTGCCGGTGGGGAACATCGAGCTGCCCTCAGCGCCGTCATCGGACGGATCGAGAAACTCCAACACGATCTCGGCGGCTGGGAATGTCACCCCGTCCAGCTCAAAGTCGCCGGTTTCTTGCACCTGACCATTACTGACCGGCACGTGGGCAATGATGGTTTTCTCGATATTGGCCTGCCAGATACGCACCACACACATCCCGTTTTCCGGGATACGCAAAGGGTCAATCAGCCCCGCATGAATGGCAAAAGCGCCGGCAGCAGTGGACAGGTTGCCGCAATTTCCGCTCCAGTCGACGAAAGCCTTGTCGATCGACACTTGACCGTAGAGGTAGTCGGCGTCGTGATCAGGCTGGCTGCTTTTTGACAGAATCACGCACTTAGAGGTCGATGAGGTGGCGCCGCCCATGCCATCGATCTGCGCGGCATAGGGGTCGGGACTGCCAATCACCCGCATAAACAGATGGTCGCGGGGCGCGCCCGGCACTTGGCAGTTTTGCGGCAGGTCGTCTAGGCGGAAAAATACGCCCTTACTGGTACCGCCACGCATGTAGGTAGCGGGAATCTTGATTTGGGGTTGATGAGCCATGTTGTTGTCCTGGCTTGAAGTAAGTAGCCGTAGGGTGGATGGCGTTTTATCCATCCACCGCACACCCGGTCATGGTGGATCGGTACAGCGCGATCCACCCTACGAAAAACCGGGGCATTGTCGCCCCGGCTGCTGGATCAGCCCTTGGTCGCCTCAAGGAAGTCCTGAGCGAAGCGTTGCAGCACACCGCCGGCTTCGTACACCAGCACTTCTTCATCGCTGTCCAGTCGGCAGGTCATCGGCACTTCAACACGCTCGCCATTTCGACGAGTGATCACCAGTGTCATGGTTGCGCGCGGCTTACGCTCACCTACCACGTCATACACTTCAGTGCCGTCGATACCCAGCGTCAGGCGTGTAGTGCCTGGCTTGAACTCCAGCGGTAGCACGCCCATACCGATCAAGTTAGTGCGGTGGATACGCTCGAAACCCTCGGCGGCAATCACCTCCACACCGGCCAAGCGTGGCCCCTTGGCGGCCCAGTCGCGCGAGCTGCCCTGACCATAGTCGGCCCCAGCAATGATGATCAGGTTCTGCTTACGGCCCATGTAAGTTTCGATGGCTTCCCACATACGCATTACTTTGCCTTCCGGCTCAACGCGGGCCAGCGAGCCTTTTTTCACCTGACCATCAACCACGGCCATTTCGTTGACCAGCTGCGGGTTGGCGAACGTGGCGCGCTGCGCGGTCAAGTGGTCACCGCGGTGGGTGGCGTAGGAGTTGAAGTCCTCTTCCGGCAAGCCCATTTTGTGCAGGTACTCGCCCGCCGCCGAATTCAGCAAAATCGCGTTAGACGGCGACAGGTGATCGGTGGTGATGTTGTCTGGCAGCACAGCCAGCGGCAGCATGCCCTTGAGGGTGCGCTCGCCAGCCAGTGCGCCTTCCCAATAGGGCGGACGACGGATGTAAGTGGACGTCGGACGCCAGTCATACAGCGGGCTCTCGGACTCCGTCACAGTGCCGAGGTCAAACATCGGGATGTAAATCTGGCGGAACTGCTCCGGTTTGACGCTGGCCGCGACGATAGCGTCGATCTCTTCATCGCTCGGCCACAGGTCTTTCAGGGTGACCGGATTGCCCTGCTGGTCATGCCCTAGCACGTCTTGCTCGATGTCAAAGCGCATAGTGCCGGCAATGGCATACGCCACCACCAACGGCGGCGAAGCCAGGAACGCCTGCTTGGCGTAAGGATGGATGCGCCCGTCGAAGTTGCGGTTGCCGCTCAATACGGCTGTGGCATATAGGTCGCGGTCGATGATTTCTTGCTGGATCAGCGGATCCAGCGCGCCGGACATACCGTTACAGGTGGTGCAGGCGTAGCCAACAATGCCGAAACCCAGCTGCTCCAGCTCGGTCAGCAGACCGGCATCTTCCAGGTACAGCTTGGCGACCTTGGAACCTGGGGCAAAGGAGGTCTTAACCCAGGGCTTGCGCAGCAGGCCGAGTGCGTTGGCCTTCTTCGCCACCAGACCAGCAGCGACCACGTTGCGCGGGTTGGAGGTGTTGGTACAACTGGTGATGGCGGCGATGATCACCGCGCCATCCGGCATCAAGCCGTCGGCCTCTTCGGCCTTACCGGATGCCAGCTTAGCTCCATCGGCAATGCCACGCTCGTTCAACGCAGAGGTCGGCAGGCGGCGATGCGGGTTGCTCGGGCCGGCCATGTTGCGCACCACGGTCGACAGGTCGAAGCTCAGTACCCGCTCGTATTCAGCGGTGACCAAGGCATCAGCCCATAGACCGGTGGTCTTGGCGTAATGCTCGACCAGCGCCACTTGCTCTGGCTCACGGCCGGTGAGCTTGAGGTAGTCGATGGTTTGCTGGTCGATGTAGAACATCGAGGCGGTGGCACCGTATTCCGGACACATGTTGGAGATGGTTGCACGGTCACCGATGGTCAGGCTGTTGGCGCCCTCACCGAAGAACTCAACCCAGGCACCCACCACGCGCTCAGCACGCAGGAACTCAGTGATGGCCAGGACGATATCCGTAGCGGTAATGCCTGGCTGGCGTTTGCCGGTCAGCTTGACGCCGACGATATCGGGCAGACGCATCATCGAGGCGCGGCCAAGCATCACGGTTTCGGCTTCCAGGCCGCCCACACCCACTGCGATTACGCCCAGCGCATCGACGTGGGGGGTGTGACTGTCAGTGCCGACACAGGTGTCTGGGAAGGCCACGCCGCCACGCGCCTGAATCACCGGGCTCATTTTCTCCAGGTTGATCTGGTGCATGATGCCGTTGCCGGCTGGGATCACGTCGACGTTCTTGAACGCGGTCTTGGTCCACTCAATAAAGTGGAAGCGATCTTCGTTGCGGCGATCCTCAATGGCGCGGTTCTTTTCGAAGGCATCCGGATCAAAGCCCGCTGCTTCCACGGCCAGCGAGTGATCGACGATCAGCTGGGTCGGCACCACAGGGTTGACCTTGGACGGGTCACCGCCCTGCTCAGCAATCGCATCACGCAGGCCGGCCAGATCAACCAGCGCGGTCTGGCCGAGAATGTCGTGGCAGACCACACGAGCCGGGTACCAGGGAAAATCCAGGTCGCGCTTGCGCTCGATCAGCTGCTTCAGCGATTCAGTCAGGATCGCTGGGTCACAGCGACGCACCAACTGCTCGGCCAGCACGCGAGAGACGTAAGGCAGCTTGGCGTAGGCGCCAGGGGCTATGGCGTCCACCGCCTCGCGGGTGTCGAAGTAGTCCAGCACAGTGCCGGGCAACGGCTTGCGGTATTGGCTGTTCAGGGTAATGGTCATTGTTATGTACGCTCCTTGAGCGGTACGAACTTGACGTCTTCCGGACCAACGTAATTGGCGCTCGGACGGATAATCTTGCCGTCGATGCGCTGCTCGATCACGTGACTGGACCAGCCCGAGGTGCGTGCAATCACGAACAGCGGGGTGAACATGGCAGTCGGTACACCCATCATGTGGTAGCTGACGGCGCTGAACCAATCGAGGTTGGGGAACATCTTTTTGATTTCCCACATGGTCGATTCCAGACGCTCGGCAATGTCGTACATCTTCATGTTGCCCTGTTCGGTAGACAGCTCGCGCGCAACGTCTTTGATCACTTTGTTGCGCGGGTCGCTGACGGTGTAGACCGGGTGGCCGAAACCGATCACCACTTCCTTCTTCTCGACGCGCGCACGGATATCGGTCTCGGCCTCATCCGGGTTGTCGTAGCGCTTTTGAATTTCAAATGCCACTTCGTTGGCGCCGCCGTGCTTCGGCCCGCGCAACGCACCAATACCGCCGGCGATGCAGGAGAAAATGTCCGAACCGGTACCAGCGATTACTCGCGAGGTGAAGGTGGAGGCGTTGAATTCGTGCTCGGCGTACAGATTGAGCGAGGTGTGCATGGCACGCACCCAAGACTCGCGCGGCTTTTCACCGTGCAACAGGTGCAGGAAGTGGCCGCCAATGGAGTCATCGTCGGTTTCCACCTCGATGCGCTTACCGTTGTGGCTGAAGTGATACCAATACAGCAGCGCGCTGCCCAGCGAAGCCATCAGCTTGTCGGCAATATCACGGGCGCCCGGGTGGTTGTGGTCGTCTTTCTCTGGCGACACACACCCCAACACGGACACGGCGGTACGCATCACGTCCATCGGATGCGCCGACGGCGGCAGCTGCTCAAGGGACACCTTGAGGCTCGCCGGCAGGCCACGCAGGGCCTTGAGCTTGGCTTTGTAGCCCGCCAGTTCGGCGACGTTGGGCAGTTTTCCGTGCACTAGCAAGTGAGCGATTTCTTCGAAGTCGCAGCGATTGGCGAAATCGAGCACATCATAGCCACGGTAATGCAGGTCGTTACCGGTACGGCCAACGGTGCAAAGCGCGGTGTTGCCGGCGGTGGTGCCGCTCAGGGCTACGGATTTCTTCGGTTTGAAGCCTGGGGTGGTGGTTTCTGGGGTCGCACTCATAACTCAACTCTCCTCATCCGATCCGCTCGGGTCGTTCTTTTTATCTGCAGGCTCTACAGCCTGCACTGCGGTTATTTCTTGGCAGCGAACAACGCATCAAGGCTCTGCTCGAAGGCGTGGTAATTGATGCGCTCATAAAGCTCCATGCGGGTTTGCATGGTGTCGATAACATTCTTCTGCGTACCGTCACGGCGCACGGCCATGTAGACGTTTTCAGCCGCCTTGTTCATCGCCCGGAAGGCCGACAGCGGGTAAAGCACGAGGCCGACATCCACCTCGGCCAGCTCTTCAGTGGTGTACAGCGGCGTGGCACCAAACTCGGTGATATTGGCCAGAATCGGCGCGTTGACCCGATCGGCGAAAGTTTTGTACATCGCCAGCTCGGTGATTGCCTCAGGGAAGATCATGTCAGCACCGGCCTCGACACAGGCTGCTGCGCGATCCAGCGCCGAATTCAAACCTTCAACCGCCAGCGCATCGGTGCGCGCCATGATCACGAAGCTGTCGTCGGTGCGTGCATCAACGGCGGCCTTAATACGGTCGACCATTTCCTGCTGGGAGACGATCTCCTTATTAGGACGATGGCCGCAGCGCTTAGCACCCACTTGATCTTCGATATGAATCGCCGCTGCACCGAACTTGATCATCGACTTGACTGTGCGCGCGACGTTGAACGCCGAACTGCCGAAACCGGTGTCGACATCCACCAACAGCGGCAAGTCGCAGACATC
The DNA here is from genome assembly GCF_900113745.1 of Pseudomonas guineae. Classification (GTDB taxonomy): domain Bacteria; phylum Pseudomonadota; class Gammaproteobacteria; order Pseudomonadales; family Pseudomonadaceae; genus Aquipseudomonas; species Aquipseudomonas guineae. Next base: position 156,314 of record NZ_FOQL01000002.1, on the reverse strand, counting down.
GGTGATGCGCCGCACATCGGTCAGCACGTCGTCCAGACCGGTAATACCCAAATCAGGTAAGCCAAGAGAACCCGCGGCCACGCCGCCGCCAGAGAGGTAGATCGCCTTGAAACCAGCACGCTTGGCCAATAAGGCATGGTTGGCGTTAATCGCGCCAATCACTTGTAACGGGTGCTCTTCAGCAACCGCATCGCGGAAACGCTGACCGGGACTTTTCATGCTCATGACTCACCTCGGGTTTTGGCTGTTTGGGTGGGTGCGCCCTGCCCCATGCTGATGGCGAAGTGGCGCTCAATATTACGTTTGGAGGCGCCGATATGACGGCGCATCAATAACTCGGCCAGCTCACCGTCACGCTCGGCAATGGCATCGAGAATACGGTGGTGCTCGGCAAACGCTTGGCGCGGCCGGTTGGGCGTGGCGGAGAATTGCAGGCGATACATGCGCACCAGCTGATACAGCTCGCCGCAAAGCATCTGGGTCAGGGTCTTGTTGCCACTGCCTTGGATAATCCGATAGTGGAAGTCAAAGTCGCCTTCCTGCTGGTAATAACCGACACCAGCTTTAAAAGCTGCGTCCTGTTCATGCAGGTCGAGCACCCGGCGTAGCTCATCGATTTCCGTTGCCGTCATGCGTTCAGCCGCCAGGCGACAGGCCATGCCTTCCAAGGACTCACGAATTTCATAGAGTTCGATCAGTTCGGCGTGGCTAAGCGAGACCACGCGTGCTCCTACGTGGGGCACGCGCACCAATAGACGCTGACCTTCCAAGCGGTGTATTGCCTCACGCAGTGGGCCACGGCTGATGCCATAGGTGCGTGCTAGCTCCGGCTCTGAAATCTTGCTACCGGGCGCAATCTCACCTTTGACGATAGCCGCCTGAATACGCCGAAACACCTGCTCGGAGAGGGTTTCAGAGTCTTCTTGGCTGGACACGGACAGCTCAATCACATCAAGCATATTGTCGACACTGCAAGGTTAAAGTAGTTGAAAACTAACCATAATACCCATCCTTGTCAAATATTGAGGACATATTGTTGACACTTCTGGCAATCACTTTAGTCGCACATCATGCGTTGCCCGTCGCTGCGACCTTACTTGCATAAACGCCTACAAGCGCCTGTCCTGACTGAAAAAGCCCATGGTAGAATATCTGCCGTTTAATGCCTGCGGGGTACGTTTCAACTCACCGCTAGACTCCAAACCCAGGCATGCGCATTACAATACGTGCCTCCCGCTCTCGCTCCCCCTCTTAACATCGCGTTTTCAGGATTTATGACACTCAAGCCCTTCTTTCTATTGCTATGCCTGCTCCTTACTCCCGGCCTGGGCCTCGCCGCGGAGAAGACGGTCTATGGGCTTAATGAGTACGTACGTTTATTCGACCTTGACCTGAAGCTTGCGGCTAAGCTCGACACGGGGGCAAAGACGGCATCGCTCAGCGCTCGCGACATCGAACGCTTCAAGCGAGATGGCGAAACCTGGGTACGCTTTTACTTGGCCATCGACGAGGCACACAGCAGCCCCATCGAACGGCCTCTGGCGCGCATCAGCAAAATCAAACGCCGTGCGGGCGACTATGATCCAGAAGAAGAAAAAACCTACACAGCGCGCCCGGTGATCGAAATGGACGTCTGCATGGGTCATGCTCTGCGCACCATTGAAGTGAACTTGACCGACCGTAGTGCATTCCAATACCCGTTGTTGATAGGCTCCGAGGCGCTCAAACGCTTTTCGGCCCTGGTCGACCCGAGTCTTAAATACGCAGCAGGCAAACCTGCCTGTGCCCCTGACGCAAACCTTGGCGAGTAATACCCATGCGCTCTCTTACCCTCCATCTGAAAGTCCTGGTCATACTCCTCGTGAGCCTGGGCATTCTGATCACGGCTTATCAGATTTTCATCCTCGGCATCCCTATGACCGAAGACGAAACGGATGACCTATGGAACATCGACGCCAAAGTTGAGTTCCAAGCCAGCCCACGCGAGCCGGTCAAGCTGCAGATGTTCGTGCCACCGCTGGCCCAAGATTACGTCAGCCTAAACGAGAGCTTTATCTCAAATAACTACGGCGTCAGCATCAACCGCGCCGACGGCAACCGCAAAGTCACTTGGTCCGCCCGCCGCGCCAGTGGCAAGCAAACGCTGTACTACCGCCTGGTACTGACCAAGCGCTACAGCGGCGAACAAGCCAAGGCCAAAGGTCCGATCTTCCGCGACAGTATCCCGGTTGAAGGGGCCGAGAAGATTGCCGCCGAAGCCTTGCTCGCACCGATTCGCCAGCACTCGGCGGACGTCGAAACCTTCATCAGTGAAACCATCAAGCGCGTCAATAACAGTAACGATGACAACGTCAAATTGCTGCTGAGCGGTGACGCGTCAACTGCCAACAAAGCCACGGCCATCGAGTTGCTGCTGTCCATTGCCCACGTGCCCATGCAGCGCGTACACACCATCCGCCTCTCCGCTGAAATCCAGCAGAGCCCAGAGCTTTGGCTGCGCAGCTTCAACGGAGAAAAATGGCTGTACTTCAACCCGGAGAGCGGCGAGCAAGGCCTACCGGTTGATCGCCTGGTCTGGTGGACCGGTGATGACAGCCTGGTCACTTTGGAGGGGGGCAAGCAGGCGCAAGTCAGCTTCAGCCTGAACAACAGCGAAATGAACGCCATTCGTCTGGCTAAATTGACCGACGAAAACACCGACGCCGACTTCCTCGAATACACCTTGTACGGCCTGCCGCTGCAGACCCAGCAGACCTTTATGATCATGGTGATGATCCCGATCGGCGTGCTGGTGATCCTGATCCTGCGCAACCTCGGCGGCCTGCAAACACTGGGTACCTTCACCCCGGTACTGATTGCCTTGGCCTTCCGCGAGATGCAGCTGGGCTATGGCATTGTGTTCTTCACCATCATCACCGCGCTGGGTCTATCGCTGCGCTCCTACCTTGAGCACTTGAAACTGCAGATGCTGCCGCGCCTGTCGGTGGTACTGACCTTCGTCGTCGTGCTGATCGCCGCTATCAGCCTGTTCAGCCACAAGCTTGGGCTTGAGCGCGGTCTATCGGTCGCACTGTTCCCAATGGTGATTCTGACCATGACCATCGAGCGCCTGTCCATCACGTGGGAAGAACGCGGTGGCGGCCATGCCTTCAAGGTCGCTATAGGCACTCTGTTTGCCGCTACTCTGGCGCACTTGCTGATGAGCGTGCAGGAGCTGAATTACTTCATTTTCACCTTCCCTGCGGTGCTGATGATCATGGTCGGCTTTATGTTGGCGATGGGTCGCTATCGCGGTTACCGCCTGACCGAACTGTTCCGCTTCAAAGCCTTCCTCAAGGACTAATGCCATGTTCGGTCTGATCAAGACGTGGAAAGCCCTTGAAGCCAAAGGCATCATGGGCATCAACCGACGCAACGCGGACTACGTGCTGAAGTACAACAAACGGCACTTGTACCCGATCGTCGATGACAAGATCATCACCAAGCTGCGCGCGATCGAAGCGGGCATCGATGTGCCGGAAATGTATGGCGTCATCGATACCGAGAAAGGCATCGACAAACTGCGCGAGATCATCGGCGACCGTCCAGACTTCGTGGTTAAGCCAGCGCAAGGCGCTGGCGGCGACGGTATTCTGGTGATCGCTGACCGCTTCGAAGACAAGTACAGAACTGTCTCGGGCAAAATCATCAGTCACGAAGAGATCGAACACCAGATCTCCAGCATCCTCACGGGCCTCTACTCCCTGGGTGGTCACCGTGACCGCGCATTGATCGAGTACCGCGTCACACCGGACCAAATCTTCAAAAGCATCAGCTATGAAGGCGTGCCGGACATCCGCATCATCGTACTGATGGGCTACCCGGTGATGGCGATGTTGCGCTTGCCAACCCGCCAATCCGGCGGCAAGGCCAACCTGCACCAAGGCGCCATCGGTGTCGGTGTGGACATGGCCACCGGCGTGACCCTGCGCGGCACGTGGCTGAACAATAAGATCAGCAAGCACCCAGACACCACTAACGCGGTGGACGGCGTGCAACTGCCAAACTGGGATGGCTTTATGAAGCTGGCGGCAGGCTGTTACGAGCTTTGCGGGCTGGGCTATATCGGCGTGGACATGGTGCTGGACCAGGACAAAGGCCCGTTGATTCTTGAACTCAACGCCCGCCCAGGCCTGAACATCCAGATTGCCAACGACTGCGGGCTCACTCACCGCGCCCATGCGGTTGAAGCACGCATCGCCGAGCTGAAAAAGAAAGGCATTGTGGAAAGTCCTGAAGAGCGCATGCGCTTCTCACAAGAGCTGTTTGGTCATATACCAACGGTTCAGGACTGATCGAGCGCAGAACCAGAGGCAGGCATCACATAGCCATACCCACGCCCTACGAGAACTCCGTTTTCGTAGGGTGTTTTGTTTCCAGCCACCCTCAGCAACAGACTCAATTGAACTGACAATCCAGATGAACCCAAGCCGCCTTAATCTCGCGCTTAAGCGCTAGGATGAATGCGGGCGACGTTTTACAATCGGCGTCCGCGCACCTCGAAATTGTTATATGCCTACTTGCCTTGTACTGGACCTACCCTACCAAGCAGACCCCTCGGGTTACTTCAGCCATGTCATACACGCACCCGGTGCTGTACTGCTGGATGCCGGACGACCGACCGCGCAGCGCGGACGCTATGACCTGATGAGTGCCTGGCCATCGGCAGAGCTGGCACCGACGCCGGACGAAACGGCCAACGCCTTCTTACAACGCTTGCGTCAGAGCCTCAGCGCGCTGGGTGAAACTCAAGCGCCCGCTGACAATCCGCTTCCCTTCATTGGCGGGCTGATAGGATACCTGAGCTACGATTTCGGCCGCAGACTGGAGCAACTGCCCGCCCAGGCTATCGATGACCTCGCTCTGGCGGACGCACGCTTTGGTGTGTATGCCTGGGCACTGATTACCGATCACCAGCGACAGCGCAGCCAATTAGTATTTCATCCCAGCCTGAACGCTGCCGAACGCCAGCGCTTGAGTGACCTGTTCTTAACCCCGGCAGTACCAGCGCCACAACCATTCAAGCTGTTGCAGCGTTTTCGTTCCAACATCACCGAAGACCAGTATCAGCAATGCTTCGCGCGAATTCAGGCGTATATCCAAGCCGGCGACTGCTATCAGGTGAATTTTGCCCAGCGCTTTCAAGCGCGCTACCAAGGCTCACCCTGGACGGCCTACCAAGCATTACGCGCCGCTTGCCCGACACCGTTTTCCGGTTATCAAACACTGCCAGATGGCGGCGCCATCATCAGCCTGTCGCCCGAGCGCTTCTTGCGCATCAGCGCAGGACAAGTGGAAACCCGGCCGATCAAGGGCACTCGCCCACGTCATGCCGACCCGCAACAGGACCAAGCCCAGGCCGACGCATTGCTCGACAGCCTTAAAGACCGGGCAGAGAACCTGATGATTGTCGACCTGTTGCGTAATGATCTAGGCCGCAGCTGCACGATCGGCTCGGTTCGGGTGCAAGAACTCTTCGCCCTGGAAAGCTACCCCAACGTGCATCATCTGGTCAGCGCCGTCACCGGCGAGCTGGCGGCCGGCAAAGATGCGCTAGACCTGATCGCCGGTAGCTTTCCTGGCGGCTCGATTACCGGCGCACCGAAGATTCGCGCCATGCAAATCATTGACGAGCTGGAGCCGACACGCCGAGCGCTATATTGCGGCTCACTGCTGTACTTGGATGTACGCGGTGAAATGGACAGCTCCATCGCCATACGCAGTCTGCTGGCCAAGGACGGGCAGATCAGCTGCTGGGGCGGTGGCGGTATCGTCGCCGACTCCAACGCGCAGGCCGAATACCAAGAGTCCATAACCAAGGTCAAAGTGCTGCTACAAACCCTGGAGCAGTTCTGCGACTGACAGACGACGCGACTCGGCACAAACTAAAACACCCTGCGAAGACAAAGCCCTCGCAGGGTGTTCACAACCATCAAGCCACTACAGTGACTTCTGATGAGCCCGTCAGTGACTGCGCATCACGGACCTTAAACCGTTGTTGATTTAGATCGCAGGCTCAGTGGCCACTAAAGCCTGGCCAGGCTGTGCGATCTCAACAGGTAAGCCATCTTCAGCAGCGACCACTTCGCGCAGCATTTCCCAATCCAAACGCAGACCGGCGAATTCATCGTTTTTCAGCAGCGCATTAATCACCGCCGTGTGCTTATCGACCACCGAGGCATCGCCGGTCTCATCCAGAGGCGCATGCGCCTCCAAGTAAATCTTATCGCCGCTACGGCCAAACTTGTAAGGCTCGTTGATGATGCGCACCGGCGTACCAACCGACACCATCGACGCCAGTTTCAGTACGTTGTGGTTAAGCATGCGAAAACAACCGTGGCTGACGCGCATACCGATACCAAACTTTTTGTTCGAGCCGTGAATCAGATAGCCTGGTACCGAAAGGCCCAGCTTGTAGGGGCCTAACGGATTATCCGGCCCCGGTGGTACATAGGCCGGCAGCGGATCACCCGCAGCAGCATGCTCTGCAAGAATCGATTTCGGCGGCGTCCAGCCCGGGTTCGGCGTCTTGGCGGTAATGCGCGCGTCGGCCACTGGCGAGCTCCAGCCTTCGCGGCCAATACCCAGCGGATAGGTGTGCACCACATTGCCGCCTTTCGGGTAGTAATACAGGCGGTATTCGGCGAGGTTGATCACCACACCCTCGCGCGGTCCTGGCGGCAGGATGTAGCGCGTTGGCAAAATAATCTCGGTGCCTTCACCCGGCAACCAAGCATCAACGCCTGGGTTGGCAACCACCATTTCCAGATAGCCCAAATCATTGGCCACACCCAGATCAGCAAAGGTATCTTCATACTTGGCCTGGATGACCTGCACTTCACCGACGATATCTTCGCCGGGCGGCGGCAACGGAAACTCAAGTGCACTGACAGACGTTGCTACAAAGAAAGCAGCAAGTGGCAGGCAGCGGGTGACGGCAAAAGCTCGCGACAACATCCGGGAATTCCTGACGAAAATGGTGGGTAAATTAGACGGCGAGTGTACACCGATTGATCGGCCGCCGGGATAGCTCAACGCCCTGGCAATTCAGGACGATCACCGCGCTTCTGCGCGTCTAACCTCGCCCGACACGCCGGGCACAAGCGCTTATCACGCAGCACAGCCTTGTTCAGATCACGCCATAACGGCTGCGCGGGCAGCAAGCCGCCACACAGCGTACGGTCGGCGAACTCGCCTAATTCAAGCTGACGCGCGAGCAGGTGCACACGCACTTCTCGGCAGGCGAACAGGTCAAGCTGCTCGTCAGGCTCGATCAGTTGGTAGGCATGCAAGGACCAGGCGGGACGCGGCATTGAGGGCTCCAGTACGGGGGCGCCACATTAGCCGAAAGGCACCGCGCAGAAAAGCCTCTCAGTGCAAAGGTTTTAGGCGTGGCCACGCGTTATTCAGCTATTTAGGCGGTGCCTAATTAGTTGAGTGAATGCCACGGTTTTACCTCACTGATTAGCGCCCCCTCAAACCGGGTCTTCTTGATGCTCTTGGGGGATACTTCAGAGCAACGGTTTCAGCATCGGCCAGACGTTATCCAGTAACCGAGGCTGGGCTTCAGCAGTAGGGTGAATACCATCACTCTGCACCATGGAAGGCACGCCACCTATGCCCTCCAGCACAAAAGGCACCAAGGCTGAGCCGGTCTCACTGGCCACTTTGGGGAACACTTCTGCGAAAGCAGTCGTGTAACGCACACCGTAATTAGGCGGTAAGCGCACCCCCAAAATGAGCACCTTGGCCCCTATCTTTTGTGACTGCTGCACCATGGCCGCAAGGTTTTGTTGCAATCCCACTTGTAGGTCGGGAACCCCGTAAACTCAAGGGTTCCAGCCAATGACCACCAATCAGACGCTCCAAAGTGGGACAAACCTGTTACAAACTGCGCTCGCCAAGCCCTACCACTACCGCCGGTCGGGTCGCTATTACCTGCGCCTTCGACCTCAAGGCACCACCGCCAGCTTCTTTACGCTATCGCTCAGGACCACCAACAAGGCCACCGCTATGACCATCTCCCAAGAAATCCTCCAGACCCTCAAGGCTTTCCACTTCGACAACCCTGAGGCCACCTGGGAGGAACTACGTGAGCGCCTGGAGGAAATCGCTGAGTCCTGCCTGACGATGGCCCATGGTGATGACTCTCTCTTGGCATACGAGATGATCAATGATGAGCAACATGCAGCCCTCAGAGAGGCAAGCGCCAAGCTCCCTTTGAGCGTCAATCAGCACAGAGCAGTACAGAAAGCACTGGAGATCATTGAGGCTGCACAACAGCGCCTGAAGGGTAGACCGGGGAAACTGGTAGAGATCGTGAGGGACCTCAGAGGTGAATCATGTAGCACGCCTGTAGCCCGAACATCCCTGTCCTTATCTGTAGGTCCCGCCAAGGACCCTGTGACCTGGGAGACCCTTTCCGCTCTCTACATGACTGAGCACAGCATCAACCTCAAGGAGGACAGCCGGGATTCCGCCATGACGGTCCACAAGACCATAGGGGAATCATTTAAGGCTATCGGGGTGGCTGACCTCAGGGCTCACACAAGGGAGGACCTGATCAAGCTCAGGACTCACCTACTGACTGGCCGTAAGCCGTCCACCGTGAATAATCATTTAGCCAAGCTGGGGGCCGTCCTAACGTGGGCTGTAAGGTCTGACAAACTGGTCAAGCAATACTCCGAGAAACTGAAACTCACCAAAGGGGCAGACAGTACCCGTGAGGCGTTCTCAAGGGACCAAGTGATCAATATCATGGCCCACGCCAAGACCCTGCCTGTGGGCTCCTGGGAGCGCTGGAGTGTGTCCCTCCTGGCCATCACTGGGGCACGAGTGGGGGAAGTCGCTGGCCTGACCAAGGCCGACATACAGGAGGTCGATGGTTATTGGTGCATCAACATCAATGAAGACAGCCCAGGGAAGTCCATTAAGAACAAGCACAGTGCCCGTAAGGTTCCCCTTGTGGATGGTGCCCTGGGGTTTGACCTCAGGGGGTTCCTGGAGGCTGTCAATGCTGGTGCCCTGCCCTCGGAAAATGGAGTTAACAAATTGAAGGCCAGCCGGAACCTTGGGGTGCTCATACGGGATGCCCTCGGCACTGCCCCAGGTGGAAACCTAACGCTTCACTCACTGAGGCACCACTTCAGCGGCTCACTGAAAAACGCTGGGGTTCCTGTGGCATACGCACAAGCTGCCCTTGGGCATTCCTCAAGGACCATAGCCTTTGATAACTATGGGGCTGGGGTCGACATAAAGGAGGTCTATGGGGCCATCCTAAAAGGACTCTGTTGATGTATTGGCATGCACATTAATCGTTCATTTAAGATCACTGTGTAAAGGAATCCTGTACTTTGAAACTGCGACTTCCGTTAGATACAATAGAATTGTATATTTGTGGGAAAGTAATGAGGAGCGCCCCTCAGTATCCAATTGGCACGACTCTGGCTCGACCAACTGGCAGCTTAGGGTCAATACTCGACGCTGATAACCGGTAGAAAGAGTCCAAAATTGTGTATTGACTCAAAGCGCGCCCTACCATGACGTGCAAACTCAAGCTCTGAATGCGACTGAAACCTTATGATTAGAGATTGAGCTTTATGCCCAAACGTACAACTACATCCAGCAAGTCCAGTATAAGCGCGGTGCTTCTCAAGGCGTTTAAGATTCGAACTTTACCAGCAAGCTTACCGAACCAAATCTGTTCGCAGATTGAAAGCCTTCTGGTATAAAGGCTACACACCCTCCAATCACCAGCATAAAGGGACTTTAATGAGACCTCTTTTTTTAATTGCAGTATCTATTACCGCAGCCGCATGCACACAGTCAGCAAGCGCTGAATACATCACCAAAAGCCATTTCACCAAAAATTATAAGTGCATTGTTAAAGAGTCAGGTGGTTATAACCATACCCAATCAGGACATCAATTAACTAAATTCATAGACCGTAATGAGTTTTTCCTTACTCATATTTCCAGGCTACCCCTTAGATCGGTCAGCCAAATGCGTAACCCGAGCATTGTGGGTGCATTTAATGGTAACGAAGCTTTAATTCGGGCAGATGCAGAAGAAGCATTTTCAGAGTTTACAAACGCACAAGCATCCGGGTATCGAATTGAAAGCGGGACCTATTACCTCAGAGATTCAACCCGCGACCCAATGCTTAGTCCTGACGTGCTTTCCACCTGTGAGGCCTTCGGGAAGGAGGGTGAACTGCAACAGATTTCTTGCGACCGTATCATGTCAAAATTTGATTTTATTCCTAATACTGGACGTTTTATGGTTACCACCGAAGGAAACTGGACTACCTATGAAAATGGAACACCTGATTCATCTGTTTTCGAATTTGGGACTTGCAAGGAATACTACGATTAACTAATTTAATTAACTTTTAGTGTTAGACGATATCCGTGCGCTGACTTAGACCCATCTGACCACCGATTATATTTCATTACTTCGCATATCTACTGTCGTCGGACAGCCTCTTCTGGCACTCCCCCCCGCAATTACGGCTTGTTTTGATCAGGAAGAATGCGCATGACCGCCACGAATTAAATCAATATATTAATCAACAGCCTTGTAAGTGTAATTCCATATTTAAGACCTAAGTAAAACCCTTGTGTAGGGGCGTCAAGAAAGCATTAAAAACCCTCACTAACAGGCGGACATACGCCAAATTCTGGACGAGCCAAAAACCTACAGAGGACATTCAAAATGAACGCACACACAGGTCAAGAAGAAGTTGAGCCCACCATCACAGCGGATACTCGCGATGATCTTCAGAAGATTATGAGCTCAATGCGCGAGGTTGAAGCCCAGCTTGACGATTTACAAGCAACCCATTTGGGACACAGATTGATTACCCTCGCGCGCGAGGCAGCTGTGAAGGCTGGTAAAGCTGAGGGGATGGAGCTTGTTGAGATGTTTGAGTTGTCCGAAGAGCGAGAAAAGCTGAATAAAGATGCACGCTCACTTCTCCGGGCCTGGACTGCTTCTTGGGGCCCTGAGGAGCTTGAAATAAAGCTCGAATTGTTCTCCATAAACTCAATTACAGGGCTGAAGGCATCGCGCCGCCTGGTTGACCACTACAACGAGGTACTGGGTGCGTTTGAGACAGCTTCTAACTTAAGTGAGCCTAAGAGCTGAGGACCTCAAAAGACTTGTCGCCACGGCCCCTACAAAAACCCTCACTAATAGGAGGGCGGGCCAAAAGTCCAAACTCAATTTCTACCGGGCCTCACAAGGGCCTGACTTGAGACTACCGAGTGCCAAGCGCGACCTGTTCGCCAACGCTCAACCGTTCCCAGTAAGCCGACCATGCGTCGGGCTCCAGTAGAAAGGAGCGGACATTGATATTGCTGACCACAAGGGAAACCTGGGACAGCCTTGCACGGACCTGGGGCCTACGTGTATTGCTCAATGTTCACGGGGGCCTCTACCTAAAGATTACTAAGAGTCTCCTTTGGGATGGTCTTCTTATTAGTCTTTTAATCAATCTTTTAACTTTAGGTTTTACCTAAGGCCCTTGGTTGTCTCCACGCTTGGGACAGGTCATTACTGACCATGATCCTGATCACTTTGAGAGCAACTCTCAGCCAACCTTGATGACCACTGACAGCTTCGCGGCTGGGTCTCCCGCTTCACCAACTCCAGGCCATCTTTGGTCGAGCCCTTCATGCCACATCCGATGCCCTGTCATGGGGGCCTTGGAGGTCGGACCGTGGGCGCGACTTGAGGGGCTCCACCAAAGAGGAAACCATGAATAATGAGATACCGCCTGATCCCACACCCCGGCACTGCCAGTGACCTTGTGGACCGGCTCAGTGCCGCCCTGGATACACCCAAAGCCTACCGTGTATTCCATGGGGCAAAGAGTGCCTACCGGACAAACAAGAAGTTCACTCTGGCGTCCTTTATGGCGTATCTAAGAAATGACTTGAAGCTCCATCAATCCGAGGAGCTTGAAGCCATCCTGGAGCGTGCCAGCATGGACTTCCATGAGGCCATGCAGCTACCTGTCAAATTCGATATGTCCAAACCCCGCAACACCCCAAGCAATAAACCCTGAGCAGCACTCAGGTAATCAAACCGCCCACCGCTGGGCACCCTAAACCAAGAATCCATAGATCAACCTCCAGGGTCGGCGTGTCTACGTCTCCTGTGTGTCTTGTCGCGCCTGCCGTGCGGACTGGAGGTTGATCTATGGGCAAAGGAGATACCTACCCCATGAAAATCAATATCAATGCTGTAACTCCCAACACTGTGGACATCCATGGCCAGACCGTAACCCGTGAGTATGCCGAGCGGGTCCTACTGCCGCTCCTGGTGGCCTCCAAGGGGGAGAACCATTCGGGGATCATTCAGGTAGTCCAGGCATTCGCTGAGGCTGACTTGAGCCTGGAAGCCGTACCCCATGCATCCCGAATCTATCAGGGCCACCTGTATCAGCAGAGCCAAGAAAAGGCCCGCTTGGCTGCTGAGGCTGCGGCTAATGCTGAGCGTTGCCGTGAGCCATCCGCCCAGGAACTCGCCGAGTACCACGCTGAGAAAGAGCGCCGTGCTGCTGCCATCCGTGCCCATGGTGCCGCCATCCGTGCTGCCCGTGGCTGACCCAATCCACCACATATAGGAGTTACACCCAATGAAACCTTTTCAGTACAAGAAACCCGATAGCGTCTACGTCCAAAGCGTCAGCACTTCCCATGGCACCGAGAGCACCCAAGTGTCTTTCCACTCCTCTGACATCCGCCCAGAACACATGGCGGCCTCTGACCCCTTGGTCTACGCCGAAGCCATGTATGAGGCTGCTAATGAGCACCTGAATGGTGACGAATGGCGAGAGGTAATGAATGAAGTTTTCCCGTCTGAAGTGCGCCCCTATGGCTCCCAGCCGACCTCCCCTCAGATTGCCTTAATGGCTGATCGCTCAGTTACTTTTGACCCCCGCCAGACCTATAACGGTCGCACGGTGGCTAAGGGTTCCGCTGTGGCTGGCTCGCTGATCACCATGGAGGCCCCTGAGGTCGGAATCCTTGTGTCTGCCCGCGTGTCCATCCTTGACCATCATGTCCAGTTTGGATTCACCGCAAACAGCATGGCGCAGACTGGCGATAAGGTCCTGAGTGACCTGGAGCTGACTCTGGCCGGTAAGATTGCCGAGAGCCTGGAGGGTCAACCTTCAGTCTCCAAGGTCTACGCTGGGGCTCTGAGTGGCACTCCTGCTGCCCAGGCTGAAGACTTCCTGGACATCCTGGCTACCCATCTGGACACCTACTGGGGCCGTGATGTCTCAGAGTTTGGCGTTCTGATCCCTGTGGCCCTTCGCCCAATGCTTAACCGTGCTGCCCAAAGGGCTGGCCTGGGTGACATTGACGACTTGGTTGGAACTCGTGTCCAGGTCTACAGCGGCGCTGACCGTGGGGTCTTCTTGGTCCCTAAAGGCTTCGCCATGCTGTCCTTCCGAGAAGACAAAGACGGGGACGTGTGGCGGCTTGAGCTGACCCGTAATAGCTCCACCCTGAGCTGGGACCTTGAGGTCTCCGCAGTGGTGGACGTTATGGCTACCGCTATGGTCGAAGCGAAGCTGGACGGCTCCGACTGGGAGACCACTACAGTAGTCCTGCCGATCATCAAGCAGATTGTCCTGAGTGACGCCCCTTAAGCGTCTATGAGCTGCACCAAGAGGTTGGAGGGGATGGTAATCATCACCACCCTCCCACCATAAAGGAATGAGTCCTGGGTCAACCTGGGGCCGTCCTACTAAGTCTAAAGCCGACATCTGGCAGACATTGATTCTCCCCTGAAGCTCTGGGTCCCCTTATGGGTCCTGGGGCTTCTTTTTGTAATAACCGACCATTTTAGTAGGACTTATTATTGGCTTTGAGAATCCGAGAGAAAAATCCGAGGCCTCATCTAATAACCAAGCCATAGCGGAAACCCCCGTAGGGGTCCCCCAGAGGACTTAGCGAAGGCTTCAGAGCCGAGCCCTTGAGTGGGACAAAGCTGTTACAAACTCAGTAGACAGGGCAGCCCTGGGCTTCCTATGATGGAACCCTTCCTGACCTCCTCAGGGATTACTTCAGAGCAACGGCTTCAGCTTAGGCCATACGTTATCGAGTAACCGAGGCTGAGCTTCAGCAGTAGGGTGAATCCCATCACTCTGCATCATGGAAGGCACGCCACCTATGCCCTCCAGCACGAAAGGCACCAACGCTGAGCCAGTCTCATTGGCCACTTTGGGGAACACTTCGGCGAAAGCAGTGGTGTAGCGCACACCGTAATTAGGCGGTAGTTGCATCCCCAAAATCAGCACTTTGGCACCTATCTTTTGTGACTGCTGAACCATAGCCGCAAGGTTTTGTTGCAATTGCGCAGGCGGTTGACCACGCAGACCATCGTTACCGCCCAGTTCGATAATTACCAGCTCAGGCTGATGCTCTGTAAGTAACGCAGGCAGCCGTGCGGCACCGCCTGCGCTGGTATCACCACTGATTGAGGCGTTGACCACTTGGTGGTCAAAATTCTGCTCAATCAGGCGTTTTTCCAACAAAGTGACCCAGCCCTGGCGGGTATCCAGGCCAAAAGCCGCGCTGATACTATCGCCGACTACCAGCACGGTACCCGCGAACGCCGCAGGGCCCCACAGCAGCAGGCTTAGGGCTGTACCGATCAACCACGTACGCATTGGATTCTCCATGAGCTCAAGTATTCTCACCGCGCGAAACCTTAGCAAAGTGGTTACCAGCACGGAAGGCGAGCTAACCATACTCCATGATCTGTCGCTGGAGCTTATATCCGGTGACAGCCTGGCGATTGTCGGCCGCTCTGGTTCGGGCAAATCGACCTTGCTTGGCTTACTCGCCGGGCTAGATCTACCGAGTAGCGGCAGCGTTGTGCTGGCCGGTAACGACCTGGCTAGACTCGATGAAGACCAACGCGCCCGTGTGCGGGCCGAACATGTCGGTTTCGTCTTTCAGTCATTTCAATTACTCGACAGCTTGAATGCCCTGGAAAACGTCATGCTGCCGCTGGAGCTCGAGGGCCACGCCGATGCCCGTCAGCGCGCCCGCACCCTGCTGGAACGGGTTGGCCTGGGCCAGCGCCTGACCCATTACCCGCGTCAGTTGTCGGGCGGCGAACAGCAACGTGTCGCAATCGCCCGCGCTTTTGCTGCAGAGCCTGCAGTGCTGTTTGCCGACGAACCCACCGGCAATCTTGATAACCATACCGGCGAACGGATCAGTGATCTGCTGTTTGGGCTGAATAAAGAACAGGGTGCGACCCTGGTATTGGTTACTCACGACGAGCGCCTCGCGCATCGCTGCCAGCGCCTGATCCGCCTAGAAGGCGGCCATTTGGTCGATCACGTGGAACCCTGATGAACCATCTGCCGTTTACCCGCCTGCTGTCGCTGGCCAGCCGCCAGTTACTGCGTGATGCCCGCGCCGGTGAGCTGCGCGTATTGTTCTTCGCGCTGCTGATCGCCGTCGCCGCCAGCACGGCCATCGGTTATTTCAGCACCCGCCTGAACGACGGCATGTTGCTGCGTGCCACCGAGTTTCTTGCCGCAGATTTACGCCTGACCGGCAGCTCACCCAGTGCTCCCGAGCAAATCAGCAATGGCAAGCAACTGGGGCTGGAACATGCCCAGTTAGTCGAGTTCTCCAGCGTGGTCGCCAGCGATGCCGGCATTCAACTGGCCAGCGTCAAAGCAGCGGATAGCGCCTACCCGCTGCGCGGTCAGCTGAAAAGCGCCGCTGCACTGTACGACACTGAGCAAGTCGGTCCCGGCCCGCAACCCGGCGAGGCCTGGGCCGAAGCCCGCCTGTTCGTCGCGCTCAACCTCAAGCCTGGCGACAGTATCGAGGTCGGCGCTAAAACCCTTCGTTTAAGCCGTGTACTGACATTTCTTCCGGATGAAGCCGGCGATTTCTACAGCCTGACGCCCCATCTGTTAATGCACCTCGATGACCTAGACGCCACCGGTGTAGTACAGCCCGGCAGTCGCGTGCGCTACCAGGAACTGTGGCGCGGCGACAGCGAAGCATTGACACAGTATCGCCAAAGCATCACTCCGACACTGGCACCCAACCAACGCTTGGAAGATGCCAAAGACGGCAATCGCCAGGTCGGCAACGCCTTAGGCCGGGCCGAACGCTACCTCAACCTCGCCAGCCTAGCCGCGGTGTTGCTGGCTGGCGTGGCCGTGGCGCTGTCAGCCGCACGCTTCGCCGCCAAACGTTTCGATGCCAGCGCGCTGCTGCGCTGCTTGGGGTTGTCACGTAAGCAGGCACTGGGCTTATTCAGCTTGCAATTGGCCCTACTAGGCATCACCGCCAGCCTGGCCGGCGCATTGCTGGGCTGGCTGGCCCAACTGACGCTCTTCAGCCTGCTACAAGACTTGCTGCCGGCGCAAATTCCACCGGGCGGCCTATGGCCCGCACTGGCAGGTATGGCGACCGGGTTGGTAGCCCTCGCCGGCTTTGCCTTACCGCCCTTGGCCGCATTGGGTCGCGTGCCGCCACTACGGGTACTGCGCCGTGACTTGCTACCCGTTCCAGTCAGTTCATGGCTGGTGTATGGCGCAGCCTTGCTGGCCCTTGGCCTGATCATGTGGCGTTTGAGTCTCGACCTGCAGCTGACACTCGCCTTACTCGGCGGCGGCTTGGTAACCGCCTTGTTGCTGGGAGGCCTACTGCTGCTCGGCCTACAGAGCCTGCGTCGACTGCTAGCCGGCGCGTCACTGCCTTGGCGCTTGGGCCTGGGCCAATTGTTGCGCCACCCACTCGCCGCAGCCGGTCAGTCGCTGGCCTTCGGCCTGATTATTCTGGCTATGGCGTTGATTGCCCTGCTACGCGGTGAGTTGCTCGATACCTGGCAGGATCAATTGCCTGAGCAAGCACCCAACCACTTCGCCCTGAATATCCTGCCGGCGGAAAAAGAGGCTTTCAGCACTCGCTTGAGCCAACTGTCGCCGCATCCTGCGCCGCTGTTCCCGGTGGTGCCGGGCCGCTTAGTCATGATCAATGGCGAACCTGTCAGGCAGATCGTCAGCAAGGAGTCCCAAGGTGAACGTGCGATTCGCCGCGACCTGAGCCTGACCTGGGCCGCCGATTTGCCCGCAGATAACACCCTCATCGCCGGCAGCTGGTGGGATGAAGTCAATACCAGTGAGCTGCCTGGCGTTTCGGTGGAGTCCGAGCTGGCCCAAAGCCTGCAGCTGAAACTGGGTGACCGTCTGAGCTTCAGCGTCGGCGGTCTCAACCGTGATGCCGTGGTCAACAGCCTGCGCGAGGTGGACTGGAATAACTTCCAACCCAACTTCTACATGATCTTCCAGCCTGGCACCCTGCAGGACCTGCCGGTGACCTACCTGACCAGTTTTTACCTGCCGCCGCAGTACGAAAAGCAACTGGTCGAACTGTCGCGCGCCTTCCCAGCCGTAACGCTGTTGCAGGTTGAAGCGTTGCTCGCGCAGCTGCGTAGCATCCTCGCCCAGGTCACGCTGGCCATCGAGTTCGTGTTGTTGTTCGTGCTGGCCGCCGGCCTCGCCGTGCTTTTCGCCGGACTGCAATCGACCCTAGATGAACGCATCCGCCAAGGCGCACTGCTGCGCGCCCTGGGTGCCGAACGAAAATTGCTGATCACAGCGCGCCGAGCTGAGTTCGGATTGCTCGGTGCATCAAGCGGGCTATTGGCCGCGGTTGGCTGCGAGTTGATCAGCTTTCTGCTTTATCGGTTTGCCTTTGACCTCAATTGGCAGCCGCATCCCTGGCTGCTCTTGCTGCCGTTGATCGGCGCCCTGCTGGTAGGCGGCGCTGGTGTTCTGGGGACACGTCGGGCGTTAAATGTCAGCCCGCTGACGGTGCTGCGCGAGGGCTGATAGACTCGCGCCTCTATTTTCTCAGCCGTCTAAAACCTGTTCAGCGTCTTGCGAGCGAGAGTTTTGCAGGGCGCCACGTTAATAACAGCCTCCGGCTGGTCAAAACGGCGACGATGCGCAGTGTGCTTTTGTACATGAGCATTCCGAGACGCCGCGTCCCGGCCAGTTTTTAACGCAGCAGGACCGACGCACAGCAGACGTTTACTAGGTTTTTATGAGCCGCTATCGCCCACCCCGCTCCGCCGGCACACCCTTGATCACCCCCGAAGGCGAGGCCCGCATGCGCGCTGAGCTGCATGAGCTTTGGCACGTGCGGCGTCCGCAAGTCACTCAGTCGGTTAGCGAGGCAGCCGCCCAGGGTGATCGCTCAGAGAACGCTGAGTACACCTATGGTAAAAAAATGCTGCGCGAGATCGACAGTCGTGTTCGCTTTTTAACCAAACGCTTAGAAAGCCTCAAGGTCGTCAGTACTCGCCCCAGCGACCCGGACAAGGTCTACTTCGGCGCCTGGGTGACGGTGGAAGATGAAGATGGCGTCGAGGCGCGCTACCGCATCATCGGCCCGGACGAGCTGGATCTGAAACTCAACTTAATCAGCATCGACTCCCCCCTGGCCCGTGCTCTGATCGGCAAAAGCCTGGATGCCGAGATACGGGTTCAAACCCCTACCGGCGAGAAGACCTGCTACATCGTTGCCATCGACTATCCGTGATTGAGCTAAACATGCCCCTTGCCTCAGACACCCAACACTCGCAAGCCAGTCTTGAATGGGATGAGCAGGGCCAACCCTTATCCAGCCAATTCGGCGATGTGTATTTCTCTAACGAGAATGGTTTGGCCGAAACCCGCTATGTGTTTCTTGCTAACAACCAACTGCCTGAGCGCTTCGCCGCGCTGCAAGCGCACGAGCATCTGGTCATTGGCGAAACCGGCTTCGGCACCGGGCTGAATTTTCTCTGCGCCTGGCAGTTATTCGAACAACAGGCTGTTACAGGTACCCGCCTGCATTTTATCAGCGTAGAAAAATACCCGCTGAACAAGGCCGATCTGCAGCGTGCGCTGGCCTTATGGCCAGAACTTGCGCCCTTCGCTGAGCAGTTGCTGAAGCAATACGTAGCCCTGCACCCAGGCTTTCAGCGCCTGGTGTTTGCCGACGGCCGTATCGTCCTCACCTTGTTGATTGGTGATGCACTGGAGCTGTTGGGGCAGTTGGACGCCAAGGTCGACGCCTGGTTTCTCGACGGCTTCGCCCCGGCGAAGAACCCCGACATGTGGACGCCCGAGCTGTTTACAGAGCTGGCCAGACTGTCCCACGTAAAGACCACACTAGGTACCTTTACCAGCACCGGCTATGTGCGCCGCCGCCTGAACGATGCTGGCTTCAAAATGAAGCGCGTCCCAGGCCTGGGGAAGAAATGGGAAGTGCTCAAGGGGATGTATGCCGGTGGCGCAGCAGAGCAGCAGAAGCCCTGGTTTGCCCGCACCGTACAACCCGACGGGGAACGCAGCGCGTTAGTCATTGGCGCAGGCCTGGCGGGCTGCGCCACTGCTGCCAGCCTGGCCCAACGCGGCTGGCAGGTTACCCTACTGGAACGCCATAACGCCATCGCCCAGGAAGCCTCGGGTAACCCGCAAGGGGTGCTTTATCTTAAGCTTTCAGCCCATCACACCACGCTGTCGCGCCTGATTGTCAGCGGCTATGGGCATACCCGCAGGCGGCTGGAAAGCCTGCAAAAAGGTACTGACTGGGATAACTGCGGCGTGCTGCAACTGGCCTTCGACAGCAAAGAGGCGCAGCGCCAAGCGCAGCTTGCAGCTGCCTTTCCGGCAGATCTGCTGCTGACGCTAGACCAAGCCGCCGCCGAGGGCAAAGCGGGCATTACCCTCCCTGCAGGTGGCCTGTTCTATCCCGATGCGGGCTGGGTGCATCCACCTGCTCTCTGCAAGTTGTTGAGCCAACATCCGAATATTCGCCTGCAACTGCATCAGGAAGCGTTGCAACTGCGCCGTGAAGGTGATCACTGGCAAGCCTGGAATGGCGAGCGATTGCTGGCCAGCGCTAACGTTGCAGTGCTGGCCAGCGCCGCCGAAATCAAGGCTTTCAGTCAGAGTGCCGGCCTGCCGCTTAAACGCATCCGCGGGCAGATCAGCCGTCTGCCTGCCACCCCAGCTAGCCGCGCACTTAGCACAGTAGTGTGCGCCGAAGGCTATGTCGCCCCGGCACGTTTGGATGAGCACACCCTAGGCGCAAGCTTTGACTTCAACAGTGACGACCTGGCACTGAAAAGCGCCGATCACGCTAGCAATCTGCAACTATTGGATGAAATTTCGCCAGCTCTGGCCGCCCAGCTTAACGTCACGCAATTAGACCCAGAGCACCTGCAAGGCCGCGCTGCGTTTCGCTGTACCAGCCCGGACTACCTGCCGATTGTCGGCCCTATAGCCGATGCGAAAACCTTTGCCGAGACTTATGCGGTCTTAAGCAAGGATGCCCGCCAGGTACCGGAAACACCCTGCCCCTGGCTGGATGGCTTGTATATCAATAGCGGGCATGGCTCACGCGGCCTGATCACCGCGCCTCTATCTGGCGAGCTGATCGCTGCATGGCTGAATAATGAACCGATGCCAGTGCCTGCCGATGTCGCGCAGGCCTGCCATCCCAATCGTTTTGCATTACGCACGTTGATCCGCAACAAATCCTAAGAATCTGCTCACGACCTGCTACGTTAAAAATAGGCTGAGGATGCTCATGTACAAAAACACACTACGCTTCCTCGCCTCTTTTTGCCTTGCATGGCTCTAGCTCAAAAGCTTGTGAGCAGACCTTACGGTATTAGCCGCGTAGGCTGATCCGCCAGGCGCGGTGAATTTTCTGATTGCGGGCGAAATCCGGATCAAGGGTCGACTCGCTGATTTCCTCAACCTGATAACGCGCTGCTAGGCTCGCATCGAGCTCGAACTTGCGGAAGTTATTGGAGAAATACAGCACTCCATCTTTAGTCAGGCGCGCCATTGCCAGGTCGAGCATCTGCACGTGGTCACGCTGAATATCGAAAATGCCTTCCATGCGTTTGGAGTTGGAGAAGGTTGGCGGGTCGATAAAAATCAACTCGTACTCGCCACGATCATCGGCCAGCCAGGTCATCACATCACCCTGCTCCAGCTTGTTCTTGTCCGAATAGCCATTGAGCGACAGGTTGCGCCGCGCCCAATCCAGATAGGTCTTCGACAGGTCAACACTGGTGGTGGTGCGAGCACCGCCCTTAGCCGCATGCACAGTAGCTGTAGCGGTGTAGCAGAACAGATTGAGGAAGCGCTTACCGGCGGCTTCCTTTTGAATACGCAAGCGCAGTGGACGGTGATCGAGGAACAGCCCGGTATCCAGGTAGTCGGTGAGGTTAACCAGCAACTTCACACCGCCCTCGCTGACTTCCAGAAACTCACCCTGAGTTGCCTGACGCTGGTACTGCTTAGTGCCGCTCTGACGCTCGCGGCGCTTGAGCACCACTTTGTTCTTGTCGACACCCAGCGTTTGCGGAATCGCTGCAATGGCGTCAAACATGCGGGCCTTGGCTTTTTCTGGATCAATTGACTTAGGCGCGGCATATTCCTGCACATGCACCCAATCGCCATACAAATCCACCGCCATGGAATATTCCGGCATGTCGGCGTCATACAGGCGGTAGCACTGCACATCCTCACGGCGCGCCCACTTACCGAGCTGTTTGAGGTTCTTCTGCAGGCGGTTGGCGAACATTTGTCCGCCTTCGCTCAAGCGCGCTAGCTCAACCACCGGAGCAGGGGCTACCGCAGGTTTGATCGGGTTGCCGTTCTTGTTGTACTGGCGCTCTTGCGGCTCAAGCGGTGCCTTATCGGCTTCCGCCTGTTCGCGCTCGCGCTCACGCTGCTCAGGCGTACGACGTTCACCAGTAACAAACTGCTCGGGCTGCACGTTAATCAGCAGCAGCTTGCAAGGCAGGGCGCCGTTCCAGAACGCATATTGTTTGTGGCTACGAATACCCATGCGCTTGCCAAGATCCGGCGCACCGGTAAATACCGCGGCCTCCCAGCCCATGCAGGCCTGACGCAGGCGCTCACCAAGGTTCTGATAGAGGTATAGCAGGCTCGCTTCATCGCCCAGACGCTCGCCATAGGGCGGATTACAGATCACCAAGCCTTTTTGGTGCTGATCCGGACGCGGCTCAAAGGTCGCCACTTCACCCTGATAGACCTTGATCCAGTGGCTTAGCCCAGCTCGGTCGATGTTATTACGTGCTGGCTGTATCAGCCGTGGATCAGCCTCATAGCCGCGAATCCACAGCGGCGGTTTGGCCATGCCAATTTCGGCGCGCTGCTGGGCTTCAGCTTGGAGCTTGTTCCATAAGGCTGGCACATGGCCCAGCCATTTACTAAAGCCCCACTGCTCGCGGGTCAGGTTCGGCGCCACATCGGCGGCGATCATTGCCGCTTCCACTAGGAAGGTACCGACACCGCACATTGGGTCAGCCAGCGCGCCGCCTTCAGCGGCAATGCGCGGCCAGCCAGCACGGATCAGCACGGCTGCCGCGAGGTTTTCTTTGAGCGGCGCCGCGCCCTGCTGCAAACGATAACCACGCTGGTGCAGGCTATGGCCAGACAGATCAAGAGAGAGAATCGCCTCACCGCGATCCAAGCGTAGGTGCACACGCATGTCTGGGTTGAGCTTGTCGACCGAGGGGCGCGTGCCGTCTTTCAAACGCAGCTTGTCGACAATACCGTCCTTAACCTTCAAAGCACCAAAATGGGTGTTATCAATCCCTGAACCATTGCCGCTGAATTCGACGGCTAGGCTGCCATTGGACTCCAGATGCTCGAACCAATCGACCTCAAGCACACCTTCATACAGGCTCTGAGCGTCTTGCACGCTGTAGCGTTTGAGCACCAATAGCACGCGATTGGCAAGGCGCGACCACAGGCACAAACGATAGG
The DNA here is from genome assembly GCF_900113745.1 of Pseudomonas guineae. Classification (GTDB taxonomy): domain Bacteria; phylum Pseudomonadota; class Gammaproteobacteria; order Pseudomonadales; family Pseudomonadaceae; genus Aquipseudomonas; species Aquipseudomonas guineae. The sequence continues at coordinate 133,426 of NZ_FOQL01000002.1, read as the reverse complement.
CCGTTTCCATGTTGGCCATGCCACGAATGGCCGAAGTGTGTTCACGTGCCTCTTCAAGGCCGAGGCTGCTGGCTTCTTCGAGCAGCAGACCTTCGAGGCCCTTAGGGCAAGTGAGAAAGAGTTCGTAACGTTCCGACATGGGAATTTCCAGTGCCTAAGGCAATCAACGGGGTGCCGCACAATCAGCACACCTAAAATAAGTGACAAAGCGTCTCAGCACGACACTTCGTCGGAATAAACAACAGTCTCAATCGCATTCCATTCGCGATAGCAAAACACCAGCATGACCAGCGTAGACGCCCACAGCATAGGTGCTTCGGCGTTAAACCAAGATGCCGGCATCGTCCTTATGGCTTGACCCTCGAAAATGTTACGGCCTTATGACGAAACGATCATTCACAGGCACCCGCGCATTGGTTAGAAATCACCTCAGGCCAACACTGCAATGGTGATGGCAAGGAGGCTCGCAACGCCGGCAGCGGACTCCGTAGGCAGTCTATTTCTGCCTGACCTTGCGACAAGGTCTAAGGGACATAACAGTCAACATTGAGGGCTTCACCCTATGAGAAGACTTAAGCGTGATCCGTTAGAAAGAGCTTTTTTGCGTGGTTATCAATACGGCATCAGCGGGAAATCCCGCGAGCTCTGCCCCTTCACCCTCCCCTCTGTCCGCCAAGCTTGGTTGAACGGCTGGCGCGAAGGCCGCGGTGACAACTGGGACGGCATGACCGGCGCCGCCGGCATCCATCGACTTAACGAACTTCACGCAGTCGGCTGATTCAGGAACCTACCGACTTCACCAAGCACGCTCCATCCGAGCGGCGGGCGCGAGCCCAGGGGCTCCTTCAGGGAGCCCTTTTTTATCTCTGCACTTTATGCGGTAACGCGGCGATGGCATCGACCGCTTCGCGAATCAACGCCGGCCCTTTGTAAATAAACCCCGAATAAATCTGCACCAAGCTGGCACCGGCCGCGATCTTCTCGGCTGCATGCTTGCCTTCGGTAATACCGCCCACCGCAATGATCGGCAAACGACCTTTGAGCTCACTGGCCAGCACCTGAACAATGTGAGTGCTCTTGTCACGCACTGGTGCACCAGAAAGACCACCGGCCTCATCGGCACATTCCAGACCATGTACACCTTCGCGGCTCAAAGTAGTGTTGGTGGCAATCACTGCATCCATATCGGCTTCAACCAGCGCATTAGCAACCTCGACGGTTTCTTCATCGCTCATGTCCGGCGCAATTTTGATCGCCAGCGGTACACGCTTGCCATGCTGCGCAGCCAAGTCTTCTTGACGCTGGCGCAGGGCCTCGAGCAATTGCTTGAGCGAATCACCAAACTGCAGGCTGCGCAGCCCTGGGGTGTTGGGCGAGCTAACGTTGACGGTGACGTAGCTGGCATGCTGGTAGACCTTGTCCAGGCACAGCAGATAATCATCCACTGCATTCTCGACCGGGGTATCGAAGTTCTTGCCAATGTTGATGCCCAGCACGCCCTTGTATTTAGCCGCCTGTACCCGAGCCAGAAGATGATCAACACCGTGGTTGTTAAAGCCCATGCGATTGATAATGGCTTCGGCTTCAGGCAAACGGAACAAGCGCGGCTTTGGGTTACCCGGCTGCGGACGCGGCGTCACGGTACCGATCTCAACAAAACCAAAGCCCAGCTGAGCAAAGCCATCAATGGCGTCGCCGTTCTTGTCCAGCCCGGCAGCCAACCCGACCGGGTTAGGGAATTCCAGTCCCATCACCTTAACCGGCAGAACAGCTGGGCTCTTGGTCAGTAAACCGTTAAGCCCCAAACGACCGCCGGCACCGATCAGGTCGATGGACAGTTCGTGGGAGGCTTCAGGGGACAGTTTGAACAACAGCTCGCGGGCCAGGGTATACATGGGCAGGCTTAGCTCGATAAAGTTACAAAGGACGCGATTATAGCTGGCTGCGTACCTGATAGGCGAGGCACACGGCAGTATCAGCCCAAACGGCGCAGGCTAAGCAACGCACCGGTCGCGCTGAACTCAAGCGCGAAGGAACCATAGATACCGTCATGGGTCAGAAATGGCCGGAAATGGTGAGCTGGCACACTGACACTCCGCCCATCGCGACTTTGCACTAATATGCGGCTGGCACGCCCTTGATAGACCACACGCATGCGCTCGGCCGATAACGCGATATCAAACACCAGACTGGGCATGGAGGCACCTTTGCAACTGACTGCAGCAATCTTGCCATACGCCGCGCTGCGGCTCTTGAAAAAACCTGTCGGAACGGCCGATAAAGCTTGTGCAGTGCTTAGCGGGCTCTGCCAAACTAGCAATGGTGATTTCGGAGTTAGTACCTGCCATGAGTCTGTCTGAGCAGCCCTCTACCCTCAGCTCACGCATCGGTGCCCTAGCGCAACGGCTAGGCCTTATTGGCCGTGGGCAACGCCAGATACTCGAACGCGCCAGCCAGCTGCGTCTGCCTTTCAGCCCTCTGCCGCAACTGCGTGAAAGCATCTGCTGGCAAGACGGTCCTCAGCTACAACGTCTGATCGACCTACCACGCAACGCGCTCTCCGGTCCGGTTCAGGAAGACAAGGCGCAGGCACATGCCATGCTCGTGCGCGTTATTGAGACGCACGAGCAACAGCTCTCATCGTTCGACCTGCGCATGATCGATGGCCTATTGACCTGTAACCCTCTGCAAGCCAACCACGCCAGCTTCGAGGCTTTCGCCGCCAGCGAGCTCTGCCGCCAGGTACGCATCATCAGCTACAAAGACTTCGTTAAATCCATTAGCCAAGCCTTACCGCGCTTTCTCGCAGGTGAACGCATCACCCTGCGTCAAGCCAGCTGGCGTGGTGATCGGGTGTTCTGGGCCGGCGAGCACCATAGCGAGGCTTTCGCCTGCGCCATTGCCTACGCCCGTCGACGTGAGCTTGAAGTCAATCTACCGGCTGAACTCAGCAGCTACCGCTTGAGCGAGCAAGGCCTCAGCAACCTGCAGCAGCACTATCACGTACTGGGCATGCCCAATGCTGCTTGGAGTGACCCTGCTTTTATGGCGCTGCTGCTGGATAACGGCCTGCCCTATTCGCGCCTTTCTTTAATGGGGGCTCCGGGCTCACCGGAGTTTCTGCTGCTGCCCAAACACTCCAGTGAAGCCACGGCCCTGGGCGAAGGGCTACGCCTGGCGGGTGCGCCGGATGTGGTGGGGTATCTGCAACAGTTGCAGTCCTAATCTGCCATACCCTTGCCCCACGCTATGTTGCTCACAGCTACCCCCCAGTGAATCCAGCAACCTACGTGCAAACAGTTGCAGATGTTCACTTGAATAACTAACGCGCACTAAGTATTTAGCTATGAAAAATCAGCCCGAGTCCTCTTCGGTCGCAGGCTGATTTTTAATAGCCCACACAACAGTCGTTCAAGAGCAAGCGGAGTATGTGGGAATAGGCTCCCCGTTTTACCGGCGAGCCTATGCGTTTTTAGGCTGTTTTCAACGCATTGTCGTCCAGCATATTCATGATGACAGTGGCCTCGTCACTACTACTGTAGAGCGTTGAAAGGTTCACATTGTCCAGCATCACCTGCTGCTCTACTGGCCCTGCTGCTACCGTACGGATACTAATAGTTGTGGTGGTGCCCAAGAAAGCAAAGTCCAGGTAATCCTGCAGAACACTCGGATTCGTTCCAACACCCGAAAGTAACTGCGACAAATCCAGGATGTCGGAGTTAACGCCTGCGGTGTCCACATTGAAATCAGTGATGTGATCCACCCCACCGCCCAAACCGCCTTTTTGCCACAGGAAAGTATCTTTACCCGAGCCACCAGTCATGGTGTCAGCACCCAACCCACCAATCAGGATGTCATCACCACCATTGCCGACCAGCGTATCGCTACCGGCACCACCGAACAGCAGGTTGGCACTGTTATTACCAATTAATGTGTCGTTAAAGCCTGAGCCAATCAGGTTCTCGATACTACTGAGGGTGTCGGTCCCTGCCCCGCCGGTATTCTGCGCACTGGCAACACCGAGATTGACAGTTACGGCCGAGGCCGCATCGATATAACTGGCAGTATCAATCCCTGCCCCACCATTCAACGCATCGTTGCCGGCACCACCAGCCAGGATGTCGTTGCCATTACCGCCGTTCAGAGTGTCGTTACCACTCAGACCGATAAGAATGTCATCGCCATCACCGCCATTGAGGGTGTCATCGCTGCCATCACGGCCAAGCAGGATTTCATTGCGGAAGGTGCCTGTCAGTGTGCTGGAATTGGCACTGCGCACAACATCAACAACCGCTGTATCGAGAACAGTGCTGCCGTTAATTGACGCACCGTAGGTGAAACTACCACCGTCGGCGGCGCCACCACTTTCCTCGGTAAATGTGACCGTGGCGCCGGATAAAGTCGCACCGCCATCCACAGCCCCTGTCACATTCAGCACCGACAACAATCCACTACTTGATCCGCTATCGTTGGCAAGCAACGCCCAAGTTGGAATATTGATTACATCATTGCCGCCCTGGGTATTTACATTGGTCAACACCAGATCATCACGAATGACCATTGGGGCAGACCCTGGGTTGATATTAATGTTGAGGCTCGCCAAGGCAGTGGCATCGGCATCGTTATCAATTAGGGTAAAGCCAATGCTCAGGGCAATCGCTGTAGTAATAGTGCTGGGCGGGGTGAAGGTGTAGCCGCCTGTAAGCATGTTCACGGTGATATCGGAGCCAGAGCCCGTAAGCACCTTCAACGAAGTCCCGGTCAGGCTGCCGTTATTGGCACCTCCCGTAGCAACGAACGTATTGGAGGATTTTGAGTAGGTGTAAGTTGTGCCATTAACCAGCAATGTATGGACAAAGCCACCATCACTACCAAAACCACCTCCCGCCGTCAGATTGCCATTGATTGGAGAAGCCTGGGCTGTAGCCACCAAGGTTGCAGTGAGGTCGTTGAAATCATTAACCACTATCGCGTTGGTGTTACTGCCGCCATTGGTGCCATTGTAGGCAATTGGGTTAAGTGCACCGGCATCCACTCCTGAGCCCATACCCAAGGCATAGGCGCGAATATTGTTCGCGGTAAGGAAGTTAATCCACGCCTGCTCTTCGGAGACCCCGCCATTCGAATAAGGTGCCGGCCAACCCGCCGCCGAACCTGCCGCACTGGAGATTCCACCATCACCACTTGGTGCATTGGGGTAACCATCCGAGAGGAAGTAGGCGACATTCTGCACATTGCCGGTGGTAATTTTTCCGCTTTCACCAAACGAGTTGATTGCATCGATCAACGCAGCATCGTAGTTGGTTGAACCGTTATCGGTGGCAGCCAGGATTGCAGCCTTAGCAGCCGATACTGTCAACCAACTGCTGGCGCTCGACGCACTTGAAGAGAAGGTCGTAAAACTGACCTTCACATCGCCCAGCGCATCGTATTGCTCCAGAAGCTCCAGCAAGGCATTTTTGGCGACCTGCAGGCGGTCCATACCGCCTACGCCAGATGAGTTACCCATGCTACCTGACACATCCAAGACGATGATCAAGTTGGTATTGAGATTGGTTTCTGCTTGCCCGTTCTGCACCTGACTAACAGCGCTTGGTGCATCGTCCAAGAAGCTGATGGCATGCCCAAGGTCAATCGAGCTTGTAGCCTGATCGCCATCCTTGTCAGTGATTGTGGCGTTGAGTTTGATCAAGTTGCCTGCCGCCAGGCTAGCCTCCTGATTCGGCCCACTGTTAGGTGTATGGATGATCGAGCTTTGTTGATCCAGGGTAACGGTGCCATTGCCAGCATTCACGGCAACGGTGAAGGAAACTGCCCCTGCCGCACTTCCCACCCGACCGACCACATTGCCTGCCTCTAGAAACAGCAGAATATTGCTACCGGTGAGCGAGTCATCCAGGCCGCTATCCGCACCTGCAGCACTGACATTAAGGCTGTAGACGATGTTGCCAGCGTCATCAGCGCCGTAACTAGATGTAAATGCCCCAGCAAAACTGATGCTGGCATTGCCGGACAGATTGCTTTCATCAACCTGCAGACTATCGGCCGCCACTGCATTGGAGCTAATGCTCGGGCCATCATCTCTGAAGCTGATGGCGCTACCCAGATTGACCGAGGCCGTAGCCGTATCACCATCCTTATCGGTAATAGTGGCGCTCAGTTGCACCAGGTTGGCAGCGGCCAAACTGGATTCCTGATCTGCACCACTGTTGGGGGTATGGATAATCGCCCGCTGTTGATCGAGGGTGACCTGGCCGCTGGCATTCACCGAGACAGTAAAGGACACCGCTCCGGTCGCATTGCCTACGCGCCCAACAACCACCCCAGCCTCGTTAAACAGCAGGATATTACTGCCGGTGGCAGAGTCATCCAGACCACTGTCTACACCTGCAGCACTGACACTCAGGCTGTAGGTGGTAGTACCAGCGCCGTCGGCACCGTAGTGACCACTGAAGGACGCAGCAAAGCTCACGCTGGTATTGATCGACAGATTGGTTTCATCCACCTGCAACGAATCGGCAACGGGCGAGCCGGCACTGATAGTCGGCACATCATTCTCGATATACACCAAGAAATCGCCTAGCAGAGCAACCGGATCGACGCCGTTGCTGGCCAGCAGAATGCTGGCAAAGTTCATCACCAGCAGTTCGTTGTCATCGCTACCGGGGACGGGGTGATCCAGGGGACCACTGAGGGTGAAGGTGTAGTCGCCGTTAGCTTGCACCTGCAGAGTGAAGATGGTCGGGCCTGAGGCGCCTGCTTTGGCGATAAGTGTATTGCCAACCACGCTGTAAACCAGACTAACGCCAGCAGAACTAGCCGTTGGCAGGCCAGCAGTGCTACCCGAGAGACTGAACTGAACACCCGCTGACGAACCCACAACCAGTTCGCCAACATTGCCGGTCGCAACCGTAGTAATTGCATCGTTATCGGTGATACCACCAGGCAACTCATCCTCATCAACCATCGCAATGATCGGACTGGTGTCTTCAACATATACCGTTAGGTTAGCGCTGGATGGATCGCCATCTTTGTCGACGATGGTGTAGGTGAAGGTCTCGGTTTTATCACCGACGACATTTGAGGGCGCTTGATAGGTCCACGCCCCGGTACTGAAGTTGAAGCTAAGCTTGCCGCCTTCAGCCGTGGTGATATTGCTCAGCTGGCTACCGGCAATATTCGGCCCGGAACTCGGATCGATAGTGCCCGCGCCATCCCATACATAGGTAATGCCGTTGATCACGATGGACTGGATGTAACCAGGGCCGTCCGCGCCAAAGGCATCGTCATCACCGCCACCAGCAACGCCGTCACTGCCCAGCAGCACATTGCCGCTAACCAGAGCGCCAATCTGGCCCAACAGGGTGTCGACCAGCCCATTGAAGTCGCCAACCAGAATAGGCGCACCAACGCCATCCAGATCCACATCCTGCAAGCGAGCGGTATTGATGCCATTGCCTACACCGATGGCAGTGACGCTCACACCCACCGGGCCATTAACGAAAGCACTCCAAGCTGTAGCCGTTGCATTGCTCAGCGAGTTGCCACCCGAGCCAGTCTGCTCATTGGGGTTACCGTCACTGATAAAGAACACCTGGTTGCTTGCCCCAGCTACCGGGGTGTAGGCCCCCATGGTTTCCTGAATCGCTGCAGTAAAGTCCGTTTGCCCATTGAACGGACGAGTTCCAGTCTCAGCAGGATTGAGACTGCCAATCAGAGTCGAGAAAGCAGCATAGTCGGTAACAGCGGCGTAGGAAGTCGCCGTGCCGGAGAAGGCCACGACCTTGATCGTCACATCGCCTGTGGTGCCATTGAACAATGCCTGCCCGGCAGCACGTACGGCCTGCAGCATGGTGTTCAGCTCGGTATTATCAATGCTGCCACTGAAATCCAGCACAAAGGCTACATTGAAGTCCTTACCTTGCGAGGCTTGTACTGTGGCAGTGTCGTCTTGGGCTTGCGGGGTGTCATCGTCAATATTGAGCGATAAGGTGCCAGTGGCGCTGTCTCCATCCTTATCAGTCACCTGATAGCTCAGGGTAAAGGCTTGGTTGTTCTCCTGATCAGCCGTGGCATGTTGGATTGGCGCATTTTGGGTAACTGTGTATGCGCCGGTCGATTGATTAAGCGTCACAGTCAAAACGAGGGTAGCTCCCTGCTTGACCAGCAGTGAGCTGCCTGACGTTTGATAGGTGAAGCCGGCTGGAGCACCAGTGGTCAGCCACTGCAGGCTACCCGCACCATCCGCACCGAAGCTGTGGGCCAGCGTGCCGCTGGCGTTGATCGAATCCGCATCGTCACCCACGCCCCCCGGAATGCCGTTGGCCAGAGCATCGTCGTCCAGTTGCACCAGGGCATTCGGTAGCACACTTGGGCCGTCATCTTTGAAACTGATGACTGTACCGATATCAAGGCTGGCGCTGGCCTGATCACCATCCCCATCGGTCACGACGGCATTCAAGCTGATATGCCCCGCGCCCAAGAACTTGGCTTCGTCTGGGTCGCCAGTTGGGTGAACGATGGAGCGAATCTGATCGAGAGTAACGGTGCCTGCCACATCGACGCTCAGGGTAAATACCAATTGGTTTGTGCCAGAGGTGCGGCCTTCAATAACCCCCGCATTGAAGCTGAGGATCACCGCCTGGTTGGTTTCGGTATCGACCAGGCCCGAGTTGGCGTTCTGCACACTCAGGTTGTAGGTCAAGCTTTGCAGACCATCGGCACCCGGTTGCACATTGAACACGCCACTGAAGTTAGCCGTTGCATCAATATGGAAGGCCGATTCATCAACCTGCAGCGCTGAACCCCAGGTGACATTGGCGCTGACATCGTTGTAGTCGTAGTCCGAGGTGAGAGTTTTGTCCTCCCAGTTCTGATTACCCACGCTACCGGTGTCCTGCAAGTGCGAGCCACCAGGGTTCAAGCTGGCATCACTGAACAGCACATTGGCGCCGTCAGCCCCCACTAGTGGCACACCACCCAGATTGGCCTGCCACTGACCCGCGACAAGCTCGAAGGTCACGACAGAGCCATTAGCCAGGCCGGCATTGGCCCCGCCGTTAGGGATGATAAAGAAGCCCGTATTAGCTGGGTCTAGACCACTGAGATCACCCACATCGCCAACAGATTGAGCATGCACATTGGCCCAAATCACTTTGCCGTCTATTGGTGAGCCATCTGGCGCCTTGTTGTAATAGCCATAGGAGTTGCTGAAGCCAGCATCGGAGCCCTGGAAGGTGACAAAGGAGGTCACTCCAATATTCCCGGCCTGAATGGTCGGGGTATCGTCATCAATCGTCACGACCAACGAGCCCGTGGCCGAGTCGTTATCCCCGTCAGTCACCGTGTAGCCGATGTTCAACGTGATATCGTCTTCGGTGCCACTGACCGGATGCATCAGCGGTTGCAACAGATTGATGGTGTAGGCGCCAGAGGCTGGGTCAGTGAGCACCACCGTCAGCAATGCACCGCGGACAGAACTGATGGTCAGGGTATTGGTAGCGGTATCCCAACTGGAGGTGACATTTTCTGTACCCAGCGTCGCCGGGCCACTCAGTGCGATGGACTTAAGACCATCAGCACCGGCATTAAATGCCAAATTTCCACTGGTGCTGGTCGCAGCACCCGCGACATCGCCTGGGCCGCCATTAATGCCGCCGGCAAGGCCTTCATCATCCAGAACGACCGCAGCAACAACACTGCCGCCGGTTGGGCCATCATCTTCAAAGCTAAAGGCACCGGCGGCGCCCAGGTCAATCGAGACACTGTCGCTGTCGCCATCACCGTCGGTGACGGTTTGGGTCAGTAACAGTGCGCCCTCAGCCAAGCTCAACAGCTGGCTGTCATCCGCATTGCTGGTGTCCGCGTGCCAGATATTGTCCAGCAGACCCAGGGTCACCGCGCCGGTAACCGGGTTGATGGTCAGGGTGAAATACGGCACGCCACCGGCGCTGCCGGTGACCACATTGCCCACTTGATTCAGGACGATCTGCTCGCCCTTACCCAGCGGCGCACTCGCGTCCACCGCAAACAAACCACTCGGTACATTGGCACCGCTAAGCGCCAAGCTGTAAACCGTGCCGGCATCACCGGCCGCCGCACCGTCTGCACCAAACACGCTATTAAACTGCGCCTGCACCACCGCAGCGCTCAGCACCGCCGAGGCAACACCATCGGCATAGGCACCGCCCAGGCTCGCCAGGCTTTCATCAACCAATACACGGCCCAGCCCTTCGGACTCCTCACTGAGCTGTGCACGGGGGCCATCATCTTCAAAGCTAAAGGCACCGGCGGCGCCCAGATCAATCGAGACACTGTCGCTGTCGCCATCACCGTCGGTCACGGTTTGGGTCAGTAACAGCGCGCCTTCAGCCAAGCTCAGCAGCTGGCTGTCATCCGCATTGCTGGTGTCCGCGTGCCAGATATTGTCCAGCAGTCCCAGGGTCACCGCGCCGGTAACCGGGTTGATGGTCAGGGTGAAATACGGCACGCCACCGGCGCTGCCGGTGACCACGTTGCCCACTTGATTCAGGACGATCTGCTCGCCCTTACCCAGCGGCGCGCTCGCGTCCACCGCAAACAAACCACTCGGTACATCAGCACCGCTTAGCGCCAAGCTGTACACCGTGCCGGCATCACCCGCCGCCGCACCGTCTGCACCAAACACGCTATTAAACTGCGCTTGCACCACCGCGGCGCTCAACACGGCTGAGGCAACACCATCGGCATAGGCACCGCCCAGGCTCGCCAGGCTTTCATCAACCAATGCACGACCCAACCCTTCGGACTGCTCACTGAGCTGTGCACGGGGGCCATCATCTTCAAAGCTAAATGCACCGGCGGCGCCCAGATCAATCGAGACACTGTCGCTGTCGCCATCACCATCGGTCAGGGTCTGCACTAGTTGCAGCACTCCGGTACCCAGCAGCAGGCTTTGCGCATCGTCATGATTGCCGGTGTTGCTGTGCCAGATATTGTCGAGCAGGTTCAGGGTCACTTCGCCGCTCGCCGGGTCGATGGTCAGGGTGAAGTAGGTGTCGCCACCCACGTTGCCGCTGATCACATTGCCCGACTGGCTCAGCTGAATTTCCACACCCTTGCCGCCCGGCGCTGCTGAATTGACCGCAAACAGACCGCTGCCAACACTTGTGCCGGCACCGGTATTGAGCGCCAGGCTGTACGCCGTACTGCCGCCATCAGCGCCCAGCGCACTGTTGAACTGCGCCTGCACAATAGCGGCGGCTAGGACCGCTTGCGCCACGCCGTCAGTGTAAGCACCACCCAGACTCGGCAGGCTTTCGTCCACCGCTACCTCACCGAAACCTTCAGTCTCGCTATTCACAGCGGCCACTGGGCCGTCGTCATACACCACCACGTTAAGCAATACGGTCGGCGATACATCGCCGTCGTTATCGAACACCCGCACCGGGAAGCTCTCGCCCACCTGATCTGCAGCGCCCGTGGCATTGGGATTAGAGTGGTTCAAGGTGTTAGAGGTTAGGGTGTAGACCCAGTTGCCCGCCGCGTCGAAAACCAGGGTGCCGTACACACCAATGACAGTCCCGCCGCCCTGCACGTTAACCCACACCCCATTGGCGCCTTGGACTTCAAGTGCAGAAACACCGTCAGGGGAGTTTATGACCAGGCTTCCGTAGGTGAACTCGCCATTGCTGGCAGGGTTGGTGCCGCTCCCCAGTGCAGCCTCATCGACTACGGCAGGACCAGCCAGCACACCCGGAGTACCACCCTCGCCATCGGGAGGGCCATCGAAATAGGTAATTTCAATTTCTGGGGAAAAATCTATTGCGGCAGGAGCTGCTAAACCAGCTTCTGGATCCGGAAATTCTGGCCCACTACTCAAGCCTTCGGTGGGAAAACCAATAATCGGCTCGAGCGCACCAGCGGTTTCACCCAAGAGTACAAACGAGTGGCCGCCCCCCGCTGCACCTGGCGCCCCACCAGCACCAGGGCCAGCAGCAGTTGCCTCACCTTCAAGTGTTGGGTCGACACCCGCCTCGATAGCCGCTTGCAACCTTTCGACATCAGTCAGGTCGCTATCGCTGGGCATATCAGCAGGCACTTGCGCGCTAGGTGCAAGTTGATCAGAGCCACCTGCGAGCATCTGCTCGTTAAGGTTCAAGCTGCTTTCACGCCCGAGAGTTAGTAGCTGCCCATTACGCATAGCAACTGAGATAGCTCCAGCGACGCCAGTAACGATTTGCTCCCCTACAAAAACCCGATCGCCTTCACTAAGTGGTCGACGCGTTCCGTCGCCAGCTACTGCATAGACTTCGCCGATAACTTGGCTGACGACACCAATTAAAGTAGCCATGATTCCATCCTCACTACAGCTGCCGACCACCGTCGACACGTATGTCAAAAGGGTCAAAACACACATGAGGGAGAGTAAAAAACGACTGATTAATAATTACGACGTTTTGCTAAAAAACCAAACGACAAAAAAATGCCACCTTGAATCACGCCGCTTTTCGAACCAGAAAACCCCGCCCCTGAATGTATCTGACCATCTGTTCTAAGCCATGCGCGCCACTGGAGGGCGCAAAATACGTGACTTATGAGTACAAACACTGGGCCAAATAACCAAGAGTGCATAAGATTTTTTCCTTATAGGCCTTGTAACGTTTTTATCTTAGCTATGCTGAAAAGTGTTCTTAGCTTTGATCTTATAGAGCGGCAGTAATTTCAAACGAATAAAAGCCATTTTTTTGGCGACAGAATCAAGAGCTCATAAGGAGATGTATTAAATGCGCGCACTCAACCCGTTGTGGAGCAGTATTGTGCTGGCAACGTTGTGTACCCAGGCACAAGGCATCACCTTATCGGAGGCAATCCAAAGCACATTGGATAACCATCCGGAAATCCATGCTGGGGCTAACAGCCGTCTTTCATCGGAGGAAGAAGTCAAGATTGCTAAAGGCGGTTACCTGCCCACCGTTGATCTGCTAATGGGCTACGGACGAGAGAACACCGACAGCCCTAGCACACGAGCGCTAAGCAATCACAACACCGATACGCTGAACTACGGCACCTCAGAGCTGCGACTTCGGCAGATGATTTTTGACGGTTTTAATACACCCAATGAAGTGGAACGCACTAAGGCTGTGGTCAACTCGCGGGCTTATCGCCTGCTCGGCACCTCTGAAAGTCTGGCATTGCGCACCGTCGAGGCGTATCTGGACTTACTGATGCGTCGTGAAATGGTGTCGCTTGCCCGCAACAATCTACAGGCTCACCAACGCATTAATGATCAAATCGGCCTGCGCAGCGAACAAGGCGTGGGCAGCACGGCCGACCTGGATCAATCCGAAGCACGCTTGGCACTGGCAGAAAACAACTTCTATACAGAACAAGTGAACCTGGCCGATGCCGAAGCCAACTTCTTCAGTGCTGTTGGCCGTATGCCAAATGAATTGACCTCTCCCGCTTCGCTGAAAGGCTCATTGCCGGAAACTCTCGCTGAAGCTCGGCAAGCGGTCGAAGGTAACAACCCCTTTTTGAAGTCAGCACAGTCCGATGTGCATGCAGCTGAAAAGCAGTATGAGGTTGCCAAATCGACTTTCTATCCACGCGTTGACCTTGAGCTGGCCACCAATGCCGACAACAACACGCAAGGCGATCAAGGCCATAACAACGGCTGGCGTGCGGCAGTGGTGATGAATTACAACCTGTTCAATGGCATGCGCGACAAAGCGCGCTTGCAATCGACTGCCTATCAGATCAATGAGTCGATGGACATCCGCAACAATGCGCTGCGCGTACTCAATGAGAACCTCTCGCTGGCGTGGAATGCCATGGAGAACGCCCGCCTGCAAACACCTAAAGCGCGCGACTACGCCGACTACACATCGAAGGTTCGCGGAGCCTACCAGCAACAGTTCGGCCTGGGCCAACGCACCCTGCTCGACCTGCTGGACAGTGAAAACGAGCTGTTTACCGCTAACCGACGCTACAGCGAAGTTCGCTTTAGCGAAGAGTTCTCCATGTACCGGGTATCCGCCGCAATGGGCGACTTGTTGCGCCAGCAGCAAGTAGTAGTACCAGCAGAAGCCGTCGCCCTCACCGAAGTAAAGAGCGAGGCACGCCTGCCGGAAATGAAGTAGAACCGCCATAAGGAGTAGTAACCCTTGACCAGCATGGAGCGGCCAGAATCATCCAGCGATCCGCGTCTAAATCACGATGATCCGCTGCTTGATGGTTTATTGATTCTCTGCAAACTCCACGGCTGCTCAGCCAGTCGTGGCAGCTTGAGTGCAGGCCTGCCGCTACCAGAGCAGCGCCTGACAGCAGCGCTTTTACCCCGCGCTGCAGCGCGTGCTGGCTTGCAAGGCCGCCTACTGCACCGTGACCTGTCGAGTATTTCGCCCCTTAATCTGCCAGTACTGCTGCTCTTGAAAACCGGCCGTAGCGCTGTATTGCGCCAATGGGGGCCTGATAATCAGGCGCAGATCCTGCCTTGCGAAGCCGACGGCGGCGAGCAGTGGGTCAGTCGAGAGCAACTAGCCAGCGAGTACAGCGGGCAAGCCTTCTTTGCCCGCCCACGCCATGAACTGGAAGAAACGCGTTCGCCCCTCATTCCACGTATAGAAGCCTGGTTTCGTGACACGCTGAAACTGTCACGTTGGCTTTATACAGATGCAATCCTTGCCAGCTTGCTGATCAACCTACTCGGTCTAATGGTGCCGCTGTTTGTCATGCAGACCTATGACCGCGTAGTGCCTAACCAAGCCACCTCGACACTCTGGGTGCTGGCCATCGGTTTATTTATTGGCATGGGTTTCGAGTTACTGCTGAAAATTCTGCGCGCGCACCTGCTTGATACGGCGGGCAAGAAAACTGATGTGGTGTTGTCGGCCACATTGTTCGAACGCATTACGGGCATGTCGATGACTGCCCGCCCGGCTACGATCGGCGGTTTTGCCCAAAGCATTCATGATTTCCAGGGCCTACGTGAGTTTCTAACGGCAGTCACCCTAACCAGTCTGATCGATTTGCCCTTCTCATTTCTGATGATTACGGTGATTTGGCTAATCGGCGGCTGGTTAGTTGTCATTCCCTTACTCGCGTTCCCAATCACTGCCCTCTTCGCCTTTATTGTTCAGGCCCGCTTACGCGACACGGTTGAAAAGAGCCTGCAGCTGGCGTCACAGCGTCAAGCGCTGCTAATCGAAACCCTCGGAGGTCTGGAAACCCTGAAAGCCTGTGGCGCCGAGAGTGAACGCCAGCATCAGTGGGAAAAAACTCACGGCGCGCTCACCCGCCTAGACATTCACGCGCGTTCACTGGCCGCAATCGCCACTAATGGCACACTGTTTCTACAGCAATTCGCCGGAATGGCCACAATCGTCGCGGGGGTCTACATCATCATCGCCGGCCAACTCAGCGTCGGCGCGCTGGTGGCCTGTTACATGCTGGGTAGCCGCATCCTTGCGCCTCTTGGGCAGATTGCCGGGCTGATAACCCGCTACCAACAAGCGCGCTTAACCATGACCAGTACCGACGCGCTGATGGCTTTGCCACAGGAACGTCAGTCCAAGCAACGCCCACTGGACCGCACGCAACTGCAGGGCGCACTGGATATACGTGATGTCACCTTCAGCTACCCCGGCCAGAGTAACCCGGCGCTTGCGGGGATAAGTCTGCGTATGAATGCTGGAGAACGCGTCGGTATCATTGGCCGCAGCGGCTCAGGTAAGAGCACGCTAGCGCGTTTATTGATGGCCTTTTATAGCCCTGACAAAGGCCAGATCCTGCTGGACAACCTAGATCTGCGTCAGCTCGACGTAGCTGACTTGCGCCATCAGATTGGGTACGTCGCTCATGATCTACCGCTACTGGCTGGCAGCCTGCGCGATAATCTGACGCTTGGCGCACGTTATGTCAGCGATGCACGGATGCTCGAAGTTGCAGAACTAACTGGCGTTGTCGACCTCGCTCGGCAGCACCCGCAAGGTTTCGATCGCCCCGTCGGCGAGCGTGGCCAGCTGCTATCAGGTGGCCAACGCCAGGCGGTTCTTCTGGCCCGCGCGCTGTTACTTGACCCACCTATTCTGCTGCTCGATGAACCCACCAGCGCGATGGATAACACCAGTGAGGAAATCCTGCGCAACCGCCTACAGACCTGGGCACAAGGCAAGACCATGCTGTTGATCACTCATCGCGCGTCCATGCTCAGCCTCGTAGACCGGCTGGTGGTGTTGGACAACGGCCATATTGTTGCTGACGGTCCCAAAGAAGCAGTCATCGAAGCGCTACGCAAAGGTCGAGTTGGCCCCGCAGCGGTATAGGAGCGCTCATGCAAATAAACCATTCGATCAGCCAATACTTCGCCAGCATGCGCCAGCGTAAGCAAGACACCGAGTTTATGCCGGAAGTCGACGGGGCCATTCTCGAAGACTCGCCCTGGTTCACTCGCATCACTGTGTGGGTGGTCTGCGCATGCTTGATAACGGCGCTGATCTGGGCCAATTTTGCCGTACTGGAGGAAGTCACTACGGGCGAAGGCAAAGCCATACCCTCTAGCAAAATTCAGGTTATTCAGAACTTGGAAGGCGGCATCGTCAGCGAGATATTTGTTCGTGAAGGTCAGATCGTTGAACAAGGCGCAGTGCTATTACGTCTAGATGACACGCGCTATCTTTCCAATCGCGGCGAAGCTGAAGCCGACCGCCTAGCGCTGGTAGCGCGGGTCGAGCGTTTAACTGCAGAAGCAGAAGGCCGGCCGATCAGCATGCCGGAGGAAATTTTACGCCTAGCCCCACAATTAGCTGAAGATGAACTGGCTGTTTATCAGTCTCGACAAGACCGACTACAAAGTGAGCAGCGCACTTTGGGAGAGCAACTGCGGCAAAAAACCCAGGAGCTTGCCGAGTTCCGCGCAAAATCTCAGCAATATCGCTCCAGCACAGGCTTGCTGCAGCAGGAGCTAAATATGTCGCAGCCCCTGGTTGCAGCCGGTGCAATTTCCCAAGTGGAAATCCTCCGCTTACGCCGCGGCTTGGTAGAAGTGCGCGGTTCTCTGAATGCCACCAACTTGGCTATACCCAGAGCCGAATCGGCGATGGATGAAATCAAAAGCAAGATTGAAGAGTCGGAACTCAGCTTTCGCTCTGACGCCTTCAAGGAGCTCAATGAAATTCGCACAGAGCTGCAGAAAATCACCGCCAGTAGCGTGGCGATTGATGATCGCGTCACCCGTACGACCGTAGTATCACCTGTGCGCGGCATCATCAATCAGCTCAAGGTCAATACTATTGGTGGCGTGGTGCAGCCTGGCAGCGACATGCTGGAAATCGTCCCCTTAGATGACAGCCTGCTGATCGAGGCCAAGGTACGGCCGCAGGATGTCGCTTTTCTCCACCCGGGGCAGAAAGCCATGGTCAAGTTCACCGCCTACGACTACACCATCTATGGCGGCCTCAAGGCCAACCTTGAGCTGATAAGCGCTGACACCATTACCGATGAGGAAGGCAACAGCTTCTACCTAATTCAAGTACGCACTGACAAGAGCCATTTAGGTAGCGACAAGCACCCGCTGCTGATCATCCCCGGCATGGTCGCCAACGTGGACATTATTACCGGCGAGAAAAGCGTTCTCGACTATCTGCTCAAACCTGTACTCAAAGCGCGCTCAGAAGCCATGCGCGAACGCTAAAAAACGCAACCTAACCATCGGTTGCGCCAGGTAAAGCATCTGGCTGCCCGTGGTTACGCTGATAAACCTGCTCACCCATTGCCTCAATCTGCCCGCCAATTAAGGATTCAAACGGGGCGAGCAAGGCATCGAAACGAGTGGGAGCTTCTACTTCGTTGAGCGCTTCGACAATCGCCTCAATGGTTGATAACGCACCCACCATCGGTGCTTTGCGCAGGCGATAGCGCGACTGCAGCCCCTCTGGTGGAACTACCCAGGGCAGGGCCGCCAATGCTGGGTTCAGGTGCAAGAGCTTACGCGCTTTGCGCCAAGTGCCGTCGGGCACGACCAACAGCAGCGGCAACTCACTGAGTTGCGCAGCAAACTGCATCACGGGTTGTGCCTTCTCACCAGGAAACAATAAGCACGCACGATATCCGGGTTGTTGCAACAATACCGGGAGTGCCTCAAACACTTCACCAACCAGCAACTCAGCATTGCTCAAACCAAGTACAGCCAACCGCGCGGTATTCAGCGCATGCTTAACCTCACTCGGATGCTGCAGAATCAGCACTCGAGTGCTGCTCGGTAGGCTCGGGATAAGCGCACAAAGACAGCGCTCGGATGGACGGGTACATCGTGGGCATTGCGCGCGCGGCATGGGTTTCTCCTCAGTCACGCAGTTTGCCATACCCCATAGAAAATCGGCCTGCCTCATGTATGAGGCAGGCCGATAATCATGCAGTCAAACCCTCACTCAGCGGTTGAAGCGCTCCGCTAAGCTGTGCAGATAATCAGCCATGTCTTCCAACTCCTGACCAAGCGTCGCCCCCTGATGCGCCTGCTCGGCACTGCGGTCAGAGAGCTGGGCAATCTGCGTAATCTGCCGGCTGATATCTTCCGCCACATGGGTCTGCTCTTCGGAGGCCGAGGCCATCTGCTGGCTCATGCTGGTAATCCGGCTGACAGCCGCGCTGATGCCATCCAATGCGCTGCGCACAGACTCCACGCTCTCGACACTCTGCTTGGAAATGGCTTCACCTTTGCCCGCAGTGACCACTGCACGCTCGGCACCCGCACGCAGCGAAGAGATGATCTGGTGGATCTGCTCAGTCGACTCTCGCGTGCGTGAGGCCAGCGAACGCACTTCATCGGCCACCACGGCAAAGCCGCGCCCTTGCTCACCGGCACGCGCCGCTTCGATTGCAGCGTTAAGCGCCAACAGGTTGGTCTGTTCGGCAATCGAGGTGATCACATCAGCCACGCTACCGATTGACTGGGTTGAGTTGGCTAGATCATTGACCGCCTGGCCAATATCCACCACGGCTTTGGCCATGTGATGCATGGAATCCAGGCTACCGCCGGCCAACTGTAGACCTTGTTTGGCCAGACGATCCGCCTCTTCGGCGGCATGCGAAGTGCTCTGTACGTTGTGCGTGACTTCCTGAATGGTGGCGGCCATTTCGTTGATAGCCGTCGCCGACTGATCCGTCTCACTGCGCTGCTGATCAAGCATTTTCGCACTAGAGCGCGACAGGTCAGCCGAGCGTGAGGCATGCTTTTTGACATTGTTACCCGCATCCTCAATACGCGTCAGCGCCGTCTGTAAGCGTGCTTCTTCACTGATCATAGCCATATCAAGCAAGGCTTGCGCGCCGCGGTTGTCGGTATAGGTCAAGGCAACCAGTGCACTGATAAACGCCTTCGGATGTTCGGCAAGAGTCTGCCTGATCAAACGGCGCTTAGCGGATAACTGATAGGAGCTAAGGCCAAACATGACGATAAAAATAATGATCCACAACCAAGGGCCACTGAGTACAAATTGTGCACCGAGAATAAACAGGCCGGCCAGAATCAGCGGCCATGACTGGATAATATCGAGCGTCCAGTATTCCAATTTTGGCACCGGTGGCTTGCCTTCACGCAAACGCGCATAAAGCTTTTCAGCCCGACGTTTCTGCGCCTCATCGGGCAAAGAGCGCACCGATTCATAACCTGCAACGCGGCCATTTTCATAGATTGGTGTGACATAGGCGCTAACCCAGTAGTAGTCACCGTTTTTCGAGCGATTCTTGACGATACCCATCCATGGCTTGCCCTGTTTGATGGTCTCCCACATGTGACCAAACACGGCAGGAGGCATATCAGGATGACGCACCAAATTATGCGGCTGGCCGATCAACTCTTCCCGAGTGAAACCACTGACTTCCACAAAAGCATCGTTGCAGTAGCTGATATTACTGTTTAGGTCGGTGGTAGAAATAAGACGTTCATGCCCCGGAAAGGTTTTTTCCCGTTGCGTCACTGGAAGGTTTTGGCGCATCTGAGTTATCCCTGTCTGAGCTTTTTCCGTAACTAAAGATGAAGGTCTAGCACAGCAGTAGCAACACGCTAGCAAATCCTTGCTTGAATAATTCAGTAATAGCTAAAACAAAGCTCCGCATTGCGCAGAGTCAGCCAGGCACAACAAATAATCGAGTGTAAAGATCAGTAGCCTATGTACAACCGTGGCTACTGATCTAACGAGTTAGACATTCAGGTAAACAGCGCGGGCGTATTAGCCACGCCGGCGGTCTGCAGGCTGAGCTACAGGTTTATCGCTGCGGATGGGAATAGGTTGCAATGTTGGCTTCTCAAGCAGGCCAAGGGCACTCAACAGGTCTAGCAGGGCTTGCTGCAACTTGGCGTTCATAAAACACCCTCCTACCAAGGTTATTGAACAGTGGCTTGTGTATCTGCTTTTAGCTTAGTCCATACGGGCTGAGCCTGTCGCCCGCTGCACTGTTACACGCTAAAACAGCACGCGTAAGCCCGCATAGAGCGTTCGCCCGGGCCCAGGCTCAAAATAGCGAGCGTTAGCATCGTTGATCCGCACGTTATCGAAGTACGCGCGCGCCAGCATGTTATCAATGCCTAGATAAGGCTCCAGGCTTTGCTCGCCAAGCTGCATGCGCGTGCCAACACGTAGGTTGAACAGGGCATAACCAGGCGCGGACTGCGTATTAGCGTCATTGGCATACACCCGCGCTTGCGCCGTAACACCCAGGCGTACGTAGCCACCTTGATGCTCATAAGCCAGTTCACTGAAAAGGGTTTGTCTCGGAATACCGGGACTATGCCTACCGGCTAAATCGCCCGCAGTCGCTTCATACTCGATAAAACGGTAGCGGTTGTAGGCATAGCCCACGGACCAGCGCCAGGCATCGGCAAGCTGCCAGTCAAGGCTCAACTCCAAGCCATCACGACGCGACTCACCAGCATTGCGATAAAAATTACGCCCTGGCTGGGCCGGCAAGCTGAACGCCACCAGTTCATCATCAAGATCGATTCGGTATAACGCAAGAGCATAGCGCAGCGAGGGCCATTCGCCTTTGATGCCCAGCTCACGGCTGAACGCCTGGGCAGGCTGCAACGCGCTATTGAAGCCGCCGCCTTGAGGGTTACCGAGTTCGCTGATGGTTGGCGTTTCAAAGGAGCTGGCCAGCCGCGCATATAGCGATTGTTGCGGGGTAAAGCGATAACTCAGACCGGCGCTGTAGTTCCAGTCCTCCAGTCTGCGCGAGCCTGAATCATTGCGGTTATCGGCCAGATAGAAGTCATCAACCGCCAGGCGTACTTGGTCATAACGCAGGCCAAAGGTAGCTTGCCACTTCTTAGTCAGGTCGAGCTGATCCTCAATAAACAGCCCCTGGCTAAGCGCCGCTTCATCCTGCTGCTGACGCGACTGCCCGCGCTCACCGAACAGATTGTCATATCGCCTGCGATCATCACGCTGCGCCTCGAGGTCAAACCCTGTGGTGATTTTATGTGGTACGCCGATCAACTCGCGATAATGGCTGTACTGCCCGCCTACTCCACCGAAATATCGATCGAAGGTTGTCTGCCCACTCGTGGTAAACCCTAACCGATTACCGAATTCACGGTGGCCCCAGTAGCTGCGCAGCTGATACTGATCGGCTCCAGCAGCATAGCCATCCCAAACTAAGCCCAGGCGCTGTTGACGAATATATTCATCGGCGTCAAATCGCAGATTATTCGGCGCAGCTTGCCGGCGGTCTGCGTCAACTTGAGTCGCCGTCAAACCGCCGGGGTCTTCGGCGCGGTTATCGATCGCATTGAAATTCAAGCGTAAGCGCCCTGCAGGGGCATACCAGTTCAGTTTGCCGGTCAGACTGTTGGTCTGCGCTCGGCCGTGCTCACGATATCCGTCTAAATGGGTGCTATTAAAGGCCAGCAGCCCACCCACGTTGCCGTGGCTACCTCCGATTTCGCCACGTGTACGTTGATAGCCAAGACCCGCAGCGCTAAGGTCAAGCTGCATTGAGGGTAAAACCGATGGTTCGCGAGTTTCGATCGCCAGGACTCCACCGGCAGCATTGCCGTAGAGCACCGAGGCAGGCCCACGTAAAACCTCCATGCGCTCAACCAAACCAAGGTCGAGGCCGTCGAGTTCGGTTTGCCCATCTGGCATGGTTAAGGGCACACCATCGACTAGCACTCGGATACCGCGCACACCGAAATTGCCGCGCGCGCCGAAGCCACGAATCGACGGACGTAGGCCCTGAGCCAAGTTGTAACGGTTGAGGCTGAACACGCCCGGCACGCGCGCTAACCAGGTATCCAGGGCGAGGTTCTGCTCACCCGGTGCAGTGCCCGCCTCAACCACTGTCACCGCCGCCGGCGTACTCAACCAACGCGCGTTACTGCGTGGGCTGGTGATGATTAGTGGAGCCAATTCGACAGCTGTATTGTCAATCTCGGCCGCCAGTAATACGCGACTATCCACCAGCAGCCACAGGCCGGAAGCAACTAAACCAAGCGGCAGACGCATGCAGCTCAATACTCCCGGCCGGCTTGATCTTTGCGTCGATAGGGGAACACGTCGATCACCTTGCCCGCACGAATTGCCTCCTGCAGGCTTTTCCAGTAATCGGCGTCATACAGCTCCCCATGCAGTTCATTGAACAGCTTGCGCTGCTGCATATTGGCAAACAGAAACGGCGGGAACTCTTCAGGGAACACATCCATCGGTGCAATCGAATACCAAGGCTCGGAGGACATTTCATCTTCCGGGTAGCGTGCTTGAGGTATACGACGGAAGTTGGCTTCAGTAAGAAAACAGATTTCGTCATAGTCATAGAACACCACACGGCCATGACGGGTCACGCCAAAGTTTTTCAACAGCATGTCGCCGGGGAATATATTCGCTGCGGCCAACTGCTTAATGGCCAGACCGTAGTCATCCAGCGCTTCACGCACCTGAGCCTCACTGCCACTTTCCACATATAAATTCAGCGGCGTCATGCGCCGCTCGGTCCAGCAATGGCGCACCAGCACGGTGTCGCCATTAACCTCGACGGTCGACGGTGCGACCTCTAGCAACTCGGCCAGGCACTCCGGATCAAACTTGCTCAACGGAAAGCGAAAGTCGGCAAATTCCTGGGTATCGGCCATGCGCCCGACCCGGTCGACCGTTTTCACTAGGCGATACTTCTCGACCACCGTGTTGCGGTCGACGTTTTTCGACGGTGAGAAACGGTCCTTGATGATCTTGAAGACGGTGTTGAAGCCCGGCAGGGTAAATACGCTCATGACCATGCCACGGACACCGGGGGCCATGACAAATTTGTCATCCGTAGTCGCCAGGTGGTCGATCAAGGAGCGGTAGAACTCCGACTTACCGTGTTTGTAGAAGCCGATCGAGGTGTACAACTCGGCAATGTGCTTGCCCGGCAAAATGCGCTTGAGGAAGCCGACGAACTCCGCCGGGTAACCGACCCGCACCATGAAATAGGAACGAGTAAAAGAGAAAATGATCGACACTTCCGCCTCGTCGGTGATCAGCGCATCGGCCTGGATGCCCTGCCCTTCGCGGTGCAACAGCGGAATCACCAGCGGCCATTGCTCATCACAGGTGTAGATACGCCCCACCAGGTACGCACCCTTGTTGCGATACAGGCGTGAAGCAAACAGCTCAATGCGCAGATCAGGGTCCTTGCACACCCAGTCCGGCAGGCTTTGCCGCAATTGCTTGAGCAGCCGGCTTAAGTCGCGCTCCAGGTTTTCGTAGCCAACCTCAAAACTGAAATCCTCGAAGATCTGCCGCAAAGCCTGCTCGACATCGCCCTTAGGTTCGTACAAGCGGGTTTGCGGGGTACGTGCATTAACCCGCAGTGCCGGGCGGGTGGTGTGGATAAACATGCAGCCGTCATTGATCTGGTCATGGCTGAACAACCCGCAGAAAATCGAGTTGAACCACGTTTCCGCTAACTCATCGTCATCGCGCAGGTTAATCAACGCGATATAGGCCGACTTAACCAGTGGCCACTGCTCCACCTCCAGCAATACCTCGGCCGCATAAGCCTCGCGCAACTGCCGACTCACCGTGCTCACGCACTTTTCATACAGGGCAATGCGTGCCGCCGATGCATCCTGAATTTCCTGCCACAGAGCCTGTTCAAATCGCACGCGTGCGCCGTTGGTGATCTGGCGAAACTGCTCACGATAATCGTCAAAGCCTTCGAGGATAAACGCAGCTATCGCGCTGGCCGGCCATTGCTGTGGCATAAACGAACCCCTACAGGTGAATGCGGACAATTCCTCGAGCTTATCCAGTGACCGCGCCAAGTAAAAGCCGGCATTGAATGGATACAGGCTTATCTACAACGAAATATTGCCAATCAGTCGCCTGGAACGCGCATTTCGAATTGCCTTGGCACACCAGCCCGGCAACACTGCTCGACTTTTTAACTGCCGTGGAGCCCGTTGTGCGCCTTGTCGACCTGATGCGTCTGCTGTTGCTTGCTGCTATCTGGGGTGCAAGCTTTCTGTTTATGCGCATCGTTGCGCCTGTGCTCGGCAGCATGCCGACTGCTTTTTTCCGCGCCAGCCTGGGCATGCTTGGGCTGCTGGCGATTCTGCTGCTGATGCGGGTGCGCTGGGACTTCAACGGCAAGCTCAAGCACTGCCTGATTTTGGGAGTAATTAACGCAGGTCTGCCTTCTGCCATGTACTGCATGGCAGCACTGGTATTGCCCGCCGGTTATTCGGCCATCTTCAATGCCACCACACCGATGATGGGCGTGTTGATCGGCATGCTGTTCTTTGCTGAAGCCATGACCCTTAGCAAGGCCGCCGGGGTTGCGATTGGCCTATTCGGGGTCGCCGTGCTGACCCGCACCGGTCCAGTCGAGTTTGATTTGACCCTACTACTCGGCGCAGGTGCCTGCCTGATCGCGACTGTCTGCTATGGTTTTGCCGGCTTTCTTACACGGCGCTGGATCGGCATGCAGGGCGGCCTGGATAACCGTTTGACCGCCTTTGCCAGCCTGTGTGGCGCCAGCCTGTTCCTGCTGCCGCTGTTCGGCAGCGCCCTAGTTATTCAACCGCCTGCCAACTGGGGTGGGCTCGACGTCTGGCTGCCCTTGGCTGGTCTGGGCTTTATCTGTACGGCGCTCGCCTACGTGTTGTACTTCCGCCTACTAAGTGATGTTGGTCCGATCAAGGCCAGCACCACGACTTTTCTAATCCCGCCCTTCGGCGTGCTGTGGGGCGCACTGTTATTGGATGAGCCACTGTCCTGGGCCTATCTGTACGGTGGCGTGTTGATTGCGATCGCCCTGTGGCTAGTGGTACGCCCCACCACAAGCGCTCAACCTGATCGCAGCTGAAAACAAAACACCCTGCGCGAATCAAGTCCACGCAGGGTGCTGGGATAACTCTCTGAAGAACCCGCGAATACCGGGTTTTCAATCATCTATTGATTACAGGCTCAGCTGGCGATTGGACGCTTTGAGGAACTCGCCCTTGAGCTCTGCAAACGTGTGCACAGCCGGAAACTGTGGGAACTCACGGATCACATTGTCCGGGGCATGGAACAAAATGCCGGCATGAGCCTCACTAAGCATGGTGGTGTCGTTGTAAGAGTCACCCGCTGCAATGACCCGGTAATACAGGCTCTTGAAGGCAAGTACCGACTGACGCTTGGGGTCCTTCTGTCGCAGTTGGTAATCCACCACGCGATCGGTTTCATCCGTGATCAGCTTGTGGCACAACAGCGTCGGGAAACCCAGCTGACGCATCAACGGCTGGGAGAACTCATAGAAAGTGTCCGAAAGAATCACCACCTGAAAGCGCTCTCGCAGCCAATTCACAAACTCCACTGCGCCGTCTAAAGGTTTGAGTGTGGCAATCACTTCCTGGATGTCGGACAGCTTCAAGCCGTGCTCATCCAGAATGCGCAGACGCTGTTTCATCAGCACGTCATAGTCCGGAATATCCCGGGTAGTCGCCTTCAGCGATTCGATGCCAGTTTTTTCCGCGAAAGCGATCCAGATTTCCGGGACCAGCACGCCTTCCAGGTCGAGACACGCGATTTCCACAGGACACTCCTAGCTTGGATTTATTTGAGAGGCGGCACTCTAGCGGCTCCCCCAGCGCTCTGCAACGCAGAGCCTTATACCCAAATGACAGGTCTACTGAGGTACTTCGTTATTTAGTCGCATAACTTGCTTTTGCTACCATCACGGCACAAGACGCTCGACGTCACCCTAACTAGGAATTAAGCCCGATGAGCCTTCCCTTCGACGTAGCCGAACTGGCGACGAGCTACGCCAACAAGTCGCCACAAGAGATTCTCCAACTCGCCTTCGAACACTTCGGTGATGAACTGTGGTTGTCCTTCAGCGGCGCGGAAGACGTGGTGCTGGTCGATATGGCCTGGAAACTCAACAAAAACGTCAAAGTATTCAGCCTCGACACCGGCCGCCTGCATCCGGAAACCTATCGCTTTATCGACCAGGTGCGTGAGCACTATGGCATCAGCATCGACGTACTTTCTCCCGAGGCCACGGCACTGGAGTCCCTCGTCAAGGAAAAGGGCCTTTTCAGCTTCTACAAGGACGGTCATGGTGAGTGCTGTGGCATCCGTAAAACCGCCCCACTACGCCGCAAACTCGCCACGGTAAAAGCCTGGGCCACCGGCCAGCGACGCGATCAAAGCCCTGGTACACGCAGCCAGGTTGCAGCGGTCGAAATCGATGCGGCCTTTTCCACAGCAGACAACACACTGTACAAGTTCAACCCGCTGGCACAGATGAGCAGTGAAGATATCTGGGCCTATATCCGCATGCTGGAACTGCCTTATAACAGCCTGCATGAGCGCGGCTTTATCAGCATCGGCTGCGAACCTTGCACTCGCCCTGTGCTGCCGAATCAGCATGAACGCGAAGGCCGCTGGTGGTGGGAAGAAGCCACACAGAAAGAGTGCGGCTTGCATGCCGGCAACCTGATCGCCAAGACCTGATAGTCGACACAGATATAAAAAAGGCCAGTCACTAACTGGCCCTCTTCATTACCCAAATCACTTAGCTTTTATCCGCCTGGCCCTGTTGGCGCTGCATGTAACGCTCTACATAGGAGCAAGAGGGAATCACCGTGTAGCCCAGGCGATCAGCATACTGCAGTGCATGCTCGGTCAAAGCTGCCGCGATGCCTCGCCCCCGCAACGAGTTAGGAACAAAGGTGCGGTAGATATCCAGCGTTTGTTTGCCAAGATCCATGTAAGCCAGATATGCCCGATCACCATCCACTGTGGTCTCGAATTGATGGCCTACTAAGTCATGGTGAATGGACAACGCCTCGCTCATCGTAACTCCTCTGTTCACTCGTGTAACCCGCTCGTTGCTTTTGCAGCAAGAGGGTTACAACATCTCTTACCTATCTAAGTTGTAGGCGATTTCCACGAGCTTATCAGGCCACAACCTGCTAGGTCACGTGAATCAACGACTTAGATCATACAGAGAAGCATTTGGCTATGTGCCAAACCCAGCCATTGCATCTACCCGCACTCTAATTAGCCTTCACCGCATTTCAGCAGTTCATAAGTCGGAGCAATACCGGAAATTGCTTACCGGATATTTTTCAACGACTGCGGTCGCAAAACGTCGGTGATTACTGTGTAAGGAATGGACAACCACTCTCAGTTGATTATTTTTTAAGCAATCGATGGTGAGTTTTGCAGCAATCAGAAAAAAACTTTGCGCCTTGCCTTGACTCCATTTACTTACTACAAGTTATAGGTACTATGTACGCCGGCTAATTTCCTACTATCAGGAAATTGCTTTTATGGAAAACCTCCACCTCAAGGGGAACACGATGAACAACGTTCTGAAATTCTCTGCTCTGGCATTAGCCGCAGTTCTGGCTACCGGTTGCAGCAGCATGTCCAAAGAAACTGAAGCCCGTCTGACTGCAACTGAAGATGCAGCTGCTCGCGCTCAAGCCCGTGCCGACGAAGCTTACCGTAAGGCTGATGACGCTATGGCTGCTGCTCAGAAGGCTCAGCAAACTGCTGACGAAGCCAATGAGCGCGCTCTGCGTATGCTGGAAAAAGCCAGCCGCAAGTAATAGCTCGCAAGGCTATGAAAAGCCGACCCAGTTTCTGGGTCGGCTTTTTTATGGGTATCCGTTAACTGTCGTAAACCCACATTGAAACGTGCATTTATTAGGCAGTGCTTTTATGGCTGGGCAAAGGCTTCGCAACGCCTGTCGCGGCAAGCGCATAGTGTCGGCCGGAGACACCATTGGCTGCATGCCGGCATAAAAACGGCCAACTGCATAGTCAGACTAATTGCTGGACTGACCGTAAAAAGGATGTCCGATACTGCAGCATCAGCAAGACCTCCACCCGCTCAACCAACTTACGATGGCCAAAGTAGACGATTCAGCAGCAGGTGTAAAACTTGGAGAAGTTACGCAAAAGTCACGCGTATGAAAAAGCCCGGACCTTTCGGAACCGGGCTAAGTCATTCAATTATATGGTCGGGACGGAGTGATTCGAACACTCGACCCCTAGCACCCCATAAAGGTGAATTTATGCGCTATGCGTTCCTAATAAGTCCAAAAAATGAGCTAAGCCCTAGTTAATTCAGGCTTTATAGCTGTTTAGTAGTCCAATCGCATGCTATAGAATCCTAACAAAGCCTATGAGAAACGGTGACCATACGGTGACCAGCATGGCGAGAGGATCCAATGACCACAATTACCGACAAGCAAATGGGAGCTAAAGCAGAAAAGCCGAGCTGGCTAATTGAGGACGCACCACGTGGTTGCGGTCGATTCATGGCCAGACTACGCCCCAACGGAGAGCGCCACTTTTACTTTCGGTACACGAACTCAAATAGCGAGCGCGTCTTCCTTCCACTCGGGACCTATGACTCCGCTGGGATAGATGGTCTAACCCTTAAGGAAGCACGCGTAAAGGCCGGGGAGCTATCCAGACTTTATCAAAGCGGTGCCCGTGACCTTAGGGAACACATCCAAGCTGAAGAATATGCACGAACAACTGCCTTGGAGGCAGAACAGGCCCGCCTAGCCACAGAGAAAGCGGGCATAGAAGCAGAGCACGCCAGACAGCTTGCACGAAAAACGGTCACTGATCTGTTTGAACACTGGGCCAAGGTCGACCTCATTAACCGTAAAGATGGAGGCGCCGAGGTACGTCGAATGTTTCAGAAAGACGTACTACCCGTCCTAGGCGAAATGGCCGTAGGTGATGTTAAGAAGGGACATATCACTGAGGTCACGGACACAATGCTAGCTCGAGGAGTCAACCGGGCAGCAAAGATAGCCTTTTCCCTTATGCGGCAAATGTTCAGGTTTGCAGTAGATCGCGACCTGATTGAATACGACCCGACCGCAAGCATTCGTAAAGCCAAAATAGGCGGTAAAGATATTGAGCGCGACAGAATTCTGAGTGAGGAGGAAATCCGCTTACTAGCAAAACTTGTCCCGGAAGCAGGTCTGCTTCCCTCGACAGACGCTGCAATCTGGATTGCATTATCCACCTGCTGCCGCATCGGCGAGTTGATGAATGCCCGCTGGGAAAACGTCGACCTAACTCACAGAAATTGGTGGATTCCTGCAGAAAACAGTAAAAACGGCAAAGCCCACAACATCGTTCTTTCTGAGTTCTCGTTGAAGCAATTCAAACGCCTCCAAGCACTGAACTCCAAAAGCGAATGGTGCTACCCGAACACCAGAAATAGCGGACCTGTTTGCACAAAAACCGTAACCAAACAATTAAGCGATAGACAACGCCAAACAGACCAAAAAATTATGAGCAACCGAAGTTCTAAATCTCAGTCACTCATCCTGAAAGCAGGGAAATGGACACCTCATGATCTTAGGAGAACAGGAGCAACAACAATGACAGCCCTAGGGGTATTACCTGAAGTTGCCGAAAGGTGCCTCAACCATACGGAGGAGAACAAGGTAAAGAGAACTTACCAAAGACATAGTTACAAAAAGGAAATGACAGATGCATGGAATAAACTTGGGGCACGCCTCGACTACCTAATAAGTAACACCGGCCAAATACAACCCCAAGACCATGATTAGAGAAAACAGACAAAGACATAAATATTAATAAATTAACCATAAACTTATTACAATGCGGCTCTTATAAATCACTAGCATCGCTCTTTCAAAATATTTTGTGCTTTCTTATTTTCAGAAATTGTTATATTGATCAAATGACGCAAATCATCCCGATCTTTCGGATGACTTAACTGTTTCTCAATTAAGGCCGCAGACACATCATCACAAATTTTGTCAACAATCATATCTAGTCGATTTCTTTTTCGATACGGCCCCTTTAAAGCCAAGACATGAATAATAGCATCAACAACCTTCTTTCTCATCTCAGCCTGGCCATAGCCTCCCGCAACCGCACGTGCCCATATATTCGGTGAGGTTTTCACATAAATTCCGCGATACAACATCAGGTAACCAGAGACGCGGTCGCAGGCCGCCGAAAATTGATCGTATTCTTTCAAGCTAAAATAATCATATGCCGCAGTTATAAATATACAAATCAAATTTCTCAGGTCATTTTCATATACCTTAGAGCGCTTAGGCTTCTTTACCCGACCAATCTGATCCGATAAATACTCCTCAAAGCCATCTGACATAATTTGACGAGCAGCACTCTTAAAAACAGACTGTATAAATGAAGAGAAAACTCCATCACCATTGCCAGCAAAGTTCGGACACCTTGATAATTCATTATGAACCTCATCACACAAAATATTAAATCTTGCGTAATGCACTTTATGATCAGAATCCATAGCGGATTCAATATCACTTTTCCTACGATTCATATACCAAAGCCGAGCGGTATTAAGAGTAACTAACTCAGCGTCAAAATCCATCTCACCCCTGCCATCAAAAATAAGTTTCTGTGCCTTATCAAACCCTACCCATCGGACTCCAAATTCTTCGCAAGCCACCTCAGAAGGCGGCGTTACGCATTGCACTACTATATTTGCAAGCTGCCCCATGTCACAAAAACAAACCCCATCTAAAACCTCAACTATCTCTACATCCAACCCAGCCTCAGTATGCATGCCAGAGATTACAAGCTGCTCAGGTGTAACGTGAGAATCATGACGCCACCTGAAAAAGTAACCATGCCCCAACTGCAAATCCTTGCGCATTAAAATTCGACCAGAATCATTAACTATAAAACCGCCGTAAGCTGACGCCCCGAAATTTACCGCACTAGGCATAACAGACTTCATAATTCCTCTCTTACTGCAGTTCCATATAAGCAACCATATCGCGACCGCCCTCCTAAGCAAAAAAACCACGCCCGAGCAGAAGCTGACATAGCCCGAAAATCGTCGAGCCCCATGCGAATCGCCCTCAGGATCTCATGACACCTGGATCGATATCTACCCAGATGCGCCGGCCCACATTCCTCTGAGCATAGCTACAAGCCACCCAGATGTAGCAGCTGTAGCGGCTTTTTCCATACCCCCGCAACCAAAGCAATCGCTAGAAAAAATCAAAACCATAAAAAACAAAAGAAATCAATACCCCTGCTTGGCGGCTAGAAAATACTGGAAGCAAAGCAGGTCAAATGCCCTCCGCAGCTATCTAGCATTGGCATGACCAGATGAGGAAGCCGCACATGAATAGCAAACAAGATGCAAAGCAGGTTAATAACTTATTGAGCAATGGCTCTTCCGAGCATACTCACTACATGAAGATTGATAAATTTCAAGATATTGAAAATCGAATAATACGACTCAGCATGCTAACCAAGATGCTATCCGTTTCACGATCCTGCATATACGACTGGATTAACCCGAAGTCACCCAGACATGACGCATCTTTTCCAAAAAAGATACGTCTTTCATCGAGAACGAAAGGCGGTGCTGTCGGCTGGCGAGAGTCAGAAGTATTAGCCTGGATAGAAAGCCGAACTTATCACTGAATTTTATTCAGTGATAAGCGGTCGCCAAAAAGTAAACCGGCAATCCGAATTCAGCCAGTGCGAGCCCGGACGCTAATACCTCAGCGCTTGGGGCGGGCAGCATGATTACCTGATTTTCTGGCAGCCACTTAACACCAACAAACCGCTAAATAAGGACACAAAATGTCAAACAGTGATAAAAGCCATTACGCTCACGAATCAATAAATCTAGATCACTTAGATGCGTTTCCTTTAGTCAAGGAACTAGTCATTGAACTATCGGAAAGAACACAAGCCCCGATTGAGCTAGTTTTAGCTTCAGTGCTTTCAGTTATATCCCTACTGACCCAACAACTAATAAATGTACAAAGACCAGGCGGAATGATTGGTCCCGTCTCACTTATTATCATCTTGATAGCTGCCTCTGGGGAGCGAAAAACCACTGTCGAAAGTATTCTACTTGCTTACATCTGGGAAGCTGTTCGAGCGTATCTAGCGTTGCATAAAAAGGCGCTTGGGATTTGGACGATTCGAATTGATGCATGGGAAGTTAGAAAGAAAAAAATCCAAGTCGACATGGCAAAAGAGCCTATAGACTCAGATGAATACTTAATGTTAGAGAAAGAATTACTCCTCCACCAAGAAAAGAAGCCAGAACGTCCCCGAGGAATGAAGCTTATCTACGAAGACGCAACCATGGCAGCCCTGCTAAAAGGCATGAGACTGGACAGTCCATCCGCAGCACTGATGTCAAGCGAAGGAATATCAATCCTTAAAGGTGCACTTAATGATTTTGGTAAGATCAATGCTCTATGGAGTGGCACCAATATTGAAGTAGATCGAGCCTCTGTTGAGGGATGTTCGTTGCATGACGCACGTTTAACTATATGCATGATGCTACAACATGAAGTACTGCATGATTACCTAGAAGGTAAAGGTCACCTTGCTCGATCCGTCGGCCTACTGTCTAGATCATTAACCTTTCAGCCAGAATCAACTCAAGGCACCAGATTCATTTCCAATCGCATCATGAACAACAGCGCCCTGGATAAATATACGGAAAAGGTTAAATTTCTACTCACAAAAAATGCTGAAATGCTAAACAACCTATCAAGTGAGAAAATTCTAATTGAATTCGATCCCGATGCTGAAGACTGGTGGATTTCAACTTATAACCGTATAGAGGCTGGGCTACAAGAAGGTGGAGAATTTGATCGTTCAAAAGACCACGCCTCAAAACTGAGCGAGAATATTGCAAGAATTGCTGCGTCACTACATTTTTTTGAACATGGCACGAGAGTTATAACATTAAAAGAACTAAAGGCAGCGGAGCATATTGCCTTCCATTGCTCAAAAACCTTCAGAAAGAAGTTTATGTTCATGCCAAAAATCGAGAATGATGCCGAAATACTCCTGAATTGGTTACAGGCCAGAACTAAAGGTTCTAAAGTATTTCCATACGTGGATAAAAATACTATTCTCCGCTACGGCCCAGCAAAACTTAGATCGATTATCAAGTTGGGCCCAGTACTGGACTGCCTAATTAGGACTGGGAGAGTTCGTGAGCTAACTAACCACAAACCAACAAGAATTGAAATTATTTATTAACTCAGAAGTTACTTGAGATATTACTTCATCAACGCCGGCATTGCCGGCGTTCTTATTTATCCATAATTTGCGGCACAAGGCCACCTGCCCCTCGTGCAGCCCTCAGTCGACTGAGCTCTGTTTGAACACCAAAATTGCACTGATCCAATCAAAATCGACAGAAACAGACTCCAATAAATCTCAGCCACACATTACTGCAATGACATCACCACCAAGAAGGTTCGTCCCATGTCATTGCAGTGTCCCCGCTGTCACTCACCCAAAGTTGCTTCATTCCATCAAGCCATGAAAGTTGGCGCAGCCATCGGCACCTTAGGCGGTGTTGCGCGTGGCGTCAGCGCTGCATTGGCTGGAGGTCCGGCAGGTGCGCTGATTGGCACTATCGCAGGACCTTTCGGCATCACTCTAGGCTACGTGTCAGGTGCCATTCTCGGCGGTCTGGCCGGCGGTATTGGTGGTTGTGCGCTCGGCGCGCAGCTGGGCGATACGCTCGACCGTCACGTCCTATCTAACAACCTCTGCTTGCTTTGCGATCACCGCTTCAACCTACCGGCGTGATCGGGCCGCATCTCTCTTTTCTATCCATATCGTCCGGACTGTGCTGCGCTGTGCGCGGCGCTTTATGCCGGCTTGCACCCAATGGAATCTCAACCATGGCTCATCAAATCGAACAAATGGCCTACGTCGGCGCTACCCCGTGGCACGGTCTGGGCAACAATCTTCCCAAGAAACAGCCCATCGAAATCTGGCAGCGCGAAGCCGGCATGGACTGGCAGATCCAGGAAAGTCCTGTGCATTTCAAAGCAGACGCCATTGCCCACTTGGGAAGTATTCATTCTTTCCCAGAACAAAAGGTACTGTTCCGCTCGGACACCAAGGCACCGCTGTCGGTGGTTTCCCAGCGTTACCAAACCGTGCAGCCACGGGAAGTCTTGGAGTTCTATCGAGATCTGACCGAGGTTTCCGGCTACGAGCTGGAAACAGCTGGCGTGCTCAAAGGGGGGCGTAAGTTCTGGGCACTGGCACGTACAGGGCAAGGCACGTCGATCAAAGGTAATGACCAGGTAAATGGCTACCTACTGCTGGCCACGTCCTGTGACGGCACGCTAGCCACTACAGCAACGCCAACCACCGTTCGTGTGGTGTGCAACAACACCCTGACTATCGCTCTGGACGGCACCAGCCGTGCCATCAAAGTCCCGCACAACACGCGCTTCAACTCACAGGCAGTCAAAAAGCAGCTGGGTATCGTTGTCTCGCAATGGGATGACTTTATGTACCGCATGCGCCACCTGGCTGAACGCAAGGTGCAGTGGCATGAGGCGATGGGCTTCTTCATGAACGTCATGTGCGACGTCAATCCGAACAGCCAGTTACCCGAGCAGCTTCCCAACGAACGCGCTCTGCGCAAAGTGCAGGAGCTGTATGAAGGGCGTGGCCGTGGCAGTCAGCTGGAGTCGGCGCGCGGTACTGCATGGGGCCTGCTCAACGCAGTCACGGAGTACGTCGACCACGAACGCCGTGCTCGCAGCACTGAGTACCGCCTGGACTCAGCTTGGTTCGGCCAAGGCGCACAGATAAAGCAACGCGCACTGGACGCTGCACTCACGCTTGCCGCTTAACCCTCACTCCACTCAATAACGCCCGGTCAGCCTTGTGCTGGTCGGGCGCTTTTATGCCTGCAGGAGCTCATCATGAAGACACTAGCGACTACCAGCGCCAGCAAACCGCGCACGGCGCTGCGCTTGATCAGTACCAAGGAACTACCGCGTGAAGATTGGTTGGCCGTGCGTAAACAGGGTATCGGCAGCTCGGATGCCGGCGCAGCTGTTGGCCTAAATCCCTACAAGTCGCAGCTGGAGCTGTGGCTGGAGAAAACCGGTCGCGACACCGCATTACCGAAGGCCGATCCGCACGATGAAGAAAGCCCTATGTACTGGGGCAATGTGCTGGAACCGGTCGTGGCCTGGCATTACAGCAAACGCACCAAGAACAAAGTGCGGCGCATTAACGCCGTGCTGCAGCACCCTGATCCAGAGCTGTCCTGGATGCTGGCCAACATCGACCGTGAGGTCATCGGTGCTGACGATGTGCAGATCCTTGAATGCAAAACGGCCGGCATAAACGGTGCACGCCTATGGAAGGAAGGCGTACCCGAATATGTGCAGTTGCAGGTAATGCACCAGCTCGCCGTCACCGGTAAGAAAGCTGCGGATGTGGCTGTATTGCTGGGTGGCCAAACGCTGGAGATCCACCGTATTGAACGCGACGAGCAGATGATTGCTCGGCTGATTGAGCTGGAGCGCAAGTTCTGGCACTTCGTAGAAACCGATACGCCACCGCCGGCCGATGGCTCAGCCTCAGCTGAAATGGCACTGCGCGCGCTCTATCCGGTAGACAACGGCCAGACTGTGGACTTCAGTGGCCGAGCTGGGCTGGCAGCGGCCTATCTGGAACTCAAGGCCGTTCGCCAATCCATTAGCGAGAAGGAGACGCGCGAAGCCCAGCTCAAGCAGATACTGCAACAGGCAATGGGTGAAGCCACCCGCGCAGAGTTCAGCCACGGCTTTATCAGCTGGAAGAAAGCCAAGGACAGCACTACGTTCGATGTAGTCCAGCTACTCAAAGACAAACCCCACCTGCAAGTTCGTTACACCAAGCTCAAGGAAGGCAGTCGCCGCTTCCTCGTCAGCTAAATAACCCATCGCAACACGCCCCTCTTGGTCATCCACGCGGTGGTAGCTGTGTGGGTGGCCTTTTTTAATTTCAAGGAGAACCACCATGCTTAAAGGTCTGGCTATTACCCCGCCGGTGCTCGGTCGTATATCCATCGGTAAGGTCGTCGAGAAAAACGGCAAACGCCTGCCGGAGAAAGATGATCAGTTCACCATCACCTCACAAGTGCAAGGCAAGGACGGCTGGCTGCTGCACCCACTCAACGATGAACTGCGTAAATCCCAGGAAGACAAGCTACGCAGCATCCCGGTACGCCTGCTGTTTAACGAACCGGAGCTGAATTTCCGCGCTGACTACACCCTGTTTGATCGGCAGACCGGGCGGCCGCTGTGCGTGGGCAATGGCGAGACCTGCAAGCGTGTTACCCAGGACGGTATGCAGTCACTGCCCTGCCCCTCGCCGGATGCTTGTCCGCTAGCTAAGGGTGGTGCCTGCAAGCCTTATGGTCGGCTGAACGTGCTGATCGGTGATGACGATCCACTGGGTAGCTTTGTATTCCGTACCACAGGCTTCAACAGCATCCGCACCCTCGCTGCACGGCTGCATTACTTCCAGGCTATCTCGGGTAACCGCTTGGCATGTCTGCCGTTGGAGCTGCGTTTACGTGGCAAGTCGACACGGCAGAGCCATGGGACACCGATCTTTTACGTCGACCTCACGGTACGCAACGGCATCGACATGAGTGAGGCGCTAAGGGTTGCCAATGAGCTGGATGAACAACGGCAAACCGCAGGCTTTGATCAAATCGCGCTGGATGAGGCTGCACGGCGCGGCTTTGGCAATGGCGCTTTTGAAGACAGCGAAGAAGACAGCGGCGCCATTGTTGAGGAGTTCTTCTCGGTCGACGGCAGTCGTGAACAGCCTTTACCAACGCCAGCTCCAACTCCACAAACCTCGAGCAAACCAAGCCTGGCTGAAAAGCTTGAGAACCAATGCCAGATCCAACCCCTTAATAGCTGAAGTGGCCAACCGGCCCAAGGAGCAAGAAATGAAACTGCACAAGCTTAAAGCCGGTGAAGCCACTGGCACCTATCTGGTCGAGTCACCTGTAAGCGAAGCCGACATCTTATTGATGGCTCAGCAATTAGCTGGTCAACGCCTGCGACGTGGACGAGCGCTGACTACACCGAATGCTGTATTCAGCCATTTACAGACGTTGCTGGGAGGCTATGAGCACGAGGTATTTGCGCTGCTTATGCTGGATAGCAAGCACCGCATTTTGGAGTTCGTAGAGCTGTTTCGTGGAACCCTGGACAGTGCGAACGTATACCCAAGAGAGGTAGTGAAACTATGCCTCAAACACAATGCTGCTGCCGTAATCCTGGTTCATAACCACCCCTCTGGTGACCCGGAGCCCAGCCAAGCTGACCAACTGTTAACCCGCAAGCTCCAAGATGCCTTGAGCTTGGTAGACGTCCGAATGCTCGATCACGTTGTGGTAGGGAGTGAAGGATGTGTATCGCTGGCTGAGCTGGGACACCTATAAGGAGACTGCATGAAACTACTGTTAGGCACCTTCACCGCTGTATTCGTGTTTGCCGGAATACTCGCTGGCTGCCTGGCCCTGCTGCTATTGGTGATTCTGATGGTGCGATTTCCGCTAGTACTAATAGCGCTAGTGCTTGCGTGCTGGATCTTCAGTCGACTTCAGCGGGCTTAATTCAATTGGCCTCATACTCAGGGAGACCCGTCTGGATGCGGATCTCCCTGAGCAATTCCTGTTGATGTTCTTTTTTTGCCAGTCGGGCAAAATCTAGGGTCCTTCAAGCTAGCATCCTAAACCTATGAAACTGCTCAACACCTACGAAGACCGCGACAAAGCTGAAGAAGCTGCGGAAAAGCTAACAGGCGAGAAACGCTTAGCAAGCGAGCGTGATGCCACTGTTGTTATCTATAACCTGTTTGGCATACCCAGCTGGGGTAATTTCCATCGATTGGGCATGTACAACCTTGGCGAACTGAAAAGCCTCCTAGATAGCCGGTCACTCTCGCAGGCTTACGATCAGGCCCGACATGCTGAGATCATCTCCACATTAAAAACAGTGTCAAAAAACTACGGAATAGAAGTCCCTGAACATTGGCTATGAAAGCAAAAATCAATGGTTCTCTAATTAACCACGAAAAATATCCACCTTGGTTTCAAGACACTTCCGCAGGCTCAAGTCGTTCGAACCCACCTCAAACCAGCCACCCGGCTTTTGATAAAAGTCCAGCCCTCGCCCTATTTTGATGACCCAGCCGTTATCCAGGCGAATTTCCCGATCATGGATGTTGGGGTTGAGCTTCACCTCGAGCTCCACATCCATCTCTAGCAAGCTCTGCTTCAACTCCTCAAGCTTCTCTGCGATCTCCGCCACCTGAGTGTTGTCATCGTACCCAGTGACCAAGGTGATTTTTTTAACCGTTCCAGCCTTCAAGGCGCACTCACAAAAGCGAACGAAATTATGGATCTGATGCTGGAGTCGTATGTATGGATCTTCAATTACGACAGCCTTTGCCCCTTGCAAGTAGGGACCAATGATCGACTCATAGCTGTGGCCAACATCGCCGTACATAATCGTGAAATGACGCTCGATTAACTCCTCTGGAGCAACGTCTGGCGTGATGACGGGGGCAGTTGATTCAATTTTTCTCGCAGGCGCTGTCGCCAGTGGCTCTTGTTTAACTTCGGTTTTAACGTCGCGTTCTGGCGCAAGACTGTCGTTTAGCTGTCTCCTCATCGGCTGCTGTGTTGCTGGAGCATCCTTCGATTCAGGGCAATAGACAACAATCTCTTGACCCTGTGCATTAACAAACGAGAGATCAATACGCGCAAACTCATCATCTGGTTTGCGTTTATTCATCTGTTCCTTGACGCGACGACGGCACTCAACAGCATAAGCAACGTATTCTTCGAACTCTTCATCAGTCGGCGATCCGGCCGGGTGAAGAATTTTCAGGAAAGCGCAGACGGTCTTTTTGATCCCTTTTTCATCACGGCCTTCAACGCTCTTGCCAAGCCGAATACGCTTGCTGACCTCTTCAAACCGGTTGGTATGCTTGAACTGGTAGTGAAACGCTTCCGCCAAGTAGTCGGTGATGAACCCGTAATTATTGGTGAGAAATTCACTGCTGTTTTTGGGCATTTCCCAACCTGGAATATAGGCAGCGAATCGATCCATGATCGCCAAGTCAAACTCAGCTGGCAGAGGCTGAAACAGATCGTGTTTTTCTGAGTTAACCACTTGGCTGATAGATAGATCGAAGTTTCCGACAAAACTCAGACTGGCATCAGCAATCACCTCTGCGCCTCGGGAGAAGCGACCATTTGCCATGAAATCCTTCATGATTTGAATGGTGTCTGGATCTTTGACCTTGATACCGCCAACCTCGTCGAAAGCCACCGTATCCCAGAAACCCACTAAGCCAACTTTGCGGCGTGCATTGTTGTAGAACAGAGCTGACTTCGTGGCCTGGCCGCCAGAAATCAAGGTCGCATATGGCGAGAACTCACTAAAAAAATACGACTTGCCAGTGCCGCGTGGCCCAAGCTCGATATAGTTGAAATTGGGCTCAACAAGTGCCGCTAGACGCGCAATAAAGTGCATTGAAACGCGCTTTGAAAGCTTCGTCGGCTCTAGTCCGACAGTACGCAGGATCGAGGCAATCCACTCATCACGGGTAAATTGAGTTCTACCTTCACAATACCGATCAAAATCAAATCGGCTGATCTGAATCGGTCGAAGTTCTTCGATATAGAACGCGTAATCATCATCTTCGATCGGGTTGTGCGACAACGTCACCTCAGCCCAAATGCCACCTTCCAACAAGCGGTCATTGTCTCGATAAAACTTCTCACCAATCGCGATTCGCTGCGAGTTGAAGTTCTCTAACGATGCCCAGTGGCGTTTTTCCTTCTCGACATACCGAACATGCACTTTATCGATAAATCGGTGCTTGCCTTTGGTTGCCACCCTGGACTGTGCGGCATTCGCCTCGTCAGGCTTTACATAGTTGTCTTGTAGGCTGGATAGCACAGCCTCCATGCCTGCATCCATTTCAGCCTGATCATCACTCGCGCAAAAGCGAGCAAGTAAAAACTCCAAAACAAAGGTGGGAACGTTGGTTCCCTTTTTAATTCGATGGAGTAAATCCTTGCGTAGCACCTTCCCATCGAAGGTAGCAATCAACTTTTGGTCAAGTTCATTCATAGTCTTTACACCGCATAGTCAGTTGCCAGGTCGAGTTGGCAGTACACCGAATAAGTCGTGGGGTTCAAAGCCTTTATCTTGAATTTCCCCTCGAAGTCCATTTGCATCTTGATCGTCACTTGAACCTTGTCACCGGGTTTCAACGACAAGGTACCAGTCGCAGGATTTACCGCGCCTCCGGCCTTGGCTTCTCCTACAACCTCGCCTTTACTGTCGTGCGCCTCGAGCAAAATCTCGAAATCACTCTCCTTCGAGAACATGTCTGCCGTCTCGACTGCAAGGTCAATCACTGGCATGCGAGTGGTGATGAACTTGGCGCCATTCTTGTAGCCCATAGCCACAGACGCTTTCTGCAAAGTCGGTTGATTCGATACTTTTAGCTGCATCGTAATAACCGGCACTACGCATTCTTGCAGTGAAATACCTCCGTGGTAGTACAGAAGACCGTTGCGATAGGAGGCAAGCGAATGTGGTGCAGCAAACTTAGCGAAATCACCGCGAATACCCATCTTCTCCGTTGCAACCACAATGTGGTTGCTATCGCCAGAACCATCGCCGAGCGCGCAACGATCATGTACGCCAACCCAATTGCCGGATGGTTTGCTGCACACATCACCTGCACCGGCGTGGGTGTTCATAAAGAAACCATGGTCGGTAGCGATCACCACTTCATGAAAACCGCGCTCCTTTAGCTTGTGGATCGCAACACGAATGCGCTTCAGTGCATTGGTAATTTCTGTTGGCGCAGTGTCGGGATGGTTTTCAAAGTGGCTATCGATTTCAACAGCTCGTAATACCAGCAAGTCAGTCTCTGGAGAAAAATCGAAGCGGCCGCGCACAAACTCTTCCAGTCGCCCCTCTTCAAAACGCTGACCATATTTTTTGCGTAACACATCCATGCGCTGTGCGACCGTGGCCACCACCTGATCGCCCAACATCGGCACCAGACTCTGATCGTCATTTTTGATGCGCAACAGCTGCCCTGCGCCAGGCAGCAAGCTGGCCATACCCACCAGCGTAATGCTAGGCAGCTGGGCCATAGCGGCTTGCAATTCAACTTGGCCGTCTTCCTTCAGTTGGTGCTCAAGCGCCACACCTAACTCGTAGCGCAGCGCATCGATCATGAAGTACGCCACTTTGTGCCCATTCTTCTGCAGCTTAGGTGCGACGATACGGTCAAATACGTCAGCATTTGAAAGCTGGCCCGCCAGCGGCCATCCACTCTGTTCGACATGGCGAGTAAAGATCAGCTGAACTTTCTCGACCAACTTACCGTACTGCTTACGCACCTGGCTCTTCACCGGTGTCATGACGCCTTGCTTGTCTTGCCAGTCGTAATCGCTGACTGCCTGCTCAAACTCACGATGCAAGCGATCTGCCTCACGCAGACTGCTCACGTAGAAAGCCAACAGCACATCAAGATTGCGCGCGTTGTCGGAAAGCTGTCTCTCCATGTCGTCACAGGTTTGCATTAATTCGGTGGCCGAGCGGATCAAGTCCCACTGAGCCCGACTTTCTCCCTTGCCCGTCCACACCGACTGCTGATGACGCTCCATGATGTGGCGCACCCGATCGATGTCATCGCGCAGGATGCCTTCGATGGCACTGCTCAAAAACGTGCGTTCTTCAAATGGGAAGGTGTCTCGATCACCTAAGTCAGACCAGCCACTAAACAGGCTGACAAGATTGAACTCACTCTCAATTTCGTCAGCGCGATCGATGTAGGCGCTCTGGGTGCGACGGTCATTTCGCAAGCGATCGCACAAATCCTCAATCAGTGGCTTAGCCAGGGCTTCGGCGCGTGGCACATCAGCCAGACTTGCTGGCAATGCCCCCGGCAGATCAAACACAAACTCACTGAACAAAACAAAACGCCATAACTCGTTGGCAACAGAGTCCCAAGTCTTGCCCCGGGTTTTTAATGTCAAACCCATGCTGTTACGGAGTAGATCTCGCGTTTCCATCACCCAGCTGTCGCTGCCTTTCAGTGCGGCTTGCTGCGCCTCGCTCGGAGCGAGAAGAGCGAACAAAATGTCACGCGCGGACTCGACTGACAGCAGCGCACGCAAGTTGGGCCAACCCAAGCCACCACCGATCGCATCCACGACAGCAAAGCTTGGCGATACATCCTGACTAAAGATCGCCCTGATTGCCGTGGTGTGATCAGGCTTCGCCTTCAGGCACAGACTCTCAAAACTGTCACCATCGCCGTCCGGAAAAACGCATCCCGCCGCCGCAATGGCAGCGAAGGGATCAGACTGCCGCTCTTCATCGCTCTCGGGTGCCTTTCTAGGGACATAGACCAGCATTCCGGCGAGTT
Source organism: Pseudomonas guineae (assembly GCF_900113745.1). Taxonomy (GTDB): domain Bacteria; phylum Pseudomonadota; class Gammaproteobacteria; order Pseudomonadales; family Pseudomonadaceae; genus Aquipseudomonas; species Aquipseudomonas guineae. Next base: position 90,665 of record NZ_FOQL01000002.1, on the reverse strand, counting down.
GCTGATCGATCACATCACGCAAGCCCTGCATGGCAGCAACCCGGCTTTCAATGCTGCTCTTTGATGCATCCACAACCAGCAGTTTTTCGTCAGCCAGGCCATTGCAGACATCTTGGTAATGTCCTGCTGGGTCATACACCACGAGACTGCCGGTCTTTTGCAGGCGGGGCCGAAGGATCTTGCTCTGAATAAATTCAGCAATACTCATGCTAGCGTCTCCGCGCTTTCGGTATTTTTGGTTGCGTACGTCATCCACAAAGCGTCCAGGGAAGGATTATTTCCTTCGGTGAGCGCACTCATTGCAGCAACAACCAAATTGGCCCGATCTCGCAAAAACTCGTTGAAGTCGTTAGCCAGCTTTTGTTTAAACGCATCCCCTTCTAGGTCTGCGTAATGCGCGCTAGTTAATCGATCGTATGAAATTAAATGAGACTTCAGACGCTCTCGGATGACATTTTCGTCGGCCCATTGCACGCGCTCCTGGAGATAATCTAAAGGGTCCTTACGACCAATCATTCGGTTTGTCTTCCAGGTAATAAGGGCGCAGTTCAATGCCAAATAACTAAGGATCCCAGCTTCCGAGAGCAGGGCATCCGGGAAGATATGGTGGTACTCCCGAGTCTGAATACTTTCATAACTTGCTGTCTTGTGATCTGCAAAATCAATCGCGCCAAGGTACGTAGTAACCGCAAGAATGGCTCGAGCTTCGATACCGGCCGCTTTCGGCCAACCTGCAGCCATCAACGAGTCCACATCCGCAAGCGGGAATTCAGTGCGGTTTAATGCAGGCACCGTAATGAGCTCGTCTTCGGTGAAGGCTGGATTCTTGAGCAGCGCCTTGATTGCCTTAAAGTCGGCAAATGCGCGTGAAGCTGCCGAGTTTTCATATCGATCAGTAAAAAAAGAAGACCAAAGATAGCGACGTAATAGCTTCTCCGCCTTTGCCAGAAAGTCACCGTTATCGGGAATCAGCTCATATGCCGCTGCAATAACAGCCAACACGGCGTTGGTCGGTAGCCGGGGGCCATCAAATATACGCTGCCCCTCGAGAAACGAGGCCATACGCTCCAACCCACGCTCCAGCTTTGGCCAATTTTCAAGCAGCTGCTTCTTGTCCATCTCAATCATGCCGCGCGTGTTTGGTAGCTTCTCCTGGAGCAACGCAGAAGTTGAGAGGATGAGATCAGACACATCTGCAAATCGACCCGCCTTCGGACACTTTTCAGTCAGACTAGCCTCCAGCGCGTGAAGCGACTTTTCGGCGACGCTTTCAACCTCGGCAACGATGATGTCGTAGAGAGAAAGTGGTTTGCTGTTAGTGTTCATATTGATAAACACCTGCAGCGCCACGTCTTTGCTGGTTTCAGCCGGCAGTGAGAGAAACGGTAAATTGAAATGCGTTACACGCTCGCGCAGCGTAGTAATTTCAGCCTTAATTCTATCGCGCGTAGAGGTATAGGCCTTGTACTTGGCGAGCGCATTTGGGTCATCATCCGTAGGTTCTAGCGGCTTGGTCGCATCGTTCAACCAGAGGTCAATCTCTGTTGAAATGTCGCCTGGGCGAAGGAGTGAAACGGGCAACAAGCCTCGCTTAAAACAATGCGCCGGCTCCTCTGCCCAACGCGGCATCCGCAGCTGATGTTTATTAACCCAGCGGGGTATGCAGGCTATCTCCATATTCTCCCCAGGCTCCTCCCAATGGCGATCAAACTGGGGCAAGTAAACGAAAAAAGTTTCCCACTCGTAGTTGTTGTGCATCGCCCGCCAAAACGCGGTTAGCCGTTGCTGGCCATCAAGCAAGTGCTGCGTGACGGTACCAGGGGTTTCTGGATCTGAGGTCGCTATGTAGCGCGACTCAAATTTTTCGGTACCCGCCACTTCAAGCGCGAGCGTTACACCCACCGGAAGATTATTGATGATGGTGTTCATAAAGCTCGCGATTCGACCGCGATCCCAGGCTTCAAAGCGCTGAAAGCGCGGTAGCTTCACCATGCCCTGCTGAATATTCTGAAACCACACCCCAAGGGTTCTGTCCTGAGCTTTACTGGACTGCTGCATGATGGTCATTCGCTAGTTCCCTTAGTCTTCTTGGTACGAGTCTTCTTGGGCTTGGCCTCGGGCTCAACGTACAGTTCTTCAAGCCCATGGGCGATGGCCAGAGACTTGTCGGTTTTGCACTTTTCGCTCACTCGTTCGGGCCAGTAGGCCATGGCCAGGTGCGCCCAGTCGTAGTCGCCTTTCTCCAGTTTGACCCAAGTGTCTTTGAGGATCTTTTGCCAAGGTTTGTGCCGGAACAATGGCCACAGCGGGGCGGCGGTGATTTGTACACCGTCGTCTTGGTTGGGCTGGAAGGTGGGTGCGATCTTGAGTAAGTTGTCGCGCAGATCGGTCAGCTCTTGCTCGAAGGTTTGCAGCGTTTCGTACTGTTTTTCTTCATCACGAGAGCGGCCGCTGCCCTTTATGCGCAACTCTGCGCACGAACGGCTGGCTTGCGTCAGTTTGCCGTTGGGACCATCGAGAAAATCATTCACTGCAGTGAATAGTGTTTGATTACTCAAGGATGGGTAATAGACCCAGAGCGTGTAGCTGCCCGATGCGGTGGAAAGCGGCCAATAGATCGGCGCTTTGCGGCGGCTCTTCGAATAACGTTGCAGATGGAAGGCAAAAAAATCTTTCTGCAACCAACGACGTACATCGCCAGGCAGAGTCGCACCAACTCGATCCAACACCGACTCAAGCAGACGCGGCAAATCGTGCGAATGGCCAAGATCGTCTACCAATATCCCGGAGTGTTCGTGGAATGGCGTGACGCCATCAGGCAACATGCCGGGACTCATAGCTGGTAATGGGTCAAACGGGGCTGGCTCCGATTGAAGCTCCCTCTCTCCAGAGCACAAGCGCCAATCGAATCGCCCGAAAGACACACCGACTGCCCACGACAAGCGGGAATTATCATCATTAAGGGCCGCAACGCATTCTTCCACGTCATCATCACCCTCATCTGGGTCATCCGCTTCGATTTCGCCAGTTACTCGAACCAATGCCTCATTGTGATCACGCTGCAGTACTTTGAATTCGGATGGAGTCAGACCAAATAAACTAGCTATTCGCTGGTCAAGCTCCGCGCCAATAAGCGTTTCCCGATTGATTGGCAGTAGTGTTTCGGTTGTGCCGCTGAGCGACGGCATGACAAACAAAATTTCCGTCTCATCACGCTTAAACCGCTCAGCCATTTTTTCTCGAACTGAAGCAATGACGCTATTGGCATCAGCAATGTCGTTCGCTCCAGGCTTGATATAGGGAATTGCGGAAACCATGGAGTTTTGGAATTTTGGCTGCCAAAACGCCTCTCCTCGAAATCGAGCGACTGCTGTTGCAAAGTTGGATGACAAAAGCGCTGCCAACCAAGTTTCTTCTCCCTGTTTTGGATAGACCTGGCTTCTGCCGGCTGTCGGAATAACTCCTGCTGGGACTAGGTATGGAACCAGTCGACTTGACCGCAACATGTAGCTAAAGGCAGGAAGAAAATAGAACGCTTCGGAACGAACATATTTAGATGGTGAGTCTCCCTTACTCACGTGAAAAGCCTTTATTTCGCATCCATCATTTAGCCAGTTCACACACATATGAATTGACGAAAGCATCGGAGAAGCCGCTTCAGTCTTTGAGTACCACGCCCACTTGGTAGGAATACAAAGCGTCAAACATTGCTGACGTACTTCATCCAGTTCGCTCGACTTATCTGGAACGACAATGTCCTTTGACTTTACTTCCCACCACAGTCGTAAAAAACGAAAGTCGTCGCCTGTTTGTAGGCCAACTCTTATTGAGCTCGCCACTGGATCGACTGCTGGATGGGCAGCAATTTTTCTGGCTATCGAATCATCAATCCAATAGACATATGGTGCATCAGTGAACGCGAGGAACTGCGATGCTTGCCTTTTGAAATAATTGACTCCTGGAACTCCTTTTTTCACGAGTCTTATTGACTCAAGCAGGCCGTCGTTTTTATTGGTTCTGTTGAGCTCTCTGAAAAAGAGAGCGTCATTCGTGTGGCCCCCACCTCTCTCCCAGGTAACCGCAGCGGTTTCCACCATCGCGTCAAGCACGCCCTGTCCCAGATCGGCAAAGCTTTCGAGTGAAAGTTCGTTTGCGAGCACCGATGTGCGGAACTCTGAAAAGCTCTGTAGAAAGAAACATGTTCTGCTGACAATTGCTCCGATTCGCCCACCAGGCCTAACAATTTCGGTTGCTCGCTCAATGAAATTCGCGAGAATGTTCCCCTTCGACCTAGGCAAACTTTCTTCAAGATATAACTTGGTTGAACGCGCTGGCTCCCCAAAAGGTGGATTCATGACTAGCACGTCAAATTTTTCACGTGACAAATCAATTAGGCGTAATCCGTCCAATGCATCTTGCGCAAAGAGTCGCCCTTGGTAGGTTGCCTTAGTGGCGTGTGCAAAGTTAGAAAGTGCCTCACGCAGGCGCACTTCGGCCCCTTGCCAGTTCTCTTGTTCCTGGTCGGCAAACAAACCTGTGCCCTCACCTACATAAACTTGACGGATAAGGGACGGCAACTCCTTCTCCACCTGAAGTAATACCCCCAACTCGGGTAAGTTTTTCAGCATCTGCAACGTTTTCTCGAACAACTCAGCATCGCGTTGATCGAGCTGGGCAGCAAACTGCACGCGCAGTTCTCGCTCGGCGGGTGGAGCGACCGCTGCCACCACATGGCCTTGACCAATACGCGGACGATCTTTGGCTTTTACGCTGGCATCATGCCAAGCACGCTGCGCCCGCAACCACAGCGCTAGCGTGGCGATCTGCGCGGCGCGCGGATCGATATCTACGCCGTAGATGTTGTGCTCGATAATCAGGCGAGGTGCGTCGCGCAGGAAGGCGGATTCGTCCTCATAGGTCTGGCAAAGCGGCTTAAAGCCCGCTTGCGGTTGCGTAGACAGATCCAAGGAGCCAGGGCCATTTTGCTGCTCCCATGCCCACGCTTCGCGGTAAATCTCCAGAAAGAGATCGAAGGAATACAGGCCAAAGTGCATGGAGCCGCAAGCAGGATCCAGCAGCTTCAGTGTGCGCGGGTCGCGCACTTTGCTTGAGGCCTGCGGTTGCTCTTCAGGCTTTACCAGCAAGTATTGGCAACGGTCGCGCAGTTCGGTTTGCCCGCCAGTGGCGTTAAACCACAGGCGCCCCAGCGTGTTATCGACCAAGAACTCCACCACATAACGCGGTGTGAAGAACTGGTTGCGCACGGCCAGCTCGCGGCTATTACGCGGTGCCGAGCTAGCATCGCGCATGGCCTTGCGCTCTTCTTTGGAGTTGAAGTATTGGTATATCCAACCAATGGTTTCGTCTTCGGCCCAGAGCGGCTCAATCTCAAAGTGGTTTAGTTCATCCAGCAATGCACGCAGCGCTGTTTCACGCGGGAATAGCAAGCCGTTAGCGGCGTAGCGGTCAAACAGGGCGGGCAGCTCTTGGGCCAGTTCATCGAATACGCTGAACAGATAGACCTGGTAGGCCTGGCCGGTTTCTCCCAACGCTGTACCTGCAATCTTGCTGTAGAGCTGGTAGCCGCTGGACTGATAGCCTTTGCTCAGGATTTCAATTCTGGGAAATTGTCCGCGTGCTTCCATCATGAGCAGTGCAGCCAGACGGTTGAGCACGGTAAAGGCTTGCTCGCGCACCATACGGCCGAGCACCGCGATGCGGTGGTCGGTGTCGTCGGCATCGGCGCCCAGGTAGTGCGCCAGAGTTTGGCGCAGCACTTCAGCCGTGTGGCGCTGCCTGTCATCCAGATGGGTGAGCCGCGCCATCGGAGTTACATCGCCAGTATTGGGGTCTAGACCATAGATTTGCTGCAGTTGGATACTGAATTCGTCGGACAGCAGGCTGCGGCAACTGTTAACCAGCTTTTGCAGACGACCTCGGGTGGTTTGATCGAAAGCCCCCTTCTTTTCAAAAGTCATTGATCGTCCTGCAGTTCGAGGTTGACGGCAAAAGCGTGGGCATATTTCAGCTCCCCACGCAGTTGTTGCAGTTGCGTGATCAGCGCATCTAAGTCGTCCATCGTGGTGATCTTGGTGCGCGCTTTGATACTTCGTGTGATAGCTGGTTTCGGTTCATTTACAGCGCTTGGCACAGGAATCTCAGCTTCAAGTTCCTCCTTTATCCGCTTCGTGCCAAGACGCTCAATGCTGTGTTTCAAGCCTTGAACTTCATCCTGCAATTCAGAGAGTTTGTTGGTAATGGCATTGAGCCCCAACAAATCAGGCGTCACTTCCACAATCAAGCGCTCTAGGCTACCCAACAGTTCAGCCTGCTCTTGCTGGGTGAGCTTGATCCATTCCGGCACACGCTTGAGGTCGACTTCGGCCTCCTTGATGCGCGTTTTGAGCAGGTCTTGCATCGCAATCACCGTATCGCGAATGCGGGCGCGAATGGTAGTTAGGCTGGTGCTGAAATCGGCCGCAAAGCGATAGAAGTCCGCCTGTTGTAGGCGTTCTTCGATAAGGCTGAGGGCCTCGGCCAACTCTTCTTTCAGCGTGGCCAGCAAGGACACGTTCGGCAGGTTGGCAATGGCCGTGCAGTGCTGGCGAAGATCGCGCAGGGTTTGCTCCAGGCCTTGCTCCAACTTGAGTTTGACTTCGGCAGCCCATTTTAGGCTATCGAATAACTCAGACTGCTCGCCGCCAAGGCGGCGCGATGCATCCGAGGCATCGGTAAGCAGCACGTCGTTGATCTCGTGGGTGAGGTTTTGCAGGCGATCCACACCCGGCAGGTTTAGGCCGCGCAGCTTCTCTGTGAGCGGGCCATATTGGTGCTGCAGTTGGGGAAAGAGCTTGGTGGTGACTTTGCTGATGTCGTCCTCCAGCGGCACAACGGTGTCGCCGGTGAGCTCGGTCAGCCGGATTGCTGCGCGTGCAAGTACATCGTTGGACGGACGATCGCCACCGCGAAGCGAAATACCGATGCTCTTAAAGGTGTTATTGGTTTTGATAGCGTCGATGGCTTGCTGGCCATTGACGGTAACCTCGCGCCCCGCCACCTTGAGCTTGATTTCACCGGCCAGCAGCATGGCCGCCACCAGATAGCGCAGGGTGTCTGCCGACCAGCCAAAGGGAGCATCGGCAAAGATATCTGTGAGGCGTTTGCCATCCACGGTGCCATTGCGATCGATGTAGTCACGAATGCTCACCATGGCCAGGTGGTCGGTGCGAATGCTGTGGCGTCCACTTTGGGTCTGCACAAGGTTCAGCGGATCGAGCGCGCTGGTGATGCCCGACAAGTTACCAACCCGGAGGAATTTCTCGGCAAGTTCGGTTCCAGCGCGCACTGGCGCCTCTGCGTAGCGATCAAACACTTGTTCAGCCACTTCGCTCAGGTGCTTACGTGCGGCATCTGGCAATTCGGTCGCCAGCGTATCGACCGCAACAACCTGACCTCGGAAAATAAACGAGCCTTGAATCAGGCTGCGCTGGATCTGTGCCCGCAGTTTCGTGCTGAGGTGTTCTGCACGATCGGCCTGGCCGTTGCAGTATTCGCGGATTTCCTGGTCGGGATCGCTGCGGTAGCGATTGGCGATCTCACGGCAGCGGTGAATGTCGGCCGTGAGCTCGTCCATTTCCGGCGTCGTGCGGCCCGCCAGGTAGATGTTGAACTTGGAAGAGTTTTGACGCGACTCGTCAGTGAGGCGAGTTCGTGCATTGTCGATTTCTTTAGGGTCGACCAGCTCCACAATGGTTTGGATCTGGTTGCGGTCACCTGCCAATGATGCGGGCACATTGCCTGCCGATTGCGCCTTTAAGCCGGTCGATACAGCATAAGAACCGTGCAGTTGGGTGGAGGGCAATGGCGCATAGACACTGGTCAAGGCTTCGTTAACGATGCGACGCAGCTCAACGCCGCGCAGTGCAACTTGGCTACGTTCCTGTTCAATATCATTGAGCTTTTCACTGAAGAAGCACAGGTTGCCGTCTTGTTCACCAAATGGAACTAGGGAGTCGTTGATCAGGTCTTCGACCGCCTTGGCCACAACGTCTGCTTGAGACGCACCGACAATGCTGGCGTGCATCAAGCTGGTAACGTTTTGACGGGTGATCGGCAGATTGCCAAGGATTTGCAGAACGGCGACCGTCTTGGCGATGTTTTGATGCAACTCGGAATGTGAAAAGCGGATCTTGGTGGCTTTCTCGACCGAAGCGTGCAAAGAGGCGAAGGCTCGCTTGATGTCTTTATCCAAAGCATCAAACAACGTGACCGTGGTTGCTAGCCAGCCAACGGCTTGTTCTGCAACAGCAGGTTTGCCTTCAGAGCCGTCGATCAGAATATCTTGCACCACCTTGATCGCCGAGCGCAGACCGATGCCACCCGTGGACTTGGCCAGTGCTCCTAGCAAGTGCAGGAGGATGTCGAAATGCGCGGGAAGGAACGGGTAGAGATCGATAAAGGTCTTGCGATCGAAATCGACGCCATATACGCGCGCATCGACAAGCTTGGTGTTCTGGCGTAACTGCTGACCATATTGATCAAACAATCCGCCCAATTCAGCTTCCGCAGGTGATGACTTGCCCAATAAGCGTGTGTAGCAAATTTCCTTGATGTCGTTGGACTGAAGAGCGATCTGAATCGGGAAGCGGTCATTGAGCTTAAACAACTCTGGCGAGTTGAGGGCGGCCTTCGCGTCATCAGCGGTGAGCGTTTGCTGCGCCGTGCCGACAATCCAAACCTTGCCGTCGCCGATGTTCTTCAGGTTCTTCGCTAGTCCATCAAGGTTCAGAATAAGATTAGGCCGCGGGCCAACGTACTGCCCCACTTCATCGATGATGAAGATGATGTATTCCTTGCCCGATGCCTCGCGGGCGATCTCGAGCATTTCACGCACACGGTCATTTTCAAAAACGACAATTTCACTTGATTCGGTCGTGAACGAACTGGGCGTTTTGAAAAGCGTGGGATACAGCTGGTGTGCAATCTCTGGAATGAGGCTGTCGACCACCAACTCGTCGTTACGGTAGCTGTTCCAGTCTTCACCGCCTGCAGCTTCTTTGAATGCATCCAGGAATTCGTTGTAACGACCTTCTTTCTTGAGCCTGCGTTCCAGCGCTGCGACTTTAAGATTGCGCGAGTAGCCAGCCCATTGCAGGACCTTGTAGAACAGGACCGTTGACACCTCCTCCATAGTTGCACCGGCGACCTGTTCGCTGGCCAGGTCAAGCATCAGCACTGCAGCAGGAAAGCGCTTGGCTACGTTCGACAGCAAGGACTTGGTTTGCTGGCGCTTGAGACGATCTTGTAGGTGCTGGATGAATGGCACGCCATCAATCGTGATGCGATCATCAAATGCCAAGCCCAAATACTTGGTGAACGAGCTCTTGCCCGAGCCATAAAAGCCTGACACCCAGACGCCGACTTCATTTTCGCCACCAATATCCATGGCAGCTTCCATCTTGAGCAGGAGATTCTCGAACTGCTGGTCGATGCTGTCGGTAACCACGTACTCCGAGATTTCCGATTTCAGGCGCGCCTCTTGTGAGACGCCATAGGTGATGACTTTTTCAATGCTGCGATTAATGTTTTTGCTGGGGTCGAAGAGTTTTTTGATTGTCATGATATGCCTTAATGATTAGCCGCCGACGTGGACAGAGCGGTAGTTGCCATCGTCGGGGTAGAACCCCAGGAATTTGAGTCGTGTCTTGCCGGTGCGCACGCCAGGGTAGAAGAACACCGTGGGCACATGAAACTTTCCTTGCAGCCCGCCTTCGATGACACCGATGCGTGTGAAGGGATGCAACGCCTCAAGATCGGTGACCAGCAAAATAGCCTTAGGCTTGTCTTCAAGCTCGGCCAGCTTGGCTTCGATGCGAGCTTGTAATGCGCCATTGCCTATGGCGTTGGCAAGCGACGCATTGGTCTTGTCCCATGCCAAGGGTGCCTTTTGATCAGCGGCTAGCCAGGTCTTGCGAATAACCGGAGGTGCCTTTTCGATAATGTCTGCAACATGCTCGGCAATCGAAAAGGTTTCGACCTCCCAGCCCTCGTTGCGCAGTCGATGCATCCACGCGGGTGTTTCGCGCTTCACATTGAGGATCTGATTTGGTGGAAAGACCAAATAGAAAATGGGCTCGAAGCTAGCATGGCCGAACTCGCGCCCCTGCTTAACTCGCTCCATCAACTCATTGAAATCAGCTTTGAGCGATGACATCGATCAGTTCCTCCATGCTTTTATAGGTCCACCCGATATGCACCACATCGGAGGCGGCCTGGAATATGAGCAGGCCTTGTAATGACAAACGTTTCAGTTGGTCTCGGACATCGGCACGTTCCAGTCCGAAGAGATCCCAGTCCGGGCTTGAAACAATTTGGTTGTCGCCAAGACCACTGAACTTCAAGTCGTAGGCTAAGTAGGCAGCGACCTTTGGCAAGATGCGATACGCAGCAATTGAGCGCTGGTTACGGCCGGTGGTCGTGAGCAATCCATAGTCCGTACAGCAGCCCAGCAAATACGATGAGATGCGCTTGATCGTGGTTTCAGACCAAGGCTTGTGCGTCTTTCCTTCGCGCACGCTGTTGGCAACAAAGGTGCGTGCGTCTTCCAGTTGAAGGTCATTTCGCCCGGCTGAATAGCGCGCCCAGTAAACTTCTCGAACGAAGTCCGCCAACACAAGATTGGCGCGCGCTGTATAGATAAAGAGCAGCTGATTTAGCTCGACGGTCGTGAAACGATCCGCCAGGGATTTGAGGAGCGCGGCAACGTGCGGGGGGCGCATGTAGCGTGGGGCAAAGCACTCAGCAACGATATTGCGTAGGCGCCTCGCCGTTACCAAAGGGAAACGCCCCGATGCCAGCGCGGCCTCACAGAGCTGCGATGCACTCATGCCAGGTTGATAAACCTGGAGCAGCTGCCTTGTTTCTTCCAGGAGACCCAGCCCGGCTTGAAGCTGTGTGGTGTAGTAACGCTTCTGGCTCACTCAACCTCCCGAACGTAGGGGAAGGTCTGAATTCCGGAGGTGAAGGCCGCACAATAAAAGCCCGCAGCATGTTGTAGTTCGGCTTTGATATCTTGACTCATTTGCCCTAGCGAAACGGGGCCAGGCGATGCGGATTCTGCCTTTTCCGCCAATTCAGCCAGGCGCGCCAGCGCCAACTCACGATTCGCCAATCTAGCTTGCACTGTTTGAACGAATGCGGCGTCATTGAGAACATCTGCCGATGCCTGCTCTAGTCCGATAGGCAAGCGGAAAAGGTGGTAAATGCGGCCAACACCAATGGCCTCGTCGTGGACCTTTGCCGCCGCTGCCGTTGCCCCTTGGTATTGGGCAAGAAACAAAGAGCGGTTGAATATTGGTGCCAAAAAAGCTTCGGCTGTAGCGCTGAAAAACTCGCTTCCCCACCAGTTAGCCTGGCCCTTCTCTCCGAGGTAACCAATCAGAACCCTAAGTTCTGCAATTGTTGTTGCGATAGTGTTCATACAAGGTCCTAAATCGGTTTTTGACTGTGATGCAAGGCAGCACTGTCAAGGGTTCGCCTTCGCTTCGCTCGGACGGAGCTCTTTATAACCGGGTGCCAAAACAGCGTTTTTGACTCCGTATAGAGCTAAGTGGTCCTTCAGCCAAAGTCGGTATTCATGCCCACGCAAGCTATGGTCGGGAGTGCAGTCCACACTCAATTGGCGAAGGGTGTAGCCGGCGGTGGCAGCCCGAAGCTTCATCCGCAGTACGCCACCCTGCATGCTGTAATCCATCTCGGTGATCTCCGGTCGAGGCTGGTCTGGGTGCGGCACCAGCTCCAACTCGACGATTCGGGTCCACTGAATGTCTTGATCGCTCGCCTCGTGAGCTGCCACGGCCTGGCCATAAAACACCACTGGGCGTTTTATCCGAGTGATCACGAAATCGCGGAACTCTTTTGACTTCCGGTCGAACGCGCGGACGTGCCAGCGCAGTCCTGAATCGATCAAGGCGAAAGGCACGATCTCGCGTTTCGATTTACCACTGGAAATCGAGTAGTACTCGACAGCCAAGGGACAGCCCTGATGAATGGCGCGAGTCACACTCGCAAGCACATCCAAATCGGGGTTCGTCAGCCGGGAAGGAGTTTCACTGGGCACCCAAGTTTTGAACTTCAGCGGTTCGCCATCACCGAAGGCCTTGGTCAGCCACGACATGACTCTTTCAGCCGGGTAATCGAACAGCGAACGAAAGTCTGCACCAAGAACATAGGTCTTAGCCTTGGAGTCGTAGTCGATATTGCCCGGAGCTAGCTCCCTGTATAGCGCAAGATCCCGGGTCGCAGCCGCGGACTGGATGGCAAAGCGCTCGACCAGATCCTGCCGCCGAATATCACCAACGAAGCGCACGCGCAGCTCGATAAAAGCCAGGCGATCGCGCTGTGGCTGAGCGAGTTCTGCAAGAGGGGTTATGGGCGCCATATGAGTTGGAAGCACTTGATCTGAGCATTAGAACGGATCTTATTGCACACCTTATACGTACGTCCATATTTGTATTTTACAAACATGATGGTACTCATTTTGATTATGAAGTCTTCCATACAGCAGAGAGTGCGAGTCGCGCCCTGGCCGTGACGATTCAGCATCGTCCGGACACTTCACTCGGAGCTCTGGTTGCGCCCTGCTAAGGCACCTGCCAAATAGATCTCATCAAAGCAGGCCTCGCCAAATCTCGTTGCGCTCAATGATCTGGACAAACGCCTGCGGGCTGAACCCAACAGGATACAGCGACTCAGGCTCTTCCTCTTCGTCTTGATCAAACGCTCTCAGGTAGTGCTGCTCATCGCGCAAGGTCACTTCAATGACTTCGCGCGACACGACACGAAAGCCATCAACAATCTCACCATCAAGCTCAATCGACGTATCGACAACCCAAGCGTGCAGAGCTGAAATCGATTCGTGCTCGCTGAGCCCAAGACGGGCGCGTAAATCTGAGTCAGCTTGCAAGGCATGGATTACAGCCGGATGCTTACGCTCCAATTGCCTGGCAGCCTTTCGCAGAGTATTCGTTCGGTGTAGCCAGACTTCGTGCGGTGTTGAGCGGATGAATCCGGACTTGTGAATCGAATGCACTATTCATGAGTGACTAGTCAGAATTCACAAGACAGACCGCTCTAGCCTGAGCAACTGTGCCATTTCCTACGTCGCAACTGATAGGTTAAAGTCCCTACCTTTATAGTGCTTACTTCAGGGACGTGTAGTACATGGCGCAGCTTCCTCAGCCCAAGTGTTTGGTATTCGACCTTGAGGTAGTGCCAGAGCAACTGAATCAACCAACCAAGATTTTTAAGATTGGAGCTTTGCGCCCCGATACCGGTGAAGAGTTCGAATTAAACATCGACAAAAATCTTGCTGCAGCGCTGGAACGATTGGATCAAATGGCTGAAGGCGCCAGCTTTCTGCTGGGGCATAACCTGCTCGCCCATGACCTGCCGTTGCTTCGCGCCACCGCCCCCCATCTGAAGCTGCTTACACTGCCGGTGATAGACACCCTGCGTCTGTCGCCACTGGCCTTCCCGCAAAACCCCTACCATCGCCTGATCAAAGACTACAAGCTGATCCGCGACAGCCTGAACTCACCACTGGCCGACTGCCGCTCGACGCTGACTTTATTTAATGACCAGCACCAAGCCTTTACTCGACTGGCTGAAAGCCAGCCAAACGAACTGCTGTGTTATCAAGCCCTCACCGCGCCACAAATCGGGACGGGGTTGGGTAACTTCTTCCTGGCCATGAGCGGCCAACCGCCAATAGAACTATCCCGCTTGCGTGGATTACTTCCAGTGCTCCTGCAAGAGACAGATCCTGCGCTAAAGCGAGACTTGAAGGTCTGCAGGACGAGGCTTACGACGCTTATCGAGCAAGACCTGAATCTCCCTGACTTGAACTGGCCAATTGCTTATGCCCTGGCTTGGCTGCGGGTATCTGGGGGGAACTCTGTGCTTGCACCCTGGGTTCGCTATCAGTTCCCAGCGGTAAGCCAACTGATCTCAGAACTTCGCGACGTAGCCTGCACCGACCAGAGCTGTCAGTACTGCCAAAGTGTTCATGACCCTCGGCTAGAACTAAAACATTACTTCAACTTCGATGACTTCCGTTACGAAGCCGACGGCAAAAGCGCACAATGCGACATCGTTCTGGCTGGCATGCAGGGCAAATCGGTATTAGCGGTGCTCGCCACCGGCGGCGGCAAGTCCATTTGTTATCAATTGCCTGCGCTGAACCGCTATCACCGCAACGGCAGTCTGACGATCATCATCTCGCCGTTACAGTCGCTGATGAAAGATCAGGTCGATGGTCTGCTCGCCAGCAATGTGCAGTGCGCGGCGGCGCTCAATGGTCTATTGACCATGCCCGAGCGAGCCGATGTACTGGAGAAAATCCAGATGGGCGATATTGGCATCCTCTTGGTGTCGCCGGAGCAGTTTCGCAACAAAGCCTTTCGCAAGGCCATCGCCAATCGGCAGATCGGCGCGTGGATCTTCGATGAAGCTCACTGCCTGTCGAAGTGGGGCAACGACTTTCGCCCAGATTATCTGTACGCCGCGCGCTTCATTCGTGAGTTCAGTGCTGACGCACCTGTAGCCCCGATTGGCTGCTTTACCGCCACGGCCAAGCAGGATGTACTGGACGACATTCACCAACACTTCCAAGAAGAGTTGGGCGTTTTATTTACCGCATTTATTGGCACACCCGAGCGAACTAACCTGTGCTTTGAGGTGCTCCCGACAGCATCAGGTGAAAAATGGCAGCGCACTCATCTGCTACTGGAGGATGAGCTAGGCCATCAGGACGGTGGCGCTGTGGTTTTTGTTTCTAGTCGCAAAAATGCGGAAGAACTCGCGGCTTTTTTGATCGGACAAGACTGGGCCTGTCGCTTCTTCCATGCGGGTTTACAGCCCCATGAGAAAAAGGACATTCAGGACGACTTCAAAGCCGGGGCGCTTCGCGTGATCGTCGCCACCAATGCCTTTGGCATGGGGGTGGACAAGCCTGATGTGCGACTAGTGATACATGCCAACATCCCAGGTTCCCTGGAGAACTACTTACAAGAGGCTGGTCGTGCTGGGCGCGATCAACAGCAAGCTAAATGCGTGTTGCTGTACGACCCACAAGATATCGAAACGCAATTCGGCCTCAGTGAAAAGTCCAAGCTAAGCCTGCAAGATATTCAGCAAATACTGCGTAAAGTTCGCAGTGAGGGTAATCGGCGCAAAGGCGGGCAATTGATCATCACCGCCGGTGAAATCCTTCAAGATGAAAGCGTTAATACCAGCTTCGAAGCTGACGACCGTGATGCCGAAACCAAAGTGGTCACAGCCATTGCTTGGCTTGAGCGCGACCAATATCTGAGCCGTGAAGAAAACCATACGAAGGTATTTCCTGCGCGCCTCTGCCTTAGCGAAGAAGAAGCCGATGCGCGCTTATTAAAATCCAAGCTGCCCGAACGTCTACTCGAAGAGTTTCGAGCTGTGCTCCGCTTTCTTTATTCCGCTGATGCCGATGAGCGAGTCAATACCGACCAGCTGATGGCACTCACCGAGCAAAACCAAGAAGAAATAAGTAGCACGCTGAAACAGCTGGAAAATCTAGGCCTGCTGGAAAATGATTCACAGCTGACGATTTACCTGCGTCATGGAGTGGTTGGCTCATCCAATGAACGTTTGAGCCAATCAATGCAGCTGGAAAGTGCCTTGTTCAGCGAACTGCGTGAACAAGCACCCGATGCGGATCAGGGTGGCTGGCAAGATATCAATTTGCCGCCGCTCACCGCGCATCTCCGACAAATCACCGCACAAGCAGACTTACTGCCGCTACACGTTCTTCGTTTGCTGCGTAGCCTGACGCAGGATCGTGACGGCGAAAGCTCACAGCGCAGTAATTTCGAACTTAGCCAGTTAAACCGCGACTACCTGAAATTACGTATTCGCCATGGCTACACCTGGGATCAAGTTCAGAAACAGGGGGATAGTCGTCGTGCCATCGCAGCTGTGCTGATGCCTTTTCTCATCGCCAAATTGCCCAGTGGCGCACGCGCCAAAGACCTGTTGGTGCAAACAACTTTTGGCGAGCTAATGAAAATGATCGAAAGCGATCTAGTGCTCAATGCCACCATTAAACCCGAGCAACGAAAAAAGGCCGTTGAGCATGTGTTGCTCTATCTGCACCAGCAAGAAGTACTCACGCTGAACCACGGGATGACGGTGATGCGTCGCGCCATGACCATCGAAGTTAATCCCGACAAGCATGGCCAGCGCTATCTCAAGGAAGACTTCCTGAAGCTCGATGAGCACTACCGGGAGAAACGCATTCAGGTGCATGTGATGCGTGAATACGCAGAAGTTGCCCTGAAAGAAATGGCTGCCGCACTGGGCTTAGTCATGCACTACTTCAAAGAGAGCAAGCAGGATTTCCTCAAACTGTATTTTGCCGGCAAAGACGAAGTACTCAAGCTGGCGACCAGCGAGGCCTCATGGCAGTCGATTATCTACACTTTGAATACCACGCAAAAAATCGTGGTCACAGACCCCGACGACCGTAATAGACTGATTCTCGCGGGTCCTGGCTCTGGCAAAACACGCGTGATCGTCCACCGCATCGCGTATCTATTGCGCGTGCGGCGCATACCAGCCAGCAGCATCATCGCCCTAACCTTTAACCGTCATGCAGCTAACGAAATCCGTAAGCGCCTGTTTAGCCTAGTCGGTAACGAGGCCTACGGCTTAACCATATTGACCTATCACTCGATGGCAATGCGCTTGACCGGCGTTAGCTACTCACAACGCGATAAGATTGATGATGGGGAACTCGACGCGTTGCTCGAACGCGCCGCCGAGCTGCTCGAAGGCAAGCACTCAGCGGAAGGTGAAGATGATCTGCGCGAACGCCTATTGCGTGGTTATCGCTACATCTTGGTCGACGAGTATCAAGACATCGATGAACGTCAGTACAACCTAGTAAGCGCCCTTGCCAAACGCCACAGTGAGAACGATGACGAGCTGTGCATTTTGGCGGTAGGCGACGATGATCAAAATATTTACCAATGGCGCGGCGGCAGTAATCAGCATATCGAGCGCTACCAGCAAGAGTACAACGCCGACATCAGTTACCTGGTGGAAAACTTTCGCTCCAGCAAAATGATCATTACTACCGCCAACGCGTTGATTGAAAAAAATCGTAACCGGCTCAAAGCTGAGCATCCGATCCAGATCAACAACACTCGCCAAGGGCTTCCCATGGGGGGGCGCTGGCAGGGCCTTGATCAGCTGCGTCAGGGCCATGTTTCATGTATTCAGCTACCTGCAGCAGACAGCCCAGCAGGCAACATCCAAGCACAAGCGGTATTGGCAGAGTTCCAGCGTCTAAAAGATCTAGAGCAATGCGATGATTGGCAGGGCTGCGCAATTCTCGCACGCACGCACCGCTATCTGCTGCCGATCCAGGCTTGGTGTGAGCAACATTCAGTGCCCTATTACTTGGCGGCTGACAAGCAGAGCGCACTCCCACTAACGCGCCAGCGTGGTTACATCCAAGCCATTGAGCACCTGCGCACAAACCAAGCGCCGCTGCTCGATGCGAACAGTGCAAACGCCTCTCTGCAAAGCCTATCGCTCGATGAGCAATGGCATGAGTTTTTTCAAACAGCCTTTGAACAACTGAAGGGCGAGTTCGGCGAATGCCAGCTCGCACGTGCAACGCTGATTGATTGGCTATATGACTACGCGCGGGAAATGCGCCAACAACCGCGTACCGGCCTTTACCTCGGCACCGTGCACTCGGCCAAAGGCCTAGAGTTTCGGCATGTGGCATTACTGGATGGTGGCTGGAACCAAAAACAGCAACAGTTAGAAGATGAGCGCCGCCTGTACTACGTCGGCATGACCCGCGCCGAAGAAACCTTAACCCTTTGTGAGTTTGCATCCACCAACGCCTTCACCCAGTCGCTCGGTGCAGCCCTGCTAAAACATAGCTTCAATGGCCAGCATGACCCTACATTGGATACCCAGTACCAAGTATTCAGCATGAAGGACATTGATATTGGCTACCCAGGCCGTCAGCCTGCAACAGCCCCTATTCATCAGGCCATCCAAGAACTTAAAACGGGCGCCTCATTGCGTGTACACGCCGAAGGCGAACGCTACTTACTCCAAGACGAGCAAGGCCGAACCGTCGGCTGCACATCGAAATCCTTCCGTTTGAACCTTGAAGTCGAAACATGTGAGGTCGCCGGCATCATCACTCGCTATGCCGAAGACAGTGAGGATGAATACCGTATGCGCTACAAATCTGAACGTTGGGAAATTGTCATACCGAGGGTTAGCGGACGGACTTTCACTTAGTAACACGTGGCCCTAACCAGCAGGAAAACCCTGCTGCTAAATATTTTACGCACTGAACGACTGGCATTGCGCCGCAATGGAGACGAAACAATGGAAGTTGTGTATTGGGAAGGCGGTCTGCTTCGACATGAAGTCGAAGCCATTGAGACCATGCGTAAGGCTTTCCAGGGAAAATTTTTATCTGAGTTACCGAAATCAAAAAAATCAGGCTCAGAAAAGTCCACTGCTCAACAGCTAAAAGCGCTAAAAGTGAAAGCCCAAAGCTCTCCTGTCATGTGGCCATGGAAAGGCTATGCCGGCTTTCGTTTTGCAGACTCACGCGGCAAAGAAGGTGAGTTCGATCTTGTCATTGTTACCCACAAGAACGTGCTAATCGTCGAGCTCAAACACTGGCACGGCAAAATCACCAGCAACGCTGGCAAGTGGTATCAAAACGGAGATGAGCGCGATCGTTCGCCCGTATCCATTACCCAAAACAAAGTCTACTTGCTACAAAAAAAGCTCAATGCAGTTAAGAGCAAATTTCCTGATAGCCGTGTGCCCACCATCAAGTTTTGTGTAGTTCTGAGCGGGACCTGTAGCTTCGATGAGCTGCCAGATGCGGAGCGTGAACATGTTCTGCATTTAAACGATTTTTTGGTGCTGGCCAATGAACATCAATACAACAAAAAATTCCGGCCTCACCCTGAAGCGGCAGGATTAAATCAGCACTTTGAGGTTTTCGATCAGCTTCTCAAGCAGGGCAATGCCAAGCCGAAGGAGTTGATGGTCGATGGATTCAGAGCTGGAGAGTTAATTTTCGAACACCCGGGCAAGGTGTACGTTGAGTACCAAGCAACCAATGAAAACAACAAGGCCGAGCGCGCTCTGCTCCGCATGTGGGACTTCAGCAAACTCGATGATGTAGATGCCAAAACCCCAGAAGGACGCTTCAAGATACTTTCAAGAGAACGGGATGTATTAGTCTATCTCGGACAAAGGGATCTTGAGCTTTCACGAAGGTGTCTGAAGCCCATCAAGAACCCCTCCAAAGACTCGATCACTCAGGAATTCTCTGAGCTCTGCGAGCTGCCGGCTGAGCATTACCGCCTTAATGAATTCATCAATCGTTATGTAGAGCAGTTCCCTGAAACGGGGCGAATAAAACTAGCCAAAATCATGGTGGCACAGTTCGCCACCATGCACAGCTTTAAGGTCGCTCACCGAGATCTTGGTGACCATAGCATCTGGTTCTCTCCATCCAGTGCAATTGCCTTGTCCAACTTCATTGCAGCCTACCATCAGCCCGTTGGCACTGTCGGACCAAGGAGAGATCAGTTAAGCATTGGCGCAATTGAGTTGCCGGAGGATCGATCCGAAATAGCGCACAGAGGCACTCCATTTCAGCGTGATGTTTTTGCCTTAGGGATGCTTTGCTGGCACCTGATTCAGGCAAAGCCACTGCCATTGAAGCTGGATATGAGTTACATCGAGAGCGTCCGCTCAGCGATGCAGTGTTCAGATACTTGGTACGCCGATGTACTGATTGGAGCACTCAATGAGACTCCAGACGCTCGATATGCCGATGCCGGCGAGCTACTGGACAAACTGAACCAGTCGACGCCAGTACTAGATGGTATTTTTGACTTTGATCCAGCGGTGCTCGAGCCTTTTGCGTTGCCTATGTTCACGGCATACAAGGCCTTTCCAGTGGAAGAAGAAATCCTAGATGCCGAGGATAAGGAGGTCTATCGCTCAGGCCTCTCAATCGTAAAACTATGGCCATCGATCCATGCCAATACACCGCAGGGTGGCCAAGGCCCCATGCTGTTGGCCTTTTTCGAAAAGCTGGGAACCTTACAGAAAAGTAACTACGCATTCTTGCCGGTTATCGAGCAGTTTGGCTACGGTAAAGGTGGCATGCCTTTCTTGGTGCAGCATTTTATTGCTGGCCTGCACTGGAATGAACTACCGCAAGTAACGCCTGAGCGCGCCCTAACGGTAATTCGTAAGCTCATGGCTGGGGTTGAATGCCTGCACGAACAGCTAATTAGCCACGGCGACCTGCATCCGAACAACATAAAAGTTTTGCTGCCGACAAGTGAAGAAGATCAGATCCAGGTCTATCTGCTGGATATGCCCGACTTATCAGCAAGTGGTTCACAGCCATTCAATAACCGCTACAGCCCTCTAAGGGAAAACTGCACGACCTTTGAGCGTGATAATTTTGCAGTCATGCGTATGGCGGTTGAACTGCTGGACATGAACTGGGATGAACCAGGCGATGCAGACATCCCAGAAATACGAGTAGCTATTACTCACGAACGCAACAGCGACTCAGGGTTTATTGCACTGGAGCGCTTTCGTGAGGCGTTAGACAAAGCGTTTCAGCCCAAATCATCTCAGCAGCTTATCTCCGTAGAGGTGTGGGGCCACGATGAAATGGACTTCACCATCTACCCTGACAATGGCCGGATTTTCATCAGTATTGAGCCCGCCCGTGCTGACGCCCGATTAGCAGCAATAAGCTTTCAAGGCGTGGGCGGTCGTCTCAGCGCAACTTACGACCCGACATCAAAATCATTTGAGAAGTCGCTGGGGGCTGCGACTCAGGAGGCCGTCCACTCCTATGCGTCCCGTTCTGCAGTTTTTGAAGTAGATGTCCGCATCAATGTATCCGTAAGGAAATACTCCAAGCTAAGAGCGCTAACAGCCTATATGGCGCAACAGCCGGACTTTGATGTTCTCGTGAGCAGTATCCTCAGTGAAGCTCGTGCAGCAGTTGCTGAAAAAGCTCTGCCAGGCGAAACGAGTCAGCCAGTCGATATTGCACTGGATGAGCATGATGAAGATGTGCAGCCAGAGCCCAGCACAGAACTAAAACCTAGAACCTTTTCAGTCTCGAAGATCTGGAAAGCAATTCTGGATACAGAGTCCGAAGCGCTCCCCATGGTCGAAGTCGCTGATGAGCCAAAGCTCAATAAGGACAAGCTGGGTTTAATGATTCCGTACACCGCACAAAGAGAGGTACTTGAGTCCTTCGAGGCCGATGACACCGTCTTGCTATCAAAAAAGAAAGACGGAAAAACATTTGAACTGGGCGCAATAAATGTCCGCAAGAGCACCAAATCCGAGCTGTATCTCGTAATAACGAATAAGGCTAAAGGGATCAATCCAGAGGATCAGCTCTATTTGCAGTCCAGCTCGACTCGTTCCTCTTTTACGCGGCGCAAGAAGGCGATGGAGCGGATACTGGAACGACTCTCAGTGGTCCCTCAGCTGGTTGACTACTTTGATGAAGCCTGTGACATAGATCCAGAGCGTTATGGCGAACCACCGACCGAAGAGCACTTTGAGGTGTATCAACGCCGGATGCCTGATGGCCAAGTAATAGGCCTGAATGATGCTCAGAAAGAGGCATTTGCTCGGTTAGTGAGCCGTGGCCCACTGGGTTTGTTGCAGGGTCCACCAGGCACAGGCAAAACAGAGTTCATTGCTGCATTTTGCCACTACTTGGTCAGCCAGGAAGGCGTACGCAACATCCTTTTGGTGAGCCAGTCGCATGAAGCAGTGAACACGGCGGCAGAACGAATTCGGGCGCATTGTCGTAGGCTTAACACTGACTTAGATGTGGTTCGATTCAGCAACCGCGAGCACGTTGTTTCTGATGAGCTGCGTGATGTTTACTCCCGCTCCATAGTGACCCAACAGCAGCAGTCGTTCAGGGCTGAGCTAAAGCATCGTTTGTCGTTAATGGCACCCTCACTCGGAGTGAGTACCGCCTTTATCGAGAGTCTCTTGGATGTTCAGTGCAGAGTTTTTGGCCTAGTCAGAAGCATTGAACGCCTAGATAAGGATCTAGATATAACCGACGATGAAATAGATACCGACAAGCATAAGAAAGCTACAGTGCAGATGCTAAATAGTGAACTGCAAGAGTTGTTACGCGAAGATTTCAACATTCAACCTGACCCACAGGTATCGCCCCGCTCGTGGCTGGAGCAGGCCCAAACTAAGGTTGCCAGTGAGCATGGTGTACGTACCCATGAGCTTAATCGATGTCTGTCATTGATTCAGTTGTCGGATGACTTACTGGAACGTATGGCCAGTGAGCGAGCAAACTATGACGAGTTCCTTGTGCGCTCAAGAACGCTCGTTTGCGGTACATGCGTGGGCATTGGCCTGCATCACCTCAAGCTGGCAGAGAACCGCTTTGATTGGGTGATCATCGACGAAGCAGCGCGTTCGTCTCCTACTGAACTGGCTATAGCCATGCAGGTAGGGCGGCGCGTCCTTTTGGTCGGTGACCATCGTCAACTACCGCCGTTTTATGAAGATGAGCATAAGAAAGCAATTGCTCGCCAACTCGAAACGCACCCGACCTCAGCGGAGTTCCAGCATGTAATGCGCAGCGACTTCGAAAGAGCATTCGAATCGGCTTACGGCAGGCTCGTCAGTGCCACACTGAAGACCCAATACCGCATGCAGCCTGCGATTGGCGACATTGTCTCTGAAGTTTTCTACCAAGGTCAGCTAGAAACCGGCAAGCGCCCGATTCCGGCACACTTTGAACAGCCCCCCGAGTGCATCGGCTCTGTCTTTACTTGGTTGGATACCGGCGTACTGGGCAAAAAAGCACACCATCAGGAGCAGCAAGGTAGCACCAGCCTAGTAAACCATGCCGAAGCCGATGCCATTATTCGCATGCTTAAGAACATTGAAGATGAGGCGGAGTTTTCTACCGCTTTGGTTGATGAGATGAGCGAGTGTCAAGAGCCCGCTATTGGCATCATCTGCATGTACGGTGAGCAGAAAAAGCTGATTCGCCGGAAGTTCGCAGAGCAAAATTGGTCTGAGGAGTTCAAGCGCTTAGTCAAGATTGACACCGTAGACAGCTATCAGGGCAAGGAGAATCGTATCGTGATCATTTCCCTGACCCGTTCAAACAGTGACCTTTCGCCTGGCTTCCTGCGTTCACCTAACCGAATCAATGTGGCCATATCAAGGGCTATGGACCGTTTGGTAATCGTTGGCGATATGCGTATGTGGGCGGGACGAAATGCCGAACTACCACTGGGCAAGGTCACCTCCTACATCCGAGCACGTCAACATGAGGATATCTACGCGATCAAGCCGGTTGAGCTCACAGGGAGTGCCGCAAAATGACCACTGAGTCACTGGTTTTATTTGAATTTGACATCTGCGTTCCAGCCCAGCAATTTCGTATTGAATACACACTGGTTGAACAAGGCGGATTTCCATTTGTACCGGAGTTCCTACTGCGCCTGCTGAAGGTCTCAGCCCTTTTACCGGCAGATATAGCTCGCTTTTTTGGTTTTACGCCCAAGGAGTTAAATACGGCGCTGACGCCATTCTTGCAGCAAGGCGAATTGCAATCGACAGCTGAAGGTCGCATCACACTGACGGAAAAAGGCTTGAGGCTTTTCGACGAAAATGGAGAAACACCAATCGTTAAATCGCGTGAAGACCACCGTAAATTGTTTACCTTTGACCTACTCGCATTCTCATATCTTGGGGCTAAACCTCGTCTAGAGAATCAAAAACGCTCCGTGGTATTGAGTGCTTGCTCAGAAGTTCGTAGCGAGTCAGTGAAGTTGGCCGAAGTCGCTTTTCAGCGAAATTTGCATGATATCTATAAAAGAGGTGAACTCTGTGGCCAGGCAAAAGAACAGCAAACACCAGAACTCTACAAAATCAGCCAAGTTGAGAAAGAAAGAGATGGCTGGCTGAAAATTGAAGACAGCTACTGCCTAGATCTTGAGAGTCTAAATGTCGGATTTAAGGAGCCTGCAGAGATCGCAGAGCACGAGGCTTATATCAGCCAACGCAGTGTGCAACTAGCGACCTTAATTGGACAGAGCACTCTAAACTCAATCATGGCTTTTGCAGACCGTATAGGTGATGAACAAACGCTTGAACTGCTAGCCGCTGGAGAGCTCGACTTCACCCGTCTGATTCAGCGAGCACTAACATTCAGCGACTCAGGAAAGAGCAAACAGGCGCGTATTTACGGCGCACTGCAACTCAGTAGGAATTGGGATCAAGTAGAAACGCTGTTTAAAAAGTATAAGGATAAAAATGCCAAAGCAGGAGCTGAGCAACCGATTACATTAACGTGGCTGGCACCGGCAGCTCACGGATTATGGGGCAAGTGTTCACGCCATGGTCAGGCCTTGAGCAGCTTTGTGGGCGCAGCTACAGCTAAGACAAAAGATAAAGAAAAAGTCGTATTTAACCCCCGATTACTGATCCCTCTAGCTGACGCTAATGATAGGTCAACACGCAAAAAAGCCAGCGCTGACTGCAGTGAAGCTGGCGAGATATTGCATGGTTTTATCGAGTCTACGAGCCTGTCCTCGCTTGAGATAATCAGCCTTACGGACAGCTTTGCCGTGGTTGCTTATCACCTTGTGCTGCCTGAGCTTCATCCAGTGCCTATTCCGTTTGGCTTTATCACTGAAGATAAGTCCCTAGTTCGCCGAATCGAAAGCCTTGTGGAGGATGTAATGGCCGAGTACACCGACAGTAATGTGCAACGATATTTAGGACCATTTGGAAACGACTCAAATGGCGTGAAGAGACGAAGATAAAAACAATGGAGATGGGTTTTGACTTTAGGTTGAAGTCAAAACCCATGTGATTAGCACACCAGCAATAACCGGTAGCTAGCGGACAAGAGCGGCCGCTGGGCCAACACAGAGTGACCAGGCACTTGGATATAAAAAACGGCCAGCCTGAGCTGAGGCTTGATATAGGGAAATACTTTTGAAGACGATAAGGGGCTTCTTGACGCTCTCGACTCTAGATGGACGAAGACCCTGCGGGAGCCCTGAACCGCTAGCATCCATCTCCAGAGCATTCAGTTACTCACATGATCCACGGCTCATGTTCGATTTTAAGCGGTTGTCTAGCATCTTCGCTCGAGAAGTGATTCCGTCACAACTTGCCATGGGGCGTCTCGTTGTGTTCTTCAATCCCGCTGATTTAGAGAGTCTTGGCCTTCCTTAAACAAGTGTCTCTTGCGTCGCTATCGGTTGATCACATAACCCGCTGGAGTCCGAATTGCCGCTCCCGGCTGATTCTGTTGGAAACAGTCGTTTCTCAGAAACGGAGACGTTTCAGATTACCCTTACGCAGGCATCGAGCTCCTCCCGGCTTCAGGCGCAGGTGCTGATCATCCTTGGCTAAGTACTTCATAGTTATGTGGGTATGAGGCCGTATAGCCTGATCACTTCTCTGGATATGGCCGATGCCACACTTGTCGCCATATTGACCCTTGTCATGGTTGCAGCTGTGCGCATAGCCCTGGCCACGCGTGATGTCCTCCCACAGCTCCCCGATCTCGATGGCTTTCCAGACATCGCGGCATACCTGGTTGCCATTGAAGAAGTAGGCTGCATGAATGTGGAAGCCCCTTCCATCATTGCGATCCCCCTGCTCCACCGAGTAGATGTAGCCTATAAGGTGCTCGAAGATCGAATGACGACTGTGCTTGGCGATCAAGGCGTCGACATCATCAAGGACATGCTCGACTCGGAGCCTGGCTTGAGCTTCAGGACGGTAGTAAAGATCCAGCCTGATTATCGTGGTGCGGGAGTAAAGACTCATTACAGCATCCGTGTACTCCACTATCTCCCTCTCCTGCTTACGGGCCTCAAAGCGACGATCACCAGGCCTGCGCTGATACCGTTGCTGACGGGTCAATTGACGAATCCGTGCTGTCAGTACGTTCATGCTGTGGTGGTGATCCAGGTACACCGCACCTCGTTCATTCAGGCAAACAGGCCCATCGGGATGACGCTGAAGCTGAATGTCCTGGCAGACCTCCTTGAATGCTTGCAGGTGTTCGCTGTAGCTGTACTCGACTCGATCATCGTCACACAGGTCGAGCATCTGCTTGATGTGGGTAAAGTAGCGGGACAGACTGGTCGCCTCTACACGCTCGTAGCCTGAGCGGCTTTGCGTGATTCGAAATGCAGGTGTGTCGGTCTTCTCGATAGCCTGGACGAGTGACTCAATTTGAAGGGCAATGTCGGATTGGGAAAGGTGGGTATAGGTCTTACGATTGCTCATGGTGGGTACCTGGTTGGTTGAACTCATACCAAGTACGTGATGTGTATTTTTTAACCGTTCTACTTGGCCCCTGCTGGAAGTCCATGCTGAGCAGGATTAGCGATTGCCACTATCGAATTACTTGAATAAATAGTTAATAGCTATATCAATAGATGCAGCTCTACCCACTGCCGACCATCCCGGCGAGGTAAGACAATCGGGAACAAGATTGGCAAGCCTGCCGAGAGATTTTTCGTATTGCGTCTTGGGAGAGTTAGCTGAGAGCCCACGCTGCACATCGGTGTTCAACATGGCAGATCAATGAGGAGACCTGCAGGGCAAAAGACAGGTTAGGGCTAACGGTGACCCAACGGTGACCAAAACGCAAAAATCTGAACAGAGAACGAAAACCTTAACCCATAAAAAAATCCAACCACCGTTAAGTGATTGGATTTTCTAGGGTTATTTGGTCGGGACGGAGTGATTCGAACACTCGACCCCTAGCACCCCATGCTAGTGCGCTACCGGACTGCGCTACGCCCCGACTAGGCGTCAATCTATTTTATAGATCTCCCTAAAACACCACCAACTATACATTAAGGCTTTGAAATATGGAACCTTTTTGAATAAATCGACTATTTTTTGAGCACCCAAAGAACGTCTTCAAGCTCAGTAATCATCTGCTTGATCAACTGCTTATATTGAGTGCTGTCATCTTTGGCTTCATCACCGGAGAGGCGTTGGCGCGCCCCACCGATTGTAAAGCCTTGATCGTACAGCAGTGCCCGTATTTGCCTAATCATCAGCACGTCTTGGCGCTGATAATAACGGCGGTTACCGCGCCGCTTAACCGGATTAAGCTGAGGGAATTCCTGCTCCCAGTAACGCAGTACGTGCGGCTTTACGGCGCATAACTCACTTACTTCACCAATGGTGAAATAGCGTTTGCCGGGTATGACGGGTAATTCGTCGTTATGACTTGGTTCCAGCATACGCTTCGACCCTGGCTTTAAGTTTCTGGCCTGGACGGAAAGTCACCACACGACGAGCCGTGATCGGAATTTCCTCTCCTGTTTTTGGATTGCGACCGGGGCGCTGGCGCTTATCGCGCAGATCAAAATTACCGAACCCCGAGAGCTTGACCTGTTCATTGAGCTCCAGCGCTTGGCGGATTTCTTCAAAGAACAGCTCAACCAACTCCTTGGCTTCCCGTTTATTCAGGCCCAGCTCTTCATACAGACGTTCTGCCATCTCAGCTTTCGTCAGAGCCCCCATACGCTACTTCCTTAACGTGGCGTTGAACCTTTGTTCCAGGGAGGTGAGAATATTTTGCGTTGTTATACTCACCTCATCGTCATTAAGAGTGCGCGATGGATGCTGCCAGGTCAAGCCAACGGCAAGGCTTTTTCTATCAGGATCAATACCTTTACCGTGATACACGTCAAATAGCTTGAGGTCAGTCAACCACTCGCCTGCACCCTCACGAACAAGACCAAGTAAGTCTTGCGCTGACACACCGCGATCAACTAGGACGGCCAGATCACGACGCACCTCAGGGAACTTGGAAAGCTCCTGAAACTTCGGCATAACACCCTGAGTGATTTCGCCCAACACCAGCTCAAACATGAAGACTGGCTGGTCCAAGCCTAGCACTTTCGACAACTCAGGATGAATGGCACCAACGAACCCCACAACGCGCCCTTCACGCTCGATGCGCGCCGTTTGCCCCGGATGCAGTACGGCATGCTCGCCTGGTACAAAAGCAAAGCTATTGCCCGCGCCCGCGCTGGCTAGTAAAGCCTCAACATCAGCCTTCACATCATAGAAGTCGACATCATCACGAGTATGCGCCCAGCCTTCTGGCAAGCGCCCCCCACAAATCACACCTGCCAGCATCTGCTCTTGCTTCAAACCTTCGAGCTGACCCACAAAGCGCAAACCACTTTCGAACAGGCGTACACGCGACTGCTGACGATTCAAGTTGTGCTCAAGCGCCTTGATCAGACCCGGCCACAAGGAAGACCGCATCGCCGCCATATCTGCAGAGATAGGGTTCGCCAGCATCAGCGGCTCAACACCAGGATTGAACAGCTCAAACAGCTTGGGATCGATAAAGCTGTAGGTGATGGCTTCCTGGTAACCCCGTGCCACCAACAAACGACGCAGCGCCGGCAACTCGACACCCGCCTCCGCCTTTGGCTGCGGTGCTAGGCGCGCTTGCGGATAACGCACCGGCAAACGGTTGTAGCCGTACAGGCGCGCCAGCTCTTCAATCAGATCGACCTCGATGCTGATATCGAAGCGGTGACTGGGAACTGTCACTTGCCACTGCCCCTCACCACTAGCACTGACACCCAGTCCCAACGCTGCCAGCAAACGGACGATCTCTGCATCGTCCATTTTCAATCCGAGCATTTGCTCGATGCGCTCAACCCGCAGGGTAACCGGGGCGACGCTCGGCAATTGATGCTGATCAACGACCTCAATGATCGGACCGGCCTCACCACCGATAATTGCCAGCAATAATCCAGTGGCCCGCTCCATGGCTTCACGCGCGAGCTGCCAATCTACGCCACGTTCGAAACGGTGCGAAGAGTCGGTGTGCAGGCCATAGGAACGTGCCTTGCCGGCAATCGCGATGGTGTCGAAAAAGGCGCTTTCCAGAAACAGGTCGCAAGTTTTTGCGCTCACGCCGCTATGCTCACCCCCCATCACGCCGGCAATCGCCAGTGCACGATTGTGGTCGGCGATGACCAGGGTGTCGGCACGCAGACTGACTTCCTGCCCGTCGAGCAGCACCAGCTTCTCGCCCTCCTCGGCCATGCGCACACGGATGCCGCCATTGATCTCCGCGAGATCGAAGGCATGCATCGGCTGACCCAGCTCAAGCATTACGTAGTTGGTGATATCCACCGCGGCATCGATGCTGCGGACATCGGCGCGGCGCAGACGTTCGACCATCCACAACGGCGTTGGCTTGGACAGATCGACGTTACGCACCACGCGTCCGAGGTAGCGCGGGCAGGCTTGCGCCGCCAACACCTCGATCGGGCGTACATCATCATGACTCGGCGCAACCGCAGCAATCTGCGGACGAGCAACAGGCGCGTCGTACAAGGCACCGACTTCACGGGCCAGGCCCACCAAGGATAGACAGTCGCCGCGGTTCGGCGTCAGGTCGACCTCGATACTGGCATCGTCCAGCTCGAGATAAACACGAATATCCTGCCCCGCCTGCGCGTCGCTCGGTAGTTCCATCAGACCATCGTTTTCTTCACTGATCTGCAGCTCGGAGGCCGAGCAGAGCATGCCGTTGGACTCGACGCCGCGCAGCTTGGCCTTCTTGATCTTGAAGTCGCCCGGCAGTTCGGCACCGATCATGGCGAAGGGAATCTTCAGGCCGGGCCGCACGTTAGGCGCGCCACACACCACCTGAAAGGTTTCCGCGCCATTGCTGATTTGGCACACACGCAGCTTGTCGGCATCCGGATGCTGCTCAGTGCTGAGCACCTCACCCACCACCACGCCGCTGAATACCCCGGCAGCCGGGGTCACGCTATCTACTTCGAGGCCCGCCATGGACAGGCGCGCCACCAGCTCATCACGGGAAACCTCCGGGTTTACCCAGCTACGCAGCCACTGTTCACTGAATTTCATCCTGCTCTCCTAAAACTGATCGGTTACGGTCGTGCGGCCCTAGCGAAATTGCGCCAGGAACCGCAGGTCGTTATCGAAGAACAGTCGTAAATCGTTGACGCCGTAGCGCAGCATGGCTAAACGCTCAACCCCCATACCGAAGGCGAAGCCGGAGTATTTTTCTGGATCAATGCCAGACATGCGCAGCACGTTCGGGTGAACCATGCCGCAGCCCATCACTTCCAGCCAGCCGGTCTGCTTGCATACGCGGCAACCTTTGCCGCTGCACATCACACACTGCATATCGACTTCAGCCGAGGGCTCGGTAAACGGAAAGAAGGACGGACGGAAGCGCACGCCCAATGGCTTCTCGAAGAACACGCGAAGGAATTCTTCAATGGTGCCCTTGAGGTCGGCAAAGCTCACATTCTCGTCGACCAGCAGGCCTTCGACCTGGTGGAACATCGGCGAGTGAGTGATATCGGAGTCGCAGCGGTATACGCGGCCTGGGCAAATAATGCGGATCGGCGGCTGCTGCGATTCCATGGTACGCACCTGCACCGGCGAGGTATGGGTGCGCAGTAACATGTTCGCATTGAAATAAAAAGTATCGTGCATCGCCCGCGCCGGATGATGCCCCGGGATATTGAGCGCTTCAAAATTATGGTAATCGTTCTCGACCTCGGGGCCTTCGGCGATGCCGTAGCCTATCCGAGTGAAGAATTGCTCCACACGCTCCAGCGTACGGGTGACCGGATGCAGACCACCCGATACCTGCCCGCGCCCTGGCAGAGTGACATCAATTTTTTCAGCCGCGAGCTTGGCGCTCAACGCAGCCTGCTCCAGTGTTTCTTTGCGGCTATTCAGAGCATCCTGAACTTTATCCTTGGCAGCATTGATCAGTGCACCCGCTTGCGGACGCTCTTCTGCCGACAGATTACCCAGGGTCTTCATCACCTGAGTTAATTCGCCTTTCTTGCCCAGATAGTGAACCCGTAACTGCTCAAGAGCATTCACATCGTCGGTGTGGCTAACGGCCTCAAGCGCTTGCGAGACCAGCACATCCAGATTTTCCATTTACAGACTCCAGATACGAAATAGGGGAAGAGCTTGAAGGCTCTTCCCCTATTGGTGACGTTTAGCACCGGGCGAGCCCGGTGACTGTCGGGGACTTAAGCCAGTAAGGCTTTCGCTTTCTCGACAATCGCAGCAAACGCCGCTTTTTCGTTCACTGCCAGATCAGCCAGTACCTTACGGTCGATCTCGATGGACGCTTTTTTCAGGCCGGCAATGAAACGGCTGTAAGACAGACCGTTAACACGAGCACCAGCATTGATACGAGCGATCCACAGAGCGCGGAACTGACGTTTTTTCTGACGACGGTCACGGTAGGCGTACTGGCCTGCCTTGATTACCGCTTGCTTGGCAACGCGGAACACGCGTGAGCGTGCGCCGTAGTAGCCTTTAGCGAGTTTCAGAATTTTTTTGTGACGCTTGCGAGCGATAACGCCGCGCTTAACACGAGCCATGAGTAATTTCCTCTATCTTGACCGATTAACGAACGCGCAGCATGCGCGCCACTTTTGCCACGTCAGACGGGTGCACCATGGTGCTACCGCGCAGATGACGCTTACGCTTAGTGGACATCTTGGTCAGGATGTGGCTCTTGAAAGCGTGCTTGTGCTTGAAGCCATTAGCGGTTTTGAGAAAACGCTTGGCTGCACCACTCTTAGTTTTCATCTTTGGCATGTTCGGATACTCCGCATTCAGTTGATAAACATAACCGTAAGGCCTGCCGTGCCCTGGTGGTTACTTCTTCTTTTTGGGGGCGATGACCATGATCAGCTGGCGTCCTTCCATCTTTGGATGCTGTTCAACGGCGCCGTATTCAAGCAAGTCAGCTTCAACTCGCTTCAACAGCTCCATGCCCAGCTCCTGATGGGCCATCTCACGGCCACGGAATCGTAATGAAACCTTGGCCCTGTCCCCCTCACTAAGGAAACGTACCAGGTTGCGTAGTTTTACCTGGTAATCCCCTTCCTCCGTCCCTGGACGAAACTTGATTTCTTTAACCTGAATCTGCTTCTGGTTTTTCTTAGCGGCAGCAACCTGCTTCTTCTTTTCGAAGATCGATTTACCGTAGTCCATCAGCTTACAAACAGGTGGCACTGCATCGGCAGAAATCTCTACCAGATCCAGCTTGGCCTCTTCGGCCTTAAGAAGCGCGTCTTCAATTGACACAATCCCGAGCTGCTCACCCTCAGCGCCAATTAACCGTACCTCACGTGCCGAGATATTCTCGTTGATCGGTGCCTTCGGTGCAGCTCGCTTATCTTGTCTCATATCACGCTTAATAATGATTACTCCAAATCTTGGCGACCACGCCGGGAAACCGCTTGCGTAAGAAATTCAGCGAATTGAGCGACGGGCATCGAGCCCAAATCAGCACCTTCACGGGTACGCACAGCGACAGTTTTCGTCTCAACTTCCCGATCTCCGATAACCAAGAGATAAGGAACCTTGAGCAAAGTATGCTCGCGGATTTTAAAGCCTATCTTCTCGTTCCTCAAGTCAGACTTGGCACGAAAACCGCTTTGATTGAGTGTTTTTTCAACTTCGAGGGCAAAATCGGCCTGTTTGTCGGTGATATTCATCACCACAGCCTGAGTCGGCGCGAGCCACGCAGGGAATGCACCCTCGTAGTGCTCAATCAAAATACCGATAAAACGCTCGAACGATCCAAGAATCGCCCGGTGCAACATGACTGGCACTTTTCGGCTGTTGTCTTCAGAAACGTAGCTCGCATCCAGACGCTGTGGCATGTTCGGGTCGTACTGCAACGTACCGCACTGCCAGGCACGACCGAGACAGTCGAGCAGGGTGAATTCGATCTTCGGGCCGTAGAATGCACCCTCCCCTGGCAGATACTCCCAAGGCAGACCCGCCTCATTCAGCGCATTGGCCAACGCATCTTCAGCGCGATCCCAGAACGCATCGTCACCCACCCGCTTGGCCGGACGCGTTGAGAGCTTCATTTTGACATCACTGAAGCCGAAATCAGCGTAAACCTGCAAGGTCAGCTTGATGAAATCCGCCGCCTCTTTCTTGACCTGCTCTTCGGTACAGAAGATGTGCGCATCATCCTGAGTGAAACCGCGCACCCGCATAATACCGTGCAGCGCACCCGAGGCCTCATTGCGGTGACAGGAGCCAAACTCAGCCAAACGCAGCGGGAGTTCGCGGTAGCTTTTGAGCCCTTGATTGAACACCTGAACATGGCACGGGCAGTTCATCGGCTTGATGGCGTAATCACGACTTTCAGACTGCGTGGTAAACATGTTGTCCGCGTAGTTGCCCCAGTGCCCGGATTTCTCCCACAGCACACGGTCAACAATTTGCGGCGTCTTGATTTCCTGGTAACCATTTTCGCGCTGCACGCCACGCATGTACTGCTCTAGCACTTGATAAATGGTCCAGCCATTTGGATGCCAGAACACCATACCCGGCGCTTCTTCCTGGGTATGAAACAAATCAAGACGCTTGCCGATTTTACGGTGATCACGCTTCTCGGCTTCTTCGATACGCTGGATATAAGCCGCCAACTGCTTCTTATCCGCCCAGGCCGTGCCATACACACGCTGCAACTGCTCGTTATTGGCATCGCCGCGCCAATAAGCACCGGACAGCTTGGTCAGCTTGAAGGCTTTGAGAAAGCGCGTATTGGGCACGTGCGGGCCGCGGCACATGTCGACGTATTCTTCGTGGTAGTACAGGCCCATTGCCTGCTCATCCGGCATACCCTCAACTAGGCGCAGCTTGTAATCCTCACCACGGGTGGTGAAGACATCAATAACCTCGGCACGCGGGGTTACCTTCTTGATGACGTCGTAATCCGTCTCGATCAGCTGCTGCATGCGCTGCTCGATGGCCGCCACATCATCTAGAGTGAAGGGGCGCTCGGAGGCGATGTCGTAGTAAAAACCGTCATCAATGACCGGACCGATCACCATCTTGGCAGTAGGAAACAACTGCTTAACCGCATGACCAATCAGATGCGCACACGAGTGGCGAATGATTTCGAGCCCCTCTTGGTCTTTTGGCGTAATGATCTGCAGGGTTGCGTCGCTATCAATCAAGTCGCAGGCATCAACCAGCTTGCCGTTAACCTTGCCGGCCACCGTAGCTTTAGCTAGGCCAGCACCAATGGATTGCGCCACCTCGAGTACAGATACCGGGTGATCGAACGAACGCTGACTGCCGTCGGGAAGAGTAATGATGGGCATGGCGCCTCCTCTCCTAGTGGTGACCTCTACCAAAGGCCACATGGGTTGGGATGAGCCAGTAAGCGATTCGGCGGTAAACCTGCCATACAGAAGCAGGAGCATGTACGCCTAACCAAAACCGAACCGCAGTCACTGGAGGTTTTAAACAACAACTAACCGCATGAATGCTTGCAGAAAGCCTGGCTTACTGACAAGAACCCAAAAAAAAAGGCCGCCTAAGCGACCCTTTTTTCTACCAAATTTGGTAGGCACGATTGGACTCGAACCAACGACCCCCACCATGTCAAGGTGGTGCTCTAACCAACTGAGCTACGTGCCTACGATGGGTGGGCATTCTACGACCGCGAAAAAAACTGTCAACATTTTTTTCGCTAACTGCCTGAATAATTGAATTTTTTACTGTTTTGTGGCGAGTTTTATATTTCGTAAAGGCTACTAGCCGGGCATTTTGAACTCAGGTAGCATCTGCTCATCCGTAAAAAATAAAGAACAGAGGTTGCAAAATGGCGCACACAGCTTATCCACAATCCTATTACGCGGCCTCCGCCAATCCGGTTCCGGCTCGCCCGGAACTGGATGGAGAGGTCGAGACTGACGTGTGTATTGTCGGCGCCGGCTACACCGGACTGTCGACAGCCATCGCTCTGCTAGAAAATGGCTTTAAGGTCAGCATCGTCGAAGCCGCCAAAGTTGGCTTCGGTGCCTCAGGCCGTAATGGCGGCCAGATCGTCAACAGCTACAGCCGTGATATCGATGTGATCGAGCGCAGCTGCGCGCCCAAGCAGGCACAGCTGCTGGGCGATATGGCATTCGAAGGCGGCCGCATCATTCGCGAACGTATCGCCAAGTACAACATCCAGTGCGACCTTAAGGACGGTGGTGTATTCGCGGCTAATACACCTAAGCACATGAAGCACTTGGAGTCGCAGAAAAAGCTCTGGGAGCGCTACGGTCACACCCAGCTTGAGCTGATGGACGCCAAGCGCATACAAGAAGTCGTGGGTACCGACATTTACGCCGGCGGCATGCTCGATATGAGTGGCGGTCATATCCATCCACTCAACCTAGCACTCGGTGAGGCCGCTGCAGTCGAGTTGCTCGGCGGGGTGATTTACGAGCAGTCCCCAGCTATTCGCATTGAGCGCGGCGCCAATCCTGTCGTGCACACTCCCAACGGCCGAATTAAAGCCAAGTTCGTAGTGGTGGCCGGTAACGCCTATCTAGGGAACCTGATCCCCGAACTATCGGCCAAGTCGATGCCATGCGGCACCCAAGTAATCACCACCGAGCCGCTGTCTGCCGAGCTGGCGAAGAGCCTGCTACCGCAAAATTACTGCGTTGAAGACTGCAACTACCTGCTCGATTACTACCGCCTCAGTGCGGATAACCGCCTGATCTTTGGCGGTGGCGTGGTCTACGGTGCACGCGACCCGGCAAATATCGAAGCGATCATTCGCCCCAATATGCTCAAAGCCTTCCCGCAATTGAAAGATGTGAAGATCGACTACGCCTGGACCGGCAACTTCCTGCTGACCCTCTCGCGCCTGCCACAAGTCGGTCGCCTGGGCGACAACATCTATTACTCGCAAGGTTGCAGCGGCCACGGCGTGACCTACACCCATCTGGCCGGCAAGGTGCTGGCTGAGGCATTGCGTGGTCAGGCCGAACGTTTCGATGCCTTTGCTGATTTGCCGCACTACCCATTCCCGGGCGGTCGCCTGTTCCAAGTGCCGTTTAGTGCTCTGGGCGCTTGGTACTACACCCTGCGTGACAAGCTGGGCATCTAAAATCAGTGGCGCAAACAAAAACGGCACCTCAGGTGCCGTTTTGCATTTCCAATAGCCTTGCTAACAGCCCGTTATAGGGCTGCATCCGGCCATGTCTGCTGTGCTGCGCGCAGCGCACGCTGCGCAGCCTCGCCTCTGCCCTGCTGCTGCAGATCTCGGGCGGCCTGCAGCCAGACTTGCTCAACCGGCTGCGCGGGTAGTTGATTCGTCGGCTGAACCAGTACCGCCCAACGCCCCGCTTCGCCCCAAGCATCATCGAAACTGGCAAAACTGGTGTACCAGCGCCGAGTATTGCCTGAGCGCAGAACCAGTGTGCGCTCGCGCTGGTCATAACCCACCAGCACAGCAAACTGCGAACCAGGCCCGCCAAATAAGCGATCTTGCATCACCAGCACCGGGTGCCCCGCAGATACCTGCTGCATCAGGGCGTCCAAATTACCGGGCAAGGGATAAACCAACAGTTCATAAGACCGCGCTACCGCCTCAAGCCCTGCCTGCGGGCTTTGCTCTTTGGCCAGTTGTTGCATGCGCTCATCCACCAAACCAGGGCTGCTAATCACACCATGATGGTTGAGCAACGCCGCCAATGCCGAAGGTCCACCTTGGGCATCACTGAGCTGAAAAAACGGCACATCTGCCAACTCAACCCGCTCAGGCAGCCGCTTGGTTTCCGGCAACAACTGCGGCCCACTGGCGCAAGCACCGAGCAGAAAAAGCATGGGAAACAACAGAAGTCTTACTGTCCGCACTGACTTGAACATTGCTCACCCACTGGCTTGGTAGTGGTGCAGAGCATAACGATGAAGTACCAATGACCCAACCGCCCCACGCAAATTAACCCGCTGTGCTCAACCCTCCCGAGTAATAACCACCGTGCTGGCTCTTGGGATAAATAAGCGGCTTGCGTTTAGACCGAATGCCTCATGGTGGGGCCGGATACACATTAAATGCCTTGCCCTTGACCACTGTGACGCAGCCTGTGTTCGCTAGCGCACGGTGAACCGTTACAGCTGCAGGCACGATAGAAGCCGTCATGGCGTGATGCATGCCTGAGCTGCTCAGCCGTGACTTCGTGCACGCAAACTTGATGAGAGTACCTGGCATGACGGAGCGCCGAGCTGAGGTCAAAACGCATGCGGCAAACGTCGGCATGATCGTTTCGGTCCGTGGCAGTGTTATCGATATACGCTTCGATGGTGCGCTGCCGCCCATTCACACCTTGCTCCGCGCCGGTGATGGCAACCATGTGGCCATCGAGGTGTTGGCCCAACGCGATGAGCGTCACGTTCGCGGTATCGCCCTAACGCCAACCCAAGGGCTTGCACGCGGTATGCCGGTGCAAAACACGGGTGGGCCATTGCTGGCACCAGTGGGCAAGCAAATCCTCTCACGCATGTTTGATGTATTTGGCAACACCGTCGACCGGGAGCCTGCACTCGAAAATGCGCAGTGGCGCTCGGTGCACAGCCAACCGCCACCGCTGGTACGTCGCTCAACCAAGTCAGAAATATTCGAAACCGGGATCAAAGCCATCGACGTGCTCACACCGTTGGAGCGCGGTGGCAAGGCCGGTCTGTTTGGCGGCGCTGGCGTTGGCAAGACGGTGCTGCTGACCGAAATGATCCACAACATGGTCGGCCACCAGCAGGGTGTGAGCATCTTCTGCGGCATTGGCGAGCGCTCGCGTGAAGGCGAAGAACTGCATCGCGAGATGAAAGCAGCCGGCGTGTTGCCCAATATGGTGATGATCTTCGCCCAGATGAACGAGCCGCCTGGCGCGCGCTTTCGCGTGGGCCATGCGGCGCTGACCATGGCCGAGTACTTCCGCGATGACGAGCACCGCGATGTGCTGCTGCTGATCGACAATATCTTCCGCTTTATCCAGGCAGGCTCAGAAGTCTCCGGCCTCATGGGGCAGATGCCCTCACGCCTGGGTTACCAGCCGACCATGGGTACCGAGCTGGCGGCGCTGGAAGAACGCATCGCTAATACCGACAGCGGCGCAATCACCTCGCTGCAGGCGGTGTACGTGCCGGCTGATGACTTTACCGACCCGGCCGCCGTGCACACCTTTGGCCACCTTTCGGCATCTATCGTGCTGTCGCGCAAACGCGCCAGTGAAGGTCTATTTCCTGCCATTGACCCATTGCAGTCCAGCTCGAAGATGGTCACGCCGGGTATCGTCGGTGAGCACCACTATGCAATCGCGCAGGCCATCCGCCGTACGCTGGCACAGTACGCTGAGTTAAAAGACATCATCGCCATGCTCGGGCTGGAACAGCTCTCACCCGATGATCGTAAAGTCGTGGCGCGTGCGCGGCGGCTGGAGCGTTTTCTGACCCAGCCATTCTTCACCACCGAGCAGTTCACCAATATGAGCGGCAAGTTGGTCAGCCTACAAGACGCACTGGACGGCTGCGAGCGCATCCTCGCGGATGAGTTCAAGGATCTTCCCGAGAGCGCGCTGTACATGATTGGCACGATAGATGAAGCCACCGTCAAGGCGAAAGCCACCGCCAAGCCCGAGCAGCCAAACGCCAAGGAGCAAGCCCATGTCGTCGATGACGCTTAAGGTGCTGCTGCCCTTCGAGGTATTTGCCCAAGAAACGCAGGTGTCGAGCATCGTGGTCGAGACGGCGCAGGGCGCGTTTGGTTTGCTGCCGCAGCGGCTCGACTGCGCCGCAGCGCTGGTACCCGGCATCCTCAGTTTTGAGAGCGCAATCCAGGGCGAAGTATTTCTGGCGCTGGACGAAGGCGTGTTGGTCAAGACGGGGCCGGACGTGGTGATTTCCGTACGGCATGCCCTACGCGGTGCTGACCTTGCGCACCTGCGCGACGCAGTCGAGCAGGAGTTTCTGAGCCAGGACGCCCAAGAACAACAGCTGCGCGCATCGCTGACCAAGCTGGAAAGCGGCTTTATGCAACGCTTTGCCTCGCTGCGCGAGCGTTCGTCATGAGCCAGCAGCCTAAGCGTAAACCGCCCATTGCAGCGCCTGACGAGCCCACCCTGGCGCAGCAGGTCGGCGCCAAAGCAGCACGCAAACTCAAAGCACGTCGCAGCGGCACGCCGGGGGTCTGGTTCGGCCTCGGCATGATCGGCCTGATCGGCTGGTCAGTGGTCGTACCGACGTTGCTCGGTGCAGGGCTTGGTCTGTGGCTCGACCAGCACTACCCCGAAGGTCGCTCCTGGACGCTGGCCCTGCTGATGGCAGGGTTAACCATCGGCTGTCTGAACGCCTGGCATTGGGTCTCCCAGGAAGATCGAGCCATGCACACCAAGCAGGAGGACGACGATGCCTGAATACGGCAACTGGATCACCTGGCTGGCCGCGTTACTGGTCGGCGGCACGCTGGGCGTGATCTTCTTCGGCGGCCTCTGGTGGACGGTGCGTAGAGGCGCAGCGTCGGCGACACCTGCGCGCTGGTTTATCGCCAGCTTGCTACTGCGCACCGCCATCGTGCTGAGCGGCTTCTACGCCGTGGGCGCGGGACAACCGCTGCGGCTGGGCCTGTGCCTACTGGGGTTTGTGTTGGCGCGCGCAATTGTCTTGCGCCTGACCGATAACTCAGCAGCCCTTAACACGTACGGAGAACCGCCATGCGTCTGACCCCCGATGCCTGGATTTTCTGGCAGTACGGCTTTATTAAACTGAACGCCACCATCCTGTTTACGTGGGCGCTGATGGCGGTGCTGGTGCTGGGTGCCGCGCTGATTACTCGGCGCCTGGCTACTGGCCATGAACGGTCACGCTGGCAGAACCTGCTGGAAATAGTGGTGACCGCGATCATGGGGCAGATCAAGGATGTCGGCCTGCAGAACCCACGTCGCTATCTGAGCTTTCTCGGCACCCTGTTCCTGTTTGTCGCCGCTGCAGCGCTGGCCACGGTGATTCCCGGCTTCGAGCCACCCACCGCATCACTGTCGACCACCGTAGCCCTGGCCCTGTGCGTACTGGTGGCCGTGCCGTTATTCGGTATTTCGAGTCAGGGCCTGCTGGCGTACCTAAAGTCATACATGCAACCGACGCCAATCATGCTGCCCTTCAACCTGATCAGTGAAGTGTCGCGAACCCTGGCGCTGGCGGTGCGCCTGTTCGGCAACATGATGAGCGGGGCGATGATCATCGCCATTCTGCTGTCGATTACACCCTTTGTTTTCCCCATCGTGATGACCCTGCTGGGGCTACTCACCGGCATGGTTCAAGCCTACATCTTCACCATTCTAGCGGCGGTCTATATCGCCGCGGCCACCCGCACCAGCCCCCCCCTCACGAAGCCAGAGGCCTGAGCCGCTGCGCCCCCAATCAACCCACAAAAAGGTACCTAATGCTTATGGACGCTCTCACCTGG
This sequence comes from Pseudomonas guineae, assembly GCF_900113745.1. Taxonomy (GTDB): domain Bacteria; phylum Pseudomonadota; class Gammaproteobacteria; order Pseudomonadales; family Pseudomonadaceae; genus Aquipseudomonas; species Aquipseudomonas guineae. The sequence continues at coordinate 50,200 of NZ_FOQL01000002.1, read as the reverse complement.
ATCGCCATTGCCTCCATTGTCATGGCGGGGCTGACCACGGGCTTCGGCACCATGGGCCCTGCATTGGCTGAGGGCAAAGCGGTATCCGTCGCGCTCACCGCTTTGGCCCAGCAGCCCGATGCCTCCGCCACCATCACCCGTACGCTGTTCGTCGGCCTGGCGATGATCGAGTCCACTGCCATCTACTGTTTTGTGGTGTCGATGATTCTGATCTTCGCCAACCCATTCTGGAATGCCGCACTGTCTGCTGCCGCCCAGGCCGCAGGCAAGTAAGCCATGCTTATCGACTGGTTCACCGTCGGCGCACAGCTGCTGAACTTCATCATCCTGGTGTGGTTGATGAAACGCTTCCTCTACCAACCGGTGCTAAACGCCATCGCTGCGCGCGAACAAAAGATCGCCGCGCAGCTGGCAGACGCTGCCGCGACCAAGGCTGAGGCCCACAAACAACAGCACGTGTTCGAGCAAAAGAACCAGGCGTTCGACGAGCAGCGTGCCGAGTTGCTGCGCCAGGCCACGGACGCCGCAACGGCTGAAGGCAAGCGTCTACGGCTTGAAGCACGCCAAGCTGCCGACACCGCCAGCGCAGCACGCGCCAAGGCACTGCTGACGGACACTCAGCAGTTGCATGCCGAGATCGTTCGCCACACCCAGCAGCAGGTATTCGACATCTCCCGCCGCGTGCTGCGCGACCTCGCCGATGTCAGCCTGGAACAACAGGCCTGCACAGTGTTTATCCAACGTTTGCGGGCTGCCGATGCCACTACGCTGGCCGCACTGAACACAGCACTCAAAGCCACTGACGAATCGGCGACCGCCCTGTTGCGCAGTGCCTTCGACCTGCCAGTCGCGCAGCAAGTAGCGATCCAGTCCGCGCTGGACGACACCTTTGGTCAAGCGATTGCACTGACGTTTGAGACCGCACCTGAATTAGTCGGCGGTATCGAATTCAGTGCGCAAGGGCAGAAGCTGGCGTGGAGTATTGCCGGATACCTGAGTGAGTTGTCATCTGCACTGGACGAATCGTCCACTGCGACGGGGGCCGCATGAACACTGCGAATGCCGATAACACCCCGCTACGCAGCGTTTATACAGGCGCATTCGCGGGTATTCAGCAGCGCCTGCACGCCTTTGAACCGCAACTGCTGCCGCGCGAAGTGGGCACCATCGCCAGCGTCTCCACCGGCATCGCGCGCATTCACGGGCTGCCACATGTGAGCTTCGAGGAGCTGCTGCTGTTTCCTGGGGGGTTGTCTGGCATCGCGTTCAACCTCAACGAAGACAGCGTTGATGTGGTGTTACTCGGCGACTACGCACACCTACAGGCAGGCCAGGAGGTGCAACGCAGCGGCCGGGTAATGGACGTGGCGGTGGGCGAGGCCTTGCTCGGCCGCATGATCGACCCGCTGGGCCGCCCGTTAGACGGTTTGGGCCGAGTAGCGGCCAGTACACGCCTACCCATCGAGCGGCCGGCGGCGGCGATCATGGACCGCGCCCCCGTAACGGAACCACTCCAAACTGGCCTCAAGGTACTCGACGCGCTAATCCCAATTGGCCGTGGCCAGCGCGAGCTGATCCTCGGCGACCGCCAGACCGGCAAGACGGCCATCGCCCTCGACACCATCTTCAACCAGCGCGGCAAGGACGTGCTCTGCGTGTACTGTGCCATCGGCCAGCGCGCCTCGGCGGTGGCCAAAGCGGTGGCCACGCTGCGCGAGAAAGACGCACTGGCCTACACCGTCGTGGTGGTAGCCGAGGGCAACGAAGCCCCCGGCCTGGCCTATATTGCGCCATATGCGGCCACCAGTATTGCCGAATACTTTATGGAGGCCGGGCGCGACGTGTTGATCGTCTATGACGACCTCACCCACCACGCTCGCGCCTACCGCGAACTGTCGCTGCTTTTAAGGCGCCCCCCGGGGCGCGAGGCTTTTCCGGGGGATATTTTCTACATCCACTCGCGCATGTTAGAGCGCGCCACCCATTTAAATGCCGAGCGTGGGGGTGGCTCGCTGACCGCGCTACCGATCATCGAGACCGAGGCGCAGAATATCTCCGCCTATATCCCGACCAACCTGATCTCCATCACCGACGGGCAGATCGTCCTGTCGCCCTCGCTGTTTGAGCTGGGCGTACTGCCGGCCATCGATGTCGGCCAGTCGGTCTCACGGGTGGGCGGCAAGGCGCAGCGCGCCGCCTATCGCGCGGTAGCCGGCGATCTCAAGCTGGCTTATGCGCAGTTCGAGGAACTGGAAACCTTCGCCCGCTTCGGCGCACGGCTGGACGAAGACACTCGGCAATCCATCGACCACGGCAAACGTATTCGCGCTTGCCTGGGCCAGGCCGAGTTCGCGCCGGTATCGGTGCCCGCACAAATCGCCATCCTTCTGGCGTTGAACGCGGCGCTGTTCGATCCGGTACCGCTTGAGCACATGACGGCCGCCCAGCAGGCAGTGATTGAGGCGGCCAATGGTCTGCCCGATAAACTCGGCAAGCGCCTGGCCGATGCCGAAAAGCTAACCGACGCTGATCGCCAGCAGGTTACCGAAGTAGCCCGTCAAGCAATTGCCACCCTACTGGCCCGGCCGGAGCCACACTCGACTCCACCCGAGGCCAGCTCCAAGACTGCAAAAAAGGAAACCCCATGAAAATCCAAATCAATACTGACAACCACATCGACGGCAACGAAGCGCTGGCCGCAAAGCTCAGGGCTACGCTGGCGCATTCGCTGGAACACTTCAGCGATCACGTCACCCGGCTGGAGGTACATTTAAGCGACGAGAATGGCGACAAGAGTGGGCAGAACGATCAGCGCTGCATGCTCGAAGCCCGCCTCGAAGGTCGCCAACCGGTGGCGGTGACAGAGACCGCAGCAACGCTGGAGCAGGCGGTGCATGGCGCAGCGCAGAAGATGGTGCACCTGCTGGAGAGCACACTTGGACGGTTGAATAAGCATCGCGATAAGACCTTGGAAGCGCCAGCACTCGACAGTAAAGACACACCACACTGATGGCCACTAGCCTGACTGCGCTACGCCGGCAGATTGGTAGCGCCGGGGACCTCAAGTCCGTGGTGCGCACCATGAAGGCCTCAGCTGCGTCAGCCATTGGCCAATATGAGCGCTCGGTGGCCGCACTCGCCGATTACGCGCATACGGTCGAACTTGGCCTCAGCGTCTGCCTGCGCTCGATCGCCGCCGAAGGTGCACCAGCACCCTCCCCGCCAGCACGCGCCGATGACGCCGTGGTACACGCCATCGTGTTCGGCTCCGACCAGGGCTTGGTGGGCCGCTTCAACGAAGTGGTGGTCGAGCATGCACTGGCGCAGCTGGCGCCGGCTAAGCCGACGCTGAAGGTCTGGGCAGTCGGCGAGCGCGTGCAGGCGCGGCTCGTCGATGCGGGCCTGACACCCGAAAGCGTATTTTTAGTGCCGGGATCGGTGGAGCTGATCACCCGTCTGGTCGGCCAGCTGCTGCTCAAGGTTCAGCTCCCGGACAGTGCGGCGTCGGCTTACGCCCAAGAGGCAACGCTGATGCTGTTCTATAACCGGCCAAACGCGGGCGGTTACGCCCCAGTAAGCCAGCGCCTGCTACCGCTCGACGGAAGCTGGCAGCGCCGACTAGCCACGCAACCCTGGCCTACAGCGCAGCTACCAGAGGTGCTGGGCCACAGTCGACAGGCATTGAGCGCTTTTATTCGTGAGCACCTGTTTGTCTCGCTGTTTCGAGCCTGTGCTGAGTCACTTGCCAGTGAAAACGCCAGCCGTCTCGCCGCCATGCAGCGCGCCGATCGCAACATCGGCGAACTGCTGCAGGAACTGCAGGCCAATTTTCACCAGTTACGCCAAGCCGGTATCGACGAAGAGCTTTTTGATGTGATCGCCGGCTTCGATGCGTTAGCGCCAAGCGACGCTGCCACGCCATAGCCCTGCCAGCACTCTGTTCGCTGTCGAACAGACAGCGCAAGGAACGGCGCAGAGACTGCTTAGACAAGCCAGGCTAACCCTCGGTCTAAACGCTGCGGCTAGCTAAACCCTGCACAGGTACCTGCTATGAACCAGCCCTATTCCGACGTCTATCGCTACATCGTAAGGGAGCTTGCGCCCACCGCGCATGAGCCCGATGAGCTGCCACTCAGCATTGTGTGTGAGCCGGTCAGTGTTCCCGGCAAGGTAAATACCGGCAAGAAAATAACCTTGCACCTGCAAGCGGGTACTACGACCGCTGAAGCGCAAAGCATCGCCGACACGCTGCAGGCCAAGGTCAAAGAGCTGAGCCATGCGCAGGTCACAACGGACGAGGCAGTATGAGTGGCACGGACGCCAAAGAAGTCACAGCACGTGCAGCACCGAAAGACCTCACACAGCCCGCAGCAGAGCCTGTTCATAAGCTAGGTCTGAATCTGTTGGTGGCGCTGGTAGTCGGCTCGATTATCGGCAGCGGTATCTTTGGTCTGCCGCAAAACATGGCTGCCGGCGCCGGCGCCGGCGCCATTCTGATTGGCTGGACCATTACCGGCATCGGCATGCTGTTGCTGGTGCGGGTCTACCAGATGCTGTCCATGCGCAAACCCGAGCTCGACAACGGCGTCTATGCGTACGCCCGTGCACTTTCAGGTGAGTACGTCGGCTTCAACTCGGCCTGGGGTTACTGGGTCAGCGCCTGGATCGGAAATGTCGGCTATTTGGTGGCGGCGTTCGGTGCGCTGGGTTACTTCTTCCCGGTGTTCGGCACAGGTAATTCACCAGCGGCTATTGCCGGTGCTTCGGTCGTGCTGTGGGTCATCCACCTGCTGGTGCTGCGCGGTATTCAAGGCGCTGCGGTGCTGAATGCGGTGGTCACGCTGGCCAAGATCGTGCCACTGCTGTTGTTTATCGCGCTGGTGGCCATGGCCTTCAAGGTGGAAACCTTCAGTCTTAACTTCTGGGGCGATGCCAGCCTCGGCTCGGTGCTTGATCAGGTCAAGAGCACCATGCTGGTTACGGTCTGGGTGTTTATCGGCATTGAAGGCGCCAGTGTGTATTCGGCACGGGCGCGCAAGCGTGAAGACGTGGGCCGCGCCACGGTCATCGGCTTTCTGATCTGCCTGCTGCTATTGATGTCGGTGTCGCTGTTATCACTGGGTGTGTTCAACCAGCCGACGCTGGCCGGCCTGAAAAACCCATCGATGGCCGGCGTGCTGGAAGACGCTGTAGGCACCTGGGGCGCGGTACTGATCTATGTCGGCCTGATTGTCTCGGTCGGCGGCGGCTTCCTGGCCTGGATGCTGCTGGCAGCGGAATCCCTGTTCACTCCAGCGGGCGGCGGCGTGATGCCGAAGTGGCTGGGGCAGACCAACGACAAGCACGTGCCGGCCAACGCCTTGTGGCTAACCAACGGCATGGTGCAGCTGTTTCTGATTCTGACGTTGTTTTCCAAGGCGTCTTATCTGGCGCTGATCTCGCTGTCCACGGCGATGATTCTGCTGCCCTACCTGTTCAGCGCGGCCTACGGCCTGTTGCTGGCCTGGCGTGGAGAGGGTGTCAAAGCGGCCATCCAGCGTGCTGACGTGCCCATCGCGGCGTTGGCCACGGTCTACTGCTTGTGGCTGCTGTACGCCGCCGGCTTCAAGTACCTGCTGCTAAGCGCCCTGCTTTATGTCCCCGGGGTGGTGCTCTACGCCTGGGCCAAGCGCCAGCGTCAGGAACGTGTGTTCACCCCTTGGGAGTGGGCCATTCTGGCCACGCTGGTGGTACTGGCCGGTGTAGCCGCCACGCTGCTGATCATGGGTCGACTCGGGCTGTAAGCCCTTCATCTATCGCGTATTTGTAAACAGGAAATCAATGTCATGACGACCCAAGGTTTGCATTCTGAAATTGGCCGCCTGCGCCGTGTACTGGTGTGCCGCCCCGGCTTGGCGCAGCAACGGCTAACCCCGGCCAATTGCCGCGACTTACTGTTCGACGACGTGCTCTGGGTCGGTCAGGCGCGCAATGATCACGACGCTTTCACCAATGCCATGCTCAGCCGCGATGTCGAGGTGCTGGAGCTGCATGATCTGCTGGCTACCACCCTGACCAACCCAGAGGCACGCACCTGGCTACTGGATCGCAAACTCGCCCCAGGCACCGTTGATGCCGAGCTGGCACAACAGCTGCGTCCTTGGCTAGAAGACCTGCCCCCCATGCGTTTGGCTGAACACCTGATCGGCGGCCTGGCCCGCGCAGAATTGCCGTTTGAGCCCGAAGGGTTGCTGGCACGCTATGCCGCCGCCAGCGACTTTCTCCTGCCGCCGTTACCCAACACCCTGTTCAGCCGCGACAGCAGCTGCTGGATCGGTAAAGGCGTGGTGCTGTGCTCGATGTTCTGGCCCGCCCGCCGCCAGGAAACCCTGTTGACCGCTGCGGTCTACCGCTTCCATCCGCTGTTTGCCGGCAAGGTCACGACCTGGTGGGGTGACCCCGACGTCGATCATGGCGGTGCGACCATGGAGGGCGGCGATGTGATGCCGCTGGGTAATGGCGTGGTGCTAATCGGCATGGGCGAGCGCACCTCACCGCAGGCCGTCAGCCAACTGGCCCGCGCCTTGTTTGCCCAGGGTAGTGCTACCCACGTGCTGGCGGCGCAGATCCCCAAGTCGCGCGGGGCTATGCACCTGGACACGGTGTTCACCTTTTGCGATGTGGACCTGGTGACCTGTTTTCCCGAGATGGTCGACGCGATTCGCGTGCACAGCCTGCGCCCAGGCGAGCGCGAAGGCAGCCTGGACGTGCGTACCGAGAGCAAACCCTTCCTTGAGGTCGTAGCCGAAGCGCTGGGCCTGGCCAAGCTGCGCTCTGTCGCCACTGGCGGCGACGCCTGGCAGTCCGAGCGCGAACAGTGGGACGACGGCAATAACCTGCTGGCACTCTCACCGGGCGTGGTCATGGGCTACTCGCGTAACACCCACACCAACACCCTGCTGCGCAAAGCGGGCGTCGAGGTCATCACCGTTTCCGGCTCCGAGTTAGGTCGCGGCCGCGGTGGTAGCCACTGTATGTCCTGCCCGATCGAGCGCGACGCGCTCTGATCCCTGTAAAAACGAGAGCACCCTATGAGCTTCAATCTGCATAACCGCAGCCTGCTGGCGCTGAAGGACTTTACCCCTGATGAGATTCGCTACCTGCTCGATCTGTCTGCCGAGCTCAAACGCGCCAAAGCAGCCGGCAACGAAGTGCCCCGTTTAAAGGGCAAGAACATCGCCCTGATCTTCGAGAAACCCTCGACACGCACCCGCTGTGCGTTCGAGGTCGCCGTGCATGATCAAGGCGGCCATGTCACCTGCCTCGATTCCGGCAGCTCACAACTGGGGCACAAGGAGTCGCTGAAAGACACCGCCCGCGTGTTGGGTCGTTACTACGATGGCATTGAATACCGTGGCTTCCACCAGAGCGTGGTTGAGGAGCTGGCGCTTTACGCCAAGGTACCGGTGTGGAACGGCCTGACCGATGAAATGCACCCCACGCAGATCCTCGCCGACTTGCTGACCATGCAGGAATTCGGCGAAAAGCCGCTGCACGAACTGAGCTTCTGCTACCTCGGCGACGCCAGCTTCAACATGGGCAGTTCGTTGCTGGTGGGCGGTACGCAGATGGGCATGGATGTGCGCATTTGCTCGCCTGCCGACCTGCAACCGCCTGCCGAGTTGGTGGCGCAGATGCGCGAGCTCGCGCTCACCACAGGTGCGCGTATCACCCTGGAGACCGACCCGATCAAGGCTGTGGCTGGTGCAGACTTTCTCTATACCGATGTCTGGGTCTCGATGGGCCAGGACGACGCGGTGTGGCAGCAGCGTATCGACAAATTGCTGCCCTATCAGGTGACCACCGTGCTGATGCAGGCCACCGGCAAGCCACGCGCCAGGTTTATGCATTGCCTGCCCGCCTTCCACAATCTGGAAACCGAGGTAGGCCGCGAGGTGCATGAAAAATATGGCCTGAGCGAGATTGAAGTCACCGACGAGGTGTTCGAGTCCGAGGCTTCCATCGTCTTCACCCAAGCCGAAAACCGCATGCACACCATTAAAGCCGTGCTGGTGGCGACCCTCGGATGACGCCTCGCGGAGCTGACTGATGAGAGTCGTCATTGCCCTAGTCTGCAATGCACTGCTACGCCGCGATCAGCCACCGACGTAACGGCGGTTTACCTCGACCGGGGTAAGCCCAACCAACCTGCGCTGGCTAGGGTCACGCCAGCACAACTTCGCGGCAGGCTCGATGGGGCCTAAGGTCGAGAGCCCGCGGGCCTTTGCTTTAGCTACAAGCCGGCGCGCGGTAATCGGCGCGCCCGATCAAATCGAGGCCATGCTGGCCAGCACTCAGGTTTGCCAAGCAGCGACGGACGCTACTACCTAAAACCCTGATCTCAGACAAAACATCTTGCACCGAGTAGGCGTATACAGGTGTAAGAACGTCTCGGTGGATAACCCAAGGTGGCCCGATGGACTTTAAGGATTACTACAAGACACTCGGGCTTGAGCCGGGTGCAGATGACAAGGCGGTCAAAGCGGCCTATCGCAAGCTGGCGCGCAAATACCACCCTGACGTCAGCAAGGAAAAGGACGCCGAGCATAAATTCAAGGAAGTCGCCGAGGCCTACGAAGTGCTGAAAAGCGCTGAAAAACGTGCCGAGTACGATGAGCTGAGTAAACACGCAGAACAAGGCCAACCCTTCCAGCCGCCACCCGGCTGGAACGCGCACGGCAATCCTGGATTTGCCGATGGCATGGGCGGCAGCAGTGAATATTCGGATTTTTTCGAGTCGCTGTTTGGTGGTGCGGGGCGCGCCCAGCGTGGCGGCCGCAACAGCGCGCGGCGCGGGCAAGATGTTGAAATGGAGCTGGCGCTGCTGCTCGAAGAAACATTGGCAGAAGAGACGAAGACCATCGCCTTTCAATTGCCGCAGTACAGCCCCGATGGCCAGCCACTGCCTGCCCTCAACAAGACCTTAAACGTAAAAATCCCACGCGGTGTGAGCAACGGCGAACGTATTCGTTTGAAGGGCCAAGGTGCTTCAGGGTTGGGCGGCGGCGCAAATGGCGATCTGTACCTGATTATTCGCCTGGTGCCGCACCCGCTGTTCGACGTTGAGGGGCACAACCTGATTCTCACTGTGCCGTTGGCACCCTGGGAAGCCGCGCTAGGCGGGCAAATCACGGTCCCCACGTTGACCGGCAAAATCAACCTGCGCATTCCCGCCAACACCCAAAGTGGGCAACGGCTGCGCATCAAGGGCAAGGGGCTGCTGAATAAATCCAGCGAGCCGGGTGATCTGTATGCGCTGTTCAAGATCGTCATCCCGGCTCAAGCCGACGAGGCTACGCGTGCGCTATGGGCACAGCTGGCCGAGCAAGTCGCTTTTAATCCGCGCGCGCAGTGGAGTCAGTGATGAGTAGCCTGATCATGCAACTTAACATTCATGAGTTCTGCCAGTGTGCCGAGCTGCCGCAGACGGTTGTGCTGGAAATTGTCGAGCATGGCATCGTCGAACCCGCAGGCCTAACACCCGATCAATGGCAGTTCGATGCCGACGCACTGGCCATCGTCAAGCGTGCGTTTCGCTTACAAGCCGAACTGCAAATTGAATGGGCCGGGATTGCCCTGGCGTTGCAGTTGCTCGATGAACTGGAGCACCTGCGCGTGGAAAACAACCATCTGCGCCGACGCTTGAACCGCTTCGAGCAACCCTAACCGGCCCTAAGTGACGGCGAGAGCCGCAGTTGTCCAACTCTTCTGTTTAGCTTCACAAGGTAACTATGTCAGTCAGTCGTAAATGGATCTTTCCTGCCGTGAGCGTTGCAGCCGTGGCAATTATCGCCGGTATGCTCTGGTACACCCTGCGCCCTACTGGCTTGGGGGATGGCTTTGCCAGCGGCAACGGCCGCATTGAAGCCACCGACGTCGACGCGGCCAGCAAGCTGCCCGGACGAATCGCCAGTATCGACGTCGAGGAAGGCCAGTTCATCCAACCTGGGCAAGTTATTGCGCGCATGGACACCCAAGTACTTGAAGCGCAGTTGGCCCAGGCCCAGGCACAAATGCGCCAGGCACAGAACAGCCAGCTGACCGCACGTGCCCAGGTACGTCTGCGCGAAAGCGAGAAAATCACCGCCGAGGCGATCGTCCGTCAGCGCCAGGCGGAAATGTCGGCCGCGCAAAAACGCCACGCCCGCAGCGCCATCTTGGTCAAACGCAGCGCCATGGCGCAGCAGCAACTGGACGATGACCTCGCCCGTCTGCAAAGCACTCAGGCGGCACTGGCCGCCGCGCGGTCTCAAGTCATCTCCGCTGAAGCGGGCATTGCCGCCGCACAGTCGCAGGTGATCGAGGCGCAATCTGCCTTAGAAGCCACTCAAGCCAGCGTGGCCCGCTTGCAGATCGACATTGAAGACAGCCAGCTCAAAGCACCACGCGGGGGCCGCGTGCAATACCGCATCGCCGAACCGGGCGAGGTCATCGGTGCAGGCGGCAAGGTGCTTAACCTGGTCGACCTGAGTGATGTGTACATGACCTTCTTCCTGCCCGAGCAACAGGCTGGTCGAGTCGCGCTGGGCGCCGAGGTGCGCCTGGTGATCGATGCCATACCGCAGTATGTGATCCCGGCTGAAGTCAGCTATGTGGCCAGCGTCGCTCAGTTCACCCCAAAAACCGTGGAAACCGCCAATGAGCGCGAAAAGCTCATGTTTCGCGTTAAAGCACGGCTGGATCCTGAGCTGCTGCAGCGCCACCTCAAGCAAGTAAAAACCGGCGTACCCGGCGTGGCGTATCTGCGCCTCGACCCGCAGCTCGAGTGGCCTGAACATCTGGCGATTAAGGTTCCGCAGTGAGCACAGCAGCGGCAACCGTCGCACAGTTGCATGAAGTCAGCCTGCACTACGGTAAAACCTGCGCCCTTGATGCAGTCAGCCTGGAAGTGCCGGCGCAACGCATGGTCGGCTTGATCGGCCCGGATGGCGTGGGCAAATCCAGCTTGCTGGCACTGATTGCCGGCGCCCGTAAAATCCAGAGCGGGCAGATCGAAGTGCTCGGTGGCGACATGGCCAGCCGCGATCATCGCCGACAGGTTTGCCCGCATATCGCTTACATGCCTCAAGGGTTGGGTAAGAACCTTTACCCGACGCTCTCGGTGATCGAGAACCTGGACTTCTTCGCCCGCCTCTTCGGCCAGGCCGAGGCCGAGCGCAAAAGCCGTATCGATGACCTGCTGCGCAGTACCGGCCTCAGTAAATTTGGCGAACGCCCGGCAGGCAAGTTATCGGGCGGCATGAAGCAAAAGCTCGGGCTGTGCTGCGCCTTGATCCACGACCCCGACTTGCTGATCCTCGACGAGCCCACCACCGGGGTCGACCCGCTGTCGCGTAACCAGTTCTGGGAGTTGATCGAGCGCATTCGCGCCCAGCGCCCGCAGATGAGCGTGCTGGTGGCCACGGCTTACATGGAAGAAGCCGAGCGCTTCGATCATCTGATCGCCATGGATGACGGCGCTGTATTGGCCACCGGCAGCCCAGCCGAACTGCTGCAACGCACAGGATGCAAAAGTCTGGAAGAGGCCTTTATCGCCCTGATGCCGGAAGCCAAGCGTAAGGGTCATACGCAATTGGTCATTCCGCCACGGCCCGCAGGCGAACAGGCAATTGCCATTGAGGCGCGTGACCTGACCATGCGTTTCGGTGATTTTGTCGCGGTCGACCACGTCGACTTTCGCATTGAGCGCGGCGAAATCTTCGGTTTTCTCGGTTCCAATGGCTGCGGCAAAACCACCACAATGAAGATGCTTACCGGCTTGTTGCCCGCCAGTGAGGGGGAAGCCCTGCTGTTCGGCCAAACCGTGGACGCCAATGACATGGCTACGCGTAAGCGGGTTGGTTATATGTCGCAGGCCTTCTCGCTGTACGGCGAGCTAAGCGTGCGGCAAAACTTAGTGTTGCATGCCCAGCTATTTCACGTACCGACCGAAGATATCGCTGCGCGGGTGACGGCAATGGCCGAGCGCTTCAACCTTGGCAGCGTCATGGATCAGCTGCCTGAGCGTCTGCCGCTGGGCATTCGTCAGCGTTTATCGCTGGCCGTGGCGGTGATCCACAAACCGGAAATCCTCATTCTTGATGAGCCGACCTCAGGCGTCGACCCCATTGCCCGCGATGTGTTCTGGCAGCTGATGCTCGACCTGTCGCGCGATGACGGCGTGACCATCTTCATCTCCACCCATTTTATGAATGAAGCGTTGCGCTGCGACCGCATCTCCTTGATGCATGCGGGCAAGGTGCTGGACAGTGACACGCCGCAGGCACTGATTGATAAGCGCGGCCTGCCCACTTTGGAAGCGACCTTTATTGCCTACCTGAAAGAGGCGGTGGGCGAACCAACGCAAGCACCTACATCTGAAGCAACAGCCGCCGTTCCAGCGCAACAGGCAGTCGCGGTTAAACGCAAACGCTTCAGTTTGCTGCGCCTGTTTAGCTATACCCGCCGCGAAGCCTTGGAGCTGCGCCGCGACCCGATTCGAGGCAGCATGGCCCTGCTCGGCAGCCTGCTACTGTTGTTCATCATTGGTTATGGCATCAGCCTCGACGTTGAAGACCTGACCTACGCGGTGCTCGACCGTGACCAGACCACTACCAGCCAGGCCTACGCACTCAACCTGGCCGGCTCGCGCTACTTCATCGAACAACCACCCTTGCACGATTACGACGATTTGGAACAGCGCATGCGCAGCGGCAAGATCAGCCTGGCGGTGGAAATTCCGCCTGATTTTGGCCGTGATCTCAAGCGTGGGGCCGTGCCGCAGATCGGCATGTGGATCGACGGCGCCATGCCGATGCGCGCCGAAACTATTAAAGGTTATGTAATGGGCTTGCATGCCAGTTACTTGCAGGAACTGGCCCGTAAGGACAGCGCTTCAACCCGCAGCAGCCTGCCGGCGTTAGAAGTGCGGTACCGCTACAACCCTGATGTGGAAAGCCTTAACGCCATGGTGCCGGCGGTGATTCCGCTGTTACTAATGCTTATTCCGGCCATGCTCACGGCTCTTGGCGTGGTGCGTGAGAAGGAACTGGGCTCGATCATCAACCTGTATGTCACGCCGGTCACCCGGCTGGAGTTCCTGCTCGGCAAGCAACTGCCCTATATCGCCCTGGGCATGCTCAATTTCGTTCTGCTGTTGATTGCGGCGGTATTCGTCTTCGATGTACCACTCAAGGGCAGCCTGCTGGCTTTGCTAACCGGAGGCTTGTTGTACATCAGTTGTGCCACCGCCATGGGCCTGTTGATGTCGACCTTCACTCGCAGCCAGATCGCGGCGGTATTTGGCACGGCCATTGTTACCTTGATTCCGGCCATCCAGTTCTCCGGGCTGATTTACCCGGTGTCGTCACTGGAAGGCTTTGGCGCAGTGATTGGCCAGATTTACCCCACCTCGCACTTTTTAATCATCAGTCGCGGGGTATTTTCCAAGGCGCTCGGCTTCACTGAGCTGTACGGCTACTTCATCCCTTTGCTCATCACCATTCCGTTGTTGCTGGCGCTCTGTACCAGCTTGCTGAAGAAGCAGGAGGCCTGACATGGAGCAGCTCGCCAATATTTTCCACCTGGGGCTCAAGGAGCTGCGCAGCCTGCAGCGTGATCCAGCATTACTCCTGCTGATTATCTGGGCCTTTAGCCTGGGCATCATCACCGCCGCCACCAGCATGCCTGAGAGCCTGCACAACGCCTCGATTGCGGTAGTCGATGAGGATCGCTCGCCACTCTCCGAACGGTTGATTGATGCCTTTCAACCGCCGTTTTTTCGGCCGCCACAACGCATCCAACTGAGCGAGATGGACCACGGCATGGATTCCGGGCAGTACACCTTTACCTTGAACATTCCACCGGACTTTCAGCGCGACGTTCTCGCCGGACGCAGCCCAGCCATCCAACTCAACGTCGATGCCACTCAGGTAAGCATGGCCTTCACCGGTGCCGGTTATATCCAAGTGATCGGCGCGCAGGAGGTCAGCGCGTTCTTGCGTCACTACCGGGCCGACCTGCCGCAGCAAGCGGAGTTGGCCGTGCGCATAGCCTACAACCCAAACCTGACGCGCAGCTGGTTCGGCTCGGTGATGGAGGTGATCAACCAGATCACCATGCTGTCGATCATCCTCACCGGTGCCGCGCTGATTCGTGAGCGTGAGCACGGCACCATCGAACACCTGCTGGTGATGCCCGTGACACCGCCCGAAATCATGCTGGCTAAGGTCTGGTCGATGGGGCTGGTGGTGTTGCTGGCCACTGCGCTATCGCTGCTACTGGTGGTGCAAGGCTGGCTGCAGGTGCCAATTGCTGGCTCGCTGCCATTGTTTCTGTGCGGAGCTTTACTGCACCTGTTTGCCACTACCTCGATGGGTATTTTCTTCGGCACCATCGCGCGCTCGATGCCGCAGCTGGGGCTGCTGATTATTCTGGTGCTGATCCCGCTGCAAATTCTCTCTGGCGGCACCACACCGCGCGAGAGCATGCCCGAGCTGGTGCAACAGATCATGTGGGCGGCCCCCACTACCCACTTTGTCGACCTGGCCCAGGCGATCCTCTACCGCGGTGCAGGGTTTACAACCGTCTGGCCGCAGTTCCTGGCAATCATCGTCATCGGCGCACTATTTTTTACCGGGGCTCTGCTGCGTTTTCGTAAGACGCTGGCACAAATGTCCTGATGGATGCCTGTATTAAGCAAACTCCGCTGCGACCCTTCGAGTGAATCGCCCCTAACGTCATGAATACCTACAGAACTTAAATAAGATCCTGAGGTTTTCCATCACTGCCAACAACTTGGTTGACTGAAGCCTCCTGAACCATGGCCATAGCGACCTGGGAGGTACCCGAGCCAATAGGCACACAAAGCCCTTGCTCGTCGGTCGGTACGGAGCTGCGCCGAGTCATGCGGTACAAGGCGAAGATACCGATACACGCATGCACGACTGTTAAGTACCAAAAGAAGCCATTAGGCCCCAGCAGGCCCATAACGGCGGCGGCAAGGCTAGGCCCTAGCGCGGCGCCAATACCAAAAGTCAGCACCAGATTACTGCTGGCCGCAACCATTTGCTGGGGCTCAAGCGCATCATTGGTATGGGCCACACACATGGAGTACATAGGCAAGGCCAAGCCGCCGAACAAGAACACAACGACCAACAGGCCAGGCACTGAAAGCGTTGCGACTGCGACTGCGAGCAAGGCGGTAAGCGCGGCTAAAAATGTTACAACGAAGAGCACTTTGCGCCGGTCAAACGTGTCGGAAAGCTTGCCAATTGGCCACTGCAGGGTTACGCCACCAATGAATATAAGCCCCATAAACAAAGAAATTCGGCTTAGCTCTAGCCCTATTTGCTGGGCATAGATCACCCCCATTCCGAGCATCGCCCCCGTCGACATGCCAGTACCAAAACAACCAAGAATACCCAGGGGAGAGCTGCGATATAGGCGCAACAGGCTCATGTGCTCCGGCGCAGCAAAACTAGGTGCCGGCGTAGCACTGAGCAAAATAGGCAGCAGTGCTAAGGAAACCAGCACTGAAATCAGAATGAATAGCTCAAACCCACCAGGGTCGGCCAGGTTCAGTAGCAGCTGACCACAGGCCATAGCGCCGGTAGTGATGACCATATACAGCGACAGCAGCTGACCACGAGTGGCATTGCTCGCGCTGTCATTCAGCCAGCTCTCAGCGACGATGAATAAACCGGCGATACAGAAGCCAGTAACCAGGCGCATCGCAAACCACGACCACGGTTCAATGAGTACCGGATGGATTAACACCATGCTCGATGCAAGCGAAGCCAGCGCCGCAAATACGCGGATATGCCCGACCTGCGCGACAATTCGTGGCGTTAGCGTTGAGCCGACGAGGAATCCGACAAAATAGCCCGTCATCAGGATCCCGGTAAGCTGCGTAGAGAACCCCTCTAACGAGGCGCGCAAGCTAATCAGCGAGCTTTGCAGACCATTCCCCAGCATCAGCAAGCCCATGCTAAACAGCAGTGCTCCTGTCGTCCTGATCGTTGCACTCATCACTCGCCTCCCCTGGTCTAATCCGCTACAGCCTTACAAAAACGTCTGAACCCGGCTGCAAGGCGTATAGCTACCGCCCCGCTTCCATCCACTGGCAACTGCAAGGTCACGTGACCTAGCTCAGGCCATGTTGATGCTGCAAGTTGCTCGACGACTCGGCCGACAAGTGCGCTCGCCAATACCCTGCAAGGTGCTCGCACAGCTGCGCGACCAAGTAATCGAGCCATCCATTACCACCGAGCCTGTTTAACGCTCAGACCTGTCAGCTGTGACTCAGTCCGTGAGGTTTTAAGACTTTTGTGCCAACGGATAGAGAAACTCGTCAAACTGGCTTAAGCGTGGGAACTCAATAGGCTGGTCCTGGCCGATCGTCTCTAACCGCTGTTGATAGGCACTTAGAAACTTCTGGCGCTCCTCGTGGCTGATATAAGGCACGTGCCAGGCTACGAATGGTTGCAGCACATCCATACCCACATAAGCCAAAGTACCGCGTAACAACGGGCGCAACATGTCCTCTAGTGGGCCATGAATGGCGTCATCACCAAACATGTGCTCGCGCCCGCCCAGGGTCAGGCTGACCAACACCCGCTTGCCACTTAGGCCGCCCTGATCGTAGAAACGCTTGCCGCCGTAACAGACGCCGGACACCAGTACTCGGTCAATCCAGCCTTTAAGAATGGCCGGCACCGAGAACCAATACAGGGGAAAGTTAAGAATCAGCGTATCGGCCCACAGCAGCTTATCCAGCTCGCTTTGGATATCCGCAGCTAGGCAGCCTTTCTTGACGCCTAGACGCTGCTCGAGGGCATACACCAGGTAGTCCGAATTCTCACGCTCGACGAAGTCAGCGGCGCTGGCAACCGGGTTCCAGTTCATCGCATAGAGGTCAGAAACCTGCACCTCATGCCCCTGCCCTTGCAGGGTTTCCAGGGCCAGGTCACGCATGGCCGTGGTGAAGGATTGTGGCTCGGGGTGGGCGTGGACGATCAGTACTTTCATAACAATTCCTAGGGTAACTAAAGCTGTGGTTCAACGGGCTTATTCGTGTCGCGCTGGTGGAGCAGGCGGTCTAGCCAGTCGGGGTCCATTTCCGGCTCGGATGAGAACAGCAGGCTGGTATAGTCCTGATGCGGAGGGGTGAAGATAGCGTCACGCAGACCTGCATCGACCACCTTGCCGCGCTGCATCACCAGCACCTCATCGGCAATGGCACGGACCGTGGCCACATCGTGGGTAATAAATAGGTAGGAAACGCCCAACTGGCGCTGGACCCGATCCAGCAGTTTGAGGATGCCTTCAGCAACTAACTGATCCAGGGCTGAGGTCACTTCGTCGCAGATGATCAGTTGCGGCTCAGCCGCTAGCGCACGGGCGATACAGATACGTTGTTTCTGCCCGCCGGAAAGCTCCGTAGGCCGACGGTGCATGTACACATCGGGATCCAGTTCGATCATCTCCAGCAACTCGGCGACCCGTTGCCGCAGGGCTTTGCCCTTGAGGCCGAGGTAGAACGCCAGTGGCCGACCAATGATGTCGACAATGCGCTGTTTCGGGTTCAGCGCCGTATCGGGGATCTGGTAGATCATTTGAATGCTGCGCAATTGCTCCTTACTGCGCTGCTGGAAACTGCGCGGCAACTCGGCACCATCGAGCAACACCGAGCCTGCTGTAGGCGTCAACAACCCAGTGATCAAGCGTGCCGTGGTGCTTTTTCCACTCCCCGACTCACCAATTACCGCCAACGTCTGCCCGCGATACAGGCTCAGCGACACATCATTCAGCACGGGCTGCTGGCCATAGCTGGCAGAAGCGTTACGCACCTCCAGCAAAGGCGTTTGATTCTCGGGGCGTGGCTTGGGCTCGGTGCGAAAACAGCGAACAGCCCACAGCGACTTGGTGTAATCCTGCTGAGGATCGGCAAGCATTTTCCGCGTCGCGCCCTCCTCCACTAACTTGCCGTGGCGCAGCACCATGATGCGGTCTGCCATCTGCGCGACCACCGCCAGATCGTGGGTGATATAGATGGCCGCCGTACCGAAATGCGCCACCGCGTTGCGGATCGCCGCCAACACCTCGATTTGTGTGGTCACATCGAGTGCAGTGGTTGGCTCATCAAAAATAATCAGGTCTGGATGACAGGCCATCGCCATAGCGGTCATGGCCCGCTGCAACTGACCGCCGGAAACCTGATGCGGATAACTGCGAGCAATCCGCTGCGGGTCTGGCAGACCCAGTACACGGTACAACTCCAGCGCTTCGGCTTCGGCTTGCGCAGGCTTGATTCCGCCGTTTTTAACCGCCGTTTCGACATGCTGATCAATCAGCCGTTGCGCCGGATTAAACGAGGCCGCCGCACTCTGCGCGACGTAGGCGATGCGCAGGCCGCGCAACTTGCGCAACTGCTCGGCCGAGCTGTTCACCAGGTCCTGTCCGTCGAAGTGAATCGAGCCGCGGCTGATGCGGCAACCATCACGGGTATAGCCCATAGCGGCCAGGCCAAGGGTCGATTTACCCGCGCCCGACTCACCAATCAGCCCCAGTACCTCGCCCCGATGCAGGCTCAGGTCGACACCTTGAACCAAAGACAGCCAGCCCTCGTCACATTGCGCTTCGATGTGCAGATCACGTATGTCCAGCAGCAACTCGCCGGTTGGTTTATTTAGGCTCATGTCCATCATCCTTTGAGTCCGCTGGATTTGTGCAGCATCCAGTCGACAACGAAATTGACCCCGACCGTCAGCACTGCAACCGCCAGCGCGGGCAGCAGCGGCGTGACATTGCCGAAGGTGATGAGCACCGCGTTATCGCGGACCATGCTGCCCCAGTCGGCCGTAGGTGGCTGAATGCCCAGACCGAGGAAGGACAAGGCGCTGATAAACAGAAAGACGAAGCAAAAGCGCAGACCAAATTCGGCGATCAGTGGCGCCGCGGTATTGGGCAAGACCTCGCGGGTCGCCAGCCACCACAGGCCCTCACCACGCAACCGCGCGGCCTCGACGAAATCCTGAACCACCACGTTCATCGCCACTGCACGGGTCAAACGGAACACCCGCGTGGCGTCCAGCAAGGCAATCACCAGAACCAGCGATGTGGCAGTGGTGCCCACCACACTGAGGATCAGCAAGGCAAAGATCAGTTGCGGAATGGCCATCAGAATGTCCACCAGGCGCGACAGCCCCTGGTCCACCCAACCGCTTTTGAGCGCCGCGACCAAACCTGCCAGGCCGCCGATCAAGAAGGCCAATAGCGTGGCCGCGAAGGCGATACCCACGGTGTTGCGCGCCCCGTAGATCAGTCGGCTAAACATGTCCCGACCAAGGTTGTCGGTACCCAGTAGAAAGTCTCCGCCCCACGGAGCGAAGCCATCGCCGACGATTTCGGTTTCGCCGAACGGCGCCAGCACAGGTGCCAGCACAGCCAGCAACACGTAAACGATAATGACTAAAAAACCGAATTGCGCACTCAGTGGCGCTCGGTACAGCTCTTTGAACAAACGCGTCATGTCCTACCCCTTTGGATGCATCAGGCGAGGGTTGCTCGCAATGGCAAGCACATCGGCCAGCGTATTGAGTACTACGTAGGTCGCCGCAAAAATCAGACTGCAGGCCTGCACCACGGGGATATCGCGCTTGGCCACCGAGTCCACCAGCAACTGGCCTAGCCCCGGATAGACGAAGACCACCTCGACCACCACCACACCCACCACCAGGTAGGCCAGGTTCAGCGCCACCACGTTGACGATGGGCGCCAAGGCGTTGGGCAAGGCGTGGCGAAAGATGATCCGCGCCTGGCTGATACCTTTGAGCCGGGCCATCTCAATGTAGGGGCTAGCGAGCAAATTGATCAGCGCCGCACGGGTCATGCGCATCATCTGTGCAATCACCACCAGACTCAGAGTCGCCACCGGCAACACCGAACGTTCGAACACCTCAGCGAAGGACGCATCCGGTGCCAAATTGGAGATACTTGGGAACCAGCCGAGCTTCACCGAAAAAATCATAATGAGGATGTAGGCGACGAAGAACTCGGGGAAAGACACCGCACTCAGGGCTGAAGTGTTAAGTGCGCGATCGAACCAGGAGTTGCGGTACAGCGCCGCGAGCATGCCCAGCAACAGTGCCAGCGGCACCGAGACCAGTGCGGCCATAGCGGCGAGGGTCAGGGTATTCCCCAATCGTGCGCCGACCAGTTCGGAGATCTCCCGCTGGTTGGCCAGGGAGACCCCCAAGTCCCCTTGCAGAAAATTGCCAATCCATTGCATGAAGCGCATCAACGGCGGTTGATCCAGCCCCAGTTGTGCGCGGAAGGCCGCGACAGTTTCATCCGTGGCTGCCTGCCCGAGCATCGCCTGGGCAATATCTCCAGGGAGCAAACCGACCGCCAGAAAGATGATCACCGATACTGCGAACAACGACAGCAGGCCTAAAGCCAGGCGCTGCACTAGCAGCAATAAAATACTTTTCACCACATCAATCCTCTGCAAACGTTGTGGCTGCAAGCGACCTGCGCGGTAAGCGTGATGAATCATTATCGAGATGCATTGATAGCGCGTTAGCGCTTCTCAGCATCCACAAACGAGTTAATCACCAACCCTACAGGCCGTTAGTTGCAGCAGGCGTACAGCGTTTAGGCCTGCCACCAACGCTCGATCAGCCGCAGCCCATCCAGCTCACCGTAGGGTGCGGTTTCAGGACCGTGGGCAATTCGCTTGGAGCGCGCCGCCACCGAGTTGGCGAACAATGGGATCAAGGCACCGCCCTCATCCCTGCACAGCTGCTGCATCTCGTTGTACATCTCACGGCGCAGCGGCTCGTTGAGCTCGCCCCGGGCGCTATTCAAAAGTTCATTGAAGCGCTCGTGTTCCCAATGGGTTTCATTCCAGCTGGCGCCCTTGGCATAGCCGATGCTGAACATCCGATCGGCGGTCAGGCTGCTGTACCAGAAGGAAGTGGTGAAGGGTTGCTTGTTCCACACGTTGGAGAAGAAACCGTCGGCCGGTTCGCGCGCCACATCGATGTTGATGCCAGCCGCTCTGGCCTGCTCTTTAAACAGCACCGAAGCGTCCACCGCGCCCGAATAAGCCGCATCGGAAGCTTGCAATCGTACGTTGAGGGATTCCATGCCAGCCTTGCGCAGGTAGAAACGCGCTTTATCTGGATCGTATGTGCGCTGCTCCAGCGTGGTATTCAGGAATCGATGACCGGGCTGCAGCGGGTGGTCATTACCGACCGAGCCGTAGCCGCGCAACACAGAACCGAGCATGGCTTCACGGTCGATGGCGTGCTTCATCGCCATGCGAATATTGTTGTCGCCAAACTCCTTGCTGTCGCACAGCATCGGGAAGGTGTAATGCTGGGCACCCTTGGTTTCCTCGATCACCATATTGGGGTTGAGCTTGAGCAAGTTGATGGTCTTCAGATCGACCTTGTTGATTACATCGACTTCACCGGTAATCAGCGCATTGATCCGCGCAGCACCATCGGAAATACCGATCAGTTCGGCACTGTCGAAATGCGCGCGGCCCGGCTTCCAGTAGCCTGGATTACGCTCCAGGGCCATGCGCACACCTGGCTCAAACGACTTGATGCGATAGCCACCAGTACCGCTGCCGGCGCGCCAGTCAGCCAGCCCGTCCTTGCTTGGCATGATGACCAGATGGTAGTCGGCCATAACATAAGGGAAGTCGGCATTGCCTGAGCGCAGCTCGAAAACCACACTGTCCTCGCCCTGTGCCTTGACCGCGAGAACATCACCGAGCACGGTTTTTGCGGCAGACGTCGACTGCTCGCCCAAGTGGTGTTCAATCGAAGCCACTACGTCTTCTGCGGCCAGGGTCTTGCCGTTATGAAACTGCACGCCCTGACGCAGCTTGAACGTCCAGATGCGCGCATCCGGGGAAGCCTCCCAGCTCTCTGCCAGCTCAGGGGTGGCGGTGCCATCGACCCCGATCTCCACCAGGCTGTTGTACACAGCGGAGAAGCCAACAAAGGTAAAGGTGTCGCTCCATGAGCCTGGATCTAGGGAGTCTGAGGTGCTACCACCGGCCAAGCCGAGCCGCAGCACGCCACCGGACTTGGGAGTGCCCTCCTGCGCCCAGGCATTCAGGGGGAAGCCGAAAGACAAAGCCGCTCCCGCCACCCCCACCATGCCGGCCAACTTGAGAAAGTCGCGGCGCGGCAGGTGGCCGTCGGTAATTGCTTGAGTCAGATTATTTTTCTTATTGTTCATGGCGTTGCCCCTTTCAAGGTTTGAAGATTTTCGGCCGGTATGTGCACTGCGCTTCAGTGAAAAATGGTTACCTTTCAAATGTTAGTGCAACGATGACATTAACAATTTTATAACGCAAAAATTGCGCACATGCCAATGCTTTTCAGAGGTCGAAAATTTTCCCTGGGTTGAGTATTCCGCGGGGATCCAGAGTGCGCTTGAGTAAACGCATCAGATCAAGTTCAGCCGGCTGCCGACTAATGGGTAACCAGGCCTTTTTCTCCAAGCCAATACCATGCTCGGCGGATACCGCACCGGCGAAGGCTTGCACGCAGGTATAAACCACCCGTTCCACCTCAGCGTGGCTCGGCCCAGACTCATGCAGCCCCACGGTCAGGTGCAAATTGCCATCTGCCAAATGCCCGAAGACCAAAAGTGTCGCCCGCTCATCCAACTCGGCCAGATCAACCTTCAAGCGGCAGACAAAGACCTCCATATCGCGGATCGCCAAGCTGACATCGAAGCCCTGGGTCCGGTCGAAAAATAATTCCTCCGGCTCGCTTGCCTCACGGATCGCCCAGAGCGCTTCACGCTCATTCAACGACTGCGCGATGACCGCATCGGTCAGCAGATCCTCATCGAAAGCAACAGCCAGCGCCTGCTCAAAGCGCTCGCGCAAATCGTTCTCATCACAACCCTGCCACTCCACCAACAGATAGAAGGGCCACACCTCGGCGAAAGGCGAACGATGCGCGGAATGCACCCCGGTATTGAGCGAGAAGAACTCACTCCACATCACCTCAAGCGCACAAAGTGCGCCGTTTGCCGCACGATCCAGATGCTTCAACAAGGCCGTTACCTGGGTAAAGTCGCGCACGGCGATCATCGCGCAGGTTCGCGCCGTAGGCAGCTCTTCCAGGCGCAACACCGCCCGCGTGATCACCCCCAGCGTGCCTTCGCTGCCAATAAATAACTGCTTGAGGTCATAGCCGGTGTTGTTCTTCAGGTAACCACCGAGAGATGAGATTACTGTGCCGTCGGCCAGCACCGCCTCCAGCCCCAATACCCGCTCGCGCATCATGCCGTAGCGCAGCACGCTGAAGCCGCCGGCATTGGTCGCCATCATGCCACCAATGGTGCAACTGCCTCGCGCCCCTAGGTCCACTGGAAATAACAGACCCGACTCGACCGCCCGCTCGTGAACCGTCTGCAGGATGGCGCCCGCTTCCACGGTCATGCTCCGGCCAGCCTCATCCACCTCCTCAATCCGCTGCATGCGCTCCAACGACAGCATCATGTGCTCGGCGGTGCTAGCGGTCGCTTCTGCCAAGCCCGTATTACCGCCCAACGGGATGACTGGTTGACCGGCCGCATGACATAGGCGCAGGCAAGCTGAAAGCTCAGCCACAGTTGCCGGGCGCAATATGGCTTGCGCCTGCATGGGCTGACGATGCCAGTAACTACTCTGCCGACTGCGCACAGCCTCGCCCTGCAGAACGCCCTGCTCACCCACTATTTCACGTAACGCATTCAACAGATCAGTCATTACCAGGGCCTCGTTAAATGGCAGCATTGATTTTTATAAGGGCTACTCGTACAAAGCGTTTACTAATTGTTACTTGGATATTAACCATTTATCTGTTCAGCTTGACCGATCGTACGGCACGCTCAGCCCAACCGTTTGGAAGCTGTTTCTGCGCCGACTTCCACCCATTACGGAGCTCGCCATGAGCCAGTCGACCCGGCTGATCACTGCTTCTTACATCCTCTCTTTCGTCGCGGCCAACGCGCCGCAGAAGCTGCGCACCGAGACCATCGCCAAGTGGGTAAAAACTCATCCGACGCGGGTGCGCAATTTGGTTGCGCTGATGGTCAAGGCCAATATTCTCAAGTCTTACCGTGGTGCCCGTGGCGGACTGACCCTGGCTCGGCCTCCGCATGAAATAACCCTCAGCGAGGTCTACGATGCGGTACAAGAAAGCTCGCTGATTGCCGAGAAAATCGATAACCCATTTTCTGGCATGGAAGACCACTGCAAAGTCCATTCGGTATTCCTCAACCTTTTTGCTCTGATGGAAAACAACATCCGTCAGGACCTGCAGGGGATCACCGCTGATCAACTATTTGTCGCCTTCGACCCTCCCCTTGAGGCCAGAGACTGACCTTTGCTCGTCGGGCTCGAACGCTAAGCCAAATGAAGTCGCTAGCGAGTGCGGCTTCACTTGGCAAGCCGCGCTAATGCAGCTCAGCGGTATGCGGCATTCCAGTCATTGTTAACTCTCTCAGCATTGCACGGCCTTGATCTCGACGAACTCGGCCAGCCCCTCTTCGCCCCACTCGCGACCATTTCCTGACTGTTTGTAACCGCCGAAGGGCGCGTGGTAGTTGAAAGCTGCGTCGTTGATAAAACATTGGCCCGCCCGCAACTGCCGCGCCAAACCCAAGGCACGCGCGGGCGTCCCGGCCCAGACGCCGCTGGACAGGCCAAACGGTGAGTCGTTGGCCAGCTGCACGGCCTGCGCTTCGTCGGCATAGGGGATCAGGCAGAGCACCGGACCGAAGATCTCTTCCTGGGCGATACGCATGCGGTTGTCGACGTCTGCGAACAGGGTCGGTAGCTGGTAAAAACCGCGTTCAAAGCCACTCGGCACAGCGCTGCTACCATGAAGCAGCCGCGCACCTTCTTCCTGGCCGATACGGATGTAGTCGCGCACTGTGCGCAACTGACCGGCCGAGCACATCGGCCCAAGGAAGCTCTGCGGGTCCAGCGGGTCGCCCAGGCGCAAGGCCTCGGTTTCGGCCACGGCCAGTTCCAGGGCCTCGGCGTAGCGGCTGGCTGGCAGCAACATGCGCGTCAGCGCGGTGCAGGTCTGCCCGGAGTTAATCATCACGTCCTGCACACCGTGGCGCACGGCGGCGGCCAGGTCGGCGTCCTCGGCGATCAGCAGCGGCGACTTGCCGCCTAATTCCAGACACACGCGCTTAACCGACGGCGCCGCCGCCTGGGCCACGCGCACACCCGCACCGGTGGACCCGGTGAACGACACCATGTCCACTTCAGGATGCTTGGCCAATGCTTCACCGACCTTGGAGCCGGGGCCGCTGACCAGGTTAAACACCCCTGCCGGCAAGCCGATGGACTGGATAATCTGCGCCAGCAGGAAGGCGTGCAGCGGCGTCTCCTGACTGGGCTTGACCACCACGGTGCAGCCAGCCGCCAGCGCCGGCGCGAGCTTGCCGATTAACTGATGCAGCGGGTAGTTCCAGGGGTTGATAAAGGCGCACACACCTACTGGCTCGCGTATCACCAAGGAGTTGCCGACCTCGCGCACCTCATCCATCAGGGCAGCGACCTCGACGTAGTGACGCAGGCCGTCGAGTGGGCCGTCGACCTGAATCGACCGGCACCATTGCACCGGCATGCCCAGCTCGGTGGTAATCAATGCCGCCATCTCATCGCCGCGGGCTTCGAGCTGATCGGCCAAGGCCTGGATATAACCGGCACGTACCGTGGACGGGGTCGCCGCCCAAGCTGGAAATGCTCGGCGCGCAGCCTGCACCGCACGCTCAACATCACGCTCATCGCCCAGCGGCACTAGACCAGCTACCTGCTCGGTCGCGGGGTTGAGCACTTCAGCCAAACCGCTACCCGCAGGCGCGACCCAGGCGCCATCGATAAACAACTGCGTGTGCTTATGCATGGCACGGCTCCTCAATCTGTTGCTCAATCAGTTCGCCAGCGCATCGTGCAATGCGCTGGCAAGCGTCCTGCAGCGGTGCGCTGCCGAGCACCAGACCCAGGCGGATATGCCCAGCGGCGCTAGGGCCGAAGGCTTCACCGGCGAGCACCGAAACGCCATGACGGTCGAGCAGGCGGTCGGCGAATTCCTGAGCAGACAAACCAGTGGCGCGGATATCGACCATGACGAACATGCCACCGTCAGGTTTCAGGGCGCGCAGCCCGGGTTTGCCGGCGAGGCATTCACAAACCAGATCGCGACGCTGCCGATAGGCTTCACGCATCGCTTCCAGCTCAGGCATTTGTGCCTCCAGGGCGACGCAGGCGGCGTCCTGAATAAAGTCCGGCGAGCCATACAGCATGCACAGCGCCAGATTGCCGAGGTGCTCAGCCAATGCTAGCGGCGCCACCACCCAACCCACCCGCCAGCCGGTCATGGCGTGGGACTTGGACAGGCTGTTGATGGTTGCGGTGCGTTCGGCCATGCCCGGCAGGCTGCCCGGGCTGACGTGCTCACCCTCGTAGAGCAACTCGCTGTAGACCTCATCGGAGATCAGCCACAGATCGTGCTTGACGCACAGCTCGGCCAAGGCCTCCCAGGTGGCGCGCGGGATGCTCGCCCCGGACGGGTTGTGCGGGCTGTTCAGTACCAAGGCGCGGGTGCGCGGGGTGATGGCCGCGGCAACATCCTCGGCCTGCACGCGAAAGCCGTTCTCGGGACGCACGGGCAGCGGAATGACCTTGGCGCCACAGGCACCAAATACGGCCTCGTAGGTCACGTACATCGGCTCGGCGACTATTACTTCATCGCCGGCTTCGAGCACACACTGGGCCACAGAAAACAGTGCGCACTGGCCACCGGCCAGCACCACCACCTGGTCGGCGTCGACCGCCTGACCGCTGCGCTGACTATGGCGCTTGGCGATGCTCTCGCGCAGTGCACGCTTGCCGGTGACCTCGCTGTAGTGGGTATTGCCGGCCAGCAGGCTGTCGATTGCGGCCTGTACCACCGGTTGCGGGGTGTCGAAATCGGGATCACCGACCGACAACAGCAGCACGTCCTCGCCACGCGCCTGGCGGGCCAGGGCTCGGTAGTGGATGCCCCAGGCGGCAGCGCCGTCACCGGCGATTCGTTGAGTCAGGTTGGAAAAACGCATAAACATCTCCTTGCCCGCCTTATTGGGCGCAGGCGTGCTTGAGCTCGATCAGGGTCACGCCGGGATGGCTAAAGCCTTCCGCCAGCTGTTCTTGCAGCTGATCCAGGCTTTGCGGCTGGCGCACCTGGCAACCGAAGGCGCCGGCCAGGCCGGCGAAATCCGGGTTACGCGGCAATACGCCGATCGGTTCGATGTCCAGATCGATCATGTCATCGCGGATCTGCCCCAGGGCATCGTTGTTCCACAGCAGCACCACCAGCGGTGTGTCCAGCTCTTCCACAGCGGTAGCCAGTTCCTGCGCGGTGTAGAGGAAGCCGCCATCACCGACCAGCACCAGGCCCGGACGCTCGGGAGCGCCCAGCTTGGCGCCGATACCGGCTGGCAGGCCGTAGCCGAGGGTGCCGTAACCGGTGGGGTGCAACCAGCTGCGCGGCGCACGGCTGGCAAACAGGTAGTTACCGCTGTAGGCCAGTTGGGTCATGTCGGTGCTGATGACTGCGTTATCCGGCAGCACGGCAGCGATGCGCGCCAGAATCGCCTGGTGGATGCGCTGCAACGGTCCCTGGCCGTCCTCGACGGCGGCACGCAGCCCGGCTACGGCGGCAATCGCCTGAACCGGGTCGCGCGCCTGCTGCGGCAAGCCTGCCAGCAGCGCCTCGACGGTCTGCCGCGCATCGCCCTTGAGCGCCACGCTGCACGGGTAGAAGTCGTTGAACTTACGTGGATCGATATCCACGCGCAGCAGTTCGCCGGTCAGCGGCAAACGCTCGCGCCAGAAATCGGTGTCGGCCATTTCCGTACCGACGGCCAGCACCACGTCGGCTTGTTCGATCAGCTGCCAGCCGGGCTCAACACATAGGGTTGCGCCAGCATGCAGCGGCGCCTGCGGTGGCAACAGGCCCTTGCCGGCGACACTGGTAAACAACGGCGCGGCCAGACGCTCACTCAGCGCGGCCAGTGCGTTACCGGCGTCTAGAGCACCGCCACCGGCGATGATCATCGGCCGCTTGGCACCCGCCAGTTTAGCGACGGCCTGTTGCAGCGCCTCGGCGCTCGGCAGACCGCGACCTGGACGACGCACCACCTCGGCACTCCAGTCGCGGGCGATCGGTTCGGCGAGTACATCCAGCGGCACCGAGATGTGCACTGGGCGCGGACGTTCGCTGTCGAACACCGCGAAGGCACGGGCGATCAGCTGTGGTAGATCCTCGGCGCTGTTGGCCACGGCCGAGAAGGCGGTGATCGGCGCCGTCATGGCGCGCTGATCTTGGGTTTCGTGCAGGCAACCCCAGCCCTTGCCGAGGCTCGCGCTGTGGTTGACGCTGGAAATTACCAGCATCGGAATCGAATCAGCATGGGCCTGGCCAATCGCCGTGGCGGCGTTGGTTACGCCAGGACCGGTGATGACGAAGCACACCCCGGGTTTGCCGGTCACCCGCGCATAGCCGTCAGCCATAAAGCCAGCGCCCTGCTCGTGACGGGTCAGCACGTGACGAATGCCGCTGCCGGGCAGGCCGCGATAGAGCTCCAGGGTGTGTACCCCGGGAATGCCGAATACGGTATCGACGCCGTAATTGGCCAGCAGGCGCACCAGCGCCTGGCCGCCGGTCAAGGCTTTGGTTGTGGTCATGGGGTATTCCTTAACATTGAGTGGCGGGTTGGCCGAGACGAATCAGTGCATCCACGGCAACCGCGCCCTGGGCATTCACCAACAATGGGTTGACGTCCAGTTCCAGCAGCTGTTCGGCGTGTTCGCAGGCGTAATCCGCAACTGCGCGAATCGCTTGCACCAACGCATCCAGATCGACCGCCGGGCGGCCGCGAAAGCCTTGCAGCAGCGGTGCACTTCGCAGGCTCAGCAACGCCTCGCGGATTGCCGCATCAGTGGTCGGCAGCAACAGGCTGCGGCTGTCCTTGAGCAACTCGACGAGAATCCCGCCGGCACCAAGCACCAGGGCCAGGCCGAAGCCATTCTCGCGCTTGATGCCGACAATCAGCTCAGCCAACGGCGCCGGCGCCATCCGTTCCAGCAGCACTTGGTCAAAGGCCACATCGGGGGCATAACGCTTCACGCTGTCACGCATGCTATCGAGCGCGGTTTGCAGCGCCTCGGCGTTACCCAGATTGAGGGCTACGCCACCAGCCTCGGTCTTGTGCGGCAAGTCGGCGCTGACTACCTTGAGCACCAGCGGATAACCCAATGCTTGCGCCGTTTCCACGGCATGCTGCGGGGTGCTCAACTGGCCCTGCGGCAACGGCAGACCAAAGGCGCTCAGAGCCTGCTTGGCTTGCCACTCGTCGAGCAACTGTCCGTTATCACTTAAGGCCTGTGGGCAGATCGGCGTCAGCGCCGATTCACCGCGCGCCAGCAAGGCCGTGCGGCGCTGCTGGTAATGGGCGATACGGCCCCAGGCCGCGAGGCCATCTTCGACCCCTTGCAGCGCCGCTACGCCCTGCGCATGCAGGCGCTCACGGGCACTGGCCGGAAGCAGCTCGGGGAAAGCCGAGGCGACAAACCCACTTTTGCCGTGGCGCGCCAGTGCGGCGCAATACAGCTCTAGCAACAGGTCGCACTGCGGGCGTTCACCCGACGCTTCATCGGGGTAATCAAGCACTAACAGGGCGGCATCGGCCGGGCTGCGCAAGACGCTGTCGAGCATGCTGTCGAGGGCTTCACGATCACCCCAGATGGCGGTGGTGAAATCCAGTGGGTTGACGATATTGGCGTAGTTCGGCAGCACCTGTACCAGCTCGCTGCGCTGCTTATCGTCCAACGGCGGCAGACTCAGGCCGTTGCGTTCGGCGTAGTCGGCGATCAGCCCGGCATCACCACCGGAGCAGGCCATCGCGGCCAGGCTTGGCCCGGCCGGCAAATGGCCACAGGCCGCCGCTTTAAGGGTTTCAACGAAGCTTACCGGACCGCTCACGCGGATCACCCCAAGGCGATCGAACAGCGCGTCATACAGCGCATCGGAGCCAGCCAGGGAGCTGGTGTGGCTGAGGGCCAACTCAGCACCGATCTGCGACACGCCAGTCTTCAGGGCGATAATCGGAATACCTTTTTCCAGCGCCTTGTGCGCTGCCTTGGCAAAACCCGGGACGTTTTTCAGCCCTTCCAGGTGCAGGCCAATGGCGGTGACGCGCGGCTCGTCGAGCAGCACGTCCATCAACTCGGCGACGCCCATTTGCGCCTGATTACCCACCGAGGCCATATAGGCCACGGGTAGTGAGCGGTCGCTCATCGACAGGTTGTAAGCGAAGTTGCCACTCTGGGTAAGGACCGCGACGCCCTTCTCCACCAACTGGCCGCCATGGGCCACTGGCCACAGCGCCGCGCCGTGTAGGTAGTCGAGCAAGCCGTAGCAGTTTGGCCCGAGCAGGGCCATATCACCGGCGGCCTCGAGTAACTGGGCTTGCAGTGCTTCACCTTCGGCGCCGGTTTCAGCAAAGCCGGAGGCGTAACAGATAGCGCCGCCGGCACCCTTGGCGGCCAGCTCGGCCACGGCCTGTACGGTCAATTCCTTGTTCGTGGCGATAAACACCGCATCCGGGCCACAGGGCAGCTCGGCGATGCTAGCCACGCAGGGCACGCCTTCGAGCTCGGCGTGCTGCGGGTTGACCAGCCACAACTCACCGGCATAGCCGCCTTCGGCACAGCGCTTGAGGGCGCGGGCCATGCTGCGGCCGCCGATAAAGGCCAGATGGCGCGGCGCCAGCAGGCGTTTGAGGTTATCTCTTTGGCTCATGACGACCTCCTCAACGCAGCAGCGGCCGCAACAGCTCACGGGAAATGATGTGACGTTGGATCTCAGAGGTGCCTTCCCAGACGCGCTCGATCCGCGCATTACGCCAGATGCGCTCCACTGGGCCCTCATCCATCAAACCCATGCCGCCGAAGATCTGTACTGCTTCGTCGGCCACCTTGCCCAGCACTTCACTGGCAAACAGTTTGGCCATACCGGCGTCGGCATCGGTCATGCTGCCCTGATCCATCTTCCAGGCGACGTTTAGTGCCAGTAATTCGGCAGCGCGAATCTGCGTGGCCATATCGGCCAGCTTGAACGACACGCCCTGATAGGTGCCGATCGGCTTGCCGAACTGCTGGCGGTCGGCTGCCCATTGCAGCGACAGGTCCATGGCGCGCTGGGCCTGGCCAACGCAGTTGGCGGCGACCATTACGCGGCCAGCCGTGAGCCAGGCGTTGGCCACTTCCCAGCCCTTGTCGACTTCACCCAAGACCTTGCTGGCGGGTACGCGGCAGTCATCGAAGAAAATTTCATAGGTGTGATAACCGCGGTTGCTCACGCACTTTGGCCCACGGCGAATGGTCATGCCGGGGGTGTCGCGGTCGACCAGGAAGGAAGTCACAGCGTTGCGCTTCTTGCCGTTCTTCTCGTAGCTGTCGGTGACCGCAAAAACGATCGCATAGTCAGCGTGGCCGGCGTGGCTGATGAAGTGCTTGCTGCCATTCAAGACGAAGTCATCACCGTCGCGCAGCGCACGGGTTTTGATCGCGTTGGCATCGGAGCCTGCACCTGGCTCGGTGAGGGCGAAGCAGTCGATCTTCTCGCCGCGCACGGTGGGCAGCAGGTAGTCCTCGATCTGCTGGCCTTTGCACGCCATGAGAATTTTCGATGGCCGCGCAACGAATACATGCAGCGCCCATGAGCACTTCGACAACTCACGCTCGATCAGCGCCTGGGAGAAATAGTCGAGGCCGCCACCGCCCACTTCTTCGGGCATGTTGAAGGCATACAGGCCGGCCGCGATGGCTTTGTTGCGAATCTCTGCGGCCAGTTCCGGGGAGACGGCATCGGCACGGTCTACCGCTTCCTCATGGGGCAGCAATTCTTTTTCGACGAAACTGCGCGCGGTGTCGACCAACATTTCGTGTTCATGGCTGAGTTGAAAATTCATCACTGTGTCCTGTGCTGTTAGGCGGCGCTTCAGCGGCCAATAAATAGGGGGGCACGTTTCTCGATGGCGGCGCGCAAGGCTTCATCACCATCTTCACTGCGACCGCAGAGCAGGCCGGCTAGGCGCTCGGCTTCGAGCTGCTCGGGCAGGCTGCGCTGAGCGCCGGCCTCGATCAGGCGTTTGGTCTGGGTGAAGGCGAAGGTCGGCCCGCTGGCCAAACGTGCGGCCAGCTCACCGGCCGCTGCCTGCAACTGCTCATCGGCATACACTTCACCGACTAGGCCGACAGCCAGGGCACGCTCGGCGCCCCACAGTTCGTCGAGGAACAACAGGCGCTTGGCCTGCTCGCTGCCGATCAGCCGTGGCAGGTGCCAGCTGGCACCTGCATCCGGTGCGTAGGCCATGCTGGTGTAGCCGGCTTTAAAGCGCGCGGACTGCGCGGCCAGGCGGAAATCGCAGCACAGGGTCAGGTCCATGCCGGCCCCAACGGCTGTGCCGTTGATGGCTGCAATGGTCGGTTTGGGAAAAGCATGCAGGCGAGTCATCAGCGCATGGGCGGCTTCAGTCCAGCCGTAGCTTTCGAGATCGCCGCGCGCCTCGGCCGCGGCCCACTCAGCCAGATCAGCGCCGGCACAGAAGCTTCTGCCGCTGCCGGTCAACAGCAACACGCGTACGGCGGAATCAGCGCTGAGCTCATCGAGCAGTGCGTGCAAGGCCTTGAGCGTGGGAATGTCCAACGCATTGCGTTGCTCGGGGCGATTCAAGGTGATGAAGGCGATACCACCTTCCACGTGGGTCAACAGGCTCGATGCAGTACTCATGAGAATCCTCGGTTTTTATTCTGGCGAGAAATGCGGAATGGTCTTCCTCTGCGGCCTCAATACTAAACACTTGTTCAGTAGCCTGGCAATCGACATCGTAGATATAAAAAAACTTCTAACCATCTGAATTTAAAGGATTAAATATTTTAGATTGGCGTCGCGTTACAACTTTGCACAACCCTTTACAGCAAAAAGGCCTGACCGTTGCCGGTCAGGCCTTTGCGGTAGAGCTTTAGGGCGCGCGGGCTTAGCTTGCGGCACCCACCAGAGGCTTGGCAGCCATCTGCGGCTCTTGCTCAGCGTCTTGGTTGACCAGTGGCAAGATCTTGATGCAGAAGATGCCGTAGATCAGCGCGATGATCGGGTTGATCCAGTTAAACAGCGCAAACGGTGCATACGACAGGGTGGCGACCCCCAGCGTCGCGGCCATGTACACGGCGCAAGCATTCCAGGGGATCAACGCGGAGGTCACGGTACCGCCATCTTCGATGGTGCGTGACAGGTTGACCGCGGCCAGGCCACGCAGACGGTACTCTTCTTTCCACATCTGCCCAGGCAGAACCAGGGACAGGTATTGGTCACCGGTCAGCACATTAACGCCGATGCTGGTGGCCAACGTTGCGCCGATCAAGGCTCCGACCGAGTGCACACTGCGCACGATCAGGCTGAGCAGTAAGCGGATAAAGCCAATACGCTCAAGTACCGCTGTCATCATCATCGAGCAGAACACCAGGAAGGCCATAAACACCATGCCGGCCATGCCGCCACGGCTGAGCAGGCTGTCGACCACCTCGTTGCCACTGTTGGAAACGAAGCCTGTGGCCATCACGGTCCACAGTGCTTTAACCACCATAAGTGCGCCGGTCTGGCCGCTGTCAGCCATGAAGCGCTCGATCACTGGGGCCTGGAACAGCAGCGCAAACACACAGGCCAGGATGCTGCAGAGCATGATCGCCGGGAAGGCCGGTGCTTTACGTACCGACAAGACCAGCAAGGCGACTAATGGAATCAGGTTGTACCAAGCGATATTGAACGAGCTGGCTAATTGCGCCTTGAGCTCACCAACATTCGACACCGCATCGCCTTGTAAATCGGCGTTCAGCGCTAGGATGGAAAACACCACCAGGGCGATCATAAAGCTCGGCACTGAGACCCAGGCCATGTGACGAATATGCGCGAACAGATCAGTGCCCACCACAGCTGGAGCCAGGTTGGTGGTTTCTGAGAGCGGCGACATTTTGTCGCCAAAGTAAGCACCCGCCACCACGGCACCAGCGGTAATTTCCGCCGACAGACCAAAGCCGTGAGCAGTGCCCATCAGGCCTACACCGATGGTTGCGGCGGTGGTCCAAGACGAGCCGATGCACAGGGAAACGATGGCGCAAATCAGGCAAGCCATCGGATAGAAGAACGCCGGTGACAGCAGGCTAAGGCCGGCATACAACAGGGTTGGCACAGTGCCGGCGATGATGAATGAGCCGATCAATACGCCGATCGACAGGAAGATAAAGATAGCCCCCACCGTCTTGGCGTTGGTGGCGACGATCTCGCGCTCCAGCTCTTCCCAGGTGACACCATTTTTCATGCCGACCATCGCGGCGAAGCAGCCGACCATGATCAGGGCGAGTTGCAGCGGACCGGACATCGGATCGTCGAACAGGCTCAGCGAGCCAGCGATCAATGCCAGCAGGACGGCGCCGACCAGCAGCGCGTCGAGGGCGGATAGTTTGCGGAGCTTCATTATTGTTGTCTCCCAGTAACCAAAGTTTGACCAGGTCAGCGCCCGGTCCCCACTCGATTATTGGCAAGCGATGTAAGCTTCCGTTGAACATAGGGAAAGATCATGTAAAAAGTAGTAACAGCGCTGTTACAGCTCTACCAGCAGGTGGCGCAACGCCTGTTGAGTTGCACTGAGAAGCTCACGCAGCGGCGCCAACTGCTCCAGGCATAGTTGTTGCGCCTGCGCCTCAGCGGCCTGTTCTAGGCGATGCAACAAAGCCGCCAGTGAACGCCCACCGAGTGATTCGCAGGCGCCGGCCAGACGATGGGCCAAGCCCGAGATTTCCGGGTAATCCAATGCCTGCATGGCTTCCAACAGCAGCGGCCCCTGTTGCTCCAAGCTCGTTTGGAGCAGGCGCAGCAGCTGGCTGAGCTTGCTCGCGCCCAAGGCTTCACGGTGCGCGTGCAGGATATGCGCATCGAATAGCTCTTCGTCAGTGACTGCTTGTGCATCCCTCTGCGGCACGCCGGCCAAGGCCTGGCGCAAGGCCGGCAGTTGAATGGGTTTGGCGATGACCCCTTGCATCCCGGCATCCAGGTAGCGCTGCACCATTACCGGCTGCAAGCTAGCGGTGAAGGCGAATATAGGCGTTTTCCGGTTGGCGCCCTGAGAATCCAGGCGGATGCGCCGGCAGAGTTCCACGCCGCCCATCCCCGGCAACTGCACATCGAGCAGGATAAGATCGAAACGCGTCGTCTGGCATTGCTGCAGAGCCGGCACGGCATCCTCGGCCAGGCTCACTCGATGCCCCTCACGTAGCAGCAGGCCTTGCGCCACCTCGCGGTTCAGCTCAACGTCCTCGACCACCAGCACATAGCTCGGTTTAACTACAGCAGTAGAGACTGCCGCGCTAACAGGCACAAGCGCAGGCTGCGTCTGTTGCAGCCAGATATCAAACCAGAAGCGACTGCCCTGCTCTTCACGGCTGTACAGCTGGATCTCGCCGCCCATCGCAAGCACCAGTCGCTTGCAGATTGACAAACCAAGCCCGGCACCGCCGTAACGTCGCGCTACCTGCTCATCGGCCTGAACAAAACGTTCAAAAATTCGCGCCTGCACGCTCTCAGGAATGCCGATACCGTTATCTTTCACCTCGATCCGTAGGCTCTGCCGACCTTCAGACTGCTGCAACAACTCAACGCGCAACTCGACAGTGCCGTCTTGGGTGAATTTGATGGCATTGGCCAAGAGGTTGGTCAGCACCTGACGTAAAAACTGCTCCGGCCCGTAAAAGTGTTCGCCGAGTTGCGGATCCAGTCGCTGCAAGAGAAGCGTGGCATTGATCTGCGCACGGGGCTCAAGCAGCGTAAGCACCTCGTCGATTAGTTGCCGCAGAGAAAAATTCA
Source organism: Pseudomonas guineae (assembly GCF_900113745.1). Lineage (GTDB taxonomy): Bacteria > Pseudomonadota > Gammaproteobacteria > Pseudomonadales > Pseudomonadaceae > Aquipseudomonas > Aquipseudomonas guineae. The sequence goes on along the minus strand of NZ_FOQL01000002.1, from coordinate 14,186 downwards.
CCATTTCGGCCCTGGCTTCACCCTCCTCCAACTTGGCGAAGTCGAGAAGATCGTTGAGCAATGCCAACAGGCCATCGCCCGCTCGGTGCAGCGCATGCAAGCGACGCCGGGATAGTTCGTCCAATGACGCATCGCGCAGCAGCTCAGCCATACCGAGAATGCCGTTGAGTGGCGTGCGCAGTTCATGGCTCATGGTGGCCAGGAAGCGCGACTTGGCCAGGTTCGCGGCTTCCGCCTCCTCCTTGGCACTGTGCAAACTGGCGGTGCGGCGCTCGACCATTTTTTGCAGTTCGTCTTTCTTGTCTTCCAGCACTAGGCGATCGGCCTCACGCTGACGCATGTCCGTAACAATTGCTTGGCGCATCTCGTCTAGCGCATGGGCCACCGCATCAATCTCGTCTTCTGGAGCCCCTAGGCGCTTTTCCAACTGCAAGGGCACCGTCCACTCGCCACCAGCAAGGCGCTGCGAAAAACCCGCCATGGCCAATAGATGGCGGGTTACCAGGCGGTGAAACAACCAGGATAGGGTTATCGCCAAGCCGCAGATGAATAAGCCCATCCACAACAAGTTAGATAAGCCACTGGCATACAGGCGTTGGTGCACCGCGGCCAGATCGACGCCAACCTCAAGGTAGCCGAGCGCTCGCTGCTCGGCGTCAGCCAAGTGGTAAGCAAGATCGAAGCGCTGAATTCGTGCGGCCTCGGCAGGCAGTTGTTGGCCGTGTAGCAGGTCAAAATCAGCGCTGCGCAGGCGCACCCAGGCGATGTCGGGGAAATCCACCAACCCGCGCAGTTGCACGTCCAGTTGCGGCTGATTTAAATCCCAAAGGTTGCGCTCGATACTCGTCAGGTAGCCGCGCTGAATCAGCTCAAGGCGCGAGTCTATGCCCTGCATTTCGCGGCGGTATTCGAAATACAACTGCAGCGCGCTGGCCAACAAGGTGAAGCACAGACTGAAGAGCAAAATAAAACGCAGCAAGCGCCGCGACAATTCGCCCGATTGAGCCACCGTCCATGACTTCATGGTTGCTTATCCGCTTGCGCCTGCGAGGCGCGATAAGCCTGCTCGCTTTCGTGCAACCAGCGCTCGACGTTATTCGCGGATTTCAAGCGTTGCAACTGCAGGTCTATTTCGGCCATGCGCGTCACCAGTGGCGAGCGTTTCGACACAGCGAAATACAGATGATCCACGGCCAGGGTTAGCGGCAGCACATCAATATCGGCAGCGCCGGGCAGGTATTCGAGAAACAACTTGCCGGTGCGCCGTTCATGGGCAATGAAGTCAATCCGCCCACGGATCAGCTTGCCGAAGTTCTGCTGATTGCTCGCCACCCACTCGATATTGCCGTTGTCCGCCACAAAACGATCAAAGGCCTGACCGTAACTCTCACCAAAAAGCAGGCCGCCACGGTAGTGCGCAAGATCTTCTAGGCGGGACACCTTAAGTGGCTTGCGCCGGTTGTAAAACACCGACACTTCTTCGCGCAACAAAGGCACCGTACTGAACACCAGGCTACGTTCGCGCTCGGCCGAGCGGTAAGCAATCACCAGGTCGACACGGCCTTCAGCCGCATCCGTCAGGCAGCGATTCCAGTTGCCCAGCACCACCATTTGTAACGGCAAGCCAAGCGCGCCGACGACCTCGCGAACCGCCCGCGGTGCTACACCCTGTATCTCACCGGCGGCATCACTCCAGGAAATCGGCGGGTACACCGGATAATCGCAGTAGCGCACAGCAGCAGGCGCTGCCAGGCTCGCGGCACTCAAGCCCATCCCGACAAACAACGTCAGTAGGCATGCTTGCAGGCTCATGGGCGGTTACTGACCACGGTGCTGAACAGATAACCGACGCCATGAATGGTGATAATCAGCTGCGGGTCGGCCGGATCATCGTGGAGTTTGCGCCGTAAACGGCCGACCAGTACATCGATCGAACGATCATTCGGCAGCCATTCACGGTTACGGATTTGATCCATCAACTGGTCACGACTGAGGGTATGCCCGGCGTTGCGCAGCAGCACGTTGAGTAGTTGGAATTCACCTTGGGTAAGGAGGCTCTCGCATCCGTCTTCGGCGATCAATCGACGTCGGTCAATGTCCAGAACCCAGCCGGCGAAATACTTCAATTGCCGGGTTTCCGCCTGCGCCGTTGTTGCCTGAACGTGGCGCACACGACGCACCAGATTCTTCGCCTTCGACACCAGCTCACGCGGGTTGAACGGCTTGACCACATAATCGTCGGCACCGCACTCCAGTCCGACGATACGGTCAATTTCATCATCGCGGCCGGTGATCAGGATAATCCCGACCTCGGAGCGGACGCGTAACTCGCGCGTCAGCGTCAAGCCATCCTTGCCCGGCAAGCGAATATCCAGCATGACCAGGTCCACCGGGTACTCCAGCAGCATGGTCTCAGCCTGCTCTGCCGTCTCGGCACTGCATACCTGATAACCATCACGGAGCAAATAGGAAGTGAGTAATTCGCGGATCACTGGATCGTCATCGACGATCAGCACACAGGGTGTTGCCGTCATTACAGCGCCCTCACCACGCCATGGGCGCAGCCAACTCTTGTATTTATATGGGGTGAAACGATTACTGGTTTTGCAAGCCAATGTAGCCACTACTGAACAGATGATCAATAGAGTGTAATCGGCTAACCCACGCGGCGAAATCCGTTGACTTGCAGGCCATCGACCCAGGCCTCACAGATCTGCACGCCTTGAACCGCAGTAAAGGTCGTGGAGTTGAGGCCGTACTCCAGCCAAAGCCCATCAAGCAACGCGCTGAGACCGATGGCCGCAAGCTCAGCATCAAAGTCGAGCCAGCCCTCACTTTCAGCGAGTTCGGACAAGACTTGGCCGAGTATGGCTCGGTATTCACCGTAGGACTGCTCATGCGCCAAATTAATCACTTCGGACGTACGCACCGCACCCCAGAAAGCTAACCAGGCGTCTAGCAGTTCTGGCGCCAGCACTTCTGGGGAAAACGACGCGCTAAAAAAGGCAGACAAACGCGCCCTGGGATTGACCGCACTGGCCTCAATGGCATCGCGCAACAACCGCATCACACGCCCTGTGACCGTCAAATAGGCTTCAGCTACAAGCTCATCTTTGCTCTGGTAGTGGTGATTGATAAGGCCGACTGACACGCCTGCTTCGGCACATATCTTTCGGACCGAGGCACCCTGAAATCCATGGCGTTTGAGACATACCAGCGTCGCTTCGACTAGGTTCGCTTTGCGTTGTTCAGGTTCTAGGCGAGAAAAACGTGTTCCCAAGGTCATGCCGACAACTCCATTTTTGACTTAGGCGGTATTGAACGAATGTACAGCAAGATGGGTGACTTACCTACCCGATCGGAGTAAAGCAATGCGCAAGCTAGGCATGAATAGTGGAGCCTGCGGTCACAACGGGCCTGACAACAACAATAAAGGTAGGACTGGCATGCATCTACCTCTTGCAGCAGTACTTAGTGTGGTGATGGCTTAGCCGAAGGTTGCTACTACTCCGAGATATTGCTCCAGATGACCTCTTCAACAGCGCCTATTACAAGACCTACAACCTTAAGTTAGCTCCTAGGCGGAATTGTTTTTACAGTTGACCTGTTGACCTCGCGACTGCACCGGCCAGAAGCCATAACCCGGTAGATCGGATCAGGGCCTGCACATACTCGCGGGCGCTTCTAGCGCCAAGGACGGGCAACTCAGATGTGGCCTTTATATTTGCTCATCGGCGCTATTAGCCACCCACTGCTCATAGAACGCGGGCAGCTCTGACGCCTTGCCGGTGAAGTTAGGTGCACGCTTGTCGAGAAAGGCGGCCACACCTTCTTTACCATCACCGATGCTGGTGTAGAACATTGCCAGTGACTCGATGCGATGAGCCTCAAACGGATCGGCCTGAGCACTGTTGCGGTAGAGCATTTGCCGGCTGAGCGCGATGGCCACGGGCGAGCGCCCATGAACCAAACGTCGAGCAAATACCTCAGCCTCTTGCAGCAGTGTGTCGGCGCTGTGAATCGAGCGAACCAGGCCGCCACGCAGGGCTTCGTTAGCGTCGAATATGTCGGCGGTGTAGATCCACTCCAGCGCCTGCTGCAAGCCAACGATGCGCGGAAGAAACCAGCTCGAACAAGCTTCAGGAACGATCCCCAGACGACCGAAAACGAAACCAAAGCGCGCTTTTTCCGAGGCTAGACGAAAATCCATCGCAAGGCTCATCGTTGCCCCGATACCAACGGCGGGGCCGTTGATCGCGCCAACCACAGGCTTGCGGCAGGCGCGAATGGCCAAGGTCACTTGACCGCCGGTATCGCGAACCCCGTTTTGGATTTCCGCCGACTCCATTCGCTCATGCATATCGCGCAGGCTGGGCGAGAGGCTTTCATCCAGGCCAAACACATTGCCCTCTACCGACAGATCCATGCCGGCGCAAAAAGCCCGCCCCGCCCCAGTAACCAACACCACGCGCACCTCATCATCCAAGCTCGCGCGCTTAAAAGCATGCTCCAGCTCATTCGCCATCTCGACGGTAAACGCATTCATCAGTTCAGGGCGGTTGAGTGTCAGCTTCAACAAGCCATCGTCGACCTGCCAGTCCAGCGTTGCATAGTTCATCGAATCATCCTTTGCTCAGGCGTTAAGCGTAACGCCCTGTAGGTGTGTGCATGCCTCAGCAACGAGACAGCAAGTCATTCGGCCGCGCCATGAGTCGCCAAGGCAGCCGTGGCTGGGCTGGCAGCCTGCTGTGGTTGTTTGATCACGCTGGAGAGCATGGCAACAACCATGTCCTCAATCAGCGCTTGTTTTTCCGCAGGTTCCAGGGCGGTTTGTGGCAACCAGCTCGGCAGATTGTTGAGCCACGCGATCACCCCCTGCACCGTTGGCCTAAGCAGCCGAGCCGGGCCCGCAGCCCCCACTTCAAGCAAGCGAGTCAGCAGGTTGTCCTCATAACGTTGGCGCATCTGCTGGATCTGCTCCCGGTGTTGCGCGCCAAGGCAACGGAACTCCTGCTCGGCCAGCACAAATTGCAAACCGCGCCGCTCATGCAAGGCGATGTGCGCACCTAGCAAACCCCGCAAGCGCTCGGCAGCACTGCCCCGAGACGTGCTAAACACCGCTTCCAGCAGGTCGTCATACAGCTCTTCGATCAGCTCGAATAGCAGGCGCTCTTTGCTTTCAAAGTGGTGATACAGGGAACCGCAGCCAATCTCCACGTGGAGGGCGAGTTCGCGCATGCTCACCCGGGCAAAACCGCGCTCGGCAAACAGCTCAAGCGCCTTGTAGCGAATCTGCTCAAGCCGCGACAGCGCAGACTCACGGGTGCATGACTGCAGTGCCACGGAGGCGTTGCAGTCTGCGTGCCGGCTATTCATTGCGGCCCCTGCCTCGCTTAAAAACGGTGGCGCGTCCGACAGCCATCAGACGCGCTCGAAAATTGCGGCAATGCCCTGTCCACCACCGATACACATCGTCGCCAAGGCATAGCGTCCCTGGGTGCGATGCAGTTCATGGATAGCTTTGGTGACGATGATCGCACCCGTCGCGCCCACAGGATGACCGAGGGAGATGCCGGAGCCATTTGGATTGACCTTGGCCGGGTCGAAATCCAGCTCACGGGCCACCGCACAGGCCTGGGCGGCAAACGCCTCGTTGGACTCAATTACATCCAGATCGGCGATGCTCAAGCCGGCCCGTTTAAGCGCCAAGCGCGTCGCCGGGATTGGCCCCAAGCCCATAAACTCAGGTTCGACACCGGCATGCGCATAACTGACCAGCCGCGCCAGCGGGCGCAGATTATCGGCCTGCAGCGCCGCACCGGTGGCCAACAGCAACGCCGCCGCTCCGTCATTCAGCCCAGAGGCATTGCCCGCCGTCACACTGCCGCCTTCCTTGAATGCAGGTTTCATGCGCGCAAGTTGCTCAAGTGAAAAGTCATGGCGCACATGCTCATCAACTTCGAACACCTGGGTGCCTTTGCGCGTTTTGATTTCAAGCGGCACGATCTGGCCGAGGAAATGCCCCTGAGCGATCGCCTGGGCGGCTCGCCGTTGGCTCTCAAGGGCCAAGCTGTCCTGCGCCTCACGGCTGATGCCGTAGCGCGCGGCAACATTTTCCGCAGTGATGCCCATATGAATGCGGTGCAAGGGGTCATGCAGAATACCCAGCATGTAATCAACGGCCTGCATATCGCCAAGGCGCCCGCCCCAGCGAGCGCCGGGCAGCAGGTAGGGGCCGCGACTCATGCTTTCAACACCACCAGCAACGGCGATATCGGTTTCGCCCAACAGCAGACTCTGGGCCGCCGAAATGATCGCCTGTAACCCCGAGCCACACAGGCGGTTAACGTTGAACGCGGGGGTTTCCTGTGGAATGCCTGCATTGAGGGCGGCAACACGCGAGATGTAGCTGTCCTGCGGCTCAGTCGGAATCACGTTGCCCATCACCACATGGCCAACGCGCGCGGCAGCACACCCGCTTCTCTGCAAGGCAGCGCGCACCGCCGTTGTGGCCAGCGCGGACAGCGGAGTGTCCTTAAGCGTACCGCCAAAGGAGCCGATTGCGGTTCTGACGGCACTGACGATGTAAACTTCGGGGTTGGGCATAGAGCACTCCGACAGCATGGGCGCGACTGGCGCGGCTACATTCGACTGAACAACTACGACCAGGAATACCTCGACATCGAGCCGCCTGACGTAAACAGTCCTTTAGTCTAAAGAGGCGTCCCATTTGGGCCTATGCCAAAAATAGCCGATGTGGCTGACGTTTTTTGCCACCCAACATGGGTGGATTCGCAACGGACCAAGGCCATGCAAGAGAAAGACTCGGTGTCTGTTTATTTTGTCCAGGCGGCGCTGTACCGCCTGCACGATCAACCCGCCCGCATGGATGCGCTCTTGGCGCAGGCCGGAATTCCCAAGCGATTGCTAGCCGAGCGCGCAGCGCGGGTACCGGCTACGGCATTTGCCAAGTTATGGCTGATGGTCATTGAGGAGCTGGACGATGAGTTCTTCGGCTACGACTCCCACGGCATGCCCGTCGGCAGTTTTGCCTTGATCTGTCGCGGCCTGATCCAGGCATCAACCATTGGCCAGGCGCTGCACCAATGCCTATCCAGTTGGCGGCTGTTTCTTCGGGATATCCAGGGCAGCCTATCGCTGCGCGGCAATAGCGCGGTGATCACCCTGCACAATCGACAAGAGGCTCCATTCCTGCGCAGCATCATCGAAGAAACCTTCCTGACGGTGGTCATCAGTCTCATGTGCTGGCTGGCCGGGCGACGCATACCGATTAGCCGCGCGCAATTCGGCCACCCTCGCCCCGCCCATGATGACGACCACCTGCTCTGGGGGCTGGATCTGACATTCAAGGCCGCGCAAACCGAAATCGAGTTCGATGCTGACTATCTGAAACTGCCCGTCATGCAGAATCTGGACTCGCTAAAAGCCTTCCTGCGCACAGCTCCGCAATGGGTGATCATCCGCTTTAGTAATCGCCAAGGCCTCAGCGCACAGGTGCATAGACGGCTGCATAACTGCCATTACCCGCAATGGCCGAGCCTAGTCGAGCTGGCCCGCGAAGATAACCTGAGCGTCACCAGCTTTCGCCGCCAACTGCAGCGGGAAGGTTTTTCCTTTCAAGGGATCAAAGATGAAGTGCGCCGCAGCATTGCCTTTGACTGCTTGCGTAATACCGACCTGAGCATCGCGGCGATTGCTGAGAAGGTTGGTTTCAGGGAAACAAGTGCATTCCACCGTGCGTTCAAACAGTGGACTGGCGAAAGCCCAGGCAGCTATCGGTTGAAATGCCGCCGTTAGAGTTGAAAGAGCAATATTTCCAGAGCTTGTAGGCACCTAAAAAATCAAATGCGATCCAGTTTTTAGTTTCAACTTCTCTATCATAGGTATGTGACGACCAACGTGAATGGTACAGAGGCGGCTCATCTCTCGGGCAAAAGGCTTTAACTTAGCCGGCAGAACTAAACTTGGGTGATCGTTCAACTTCAGTTTGACTGCTCACTAAGCGTGCACTTAGTCTAAGCCCAGTACTTGAGCGATCACTCAAATACTGAATATACCTATAGCGAGTGCTTCAAACCTGCAGGACCAGGGCGGCGAACCTCGCGTACCCAAGCCCCTGCTGGGGAAGTCGCAGAAAGGTTTCGGTATGACTCCGAGCCACCAGGCTTGCTCAAAAGGCCGTAACCATCGCGCTACGGCCTAGAGTTACTCATCACATTCACTCCAAGGAGGCAACCATGACCCCCCAACCCCAACCATTAAGGATCGACATCGTGTCGGATGTGGTCTGCCCTTGGTGCATCATCGGTTACCGCCAGTTGGCACAGGCACTCGAAGCAACAGGCACTGCGCATGAAATTCACTGGCATCCGTTCGAGCTCAACCCTGATATGCCGCCCGAAGGTCAAAACTTACGTGAACATGTAGCCGAGAAATACGGCACTACGCGGGAGCAATCCGAGGACAGTCGAATCAAAATGACCGAGATCGGTTTGGAGCTGGGGTTTGAATTCCGCTTTGCTGACGACATGCGTATGCACAATACCTTCAACCTGCATCAGCTTCTGCACTGGGCCGATCAGCAAGGGCGCATGCACGACTTGAAACAGGCGCTATTTACCGCTCACTTCACCCATCACGCGAATTTGTCTGACGATCAGGTATTGGCCGATGTAGCTGTAGAAATCGGATTGGAACGTAGCGAGGCTTTGGCCGTGCTCGCCGACCAGCGCTTTGCCGCAGACGTTCGCGCTGCTGAGAATGCCTGGACTAACCAAGGTATTCGCGGGGTTCCTGCGATGGTTTTTAACCGCCGACACCTGGTGACGGGCGCACAAGGGGCGGAAAACTACACGCGCATTCTTGAGCAGCTGGCTGAGGAAACTCACTGATCCCGTGCAACAGCCATAGGCCTGGCGGCCCCATCACGACCTTCAGAAACCGCGCGGGGATGCCCATAACAACCGCGCGCATTCTAACTGCCAGTAGCGTCCAAGCCTGCTCTGAATATGAACCCATGAGGCCTTAAACATGTCAGCCACGAACAGTTACGCACCTCCAAAAGTCTGGACTTGGAACAGTGAAAATGGTGGCAATTGGGCAAAGATCAACCGCCCCATTGCCGGCCCCACACACGAGGCTGACTTACCCACTGGCAAGCACCCTCTGCAGCTCTACTCGATGGGTACGCCCAATGGCCAGAAGATCACCATCATGCTTGAGGAGCTTCTCGCGTTGGGCGAAGCGGGAGCGGAGTATGACGCACACCTGATCAAGATTGGTGACGGCGACCAGTTCTCATCAGGCTTCGTCGCCGTCAATCCTAACTCTAAGATTCCGGCACTTTTCGATACCGATACGGGCAGTCGCGTCTTTGAAAGCGGGGCGATCCTGCTCTATCTAGCAGAGAAATTTGGCCACTACCTGCCCAAGGATAATGCCGCGCGTACTGAGGTCATGAACTGGTTATTTTGGCTACAAGGTTCGGCGCCGTATTTAGGTGGTGGTTTCGGGCACTTTTATGCCTATGCACCCGAGAAATTCGAATACCCAATCAACCGTTTCACCATGGAGGTGAAGCGCCAGATGGACGTATTGGAGCGTGAGCTGAGCGAGCACCGCTATCTGGGCGGCGACGAGTACTCCATTGCTGACATCGCCACCTGGCCCTGGTATGGCAATCTCGTGCTGGGCAAGGCTTACAGCGCAGGTGAGTTCCTTCAGGTTGAAAGCTACACCCATCTGCGCCGATGGGCTGAAGATATCCTTGAGCGACCCGCCGTTCAGCGGGGCTGCAAAGTAAATCGCACCTGGGGTGAACCGTCAGAGCAACTACACGAAAGGCATAACGCCTCGGACTTCGACCTAAAAACACAAGACAAACTGCCGGCTAAAAACACCGATTAATTCTTCTCGGACTTCCTGATGGAGCTTCAGCGCTTTAACGCATGTCAGGTCAGTCGAAGCGACTACCTACTTCATCAGGAAATTCGACGAGTGATGTCCGATTTTTGGGCAAAACAGGAAAGCTTTTCAGAGTTAGTCTAGAGGCCTATCTAGATAGAAAGGAATTTGAATGCTTGCAGTAGCTATTGCATACCGCTGCGGCCCGCTAAAAACCTGAAGAAATAGTTTCCAGCAGGACACAAAACTCAAACAGGCCTTATTTATCCCAAATATATTTCGGCCTATTAGGTACGCATTCTAACGACTGATTAGTCGTCTATTGCTGGGTTGCACAATTGACCTAAGAAACCAGTCAATGCACTTATATTTCTCAGGTTTAACATTGCAGTGACCAGTAAGCGGCGTCTGCAACAGCGAGAGGCATCTGTCAGAGCAAGTCAATCATGAAGGCCAAAGGGATATAGCCTCACGCTACATTGTGCGACCTGAGATCGTGGTGGCCCCTTGCGCCTCCCTCGCCCCAGACTCAAGCCAGTAGCTTAATAATCCACTGCGTCTGCAGGGCTAGCTTATGCACCTTTTCCTCGGGCACCGACAATTGCGCCCGAGCGAAGTTGGCTAGTGTCTGTTGCTTCAAGCACAGTATGCGCTGCCACTTGGCTAGGAACGCCGGGCTGCGCTTCTGCATCTGCTGAGGGCCAAAGTACAGTTCCTCGGCGGTTTACGTCACCGGTCCAGAGCGTTCAGCAACAATGATTTCGTATGCAAAGCGATTTTCCCGGAGCACCTCTTCAAACAGGATACGGTAGCCATTTTCCATCAGCCATTGGCGCAGCGCCTGCTCTCCGCCATTCGGCTGCAAAATCAAACGCTCCCGGCCAGTCAATCGAGCCTTACCACTGTCGAGTATGTCGCGAATCTTCTCGCCCCCCATACCGCAGAGACTGATTGCTGTAATTTCGTCTCTCGGCTCGATTGCCGCCAAACCATCTGCCAGGCGCACACTGATCAACTGGCTCAGGCCACTCTCGCGGACGGAACGTTCAGCAGCGTGGAAAGGTGTCGAGCCCGCCTCACCAGCAACCGCAATCGCGATGGCACCGCGGCTGATCAATGCGACCGGCAGATAGCCGTGATCCGAGCCAATATCTGCAAGCCGCGCACCTGCTGGTACATGCGCGGCCACACGTTCTAGACGCATAGACAACTTCCGCTCGTTCAACTACAGCCCCTTTTCACCATCAGTAACCGGCACCCTTGACCGGATCGGAGCGAGAGTTTGTCGAGCAACGGCGTGAATGGCAAATCCCTGCGACCAGCGCAATGAATTCAGCCTAACCTAACGCTCGGGGACCACCCGACTCGAACTTTAGTAACGGACTTTTTCGCCCAATAACAGAAATTCGGAAGGTGAAATCTATCATTACGCAGGTGGTTCGATACACAAGAGCCAGAAGAGTGTCTAGACAGTTCGGGGCGATTCAAAGTGCCTAGAAAACCTGGGGAGATTCAGATCTGACAGGCGGATATTTGACGATCGAGGGTGTCGAGACTGGCACTTACTCTGCAGATGAGTCGTTACCATGGAGAGATTGGAGGCAGCCCTACCAGCCACACCTCGGCACACAATGTCACCGCTGCGGCTGCTCCCTTCCAGGCCTGACCGGGTTCACGGCTGATCGTTGCGAGGGGACCGGCAGGACCACCATAACGCAGCTCACTAGAAGCGAGCCGAGGTATTGTACCGGCTTGACTTGAAGTTACAACCGTTTCAAACACTTAGCCTATTTAATCGCGCACTAGACACGAAACCTACCAACCAACTTAGTCAATCCATGTGACAGCTCAGATAGCCGCTGACTGGCCTTGGCACTCTGCTCAGAGGTTTTTGCTGCTTCATCAGAAAGATCGCGAATATCACTGATATTACGTGCAATCTCCTCAGTCACACTGCTCTGCTCCTCGCAAGCTGTTGCGATCTGCGCCGTCATGTCGTTGATACGCTTTACCGAATCGCTAGTGTCAGTGAGTGCCTGATCTACACCGGCCGCTTGCTCAACACTTTGTCGCGCCCTGGTACTTCCTGAATGAGTAGCCTTAACGGCATTCTGCACGCCAACTTGCAGGCGCTCGATCATCATTTGGATATCCTTGGTCGATTCTTGCGTGCGCGCTGCCAGTGCACGCACCTCATCCGCCACAACCGCGAAACCGCGGCCCTGCTCTCCAGCGCGTGCCGCCTCAATCGCTGCATTCAATGCTAACAAGTTGGTTTGCTCAGCAATGCCCCTGATAACAGCTAGTACCGCACCAATATTGGTGGCTTCCTGCTCAAGGGTTTGGATAGTTACCGAAGCGCTTTCGACTTCTTGCGCCAACTGACGAATAGAGTTAATCGTTGCTCCAACTACTCGCGCACCCTCTCGTGATTGAGCTTCTGCACCACGAGCCGCGTCAGCTGCATTTTGCGCATTACGTGCAACTTCATGCACAGCAGAGCTCATCTGCGTTGCCGCAGTACTCACCTGATCTACTGCTGCGTGCTCACTGCTGATCAACCTATCATTGGCTGCAGCCATCCCTGCCAGATTTTGCGCAGCGCTTTCGACCTCACCCGTAACTCGACCAACCTCTTTTATCAACGGCTGCAATTTATCGAGAAAGCGATTGAATGCATGACTGAGCTTACCCAACTCATCATTAGACAACACATCCAAGCGCACCCGCAGATCGCCATCACCGTCAGCGACCTGCTCAATACGGTTAAGTAAATTATGTAACGGCCCAGTGATAAGGATTGGAAAACCAACGACCAATACGAGGCAAACGACTAAGCCGATGGCAATAATCACCCCCTGCTGCCAGCTCAAAGTTTCGCCCAGCGCTATGGCTGCTAGCCCTTCGGCATTAGCTGCCACATCATCCATCTCGCCCAGCTTGTCGATCGCGGTGCGCATTGCCTCAAACTGCTCTTCGCTGCTACCGAAACTCAACACACTTGCCGCCTGAGGATCATTGATAGCTAACTGTAAGACCTTTTGCGAGGTTGTCTTCCAGCGCTCGAAGCCCGCGTCGAACTGCGTAACTAATATCATCGCCTCACTGCTAGGCTGCATGCCTGCGAATTTATGTACGCGGTCATAAGCCTGCTGCAAGTTCTCCGCATGCGTAGCTGTCAGCGCATCAGCATTTTCTCCCACCCCCTCATCAAGTAAGCTGCGCTCTGCAACAAACGCCTGATAGAGATCGCGATCCGCATTCAACAGCAGGCTAATGCCTGGCAAGAAACGATTAGTCAGCTTCGTGCTTGAGTCAGCGACCTGGGTAATCCCTCGCATACCGAGAACGCCCATAGAAACAAGCAAAACCGCCAGCAACAAAATGGGAAGTGCGATCTTCCAGCGAAAACCTAAATCAGCAAAGACACGCAGCATGCTGGCTCTCCAAGGCAATGACTAAGTAACATCAGCATAGACTGCGCCCCAGACTCATTGCTAATGACTTTTGCACACGCAAATTTTCAGCGAGGTCAGATATCCTGACTCGCACTCAATCCGCATAAACCCCAAAGGAACTAACCATGGCAATAACTAAAGACCAATTGATCAGCGACATTGCGGAAGCCATCGACACACCGAAAAGCACAATACGCGCAGCACTCGAACAGTTGAGCGAGATCGTATCCGACGCACTGGAAAATGGTGACGAGATCACTCTACCTGGCATTGGCAAACTCAAAGTGAACGAGCGCCCTGCACGTACCGGCCGAAACCCCAAAACCGGTGAAGCGCTACAAATTTCCGCCAAGAAAATCGTCAAATACGTACCCGCAAAAGCGCTAAGCGACGCAATAAACTGAGTTTAAGTGCGCTCTGCAGGAGCGCACTTCGTAACAGAGCCAGCGCTAGGCTTTTAAAAATTTTCGGCGCGCATAGTAAAACCCCCGATCAGTTTCCTGATCGGGGGTTTTGGTGTAGGTGCTTGACGATGACCTACTCTCACATGGGGAAACCCCACACTACCATCGGCGATGCATCGTTTCACTACTGAGTTCGGGATGGGATCAGGTGGTTCCAATGCTCTATGGTCGTCAAGCGATTCAGCTGGAGTACCGTCGTTAGACGTTGCTCCGAATTGGGTATGTGATAAAGGTTTTGCAGTTCTTACAAATTTTCGGCTGTTGCGGTCTTCGTGTATTAGACACACAAACATCAAATTGTTTGGGTGTTATATGGTCAAGCCTCACGGGCAATTAGTAT
>NZ_FOQL01000005.1 GCF_900113745.1 Pseudomonas guineae | reverse complement strand
AGGTTTGCTGGCCAACTTGACCAGTGCATCGACGCCGATATGTCCGGCGGTGCGCACACCGTAGGCCAGGCCAAAAAAGATCAACCAGGCGAATAACGCCTTGGTCAGGGCAATGCTCCAAGTCATCGACTGGGCCATGCCAAGAATGCTGTCGCCAATGGCGAAGAACAGCTCACTGCTGCCTTCCCAGCGATCGGCCAGGTTGTAGAACAGCGTGTAGAGGTTGTTGAGGATCACGTAGACGAAGGTCACCAGCGTCATGGCGGCCAGCAGAAAGGCAATAAAGCCTTCCTCAAAGTGGTCCCAGACGCGCCGCAAGGCATTCATCATTAGAGGCTCCAGAATAGTGGGCGGTACACCCGGGCAACATGGCCCGGGTGTTCAGTGAAGGTGAGCGCGGGCCGCACAGCGACCCGTTCGGCCTTACTGGTTGGCCGCGTCGGCCGCTTTAATCAGGTCAGCGCCGATTTCCGCTTGGAACTTGCCCCACACCGGCTTCATGGCGGCACGCCACTCGGCACGCTGCTCAGGCGTCAGGGTGATGATCTCGGTAGTTTTTGCGTCGAGGATGCGCTGCTTGTCGCCATCGTTGAGGGCGCCGGCCTGCTTGTTCACTTCGGCAGTCACTTCCACGATGATCTTGTCCAGCTCGCTGCGAACATCAGCAGGCAGGCCGTTCCAGAACGTGGTGTTGGTGATCAGCATGTAGTCCAGAACACCGTGGTTGGATTCGGTGATGAACTTCTGCACTTCGTGCATTTTCTGGCTGTAGATGTTCGAGTAAGGGTTCTCGGCACCGTTGACCACGCCGGTCTGCAGGCCCTGATAAACCTCAGCGAAGCTCATTTTGCGCGGGTTGGCTTTTACCGCCTTGAATTGCTCTTCCAGTACGGCAGATGCTTGTACGCGGAACTTCATACCGCGGGCATCTTTTGGCTCACGCAGTGGTTTGTTAGCGGACAGCTGCTTGAGGCCGTTGTGCCAGTAGGCCAGGCCGGTGATGTTCTTGTCTTCCATGGATGTCAGCAGTGCCTGACCTTCCGGGCTCAACTGGAAACGATCGACGGCGGCCATATCCTGGAACAGGAACGGCAGGTCGAATACCTGGATTTGCTTGGTGTACTGCTCGAACTTGGCCAGTGACGGAGCGATCAGCTGCACGTCACCGAGCAACAGTGCTTCCATTTCCTTGCCGTCGCCGAACAGGGAGGAGTTCGGGTAAACCTCGACCTTAACCTTGTCGCCCAAACGCTCTTCGGCGAGCTTCTTGAACAGCGCAGCACCTTGGCCTTTAGGGGTGTGGTCGGCAACCACGTGGGAGAACTTGATCACGATTGGGTCGGCCGCTTGAGCCATGCCAGCGATGCTTAGCGACAGGGCGCACGCAAGCGCCTTGGCAGTCAGTTTGAACATGGAGTATTTCCTCTTGTTTTTGTGTACGAGATGCGCCGCAGCGCTGCAAGTCGGGCGAGCATGCTCAAGTCTAGGCGGCCTGTCAGAAAGTGACGGGCGCTGGGCAGCGTTGCCTAGATTTGTGCGTCGGTGAATCGCCTGCACGAAGCTAGAGCAACCGCCATGCCAGACACTGAAATGACGGCCATGAACCTAATGCAACCCAGCGCAAACAAGGCCTTGCTGGCGGCTGTATCAGATCGCGGAGATTTATTTGGGCGGGTTATTCATGATGTTTGGCGGAAAACCGCCAGCTAGTCGAGGCTGCCTGGCGAGCTTCCGCCAGCGTCGGCGAAATTCAGCCCGTGTTTACGCAGCTTGTCGTGCAAGGTTTTGCGCGGTACGCCAAGGGCCTCGGCCAGGCTGCGCAGCGAACTGTGCGAGCGGCTCAGTTCGGCACTGATCAGGCTGCGCTCGAAGGCTTCAACTTGGGCATTCAGGCCACTGTCACTGCTCTCCTCGCGCGGCATGGCAACTTGGGGCTGCAGGTCGAGGTCCAGCTCCAGGCCGAGCGCGAAACGCTCAGCGGCATTCTGCAGTTCACGCACGTTGCCCGGCCAGGGGTGGCGCAGCAGAGCCGCGCGTTGGACCGGTTGCAGGTGGCGTTCGGTCAGGTTGTGACGGCTGCTGGCGGCCTCAGCAAAGTACTGGAATAGCAGCAGGGCGTCTTCGCCGCGCTCGCGCAGCGCAGGGATGCGCAGGGGTGCAACGTTCAGGCGGTAATACAGGTCAGCGCGGAAGCGCCCTTGGTCGGCGGCTAGGCGCAGGTCTTCCTTGGTCGCGGCGATCACCCGAATGTCGAGGGGGATCAGCTGGTTACCGCCTAAGCGCTCAACCACTCGCTCCTGCAGCAGGCGCAGCAGTTTGACCTGGACGTCCAGGCTCATGCTCTCGATCTCATCGAGAAACAGGGTGCCGCCATTGGCGAACTCGAACTTACCGATACGGCGCTTTTGCGCGCCAGTGAATGCCCCTTGTTCATGGCCGAACAGCTCGCTCTCCACCACCGACTCGGCCAGGGCGCCGGCGTTAATCGCCACGAACGGCCCGTTACGGCGACTCGACAGATCATGCAGGGCGCGCGCGACCACCTCCTTACCGGCACCGGTTTCGCCCAGAATCAGTACATCGCTGTTGATGCCGGCCAGCGCGCCGATCTGCTCGCGTAGGCGCAGCATAGCGGGCGACTGGCCGACCAGGCGCGCCGATAAGGTATGCCGATCGGCCAGGGCCATGCGTAGGCTGCGGTTATCCAGTACCAGACGGCGCAGGGCCAGGGCGCGGCGCACGCTGTCGAGCAGATCATCGCTGGCAAATGGCTTTTCCAGAAAGTCATAGGCGCCGGCCCGCATGGCTTGCACGGCCAGCGGCACGTCGCCGTGGCCGGTGATCAGCAAAACCGGCAGTTCGGGGTCTTGCTCTTGCAGTTGTTGCAGCAGTTGCAGGCCGTCGATGCCGGGCATACGGATATCGCTGACCACCACGCCCGGCCAATCGCGCTCAATCCGCGCCGCCACACCGTGGGCATCGGCCAAGGTGCTGACCTTGAGCCCGGCCAGGTCGAGGGTTTGGCTCAGCGCCTGACGTAGGTGGGGATCATCGTCGATCAGCAGCACCTGGGTGCGGGAGTCGATCATGCTCATACAACAAAATCCTCTGGCGACTGAGTTTTGATGCCCTGAGCCGCAGCGCGCAGGCGCAGGGTCAGCACGGCGCCACCATCCGGGTGATTGGCGAACAACAGCTCGCCGCCGAGGGCGCGCATCAGGGTATCGCAAATGGCCAGGCCGAGACCGAGGCCCTGGGCGCTGGTTTTGGTGGTGAAAAATGGCTCGCGAGCACGTTGCAGCGCTTCTGCGCTGAAGCCGGGGCCATTGTCGCGCAAGTGCAGGTCTATGCCCTCATCCGTCAGCTCAGCGCTCAACCACAGGCGGCGTGGCGGCGGCACTTCACTCAAGGCATCGAGTGCATTGGCCAGCAGATTACCGAGCACTTGGCGCAGGCGCGTCTCGCCGGCCTGCACCCACAGGGTGGCATCCGGCAGGTCGCGAATCAGCTCGACCTGCATTGCCCGGCGACGCTTAGCCAGCAGCGCCAAGGCATCATCAATGGCCGGTTGCAGGGCCACGCTTTCTGGCGCATGACGATCACGGCGGGCAAAGGCACGCAGGTGAGCGATGATCGAGGCCATGCGCTCGGTCAGCTGGCTGATTAGCTTGAGGTTGGCGCGAGCATCGTCGCTGCGCTGATGGTCGAGTAGCACGCCGGCGTTATCGGCATAGCTGCGGATAGCCGCCAGCGGCTGGTTGAGTTCATGGCTGATGCTCGCACTCATGGTGCCAAGGGCCGAGAGTTTGCTGGCCTGTACCAGTTCGTCCTGAGCTTGCACAAGTTCTTGCTGCGCCTGTTCACGCTCCAGCACTTCCTGTTTCAGCCGGCTGTTGAGCCGTTCCAGATCCAGGGTGCGTTCGAGTACGCGTTGCTCAAGCTGCTGGCGGGCCTGGCTGTCGAGGGCGATACGTTCTAGGTAATGACGGCGACGCTGCATCAACAGGCCGATCAGCAAAACCAGCGCCAACAAGGTGCTGCCGCCGACTGCCATGGTCGTGCGCACGGGTTGGTCGAGTTGCGAGCGCGGAGTCAGGATGCTCACGGTCCAGCCAATCTCATCGAGTGTCTGCCCCTGACGCAACCATGCATTGCGGTTGAGCTGCAGCGGCGGTGGTGATTGGATGCGATAGGGTTGGGTATCGGCAATCGCCGCCCGCTCAGCGTTGTCCAGTTCACGGGTGGCGTGAAAGCGCCAGTCAGCTTCTGACGTGAGAATGACAACGCCATAGCTGTCCGTTACCAGCAGCTGCTCCGGGCGTTTTCCCCAGAGTGTTTCGGTGTGATCAAGATCGACTTTAACCACCATCACACCGAGGATTTTCTCGCCGTCGCGGATGGCCGCAGCAAAGAAATAGCCGCGCTTACCGGAGGTCGTGCCTAGGCCGAAAAAGCGTCCAGGTCGGCCTAGCATCGCTTCACGGAAGTAGGGGCGGTAAGAGAAGTTGCGGTCTACGAACGAGTCTTCCTGTTGCCAGTTCGATGCGGCCAAAGTGGTGCCATCTGTGCCCATCAAGTAAATGACATCGGCCCCAGTTTGCTGGCGAATCTGCTTGAGTAGGTTGTTGGCGGTCGAGCGTTGCGGCGCTTGCTCGGGGCTTTGCAATACCCGGCGTAAGGCGGGTAGGTCTGCCAGGATGGGCGGTAAGACCTCGTAGCGGCGCAGGGTTCCCAATAGGTTGGCGACGTAGAGGTCGAGGGTCTGGCGGTTCTGTTCGACCAGTACCCCGCTGTAATAACGCTCGGTCAGGTGCTGCAGTGGCCACAGCAGTGGCGCCAGCAGCAAGACTAGAATGGCGAGGCTTCTCCAGCGTGGACGGCGGGGGTGAGGTGAAGGGACTGGCATGCGCATACTCGGACAATGGCGTCGGTTGAGAGTGGCGCTTATGCAATAAACGGGCAAGCTCGCGTGTATAGCCAATACACAAAGCAGCCATCAAGCCACAGCGATACGTGCCTCAATGAGTGGGCCGGCTAACAGGCTATTAACGAACAGTCAGGCACTCGCTCAGTGCGCTCTGCCAGGTGGGCAGTTGTATGTGCCAGGCCTGTTGCAGTTGGCTGCAATTCAGGCGTGAATTGAGTGGGCGCCGTGCGGGCGTGGGGTAGGCGCTGCTGGGTATCGGCTGTAGCGTTGCCACGGGCTTGCCTTGACCCTGCAGGTGCGCGGCAATCGCGCTGGCGAAACCGAACCAGCTGGTCTCGCCCTGCGCGGTCAGGTGATACACCCCCCAGGGGCCGGCTTGACCGCTGCACCAATGCTCAATCAATTGCGCGGTGGTCTGGGCAATGCTGCCGGCCCAGGTCGGTGCGCCGATTTGATCCGCCACCACGTTAAGTGCTTCGCGCTCCTGCAGCAGGCGTTGCATGGTCAGTAAGAAGTTGCGGCCGTGCTGTGAGTACACCCAGCTGGTGCGCAGAATCAGGTGCATACCGCCAGCTGCCTGGATTGCCTGCTCTCCGGCCAGTTTGCTACGCCCGTAAACGCTCAGGGGGTGGGGTGCGTCGCTTTCGCGGTAAGGCTCGGTTTGAGTGCCATCGAAGACATAATCGGTGGAGTAATGAATCAGCGGAATATTTAGCTCGGCGGCAGCCTCAGCAAGGATGCCGGGCGCTGTGGCGTTGATCGCAAAGGCCAGCTCGGGCTCGCTCTCGGCCTGATCGACTGCGGTGTGTGCAGCGGCATTGATGATCAGTTCGGGGCGCAGGCTGAGGACGTGCTGGCGAATCTGTTCAGGTTTGGCGAGGTCGAGTTGGTCGCTACCCAGTACCGTCAGCTCGCATGTGCCGCTAAGACAGCGCTGCAACTCCTGACTGACCTGGCCATGTTTGCCGAGCAACAGAATCCTCATGGGAAAGCCTGCGCGTCGACAAAGTTGAGGCCGGCCTGGTCTTTGACGGATAGCTGCGGTGCCTCATCTAACGGCCAGTTTATGGCCAGCGTTGGGTCATCCCAGCGAATGCAGCGCTCGTGTTCGGGTGCGTAGTAATCGGTGGTCTTATAGAGAAATTCGGCGAATTCGCTGAGCACTACAAAACCATGGGCAAAGCCTTCCGGTACCCACAGCTGGCGGTTATTTTCGGCGGACAAATGCACGCCAACCCAGCGGCCGAAGGTGGGCGAGCTGCGGCGTAGGTCCACGGCCACGTCATACACTTCGCCGGCCGTGACCCGCACCAGTTTGCCCTGCGCTTGTTGCACCTGGTAATGCAGACCGCGCAATACACCGCGCTGCGAGCGTGAATGGTTGTCCTGGACGAACTCGCGCTGCAGGCCGGTGGCTTCGGCGAAGCGGCGGGCATTGAAGCTCTCGAAGAAGAACCCGCGCTGATCGCCGAACACCTTTGGCGCGAGAATGATTACCTCGGGGATGTCAGTGGCAATAGCCTGCATGCTCACTCCTCGGCCAGTTTGAACAGGTACTGGCCGTAGCCGGTTTTACCGAAAGCGTTGGCTTGTACTAGCAGTTGTTGGCGATCAATCCAGCCCTGTTGGTAGGCGATTTCTTCGAGGCAGGCGACTTTCAGACCCTGGCGGTGTTCAATGGTTTGCACGTACTGCGAGGCTTCCAGCAGGCTGTCGTGGGTGCCGGTATCGAGCCAGGCGAAGCCGCGACCAAAACGCTCGACGCGCAAGTCGCCACGATGCAGGTAGGCGTTGTTGACGTCGGTGATCTCCAATTCGCCGCGTGGCGAGGGTTTAACCGCTTTGGCGATCTCGATGACGTCGTTGTCGTAGAAATACAGACCGGTGACCGCGTAGCTGGATTTCGGCTGCGTGGGTTTTTCTTCGATGGAAATGGCTTTACCTTGGGGGTCGAACTCGACCACACCGAAGCGCTGCGGGTCATTAACCCAGTAGCCAAAGACCGTAGCCCCTTTGGGTTCAGCGGCCGCGCGCAGCAGTTTCTCGGTGAAGTGCTGACCATGGAAAATATTGTCGCCGAGGATCAGGCAAACCGAATCGCTGCCAATGAAGTCTTCACCCAAGACAAAGGCCTGGGCCAAACCGTCGGGCGAGGGCTGCTCGATGTATTCAAAGCGCACGCCAAACTGGCTGCCATCGCCAAGCATCTTGCGAAAATTCGGTAAGTCCTGCTGCGTAGAAATAATCAGGATGTCACGCACACCGGCGAGCATCAGCACCGAAATCGGGTAGTAGATCATCGGTTTGTCATAGATCGGCAGCAGCTGCTTGGATACGCCCAGGGTGATGGGGTGCAGGCGGCTGCCGGAACCGCCGGCGAGAATGATGCCTTTCATGATACCGCTCCTTTAAAGTGCGCCAAGACGTTCACGCTGGTAGCTGCCATCTTGCACGCGGCGACACCAGTCAAGGTTGTCCAGATACCAGAGCACGGTTTTACGTAAGCCGCTGGCGAAGGTTTCTTCGGGTTTCCAGCCCAGCTCGCGCTCGATCTTGCTGGCGTCGATGGCATAGCGCAGGTCATGGCCGGGTCGGTCGGTGACGAAGCTGATCTGCTCTTTATACGAGCCGTTCTGGCGCGGGCTTAACTCATCCAGCAGCGCGCAGATGCTTTCCACCACATGCAGGTTCGTTTGCTCGTTGTGTCCGCCGATATTGTAGGTCTCGCCAACCTGGCCTTCTGTTACAACCTCTAATAACGCGCGGGCATGGTCCTCCACGTACAACCAGTCACGCACTTGCTGGCCGTCGCCATACACCGGCAGTGGCTTGCCATCCAGTGCATTGAGGATGACCAGTGGAATCAGTTTTTCCGGGAAGTGATAGGGACCGTAATTATTCGAGCAGTTGGTGATCAGCACCGGCAAGCCATAGGTGCGTTGCCAGGCGCGCACCAGATGGTCGGATGCCGCCTTGCTTGCCGAATAGGGCGAGCTGGGTGCGTAGGGCGTGGTTTCGCTAAACAGGTCGTCTACGCCATGCAGGTCGCCATACACCTCGTCGGTGGAAATATGGTGGAAGCGAAACGCGGCCTTACGCACCGGCTCTAGCTGCGACCAGTAGCTACGTGTAGCCTCAAGCAGCGCGTAGGTGCCGACTATGTTGGTCTGGATAAAGTCGGATGGGCCGTCGATGGAGCGGTCAACATGGGACTCGGCCGCCAGGTGCATGATTGCATCCGGCTGAAACTCCGCCAGTGCCTGGCTGACGACTGCGCTGTCGGCAATGTCTGCCTGTAGAAAGCTATAGCGAGGGTGGTGTGCAACGCTGGCCAACGACTCGAGGTTGCCGGCATAGGTCAGCTTGTCGAGATTGAGCACCTGGTGTTCGGTGCCGTTCAACAAATGACGAATGAGTGCCGAGCCGATAAAGCCGGCGCCGCCGGTGATGAAAATATGCACGGGCCTATACCTTCTTTAAGGGGGCGGTCGGTAAGTGTTGCCAGGCAGTGTTACAAGCTGAGCCTGGACGGGCAAGTCATCAGCCTTTTCAATACGCATAAAAAAACCCCGCATCGCTGCGAGGCTTTCTTCATATGGTGCCGGCACCAAGAGTCGAACTCGGGACCTACTGATTACAAGTCAGTTGCTCTACCAGCTGAGCTATACCGGCATTTGTGGGGCGCATTATATCGATTCATTTGCCTGTGTAAAGCCGTCTGAGTACGGTTTTATTTGACGCTAGTTATCAGCAGCAAAATGCTTATGCACATGCGTGCTGTATTTGGCACGTGCGTACGCGGACTTTGTGATCTAACTCTCGGCATTTGATAAGTGCATGTTTTTACAAGAAATATTATCAGGTCAAAAAATGTGCAGTTCGGCAGTGGCGCGCAGCTGCGGGCGTTTGCGTGGTTTGCTCAGAATCTGTCAACAGAGTTATCCACAGATGTTGTGGGCAACTTGGGTTGGCGTTCGGCGAGCAGCAGCAGGTTGCGCGGGCTCTGTTGGGGTGTGCAGAAGGTGCCGAGGCGCACGCTGTAGCCCTGCTCTTGCAGGAATAGGGCGAGGTCGAGCAGCAGCCAGAGTTCCAGTGGGCGGCGGAAAAGACCACGCAGCAGTTCCAAGTTGCGTACCTCGGCCAGGCGCTGCCAGCCCTTTTGCTCAAGCTGCTGCCAGTCCTGCGTGGTTGGTGTGGGCAGTTGCTTGAGTGCGGCGAGATCTTTGCAGTAATCGGCAAAAGGCTTGTCCAGCCAGGCAGGCGGCAGAGAAGGCGTTGGCAGGTAGTCGTCGACTCCACTTAGCTGGCGTTGCAGCAGGTCGAAGGCTAAGCGTCTGGCCATCGACTGATCGCGTTGGCGGCGTACTCGTGCACCAGCAGTGACGGTTTCGCTCAGTGGTAGGCCGAGGTCGTCGATGAACAGTTGTAGCGACGAAGTTTGTGCGCGGATTGAGAGCGGTTGATAGCACGCCGTGCTGATGCGGTTGTAACAGCAGGGGGCGATGGCTAGCTGTTGGCAGCCGATCTGGCTGGCCAGTTGCAGTAGGCGCGTGTGCAGCTCGCCGCACGCATGCAGCGCCACCGGTGTGTGCTGCGCGTTGAGCCGCGTCGTGGCATCGTTTGCCATTACATTCTGCTCGATATGCGCTGCTCGAATGCCGAGCTTGTGGCTGAGTTGTTGGCCGCTACTGACCAGCTGGGGGTTGTATTCCAGGCAAGTCAGCGCTGCACCATTGTGCGCCAGCAGGCGGCCGAGGTGACCTTTGCCGGCGCACCAGTCCAGCCAATGTTGTGGTGTCTCGGCAAACTCCAGGCTGCGCGCGAAGGCGTCGATCTGTTGCCACTTACGGCCGGGTACATCCGCGCTAAAGCGTGCGGGTAAAACGTTGGCGGGTGAGTGCGGCAGTTGGCCAATCTGGCTTAGTGCATGAGCTGTCGCCGCCAGTTGCGGAAAGGGTGCGGGTGCCGCTAGCCGATGCGGCTGGTTGTGCGTCGCTTCGGCATGTTCGAGGCTTTGTGCTCTGAGCCAGGCTGCTAGCTGTGGGTGCTTGGCTTCCCACGGTATTTGTGGGTAATGCACAAAAGGACGGGGTCGCCACAGGGCTTGGTGCGCGCAGAGAAAGTCGTCGAGCGCATTAAAACGCTGCAATAAATCAGCGTTTTCGAGGGGTTGATCAGGCGTAGTGGTTGGCATGATGGGGCATTGCTTGAGGGCGGCTGCCCTCAAGCAATCAGCGACCTTGGCAAGCGTCGACGCGCAGCCAGCGCTCCAGCAGTTTGAAGCCGCGTACCAAGATGAAGGCGATCAGCAGGTAGAACATGCCGGCGGCGAAGAAAATCTCTACCGGTAAGTAGGTGCGGGCGATAATGGTGCGGGCCATACCAGTGAGTTCCAGTAGGGTCACGGTACTGGCCAAGGCGCTGGCCTTGAGCATCAAGATCACTTCGTTGCTGTAGGCCGGTAGGCCGATGCGAGCAGCTCGCGGCAGGACGATATAAAACATGGTTTTGGCGCGTGACATGCCAAGTGCACGAGCGGCTTCGACCTCGCCTGGTGGTACGGCCTGGATGGCGCCGCGCAGGATCTCGGCGATATAGGCAGCGGTGTGCAGGGTCATGGTCAGGATCGCGCACCAATAGGGATCACGTAGGTACTGCCAAAGTGGTCCGTTGCGCACCGCATCGAACTGCGCCAGGCCGTAATAGACCAAAAACAGCTGCACCAGCAGTGGCGTGCCGCGAAAGAAGAAGATGTAGCTATAGGGCATGGCCCGCACATACCAATGCCGGGATGAGCGCGCGATACCCATCGGAATGGCCAGGATCAAACCGGCGACGACGGCAATGCCGACCAGCTCCAGGGTCAGCACCGCGCCCTTGGTCAAGCGTGGCAGCCATTTGATGATCACATCCCAATTGAGAGCCGCGAGGCCTCCCCAGAGTCCGTAAGCAATAAGCGCGAGGGCCAACAGCCAGGCAGCTATTTCAGCGCCTTTTCTCATGAGGCGCTCCTGACAAAACCACGGCTGGAGCGTTTTTCCAGGAAGTGCATGCCGATCATCGCCAGTACGGTCAGGCCCAGATAGATAAAGGCGGCTACCAAGAAGAAGGTGAAGGGCTCCTTGCTTGAGGTCACGGCGATTTGTGAGCGACGCATGATTTCTTCCAGGCCGATGACCGAGACCAGGGCGGTGTCCTTCATCAGGATCATAAACAGGTTGCCTAGGCCGGGTAGGGCGATACGCCACATTTGCGGCAGGATCAGTCGCCAGAATATGCGTGGGCGGGACATGCCCAATGCCTGGCCCGCTTCCCGATGACCCTTGGGGATGGCCAGGATTGCGCCGCGAAACACTTCAGTGGCGTAGGCGCCGAAACAGATGCCAAGGGCGATGGTGCCGGCTGCGAAGGCGTTTAGCTCAAGGCTTTCGATGCCGAGCAGGTCCGCCAGGTTGCGCATCAGCTGCACGGTGCCGAAATAAATCAGCAACACCCAAAGCAGTTCGGGAATACCGCGCACGATGGTCGAATAGGTACCGCCAAGCCATTGCAGCGGCTTGTACGGGGATGTCTTGGCGAGAGCGCCGAGCAAACCGAGCACTAGACCCAGGCACAGCGCGCTGAGCGCCAGCTTGATAGTCATCAGGGTGCCAGCAGCCAGGGCTGGGCCGAATCCGTAGAGGTCGAAAGTCATAGGGGCTCAAAAGCCTGCGCTGCCCACGGGGCAGCGCAGTGCCGGCAACTTAGTAGATGCTGAACGGGAAGTACTTGTCGTTGATCTTCTTGTAGGTGCCGTCGGCAACAATCTCAGCCAGTGCGGCGTTCAGCTTTTCGCGCAGGGCGTCGCCCTTGCGTACTGCGATGCCGATCTTGTCGTTATCGAATACCGGGTCGCCCTTGAATTCAAAGCTTTTACCGGCGTCGCTCTTCAGCCACTCCCAGTTAACGAAGGTGTCAGCCAGCACACCATCGAGACGGCCTGAAGACAGGTCGAGGTAGGCGTTTTCCTGGGTGTCGTAGAGCTTGATATCGACCACGCCGCCCAGGTTGTCTTCCAGCCATGTGCCCGCGATTGTGGCGCGCTGAGCACCAATGACCTTGCCTTTCAAGCTGGCTTTATCGGTTTTGAAGTCGCCGCCTTTCGGTGCGATGAACTGCAGCTTGTTGGTGTAGTAAGGCTCGGTGAAATCTACCGCCACTTTGCGCTCGTCGGTGATCGACATGGAGGCAATCAGGAAGTCGAATTTCTTCGCGTTCAGGGCGGGGATAATACCGTCCCAGTCGGAGGTGATCACTTCGCATTCGGTTTTCATCTTGGCGCACAGGGCCTGGCCGATTTCCACGTCAAAGCCACCGACCTGGCCACTGGCATCGATCAGGTTAAACGGCGGGTAGGCGCCTTCAGTGCCGAGTTTCAGTTTGTCAGCAGCGACGGCGCTGGTGCCGAAAGCCAGAGTGGCGGCAGCGGCCAGCAGGATTTTCTTGTAGTTCTGCATGCGTAGTTGCTCCGTGTGTTTAATGATTGCTGGACATGAATTGTTTGCAGCGCGCCGAGTTCGGGTTGTCGAAGACCTGCTCCGGGGTGCCTTGTTCTTCAACCAGACCCTGATGCAGAAATACCACCTCGCTGGAAACCTGACGGGCAAAGCCCATCTCATGAGTCACCAGCAGCATGGTGCGACCCTCTTCGGCGAGTGCGCGGATCACATTAAGCACTTCTTGTACCATTTCCGGGTCGAGAGCCGAAGTGGGCTCATCGAACAGGATAACTTTCGGCTGCATGGCCAGTGTGCGGGCAATCGCTGCGCGCTGCTGCTGGCCGCCGGAGAGTTGATTGGGGTAAACGTGGCGCTTGTCGGCGATGCCGACCTTGGCCAGTAGTGCCTCGGCCACTTCAATGGCTTCAGCCTTGCTCTGGCCGAGTACGCGGCGCGGGGCTTCGATAATGTTATCGAGTACGCTCATGTGCGGCCAAAGGTTGAAGTTCTGGAAGACAAAACCAATCTCGCTGCGCAGGCGATTGATCTGTCGGCTATCAGCGGCAACCAGTTCGCCGTTCTTCGCGGCTTTAAGCTTGAGTTCTTCGCCCGCGAGGATGATCTGCCCTTTGTGTGGGTTTTCCAGCAAATTGATGCAGCGCAGAAAAGTCGACTTGCCGGAACCTGAGGAGCCGAGGATGGAAATCACATCGCCATCGCGAGCGGTGAGCGAGATGCCCTTGAGCACCTCAAGGTCGCCGTAGCGTTTGTGCAGGTCGCGAATTTCCAGCGCAGGCGTGGCCTCGGCCATGGGGGTTCCTCTTGTTATTCGGGGCGCTCAGGCGTTATGCGGCGTTCCTAGCGAGGCGCCAAGCTAGCATAGCGTTTCGTTGACCGCCAAGCCGTTTACCAGTCTCGTGGTACTTAGCCGGTCATGCTTGTCGCCTGGTTGCAGTTGGCTGTCGCGCAGGTGCAATTTCCACGCGCTCATGCAGATTGTTGGGCCGTCGTGCGGAGAATCATAGGCAATAAAAAACCCCAAGGAGCTTAGCTTCACTTGGGGTTTTCGGTGTTAGTGGTGCCCGGGGACGGAATCGAACCGCCGACACGGGGATTTTCAATCCCCTGCTCTACCGACTGAGCTACCCGGGCAACGGGGCGTATTAGACGGATTTGAAGGGTGGGTGTCAAGCGCGAGTTTGAAAAATATTTAATTAATACGGGCGGTTAGGTTCGGATGCCTGAGAATAGCGGGTGGCGCGGGGTGGTTTGGATGCAGTCCTGGTGGATGTTTGCAGGCGGGGATGTGCGGCTTGCTGGGCGGGTGAGGCAGCATCGACCCTGCGGTTGCCGGGTGTGAATGGTGGGAGGGGCTTTAGCCGCGCTTGATGCGGATGAGGTCGCCGCTAAAGTGCCGCCCACGGTATGGCGGGTTATTCGCTGGGCGGCACGTAGCCTTCGGCCTGGGCGTATTCCTCGCCGGAGAGAAATTTATCCATCTCGGTCTGGAGGAACTTACGGTCTTCGGCGTTCATCATGTTCAGCCGACGTTCGTTGATCAGCAGGGTTTGGTGCTTCTGCCATTCGTCCCAGGCTTGCTTGGAAACGTTATTAAAGATGTCCTCACCTTTGGCGCCTGGATACGGTGGGCGCTCCAGGCCGGGGAGTTCCTGTTTGTGTTTGCGGCACTGTACGGTGCGGGTCATGGTGTTTCTCCAGAGTTCGGTGTTGTGGCAAGTGCATCGGCCGCGCGTTTCAGCAGTTTCTTTACAGGGGCGGCTAGCCCTAAGCGCGGCGGGGTGGCGAGGTTATACCAGAGCCAGTCAGCCTCGGCCATGGCGGCCGGGGCGGCGTCAACCCGGATCAGCCAGGGTTCGATGGCCAGCTGGAAATGGCTGAATGTGTGGGTCAGTTCGGCTTGTATCTGGCGCGTGCCTAGGCGCAAGTCATGGCGGCTGGCCAAGTCGTCCAGGCTTTGCAGGTTGTCCAGTTCAGGCAGGCTCCATAGGCCGCCCCAGAGGCCGCTAGATGGGCGACGATAAAGCAGTACCTCGCCGTGGTGGTTGGCGAGGATCGGCATCAGCGTGCGCCTCTGCGGCAGCACCTTGCGTGGCTTGGGGATGGGGTAGCGAATCTCCAGACCAAGCAAGTGCGCCTGGCAGCCGCTTTTTAGTGGGCAGAGCAGGCAGCTGGGTTTGCTGCGAGTGCAGAGTGTGGCGCCGAGGTCCATCATCGCTTGGGTGTAGTTGTTCACCCGCGTATGAGGGGTGAGGCGTTCGGCCACCGCCCACAGTTGTTTAGCCACTTTCGGCTCGCCTGGATAGCCCTCTTGGGCGACGTAGCGCGCCAGTACGCGCTTGACGTTACCGTCGAGAATCGGCGCGCGTAGGCCCATGCTCAGGCTGGCGATGGCGCCAGCGGTGGAGAGGCCGATGCCGGGAAGTTCGGTTAACTGGTCGACATTATAAGGGAACTCACCTGCATATTCGCGCATTATGATCTGCGCCGTTTTCTGTAGGTTGCGCGCGCGGGTGTAGTAGCCGAGGCCCGTCCACAGGTGCAGCACTTCGTCTTCCGGCGCAGCGGCCAGGTCGTTTACCGTCGGTAATGCGGCCATAAAACGGTCGAAGTAGCCGAGTACGGTGCTGACCTGAGTTTGCTGCAACATGATTTCCGAGACCCACACGCGGTAAGGGGTGATGCCCTGTTGCCAGGGCAGGTCTTTGCGTCCGTGGCTGTCATACCAGTCGAGTACTGCGGTGGAAAACTGCTCGGGATTCATCGGTTGAACAAGCCCTTGAGTGCGTCTCTGAGTTCGGGGCTGACTTTGTCGCCGAGTTTTTCTTCAATCTTCTCGTTGAGCTTGTTGCCGGCCAGCTTGGTGGCAACCTTGCCCAGGCCGTCCTGATCCAGGCGACAGGCCTTACCGCCCATTTCCAGCGGGCCACGGCAGCGCACGGGCCACTCGATACCTACATAGCGCTCGTTGACCTGGCAGGCCGGATCGGGCATCTCGCGCTGATCACCGGTAATGGTGATACCGACGCGGTAATCGAGACCGAGGATGCGCAGGTCGACATCGCCATTGCCGCTGACTGCGAGGCCCGGGATACGCGCCTTGAGGTCGGGGTTATGGGCCACGCCGTTGCGCACGGTTAGGCTGCCCTGCAAGGCCTCGAAGGGTGTGTCCTTGCCGCGTGGGTCGCTGCTCAGGGCTTTGCGGTTGAGTGTGGCGATGCCACGGCACAACTGTTGTTCCAGATTGGCGTCGACCAACACGCCATCATTGAGCAGGAAGCTGGCGTCGCCGTTGAGCCCGTCGACCCAGGCGCGCTGGCTGTTGCCGCGGGTGCTCAGGCTGGCGTTGAGGTCGAGCAGGCCTTTGATTGGCGAAGGTTGGTCGGGCTTTTTCAGGAAGGGTTCGAGCTGAATGCCGCGCAGGTTACTTTGCATGCTGAGCAACGGAACGGTTGGGCGCACATCGATGCTGGCCTTGGCGTCGAAGCTGCCGGTGCCGATGTTGCCGCGCACGTCTTGCAGGGTTAGCAGGCCGGCTTTGCTCTGTGCCTTGGTGCTGAATCTGCTGATGACCTGCTGCTGGGCGGTGAGTTGGTCTAGGCCGAGGTCGAGCTGAACATCCAGCTTGCGTAAGGTGGCGATCGGCAGCACTTCGCTGCTGCTCCAGGCCTGTTGGGTCGGCGCGTCGGGCAGCGGTGTGCTGCCGCTCTCGCCGGCGCTGGCGACACTGGCTTTGACCTCAGCCTGACGCGCGGCGCCGGCATCTTTGGCATCTTTAGCCGTCGCCGGCAGGTAGCGGTCGAGGTTGAGCTGGTCGCCCTTGAGTTGCACGCGCAGGGCTTGCTTGGCGAAGTCGGCAATTGCCAGCTGGCCACTGAAGTGGCTGTCGTCGAGGGTCAGCTTGAGGTCTTCGAAGGTCAGGCTGTTGGTGGTGCCGTTGAGGCGGGTGACCAGTTCGAATTGGCTGAGGGTCTTTTCATCATTCATTGGCGGCAATTTCTGGCCAATGGTGCTGAGGAATTCACGCAGGTTGAGCGGGGCGATGGACAGCCCGCCGCTGAGCTTTGGTTGCTTGTCGAGGTCGCGCACTTTCAACTCGCCAAGGGCGCGCAGCTGATTAGCGGACAGCTTCAGGCCATTCCATTCGGCGACTTGGGCGGCCAGGTCAACCAGTAACTGGCCCTGGGCGGAGTAGGTGAGGGTTTGGCCGTCGAAGGGTTCGCCGGAGACTTCGCCGGAGAGCTTGGCGTCTTCCAATTGGTAGCGCTTGAGGGCGCGGTCGAAGCGTAGCTCGCCCTGCAGTTCGCTGCGGGCGCGCAGCACTGGCTTGTTGAGGCCAAAAAAAGCGCTAATTTTGATCGGTATGCCGGCACCCTCGCGGATGGCTCCGGTGGTCAGCTGGATGCTTTCGGCGCTGAATTGCTGGCCTTTTTGTGCGTCGCGGTAGTCGATGCGTGCGCTGTTGACGATCAGGCTGTCGATATCCAGCTTCAGCGGCTGGCTTCTGCTCTCTGCGGCAGTTGTTGTGCTTTCAGTTGGCGCACTGTCTCCCGTTACGGCCGGCGTGTCGGTTGTGCTGGTCGCGACGGTTGTTGGTTTGCCGACATTTTCCCAGTTGCTACGCCCCTTTTCGTCGCGCTGCAGGTTGAGGTTAAGGCCGTCGATACGAATGTCGCTCATCTGCACTTCTTTGCGCAGCAGCGGTAGCACGCGCACTGACAGGCCAAGTAGGCGTAGGTCAGCAAAGGGTTGGTCTGGGGTGCTGAGGCTGGCGAGGCTGGCGTCGGTCAGCTCCAGGCCGAGCCAGGGGAACAGGCTCCAGCCGATGTCGCCCTTGAGGGTCAGCTCCAGGCTGGCCTTGTCGCGGGCTAGCTGGCGGATTTCGTCTTTGTAATCGTTGGGATCGAACAGGTGGGTGAGGGCAAAGCCCAGCGCCACGATGATCAGCAAGAGCCCGAGAAAAAACAGGCCGATGATTTTGCCGAGCGCTTTCATGTGCGAATCCTTGTTTCGAAGCTGAAGAGTGAAGTACAGCGATTTAGCTGGCGAGTATAGCGCCAGTGCTTTTATTCGGGCCGCCGACAGTCCCGTTTGCGTGGCGATTTTGCAAGCGGCTTTTGCGGCGTGACCTTAGGCGTTGAGCATGCGCAAGCAGTCTATGGCGGGTTGCTGGACGCTCAGGTCTGGGCACTTCGATCGGTAAGTCGGCGGCCGGTTCCCTCGGTCTTGCCCGCGTGCAGGTAGTCGGCTTGGCGGCGGCTGTCCGACAGTTGTGGCGTTTTCGGTGCTGCTGATTGGCGGGTTTGGCTGCGGCCCGAGGGCGGCGCATGTCGGTCGCCTCGGTTGGTTGGAGCAGGTGCTAATCACCCCCAGCCATCACCGCGTGCACCACGGCCAAATCGACTGCTACATCGACAAGAACTACAGCGGCGGGTTTGTCTTTTAGAACAAGCTGTTTGGCGCCTATGCCGAAGCGCACGAGCCGGTGCGTTATGGGGTGACCACGCCCGTTAGTAGCTTTGACCCCACCCGCCTGCAATTTTCTTGGTGGCGCTTGCTCTGGGCCGACGCCCTGGCGACCCGCTCTTGGTTGGATAAGCTACGCCTGTGGTAGATGCCTACCGGCTGGCGGCCGCAGGATGTGCGCGAGCGGCCCTGGCCAAAAATGACCGAAGGTAAGTTCCAAAGCCACTATCCGGCTGCGCTCAAGGCCTATGCCTTTGTTCAGGTGGTGGGCATCAACCTGTTGGCGCTGGGCTTTTTGCTCAGCGTTAAAAATGCGTCGGTGTGGGAGCCCTGGCTGCTCAGCCTGATGGGTTTGCTGTTGATAGGCGCGCGCTCTGCGCCTGGGCTGGATGAGCGGTTGATTTAGCATTTTGCCGTGCGGTGTGAAGCATGGGCATGGCTCGGGCAGCGCTATAAGACTAATGAATAGTGCTTTATATCCCCGAGGTCTATGGTGGCAATGCTAGTCTCACGCTGCGCGAGCTATTCTGCCCGCACAATAAGGCTAGTGCCTTGCCTGCAAAACATAAAAAGAGAACATTTCTATGACTGACGCCTTCGTCCTGGACGGCGCTTCGGCAGCGCCTGCATTCCTGTCCAAGGAACGCATCATTGCCAAGCCCGGTTTCAATCGCTGGTTGGTTCCACCGGCCGCTTTGGCTATTCATTTGTGTATCGGCATGGCCTATGGCTTCTCGGTCTTCTGGTTGCCGCTGTCAAAAGCCGTCGGTATCGACGCGCCGCTGGCTTGCGGTGCGGATATTGGCTTTTTCGAGCAGATATTCGCCAGCAACTGCGACTGGCAGATTTCCATGCTTGGCTGGATCTACACGCTGTTCTTCGTTTTTCTCGGTTGTTCTGCGGCCGTTTGGGGTGGCTGGCTGGAGCATGCCGGCCCGCGTAAGGCCGGTTTGGTATCGGCTGTGTGCTGGTGCGGTGGTCTGCTGATCTCCGCGCTGGGTATCTACCACCATCAAATTTGGCTGCTGTGGCTGGGTTCTGGGGTGATCGGCGGTATCGGTCTTGGCCTAGGTTATATCTCGCCGGTGTCGACGCTGATTAAGTGGTTCCCGGACAAGCGTGGCATGGCTACCGGTATGGCGATTATGGGTTTCGGCGGCGGCGCGATGGTCGGCGCACCGTTGGCGGCCGAGCTGATGAGCCATTTCGCCAGCGACACGGGCGTCGGCGTATGGCAGAGCTTCGTGATCATGGCGATCATCTACTTCGTCTTTATGGTCGGTGGTGCATTGGCCTACCGGGTGCCGCCAACCGGCTGGAAACCGGCTGGCTGGAAGGCGCCTGCGGCAAAGGCAGGTAACGGCATGATCACCAATCGCCACGTGCACGTCAGCGTCGCTTGGAAAACCCCGCAGTTCCGCCTGGTCTGGGCCGTGCTGTGCCTCAACGTATCGGCGGGTATCGGCATCATCGGTATGGCATCACCGCTGTTGCAGGAAGTGTTCGCTGGGCAACTGCTGGGCAATGACCTGTCCTTCAACGAGTTGAGTGCTGTGCAGTTGGGGCAGATTGCTGCCATTGCGGCTGGCTTCACCGGCTTGCTCAGTCTGTTCAATATCGGTGGCCGCTTCTTCTGGGCCTCTTGTTCGGACTTCATCGGCCGTAAAGCCACCTACTTCGTGTTCTTCGGCCTGGGCTTTGCGCTCTATGCAGCCGTGCCGCTGTTGGGTCAGCTGGGTAGCCTGGCGCTGTTTGTGTTGGCATTCGGTGTGATTCTGTCGATGTACGGTGGTGGTTTTGCCACGGTGCCGGCCTACCTCGCTGACTTGTTCGGTACGCAGATGGTGGGGGCTATTCACGGTCGTTTGCTGACTGCCTGGGCGGCTGCCGGCGTGCTCGGTCCGGTGCTGGTTAACTACCTGCGTGAGTATCAGCTGAGTATCGGTGTTGAGCGTGCTGCTGCGTATGACATCACCCTGTATATCCTTGCTGGCCTGCTGGTACTGGGGTTCATTTGTAACCTGCTGGTGCGCCCGGTGGCGGACAAGTACTTCATGACCGACGCCGAGTTGGCTGCCGAACGTGCCCTGAGTCATGACGCCAAACGCGGCGAAGTGGCTGTGTTGGAGTGGTCGGCCGATCCGGCCTCCAAGCCGCTGGCCATAGCCGCCTGGCTGGTGGTTGGGCTGCCGTTAGCCTGGGGTATTTGGATCACCCTGCAAAAGACCGCGACCCTGTTCCAGTAAGTCGCGCTCTAAGCAAAAAACCCGCTGGCGATCCTGTTCGCCAGCGGGTTTTTTGCTATCTGCTGGCCTTGCTTCAAGGTTGCGCGCTTATTGGCCTATAATGGCCGCCCTTTGGCACAACGACTTTGTGGAGCTGGTGATGATCGAGCGTACGGCCTCTGTCGAGCGCAATACCCTGGAGACCCAAATCAAGGTCTCGATCAATCTGGATGGTACGGGCAAAGCCAAATTTGATATTGGTGTCCCCTTCCTTGAGCACATGCTTGATCAAATTGCCCGTCACGGCCTGATCGATCTGGATATCCAGTGTAAGGGCGACCTGCAAATCGACGACCACCACACCGTGGAAGACGTCGGTATTACTCTCGGCCAAGCATTTACCAAAGCCATTGGCGACAAGAAGGGCATGACTCGTTACGGCCATTCCTATGTGCCGCTGGATGAAGCCTTGTCGCGCGTGGTCATCGACTTCTCCGGGCGTCCGGGCTTACAGATGCACGTGCCATTCACCCGTGCGGTAGTGGGCGGGTTTGACGTGGATTTGTTCCAGGAGTTCTTCCAGGGCTTCGTTAACCATGCCTTAGTGAGCGTGCACATCGATAACCTGCGTGGCACCAATACCCACCACCAGATTGAAACGGTGTTCAAAGCCTTCGGTCGCGCGCTGCGCATGGCGGTGACATTGGACGAGCGTATGGCCGGGCAGATGCCGTCGACCAAGGGCTGCCTGTAAATGCAGACCGTTGCGGTAATTGACTACGGCATGGGTAACCTGCACTCGGTGGCCAAGGCCCTTGAGCACGTCGGCGCGGGCAAGGTGCTGGTGACCAGCGATGCTCAGGTGATCCGCGAAGCCGACCGCGTGGTGTTTCCCGGCGTCGGCGCGATCCGCGATTGCATGACCGAGATCAAACGTTTGGGCTTCGATACCTTGGTGCGTGAAGTCAGCCAGGATCGGCCGTTTCTTGGCATCTGTGTTGGCATGCAGGCCTTGCTGGAGCACAGCGAAGAGAACGCTGGCGTCGATTGCATCGGGTTGTTTCCCGGTAAGGTGCGTTTCTTCGGCAAGGGCATGGTCGAAGATGGCGAGCCGCTGAAAGTGCCGCACATGGGTTGGAATGAAGTGGCGCAGTCGGTTAAGCACCCGCTTTGGCATGACATTCCTGACCTGGCGCGCTTCTACTTCGTGCACAGCTACTACGTTGAGGCCGGTAAGCCCCAGCAGGTAGTGGGGCGCGGGCATTACGGCAAGAATTTCGCTGCGGCGCTGGCCGACGGCTCGCGTTTCGCCGTGCAGTTCCACCCGGAGAAGAGCCACACCCACGGCCTGCAGTTGCTGCAAAACTTCGCCGCCTGGGATGGTCGCTGGTAAATGAGCCGAGCCAAGCTTAAGCCGCCGATCATGACCTTGAATGCCGAGCAGGAGCGTGAAGCCTGCTTGGCGATCAAGCGTTTTATGGTCGAGCGCTTTGAGCTGGAGTTAGGCAGTTTCGAGGCTGCTGAAGTGCTCGAATTGTTTGCCCGCGAGGTGGCTCCGCACTATTACAATCGGGCGATTTTCGACGTGCAAACTCACCTGAAAGAACGGTTCGAGAGCATCGAAAGCGACCTATGGGCACTCGAAAAGAGCTGATCCACCGAATTCACACGACTTGAGCAGGTTGAACCGATGCTGATTATCCCCGCGATCGATTTGAAGGACGGCGCTTGCGTGCGTCTACGCCAGGGCCGCATGGAAGACTCCACGGTGTTTTCCGATGACCCGGTGAGCATGGCGGCCAAGTGGGTCGACGGCGGTTGCCGTCGCCTGCACCTGGTCGATCTCAACGGTGCTTTTGAAGGCCAGCCGGTCAATGGTGAAGTGGTGACGGCCATCGCCAAGCGCTACCCGCACCTGCCGATCCAGATCGGCGGTGGCATTCGCACGCTGGAGACGATCGAGCACTACGTGCGCGCCGGGGTCAGCTACGTGATCATCGGCACCAAGGCCGTTAAAGACCCGCAGTTCGTCACTGATGCCTGCAAAGCGTTCCCAGGCAAGGTGATTGTCGGCCTGGATGCCAAGGATGGTTTTGTCGCCACCGACGGCTGGGCTGAAGTCTCCACCGTGCAGGCGACGGATCTGGCCAAGCGGTTTGAGGCCGATGGCGTCAGCGCCATTGTTTATACCGACATCGCCAAAGACGGCATGATGCAGGGCTGCAACGTCGAGGCCACCGCAGCCCTGGCTGCGGCTAGCCGCATTCCGGTGATCGCCTCCGGTGGTATCCACAACCTGAGTGATATCGAGAAGCTGCTGCTGGCTCGCTCGCCCGGCATCATCGGCGCAATTACCGGCCGGGCGATTTACGAAGGCACCCTGGATGTAGCGGAGGCGCAAGCCTTCTGCGACGCCTTCAAGGGCTGATCTGAACGTAGAGTGGGTTAGCTGCGCAGCGGCGTAACCCACCGATGGAGTCATCCGTTGACGCGACGATGGGTATCGCTGCGTTCAGCGGAACGCCGCCCGCCCCATCCAACGAGAGCATTTTTATGGCTTTGGCTAAACGCATCATCCCCTGCCTCGACGTCGACAACGGTCGCGTGGTCAAGGGCGTGCAGTTCGAGAACATTCGCGATGCCGGCGACCCGGTGGAGATCGCTCGACGCTATGACGAGCAGGGTGCCGATGAGATTACCTTCCTCGATATCACCGCCAGCGTTGATGGCCGTGACACCACCCTGCACACCGTTGAGCGCATGGCCAGCCAGGTGTTTATCCCGCTGACCGTGGGCGGTGGTGTGCGCAGCGTGCAGGACATTCGCAACCTGCTCAATGCCGGTGCGGACAAGGTCTCGATCAACACCGCGGCGGTGTTCACCCCAGACTTCGTCGGTGAAGCGGCCTCGCGCTTCGGCTCGCAATGCATCGTCGTCGCCATTGATGCCAAGCGGGTTTCCAAGCCGGGTGAAACACCGCGCTGGGAAATCTTCACCCACGGCGGGCGCAAACCGACCGGTCTGGACGCGGTGCTCTGGGCGAAGAAAATGGAAGACCTTGGCGCCGGTGAAATTCTCCTGACCAGCATGGATCAGGACGGTGTGAAAAGCGGTTACGACCTTGGCGTGACACGCGCTATTAGTGAGGCGGTCGGCATCCCCGTGATCGCTTCCGGCGGTGTCGGCAACTTGCAGCATCTAGCCGACGGCATTATCGAAGGCAAGGCCGCGGCTGTATTAGCCGCGAGTATTTTCCACTTCGGTGAATACACCGTGCCTGAAGCCAAGGCCTATATGGCCAGCCGCGGTATCGTCGTACGTTAAAACCCGCTGGCGGGCAGCCCTGCCGGTCAGTCGACAGGCACATAAGCGTTGCCACCCTCGGTGTGGGGTTGCGGCGCTTAATGCGCCAGCGTCACCCCGCAAGCAGCCACCCTGAATTAGAGCTGAACTAGACATGCAAATTGATGCCGTGATCACGTGGGTTGATGGGGGTGACGCTAATTGGCGTGCCAAACGTCAACATCATTCAGGCGAGCCTCAGCACGACCTTTTACCCTTTTCCAACGGTGAGGGACGCTATCGAGATAATGACGATTTAGTGTTTCTGCTGCGTTCGATGGAAAAGTTTTGGGGCATTGATGGCAGTATCTTCATTGTCACCGACCAGCAAGTACCAAGTTTCATCGCTGAGCATCCGCGCTTACGCATCGTTGATCACTCGCAAATTCTCGATGCGTGCTACCTCCCGACATTCTCATCCCGAGCGATCGAGTCGGCGCTTCACCATATCCCTGACTTGTCTGAGCACTTCGTTTCGTTCAACGATGACCAGATGCTAACTCGGCATGTTCAGCCTAAAGACTTTTTCAGCGCGGTTGGCTCTATGGTTTTTCTAACCCGCGAGCGTATTCCAACAATCGATTCTGACCTGCAACTGTCTGGTCATAATGATGCCAATAACGCGCGCAACTGGATGCAAAAAACCTATGGTGCATCGAGCATAGAGTTCATTCCCGAGCACGCGCCAAAAGGCATTCGTAAAAGCTGGATGATGGAACTTGAAGCGGCGCACCCTGATATTTTTGACGAAGTCCGTCAGGAAAAATTCAGACGCCGCACAGGTCAGAGCATCCTGGCTAACTTGTATCTTGACTGGTGTGCGACCCATGGTCGGGCGGATATTGACTGGGAGCAGTGCCGTTACCTGTTAACCGATGATGTGGAGAATGGCCGGGTTGCGTCGCTGCTTGACTCACTCGGCCGTCACCTGTGCATTTGTATTAACGACACGACTGACGACCGTTCAGACGTCGCCACAATGCGCGACAAGCTAGACAGAATCCGCACAGAACTTTTCCCCCGACCAAGTTACTTTGAGTCAGTGCCCAGTTTCGATGCTGTTAGCGCTTAAGTCTCAAAGACTTGGGTTGGCTGCCCTGCCGACCACTGCTGCGAGACAGTCGACAGCAAAATGTCGACTGTCTCGCTAAAATCAGCCTGTTTGCGTTCGGTTCGCTGTAATCCTTAGCCTATTGCGCAGCCAAGTGTGGATGGCCTCTGCGCCTGCATCGATGTTTGCGCGTGTCTGTCCAGACAGGTATCTGCAGTTGGGTGTTCCCGGTGATGTGTCGAGTCAACTGGGCTGGCTTGTTTAGGCATTGACTGAGTAGGCATTCTGGCAATGCATGCTCAGGGTGAATCAAGCATGATCAACGCAAAGCGAATACGCGACCGTGTCTGGGGTTACTTCAGGCTGGGTTAAGCCAACTTGGCCGAGTATGTTTGCAGCTCCGGCCTACTAACAAAGTGAGACGTCATGTTAAAGCAACTACTCGCCGCTCTCGCCGGCACTGTTATGGTGCTCGCGGGCAGTGCTCGGGCGGAAATCGACCCGAATTACCGCATGGTCCTACTGACCGAGAACTTCCCTCCGTACAACATGGCGATTAACGGCAAGAACTTCGCTCAAGAAGACAATATTGATGGCATTGCCGTGGATATTGTCCGTGAGATGTTCAAACGTGCTGGCATTCATTACAACATGACCCTGCGTTTCCCATGGGATCGTATCTACAAGCTGGCGCTGGAAAAGCCTGGCTATGGTGTGTTCGTTACGGCGCGTCTGCCTGACCGCGAGGCGTTGTTCAAATGGGTCGGGCCGATTGGTCCAGATGATTGGGTGCTACTCGGTAAGGCCGATAGCCCAATCACCCTAAACAGCCTGGAAGACGCCAAGCAGTATCAGGTCGGTGCTTATAAAGGCGACGCTATTGCTCAACATTTGGCGGAGAAAGGCCTGAAGCCGATCACGGTCTTGCGCGACACACAAAATGCTAAGAAGCTGATGGCCGGACAGATTGATCTGTGGGCCACGGGTGACCCTGCTGGTCGCTACCTGGCCAAGCAGGAAGGCATTTCCGGTCTGAAGACCATTCTGCGTTTTGACAGTGCGGAGCTGTATTTGGCCCTTAATAAAGAGGTGCCGGATGAAGTGGTGCAGAAACTGCAAGGCGAGTTGGACAAGATGCGTAGTGAAGGCTTTGTCGACGATATTCTGAACAACTACCTGTAATGCGTAGATCAGCGGGCCGGCCACAAACCGGCCCGCGACCAAGGATGGTTGACGCCAAGTACCATACGTCGCCGGGCCACGCCCGAGCAGGGATGCCGCTAGCCATAATCACAATTCATGCGAGCGGAATGACCTATGTTGAAAACCCTAAAAACTGGCCTGTTGTTAGGCCTTGCGCTGAGCGCTTGCGCAGCCCGTGCAGAGCTGCCAGATGATTACAAAGTGGTGCTGCTGACCGAGAACTTCCCGCCGTTCAATATGGCAGTGGATGATAAGAACTTTGCCCGTGATGATGGCATTGACGGTATCAGTGCCGAGATCGTCCGGGCGATGTTCAAGCGTGCAGGCATCAAC
The DNA here is from genome assembly GCF_900113745.1 of Pseudomonas guineae. Classification (GTDB taxonomy): domain Bacteria; phylum Pseudomonadota; class Gammaproteobacteria; order Pseudomonadales; family Pseudomonadaceae; genus Aquipseudomonas; species Aquipseudomonas guineae. The sequence goes on along the minus strand of NZ_FOQL01000005.1, from coordinate 201,656 downwards.
TACACGCTGACCCTGCGCTTTCCTTGGGATCGCCTCTATCGCCTGACTCTGGACAAGGCCAACTACGGCCTGTTCTCCACCACCTTCACGCCTGAGCGCCAGCCGCTGTTCAAGTGGGTCGGGCCGCTGGCCAAGACTGGTTGGGTGCTGTTAGCTGCACCGGGTAATAACCTCAGCGTTGCCAACCTTAAGGACGCTGCGCAGTACCAGATTGGCGCGTACAAGAACGATGCAGTCAGCCAACACCTGGAAAGCCAGGGTTTAGCGCCAAACAACGCCTTGCGCGATCAGGAAAACATCAAAAAGCTGCTCAGCGGTAAGATCGACCTGTGGGCCACCACCGACCCGGTTGGGCGCTACCTGGCGAAACAGGAAGGCGTCAGTGGCTTGAATACTGCGCTGCGCTTCAACGAAGCGGAGCTGTATCTGGCACTGAATAAAGATACTCCAGATGAAGTGGTGCAGCGCCTGCAAAAGGCCTTGGACGAACTGCGTGCTGAAGGCTTTGTCGATGAGATGACCAATAACTATCTGTAGCGCCTGAGCGCTATTAAAAAAGCCCGGACTTGATGGCTCAAGTCCGGGCTTTTTAGTGTTTGCCTTGCTGCCTTAGTCGCCGCGGGTGACGTTTAGTCCTTTGAGCAAATTCAATGCCTGGCTCAGTTGGTAATCGTCATCCTGCGGGTTGGCCTTGGCCGGCGCTTTGTTCTTGCTCGGTTTATCTGCGCCCCCGTTACCGTTGCCTAGGTGGCCTTGCAGGTCGGCTTCTTTGATGCCGCTCTCCGCCTGCTCACGGGTCAGCTTGGCACGTGCCACCTCGATGTCGGGGATGATGCCCTGCGCCTGGATCGAGCGGCCGTTAGGGGTGAAATACAGCGCCGTGGTCAGCTTCAGGGCGCGGTCATTGTTCAGCGGTAGCACGGTTTGCACCGAGCCTTTACCGAAACTGTCAGTGCCCATCAGCACCGCGCGTTTGTGATCCTGCAGGGCGCCGGCAACAATTTCCGAGGCGGAGGCGCTGCCGCCATTGATCAGCACCACCAGCGGTACGCCTTCGCTGGCGTCGGCCGGATCGGCGTTGAAGCGCAGCTCGGAGTTGGCGATGCGGCCTTCGGTATAGACGATCAGGCCTTTCTTGAGGAAGTGGTCGGTAACCTCCACGGCGGCTTGCAGCACGCCGCCGGGGTTGTTGCGCAAGTCGAGTACCAGGCCGCGCAGCTTCTTGCCGTTGTCCTTGCGCAGCTTGGCCAGCGCCTTGCCGACTTCTTCACCGCTATTGACTTGGAATTGGGTGATGCGGATGTAGCCGTAACCGTCGTCAAGCAGCTGGCTCTTCACGCTCTTGACCTTGATCACCGCGCGCGTCAGCTCGACATCGAAGGGTTTGCCTCCCTCGCGTAGCAGGGTCAGCTCGATGTCTGTGCCGGCTTTCCCGCGCATTTTCTCGACCGCTTCCATCAGCGACAGGCCTTTGGTCGGCTGGCCGTTAATTTTAACAATCAGGTCGCCGGGTTGGATGCCGGCGGCAGACGCAGGGGTGTCATCAATCGGTGACACCACCTTGAGAAAGCCGTCTTCGCTGCCGAGCTCTATGCCCAGGCCGCCGAATTCGCCGCTGGTGCTTTCCTGCAGATCGCGGAAGGCTTCAGGCTCCAGGTATGCCGAGTGTGGATCAAGGTTGCTGAGCATGCCCTTGATGGCGTTTTCCAGCAGGGTCTTGTCGCTGACAGGCTCGACATAGGCTGATTTGATACGGTCCATTACCTCGGCAAAGGTGCGCAGCTCGTCCAGCGGCAATGGCGCGCTGTCATTGGCTGTTGCTGGGGTTTCGGCCTGTGCAGCGAAGGCGGCAGTGCTGCCCAGCAGGGTAACAGCCAGTGCGAGGGCGGTGAGGCGGAACAGATGCGGCATGTTGAACGTACTCCTGGTCCAGAATCGATAATCGCGGCACTTATCCTTGTGCGCGGCACCATTGAGCAGGGTCAATCGGGCGGCCCTGCTGGCGAATTGCGAAATACAACGCCGAGCTATCTTGGCCGCCGCTGTTGCCTACGGTGGAGATGGCTTCGCCGGCTTTGACCACGTCACCGGCGTCTTTGAGCAGGCTTTGGTTATGCCCATAGAGGCTCAAGTAGCCGTTGCCATGGTCGAGAATGACTAGAAGCCCGGCCCCGCGCAACCAGTCGGCAAATACCACGCGCCCGCCATGCACCGCATGCACCTGGCTGCCGGCGGCGGCGCCGATCAGTACGCCGTCCCATTTGGTGCGCGCATCACCGCCGCGAGGCGTGCCGTAGCGGGCCACAAGGCGGCCATTGACCGGCCAGGGCAACTTGCCGCGGGCTTTAGCAAATGGCCCGCCGAAGCTGGCGCCAGAGCTCACCAGTGGGCCGCTGTTGGCGGGTTTGCCAGGAGTGCTCGGCTGCTGCTCGCGCTGGGCCAGTAGCGCCTGTTGGCGCGCTGCTTCGGCTTCGCGAGCCTGGCGGGCGAGGGTGGCCTCGATGGTTTTCAGCACCCGCGCCAGGTTGGCTTGTTCTTGCTGGCGGGCTTTGAGCTTCTGGTCGCGGGCGGAGAATTCTTTGCTTAGCTTGGCCAGGGCCAACTGACGCTCTTTACGCACGCCGGCGAGTTGTTCGCGCCGGCCATCCAAAGCGCTTTTCTGTTCGAGCAGCTGGGTTTGCTGGTTGACGATGTCCAATTCGACATTGGCCAGCTGGCGCAGGGTTTCATTGAAGGCGGTGAGTTGTTCCATGCGCGCTTCACTGAGGTAGTCGTAGTAGGTCAAGGTGCGTGAGAATTTTTCTGGATTCTGCTGGTTGAGCAGCAGTTTGACGTACTCCTGGCGGCCGCTCTGGTAGGCGGCGCGGGCCTGAATGCCGATCAACCGTTGTTGTTCAAGGCGCGCGCCCTGGAGTTTTTTTTTCTCGTTATCGAGGCGCTGAATCTCCTCTTCACTTTGTTTCAGGTCCTGCTGCAGGCCATTAACCTGCTTTTCCAGCTGGCCCATTTCGCTTTCGGTTTTTTTCAGGTCTTTCTGCACGCCGGATTTCTCCTGCTGCAGCTTATCCAGCAGTTGCTTTAGCTCACTGACATCGGCGCGCGCGGCGTCTAGTTGCTTCTGCGCCTCACGCTTCTCGTCGGCGATGGCAGGCGTGAGCAGAACAGTCAGGAAAATAACGGCGAGTACACGGAACATGGGGCTGAAGCTACCTGAATTAAGAACGCGCCTAGTATGCCTAAAAAAAGGTCTGGAGCCATTTTTAACATTGCGCAGCGACGGTCACGAAAGGTGACCGTCATAGATGGCAGGCCGGGCGTTGCACCTGGCTGCGGGCGTCGGTTTAGTTCAGCTGGACAATGCTGGTACCGGTCATTTCCATCGGTACGGGCAGGCCCATCAGGGTCAGCAGGGTCGGTGCCACGTCGGCCAGCACGCCGTTCGGGCGGATAGTCGCTGGGCGTTTGCCGACGTAGATAAACGGTACCGGTTCGCAGGTGTGCGCGGTGTGGGCCTGACCGGTGCTCTCGTCGGCCATTTGCTCGACGTTGCCATGGTCGGCGGTGATCAGCGCTTCGCCGCCAACCTTGTCCAGCGCGGCGACAATGCGGCCGACGCAACTGTCCAGGCATTCCACAGCGGCCACGGCGGCGGCGAACACGCCCGTGTGACCGACCATATCGCCGTTGGCGTAGTTGACGATGATCACGTCATAGCGCTGATTCTCGATGGCATCGACGATTTTGTCGGTCACCTCCAGCGCGCTCATTTGTGGCTGCAGGTCATAGGTGGCGACGTTCGGCGAGGGGATCAGGATGCGTTCTTCGCCGGCAAAGGGTTCTTCGCGCCCCCCCGAGAAGAAGAAGGTGACGTGGGCGTACTTCTCAGTTTCGGCGATGCGCAGTTGGGTTTTGCCGTTATTCGCCAGGTATTCGCCGAGCACGTTGGTCAGCGCTTCCGGCTTGTAGGCGCTGGGTGCCGGGATGCTGGCGGCGTATTGGGTGAGCATGACGAAGTCGGCCAGCTGCGGGACGCGCGGACGTTCGAACTCCTTGAAGCCGGGCTCGACAAAGGCGCGGGTCAGTTCGCGGGCGCGGTCGGCGCGAAAGTTCATAAACACCACGGCGTCGCCGTCTTCCATCTGCACCGGCTCGCCGATGGTGGTGGCTTTGACGAACTCGTCGCTTTCGTCGCGGGCATAGGCCGCGTTCAGACCCTCGACGGCAGTGGTCGCGTTGAACTGGCCGTTGCCGTCGACAAGCAGTTGATAGGCTTGCTCGACACGGTCCCAGCGATTGTCGCGGTCCATGGCAAAGTAGCGGCCGATTAGGCTGGCGATCCGGCCCTTGCCCAGCTTGGCGAAAGCGGCATCGAGCAGCTCGATGGACGGTTGTGCGCTGCGCGGCGGGGTGTCGCGCCCATCGAGAAACGCATGCAGGTAGATTTTTTCTGCGCCGCGCTGGGCGGCTAGCTCAGCCATGGCCACAAGGTGATCCTGGTGGCTGTGTACGCCGCCTTCTGAGAGTAAGCCGAGGATGTGCACGGCCTTGCCGGCGCTCACGGCTTTGTCTACCGCCGTGGTGATGGTTGGGTTCGCGAAGAAGTCGCCATCGCGAATGGCTTTGGTCACCCGGGTGAAGTCCTGATACACCACGCGGCCCGCACCGAGGTTCATATGCCCGACCTCGGAATTGCCCATCTGGCCGTCTGGCAGGCCGACATCCATGCCCGAGCCCGAGATCAAACCATTGGGCTGGGTGGCGCGCAGATGGTCGTAGACCGGCGTGTTGGCCGCCATGATGGCGTTGGATTCGGGGCTGTCACTGTGGCCGAAGCCATCGAGGATGATCAGTACCAGGGGGTTGGGCGTGGCGCTCATAAAGCTGGCTCGCTCTGCGTGAGGGGCGAAAAAGACTCGGCATTTTACGGCTAAGTGGCGCAAACGTCACCGTCGGGCGGGGTTTGGCCGGCCTGTGTGGCTGTGTATACTGGCCGACATTTTACCGCCCCGGAACCGCACAATGCTCGCCAACTTGATTGAATTTGCCACTACTCACTACGTACTGAGCGGGTTGTTCGTGACCGTGCTTGCACTGCTGATCTTCACCGAAGCGCGTAAGGGCGGGCAGAGCCTGAGCAGCCGCGAGCTGACTGCGCTGGTTAACAGCGATCAAGGCGTGGTGCTGGATATTCGCGGGCAGAAGGATTTCTCTGCCGGACATATCGTCGGTGCGCTAAATATTCCGTACGAAAAACTGGTAGGCCGTATGGTTGAGCTGGACAAGCACAAGGCCAAGACCCTGATTGTGGTCGATGCCATGGGCCAGCATGCTGGCACGGTTTGTCGTGACCTGAAAAAGGCCGGTTTCACTGCCGCCAAGCTGTCGGGTGGCATTGCCAGCTGGCGTGGCGACAACCTACCGTTGGTGAAGTGAGATGCAGCCTGTCGTCATTTACTCCAGCGACTGGTGCCCGTTCTGCACCCGTGCCAAGCAACTGTTGGCGAAGAAGGGCGTGGCTTTCGAAGAAATCAAGGTCGACGGTCAGCCGGGCGTGCGTGCGGAAATGACCCGCAAGGCGCGGCAGACCTCGGTGCCGCAAATCTGGATTGGCAGCACCCATGTGGGTGGCTGTGATGACCTGTATGCCCTGGAGCGCGCCGGTAAGCTCGACGCGCTGCTCAAGGTTTAACTCCCCTGTTTATCCGTACCTAACGACAAGAAGGCTTTGCCATGACAGAACAAGCTAGCAACGGCGCCGCTCAGGGCGAACAGAACCCGCAATTCTCCCTGCAGCGCATCTACGTGCGTGACCTGTCCTTTGAAGCGCCGAAGAGCCCGGAAATTTTCCGCCAAGAGTGGACGCCGAGCGTCGCCATGGATCTCAATACCCGTCAGAAAGCGTTGGACGGTGACTTTCACGAAGTGGTGCTGACGCTCTCGGTTACCGTGAAAAACGGTGAAGAAACGGCGTTTATTGCTGAAGTGCAGCAGGCCGGGATCTTCCTGATCCAGGGGCTGGACGCCGCCTCCATGAGCCACACCCTTGGTGCGTTCTGCCCGAACATCCTCTTCCCGTATGCCCGCGAGACGCTGGACAGCCTGGTAGTGCGTGGTTCTTTCCCGGCGCTGATGCTCGCTCCGGTGAACTTCGATGCGCTGTACGCGCAAGAGCTGCAGCGCATGCAGCAGGCTGCTGCGCCAGCCGTTGCTCACTGAGCCGCTGCCATGCAATAAAAAAGCGCCTCGGGGCGCTTTTTTATTGGCAGTCAAATAAGACGGCTTATTCCTGCGACGCTGCGGTAGTCGCCTCGGGCATGGCGAACTCATGCTGGCGCCAGGCCTCATACACCGCCACGGCAACGGTGTTGGCCAGGTTGAGGCTGCGGCAGCCGTCGCGCATTGGCAGGCGCACGCGTTGCTCGGGCGGCAGGCTGTCGCGCACCTCCAGAGGCAGGCCGCGGCTTTCCGGGCCGAACAAGAAGGCATCGCCGGGTTGATAACTGACCTGATGGAACGGTTGCGAGCCCTTGGTGGTGAACGCGAATACGCGCGGCTGACCGAGGCTTTCCAGGCAGCTGGCGAGGTCGGCGTGGCGCTGCAGCGTGGCGTATTCGTGATAGTCCAGGCCGGCACGGCGCAGGCGTTTGTCATCCAGGTCGAAGCCCAAGGGTTCGACCAGGTGCAGGTGGCAGCCGCTGTTGGCGCAGAGCCTGATAATGTTGCCGGTATTCGGTGGAATTTCTGGTTGAAAAAGGATGACGTGAAACATGCGCGGCTCCGAGCTTGAAGGCGAGCAGCATTCTACAGACCCGCGGCCACGTCCGTGGGTGCGGGTGATCGGTTCGTTGGCGCTATTTGGCTTTTTGATCGGTTTGATGATTGGCCGATTGTTTCAGCCGGACCCGCTCTGGCTGGAGCGGGTTGAGGAGCGTGAGCAAGGTCTTGAACTGTGGTTCAACGTCGAACCGGTGCCGCGCGAAGAGCATGCGGGTGGCGTTTTTATCCTGCGGCTAGAGAGTTTTGGCCGCGAACAACAAGGCCAGTTACAGGTGCAGGGGCGCTTGGCTAATTGGCGATTGCAGCGCGAAAGAAAGGATCTGGTCTTGCGAGTGCTGGCAGCCCGTCCCTTGCGCGGCGATTGGCGCGCTGAAGAGGTAGACGGGCGCTGGCGGCTGCTGGTCAGCCTGGTGGAACAATAAAAGAGGGGATTCCCCGGCCTGCCTGTACCAAGGTCCCCGAAACTGGGATTGCATAAGTCTATGCAGACTGTGTGCCAGTTTTATTACGTTGGCTGCAGGGCCTATAAATACTGAGTTTAAGGCGGCGTAGGGCGGTTTTTGAGGTGTGCGGGCGGTGGTGGCTGAACCGCAGAGGTGCGCGTGCATTGCTTTGGCGCATGTTCAGTGTGCTGAGCGCAGTAATTAAAAACGGGCCCAATGGGCCCGTTTTTATTCTGCGCGGGTGATGACGGTTCAGTCGTCGCCATCCTCGTCATCGCTGCTGTCGAGGTTCATGCCCAGCTCTTTGATCTTACGCGTCAGGGTGTTGCGCCCCCAGCCCAGCAGTACGGCGGCGTCACGGCGGCGGCCGGCGGTGTGCTTGAGAGCGGTTTCGATCATGATCCGCTCAAAGGCCGGCACCGCAGTATCCAGCAGGTTGGATTGGCCGCGGCTCAGCGCTTGCTCGGCCCACTGCCGTAAACCCTGCTCCCAACTGCTAGCGGGGGCGTTTTCCTGCGGTTGGTTAAGCAGTTCGGGCGGTAGGTCGCCGACATGCACTTCACGGCCTGAGGCCATGACGGTAATCCAGCGGCAGGTGTTTTCCAGTTGGCGCACGTTGCCCGGCCAAGGCAGTTGCGCCAGGTAGTTTTCGGTTTCGCTTTTTAGCAGTTTGGGCTCGACTGCTAGCTCCAGCGCCGCGCGGCTAAGGAAATGCCGGGCCAGGGTGGGGATGTCTTCGCGGCGATCAGACAGGCGTGGAATGTGGATGCGAATCACATTAAGGCGGTGGAACAGGTCTTCACGAAACTTGCCGGCTTGCACCAAAACTTCCAGGTTTTGATGGGTGGCGGCGATGATGCGCACATCCACTTTGACCGGGGTGTGGCCGCCGACCCGGTAGAACTCACCGTCGGCCAGCACGCGCAGCAGGCGGGTTTGCGTATCGGCCGGCATGTCGCCGATTTCATCGAGAAACAAGGTGCCGCCGTCGGCCTGCTCGAAGCGTCCGCGACGTTGATTGGCTGCCCCGGTAAAGGCTCCTTTTTCATGGCCAAACAGTTCGGACTCCATCAAGTCTTTGGGAATCGCTGCCATGTTCAGGGCGATAAAGGGTGAGGCAGCGCGCGGGCTGTGGCGGTGCAGGGCATGGGCAACCAGCTCCTTGCCAGTACCGGACTCGCCGTTGATCAGCACGGTGATATTGGAGTGTGAGAGGCGACCGATGGCGCGGAATACCTCCTGCATGGCCGGCGCCTCACCGATGATTTCCGGCGTCGGCGGCTGCTCGACTGGTGCGCTAAAGCCCTGCTGCTCCTGGGCGTGCTGGTTGGCGCGCTTAACCAAGGCAACGGCTTCGTCAACGTCGAACGGCTTGGGTAGGTATTCAAACGCACCGCCCTGATAGGAGGCTACTGCGCTGTCGAGGTCGGAGTGCGCGGTCATGATGATCACGGGCAGGCGCGGGTGCATCTCCCGAATGCGCGCCAGTAGCTCCAGCCCGCTGGCGCCGGGCATGCGAATATCGGAGAGGATGACATCGGGCTGCTGCCGCGCCAGGCGGCTGAGGACGCCGTCGGCGCTGTCAAAACTCTGGGTGGTCATGCCTTCCTGCTGCAAGGCCTTTTCCAGAACCCAGCGGATAGAGCGGTCGTCATCGACAATCCAGACGGTTTCACTGCTGCTCATGACGGCGTTACTCCTTGTTCCAGCGGCAGGAAGATCGAGAACACGGTATGGCCAGGATGGCTCTCGCATTCGATCAAACCTTGGTGCTGGCTAATGATGTTCTGGGTAATGGCCAGGCCCAGCCCGGTGCCGTCGGCACGCCCGCTGACCATGGGGTAGAAGATGGTTTCTTGCAGGTCAGCCGGAATGCCTGGGCCGTTGTCGATGATTTCAATCTTGGTCACCAGGCGATGGCGACAATGGCCAATAGTGAATTGGCGCAGGGTGCGGGTGCGTAGGGTAATGCGACCCAGGCGCAGGTCGCTCTGGGCGGCGAGCGCCTGCATGGCATTGCCCACGATATTCAGCACGGCCTGGATCATCTGCTCGCGGTCGATTAATACATCCGGAATGCTTGGATCGTAGTCGCGCACCAAAATGATGCTGCCTTGGCTTTCGGCTTCAACCAGGCTGCAAACGCGCTCTAGCACCTCGTGCACATTGGTCATGGCCAGCGATGGCAGCTTGTTCGAGCCAAGCATGCGGTCGACCAGATTACGCAGGCGATCGGCCTCTTCGATGATCACATTGGTGTAATCCTTGAGGCTTTCTTCGGGTAGTTGACGGGCCAGTAACTGCGCCGCGCCGCGGATACCGCCGAGGGGGTTCTTGATTTCGTGGGCTAAGCCGCGCACCAGTATTTTGGTGGTCTCCTGCTTGGACAGCTGCGCCTCTTCCTTGGTGATGCGCAGCAGGCGATCGCGCGGATGCACTTCCAGTAGCAGCAGGGTTTCACCACGGCTGAGGACCGGGGTCACGGCGTAGTCGACGGTCAATGTCTGGCCGTTAACCGAGGTCAGTACGGCTTCGCGTTTGTTGAACGGATGAGCGTGCTGCACGGACTGGCGCAGTGCACTCAGCGCTTCGCTGGACTCGGTAAATAGCTCGCTGATGAACTGCCCATGGCTGCGTTGACCGCTGACGGCGAGCAGCATCTCCGCTGCAGGGTTCATGTACTCAAGACGCAGGTTGTCGTTGAGCAGCAGCGTGGCCGTGGTCAGATTATCCAGTAGCAGGCGATGCAGAGCGTCGTTGATTATCATAGTGGGATGTCAGCAGACCCTTGGGTTCCAGCAATGCAGCTGGAAAATGCAAGAAGCAAACCAAAGCCCCGGAAAGACGCGTTTTTGGCCATGGATGCTGGGAATTAGCTGCTTTTCAGCGCAGCTGGGCTGAATGGGCGACCCAAAACAGGGAGAGTATAGAAATGCCCGGCAATAAGCGCACAGGTTTGGTGCGCTGCGGCCATTCAGATAAAGGGGACGAAGGGGATGTTTTTCTTTTCCACTGGTTTGTCCTTAATCGGACATTCCGGGCGTACGCCGTAATCCGCTTTTTTGCAGGGATTGGCCTTACGCTTCTGTGCCAGGGAAATGCGCTGCATGTGGAAGGGTTGAGTGGGCGTGCGCTCGATGATGCGGCCTGCCTGGTCAATAACTTCAACCGCCAGTTGATGGGTGCCGCGGTCGATATTCTCCAGCGGGAACACCGGGCTACTGCCTGCTTCGCCTACGGGTTGGCCATCCATTAGCAGGCGGTAGCTGTGCTGCGGATACAGGCCCGGCTCGCTATTGATGCTGACAATCAGGTTGCCGGCGCTGTCGCGGATGGTGGCGTCGGGCTGTGGTACCAAAATGCGCAGCAGGTTGTAGCGCTGTGCCGGCTCCAGTGGCGCCTGCGTGATGACCGGAGCTGCGGGCGTCTGCATGGCTGGCATCGAGTTGCTCGGTGCTAGCTCGACACGCTCGGCGTTGCCGGACCTGGGTTTGTCGGTGAAGACGCGATTACCTTCGGCGTCTATATAGGTGTAGACCTGCGCCAGTGAGGGCAGGGCCAGCAGCATCAGGATGCAAAACAACAGGTTACGCATAGTCAGGGTGCTGGCTTAGGTTGTGGCTTTGGCGGCGGTGACGGCCGAAAAGCCGGGCTGCTGGTGTTGACCCGCTGCACGGTAAAGGTTGTGGTGGCGCTTTGCTGGACTGACTGCTCGCCGCTTAGCACTTCCACGGCCAGGCTGTGCTCGCCACGGTCGGCATTACTCACTTGCAGGCGCGGTACGTTACTTGGTTGGCCATAGGGCTTGCCATCGAGCAGCAGGCGCAGGCGGTGGTTGTTGGCCAGGCGCGGTTCTATCGTCACCCCAACGCTGAAGGTGCCATTGTTGGCGCGCATAGCCTCATCGTCTGGTAGGCCCGTCAGCTGTAGGGTGCTGTAAGGCGCAGCCTTTTCAAGGGTGTTGTCGGTTGGCGGTGCGGCTGGAATGCTGGGTACCGGCATCGACACGCTATTGGTGGCGGGGAGCGCGATACTTTCTGTCGCTTGGCCTTCTGGCGGCTGGTCAGTGAAGACCGTATTGCCATTGGCGTCGGTGTATTTGTAGATCTGTGCATTGGCGGTAAAGGCCAGGCTCAGTAGTAGGCAGATGAGTAGAGGGCGCATGCCGGACTCTCCCAGTTAGTGTGCCCTAAGCGTTGCATTGCCAAGGCGCCCTGGCAAGCGCGTAGATGGTATGGCGTATACCCGCGCAGAAAACATCGGGCTTAAAGTCGCTGGGTGTTTGGCAGTGGCCAGAATACAGATGCAAAAAGGCCACCCGAAGGTGGCCTTTTGTGTTTCGTGCGGTGTTAGACGCTGTAGTACAGGTCATATTCCAGCGGGTGTACGAAGGTGCGAACCTTAACTTCTTCTTCCGATTTCAGCTCGGTGAAGGATTCCAAGAAGTCCTTGGTGAATACGTTGCCCTTGAGCAGGAAGTCGTGGTCGGCTTCCAGTGCTTCCAGTGCTTCTTTCAGGCTGCCGCACACTTGCGGAATCAGCTTGGACTCTTCTGGAGGCAGGTCGTAGAGGTTCTTGTCGGCTGCATCGCCAGGGTGGATCTTGTTCTGGATACCATCGATGCCAGCCATCAGCAGTGCCGCGAAGCACAGGTATGGGTTGGCTGCTGGATCCGGGAAACGTGCTTCGATACGACGGCCGCGTGGGCTGGCGACGTAAGGAATACGGATCGAGGCTGAGCGGTTGCGTGCCGAGTAAGCCAGCATCACCGGCGCTTCGAAGCCAGGTACCAGACGCTTGTAGGAGTTGGTGGCTGGGTTGGTCAGGGCGTTCAGCGCCTTACCGTGCTTGATGATGCCGCCAACGAAGTACAGGGCGGTATCGGACAGGCCAGCATAGCCTTCACCGGCGAAGGTGTTCTTGCCATCTTTGGCGATGGACATGTGTACGTGCATGCCCGAACCGTTGTCGCCATACAGCGGCTTCGGCATAAAGGTGGCGGTGCGGCCGTAAGCTTCGGCGACGTTGTGTACGCAGTACTTGAGGGTCTGCACTTCGTCAGCCTTGGCAACCAAGGTGTTGAATTTAACCCCGATTTCGTTTTGGCCAGCGGCTACTTCGTGGTGGTGCACTTCAACGATCTGGCCCATTTCTTCCAGAGCGTTGCACATGGCGGTACGGATTTCGTGATCCGAGTCGGCTGGCGGAGTTGGCAGGTAGCCGCCTTTCACGCCGATGCGGTGGCCATTGTTGCCCTGACGGCCTTCGGTATCGGCGTCGCTGTTCCAAGAGGCCTGTTCGGAGAAAATCTTGAACATCGAGCCAGACATATCCGACTTGTACTTAACGGAGTCGAAGATAAAGAACTCGGGTTCCGGGCCAACGAATACGGTGTCGCCGATGCCGGTGGTCTTCAGGAACTCTTCGGCACGCTTGGCGATGGCGCGTGGGTCGCGCTCGTAGCCCTGCATGGTCGACGGCTCAATCACATCGCAAACCAGAATCAACGTTGGCTCTTCGGTGAACGGGTCCAGTACAGCGGAGCTGTCATCCGGCAGCAGAATCATGTCGGAAGCTTCGATGCCTTTCCAGCCTTCGATGGAGGAGCCGTCGAACATCTTGCCGACTTCGAAGAAGTCTTCGTCCAGTGCGTCGCGTGCTGGCATGCTGATGTGGTGCTGCTTGCCGCGAATGTCAGTGAAGCGCAGGTCAACCCACTTCACGTCGTGTTCTTTAATAAGTTGAATCGACTTCGACATGCTGTCCTCCAGGTGGCTAAGGCTCGAATGCTGAGCCCCTCAATAATATGGTACGGCGCGGCGGCATAGTCCGTCGGCGTATCCTGCATCACAAGGGAGCAAATTGCATGCCAGTGCACAGGAATGGGTGGGCGCCCTAAAAGTCAGGGGTTTCGCGGGTTGAGCGGCGCTGCCTAAGCAATTTATGCACCGTTATAGTTCGCTTAATTCCCGTTGTGCACGAAAGTGGTGCGCTATTTGAGGCGGTGAGGATTTTTGATCAAAGCGTGAGCAATTTCCGCTATAATCCGCGCCCCTGTTTTTCCGCGGCCTCGGCACCCATTGTTTTCATGAAACTGATCGTTAAAGTCTTCCCAGAAATCACCATTAAAAGTCGGCCGGTGCGTAAGCACTTTATCCGGCAGCTGGCGAAGAATATTCGTTCGGTTTTGCGTGAGTTCGATCCACAGCTGCAGGTCAGCGGTGTGTGGGACAACCTGGAAGTCGAAACCCAGATCAGTGAGCCGAAAACTCTGCAGGCGATGGTCGAGCGCCTGAGCTGCACACCGGGTATCACCCATTTTCTGCAGGTTGATGAATACCCGCTGGGTGATTTCGACGATGTGCTGGCCAAGTGCAAGTTGCACTTTGCCGAGCAGCTAGCAGGCAAGATCTTTTCTGTGCGCTGCAAGCGCGCTGGTAAGCATGCGTTCAGCTCCATGGATATCGAGCGCTATGTGGGCAGCCAGTTGCGCCAGCAATGCGGCGCGGCCGGTATCTCGCTGAAAAACCCAGATGTTGTGGTGCGTATGGAGATCCGCGACCAGCGTCTGTTCGTCATCCATCATCAGCACGAAGGGCTGGGCGGTTACCCGCTGGGCTCGCTGGAGCAGAGCCTGGTGCTGATGAGCGGCGGTTTCGACTCCACCGTTGCGGCCTATCAAATGATGCGTCGCGGCCTGGTCACCCATTTCTGCTTCTTTAACCTCGGCGGCCGGGCTCATGAGCTAGGCGTTATGGAGGTGGCGCATTACCTCTGGCAAAAGTACGGCAGCTCACAGCGCGTACTGTTTATCAGCGTACCGTTTGAAGAGGTGCTGGGTGAAATCCTTGGCAAGGTCGATAACAGCCACATGGGTGTCATTCTCAAACGCATGATGCTGCGTGCTGCCACGCGTATGGCCGAGCGCCTGCAGATCGACGCGTTGGTGACCGGTGAAGCGATCTCCCAAGTCTCTAGCCAGACCTTGACCAATCTCGCGGTAATCGACGCGGCCACTGACATGCTGGTGCTGCGTCCGCTGCTCGCCAGCCATAAGCAAGACATCATCGACACCGCCACGCGCATCGGTACTGCCGAATTCGCCAAGCATATGCCGGAATATTGCGGGGTGATTTCGGTCAACCCGACGACCAAGGCAAAAAAGCCTCGCGTCGAGCATGAGGAAGGCCAGTTTGACATGGCGGTGCTTGACCGCGCCTTGGAGCGTGCGACTTTGCTGCCGATCGACAAAGTGATCGACGCACTGGGCAAGGATATTAAGGTTGAGGAAGTCAACGAAGCGCTGGCCGGCCAGGTCATCATTGATATCCGCCATCCGGATAACAGTGAAGATCTACCGCTCGAGCTGTCTGGCATAGAAGTGCAAGCGCTGCCCTTCTATGCATTGAACAGTCGTTTCAAAGAGTTGGATGACGCCCGCCAATACCTGCTGTATTGCGACAAAGGCGTCATGAGCCGTTTGCATGCCCATCACCTGTTGAGCGAGGGGCATGCCAATGTGCGCGTTTATCGTCCGACATAAGACGCCCGGGTTGAATGGCGGTAGCATCCGCCATCGCCCTCCCGACATACCGGCGGCGTGAAGCAGGCTTTTACGCCGCCGAGCAGAAATCGCATTTAGTTAATACTCGCCCCCTACACTAGGCGGCACACCGAATCCTCTGATTGAGATACACACACGTGATCGAGAAACTACGCAACATCGCCATCATTGCCCACGTTGACCATGGTAAGACCACTCTGGTTGACGCCCTGCTGCGTCAGTCCGGCACTCTGGAACGTAACGAGCTCAACGACGAGCGCGTGATGGACAGCAACGACCAGGAAAAAGAGCGCGGCATTACCATTCTGGCCAAGAACACCGCGATCAACTGGGGTGGCTACCACATCAACATCGTTGACACCCCCGGCCACGCCGACTTCGGCGGTGAAGTTGAGCGCGTGATGTCGATGGTTGACTCCGTGCTGCTGGTAGTTGATGCCCAAGACGGCCCGATGCCGCAAACCCGCTTCGTGACCAAAAAAGCTTTCGAAGCTGGCCTGCGTCCGATCGTGGTAATCAACAAGATCGACCGTCCAGGTGCACGCCCTGATTGGGTACTGGACCAGATCTTTGACCTGTTCGATAACCTCGGCGCGACCGAAGAGCAGCTGGACTTCAAAGTCGTCTACGCCTCGGCACTGAACGGTGTTGCCGGCCTGGATCACGCTGAAATGAGCGAGAACTTGGAGCCTCTGTACCAGTCGATCATCGACAACGTGCCGGCTCCAGCCGTTGACGTTGATGGCCCGTTCCAGATGCAAATCTCGGCACTGGACTACAACAGCTTCCTTGGCATCATCGGTGTAGGCCGTATTGCCCGTGGCAAGGTCAAGCCGAACACCCCAGTAGTAGCGATCGACGCCAACGGCAAGCGCCGTAACGGCCGTATCCTCAAGCTGATGGGTCATCACGGCCTGCATCGCGTGGACGTTGAAGAAGCCGGCGCTGGCGACATCGTCTGCGTCAGCGGTATGGACTCGCTGTTCATCTCCGACACCCTGTGCGACATCAACAATGTTGAAGCGATGAAGCCGCTGACCGTCGATGAGCCGACCGTATCCATGACCTTCCAGGTCAACGATTCGCCGTTCTGCGGTAAAGAAGGCAAGTTCGTCACCAGCCGTAACATCAAAGAGCGTCTGGACAAAGAGCTGCTGTACAACGTGGCCCTGCGTGTTGAAGAAGGCGACAGCGCTGACAAGTTCAAGGTCTCCGGCCGTGGTGAGCTGCACCTCTCAGTACTGATCGAAACCATGCGTCGCGAAGGCTTCGAAATGGGTGTAGGTCGTCCGGAAGTGATCATCCGCCAGGTTGACGGCGTGAAGCACGAACCGTTCGAAAACGTCACCATCGACACCCCGGAAGACTCCCAGGGCAAGGTCATGGAAGAGATGGGCCTGCGTAAGGGCGATCTGACCAACATGGTGCCGGATGGTAAAGGCCGTGTGCGTTTGGAATACAACATCCCAGCTCGCGGTCTGATTGGTTTCCGTAACCAGTTCCTGACCCTGACCAACGGTGCTGGCATCCTGACCTCGATCTTCGATCGTTACGACACCATGAAGTCGGGCCACATGTCCGGCCGCCAGAACGGCGTTCTGGTATCGGTTGAAACCGGCAAGGCTCTGACCTACTCCCTGGAAACTCTTCAGGCGCGTGGCAAGCTGTTCGTTGAGCACGGTCAGGAAATCTACAACGGTCAGATCGTTGGTCTGAACAGCCGTGACACCGACATGGGCGTTAACCCAACCAAAGGCAAGAAGCTCGACAACATGCGTGCTTCCGGTAAAGACGAAACCATCGCTCTGGTTCCACCGGTGAAATTCACCTTGGAACAGGCCCTGGAATTCATCCAGGACGACGAGCTGTGTGAAGTGACGCCGAAGTCGATCCGTCTGCGTAAGAAGATCCTCGACGAAGGCGAGCGCACCCGCGCTGCCAAGAAAGCCAAGAACTGATCCAGTTTTAGCTAACTAAAAAGCCCCCGCCGGCGAGAGCCGGCGGGGGTTTTTTTGTGTGAGATAGTTTAGGGCGCTAGAGGTAGGGCAGATGTATTTTTTGACTGGTGTTGTCAGAAGATAGCTCTTCTTCTGCTTTCTTGGCGTGTGGACGTGCGTACTTAATACTCGCTGAGCGCTGCGTGGAAATAGCTAAAATGTGTTCAAGATCACGTATTTTTAGCTTGATGGCTATGTGCCATGTGCTCTAATGCGCGCCAAAATTCTGGTTTGAAATCTGCTTCAGATGAAGAGTGTGATGAAGGCCCAACAAATTAAAGGACGTGAGTTAATGAAAGGAAATCATCGCTGGCTATACACCCTCCCGCTGTTTGTGCTTGCGTTGTTAACGGGTTGTGCAACCGTCCAGCCGCCGGTGGCCATGGACCAAGTTTTTTGGACTGAAAAGCACGAAAGCATTGGCGTCATGGTTGCCGATCTGCCGGCGCCGACCGTTGTAATGATCGGCCAGCAGGGCTTGCTCGACTATGCGGTGAATAGCGCTGTTGCGTCGGGTTTGCGCAGTAAGGTTGAAACTTGGGACGCGAGCGGCTTCAACGAGTTGTCAGCTGTGGTGACTGAGCAACTGCGGAGTCACGGTTACAAGGTAAAGCAGATTCAAGAGACGCTCGATGCAGCGGAATTAATGCAACCTAAGAGTGGAAAAGTAGGCTTTTCTCCGGTTGACCTGCGGTCAATCAAAGCGAAGCACAACGTCGACAAGTTAGTGCTGTTCATCCCCACTGCGTTCGGCACAGTGCGCTCTTACTATAGCGTTGTGCCCACCAGTGATCCCATTGTCCAGGTAGGGGTAAACAGCTATGTGGTCGACCTTGATGACAACCGGTTTCTCTATTACCAGGGGCAGGTCGTCAATCGGGCTGCGGAAGGAGAATGGGACGAAGGGCCAGAGTATCCGAATCTAACCAATGCCTTCTATCAGGCACTGGATTCCGCTCAGCAATCTGCGCTTACCCCTTTCAAAACTCAGCAAGTTTCGACCAATACCCCGTGACTTTGCGCCTTGGCTGGCCGCGTTTAATGGTTTTTCCAGTCATTGCGGCCTGCACTAACGGCCCGCTGGAGCCAAAACTGTGCGACAGCCTTTCCGGCTCGATCCGCTCTCAGGGCTATCAGCTTGACATCAGCGTAGATGAGCAAGGGTGGCTGCGCAGCGAAGGTTCAAGAGATGGTGGTGTGTTTATCGAGAACGGTATTCAAGCTGCAACCCTCATGCACGGCACTTCTCAGGGCGCTGCCGGCCTAGGGCCTAGCGGCGCTGCTGGTATCATGATTGGCTCATTAATCGCCTCCAAGCTAGCCAGGTCGAATACGCGAAATGCTATGGAAAGTGAGGCTGAGGCGCGCATTACTCCGTTACGTTCAGCCCTTGATGGTCAGTGTTGGAGCGCTTGGTACAACAAGGCGATCGGGCAGGCTTTACTACACAATGGAGCGGCTGCTCGAGAAACTGGTGGTCTAGTGCTGAGTATCTCACCAGGTGTGCTCTTGTCTGCAGATGCACGCAGTATTCGGCTCATCAGCGAAATCCGCTTGATGCAAGGCCGAAAAGCGATATACCAAGGGCATGTCGAGGTGTTCAGCTCACCGCTGGACTGTGGCCAGGATTGCCTTGCCGAGTGGGCTCGTGGTGAGGGGCACGTCCTCAAGCGCGAACTGATAATAGTCATTTATGAAACCGTTCGTATTCTGCAGCGAGACTGGAGCACTCAGCATTTTTCAGCGGTCAGCAGCGCCGAGAAAACCTTACGTTATCAAGTAGGCGGTATGCGTTATGTTGAGCGTGGTCGAGTGCTCGAAGTTGATGAATCACGTCATCTTTTTCTGAGTTTGCGCGGGTGGTTGAAATCGTACCCAATTAGCGGAGAAAGCTCGCTTTAACTTAACAGTCAGGCTGCACCTGCGTGTCTACGAGCGAGTTATAGACAACGTAGGCATATCTTAAGATTTAGAGCTACTCACACTCACTAAAAGGCCCCCCGCAGGCTATCGCATGCGGGGGCTTTTTCTTGGCCGGGCAAAAAGTTGCTCACTGATCCAGGGTGTTTGACGGAATTTTCACAGGCTGGCTGGCATAAAGACGGCGGTCATTTAGGTGTCATGAGGTTTCTATGTCTGCAGTGCTGCAAGCGTCGCCGCGCAAAGGCGTGGATTGGGCCGGGTTAGGTTGGGCCTTTTTGTTCTTCTGGTATTTCTCTGGGGTTACCCAGTTATTGATTCAAGTGACTGGTACGGCTGGATTTTCCGGTTTTCGTCAGGCGTTTTTGGTCAGCGCGTTGTGGCTGGTGCCCTTGTTGCTGTGGCCTGCCCGCGCCCGACAGTTGGCGGCGGTGATTGGCGCACTGTTGTGGCTTTGCTCATTGGGCAGTTTTGGCTACTTCTTGGTCTATGGCCAGGAGTTCTCGCAGAGCGTGATTTTTATCATGTTCGAGTCGAACATCAATGAGAGCGCCGAATACCTGATCCAGTATTTTGCCTGGTGGATGCTGCTGGCATTTGCTGCCTATGCGTTAGGTGGGTGGCTGCTCTGGCGCAAGGTGCGTCCGGTCTACCTGTCACGTCCGGGTGCCTTTTTTGCCGCCGCTTTAGCGGTGTTTATCTCTGTGGGTTATCCGGCGCTACGTCAGTTCAGCAAGCACGACAGCTGGCAGGCAGGGTTGGATAACTTTGCTCAGCGCATTGAAGCGGCCACGCCTTGGCAGCTGGCAGTGGGCTACAAGAATTACAGCGAGCAACTGGCCAATATGCAGGTGCTGTTGGCCGAGAATGCCAGCATCGCGCCCTTGGCTAATCTGCAGGATGCCCATGCCGGGCAGCCGGCCACCCTGGTGCTGGTGATTGGTGAGTCAACCAACCGTCAACGCATGAGCCTGTATGGCTACCCGCGTCAGACCACGCCGGAGCTGGATGCCTTGCGTGATCAGTTGCAGGTGTTCGACAACGTGGTCACGCCGCGGCCCTACACCATCGAAGCCTTGCAGCAGGTGCTGACCTTTGCCGATCAGGAGCACCCGGAGCGCTATCTGACCACGCCCTCGGTGATCAACTTGATGAAGCAGGCCGGCTACAAGACATACTGGATCACCAACCAGCAGACCATGACCAAACGTAACACCATGCTCACGACTTTCTCTGAGCAGGCCGATGAGCAGTTCTATCTAAACAATAACCGCGAGCAGAATGCCCGCCAGTACGACGGTGATGTGCTGGACCCGTTCGCCAAGGTGTTGGCTGATGGCGCGCCGCGTAAATTTATCGTGGTGCATTTGCTCGGCACGCACATGAGCTATCAGTACCGCTACCCGCCTGAGTTTGAGCGCTTCACCGATCGCAGTGGTGCGCCGGATAACGTCACTGATGATCAACTGCCGACCTACAACAGCTACGACAATGCGGTGTTGTACAACGACCATGTGGTTGCCAGCCTGATCAAAAATTTGTCGGGTGCGCAGGCCAAAGGCATGTTGCTGTACCTGTCTGACCACGGTGAAGCGGTATTCGATGCGCCCAAGCCTGATGTGCTGGGGCGTAACGAGGCCGCGCCCACCAGCCCGATGTACACCGTGCCGTTCATTGTGTGGAACTCGCCGCAGTGGCAAGCGCAGCAAGCGCGTGACTTCAGCGCGGCGCTGTCACGGCCTTACAGCTCCTCGCACTTTATCCACACCTGGGCGGACTTGGCCGGGCTGCGTTTTGATGAGTATGACGCGCATAAAAGCTTGGTCAGTAATGACTTCCAAGCCATGCCGCTGCTGATCGGTAACCCTGCTCAGCCGAAGAGCTTGATCGACTTTAGTTTGATCAAGCCCAAGACCGGCGCTGGCGAGTTGGCTCAACGTGAGAAAGCTCAGCCGGCTAAGCTTTAACTGAGCTGGATATTCGCCAACTAAAAGCCCCCGTCAATCCAGGTTGACGGGGGCTTTTAGTTGGCAGGTAGTGAGTCAGATCCCGCTTTTGATCTTGCTCCATAGGCGCGTACGCACCCGGTCGACTTTCAGTGGCATGGCCTCTAGGGCGTAGAGGTTATCCATGGCTTCTTGTGGCGGGTACACCGTTGCATCGGCTCTAAGCTCTGGGTCGACGAGGCTATCGGCGGCACTGTTGCCGTTGGCGTACTGCACATGATTAGTGATCGGCGTGATGACCTCTGGCTGCAGCAGGTAGTTCATAAAAGAGTAAGCCGCCTCTTCATTGTTACTGTCGGCCGGCATGCTCACCATGTCGAACCAGATGGGTGTGCCTTCCTTGGGAATCACGTAGTTGATGGTGATGCCATTGTTTGCCTCAGCGGCGCGGTTACCGGCCTGCATGATGTCGCCAGAGAAACCCACGACCACGCAGATATTGCCATTGGCCAGGTCGCCGACGTATTTGGATGAGTGGAAGTAGCGTACGTTTTTACGCATTTCGAGCAGTAAGGCTTCGGCTTTTTTGTAGTCCTCAAGGTTTTTGCTGTGGTGCGGCAAACCGAGATAATGCAGGGCAATAGGCAGCATTTCTGGGCCATTATCGAGAATCGCCACGCCGCACTGGCTGAGCTTGGCCATGTGTTCGGGCTTGAAGATCAGGTCCCAGGAATCGAGAGGCACATCCTCGCCGAGGACTTCGCGCACTTGGTCGACGTTGTAGCCGATCCCAGTGCTGCCCCACAGGTAGGGAAAGCCGTACTGGTTGCCAGGGTCGTTGGTTTCCAAGGTTTTCATCAGGACTGGGTTGAGGTTGTTCCAGCCCGGTAAACGGCTCTTGTCGAGCTTCTTCAGTGCTCCGGCCTGGATCTGTCGAGCCATGAAATGGTTGGACGGGAACACCACGTCATAACCGGAGCGTCCGGCCATTAGCTTGGCATCTAGGGTTTCGTTGCTGTCGTAGACGTCGTACTGGCCGAGCATGCCAGTGCTTTGCTCGAATTGCTTGATGGTGTCTGGGGCGATGTAGTCAGTCCAGTTGTAGATGCGCACAGTTTCTGCGGCTTGGCTGACGCTGCTTAACAGCAGCAAGGGCAGTAGTTTCTTCAGCATGGGAGTACCTCATCGTTTTTGTCTGTGTTGTCGAAGTGGCAATTACACGTGAACGCTTCGGTCTGCGTTGGGCCGGGTTATTTCAGTAGTACGAAGCTTTTGCGCACGGTTTCTTCGATGTCCCATACGCCGAAGGTATTGGCTGGCAGCAACAGGGCATCGCCCGCCCGGATTTGCATGGGTTCGCCGTTGTCTGGGGTGAAGGTGCAGCGCCCAGCGATAATGTGGCAGAACTCCTGCTGGGCGATCTGCCGCCGCCAGCGGCCTGGTGTGCATTCCCAAATGCCAGCGGCCACGCCGTCAGCGTTTTCGATGCCGTGACTACGGGTAATGGCGATGGGCTCGCTGAGCGGGACGGCTACCGGATTGATATCCGTCAGAGGCAGTTGTGCAGTGTTTTTGAAATGTTCGATGGTCATAAAACTCTCCGGGGGTTAGCGCATGAATTTTTCCATGGTGGCGGCCATGGTGCCGGCCAGCTGACGTCTCCAGGGCGGGCTATGGGGGTTAGCCAGCACCCGATCCTCAAAGACGAAGCTCTGGATGATTGCGTTGTAGCCGAGCCAGCGCAGTGGCTCTGGCTCCCAGCGCGCAAGACGATTGAGTGGCTGGTCACCGAGTACCCAAGGTTGCGTGGTCAGCTCACTCTGCTTGCCGAGTATCAGGTCGGCCAAGGTGCGTCCGCCGAGATTGCTCGCGCCTACACCTTCGCCACCGTAACCGCCGGACAGGGCGATGCCGTTACGTCGATCCACCAGCATGTGTGGGCGAAAGCGGCGCGCCATGCCCAGGTTTCCGCCCCAGGCATGGCTGATGCGCACATCCTTGAGCTGTGGGAACAGTTCACTGAACAGGTAGCGGCGCAGGTCGCGTTCGTCTTCGCTGAGGTTGAAGTCAGTGCGTAAGCGTCCGCCGAAGCGATAGCCGCCGCGAGCACCGAAGACTAAGCGGTCGTCGACAGTGCGCTGGCCGTAAGTGACTTGCCGGCTGTTTTCACTAAAGGCCTGGCCGCGCTCAAGGCCGATGCCTGCCCACACGTCCGCCGGTAACGGTTCGGTGGCGACTAACAGGCTCTGCACGGGCAATTGATGTTTGTCTAAGGGCGGCAAGCTGGCGGCATAGCCTTCCACGGCGGGGACTACCCAGTCGGCGCGTACGCTGCCGTTTTGTGTGCGTACCTGACCGGTTTGCCAGTCGATAACCCGGCTCTGCTCATAGAGTTCGACGCCCATCGCTTCTACGCAGCGAGCCAGCCCACGCACCAACTTGGCAGGTTGGATGGTGGCGCAATGCGGCGTGTAAATCGCGCCGTAGGGGTTGGCCAGCCGTAACTGTTGGCTGAGATCAAACGGACTCAGCCATCGATAATCGGTTTCATCCAGGCCTAAGGCGCGCAACTCGGCTAAATGGCTGTGCAGGCTGCTGAGTTGCTCGGGGTAACGCGCGGCGCAGTAGAGTGCGCCGCCTTTGCGGTAATCGCAGGCGATTTGTTCGCGCTCAAGTACGCTGGCGACTTCATCGGGAATGCCGTGTAGCAGTGCGTAAGCCTGCTGCCGCGCTGCGCTGGGTTGTTCGGCGAGCAATCGGTCCTGGCCTAGCAGGTTGCCCATCAACCAGCCGCCATTGCGCCCGGAGGCGCCGAAGCCGGCAGTCTCACCTTCGAGGATGACAATGCGCAGATGCGGGGCCTGGCGTTTTAGGTAGTAGGCGGTCCACAGGCCTGTATAGCCGGCGCCGATGATTGCCACATCAGTGTGCAGGTGGTCGTTCAGCGCAGGTCTTGGGCTCAGCGGCTCGTCCAGCTGATCCATCCACAGGCTTAGGGAGCGCCATGGGCTCATTGTCGATCTCCGGCAGGTAGTTACTCTGCGCGGAGACTAGTGAAGCGCTTAGGGCTTGTCTTCTGTGCGTGCCCGCGAGGAAATTTGCTTGAGATAGGCCTTGGGCGACAGCCCAGTGTGGCGCCGAAAGCAGTTATAGAAGGCCGATAGCGAGTTGAACCCAGCAGCGAAGGCCAGGTCGTCGATGCGCTGCAGGTCGTTCTTGGCATTGATGCCATTGAGTAGGTGCTGCAAGCGCTTCTGATTGATATAGCGATAGAAGCTTTGCCCCAACACTTGGTTGAGTAGGTGAGAAATTTGATTGCGGCTATAGCCGGTGGCTGTGGCGACCTGCTGCAAATCGAGTTGCGGATCGAGGTAGGCCTGCTCACGCTGCATGTACTCTTCTAGGTCTTGCGCCAGTAAGCCCAGTTGGCGGGCGCTAAGGCCGAGACGGCTGAGCGCCGGGCGTGAATCACCGGCGGCATGCTGCTCGCGCTCTTCGCGCATAAGCGTGGCGTATTCATGGATACGCCAGATAAGGCCGTCACGTACGGTGATCGCTTCTCCAGTGCGAAACGCTAGCAAACCATTGCTGCCATGCAGGCTGGTACGGTACTGGATAAAAGCGGTATGGCCGTCGATGCGGATGCGGTCAGTGTGCTCCAGCGCCTCGCCGGGCTGGCGCGGCAAGTTGTTGCGTACGTATTCGCGCAGCTCGGTGAAGCCCATGCAGCGCTGCTGGAAGAAGTCGTTGTACTGGATATCCGGGTGATACAACGCCATCACCGCGTCGAGATCACGGTCTTTCCAGCTGTAGTGATAACGCATCACCGTTGCGCGGGTGCGTTCGGTTTGCTGGGCGTCATCAGCGACGTCGTGATTGTCCATGGCGGTCTCCACGGCAGGCGGCTTCAGCGTTATGCGTGGTTCAACCACCCGATGCTCTTAGCTTTTCGGCTTATAAGCACAGTAGCCTGGGCGCGGGCCGATTTTCGGGTGGTTGCGGCAGGTGTCCGGGCGCTTTTCGTAAATGGTACACAGGCGGGTCTTGCGGTCCAGGTAGTAGCAGTCGTTGTTGCTCATGCGGGTTATGGTGAACGTCCCCGACTTTTGGTGGAAACGCTCGACAAGACCTTCTTTCTGTAAGCGTTTAGCGATGTTCTTCGGTGGCTCGCTGCGCTCGAACTCGTCGACCACGCCAATACGGATCAGGTCGCCCAGGCGCACTTCGACCGGCAGGGTGCAGCAGCTGGACATGCAGCTGTGGCACATATCGGCGGTGTATTTGGCCCAGGTATCCAGGCGGTCGAGTTCGGCGGCGGCAATCAGGTTGTTTTTCATCGGGCTGGGCGTGCGTCGTTTGGGCGGCGGGCGATGATAGCGGGCCTGAAGTTTTTTTGAATGACAATCTGCCAGCTGGTTACATTTTGTCCGGCGCACTGGCGATTGTTGTCTGTGCTGTGATGCGTGCGGCATTCGTCTCTTTGGGTATGGTACGAGCAGCCTCGTATACTGCTGCGACTTTCTGGCCGATATTTGGCTGTGCGCCGTTCGGGTTATATCTGTTTAGGGATGCACTGCATGCAATGGATTTTCATGCTGGTTGGCCTGGTGCTCGGCGCGTTGGCGGATGAAACACTGACGGCTGCGCTGCTTGGCGCATTGCTTGGGCTGGGGCTCGGGCAGGCGCTTCAGCTGCGCGGTGCTGCGCTTGAGAACACCGCGCTAAAGGCTCAGCTCAAAGCCTTTGCCCTGCAGTTTGAACAGAACCGTGCAGCTGTATATGAACGCTTGCTGAAACTGGAGCAGCCCGCGCCCTCCGAGCCTCCCGCTGCGCCGCCGTCGGTCAGTCCTGCCGAGCCCGAGCCCACTGCCAGTGCGCCGATGGCTCATGTTGAGCTGGATTGGACGTTGGACTTCGTGCTGCCCGATCCACAGCTTGAGCCCGTTGTGGCAATGCCGGCAGCCTCAGAGCCGCTCGCTGAAACAACCGAGAAACCGCCGGCCTCACCTTGGAAGCCTGCCGCGCCGCGCCAACCCAGCCTGATTAAACGAGGGGTTGCGGCGGCAAAAAATTGGTTACTGGGAGGCAACACAGTACTGCGCATCGGCGTGGTGTTGCTGTTTCTCGGTTTGGCTTTCCTGCTGCGTTACGCCACCGAAGGTGTCGTGGTGCCGGTGGAGTTACGTTATGCCGGCGTGGCTGCCAGTGCGCTGGCGTTACTGGGGCTCGGCTGGTGGCTGCGCCTGCGTAACCCCAGCTACGCACTGATGCTGCAGGGCACCGGGATTGCCGTGCTGTACCTGACGGTGTTCGCCGCCATGCGCCTGCACCCGTTACTCGACCCGACTATGGCGCTGGGTTTACTGGTGCTGGTGACGCTTTTTTCGGCGATTCTGGCGGTCAAGCAAGATGCTCTGGGGTTGGCCGCTGCCGCTGCCTTGGGCGGTTTCGCTGCGCCGATTTTGACGTCTACCGGCAGTGGCAACCATGTGATGCTGTTCAGCTATTTCGCCTTGTTGAATATCGGCATCTTTACCATCGCGTGGTTCAAGGCCTGGCGTCTGCTCAATTTTATTGGCTTTGTCGGTACCTTCGGCATTGGCTTCGCTTGGGGCGTCCGCGCCTACACGCCAGATTTGTTGTGGAGTACTGAACCGTTCTTGCTGCTGTTCTTCCTGATGTATGTGGCCATCGGGCTGCTGTTCGCTCGGCGTAAGCTACGCGAGGCGGCGGATGCGCCAGAGGGGCGGGATGAGTTGCTACGCTGGGCGGCGCACAAAGGTGATTACATCGACGCTACCGTGCTGTTTGGTCCGCCGCTGGTGGGCTTCGGCCTGCAATTCGCGTTGGTGCAGCACATCGAGTTTGCCGCCGCGTTCAGCGCATTGGCGCTGGGGTTGTTCTACCTGCTGCTGGCGCGGCTGCTGGTTGGCCGTACGGGTGATCGTGCCGCGCTGCTGGTGGAAACCTGCCTGGCGCTGGGCGTGGTGTTCGGCAGCTTGGCGATTCCGCTCGGTTTGGATGCGCGCTTGACCTCAGCAGCCTGGGCGGTGGAAGGGGCGGGCATCTATTGGCTGGGCCTGCGTCAGCAGCGCGGCTTGGCGCGGGCGTTTGCTTTGCTGCTGCAGTTCGGCGCGGCGCTGGCGTTCGCCATTGGCCTGCAAGCGGGTCAACAAAGCCTGCTAGACGGCGCGCCATTGGGTGCGTTGATGCTTGGCGTGGCCTTACTGTTTAGCTATTGGCAATTGCGCCAGAACATCAGCGACGCCAGCAGTTGGGAGGTGCGTGGGTTGCCGCTGCTGGCCTGCGCGGGTCTGGCCTTCATTTATCTGATTGCACCATTGCTGTTTGCCGCCCAAGGCACGGCGATCAGCTGGGCCATTGCTGGCTTAGTAACCCTGTGGTTGGGTCTGCGCCTACAGGCACGCAGTTTCCTGTTTAGCGCCTTTGCCGTGCAGTTGCTCGGTGGCCTGATGTTTATGCTGGATATGGCTGGCAATGCAGCCGCTGGCGCGGGCGGCTTTTCCGCTGGTTGGCAGTGCTTGTTGACCTCATCGTTGATTGGCTTCGGGCTGATTGCCGGCATGCTCCTGGCTTCCCGTGATCCGCAGGTTGGTCAGGATCGTCGCCTGCTGCGCGGTTTGTCAGTGGTGCTGCTGGTCGGCTTGGTGTTTCTCAATCTGGCGGTGCTGTTCGTGTTGCCCTGGGCCACGGCCAGTGCGGTATGGGGCGGCAGCGGACTGCTGATTATCTGGCTGAGCTTGCACCTGCAGCAGCGCGCCAGCTTTATCTTCGGCCTGTTGTTGCAGGTATTGGCTGGGTTGGTGTTCTTGGCCGTGAGTCCGCTGCTGTTCGGCCAGCTGTCAGTAGAGGGCATTCGGCCTTTAGCCCATGTGGATTTCTGGACGCCGCTGGTGCTCGGGGTGGCGGCATTAATTGGCGCCTGGCGCTTGCAACAACTGGCGCGCCGCGAAGCCGTCAATGCTCTCGGTAATTTCAGCTTGTTGGGTTTGGCGCAACTGCTGCTGGTGTGGGGCGCGGCGTGGTGGGCGGTGGCGCTGAGCAGCGAAGTGCTGCGTTTTGTCGCTTCGCAATGGCAAGCCAGTGCGTTGCTCGCAGTGTTGGCAGCGAGCATGGCGCTGGCCGCATTCCTTGCCCCGCGCACGCGGTGGGCTGAACTAGCGTTGCTGTGCTGCCTACTGACCCCGTTAGCTGGCGTGGTGCTGCTGCATGCCTGGCACCTGGACTATCAGCCGTCAGCGCAGTTTGGTTGGTTGGCTTGGGCGCTGCTGTTTGTCGTGCACTTCTGGTCGCTGCGACGCTTGGCAGTTCAGCTGCCGGCGGGGGCGTTGAGCGTGGCGCATGTACTCGGCTGTTGGTTGCTACTGGGCGTGCTGGCGCTGGAACTGCGCTACCTGTTCTTGGCCCTCTCCGAGCAATACAACGCCTGGCGCTGGTTGGGTTGGGCGCTGCTGCCGAGTGCCTACTTGTGGCTGATGGCTCAGTGGCCGATGTTTCTGCAGCGGCGCTGGGCGTGGCCGTTAGCCGTGTGCCCGCGCGAATACCGCGTGTTGGCGGCGGCCCCGCTGGCAGTGTTGATGCTGGGCTGGTTTTGGCTGGCTAACGTCGCCAGTGCCGGCGGTGCCGACCCCCTGGCCTATTTACCGCTACTCAATCCACTGGAGTTGGGTTTGCTGTTTGCCCTTGGCGCGGTGTTCGCATGGGCGCGCACGGGGCTGGTTGAGCTGGGGGTGAGCGCGGTGCGTAGCCAGTGGCTGACGCAAGCGCTGGCGGGTGCTTCACTCTTCGCTTTGTTCACGGCCATGGTCATGCGCACCGCTCATCATTGGGGCGGGGTGCCTTATCAGTTGGATGCCTTGCTTGATTCAATGCTGGTGCAGGCGGGGTTGTCGATTATCTGGACGCTGATTGCCCTGCCGTTGATGGTGCTCGGCAACCGCCGTGGCCGACGCGAACTGTGGCTGATCGGTGCTGTGTTGATTGCACTGGTGGTGGCCAAGCTGTTCTTCGTAGAGCTGGGTAATCGCGGTGGCCTAGAGCGCATCGTGTCGTTTATTGGTGTGGGTGTATTGCTGTTGGTGGTGGGCTATTTCGCCCCCTTGCCCGCCCGCCCAGCGGATACGGATCAACCGCAGGAGCGAGCATGATGAGTCGTTTAACCCACGCTGCGCTGTGCACGGCGTTGACTGGAGTGCTGTTCAGTTCGTCGGGTATGGCCCAGGAGCGTTTAGCAGACTACAGCGTGCAACTGCCGCTGACGCTCACTGGTGAAGGCCCTTGGTATCGCCTCGATGTGCCGATGGCGCTGCACTTTGCCGCACGTTATGGCGACTTGCGCGACCTGCGCGTGTTCAATGCCGAAGGACAAGCGCTAGCGTATTCACTCGTGGCAGGGCAGGACGAGTCGCGCGGCAGTCAGCAAGAACAGGCGGTGAAGTGGTTCCCGCTGTATGCCGGGCAGGGCGACAGTGCGGGCACGCCCACTCTAAGGGTGCAGCGTAGCAGCGGCGGTACGTTGATTGAGCTACTCGATGAGTCAGGCGATGCGGCCAAGCCCTTACAGCGGCGCGGCTGGGTGCTGGATGCCAGCGCGCTCAAAGAACCGCTGGTGCGCCTGCAGCTGGACTGGGCGGGTAGTCATGACGGTTTTCAACGCTTCAGTATCGAGGCCAGTGATGACCTGCAAATCTGGCAGCCCTGGGGCAGTGGACAGCTGGCGCGCTTAGCGTTCGATGGCGAGCGTGTCGAGCAGCGTCAGGTCGAGTTGCCGGGGCGCAAGGCGCGCTACCTGCGCCTGCTCTGGCAGAGCCCGCAGCAAGCCCCACAACTGACAGCAGCGAGTTTGCGTAGCCAGCATAATGACCGCGTGCCGGCACCGCTGGTGTGGTCACAGCCATTGTCGGTAACACGCAGCGCGGACGGCCGCTATCAATGGCAGCTGCCATTGGCTTTACCGCTGGCGCGTCTGTCTGTCGAGCTGAATCAGGCTAATACGCTTGCGCCTGTCCGTGTCAGCGGGCGCAATGAAGGCCAGGGCAGTTGGCAGCCCTTGGCCCAAGGTTTGCTCTATCGACTGTCGGAAAGCGGTGCAGAGATTCGTCAGGATGAGTTGCCGCTGCCAGGCTGGAGCGTGCAACAGCTGCGCCTGCAGGTAGATGAGCGCGGTGGTGGTCTTGGCAGCGCGTCGCCGCAGATCAAGGTGGCGCTGCGTGCCACGCAGTTGGTGTTCCTCCAGCGCGGCAGACCGCCTTACCAGCTGGCGCTGGGGCGAGCGGGAGCCGAGTCGGCCGCTTTGCCGTTGACCACGTTGATACCGGGCTATCAGCCACAGCGCTTGCAACAGCTAGGTACGGCGAAAGCCCAGGCGCTGGCCGATAATCTTGCGCAGCAAGGGCAAGCGGTGGTTACCGATAGCAACTGGAAACGCTGGGGGTTGTGGTCGGTGCTGCTACTCGGGGTCGGCTTACTGGCGCTCATGGCGCTCAGCCTGTTACGCCGACCGAGCGCGGGATAGAGGCCTTGAGCAGAAATAAAGCCCAGCTACCTAATGGTTTTGCAGTATGGTTGGCTCTTCAATTATTCGGCGTTTGAGGTCAGGAAGGCCCTTGCGTATTTCAACTGCGGCCCGCCTTTGGGTCTCCCCCGCGTGTTTGCCTGGCTCGACTGGCAAGCACGTGCAGCTGTTCCCCCCGGTAGTACCCACGCGATGAATGCCTGCGGGAATTCCGGCTGGGCGCTGAGTGCGCCGGTGCTGCTGACTGCTGCGGTGTGTATCGGCGTTCTGTTACTGGCGCGCTGGGTTACGCGGCAGCGTTATTTTCCGGGGCGCGAGAGCTTTATCGTGCTGCATCTTGCCAGCTTCTGGTGGATGGTTGCTGCGAGTCTGGAAATGGCGGTGCAAGGCCCACAGTGCAAAGCGTTCTGGGCGAGCATGGCTTGGCCAGGAATTCTGATGACGCCGACCTTTTGGGCGGTATTTCTCTGGCAATACGTCAACAGCGTGCGCCAGCCGCTGCCGCTGCGCAGCACCCTGGGCTTGGCCGTGGTGCCGCTGCTGGTATGGTTGGTGGCCCTGAGCAACCCCTGGCATGGCTTATTCTACGGCGCCGGCACGGCACCGTTGAATGATCAACCAGGCGCGCCGATCCGTTATCAGCACGGGCCGCTGTTCTATGCAGCTGCCGTATATGTTTACCTGTTTATGACCTTCTGCATGGGCGTAGTGCTACGCGCGGCCATCGTCAGCTATGGGGTGCATCGCCGTCACTATCTGGCGTTCGTCGTTGTCACAGCGGTGCCCTGGATCGCCAATATCAGCTATGTGGTGTTCGGCTGGATGCTGTTCGGCTTCGATCCGACGCCCTTTAGTTTTGCCTTCACCTTAGTGGCGTTTACCTGGCTGATTGTTGGTGTGCGCCTGTTTGACCTGCTGCCAGTGGCCCGCCATCTACTGCTGGATGCGTTACTCGATCCGGTGCTGGTGGTGGATGCGCAATTGCGCGTGATTGAGGCCAACCCGGCAGCGTTGAAACTGGTTGGTCTGCGCAGCGGCTGGCAGGGGCGACAGTTGGTGGATTGGCCGATCCTCGGCGCGGATTTGCAACAGCTTTTGAGCCAGCCGGTGCAGGGTGAGCATGATCGGTTGCTGACCCTGGCCAGCTCGGCACGTTATTTCGAAGTACGCATCCGCGCCATCGAGCGGGTTACTCAGCGGGGCACGTTAACGCTGGGGCAAATGCTCTATTTGCGTGATGTCACTCAGCGTCATCTCAGCGAATTGAAACTGGCCGAGGCTCTGGCCCTGAGCGAGGAGCGTTTGCGCACCATCAGCCATCTGCATGAGCAACTGCAAGAGCAGGCACTCTGTGATCCGCTAACGGGTTTGTACAACCGCCGTTACCTAAATGAATTCTTTGCCCGCGAGCTAGCGGTGGCGCAGCGTGAGCGCTCGCCGATTTCTTTGGCGTTGATCGATCTGGACCATTTCAAACGGCTAAATGATGAGCACGGCCATCTCGAAGGCGACGATGTACTCAAGGGCGTCGCGCAGCACCTGCTGGAAAATCTGCGCAGCTCGGATGCGGTATTCCGCATCGGTGGTGAAGAGTTTCTGCTGATCCTGCCGCGTGCCGATGCTTCCGAGGCTCGCGCGCGGCTGGAAACCATCTGCCGGGAATTAGCGGCGCATCCGCTGCCGACCCGTGGTGGCGCGCGCTATGTGACTCTCTCCGCTGGCCTCGCGCTATGGCCCGAGCAAGGTCTGGTGCTGGATGAGTTGCTGCAGGTGGCTGATGCTGCGCTCTACCAGGCCAAGCATGAAGGGCGTAATCGGGTGTGCAGCCTGATCTGAGTGGCTGGGCGCTGTGCGGCGGAGCGCCTTCCATCCAGCGCTAAGGCACTTTGCCCGCTAAAGAGGTAAACTGCGCGCGATTTCATACCCTCCGGAGCCCTCCATGTCCCGCGTTACCCTAAGCCGCTACCTGATTGAACAAACCCGCAGCAACAATACTCCGGCGGATTTGCGGTTTCTTATCGAAGTAGTGGCCCGCGCCTGTAAGGAAATCAGCCATCAGGTATCCAAGGGTGCACTGGGCGGCGTGTTGGGCAGCATGGGCACTGAAAACGTGCAGGGCGAGGTGCAGAAAAAGCTCGATGTAATTTCCAACGAAATTCTGCTCGAAGCCAACGAGTGGGGCGGTCATCTGGCTGGTATGGCCTCCGAGGAGATGGACAACGCTTACCAGATCCCTGGCAAGTACCCGAAAGGTGCTTACCTGCTGGTATTCGATCCGCTGGACGGCTCCAGCAACATCGACGTTAACGTATCGGTAGGTACCATCTTCTCGGTGCTGCGCTGCCCGGATCGCAACGGTGCTGAGGGTGACCTGGGCGAGGAAGCCTTCCTCCAACCAGGTACCGAGCAGGTATGTGCCGGCTACGCGATCTACGGCCCGCAGACCATGCTGATGCTGACCCTCGGTGACGGCGTCAAGGGCTTCACCCTGGACCGCGAACTGGGCAGCTTTGTACTGACCCATGACGACATCAAGGTGCCGGAAGCGACCAAGGAATTCGCCATTAACATGTCCAACCAGCGCCACTGGGAAGCGCCGGTGCAGCGTTACGTCAGCGAACTGCTGGCGGGCGAGACTGGGCCGTTGGGTAAGAACTACAACATGCGTTGGGTCGCCGCGATGGTTGCCGATGTGCATCGCATCCTCACTCGTGGCGGCGTGTTTATGTACCCGCGTGACAGCCGCGACCCTGCAATGCCGGGCAAGCTGCGCCTGATGTATGAAGCCAATCCGATGGCGATGATCATCGAGCAGGCCGGCGGCGTGGCCACCAATGGCACCCAGCGTATTCTCGATATCCAGCCGACCTCCTTGCACCAGCGTGTAGCGGTCTTCCTCGGGTCCAAAGAAGAAGTGCTGCGCATCAGCGCTTACCACCGCGAATAAGCGATGCAGCCCTGGCAGCCGTTACTCGACTGGTGGTTCGGTGCGGCCGGCTGCGGTCCCGGCGTAACGGCTGGCGAAGTAGCCGCCAGCCGGCGCACGCTCTGGTTTGGTAAGCAGGACCACCAGGATGATCAGGCCCGCGAGCTGTTTGGCGGCCTGGTCGAGCAGGCGTTGGCTGGGCAGCTGCAAGGTTGGCCGGCGGAACCACAAGGCTGGCTGGCAAACCTGCTGCTGCTCGACCAGCTGCCACGCATGATTTATCGCGACACCCCGCGCGCCTTTGCCGGTGACGCGCTGGCATGTCCTCTCGCATTACATGGCCTGGCCTTGGCCTGGGATCCAGCGCGTGTTCGTCTACCTGGTGCTGGAGCATGCAGAAGATCTGGCGCTGCAAGATCAAGCCGTGCAGCTGTTTCATGCCCTACATGAACAGGCTGCGCCGGCAGAACGTGCGTTATTTGCCGGTTATCTGGACTATGCCGAGCGGCATCAGCAGGTGATTGCCCGCTTTGCCCGTTTCCCCCATCGCAATCAGATTCTCGGTCGGCCCTCCAGTGCTGAAGAATCTGCATTTCTGCTGGAACCTGGCTCGCGCTTCTAGCGTCCAAATAGGCAAGCTCGGTATTGCTATGCCAAGCTGGTCTTGGTCATTTCCTTAGGAGTTCCTCATGTCTCTGCGTGTCGTCGCACTACTCGCCGGCTGCCTGCTTTTGGCCGCCTGTAACAAGGTCAATCAGGATAATTACGCCCAGCTCAAGCCGGGTATGAGCAAGGTTGAGGTCGAAAACTTGCTGGGTAAGCCAGCCGAGTGTTCCGGTGCTCTCGGTATCTCCAGCTGCACCTGGGGTGATGAGCAGCGCTTTATCAGCGTGCAGTACGCGGGTGAGCAGGTCTTGCTGTTTTCCGGCAAGGGCCTGCAGTGATGCGCCTGCTAGCGGTGTTTGCCGCAGCGATAGCCTTGGTGGGGTGTGCGAACTCCGGTACGGGAACAGTGCCGCCGAAAACCGTGGAGCAGGTTGATCTGCAGCGTTATCAAGGTACGTGGTATGAACAGGCGCGCTTGCCGATGTTCTTTCAGCGTAACTGCGCACAGTCCGAGGCCATTTATAACGTACAAGAGGGTGGCACGCTTGGCGTGACCAACCGCTGCCGTACCTTTGATGGCGACGTGCAACAAGTGCAGGGCCAGGCCGTGGCTCAGGTGCCGGGCGAAACCAGCAAGCTCTGGGTGCGCTTCGACAACTGGGTCAGTACCTTGCTACCTGGCCTGACCAAGGGCGAGTACTGGGTGCTCTACCTAGATGATGACTACCACACAGCCCTAGTCGGCCACCCCAATCGCCAGTACCTCTGGTTGTTAACGCGTGATCAGACACTCAGCGCGCAAAGCCGGGCGACCCTGCTCGAAGAAGCGCGCAGTCGTGGTTATGACACCCGTGAGCTGATCTGGCGGCGCACGGACGCAGAGATGGCTCTGCAACGCTAAATATAAAGCCTGCCAGGCTTTTAGGTGGTTGGTCTTGCACTGGTTGATCGCTAGCGAGGTAGGGCAGAGTGTTGGTGCGCTTGGTGAGGCGTATCGCGACCCTATGCTCTTCAGCAGGCTGATTAGCTCTTCAGCCGCTTAAAGCCGGCGCTGAGCCGCTATTCCCAGTTCAAGCGTGCCACCTTCCACTCATCGCCTTCCAACCACCACTCCAGCTTCACGCTGAAGTGGTGCGCGCTATCGGGGATCAGGCTTTCGGCGCCGGTCAGGCCAATCTGGGCTTCTGTGTGGCCTTTATCGCGGTAGGTCGCGTCGAGGTAGCTGTGCTTGCTCAGGGCCAGCACCTTGATGTTCTTATGGCGCATAAACAGCAGCAACATGGTGCGCTGCGCCCAGTCGCGGTCGAGTTCTCATTGGGCCGAGAACTGTGGATGCAGTTGCTCGAGTACCGCGCTGTTTTTCTTCGTTTGCAGATTGTCCTGCAGTTGTTGTAAAGCGGCTTCTAGGGCTGCTTGTGGGTCATCCTTGCTGTCGCAGCCGGCGAGCAGAGTGCAAAGCATTAGGAGAGCGAGGGCGAATATCCGTATCGGCATGTTCAATTCCTGTTTCATGGTTATGATGCCTGGCAGAGCCTCAGGCGCCTGCGCCCACTGGTACCTCGCGCAAGGGCCAACGCTACGCATTAATTCAGGAGCATGCCATGCAGACCTTGTATCCGGAGATTAAACCCTACGCCCGTCATGAGCTGGCGGTGCAGGCACCGCATGTGCTGTATGCCGATGAAAGTGGTTCGCCGGGCGGTCTGCCCGTGGTGTTTATCCATGGCGGCCCTGGTGCCGGTTGTGATGCGGCCAGCCGCCGCTATTTCGATCCCAACCTGTACCGTATTGTGACCTTCGATCAGCGCGGTTGCGGGCGTTCCACCCCGCATGCCAGCCTGGAAAACAACAGCACTCAAGCGCTGATCGCTGACATGGAAGTGATCCGTGAGCAGCTGGGCATCGACAAGTGGGTTCTGTTCGGCGGCTCTTGGGGCTCGACCTTGGCACTGGCCTACGCGCAGGCGCATCCGCAACGCGTTCATGGGCTTATTCTGCGTGGCATCTTTCTTTGTCGCCCGCAGGAAATCAGCTGGTTTTATCAGGCGGGTGCCAGCCGCTTGTTCCCGGATTATTGGGAGGACTATGTCGCGCCGATTCCGCTGAGTGAGCGCGCTGAC
Organism: Pseudomonas guineae; assembly: GCF_900113745.1. Lineage (GTDB taxonomy): Bacteria > Pseudomonadota > Gammaproteobacteria > Pseudomonadales > Pseudomonadaceae > Aquipseudomonas > Aquipseudomonas guineae. Next base: position 165,822 of record NZ_FOQL01000005.1, on the reverse strand, counting down.
CTGGTACAGGCATTCTATAAACGCCTGACCGGCCCCGACCAAATTGCCCAGATGCATGCGGCCAAAGCCTGGTCGACCTGGGAAGGGCGTACTGCCACCCTACGGCCCAATCCACAGGTAGTGGATCGCTTTAGCGACAGCCATCGTGCGTTGTCGATTGCACGCATCGAATGCCATTACTTCGTCAACAACGCCTTCCTTGAACAAGATCAGCTGCTGCGTGACATGCCGAAGATCGCCCATCTGCCGGGGGTGATCGTGCATGGCCGCTATGACGTAATCTGCCCACTGGATAACGCTTGGGCCTTGCATCAGGTGTGGCCGAACAGCGAGTTGCAGATCATTCGTGATGCTGGCCATTCGGCCGCCGAACCAGGTATCACCGATGCCTTGGTGCGAGCTGCGGACGACATGGCCAGCCGTCTGCTTGACCTGACGCCGGACGAAGCATGAAAGCATTGATTCAGCGGGCACGTGGTGCCCGCGTCGAAGTGGCGGGCGAAGTGGTGGGTGCGATTGATCAGGGTCTGCTGGCATTGATCGGCGTTGAGCCGCATGACACGCCGAGCAGCGTCGAAAAAATCCTGCACAAACTGCTCAACTACCGAGTGTTCAGCGATGCCGCTGGCAAGATGAACCTGTCGCTCAGCGACATCGGAGGTGGGCTGTTGCTGGTTTCGCAGTTCACCCTGGCTGCCGACACTAAAAGCGGTCTGCGCCCAGGCTTTTCCAGTGCCGCACCGCCGGTACTGGGGGCTGAGTTGTTTGATCTGTTAGTGACACAAGCTCAGGCCAAGCACCCGCTGGTTGCCACCGGTCAGTTCGGTGCCGATATGCAGGTGCATCTGGTCAATGACGGGCCGGTGACTTTTCTGCTGGAAAGTTGAGCCTTCAGGAGCCGGGGCGCAGCTGCAGCTGCAGGTGAACCCAGCCAGCGACTGCAATCGAGGTACTAGAACAACCGCGACAAGAGCGCCGTGACCGCCGTTTCTACGCGCAGAATGCGTTCGCCCAGCTGCACAGGTTGCAGGCCAGCGTGTTGCAGCTTTTCCACTTCGTAGGGTATCCAGCCGCCTTCGGGGCCAATAGCCAGGGTGACGGGCTGCTCGACAGCCCGCGGGCAAAGCGTGTAATCACCGGGGTGGCCGGTTAGGCCGAGGGTGCCGGTCGCGATGCTGGGCAGGTGATCTTCGACAAAGGGTTTGAAGCGCTTCTCGATGATCACTTCCGGCAACACGGTATCACGGGCTTGTTCGAGGCCGAGAATCAACTGTTCGCGAATCGCCGCCGGCTCCAGAAACGGAGTTTGCCAGAAGCTTTTTTCCACGCGGTAGCTATTGAGAAAAATCACCCTGGGTACGCCCATGCTACTGACCGTTTGCAGCACGCGGCGCAGCATCTTCGGCCGCGGCAGGGCCAGCAGCAGAGTGAGTGGCAGTTTGCTCGGTGGCGGCTGGTCGAGCTGCACCGACAGCTCGGCGTGCTCGGCATCCAGGCGCAGTAGTTGGCCGCTGCCCATCAGGCCGTTCAGGCGGCCAACCCGCAGGCTGTCGCCGACTTCGGCGCGGTGCACGTCTATCAGGTGTTTAAGGCGGCGGCCGCTCAACAACACACGATCAGCGGCGATAAAGTCGCCGTCTTCGAGCAGCAGCAGGTTCACGGTTGTGCGGCAGGCGGTTGATCGTTGGGCGCGTCTTCGCTTTCGGTTTCGTCTGTCTCATCCTGTTCAGCGCGACGCTTGACCAGACTGCCGCAGAGCAAGCCGGCCTCAAACAGCATCCACATGGGCAGCGCTAGCAGGGTCTGCGAAAACACATCGGGCGGGGTTAGTACCATGCCGACCACAAAACAGCCCACCACCACGTACGGACGGCTTTTGCGCAGGGTGGCGACATCGACCACGCCGACCCAGATCAGCAGGAAGGTGGCAATCGGGATCTCGAACGCAACACCGAAGGCAAAGAACAGGGTGAGCACGAAGTCTAGGTACTGACCGATGTCGGTCATCATCGCCACGCCTTCCGGGGTCACGCTGGCAAAGAAGCCGAACATGATCGGGAATACCACGAAGTAGGCGAAGGCCATGCCGCCGTAGAACAGCAAGATGCTGGAAATCAGCAGCGGTACGGCAATGCGCTTCTCGTGCTTGTACAGCCCTGGTGCGATAAAGCCCCAGATCTGGTGCAGGATGATCGGGATGGCCAGGAATAGAGCGACCATCATCGTCAGTTTAAACGGCGTGAGGAAGGGCGAGGCCACGCCGGTGGCGATCATCGTTGCGCCTTCCGGCAGGTAAGCGCGCAGCGGTGCAGCGACCAGCGCGTAGATGTCCTGAGAAAAATAGAATAGTCCGGCAAACAGCAGGAGTACTGCTCCGACAATACGCAGCAGGCGGGTACGCAGCTCAGTCAGGTGGGAGACTAGGGGCATTTCCTGGTCGCTGTCCGTTAGTCGGCTCATGGCTGCTGGTTTTTATCCTGGCTGCGGGTGTCGGTTGCGGGAGGTGTTTCGCCTAGGCTACTAAGCGGTGCATTGAGCTTCTGCTTGGCCGCATTCATTTCACGTTCAAGGTCGAGAATCTGCTCGTTATGCAGCTGACGGCGAATTTCGTCCGCGCCAATCTCGCGCTCCACTTCAGCCTTGATTGCACTGAAGCTACGCTTGATCCGGCCAATCCATAAGCCTGCTGTGCGCACCGCACCGGGCAGGCGATCAGGGCCCAATACCAGCAGGGCGACGATGCCGACCAGCAGCAGCTCGGTAAAGCCAATATCGAACATGGCTTAGTCTTTTTTCGCCGGCTCTTCGACCTTGCGCGCCTGGGCGTCAATGGTCTGGCCTTTAGGTTCTTCTACTGAAGGCTTGTCGTCTTCGTTGCCCATGGATTTTTTGAAGCCCTTGATCGCATCACCAAGATCGGAGCCCAGGCCCTTGAGGCGCTTGGTGCCGAACAGCATGACCACGATCAGGAGAACGATCACCAGTTGCCAGATGCTAATGCCACCGAATCCCATAACGCGTACTCCGTAGTAAGTGAATGATCAGTTGTTTGGGCGAGCAGCTTTTTCCGCATGTCCGGACAGGCCAAAGCGGCGATCCAGCTCGTCCAGTACCGCTTGTGGGTGCTGGCCTAGGGCGGCAAGCATGACCATGCTGTGGAACCACAGATCGGCGGTTTCATAGATCACATCGCTGCAGTCGCCGCTGACTGCGGCGTCTTTGGCGGCGAGAATGGTTTCTACCGACTCTTCGCCGACCTTTTCCAGAATTTTGTTCAGGCCTTTGTGGTAAAGGCTGGCGACATAGGAACTGTCGGCTGCGGCGCCTTTGCGCGACTCCAGTACGTCGGCCAGGCGGCTAAGGGTGTCAGTCATGCGAATGTCCTGCGTTATAGATGTCGTGCGGGTCTTTGATCACCGCCTCGACGGTTTTCCAACTGCCGTTGTCGAATACCCGGTAGAAGCAGCTCTCACGACCGGTATGGCAGGCAATGCCACCTATTTGCTCGACCTTCATGATGATCACGTCGGCATCGCAGTCCAGACGTAGCTCGTGCAGCTTCTGCACATGACCGGACTCTTCACCTTTGCGCCAGAGCTTGCCGCGCGAGCGTGACCAGTAGATGGCACGTTGTTCGGCAGCGGTCAGCGCCAGGGCTTCGCGGTTCATCCAGGCCATCATCAGCACACGGCCAGTTTTATGGTCCTGGGCGATTGCCGGCACCAAGCCGTCGCTGTTCCAGTTAATTTCGTCGAGCCAGTCAGTCATCGCTATATCCGCCCGTAACGGGCTGCTTGATTCAGAAAGCTAGTGTGCCAGTGCGCACCCGGTGTGGCTATCGGCGCAGCACCAGATAGGCGCCGCCGGCGAGCATCAGCCAGCTCGGCCAGGCGAGTAGGGTCAAGGCTAAGCCTTGGCTGGCAGCGCCGGCAATCAGCGCCGCGCCCAGTAGACGTGCCGGCCACTGCTGGGTGGTCTCGCGCTCCTTGTGCCGTTGCGCCGGCTGCTGGTTCAGTCGTTCCAGCGTTTCGCGGGCGATTTGTGACAAGTGCGGCACTTGCTCGGCTTGCAGTTGCAGGTTGCGCAGCAGGTGCAGGGGGCTGATGCGCTCGCGCATCCAGCGCTCAAGGAACGGCTGAGCCGTGCTCCACAGGTCGAGGTCCGGGTAGAGCTGACGGCCTAAGCCTTCGATATTCAGCAGGGTTTTCTGCAGCAGCACCAGTTGCGGCTGTACTTCCATATTGAAGCGCCGCGCCGTTTGGAACAGGCGCAGCAGCAGCTGACCGAAGGAGATGTCTTTCAGTGGACGCTCGAAAATCGGCTCGCACACCGTGCGGATGGCCGCCTCGAAATCATTCACCTTGGTCTCAGCGGGCACCCAGCCAGAGTCAATATGCAGTTGCGCCACGCGGCGGTAGTCACGCTTGAAGAAGGCCAGCAGGTTGCGCGCCAGGTAGTCCTGATCTTCGGCGGTTAGGCTGCCGACGATGCCGCAGTCGATGGCGATGTATTGCGGGCTCCATGGCGTGCGCGTGCTGACGAAAATGTTGCCGGGGTGCATGTCGGCGTGGAAGAAGCTGTCGCGGAACACCTGGGTGAAGAAGATCTCGACGCCGCGCTCAGCCAGCAGCTTCATGTCGGTGCGTTGATCTGCCAGGGTTTTCAGGTCGGTGACTTGAATCCCGTAGATGCGCTCCATGACCAGCACTTTCGGCCGGCACAGGTCCCAATACACTTGGGGCACATAGAGCAGCGGCGAGCCTTCGAAGTTGCGCTTCAGCTGGCTAGCGTTAGCCGCTTCACGCAGCAGGTCGAGTTCGTCGTAGATGGTTTTTTCGTAGTCGCTGACCACTTCTACCGGGCGCAGACGGCGAGCATCAGCAGATGATTTCTCGGCCAGTTTGGCCAGCAGGAATAACCAGGCGATGTCTTGTTCGATCACCGGCGCGAGGCCCGGGCGGATCACCTTGATCACCACCTCTTCGCCGCTTTTCAGCTGCGCGCCATGCACCTGTGCCACCGAAGCGGACGCCAGTGGCTGCGCATCGAAACGGGCGAACACCTCGCTGACCTTAGCGCCCAGCTGAGATTCAATCAGCGCCTGTGATTGCACCGGGTCGAAGGGCGGTACTTGGTCTTGCAGTTTGGCCAGTTCATCGGCGATATCCGGCGGCAGCAGGTCGCGGCGCGTTGAGAGCAGTTGGCCAAACTTGATAAAGATCGGCCCCAGTTCTTCTAGCGCTAGACGCAGGCGCGCGCCACGCGACAGGTTCAGCGTGCGCCGTGGCAGCCAGCGCCAGGGCAGGGCAAAACGCAGCGCGCGTAACCAGAATGGCAGCGGTAGGGTGAACAGCAGGTCATCCAGTTGGTAGCGGATGACTACGCGCTGAATGCGCAGCAGGCGACGGATGGCAAGCAGCTTCATGCGATGGGCTTATTTTTTTGGGCAAGGCGCTCAATGCGGGCATCGAGACGGTCGAGTGACAGCTTCAGGTGATCGAGCTCGGCAAACCGTGCGTCGGCTTCGCGCTGGCCGACCAGGCTGCGCGATTCTTCGCTGAGGTAGTCAGCCAGGTTAAGGCGCAGGCTATCCAACGTTTGGCGAGACCAGCTGGCGCGGCTGCGTAAATGCCCACCGAGCAATTGGCTGCCGACCGGGCCGAGCCATCGTGACAGCTCATATTCCCAGTCCAGCTCTAAGTCTTGGAGGATGCCTGCAAGCTCCAACAGGGCGGCGCTGTCGCCGTTCAGGCTGACGTCGCGGCTGTGCAGGATGCTGGTTTTGTCCTTGCTGGTGGCCAGGCGCAGCAGGCTGGCGGCGGGTGCGCGCAACCGGCAATCCGCCTCGCCGGCCCATTGCGCAGCCAGTTGCAGGCCGCTGGCGCTGGGCAAGATAAACAGCTGCAGATTCGGCGCAACGCATTCCACCGCAATCACTCGGCTACTCAAACGCGCCAGGCGTGGCAACGCCGTGCTGTCCATAGCCAAGACGCGATTGAGGCCGAGCTCGACCCCGGCCAGCAGCCCGGTGATTAACATCAGGGTTTGATGCCGCGGTGCAGGGCAACAATGCCGCCGGTCATATTGTGGTAGGTCACGCGCTCAAAACCGGCTTCAACCATCATTGCCTTGAGGGTGTCCTGATCCGGGTGCATGCGGATCGACTCGGCCAGATAACGGTAGCTTTCTGCGTCATTGGTGATCAGCTTGCCGGCCAGCGGCATGAACTTGAACGAGTAGGCGTCGTAGAACTTCGACAGCAGTGGGCTGGAGGGCTTGGAGAATTCTAGGATCAGTAAGCGCCCGCCCGGCTTGAGTACGCGCAGCATCGAGCGGATGGCATCTTCTTTGTGCGTCACGTTGCGCAGGCCGAAGGCGATGGTCACCACGTCGAAGTGGTTATCCGGGAACGGCAGCTTCTCAGCATCGGCCTGAACGAAGCTGACATTACCGGCCACGCCCGTGTCGAGCAGGCGATCACGGCCGACGCGCAGCATCGATTCATTGATGTCGGCCAGCACCACTTCGCCCGTCGGCCCGACCAAGCTGGAGAACTTACGGGTCAGGTCACCGGTGCCGCCAGCGATATCCAGCACGCGGTTGCCGCTGCGCACCCCGGACAACTCGATGGTGAAACGCTTCCACAGGCGGTGCATGCCGCCGGACAGCACATCGTTCATGAGGTCGTATTTGGCGGCCACCGAATGGAAGACTTCTGCGACTTTCTCGGCCTTCTGGCTTTCCGGCACATCCTGGAAGCCAAAGTGCGTGGTGGGTTCGCTATCGCTGCTCTTATGCTGATCGCTCATCGTGCCCTTTCCTAAACAGAGAGGCTGAATCAAAGTGGCGGTCATTCTAAACCTAAATGCGGGCATAGGCTCCAAACCGCGCGCGTGAAGTAAAAGCCTGAAGGCGTTGTGGGTGCGCCGCTTGCTATAGTCGCGTGACTTAAGGTCGCAGTTAACGGGCGAGGAGAAATGCCATGGCCAAGATCACTATTGAACGCCCCCATAATCTGGGCCGCGAAGCCGCCCGCGAGAAAGCCGAGCAACTGGCCGAACGCCTGGCCCGCCAATATGACGTGCGTTACCGCTGGAATGGCGACAGTTTGGAGTTCAAGCGCAGCGGCGCCGATGGCAGCATCGAGGTGCATGAAAGCAGCGTGCGTGTGCAGCTCAGCCTGGGCCTGCTGCTCTCGGCGATGAGCAGCAGCATCAAGCGCGAAATCGAAGAAGCACTGGACAAGAACCTGCAGGCCTGAGAATGACGGCGTACGGCCGGCGCGCACGCAGTTTTGTTGGCTGGGTTAGTGGCGCAGCGCGTGCCAGCCCGCGCGCCGCTTAGGGTATTCGCCGTATTGTCGCGGCGTTGAGAAATGCTCTGGGCAATTATTTGCAGGCTTAGTATGCGGTTTCTAATTTTCATCGATACCTTACGTCTAAGCCTGCATTCCGTGGGCGTTTCCTCGAAACACTAGAGTGAGGTGCACCATGTCGAAAGTTGCCGTCAAAAAGAAAGCCGTCGTTGAAGAAAGCACCAGCGTGCTGAGCGACGCTAAAGTTTACGCTCGTAAAATCTGGTTGGCTGGCCTGGGCGCTTATGCCAAAGCTGGCCAGGAAGGTTCCGAGTACTTCAAAGACCTCGTGAAAAGCGGCGAAGGTGTTGAGAAGCAAGGCAAGAAGCTGGTCAACGAACAAGTTGAAGCAGCTAATAACCAGATCGACAGTGTTAAGACCACAGTCACTAGCAACGTCAGCAGTGTGAAAGGTAAGTTTGAAGTACGTCTCGACAAAATCGAGAAGGCTTTTGACAACCGTGTAGCCAGCGCACTGAACCGCCTTGGCATCCCGTCTAAGCAGGACGTAGAAGTACTGTCTGCTAAGCTGGACGAGTTGAGCGCGTTGCTCGATCACGTCGCGCGTACCAAATAAGGAGAGCAGCAGAATGGCCGTCAAAAAGAAAACCGAAAAGCAAACCACTTCCTGGGTCGGCGAAGTAGAAAAATACTCGCGTCAAATCTGGTTGGCAGGTTTGGGTGCTTACTCCAAGGTCAGCAAGGACGGCAACAAGCTGTTCGACACGCTGGTTAAGGATGGCGAAAAAGCTGAGAAGCAAGCTAAGACCGAAGTCGACAAGCAAGTTGGCGCCGCGAAGAATACCGTCAACACGAAAGTGGACACCGCTAAATCGCGCGTTGATGAAGTTAAAGATAAAGCGATGGGCAAGTGGAACGAGCTGGAAGAAGCCTTCGATAAGCGTCTGAACAATGCCATTTCGCGCCTCGGTGTACCGAGCCGCAATGAAGTGAAAGCGCTCAACGCCAAAGTTGAAAGCCTGACCAAGCAGATCGAGCAACTGACCGGCGTATCGGTCAAGTCGGTTAAGCCTGCGGTCAAGAAAGTAGCTGCCAAGCCAGCCGTTAAGCCGGCTGCTAAAACTGCTGCTAAGCCTGCGACCAAAGCAGCTGCTAAACCAGCAGCCAAGCCAGCAGCCAAGCCAGCTGCCAAAGCCGCTGCGAAGCCAGCCGCTAAGCCAGCCGCTAAGCCGGCAGCTAAACCCGTCGCGGCTAAGCCAGCTGCGCCGGTAGCTGTTGCTGCACCTGCTCCAGCTGTTGTGCCTGCTACCCCAGTAACACCTGCCGCGCAGTCGTAAGACCCGCCGCAGTACTCGCAAACGCCCGGCCCAGTGCCGGGCGTTTTCGTTTCTACTGCCTGCCAGTAAATTCTACTTAGGCCTAGATAATACGCGGCTTGCGACCTATTATCTGTCCATTGTCGTCCACTCAGATAAGCCACCATCCGGGGTAAGAGTGGGGGAACAAATGGGGGAACAGATTTCATTCCCCCACAATGGAGATCGTTTTGGCCAAGACCATTGAGAAGCTAAATCCCAAACAGGTTAAGAACCTGAGCGAACCCGGCACCTATGAGGACGGCAAGGGATTACGTCTTGTTGTGAAGCCAGCCGGGAGTAAGTCGTGGGTGTTGCGCTATCAGTTGCAAGGCAAGCGTCGGGAGATGGGGCTAGGGAGCTACCCCGAGTTGAGCTTGGCGGGTGCGCGTGTGGCCGCAGTAGGGCACCGCAAGCTAGCTGATACGGGTGTTGACCCTATGGCTGTCCGTGATGCTGAGCGTGAAGATAGACGCAAACAACTCGCCCGCAGCGTCAACTTCGAGAAGCTGACGGCTGATTACATTGCCGCACACGGGGGGCACTGGTCAGCACAATGGCTGCAAGGCTGGCGTTCAAAGATGGAGCGCTACGTTTTCCCCCTGCTGGGCAAACTAGCTGCCGCCGATATTCAAACCGAGCACGTTCTAAAGGTGCTGCAACCCATATGGTCGGACAAAACTCGCACCGCTGATGAAGTGCGCAGTCATATCGAACGCATATTGGATGCCGCCAAGTCTCGCAAGCTTCGAGATGGCGAAAACCCGGCTCGCTGGCGTGGGCACTTAGAAAATCTGCTGAGCAAAGCCGAGAAGAAGAAGGCGCGTCGTCGCGAGCACCTTCCGGCGATGCCCTGGCGTGAGTTGCCGACACTGATGCAGAGACTTGCAGAGCTGGATGACCGAGACGCCAACGCCATGCGTCTACTGATCCTGACGGGCGCCCGCACGAAGATGGTCCGCTTTGCCGCTTGGTCTGAGTTCGACTTAGATGCCGCTATATGGTCGCTGCCTGATGAGCGCATGAAAATGCGTCAGGCGTTCGAGATCCCACTGGCCCCTTCGGTAGTCGAGTTGCTGCGATCAATGCCGCGTACTGACGACAGCCTGTATCTATTCCCCGGCCAAGGCCGCAAGGCGGATGTTATGGGCGACCGGGCATTACTGACCCTGCTGGAGCGGTTGAAGCTATCCAACATCACGGTGCATGGGTTCCGCTCAACTTTTCGTGACTGGGCAAACGACTGCACAAACCACCCACGCGAAATTTGCGAGCTGGCGCTGGCTCATGATGAGCGCACCCAGACTGAGGCCGCTTATTCCCGTTCCGATCTGCTGGAAAAGCGCCGCGCCCTGATGAACGATTGGGCTGTCTATGCCACCACAGTACCAGTGGAAAACGTCATTCAAGGTGGGTTCAAACGCGCCTAGAAAGAGTATCGGTCAGCCTAGCCCTGTGAGGTAAAAAGTCGGAGCCCAACCACTTGGCAGGCTGCCCTATTAATAATGGGTAATCCCTTTGGAGACGTGAAGATGGACCCTCGCGGCATAATTATTAAAGTAAGGGACGGCTTTGTTATAACGCTTTCCGCTCCGTACACCCTCGCTAGCCAGCTTTCCGATGGCTGTGAAGAAAGGCTATTACGCCCATTCAATGCACTTAGAACAAGCGCAAAAGAGGATGGCTTTGCTTTCTGTCTTGCTGGCGACAGTGGAGAACGAGTCAGGCAGCTGACTTACAAACCTGACCATTACAGTGCCTTTCTTTGCGATCAAGGAGTGCTTGGCTGTGATGCTCTAAGTCTTGACTCAGAAGCAGCAGCAGATCTCTTGCTAGCCTTTGGTGAATGGCTTAACTCAAAGCAGGCCGAGGAATTTGAACGCGATATTTTAGCCGGCGATATGACATTTGAAGAAGCGAGAGCTATCAGCCCCAAAGCATTCAATATGCCGAGGTTGCAAAAATTATTGGTAGAAAGATTCAAGACCGACAGCATGCCAAAAGGCAGGCCTGGTAAGCGCACTAAGTACCGCCGCGAAGTAGAAGAGCTTTATGGTCTGGCATGTCGCATCTATCGCGAGACACCGGGTATTTCTTGGGAGGAAGCCTGCGACGAATCGACCTCTAAGCGACCGGAGTTAGTACCAGCTACTTGGATTAAAGACCCTGGCGGAAGCTTAGAAAAGCAAGCTTGCCGATATTGGGATAAATCAAATTACAGCCAGAAAACTTACCGCGATTCTAGGGACGGATAACAAACATTATCCGTCCCTGACCATCAAGCTGATCCCCGGAACAATCAAGCCATAAATCCACAACGCGCCAGTGAGCGCAAAGGAGTTATGGCAATGTCTACCACCGTTCACAAACAAGCCCGGCGCATTATGCGCTTGCCACAAGTGCTGGCCGGAACCGGCTTTGGTCGCGCCTGGATTTACGAGTTAATGAAGCGCGGCGACTTTCCCCAGGCCCATAAAATCGGCGCCCGTGCTGTTGGTTGGGACTCCCTCGAAGTTGAAGCCTGGATTGCCCAGCAGCTTGGGGAGGTCGCATAACATGACAGACAAAAATAAGGCCGACCAATCGGCCAGCCTCAAGAAAACACACGATCATGATACCAGCTCAGAAGCTCAGCGCGTCCGGCTCTTAGCGCGCCTGCGAACGGCCCCGGTGGACACCATCACCGCGCGCCGTGACCTGAACATAATGATGCCGGCAGCCCGCGTGAAGGAGTTGCGGGACCGTGGCCACGATATTCGCCGCCATCTTATTACGCTGATGGACGATCAAGGCCGCCCTCACCGGGGTATCGCGTTGTACTTCCTGAGCACCTGCGTCGCACCCATCCAAGCCGAGGCTTAACCCATGACGAATAACCAAACCTGCAAAAAGCGGGTGGCGCACTCGGCTGCTAAAAATTCGGTCCGACGCTACCTAGTCATGCTTTCACCAGCGGGCGCTGATCTGGTGTTGCTGTTCACTCTGGAGGTGTTGTTATGGATTGCGTAATTGGTTTCCGCGATGCCCTGCAAGGCACGTTTGGCTTGCTGGATTTGCTACCCATTGCCGACGGCAGCATTCACCGCTTCCACGTTCCGGGCGACAAGGCCGGCACCCATAACGGCTGGTATCTGTTGTTCGCTGACGGGATCGCATCGGGCTGTTACGGCAGTTGGAAGGCCAGCAGCTCGCATACCTGGAGCAGCCGCGAACCGGCCAACGCACTGGAAGCTGAGCAAGTGCGCCAGCGTATCGAGCAGGCACGCCGGCAACGGGAGGCCGAGCAGCACCAGCGCCAGCAGGCCGCTGCTGAGTATGCCAACCGCCTGTGGCGTGACGCCCGCCGCGCTGACCCGGCGCACCCGTACCTAGTCGCCAAAGGCGCACACCCATACACCCTGCGCCAGTCTGACGGCGTGCTGCTAATACCGCTGGTGCGTGACGGCCAACTGGTGAACCTGCAACGCATCAAGCCAGACGGCAGCAAGCGCTTCCTGTTCGGCGGCATGGTGAAGGGCTGTTATTCACCGCTGGGCACCATCACGGCAGGCGCACCGCTGTACTTCTGTGAAGGCTGGGCGACCGGCGCGACCATCCATGCCGACACCGGGGCCGCTGTGGCCTGCGCGATGAACGCCGGCAATCTGCTGCCTGTTGGCCAGCGACTACAGCGCCAGCACCCCGATGCCGTGTTGATCGTAGCCGGTGACGACGACCGCATGACCGACGGCAACCCCGGCAAGGTCGCTGCCAATAACGCAGCTGCCGCGCTGGGCTGCGGGCTGGTACTGCCCCCATGGTCGGGGGCTGAACCCCTGGAGCTAAGCGACTTTAACGACCTCGCCAACTGGAGGGCCAAGCAATGACCGCCGCCAACGTAACCCCACTGGTGCCCGAAGCAACGCCCGCCTCCGACTTGATCGCCGACGCGCTGGCCAAGCTCAAGCAAGACCCCGGCGCCCTGTTCGAAGTTGAAGTGCTGGTGCTGCTGCGCCAGGCACGCAAGGCCGACCCGGCGCGCTGGGCACGCATCCGCCACGCTGCCAAGGAAGCCAAGTCGGTGAGCCTGGCTGACCTCGACAAACTGACCCAAGACGGCGCCAACGACAGTGCCGAAGGTGATAGCGAGATATTTCCCGAGGTGACGCTATGGCCCACCCCGGTAGACGGTGCCGAGCTACTGGACGGCTTGGCCATCATCATTCGCCGCCACGTCATAGCCGATCCGGCGACCATCCATGCCGCAGCGTTGTGGGCTGCGCTCACTTGGTTTATCGACGTAGTGAATGTGGCGCCGATAGCCAACGTCACGGCACCAGAAAAGCGCTGTGGTAAAACGGTATTGCTGGGCCTGCCGTCCGCTGGCCGTGTCCAACATCGCCCCCGCCGCACTGTTCCGTGCCCTGCAACTCTGGCAGCCGACCCTGTTGATTGACGAGGTTGACGCCTTCCTGGCCGAGCACGAGGAAGCGCGTGGCATCCTCAATGCTGGTTTTACCCGTGACACCGCGTTCGTGATCCGTTGCGTGGGTGACGATCACACACCCACCCGGTTCAACGTCTGGGGCGCCAAGGCACTGTGCGGCATCGGCAAGATTGCCGACACCCTGGCAGACCGCAGCATTCCCCTGCGCCTGCGCCGCAAGATGACCGGCGAGCGAACGGTGAAGATTCGCCACGCTGACCCCGCCGCCTTTGCCGAGCTGGCCGGCAAGCTCGCACGTTTCGCCATCGACAACCGCGACGCCGTGCGCTTCGCCCGGCCTGCCGAAATCGAAGGATTGAACGACCGCGCTAACGACTGCTGGGAGCCGCTGTTAGCCGTTGCAGAAGTAGCTGGGGGCGATTGGCCACGCCTGGCCCGGTCTGCCGCTGTGACGCTTCACGGCTTGGAGGAAGACGCCCCGAGCATCGGTGCCGAACTGCTGGCATCCATACGGGAGGCATTCGACAGCAAGCGCACCGACCACTTACCAACGGCCGCCATGCTGGAAGCGCTGGCCGAAGATGAGGAAGCGCCATGGGCCGCCTGGAACCGAGGCAAGCCTATGACCCCGCACCAGCTAGCAAAACGGCTTTCCGAGTTTGGCATCAAGCCTGGAACCATTCGGGTAGGCATACGAACAGCTAAAGGCTACCGACGGGAGCAGTTCACCGAAGCGTTCGACCGCTATTTGTCCGCCGACACCCCCGCAACATCTGTAACACCGTCACAACCCAACAGCCACAGGGCTTTCAGCGATATTGGAAGCGTAACAATCGCCGCCAATGTTACGGGCAAGAAACCGCTACAGGCCAACAACTACGAGGCTTGTGACGTTGTTACGGATAGAAGTGGGGTACAGAGCGCAGACCAAACAGCAGAGTATTTCTAACCATGGCCGCCCTGGACTATCTGCACCGGGCCGGCCTGGCCGTCGAGATGGAAGGCGAGCGACTGCGCGTCACCCCTGCGGAACGCATCACCGCCGACCATCGACAATACCTGAGTGAGCACCGTGCCGAACTGCTGGCCGAACTAAACGCAGCTAATGACGCGAACGACCAGCCGCAACACCTCATTCAAACCGCCGCCACGGCCTCGACTGAATGGCTGGCTGCGCGTGATGCCTTTTATCACCACCTGATGCCGTGCCGATCCTGCTACGCACCGACGGGACGCTACTGTCCTGCTGGTGCTGAGCTGCGACAGCGATATAGCGAGACGTCCATGGTGTGACTACGGGGAACCGTAGTAACCGCAGCTATGGCCCGCAATCAATTGTAAACGCGGCTAACAACTGCTTACGCGCATGGCTCTTCAAGTGCGTGCTAAAGTCCCCTCCATATCGACTGGAAGGGACTCCGCCGTGCGCTTTATTACATTTTTTATTGCAGCCATGCTTCTAGGTAACGCACACGCAGCCACCATGTTCAAGTGCGTTGACGCTAAGGGAAGAGTTACCTTTACTCAGGCTAATTGCCCAGAAAATCACGAGCTTGAGGATGTAATTAGTGCTCATAACGCCGCGCCAAGCGGTAGTAGCGCACCCGTTCAAATGGCCGAACCAAGACAGCAAAGCCAGCGACGCGGGACTACTTACTCTACAAGCCAGCAGCCGAGCCCCGCATCACCCAATGCCGTGACAGTAGTGGGTGGCTCTAAGCAGCGGGCACCATGCTCAACTGGGCTATCCGACCGCGACCTACGAACCGCAAAAGTGCGCGGCGAAGTGGTGCCAGGAATGTCCCGCAAGGATGTAGAGGATATGTATGGCAAGCCGAACACGGACGGCCACGCTCGGGGCGCGGGGTCTAGTTCGTATTTCCGCGACAAGTATGTGCAAGTTACCCACGTTCGCTACGGCCAGGACGGCTGCGCGGGGTCTAGCCACCAGTCTGGCCACCGACCCTAATGGTTATCCTGCCTCACCGCTTTCGAGCATCGCTCACGCCATCACCTGGGGAGTAACCGAGGATCACCAAACCAAGTGGCAAACTATCAATAACTCACCGGGTTTGGTGGCCTGGCCATGTGATACGTCACTATCCCAAGCAAAAGGTACTCCCGGCCATACCCCCCACTGAGGGTAATTCGAACCCCGCCCCTTCGCTTCATACGAGATTTTTAAGGTTGGTTGTTGTTTCCTCTTCCGCCTGCCTGACTTGGAGAGCCTCAGCAATGGCGGGGCTTTGAGGCCATTTAGAAACCGGAACCGGCTACGCAATATAACAACCCAGCCCGCCGATACCCCAACCGGCCAGCATCACAGGCCTGAACCGAGCGGCCAGGGGTGGGGGCAAAAGTCTAACGGCGTGACGCTCGAGCGAATGGGGGGGCCGCTTACTCACTAACCAGTAGAATTTTGTGTTGCCGGGGGGGGGCAAAACTCCGAGCTGCCCAATGTTCGAACGACGGGGGGAACCGCCCGCACACTAACCGCAACAATTTTGGGTAAGCCGGGAGGGGGTAGGCCAAAAGCCAGGGGCAAGCCTTCGACCGAACGACGGGGGGAACCTTTTTCTTACTTCCCCAAAATTCGTGTTTTGGAATCAGGCCAGCCGTCGCCCATTTTTTGCTCGCAACAAAGCCACGCGCGGAAAAAGTGGGGGAACAAGTGGGGGAATTTATTGTGTGTTTTTTAAAGGCCCAGTGATTTAGGGTGCTTCAGGCGATACACGCCCGGCCCAGTGCCGGGCGTTTGCGTTTGTAGCGCTGTTTAATGTTCCAGGTAGCGCTGCGCCAGGTGTTCGGCGGCGTAGCGTGGTTCTTCGGCCAGGTGCGGGGCCACCAGCATCATTACTTGGTACACCACCAGACGGCTCTCGCCTTCGCGACCGATGATGCGTTGGTAATCGAGTGAGAACAGTAACGTCAGGGTGATCTGTTCGACCAGCTGACCCAGCGCTTGGGTATCACTTTGCAGCTGCCCATCGATCTGTAGTTGCGCCAGCAGTTCAGCCAGAGTGCGCTTTAAGCTATTGAGCCAATGGCGCATGCCGCGTTCAAGCTTGGGCAGGCGGCTGGTCAAGTTGGACAGATCCTGAAACAGGAAGCGGTAGTGGGCCAGGCGTTCGACGATCAGGTGCAGAAACAGCCAATAGTCTTCTACATCCAGCTGTACGTCTTCGGGCGGCGAGAGCAGCGGGGCAAGCTCGGCTTGAAAACGTTCGAACAGGCCGAGGATCAGCGGCTCTTTACCGTGAAAGTGGTAGTAGAGGTTGCCCGGACTGATGCCCAGTTCGTTGGCGATTTCTAGGGTGGAGACATTAGGCTCACCCTTCAGGTTGAACAGCAGCAGTGCGCATTCAAGGATTCTGTCGCGGGTCTTCATCGGTTCTTCTTATTGTTCCGCAGAAAGTCTGACAATGACAGGGCGTAGCAGGCTTCGTCCCGTCTGATCATGGCCGGCTAGGCGTTTTAACGTACGTGCACATAGGTACCGGGCGCCGCTTCCATTGCTGGGTAGTCTTGATTGCCCAGCGCCATCTGGGTGTCGCGCTGTTCGCCGGAGCGCTCTTGCATCCAGCTCAGCCACACTGGCCACCAACTGCCCTGCAGGTGCTCGGCGTCGTGGTACCACGCGCGCGGATCGCCGGTGAGCTTGGGGTTTTCCAGGTAGTTGGATTTGGGGTTGCCCGGCGGGTTGAGAATGCTTTGGATATGCCCGCTGTTGGACAGGATAAAGCGCCGGTTGCCGCCCAGCAGCAGGGTTGAGCGATACACCGCATCCCAGGGGGTAATGTGGTCGTTGATGCCCGCGACGCTGAAGCTGTCCACGGTGACCTTCTGCAGGTCAATCGGTGTGCCACAGACTTCCAGGCCGCGCGGATGGGTCAGCGGGTTATGTTTAAAGAAGTCAATCAGGTCGCCATGCAGGGCGGCAGGCAGGCGAGTGTTGTCGTTGTTCCAGTAGAGAATGTCGAAGGCTGGTGGCTGTTTGCCGAGCAGGTAGTTGTTGATCCAGTAATTCCAGATCAGGTCATTGGGGCGCATCCAGGCAAACACCCGCGCCATGTCGCGGCCATCCAATACGCCTTGCTGATAAGAGCGGCGTTTGGCGGCTTCTAGGGTTTTCTCATCGGCAAACAACATGGCCGGGCTGTCGATCTGGCTGTCGAGTAGGCTGACCATGTAGGTGGCGCTGGCCACTTTGCGTAGCTTGCGCTTGGCCTGCAGGTGGCCTTGCAGGGCGGCAATGGTCAAACCCCCGGCACAGGCGCCGAGCAAGTTGACGTCTTTGCTGCCGGTGATCTCGCGACAGGCATCAAGGGCGATCTCGAGTGCTTCCACGTAGCTAGAAAGCCCCCATTCGCGGTGCCGTGGATCAGGGTTGCGCCAGCTGACCACGAACGTCTGCAAGCCGTTTTTCAGGGCGTATTGGACGAAGCTCTTCTCGCTGGAAAGGTCGAAGATATAAAACTTGTTGATTTGCGGCGGCACGATCAGTAGCGGCTTGGCGTACTGTTTTTCGCTCATGGGCTTGTATTGGATCAGCTCCAGCAACTCGCTGCGAAACACCACGGCGCCGTTGGTGGCGGCCAGATTTTGGCCGACCTCAAAGGCGTGCTTGCTGACCTGGCTGGGCATACCGTCGTTGTTCAGTAGGTCATCAAGCAGGTGGCTCGCGCCTTTAAGCAGGCTGCTGCCGCCACTGTTGAACAGTTCCTTGATCACCTGTGGGTTGAGCAGCGTGTTGCTGGGTGCCAGGGCATCACCCAGTAGGGTGGTAACAAAGCGCGCACGGGCCCGGTCATCGGCGTCCAAGTTACTGTCATCGATCCAGCTGTTCAGATGTTTCTGGCAGGCCAGATAGCCTTGCAGGCTACGGCTGTAGAGTGGGTTGTCACGCCAGGTCGGGTCAGCAAAGCGCGGGTCTTGTGAGCTGACTTTGAACGGCTTGTCGCCGAGCAGCACGCGGCCCAGTTGACCGCCAAGGGCCAGCGCATGGCGAGCGCTGTGGATGGGTTGTTTGACCCCTTGCAGAGCTAAAGCGCGCAGCGTGGAGAGCAGGTCGCGGCCGCGCAGACCGACCACCGCATTTTGCGCATTCATCACGTTTTTGTTCGCGGGCAACGCGCGTTTGGCTGGTAGGTCTCGCATGGGGCAACACTCCGTCGTCAAACCGTGAGACTTCAAGATGGATCGTTGGCGTTTATTACCGTTTCGCCCAACGTAACGTAGCGAGCAAGCGAAGCGGCAACTTACCTTGCGCAGCAAGGCTTGTACCAATGCGCGCGCAGAGCGTTCCAGGCTGCTGCGCGCTAAGTTTTAGGTAATACAACGTGCCCGAAAATGGGTCAAGCATTGCGCTGCAGGCACCCTGCAGGTGCGTGCGGCAGTGCGAGTGATAGGGCTAACCGTGAGTGCGGGCCGGTGTAGGTTGTGGGTGCATGATGGCGCGCTGACGTTCCTCTTCGAGGAACTTCATGATGATCGGCGCAACCGCTTCGGCGCGTGTTACCAGGAACAGGTGCCCGTCGTCGATCACGTGCAATTCCGAGTTGGGAATACGCCACGCCAGCAGGCGCATATTCACCAGCGGGATCAGCGGGTCGTCGTCGCCGGCCATTACCAAGGTCGGTTGGCGAATTTTGTGCAGCCAGTGGATGCTGGTCCAGCCGAGGCCAGCGAACAGCTGCCAGTAGTAGCCCATCTTGCCACCCGAGCGGACTTTACTGGCATGCGCCAGGGCTAGCTTAGGGTCACGACGAAACGCGCCACCGTAAATCTGCGGAGCAATCTGCACGCCATAAGACGGCTGCACATAACGCCGCGGGCTGGCCATGCACCAAAGTACTTTGGGCTTGCCTGGAATCATCACCGCCCCGGCCGATGTGGCTGCGAGGATCAGCTTCTTGCAGCGCTCCGGGTAATCATGAGCGAACTGTTGCGCCAAGGCACCGCCCCACGACACGCCAATCGCGTTGACTTGGCCGTAGTCGAGGTAGTCGAGCATACGCGCCGCCAGTTTGGCCAAACCCGGGAAGCGATAGGGCGTGCTGGGCGTCGATGAGCCACCGACGCCGGGCACATCGAAGGCAATTACTTCGAGGTCTGGGTCCAAGGCGCGGACGAACGGCATGACCAGCTCTAAGTTGGCACCAATGCCATTGAAAATCAGCAGGGGTGTCATTGTGCCGTTGCCCGGGCGAACAGCGGTGCGGAGGGTCTGGCCGTCCAGTTCGATGGTGCGAAATACGAAAGGTAGCGACATGCGCAGAAGCCCTAGTCAGTTAAAACGCTGAATCAAACCCTCCGGGTCTTTTCCAGAAATGCCAGGGCGAAGCCTGGTTCGCCCTACCTGCTCAAAGAGTGGGTAGGGGGGCGACACGTCCAGTGTCGCGGGCAGTGCTGCGCAGTGCGCAGAAATCAACGTTCGTGAACGTAAGTGCCGGGAGCGGCTTCGCCGGCAGGGTGTTTTTTATTGCCCAGTTGGGTCGGTGCTTTTTTTAATTCACCGGAGCGCTCGGCGAGCCAGGTTTGCCAATGCAGCCACCAGGAATCGGCGTGCTTGGTTGAGCTGGCTTGCCAGGTTTTCGGGTCCGCGTACATCTGGGTGTTGGTCATGTAGCGTGATTTTGGGTTGCCAGGCGGGTTGAGAATGCTCTGGATATGCCCGCTGTTAGACAGTACGAACTCGACATTGCCGCCGAACAGGTTGGCCGATTTGTAGCAGGACTCCCACGGCGTAATGTGGTCGGTGGTGCCCGCTACGCAGAACAGGTCAGTGGTGACCTGCTTGAGATCGATTGGCGTGCCGCAGACTTCCAATGCACCCGGACGGATCAGGGGGTTAGACGTGAACATGTCGATAAACTCGCCATGCAAGGCCGCCGGCAGGCGTGTGGTGTCGTTATTCCAGTGGAGGATGTCGAACACAGGCGGCTCGTTACCCAGCAGGTAGTTGTTGACCCAGTAGTTCCAGATCAGGTCATTGGGGCGCATCCAGGCGAACACCTTGGCCATGTCTTTGCCTTCCAGCACGCCGGCTTGGTAGGAGCGACGCTTGGCCATTTCCAGGCTCTTCTCATCGGCAAACAGCGCGACGTCTGTCTCCAGGCGGTTATCCAATACGCTGACCAGTAGCGTCAGGGCATGCACCTTTTTCTCGCCCAGCGCCGCGTAGTGACCCAGCAGCGAGGTGGTGGTGAGGCCGCCGGAGCAGGCGCCGAGCATGTTGATGTCTTTGCTGCCGGTGACGGCGCTGACCACGTCGATGGCTTCTTTCAGCGCTTCGATATAGGTCGACAGGCCCCATTCGCGGTGCGCTTTGGTCGGGTTGCGCCAGCTCACCACAAAGGTCTGGATGCCGTTGCGCAACAGGAAGCGCGCCACGCTCTTTTCGGGTGACAGGTCGAACACGTAAAACTTGTTGATCTGTGGCGGTACGACCAACAGAGGGCGCTCCTGCACCTGTTCGGTGATCGGCTTGTATTGGATCAGCTCGAGCAGGTCGTTGCGGAAAATCACTGCGCCATCGGTGGTGGCCAGGGTTTTGCCGACCTCGAAGGCATTCATGTTGACTTGGCTAGGCATGCCGCCGTTGTTGACGATGTCTTTAGCCAGATGCCCCAGGCCGTCGAGCAAGCTCTTGCCGCCGGTTTCGAAGAAGCGCTTCACCGCAGCCGGGTTGGCCATGCTGTTGGTGGGTGCCATGGCTTCGGTCATCAGGTTGATCACGAAGTGGCCACGGCTGGCATCCTGTTCGGACAGATTGCTGTGCTCGATCCAGTCATGCAGCTCTTTACGCCAGGCAAGGTAAGTCTGCAGGTAGCGACGATAGAGCGGGTTCTGGCTCCAGGCCGGATCGGCAAAACGACGATCGCCGTCTGCGGCAGTGAGGTCGGATTGGCCGAGCATCACGTTCTTCAGCTCGAGGCTGAAGTGAGCCAGGTGTTTGGCGCTGTGCAGGGGCTGCTTGAGGGCTTGCTTGAGTACGATACGCGCAGAACTGAGCAAGTCTTTACCGCGGATACCAATTACCGGGTTGAGGCCCAAGGTGTTTTCGGAGGCCTGAGTCTTCAGGTCATCATTATTCTTATTTGTCATCTACAACGCTCCATTGTCCTGAGACGAAATACCGGCGTCTTGCATGGCTCTAGCCCACGAAGCTTTGAACAGGTTCTAAAGGCCAGGTATTGCCTGGATTACCAAGGGCGGATCGTTCCGCAATCTTTCCGTAACGGGCAGCGCCGGCCACGAGAGATTTTCCAGTTACTTGGTTACCCGAGTTTATGGCTTTGTGCAAGCGAGGCGCAATTTAGGCCGTATGGGGAGGAAGTATGCAGAGAAGGATTAGAAAATGCGCTCTAACCGGTGAGCGACCTTAGGCTAGATGGGCTGCGGCGGTGCGCTGGCCCGTCGCATGGTCGGGGCGGGATAAGGAAAAACGCTACGCGCCAGCGTCAATCGCTGAAGATCTGTGGTTTGGCGCTTCAGAGCATTAACTTGACCGCGCTTACGTTGGGATCGCGAGATTTGCCGGCGGCGCTCAATTGGGCCAAGTAGTCGCGCCACAGTTCAGCCTGGCGCAAGGCCAACTGCTCAAGGTAATCCCAGCTGAAAAGGCCGCTGTCGTGGCCGTCATCGAAGCTTAGTTTGAGCGCGTAGTTGCCGGCCGGCTCGATCTTGCTCAGGCCGACGTTAAGCTTGCCGGTTTGCAGGATGGGGTGGCCGTGGCCTTGGACTTCCGCCGAGGGCGAATGCACACGGAGAAACTCGGCGGGCAGGGTGTACTGCTCGTCAGCCCCGTAGTGCAGCTCCAGGGTTTTCGAGGCTTTGTGTAGTTTTATCGCGGTGGGGATGCGCATGCTCGCGTCCTGTATTGCCCGGTAGCCCGCATGCAATCTGGGGCTCTGCTATGAGTGCCCCAGATCATATCCGGCTTCGCGCGGTTGGCTGTTAGAGGATATAGCGCGACAGATCTTCATCCTGCGCCAGCTCGCCGAGGTGGCTGTTGACGTAGGCCGCGTCGATCACAATCGGCTCGCCATTCTGCAGACCGGCCAGGTCGCCGGCGCTGAAGGATACTTCTTCCAGTAGGCGCTCTAGCAAGGTGTGCAGGCGGCGCGCACCAATGTTCTCGGTCTTCTCGTTGACCTGATAAGCAATCTCGGCGATGCGTTTGATGCCCTCGGCGACGAACTGGATGCCCAGACCTTCGGTGTTCAGCAGCGCCGCGTATTGCTCGGTCAGCGAGGCGTGCGGTTCGGTAAGGATGCGTTCGAAGTCTTCTGGGGTCAGGGCTTTCAGTTCAACACGGATCGGCAGGCGTCCTTGCAGCTCGGGCACCAAGTCACTCGGCTTGCTCAGGTGGAAGGCGCCGGAGGCGATAAACAGGATATGGTCGGTTTTGACCATGCCCAGCTTGGTGTTGACCGTGCAGCCTTCGATCAGCGGTAGCAGATCGCGCTGTACGCCTTCGCGGGAAACGTCGGCACCGCTGGTGTTGCCGCGCTTAGCGACTTTATCGATCTCGTCGATAAACACGATGCCATTCTGCTCTACGGCTTCCAAGGCCTGAGCCTTGAGTTCTTCCTCGTTGACCAGGCGCGCGGCTTCTTCGTCGCGCACCAGCTTCAGCGCTTCCTTAACCTTGAGCTTGCGACTCTTCTGCTTGCCTTTGCCCATGTTAGAAAACAAGCTTTGCAGCTGGTTGGTCATTTCTTCCATGCCCGGCGGGGTCATGATTTCAATGCCGGCAGGTGCGTCAGCCACTTCGATCTCGATGTCCTTGTCGTCCAGTTGGCCTTCACGCAGGCGCTTGCGGAACAGCTGACGGGTGTTGGAGTCGCTGCTCGGCGCTGGGTCTTCATTGAAGCCGGCGCGTGGCGGCGGCAGCAGGGCGTCGAGGATGCGCTCTTCAGCGGCGTCTTCGGCGCGGTGGCGGACCTTGATCATCTCCTGCTCGCGCAACATCTTGATCGCCGCGTCGGCGAGGTCGCGGATGATCGATTCAACGTCGCGGCCGACATAGCCGACTTCGGTGAATTTGGTTGCTTCCACCTTGATAAAGGGTGCGTTGGCTAATTTAGCCAGGCGTCGGGCGATCTCGGTCTTGCCGACGCCGGTCGGGCCGATCATCAGAATGTTTTTTGGCGTTACTTCTGCGCGCAGCTCAGCCGGCAGCTGCATGCGCCGCCAGCGGTTGCGCAGAGCGATGGCCACGGCGCGCTTGGCGTCATCCTGACCGATGATGTGGCGGTTGAGCTCGTGAACGATCTCGCGGGGCGTCATGGACATGCGGCGATACTCCAAAGAAAGACGCGCTTATTCAGCGCAATCTTCCTCCTCAATGGTCAGGTTTTGATTGGTGAAGACACAGATGGAACCGGCAATGGTCAACGCGGTTTCGGTGATTTCACGGGCGCTCAATTCGGTTTTCTGCAGCAGGGCCATTGCCGCGGCTTGGGCGAAACCACCGCCGGAACCCATGGCGATCAAGCCGTGTTCAGGTTCAACCACGTCGCCGTTGCCGGTGATGATTAGTGAGGCGTCTTTGTTGGCCACGGCCAGCATGGCTTCCAGGCGGCTCAGTGAGCGATCGGTACGCCAGTCTTTGGCCAGCTCGACGGCGGCGCGCACCAGATTACCTTGGTGTTTTTCCAGTTGGCCTTCGAAGCGTTCAAACAGGGTAAAGGCGTCGGCGGTGGCACCGGCAAAACCGGCTAGCACTTGGCCGTGGTACAGGCGGCGAACTTTTTTCGCATTGCCTTTCATCACGGTATTGCCGAGGGACACCTGGCCGTCGCCGCCCATGACGACTTTGCCGTTGCGGCGTACTGAAACGATGGTGGTCAAGAGAAGAGTCTCCACGCAGCGGGGCGAAAGTGCCCAATGCTGAATGAAGTGGGGGCAGCGGTGGCCTGCTTCAAGCCCTGGGGCGCAGACGGTCAGACAAAAAGTCTTCGGGCTGCGCCGCAGGGCCTGGTGTTAGCGGAGTTATTGCACCTGGCGCTGCTGTAACAGCAGGTTGCTGAAACCGCTGGCGGAGAGGGATTTCTGCGCCTGGCCAAGCTGCTCGCGGCTGGCGAAGGGGCCGACCAAGACGCGGTGCCAGGTTTCCTCGCGCACGGTGCCGGACTCTACCTTCACGCTTTGCCCGAGCAGGATGATCTGCGCGCGCAGGCTGTCGGCGTCATCCTTGCGGCGGAACGAGCCCGCCTGGAGGAAGAACTGCGAGCTGACCGGGCCTTGGGCGACTACTGGCGGCGGCGGTGGTACTTGGCCGTTGAGGGCCGCTTGGGCGCGGGCGGCATCAATCTTTGCCGCTTCTTCCGGGCTCACCGGCTTCTGCGCGGGCGGCGCCGGCGGCTCAATGGCTTGCGGCGGCAAGATGACTTCCGATTCGGGTAGCAGGGTATAGAAGTCGTACTTGGGCTTGGGTGGATCGCTGGGAGCGGGTTTGGCCGCTGCCTTGCTGGCCTGGTTGGCGCGCGCCTGCTCGACCTTATTGCGTTTGATCTCATCACGGCCCGGTTCAAGGCTGAACAGAAATACCATAAAGCCGCCAATCACCAAGCCGCAGACCAACCAGAACCAGCCAGGTACCGGCTTCTTCGCCGGGGCCTTATAGCGGCTGGCGCCGCGTTTGGCGGCGGGCTTCTTCTTCACTGCCACTTACATGCGCTCCAGGGTTTCCAGGCCAAGCAACTCCAGGCCCTGCTTAAGCGTACGACCGGTTAGGGCGGCCAAGCGCAGGCGGCTTTGCTGGGTTGCCGAGTCTTCGGCGGCGAGGATTGGGCAATGCTCGTAGAAGCTGGAGAATAGCCCGGCCAGGTCATACAGGTAGGCACACAGCTGGTGCGGCTCACCCTTGTCGGCCACGCCGTTCAACACTTCGCCGAACTGCGCCAGCTTGCCCGCCAGTTCGATCTCGTGGGCCGCCTGCAAGTCGAGGCTGCCTTGGATCTCTTCAAAGCCCTTGCCCAACTTGCGGAATATGCTGGCCACACGGGTATAGGCGTAGAGCAGATAAGGCGCGGTGTTGCCCTCAAAGCTCAGCATCAGCTCGAAGTTGAAGCGGTAATCGCTGGTGCGGTGCTTGGACAGGTCGGCGTATTTGACCGCGCCGATGCCGACGGCATGGGCAATCTGACGCAGTTCGGCTTCGTCCAGCTCCGGGTTCTTACCTTTGACCAGGGAGTAGGCGCGCTCTTCGGCTTCATCGAGTAGGTCGATGAGTTTCACCGTGCCGCCATCGCGGGTCTTGAACGGGCGGCCGTCGGCACCGTTCATGGTGCCAAAGCCCATATGCTCGAGCTGCATGCCATCATGCACAAAGCCGGCGCGGCGGGCGACTTCGAAGGCCATCTGGAAGTGCAGGGCTTGGCGCTGATCGACAAAGTACAGGCCGCGGTCGGCTTTGAGCTGTTGGCTGCGGTAACGCATGGCGGCCAGATCGGTGGTGGCGTACAGGTAGCCACCACCAGCCTTTTGCACGATCACCGGCAGTGGGTTGCCTTCGGCGTTCTTGAACTCGTCCATGAATACACACTGCGCGCCGTTGCTCTCGCTGAGCAGGCCTTTAGCACGCAGGGCGTCGATGATCCCCGGCAGCTCGGCGTTGTAGGCGCTTTCGCCTTTGACGTCAGCCATCGACAGCTTTACGCCGAGGCGGTCATAGGCCTTCTGGCAATGCGACAGGGAAATATCATTGAAGCGGTGCCACAGGCGCATGCACTCCGGCTCGCCGGCTTGCAGTTGCACCACCAGTTCGCGGGCGCGCTCGGCAAATTCGGCAGAGTCGTCGAAGCACTTCTTCGCCGCGCGGTAGAAACCTTCGAGGTCAGCCAGCTCGCTTTCGGCGGCCTCCGGATTGGCTTCCATAAAGGCCAGCAGCATGCCGAACTGGGTACCCCAGTCGCCGACGTGGTTCTGGCGGATAACCGTGTCACCGAGGAACTCCAGCACCCGCGCCACGGCGTCACCGATGATGGTGGAACGCAAGTGGCCGACGTGCATTTCCTTGGCCAGGTTCGGCGAGGACAGGTCGATCACCACGGTTTGCGGGCTGCCGGCCTTGCGTACACCGAGTTTGTCGTCGGCGAGCAGATCATCCAGGCGTGCGGCTAGGGCTTGGGTGTTCTGATAGAAGTTGAGAAAGCCCGGTCCAGCGATTTCGACTTTGCTGATGCCTGCATCGTCGGGCAGTGCAGCAATCAGCTTCTCGGCCAGGTCACGCGGCTTCATGCCGGCCGGTTTCGCCAGCATCATGGCGATGTTGCTGGCGAAGTCACCGTGGGTCTTATCTTTGGTGTTCTCCACCTGAATGGCCGGGCTCAGGCCCGCAGGCAGCACGCCTTCGGCGGTGAGGCGGGTCAGGGCTTGCTGAATCAGGTGGCGAATGCTGTCTTTCATGGTCTGCTCGGTCGGCCGTTGAGGGCGGCGGCGCACAATGGCGCTGGTTGAAAACTGCGCATTATCGACGGCCTTCGCCTGCAGCTTCAAGCAGCGTGTGGTTTTCTCGGGTTAAAGGTCGGCCGGGTGGGCGGTCGGTCACAGCGGATTGGGTGTGTGGCGGGCTTGGCTAAAGAAGCGCCGCAAAGGCTGCTGCCCTCGCGGCATTCGGTGCGGCTTAGGCCGAGCGTTGCGCCGTATTGCGTGCGGCGGCGTTGCCCGCCACGTAGTAGGGCGCCGTGCTGCGGGGCAGTGGGCTGCGGCCACGGATTTTATCGGCAATCTTCTCGGCCATCATGATGGTCGGGGCATTCAGGTTGCCGGTGGTGATCAACGGCATGATCGAGGCATCGACCACGCGCAAGCCTTCGAGACCATGCACGCGGCCCTGGCCATCGACCACGGCCATGGCGTCTTCGCCCATCTTGCACGAGCATGAGGGGTGGTAAGCGGTTTCGGCATGCTCACGAATAAAGTCGTCCAGCTGGGCATCGGTCTGCACGTCCAGGCCGGGGCTGATTTCACGGCCGCGATACGGGTCCAGCGCCGATTGCGCCATGATTTCACGGGTGATGCGGATGCCGTCGCGGAACTCGCGCCAGTCCTGCTCGTTAGCCATGTAGTTGAAGAGAATGCTTGGGTGCTGGCGCGGGTCTTTGGATGTGACCCGGATACGGCCACGACTGGGCGAACGCATGGAGCCCATATGCGCCTGGAAACCATGCTCCTTAACCGCGTTGCTGCCGTTGTAATTAATCGCCACCGGCAGGAAGTGGTACTGGATGTTCGGCCATTCGAACTCGGCGCTGGAACGGATGAAACCGCCGGCTTCAAATTGGTTGCTGGCACCGATGCCTTTACCTTGAAACAACCACTGCGCGCCGATCATCGGCTGGTTCCACCATTGCAGCGCCGGGTACAGCGACACCGGCTGGGTGCAGCCGTATTGCAGGTACAGCTCGAGGTGATCCTGCAGGTTCTCGCCGACGCCGGGCAGGTCATGCACCAGCGGGATGTTCAGCTCACGCAGCAGCGCTGCCGGGCCGACGCCGGAGCGTTGTAGCACTTGCGGTGAGGCAATCGCGCCGCTGCACAGCAGCACTTCGCGGCGCGCCTTGACGGTGGTGGGTGTGGTGCTGTCGCCGTGCAGGTAGTCGACGCCCATGGCGCGCTTACCGTCGAACAGAATGCGGTCGGTCAGGGCGTGGGTGATGATGGTCAGGTTAGCCCGCTCGCGGGCCTGATCAAGGTAGCCGCGCGCGGTGCTGGCGCGTCTGCCATCGGGCGTCACGGTACGGTCCATTGGGCCGAAGCCTTCTTGCTGGAATCCGTTGAGGTCGTCGGTACGCGGGTAGCCGGCTTGTACGCCGGCTTCAATCATGGCGTGGAACAACGGGTTATTACCGGGCTTCGGCGTGGTTACGCTGACCGGGCCATCACCGCCGTGGTAGGCATTGCCGCCCGTATCACGGGTTTCAGATTTTCGAAAGTATGGCAGGCAATCTAGGTAGCTCCAGTCTTCCAGGCCCTGTTCTTTGGCCCAGCCGTCATAGTCCATGGCGTTGCCACGGATGTAGCACATACCGTTGATCAAGGACGAGCCACCCAAGCCTTTGCCGCGTCCGCACTCCATGCGGCGGTTGTTCATATGCGGCTCTGGGTCGGTCAAGTAGGCCCAGTTGTAGCGTTTTCCTTGCAGCGGGAAGGCCAGGGCAGCCGGCATCTGGGTGCGGAAGTCCAGACGGTAATCGGGGCCGCCGGCTTCCAGCAGCAGGACGCTGACGTCCGCGTCTTCGGTCAAGCGGGTGGCCAATACGTTACCGGCCGAGCCGGCGCCGATGATGATGTAGTCGAATTCTTGGGTCATGGGCGTCACCTGTAATAGCGGGTATGCGCAACCCGTAGGGTGGGTTAGGCGCAAGACCGGGCTTGGTTATGCATCCGATCTCGGTGCGCCGTAACCCACCGGGTCGATCGGATTGACGAACTGGTGGGTTACGCGGCGTCTTGCTCCGCGGTGCGCATGAACGTGCTGCGCCGCGCCGCTAACCCACCCTACGATCTCGATCAGAACACCGACTCGAAATCGCCCATTTCGAGTTGCACTGATTTCAGGCGGGTGTAGTGCTGCAGGGTGGTCAGGCCGTTTTCGCGGCCAACGCCGGACTGCTTGTAACCGCCCACGGGCATTTGCGCGGCCGATTCGCCCCAGGTATTGATCCAGCAAATCCCCGCTTCAAGCTGGTGGATCAGGCGATGCGCGCGGTTCAGGTCGGGAGTGACCACACCGGCAGCCAGGCCGTAGTCTGTGGCGTTAGCGCGTTGGACTACTTCGTCTTCACTGTCATAGGCCAACAGGCTCATCACCGGGCCGAAGATCTCTTCGCGGGTGATGCGCATGGCGTCGGTGCAGTCGCTGAACACCGTGGGTGCAACATAAGCACCGTTGCCCAGTTCGCCGTCATTCAGGCGTCGGCCGCCAACCAGCAGGCGGGCGCCTTCCTCGCGTCCGCTGTCGATATAGGCCATGACTTTTTCCAGGTGGGCGAGACTGACCAGCGGGCCGAAGTTGGTGGCTTCATCCTGTGGGTTGCCAATGCGGATACGCTTGACTCGCTCGAGCAATTTGCTCTCGAAGCTGGCCAGCAGCGGGCGTGGTACGAACACCCGCGTACCGTTGGTGCACACCTGACCGCTGCTGTAGAAGTTGGCCATCATCGCGATGTCGGCCGCACGGTCAAGGTTGGCGTCGGCACAGATAATCAACGGCGACTTGCCGCCCAATTCCATGGTTACGTCTTTTAGTGACGAGCTGGAGGCGCTGGCCATGACCTTCTTGCCGGTCACGGTACCGCCGGTAAAGGAGATTTTCTCGATGCCCGGGTGCTCGGTGAGCCATTGGCCCACTTGGCCGTCACCGGTCAATACGTTGAATACGCCATCGGGTACGCCGGCTTCGCTGTAAATTTCGGCTAGTTTGATGGCCGACAGCGGCGTCACTTCGCTGGGTTTGAAAATCATCGCGTTACCGGCGGCCAGGGCCGGAGCGGATTTCCACAGGGCGATCTGGATCGGGTAATTCCACGCACCAATACCGGCGACCACGCCCAGCGGCTCGCGGCGGGTGTAGACGAAGCTGCTGTCGCGCAGCGGGATCTGCTCGCCTTCTATGGCCGGGACTAAACCGGCGTAGTACTCCAGCACGTCAGCGCCGGTGACGATATCGACGTAGCGGGTTTCCGACAGCGGCTTGCCTGTGTCGAGGGTTTCCAGTGCGGCCAGCTCATCGTTGCGCTCGCGCAGAATATCCACGGCCTTACGCAGGATGCGTGAGCGCTGCATAGCGGTCATCGCCGCCCAGACTTTTTGCCCAGCGGCGGCGCTGGTTACGGCGCGCTCGACGTCTGCTTGGCTGGCTTGCTGCACCACGGCTAATACCTCGCCGTTCGCGGGGTTGATGCTATCGAAGGTCTCGCCGCTGGTAGCCGTTACATGGCGGCCACCGATATAAAGCTGCTGTTCGTCGAAGCGGGGCATGGGCTGTCCTCGTGTCTGGTTGTTAGCGGCCAGTGCGCGGGGCAGGAGCCGGCATAGAATAGAGTATAGGCTAAGGTATTTTTATTGAACGTTCAATCAATGAAAGCGACAAGGCCGTGCTAAACACGACATGGCAGCGCCTGCTTTGCTGTGGGCGCGGCAGGCTGCTGCCAGCGGGGTTTAGGTGGCTTTAGCCAGTTGTAGGTCGAGGTATTCATAAGCGATCGCTATCGCTTGCTGGGTGTCGAAGCCTTCACCCGACAGTGCGCCACGTAGCCACAAACCATCAATCAGTGCGGCCAGTCCACGGGCTGCTGAGCGTGCCTGCTCTTGCGGGAGTACTTGGCGGAATTGGCCGCACAGGTTGGAGTACAAGCGCAGGTCATTGATCCGCTGCAAGCGCCTTAGCGCCGGCTGGTGCATGCTGGTGGCCCAGAACGCCAGCCAAGTCTTCATCGCCGGGCCATTGACCTGGCTGTCATCGAAGTTGCCTTCGATGATTGCCCGCAAGTGCTCGCGTGTTTGGTCTTCCGGCAGCTTGGCACGGCGCTCATGTACCGCATTATTGAGTGCCTTCATCAGGTGGCGCATGGTGGCGTCTAGTAGGCCGTTCTTGTCGCGGAAGTAATGGCTGATGATACCGTTGGACACTCCGGCGATCCGTGCGATATAGGCAATGCTGGCATCCCCCATGCCGACCTGGTCAACCGCTTCGAGAGTCGCCGCGATCAATTGTGAGCGGCGGATCGGTTGCATTCCGACCTTGGGCATCTATTTCTCCATCAGTGGGGTGGCCCCCGAAATACAGGCAGTCTAGGCCGTTTATTGTTGAACGTTCAATCAAACCGGGCGTTTCAGGGGTGACCTGTCGGTCATTGATATGGCGCAGGCGCGAGGTGTCGCTCGACTAGTCAGTGCGCCGCGCGCGGATTATGCGGGGTGTCGATGTCCGCAATTAGTGCTAGTAAATCAGTAACGCCAATGTCCTGGCCCGCTTGGAACAGCAGCGTGCTGGCCTGCCCGCGATGGTAGGTCTGATGGTTGAAGAAGTGCAGCATCAGGCTGGCGTACGGGCGTTGCGCTGGCACGCCCTTCATATTGCCGTAGGCCAGCACCTGTTCCAGATCCGGCTCCGTCAATGCCGCCACCCAGTCGCTGATCTGCCCATCAAGCCGGCCACGCAATGCTTGCAACGGCGCCAGCGCATCGAATACCTGCTGGTCTAGGGCCGTAGGCCGTGGCACATCAATGAGCGCCTCACGCAATTGATTACAGGCCGGGTGCTCGGCAAAGCGCTTGAGCCAGACAATGTCGGCTACCGCAATATGGTTAAGGGTGCCGAAGATGGAGGTGAAATACGCCCCGCGATCCTCCCTCAGCGCCTGCGGAGAAAGCTGATCAGCCGCGTTATAAAGCTTGCTGTTGATCCACGCGTTATAGCGTGCGAGTAACTGAAGTGCTGTAGCTGAGGCATGGCGATTAACTCGGCAGTGGGCGTTCAATCAGGCATCAAATACCGGCCGGAGGAGGTGCGCTCGGAGCTGAGCACGCACGGGGCCTCTCCGCATACTTGAATGCCGCCAGGCCATCCGGATCGGCAAAGAACTTGAGCCGATACTGTTCGTACTCTGCGAAGCTGAACATCGCCAGGCATCTGCATCTGCATCTGCGTTGGCAGCGCAGATGCAGATGCCTGGGTGCTTAAGCGTGCGTTACGTAGCGCAGCAGTTCGACCACCTGCTCGGGCGTTTGCGCCCACGCCATTGCAGCGGCATCGACTTCTTTCAACGGGTGAATGATGTCGTCGTTATGCAGGGTGATATAGGGCTTGGCCAGTGCCGCGCAATACCCGGCGTCGAAGGCCGCGTTCCATTGTTTGTACTTATCGCCGAAACGGATTACTGCAATGTCGCAGTGCTCGATCAGATTCTTGGTGCGGATAGCATTGACCTTGGATGACTTGTGATCGCGCCAGAATGGCTGGCTTTCAGCACCCAGCACGTCGCCGGCGGCATCGCTGCTGTCGTGATCGGTGACGGCGGAGGTGAAGGTGATGTTCAGGCCGAGTTGTTGTGCGCCCTGCATAATTTGCTGGCGCCAGTCGGTATGGATCTCTCCGGAGAGATAAACAGTCCAGGTCATGGGAACCTCTTGAATAGCTGGGTGATGAATGGAGGCGTTACGGCCTTTTAGCGGTCAGCCAGTTTGCCACGGTAGGCAGGCCTTTTCCGGAGGCGATTCGCTAGGGCAGCTATTAGCTGCTGGGGGAGGTTGCTGGCGTTACACGGGGCTAAAAAAGGCGAGCTATAAGCTCGCCTCTTTCAATCAGGCGGGGCTATTTATTTAAGCCATTCAGCCACGCGCTCTGGGTTTTTGCTGATCCAGTCTTTGGCGGCTTCTTCTGGCTTGGCGCCATCGCGGATGGCGAGCATGACCGAACCCACTTCTTCACCGCTCCAGGAGAACTTCTTCAGGAAGGCAGCAGCTTCAGGGGCTTTGGTATTGATGATTGGATTGGCCACGGTGTCGACATGCTCGTCATCACCGAAAACCTTTTTCGGGTCTTCGAGGAAGCGCAGTTTCCACTTGGCGAACATCCAGTGTGGGATCCAGCCGGTGACGACAATCGCTTCCTTGTTCTTTTCGGCGCGGGTCAGGGCGGTGGCCATGCCTGGGCCGGAGCTTGGCATCAGTTTGATGTCGGTGAGGGCGTATTCCTTAATGGCTTCTTCTGCGCGGCGCATAACGCCGGCACCGGCGTCGATGCCGGTGATTTTGCCGTCGAATTCTTTGCTGTAGGTGTTGAGGTCGGCAATGCTTTTGGCCGCGACGTAGTCGGGCACGATCAGGCCGATTTTGGCGCCGGCGTAGTTGGTGCCGAGCACTTCGACTTTGTCTTTGAGTTTTTCAAAGTATTCGCCGTGCGTCGCGGGCAGCCAGGCGGAGAGGGTGGCGTCGAGGTCGCCACGGGCTACGCCTTGCCACATGATGGCGGGTTCTACCGCTTTCAGTTCGACGGTGTAGCCAAGCTTGCTCTGGAGGATTTCACCGGCGACATGGGTGGCGGCGACGCTGTCGTCCCAGCCATTTACATAGCCGATTTTTAGGGTGGGTTTTTCGGCGGCAAGGGCGGTGCCCATGCCGAGTGCCAGGGCGGCAAGGCCGAGGCTAAGGGTCTTAAGTGTGCGCATTGGATGCTCCGTCAGTTGAGTGGCAGTTCAAATGGTGTTCTGGCTCGTTCTGATTGCGGGCCTAGCAGGCGTATTCAGCGTGTTAACGCAGGTACACCTTTGCGATGGCCGACAGGCGCTTGTAGATCGTCGGTTCGCGGGCAAAAACTCCCCGTCACGGCTGCCGAAGCGGCCGCTGAAATCGTGCGGGAAGTGTTTTCAGCCCCATCTTAGGATGGGGCTAAAAGGGCTAGGGCTTAGAGGCCCAGGTGTTTTTTCACAGCGGCAATGCCGTCTTTGCCGTCATAGGTGGTCACACCGGCCAGCCACTGATCAAGAATGGCGGGGTTGGCTTTGATCCACTCGGCCGCGACGGTGGTGGGGTCCTGTTTTTCCAGAACCTTTTCCATCAACTGGCTTTCAATGGCGACGGTGAACTGCAGATTGTTCAGCAGTTTGCCGACGTTGGCGCAGCGCGCTTCGTAATCGGGTGGCACGACGGTGAAGACCTTGGCGGCGCCGAAGTCTGGGCCGAAGACGTCATCGCCACCTTCCAGGTAGGTGATGTCGTACTGCGTGTTCATTGGGTGCGGCGCCCAGCCGAGGAATACCGCTGGCTCGTTCTTACGCACCGCACGTTGCAGCTGCACCAGCATACCGGCTTCGCTGGATTCGACCATGCGGAAGTCGCCGAGGCCGAACTGGTTGCTCTTGATCATGCCTTCGATCAGCAGGTTGCCGTCGTTGCCGGGCTCGATGCCGAAGATTTTGCCGTTGAGCTGGTCTTTGAACTTGGCGATGTCGGCAAAGCTTTTCAGCCCGGCTTCGGCTGCGTAGGTCGGCACGGCCAGGGTGTACTTGGCCCCTTCCAGGTTGGCCTTGGGCAGTACCTTGACGCCGTCGTCTTTCAGGAACGGTTCAATTACGGCGTCCATCGACGGCGCCCAGTAACCGAGGAATACGTCGATCTGACCTTTCTGCACGCCGGTAAAGGCGATTGGCACTGAGGCCATGATTTTGCGGGTCTGGTAGCCCAGGCCTTCGCTGAGGGTCATGGCGACGCCGGTGGTGGCGGCGATGTCGGCCCAGCCGATTTCGGCAAAGCGCACCATCTTGCAGCTTTCTGGCTCTTGCGCCCAAGCGCTCTGGAGCATGGCGGCGGAGAGCAGGCCTACGCCTGCGAGCTGTTTAATCGTCTTCATCTGCGATTCCCTGTGATGGTTAAATTTAGATTACTGGCGTTGCAGCTTGCTGTTGACCCAGCTGAATAGGCTGCTGCGGTTGGCCGTTTGCGGCGTGCCGAAGCTTTCAGTGATGCGGTCAAGAATGATCGCCAGCAACACCACGGCCATGCCACTTTCGAAGCCCAGGCCGATGTCCAGACGCTGGATGCTGGCCAGTACGTCGTTACCCAAGCCGCCGGCACCGACCATCGAGGCAATGATCACCATCGACAGCGCCATCATGATGGTCTGGTTGACCCCGGCCATGATTGACGGCATGGCGTTGGGCAGCTGGACCTTGAACAATAGCTGACGCGGGGTGCAGCCGAAGGACTGGCCGGCTTCGATGATTTCTTTGTTGACCTGGCGGATGCCCAGGTTGGTCAGACGCACCGCCGGCGGCATGGCGAAGATCACCGTGGCGATAATTCCCGGCACACGGCCGAGACCGAACAGCATGGCGGCGGGGATCAGATAAACGAACGCCGGCATGGTCTGCATAAAGTCGAGGATCGGCCGGATGATGGTCGCCACGCGCTCGCTGCGCGCCGCCCAGATCCCGAGCGGTATGCCCAGTAGCAGGCTGATTAACGTGGCGGAGAAGGTCAGCCCTAGGGTGACCACCGTTTGCTCCCAGAAGCCGGTGAGCACGATCAGCACGAAGGCCACGGCGGTGAAGATGGCGAACTTGTAGCCAATTCGCCACAGGCCGAGGCCGACAAAGATGGCGATCAGCAGCCAGGCGGGTGGCAGCATCAACACCCATTCAATGCCTTCGGAGAAGCCATTGACCACCGCACCAACGCTGTCGAAGCCATCGCTGTAGTTGTCCAGCAGGTGCTGCACAATGTCATTAACCCAGCTGCCCAGGTCGAGTTTTTTCTCACTCATGGGACTCTCCCTGCAGGCGCGTCAGCAGGCGACCCTTGCTGATGGCGCCGCTGTAGTGGCCATGTTCATCAATCACCGGAATCGGCCCTTCGTTATCCACCAGGCGTTCGATCACCTGATCCAATGGGGTGTCTTCGGCGAGAGGACTGATTTGTTTCAACACATCGCCATCGAGGCCGCAGCTGCTGCCGCCTTCGACCAGCAGGGCAATTTTTTCCAGGCTGATGGAGCCCTGGAAGTTGTTGTGCTCGTCGACGATAAAGGCGTAGTGCTTGTCCATATCCTGCAGCTCTTGGCAGACCGTTTGTGCATCCGGCGCTTTGCCGTTGTGCACATAGATCGGCACGCTGTCGGCCATCAACTGACCGGCCGTGAGGTAGCGGTTGGTGTCGACGGTGTTGAAGAAGTTGCGCACGTAGTCATTGGCGGGATTATCGATCAGCTCCTGCGGGGTGCCGATCTGCACCAGCTTGCCGCCTTCCATGATGCCGATGCGGGTACCGATGCGCATGGCTTCTTCGATATCGTGAGAGACGAAGATGATGGTGCGCCGGTCGGTCTTCTGCAGCTCCAGCAGCACGTCTTGCATCTCGCGGCGCTTGAGCGGGTCGAGGGCAGAGAATGCCTCGTCCATGATGATCATCGACGGGTCCACCGCCAGGGCGCGAGCCAGGCCGACGCGCTGCTGCATGCCGCCAGACAACTCATGCGGCATCTTGTGCGCAAAGGTGTCCAGGCCAACCTGCTTGAGCACGCGCATGGCGCGCTCTTCACGTACCTTTTTGCTCTTGCCAGCCACTTCGAGGCCGAAGGCGGCGTTGTCCAGCACACTGCGCGAAGGCATCAGTGCGAAGGACTGGAAGACCATGCTCATGTCGCGGCGGCGCAGGTCGATGAGTTCCGCCTTGGGCATCTTGGCGACGTTTTGCCCGTCGATGTAGACGTTGCCATCGCTGGGCTCAACCAAGCGGTTGATCAAGCGGATCAGGGTCGACTTGCCGGAGCCGGAGAGGCCCATCAGCACAAAAATCTCACCTTCTTCGACGCTAAATGACACGTCGCTAACGCCAATAACGGCGCCTTTTTCCGCAAGAATCCGTTCCTTGCTCCAGCCCTGTTTAAGCAGCTCAATGGCTTCTTGTGGCTGCGGGCCGAATACCTTGTAGAGGTTTTCGACGACGATTTTTCCAGACTGCATGGGATGATTCCCCTTCAGTAGACATCTAGATCAGTGCTGCGGAACCGGGCGAGCGCCAGCTGGCGTTCGTGCGGTGATGCCGACTGTTCTTGCCTGTGTGTGTTTGCTGGGTTGCGAGGTTGGGAGCGTGCTTTGCTGCGCAACAGATCAGGGGCATCCGAGCACAACCACTGCGACGCTCCAGTTGCCTTGTGAGCAATGGACGTAACGAAGGTGAGCTGATGGGTAAACCTTACTGTGTCGTGCTGCAAACCGCGTTCCATACCCTCTGGCAGTGTTACGAAGCCCAATCCTTGGGTTTTACACACCCCGACCCGAGGTGCGCGTACATCCGAAATTTCTTGTTGGGCTGGCACCCATCAATGAGGAGCCAGCGCTTATATATTCTTCGGTCCGGGGCTGTGGGCTCCCGGTCTCTGCCTCCTCTGGAGGTCAGAGCGACGAAATCGGCTGACTCAACGATATAGTCTTCAAATTGCCGCAATTGTCGGTTTGCGACTCTGACGTGTTACGCGGCGACATACCGTTTGCTAAAAAAACCATAACAGACTTTTTACCTCTGTTGCCAAGGCTGCAAGCCGCGCCGGCCGTGGTTTACAGCTTTTGAAGTGGCCGCAGCCACTGTGGTTAGGGGGCTGCGTGGTGTTCGAAAAAAATGACAAATTAATTTCCGCTTGACAGGTTTTCGGCAGTTTTTATTGATTGACCGTTCAGTCTTGTTACGCCCAGCAGCCAGGAAGCATGTATTTGCGGGTTAGCTTTTAGCCAGGCTTTGGCCTCGCGGCGTGGGTTGGTGTTCTTATTAAGAATCGCCCCCATCAGGTAGCTTTCCATCTCCAAACTGAAGCGCAGGTTCTGCAGCAGACGGGTGACATTTGGGCATTCTTTGGCCAGGCCGGCACGGATGTTGGTGTACACCGTGGCGCCGCCGTAGTTGGGGCCGAAGAACTCATCGCCGCCATCGAGGTAATGCATCTGCAACTGGTTGTTCATCGGGTGCGGCGCCCAGCCGAGAAACACCACCCATTGTTTGAGGTGCTCGGCCCGTTTGACCTGGGCCAGCATGCCGTTCTCGCTGGACTCCACCAAGGTGAAGTCGGACAAGCCGAAAGCATTCTTATCAATCATCTGCTGGATCAGCTTGTTGCCATCGTTGCCCGGTTCGATGCCATACAACTTGCCGCCTAATTCCTTGCTAAAGCGCGCAAGATCGGCGAAGTTCTCCACGCCGCCGTCATAGGCCGCCTGGTTGACCGCGAGGGTGTATTTGGCCCCCTCAAGGTTGGCGCCGAGGGTCTTCACTGAGCCGTTGGCGGCATAGGGCTTGATGTCGTTTTCCATGCTCGGCATCCAGTTGCCGAGAAATATGTCTATTTTGCCGTCTTGCATGGCTTTGTAGGTTTCTGGAACCGACATGCGCTTTACCCGGGTGCGATAGCCGAGGTCGCTGAGGACCTGGCGAGTGACCGCTGTAGTTACGGTGATGTCGGTCCAGCCTACATCGGAGAAGCGAATCACTTCGCAGCTGGCCGCTTCTGCAGCTTGGGCCAGCAGCGGCATATTTAGGGCGGCGGCTAGCAGCCAGCGCGTACTTAGTTTCATTAAGCCTCTCCCAGTTGCGGTGACAGGGTGCACCTATGTAAGTGTGCAATCCGGCCATGGGGCGGGCAGGGTAAACAGCGACTACCGATCCATGGACGCGACGATCATGCAGACACAGCTCCTCCTCTGCCTATACGCAGGGTCGTAAGTAGAACGTTGTTGTCGTGATTGGTGGTTATACGCATGGAAAGTCTGGGGCGGCACACGGTCTGATACGGGACAAAGACGCTGACGGCTTTAGGCATGGACGGGTCGGTGTGGGGCGGCGACGGGGTGGTGAAATCCTGATCATGGTCTGCATGTAGCAACCGTGTAGGAGAGAGTCGTGGCTATCAGCGTGTTTGACTTGTTTAAGATCGGCATTGGTCCGTCCAGTTCGCATACCGTCGGGCCCATGCGTGCGGCGGCGCTGTTCAGCGGCGCGCTGAGCGAACGGCGTTTGCAGGAACGCACCGTGCGGGTATTGGTGCGCTTGTACGGTTCGTTGTCGGCTACGGGCATCGGCCATGGCAGTGACCGGGCGGTGATCATGGGCCTGATGGGCGAGTGGCCTGATCAGATCGACCCGAGCAGCATTGAGCCGCGTATTAGCGCGCTATTGGAAAGTGGTCAGTTGCAGCTCGGTGGGCGGCTCAGCATCGCCTTCGATTGGTCGCGCGATATGTTGCTGCTGGACGAGAACCTGCCTTACCACCCCAATGCGATGACCCTCAGTGCATTTGCCGCAGACGATAGCCTGCTGCACGAAAATACCTATTACTCGGTGGGCGGCGGTTTTGTGGTGGATGCCGAACAGGCCGTTAGCGGTCAATTGGATCTGGATCACACGGTGTTGCCTTACGACTTTGACAGCGCCGAGCAGTTGTTGCAGCTGTGCCGGAGTCACGACTTGCGCATCTCAGAACTAATGATGGCCAACGAAAAGGCCTGGCGCAGTGAGGCGGAAATCCGCAGCGGACTGATGCGCCTGTGGCAGGCCATGCGCGAGTGCGTCGAGCAGGGCCTCAAGCATGAAGGCATTCTACCGGGCGGGCTTAACGTCAAGCGTCGCGCGGCCAAGCTGCACCGCAGCCTGCAGGAGATGAGTAGACCCAATGTGATCGGCTCGACCCTGAGTGGCATGGAGTGGGTCAACCTGTTTGCCCTGGCGGTGAACGAGGAAAACGCCGCCGGCGGTCGTATGGTCACCGCGCCAACCAATGGTGCGGCGGGGATTATCCCGGCGGTTCTGCATTATTTCGTACGCTTTAGCCCGGCCGTAAGCGAAGCCAATGTAGTGGACTACCTGCTGGCCGCTGCGGCCATTGGCATCCTGTGCAAGAAAAATGCCTCTATCTCTGGGGCCGAGGTTGGCTGTCAGGGAGAGGTCGGTTCGGCCTGCGCCATGGCGGCGGCGGGATTAGCGGAGATTCTAGGAGCGACGCCTGGGCAGGTGGAAAACGCCGCTGAGATTGGCTTAGAGCACAACCTCGGCCTGACCTGTGACCCGGTTGGCGGCTTGGTGCAGGTACCGTGCATCGAACGCAACGCGATTGCGGCCGTAAAGGCGATCAATGCCGCACAGATGGCCTTACGTGGTGACGGTGAGCATTTCATTTCACTGGACCGGGTGATCCGCACCATGCGCGACACCGGCGCCGACATGCACGACAAGTACAAAGAAACCTCGCGCGGTGGGTTGGCGGTTAGCGCTGTTGAGTGCTGAGTGCCTGTTTACGAGCGGTTGCGCGTCGTCCCGGCTGGTTTTAATCCCCGTGCGAAGGGGCTTATTTGAGTGCGCCGCAAGCGCTGTGCACGATTGCGGTGCATAGCTAAACGATGCAGCGGATAAGGCGGCGCAATGCTGCCGAATATGGCCTGACTGCGGGTTCGTTACCACGCCTGCTTTACCCTGCGTAGCGGGGTGACAAAGCACTTGCCTGACAGTGTTACCGAAGTGCTCAACCCCTCGCCAGCCAAGGCTTGCGGTCGTAAACAGAATGCGTCTGTCGCTCCTGCCAACGCCAGTGGCGCATGCTCTGAATGAACCTTAATATTTTTAATTGAACGGCCAGTCAATATAGGCACGCCCTTTGCGTTGTACTGTCTATAGATCTGGCGTTATGCGGTTCCAGAATCATAAGAAGAGTCGTTGCTATAAAGGCTCAACACCTTGTTTACCTTTGCGTGAGGGTTCACCTGATGTCACAGTTCAATCAAGGGGCACAACCCCTGAGCCGTGTTCCCCAGTCCATCGGCTTTCTTCTGCTCGATAATTTTACCCTGATCTCCCTGGCTTCGGCGGTCGAGCCCCTACGCATGGCCAACCAGCTTTCCGGTAAGGAGCTGTACCGCTGGCATACCCTTAGCCATAACGGTTTACCGGTAAGTGCCAGTGATGGTTTGCACATTACCCCTGACACCAACCTAGCTGACTCGCCGCTTCTGGATGCAGTGATTGTTTGCGGTGGCGTAAACATTCAACAAAGCGTTAACCGGGAGCACATACAGTGGCTGCAAAGTCAGGCACGTTATGGTGCACAGTTGGGAGCGGTATGCACCGGCAGTTGGGCGCTAGCTAAGGCCGGGCTGCTTGATGGCTTCGATTGCAGTGTGCACTGGGAGTGCCTGGCTTCAATGCAGGAATCTTTCCCGCGCGCGGGGGTGAGCACGCGGTTGTTCTCGATTGATCGCAATCGCCACACCAGCTCCGGCGGCACCGCGCCGATGGATATGATGCTGCACGTGATCGGCCGCGAACATGGCCGCGAACTGGCGGCGGCGATTTCCGAAATGTTTATCTATGAGCGAATCCGTAACGAGCAGGACCATCAGCGGGTACCGCTCAAGCACATGCTCGGTACTAATCAGCCGAAGCTGCAGGAAATCGTCGCGTTAATGGAGGCCAATTTGGAGGAGCCGATCGACCTCGATCAACTGGCGCTGTTTGTCGATGTATCACGTCGCCAGCTGGAGCGTTTGTTCCAGAAATACCTGCACTGCTCGCCGTCACGCTATTACCTCAAGTTACGTCTGATTCGAGCGCGTCAGCTGCTCAAGCAGACCTGCATGTCGATCATTGAGTTGGCTTCGGTGTGTGGCTTTGTCTCCACGCCGCATTTCTCCAAATGCTACCGCGAGTATTTCGGCATTCCTCCGCGCGATGAGCGCGCGGGTCATCAGGGCGGTAATGTGCTCGGCGTGCTACCGATGCCGGAAGACCTGATGCGTCCCTCGACGTCCTCGGCCATGGCTGCGCTAACTCGCGCCCAAGGCGAGTCGACTTTCGCCAGCGTCAGGCTGTAAGGGGTGGTCGGCGACGCTGTAACGGCGAGCGTTTAATCGCTTGGCTTTATAGCGGTTACGCCGACAGGTTAATAGGCAGCAGGTCAGGTTAAACCACAATGCCGCAACTTGCGGTGCGTCGCCCCTAGTAGTCGATGGTTACATCACCCTGCGGCACGCTGCAGCACGACAAGATATAACCCTCGGCCACATCTTCGTCGGTAATCCCGCCGTTGTGCTCCATGGTCACCTCTCCGGCGGTTTTCATTACCTTGCAGGTGCCGCAGATGCCCATGCCGCAGGCCTTGGGAATATGTAGGCCGAGCTTGGCGGCGGCGGCGTGTACGGTTTCGCCTGGGTCGACGCGAATGCTCTTGCCGGTGCTGGTGAATTCCACCTGGTGTTGATCCGCCAGCGGTACCGGATCGGCATCGGCGGCTTCGGCGGCTAGTTCCTTGGCTTCTTCACGGATATCGGCCGGCGTCGCCCCGAAGGATTCCTCGTGATAGCGCTGCATGTCGAAGCCATTGATTTCGAGTAGACGCTTGACCGCATTCATGTACGGCGTCGGCCCGCAGCAGAAAATTTCCCGCTCTAGATAATCCGGAGTCATCAGCTCTAGCATCTTCTGGTTTAGGTAGCCGCGGTAGCCGGCCCAGGCTTCGCCCAGGCCATGCTTTTCACAAATCACATGCAGACTGAAATTGTTGATCCGCGCGGCCATGTGCTCCAGCTCGCGGTAGAAGATGATGTCCTTGGGCGAGCGAGCGCTGTGCACGAACACCATGTCGACATTGGCGTTGGTGTCATAGAACCAGCGTGCCATCGACATCACTGGGGTGATACCGACACCGCCGCTGAGGTAGAGCACCTTGTCGGCGGGAAAATCGATGGCATTGAACAAGCCAACCGGGCCGTGGACGGGCAGCTCGTCGCCTTCTTTGAGGTTGTCGTGCAGCCAGTTAGAGACTTTGCCGCCAGGCACCCGCTTAATGGTGATGGAGAAGCTGTAAGGCACCGCTGGCGAGCTGGAGATGGTGTAAGAACGCATCACTGGCTGGCCGTCGATCTCCAACTCCAAGGTGACGAACTGGCCAGGCTTGAAGAAATACAACAGCGGTTGTTCGGCCATAAAACTGAAGGTGCGTACGTCCCAGGTTTCCTGAATCGCTTTGACGCAACGCACCATGTGCCGGCCATTGCTCCAGGTCTGGGTGGTGACCGGGTTGAGGAAGTCGTTCGTCGTCATGGACGTCTCTCCGCGCGCGGCCGGACATCGGCCTTATATGATGCGAATTGTGCGCACTGCCAGGCCCGTTCATTTATCTGTCTGCGACATTTTCATGCTTATCGCGACCTGCCGCATAGGCCTTGGTTTGCCGCGTCGGAAACGGATGCGGCTATGTCG
Organism: Pseudomonas guineae; assembly: GCF_900113745.1. GTDB lineage: Bacteria > Pseudomonadota > Gammaproteobacteria > Pseudomonadales > Pseudomonadaceae > Aquipseudomonas > Aquipseudomonas guineae. Next base: position 122,978 of record NZ_FOQL01000005.1, on the reverse strand, counting down.
CCCATGGATAAGGATTTACTTGCGCTCAGCGCCAAACTCATAGCCAGCCGAATAATAAGGTCATGAGCGAATTGCCTTTTCATTCAGGCGCCATCGGCAGGCGCAGAAAGAGGCTGTGACGCCAGCTTGCGTGAACTGAATAGCCACTTTATTGCGGCGACTCGCAGTGCGAGTCGCCATTGAGGAGTTACCGATGGACGTCACTTCCACTCTGAGCCTGGGCGACCCGCTGGAGCCCGCACGCAAGGCCACTGCCGAGATGTTGCAGAACCGCGAGCGTACGTTCTCGCTGCCACAGCCGTTCTACAACGATGAGCGGTTGTTCAAGATCGACATGCAGGAGATCTTCCACAAAGAATGGCTGATCGCCGGCATGACCTGCGAGATCCCAGCCAAGGGCAACTACCTCACCCTGCAGATCGGCGATAACCCGATCATCGTCATCCGCGGTGCCGAAGGCGTGGTGCATGCGTTCCACAACGTCTGCCGCCACCGCGGCTCGCGCCTGTGCACCAGCGAAAAGGGCAAGGTCGCCAAACTGGTGTGCAACTACCACCAGTGGACCTATGAACTGGACGGCCGCCTGTTGTTTGCCGGCAGTGAGATGGGCGCGGACTTCAACCTGCGCGATTACGACCTCAAACCGGTGAACTGCAAAGTGGCCGGCGGCTACATCTTCATTTCCCTGGCAGAAAATCCGCCGGCTATCGACGACTTCCTCAGCACCCTGGCTCATTACATGGAGCCCTACGACATGGAGAACACCAAGGTGGCGGTACAAAGCACCTTGATGGAAAAGGCCAACTGGAAGCTGGTGCTGGAGAACAACCGCGAGTGTTACCACTGCAATGGTTCGCATCCGGAGTTGCTTAACAGTTTGTTGGAGTGGGATGACGTGACTGACCCTCGGGCCAACCAGTCATTCAAGGATCACGTCGCCGAATCTTCCGCCAAATGGGACGCCGAGAAGATCCCTTATGCCCACGCCAGCTTTGGTCTGCGCAACCGTATCGTGCGCATGCCGTTGCTCAAGGGCACCGTGTCGATGACCATGGATGGGCAGCAGGGCAGTAAGAAGCTAATGGGCCGCATTCAAAACCCGGACCTCGGTTCGATGCGCATCCTGCACTTGCCGCACTCATGGAACCACTGCATGGGCGATCACTTGATCGTCTTCACTGTATGGCCGATCAGTGCCCAGGAAACCATGGTCACCACCAAGTGGCTGGTGCACAAAGATGCTGTGGAGGGTGTCGATTACGACGTGGCGCGCTTGCGTCAGGTGTGGGACGCCACCAACAACCAGGACCGGCGGCTGGCGGAAGAAAACCAGCGCGGCATCAACTCTACCGCCTATCAACCTGGCCCTTACTCGACAACTTACGAGTTCGGCGTGGTCAATTTTATCGACTGGTACAGCGAGCGACTGCTCAACAACCTCGGCGCGGAGCCGGCGGCCTACTTGCGTCAGGTTGGCGCTGAGTAAGGGCTATGTCCCTTGGCCTGTGGGTGCTAATCGGTCTGGTTCTTTACGGGCTGTTAGCCGCTCGTTGCAACGAGCGCCCCGAATAGCCCGTAACACACTGAGACCCTCCTCAAGGGGTCACCTTGGCCTCTGCCGGTTATCCCAGGCAGGGGCTTTTTTTGCGCAGAGTTGAGCTGTTTAGACTTAGACCGCAGGCATGCATGCTCATTTGGGCGTTGAGGTTGCCGAGTGCTTAGCCGCTGCGGTGAGGCGAGCGGCTAAGGTTAGGCCATGAAGATTATTATGTGCGTCGACAGCAGATAAATAGAGGCGTCGTTCAGCGCTGAAGCACCCGTATGCGCGACAGCAATTCGTCGCGATCGACGTAGCAGCCCTTGAAGTGCCGCGCGCCGCTGGTTGGATCAAACTCAGTACGCGCATGCAGGGTGCGACGGTTGTCGAAGCACCAGAGTTGCCCGGCGTCCAGCCGGCGCTGCACACGGAAGCGCGCTTCACGGGTCATCTCGATGAAACGTCGGTAGGCGCTGTAGAGCGCCGGCATCTGCGCAACCGGTGCATCGAAGGCGCTGCGTAGGAAGTTACCCATGCGAATTTCGCTGACCGCCCCGTAAGCGTCCAAAGCAATAATCGATGCCAGGCAGTGGTAGTCGCTGGTGCGACTCCTGTTACGGAACTCGACCGGCGTTTCGCACAAGATACGGAACAGCTCAGGCGTCTCCTGACGTAAGGCCTCGGCTATGGCGAAGCCGTCAACGAAGACGCTCTCACCACCTGTGGCGTTGTTGACCAGGCAATGCAAAAACTGCAGGCCCGGCTGCAACTCGCGAGTCGGTAAGTCGGTGTGCAGCGGTAAGTTGAAGGCGGTGTAGGCATTGCTGTCGGCGTCAGCCTTGGACTGCACGTCGAATAGCACGCCAAAGTTGCTCTCACGAATGAAGGAAATACGCGTGGCCAGCACGGGTAACACGTCCTCAGTGGTCGGCACGCCCTGCAGCTGGGTTAGGCCGATATCGCGCACAGCCAGTAGCCACTGCAGCAAGGTGGCGTCGTCGTTCATGACCGCGTGGTAGTCGAACGTTGCTAACTGCTCGGCCATCTCTGCGCGCCACAGACGGCTTTGCGGGCGCTGTGCAAAGCGCTCTGCGCGTGAGGCGTCATCGTAGGCGTGGGCGCGTAACCAGCCGGGGTGAAAGGCACTGTGATGGCCGTTCTGCCAGTCGATCAGCAGCTGGCCTTGCTCGTCGATACGGGTGCGCTGCGGATGCAGTGGCTCGGGTGCATCGGCAATTTCGAACAGCTGCTCGCGGGTCACGCTGTACACGCACTGGCTACAGGAACAATTATCGCGCAGCCACTGATGATGGAAGGGGCTGACTCGGCTGTCGCTCCACGTGACTGCGATGTGGTCGCTCGCAGCTTGCAAACTCATGAGATCAGCGTGGATTGGATAACTACGCCAGTCAGCAACCGGCGCCGCTTCAAGGGAGGGATCTATAGCGTTCATGCCAATCTCCTGCGGGGTGCGGGGAGGGACTGCTGATGCGCGTTATGCCCGGGCCGGCGGCAGACCAATGATTCGGCCAACACAAGCCGGCGCCGGCAACGCGCAATGCGCTTCGCCTAACGCGTGTACCTGCTGCATCACCCAGTCATCGAACGTCGCTGAGCGTGCGGTGTTGATGTCGATATTCATCAGCATCTGTTCGCTCTCGGCGAGGGCGGCGGCCACACCGGTCCGGTGCAAGCTATGGTGGATGTGCAGGCGTTTTTGGTCGTGGGCGAGCAACTGGGTGCGCACTTCGACGCGCTCTCCCAGCTTGACCTCGTCGAGGTAGTTCAGGTGGCACTCCAGGGTGTATAGGGTGTGGCCGGTGCGGGCGCGGCCGGTCTCGTCGAGGCCCAGTTTGTCCATCAGTGCGTCGGTGGCAAAACTGAAGATCAACAGGTAAAAGGCATCGCGCAGGTGGCCGTTATAGTCCACCCACTCGGGGAGAACAGCGGTCTGGTAAGTGGTGAGTGCGAGTGGCATGGACATAGGTATTACCTGCAATCGGAAAGCCACGCCCCGGTCTGGCCAAAGGCGTGGTGCGGTCAGTAATCGCTTAGTCAGCGAAGTCGAAGCCGTGCTTGGCTTTAGTCGCCTTGATCGCATCCATCACTGCCATCAGGCAGTCATCTCGGTAGCGTTCCAGTTCGGCGATGCTGCGCTGGCCCTGTTGCTCAGTGGTGCCTTCGACCACGCTGTCGATCAGGCCGTCCGTCAGCTCCGGTGCTTCCAGGTAGGTCCAGGGCAGTTTCAGCGCCGGGCCGAACTGGGCCATAAAGTGGCGCATGCCGGCATTGCCGCCCGCCAGGGTGTAAGTCAGGAAGCTGCCCATAAACGACCAGCGCAGGCCTGCACCGAAACGTATCGCATCGTCGATCTCGCCGGTGGTGGCCACACCGTCATTAACCAGGTGCAGCGACTCACGCCACAGCGCCTCAAGCAGACGGTCAGCGATAAAGCCCGGCACCTCCTTGCGCACGTGCAAGGGGCGCATACCCAGGCTGGTATAGACCTGAATGGCCGCCTGCACCGCTTCTGGCGCGGTCTGCTTGCCGCCAACTATCTCTACCAGCGGTAACAGGTACACCGGGTTGAACGGATGACCGACCACGCAGCGCTCTGGGTGCACGGCATCAGCGTAGAACTCGCTCGGCAGCAGGCCCGAGGTGCTCGAACCAATTAATACGTTAGGGCGCGCTGCCGCGCTGATTTTGGCATGCAGTTCGAGCTTCAACTCCAGCCGCTCGGGCGCGCTTTCCTGGATGAAGTCTGCATCCCGCACGCACTCCTCGATGGTGGCGACGAAGCGCAGGCGCTCGGGCGAGGCACCTACTGCCAAGCCATTGTGCTGCAGCGCTGGCCAGGCATTGGCAATGCGTTCACGCAAGGCCGCTTCAGCGCCGGGCGCCGGGTCCCACGCCACGACGTCTAGGCCGTGGGCGAGGGCGCGGGCGATCCAGCCCGCGCCGATCACGCCGGTGCCGAGCGCGGCGAAAGTCTTCAATTCGGTGATAAAGGCCATGGCGGCTCCTGCTTAGCGAGCCCGGATAAAATCCGGGACTGACAATTCGAACGCTCGCGGATTACATCCGCACGTCAACGGGATGTAGCGGCGATTCAGCCGCGCGGCGGGAGCTTCATCTTGGCGCGACCTTCGGCCGGCGTTAGCACCCTGCCGCCGAGGCGCTGGATGATCTCGACGACGCGTTCGACCAGGCTGCCATTGGTGGCCGGTACGCCTTTGTCCAGCCAGATGTTGTCTTCCAGCCCTACCCGCACGTGACCACCGAGCAGCATGGCTTGGGCGGCCATTGGCATTTGCAGGCGGCCGATGCCGAAGCCGGCCCACGTCGAACCTGCGGGCAGGTTGTCGGCCATGGCCTTCATGGTAGTGGTGTCGGCCGGAGCGCCCCATGGGATGCCCAGGCAAAGCTGGAAAATCGGATCGTCCAACAGGCCTTCTTTCATCATCTGTTTGGCGAACCACAGGTGACCGGTGTCGAAGATTTCCAGCTCGGCTTTAACGCCCAACTCGGTAATGCGTTTGGCGCCGGCACGCAGTTGCGCCGGAGTGGCAACGTAGATGTAGTCGCCATCACCAAAGTTCAGGGTGCCGCAGTCCAGGGTGCAGATCTCCGGGCGTAGTTCTTCGATGTGCGCCAGACGGGTCAGCGGGCCGACCAGGTCGGAGCCACTGCCAAAGTCCATGGGCTGCTCGCCTGGGCCGATCTCCAGGTCACCGCCCATACCGGCGGTAAGGTTGATGATTACGTCGGTGTCGCTCTCGCGGATGCGCTCGACCACCTCGCGGTACAGCGCAATGTCACGGCTGCCCTTGCCGGTCTTGGGATCACGTACATGGCAGTGGGCAACGGTGGCGCCGGCCTTGGCGGCTTCGATAGCAGCATCGGCGATTTGCTTGGGGGTAACCGGAATAGCCGGGTGACGACCAACGGTATCGCCGGCGCCGGTGACTGCGCAGGTGACGATAACTTCGTAGTTCATGGGGTTTCCATCCTTATTCGAGGCGAATGGGTGCCGGGCGCCCAAGAGGGCGCACGACACGGCGGTTAATTAGGTCGTATTGGTGGGGCGGCGTTACTTAAGCGCGGCCTGCACGGCGGCGGTGCCATCTTTGCCATCGAAGGTGGTAACTCCGGCCAAGAACTTGCTCAGCTCTTGCGGGTTTTCCTTCAGCCATTTGCGGGCGACATCTTTGGGTTCTTCACGGTCCATGATCGGCGCCATCATCTGACCCTCCTGGGCGGCGGTGAAGCGCAGGTTGGTTAGCAGCCGATCGACATTCGGACAGCGCTCGGCATAGTCTGGCGCGGTAACGGTCCAGACGGTGGCCAGGCCTTCATCGGCGCCGAAGACGTCTTCACTGCCGGTGAGGTAGGTGACGTCCATCTTGATGTTCATTGGGTGCGGCTTCCAGCCGAAGAACACCACCGGCTTTTTGCTGCGTGCATCACGGCTGACGGAAGCCAGCATGGCCGACTCGCTCGACTCGATCAGCTCGAAGCCGCCGAGGCCAAATTGGTTAGTCTCGATTATCTTCTTGATCGTGGTGTTGGCGCCGGTACCTGGATCAATCCCGTAAATCTTGCCGCCCAGTTGATCTTTGAACTTGGCGATGTCGGCGTAGGTTTTCAGGCCTGCATCGGCCAGATAGCTAGGCACTGCCAAGCTGGAAATGCCGTCGGAGAGGCCCGGCTCGCTGAGCACCTTGACCGACTTGTCGGCGAGAAATGGCTTGATGTTGTCGTCCATCAACGGCTTCCAGTAACCGAGGAAAAAGTCGATTTGGCCGCGCTGAATGCCGGAAAAGACGATTTGCTGTGACGCTTGGGTCTGGGTGGTTTCATAGCCCAAGCCTTCGAGCAAGGTGTTGGCCACGGCGGTAGTGGCGACCACGTCGGTCCAGCCTACTAAGCCGATGCGCGCTTTCTGGCAACTGGCCTGTTCAGCGGCCAATAGCGACGAGCTGAATGCGCTAAGCAAACAGCAGCCGGCGATTATCTTGATACTTTTCATCAGTGTGCCCTCGTGTGGCGTTAGGGTTTTCTTTCTTCTTCTCCCGGAGCGTTAACGCTCCGTCCCGTGCTCAGGCCTGAATGTGCCCGATTAGTTAACAGTACGCAGCGTAGGTGGGTGGTAAGCGCACTAGAGCGACCATCTGTTGAACCACAGCGACGCTGGTGCTTGCTCCGACGGGCAAACTGGCTTTTAGTGATGGCCAGTACTTTGCGAAAGCACGCCAATGCCTCAAGTCTTCCAGTTTCTCCTAATGCCCGGTTTTTCCATGATGGGCCTGATGTCAGCGATTGAACCGCTGCGTGTGGCGAACCGCTTTAGTCGTGAGCGCTATCGCTGGCACCTTCTCAGTGCGGATGGCTGCGCGGTACAAAGCAGCAACGGCATGTCGCTCAACGTCGATACAGCTCTGGAGCTGCCAGCGGCTGGCGATAGCCTGTTTGTGGTTGCCGGCTTCGAGCCGCTGGCCACCTTTGATCACCGTCTGAGCCAGTGGCTGCATCGGGCTGAGCATGAGGGCGTAATTCTCGGTGGTATCGATACCGGCAGCTTTGTCCTCGCAGAAGCCGGGCTGTTCGCTGCGCAGCGATTGACCCTGCACTGGGAAGCCATCGAGGCCTTTCAGGAGAGCTACCCGCGCCTGGCAGTTACCCAGGAATTATTCGAGATTGACGGCAAACGCATCACCAGCGCCGGCGGCACCGCCAGCCTCGACCTGATGCTCACCCTGATTGATCGCGACCACGGCGAAGAGCTGGCCCTGGCCGTTTCTGAGCAGTTCGTGCTTGGCCGTATCCGCTCGCGTCAGGATCATCAGCGCATGCAGATCGCCAGCCGCTATGACGTGCATAACAAAAAACTGGTGAAGGTAATCAGCGAGATGCAGCGCTGCAGTGAGCAGCCACTCAGCTCACAGGCTTTGGCCGAGCTGATAAAGGTGACGCCTCGGCAGCTGGAGCGGTTATTTCGTCAACACCTGAACGAAACCCCTTCCAGCTTCTACCTCGCTTTACGCCTGGATAAAGCTCGCCAACTACTGCGCCAGACGGATATGGCCGTGCTAGAAATTGGCCTGGCCTGTGGTTTTGAGTCGTCCTCATATTTCTCCCGCTGTTATCGCGTGCGCTTTGCTGCCTGCCCCAGTCAGGACCGTCACGAGTCTCCGGCAACCCCTGCCTAAGTGTTTAGAACGGTCTAACCTATCGCGTCTCAACCTAAGGCTATGACCTAGGTAGGGTCTGTTGAGCTGCAATTAACGGTGCGGTGAAGACTCGTGGGCTCATCCTGCCGATGGCTTATCCGTTCGCGACCCAGCTTTGACGCTTTCGGCAATACCCCAGTCGTTTTTGCACCCGGTCGCCCAGCCCCCCGGGGATATGCTCACCCCAAAGCGCCGGCAGAAGATTCGGCGCGCCGAGCTAAGGGGACTGCCTGATGAGCCCAGCCGAATTGCACGCCGACAGCATCGTTATTGACGGGCTGATCATCGCCAAATGGAACCGCGAACTGTTCGAGGACATGCGCAAAGGTGGCCTGACCGCCGCCAATTGTACGGTCTCGGTATGGGAAGGCTTTCAAGCCACGGTGAACAATATCGCCGCCAGCCAGAAGCTGATCCGCGACAACAGCGACCTGGTGATGCCGGTGCGCACCACTGCCGACATTCGTGCTGCTAAGGCCCAAGGCAAGACCGGCATCCTCTTCGGCTTCCAGAATGCGCATGCCTTTGAAGACCAGATCGGCTACGTCGAGGTGTTCAAGCAGCTCGGCGTGGGCATTGTGCAGATGTGCTACAACACCCAGAACCTGGTGGGCACCGGCTGCTACGAGCGTGACGGTGGGCTGTCGGGTTTTGGCCGCGAGATCGTCGCCGAGATGAACCGCGTCGGCATCATGTGCGACCTGTCGCATGTGGGTTCCAAGACCAGCGAAGAAGTCATCCTCGAATCCAAGAAGCCGGTCTGCTACTCGCATTGCCTGCCGTCTGGCCTGAAAGAGCATCCGCGCAACAAGTCTGACGAAGAGCTGAAGTTTATCGCCGACCACGGCGGCTTTGTTGGCGTGACCATGTTCGCGCCGTTCCTGGCCAAGGGCATCGATTCGACCATCGACGATTACGCCGAAGCCATCGAGTACGTGATGAACATCGTTGGCGAAGACGCCATCGGTATCGGCACCGACTTCACCCAGGGCCACGGCCAAGAGTTCTTCGAATACCTGACCCACGACAAGGGCTACGCCCGCCGCCTGACCAGCTTCGGCAAGATCATCAACCCGCTGGGCATCCGCACCGTGGGCGAGTTCCCCAACCTTACCGAAACCTTGCTCAAGCGCGGCCATCCCGAGCGCGTGGTGCGCAAGATCATGGGCGAGAACTGGGTCAATGTCCTCGCTGATGTCTGGGGCGAATAAGCCCGAGACGACACCCCATTAGTAGGGTGGATGACGCTCTTTTCATCCATCAAATCCCCACGCGCAGGCCCACTTGCGCGGTGGATGGATAAAGCGCCATCCACCCTACCCAAAACCTGATTCTGGAGTTTGCACACATGGCCACACACGCACCCGAAATGCCGATCCAGGTCGACGACGAAACTGGCGTTTGGACCACCGACGCCCTGCCGATGCTGTATGTGCCGCGGCACTTCTTCGTCAACAACCACATCGGTATCGAGGACGTCTTGGGCGCCGAGGCCTATGCCGAAATTCTCTACAAGGCCGGCTACAAGTCCGCCTGGCATTGGTGTGAGAAAGAAGCGGAATGCCATGGCATGTCCGGCGCGGCGGTGTTTGAGCATTACATGAAGCGCCTGTCGCAGCGCGGCTGGGGCCTGTTTGAAACACAGAAGCTCGACCTCGAAACCGGCTATGCCGAGGTCAAGCTCAAGCATTCGGCCTTCGTTTATGTCTACGGCAAGTGCGGGCGCAAGGTCGACTACATGTTCACCGGCTGGTTCTCCGGCGCTATCGACCAGATCCTCGCGGCTGCAGGTAGCCCGATTCGCACGGTCACGGTGCAGGAGTACGGCGGTTCTGAAGAAGGCCACGATGAGGGTCTGTTTGTGGTTAAGCCACTCTGACCCACCTGACAACAATTTCGTAGGAGGGGCTTTAGCCGCGAACAGCGCAACCCGCTCGCCGCTGAAGCGCCTCCCACAATCCTTAGTTCCGTGAGGATGCCGCCATGGCCTTCGAAGCAATGTTTCAGCCGATTCAAATCGGCAAGCTGACTATTCGTAACCGCATCGTGTCCACCGCCCACGCTGAGGTGATGGCCACCGATGGCGGCATGACCACCGAGCGGTACGTGAAGTATTACGAAGAGAAGGCCAAGGGTGGCGTCGGCCTGGCGATCTGCGGTGGCTCCTCGGTGGTTTCCATCGACAGCCCGCACAGCTGGTGGAGCTCGGTGAACCTGTCGAGCGACCGCATCATCCCGCACTTCCAGAACCTGGCGGATGCCATGCACAAGCATGGCGCCAAGATCATGATCCAGATTACCCACATGGGCCGTCGCTCGCGCTGGGATGGTTTCGACTGGCCAACCCTTATGTCGCCGTCCGGCATCCGTGAGCCGGTGCACCGCGCCACCTGCAAGACCATCGAGCCGGAAGAAATGTGGCGCGTTATTGGTGACTTCGCCCAGGCCGCACGCCGCGCCAAAGAGGGCGGCCTCGACGGCGTCGAGCTGTCGGCTGTGCACCAGCACATGATTGACCAGTTCTGGTCGCCACGCGTGAACAAGCGTACCGACGAGTGGGGCGGCACCTTCGAGGGGCGGATGAAGTTCGGCCTGGAAGTGATCAAGGCCGTGCGCGCCGAGGTCGGTGCCGACTTCTGCGTGGGCCTGCGTATTTCCGGTGACGAGTTCCACCCGGACGGCCTGTCCCACGAGGACATGAAGCAGATCGCCGCGTATTACGATGCCACCGGTTTGATCGACTTTATCGGTGTGGTCGGCTCAGGTGCCGACACGCACAACACCCTGGCCAACGTCATCCCCAACATGAGTTACCCGCCGGAGCCGTTCCTGCATCTGGCTGCCGGGATCAAGGAAGTGGTTAAGGTGCCGGTGCTGCACGCGCAGAACATCAAGGACCCAAACCAGGCCACGCGCATTTTGGAAGGCGGCTACGTCGACATGGTCGGCATGACCCGTGCGCACATCGCCGACCCGCACCTGATCGCCAAGATCAAGATGGGCCAGGTCGACCAGATCAAGCAGTGCGTCGGTGCTAACTACTGCATCGACCGCCAGTACCAGGGCCTGGACGTGCTGTGCATCCAGAACGCGGCGACCAGCCGTGAATACATGGGCTTGCCGCACATCATCGAGAAAACCACTGGGCCCAAGCGCAAAGTGGTGATCGTTGGTGGCGGCCCAGCCGGTATGGAAGCAGCGCGCGTCGCCGCCGAGCGCGGCCACGATGTGACCCTGTTCGAGAAGAAAGACCAGCTTGGTGGGCAAATCACCCTGGCCGCCAAAGCGCCGCAGCGCGACCAGATGGCCGGCATCACTCGCTGGTTCCAGCTGGAGCTGGCGCGGCTGAATATCGACCTGCGCCTGAGTACAGGTGCTGATGAAGCCAACATCCTCGACCTGCGCCCGGATGTCGTCGTGCTGGCCAACGGCGGCCATGCGTTTATCGAGCAGAACGAGCACTGGGGCGCCGCTGAAGGCTTGGTGGTGAGCAGCTGGGACATCCTCGATGGCACGGTGGCACCGGGCAATAACGTGCTGGTGTACGACACCATTTGTGAGTTCGGTGGTATGTCGGTGGCCGACTTTATCGCCGACAAAGGCGCCAAGGTGGAGATCGTTACCGACGACATCAAGCCGGGTGTGGCCATGGGCGGCACCAGCTTCCCGACCTACTACCGCAGCATGTACCCCAAAGAAGTGATCATGACCGGCGACATGATGCTGGAAAAGGTCTATCGCGAGGGCGACAAGCTGGTGGCGGTGCTGGAGAACGAATACACCGGTGCCAAAGAAGAGCGGGTAGTCGATCAGGTGGTGGTGGAAAACGGCGTGCGTCCAGACGAGAGCCTGTACTACGGGCTCAAGGAAGGCTCGCGCAACAAGGGTCAGATCGACGTCGAAGCATTGTTCGCGATCAAACCGCAGCCGTGCCTGAGCGAGGCCGGCGACGGCTACCTGCTGTTCCGCATCGGTGACTGCGTGGCCCAGCGCAACATCCATGCGGCGATCTATGACGCCCTGCGCTTGTGCAAGGACTTTTGACCTACGGGGCGTCACGGTTGATGCGCCCTGTGTAGGGTGGATAACGCTCTGCTTATCCACAGCGGGTTAACGCGCAATTGAATACGGTGGATGGCTTTGTCCATCCACCCTACGGATTATCTGAAGGGTGCGCTCATGCTCACTACCATCCTGCCTATTCTGCTGTTCGCTGCCCTGGCCCTTGCGGTCATCGGCGCGGGCAAGCGCTTTCTGATGTGGCGTCGCGGCCGGCCGGCTCAGGTTGACTGGCTGGGCGGTCTGCTGGCCATGCCGCGGCGCTATATGGTCGATCTGCACCATGTGGTCGCCCGTGACAAATACATCGCCAACACCCACGTGGCCACTGCCGGTGGCTTTGTGCTGGCTGCGGTACTGGCGATTCTGGTGCACGGTTTTGGCTTGCACAGCCGTCTGCTCGGCTTTGCCTTGTTGGCGGCCACTGCGCTGATGTTTGTCGGCGCGCTGTTTGTCGCCAAGCGCCGGCTCGACCCGCCATCACGGCTGTCGAAAGGCCCGTGGATGCGCCTCCCGAAAAGCCTGCTGATGTTCGCAGCCAGCTTCTTTATCGCCACCTTGCCGGTCGCCGGGATTGTCTCGGCGGACTTTGGCGGCTGGGTTTTGGCCCTGCTGCTGAGCGTGGGCGTGGCCTGGGGCGTGTCCGAGTTGTTCTTCGGTATGACCTGGGGCGGGCCGATGAAGCATGCCTTTGCCGGTGCTCTGCACCTGGCTTGGCACCGCCGCGCCGAGCGTTTCGCGGGCGGTCGCTCCACCGGGTTGAAAGCCCTGGATCTGGATAACCGCAACGCCCCGCTGGGGGTGGAAAAACCCACAGACTTCACCTGGAACCAACTGCTCGGCTTCGATGCCTGCGTGCAGTGCGGTAAGTGCGAGGCGGCGTGCCCGGCCTACGCTGCCGGTCAGCCACTGAACCCGAAGAAGCTGATTCAGGACATGGTCGTCGGTCTGGCGGGCGGTACTGACGCCAAGTTTGCTGGCTCTCCCTATCCGGGTAAGCCTATTGGCGAGCACAGCGGCGGCCCGCACCTACCAATCGTCAACCTTAATGGCAAGGCCCTGGTGGATGCCGAGACGCTGTGGTCGTGCACCACCTGCCGCGCCTGCGTCGAGGAGTGCCCGATGATGATTGAGCATGTCGATGCCATCGTCGACATGCGCCGTCACCTGACCTTGGAAAAAGGCGCGACGCCGAACAAGGGCGCCGAAGTGTTGGATAACCTCATCGCCACCGACAACCCCGGCGGTTTTGCCCCGGGCGGTCGCTTGAACTGGGCGGCGGACCTGAACCTGGCGCTGATGAGCGATAAACAGTCGGTTGAGGTGCTGTTCTGGGTCGGCGACGGTGCCTTTGATATGCGTAACCAGCGCACCTTGCGTGCGTTCGTCAAAGTGCTGAAGGCCGCCCAGGTCGACTTTGCGGTGCTCGGCCTGGAAGAGCGCGACAGTGGTGATGTGGCCCGTCGCTTAGGCGATGAGGCGACCTTCCAGCTGCTGGCCAAACGCAATATTGCCACCCTGGGCCAGTACCAGTTCCGCACCATCGTCACCTGCGACCCGCACAGCTTTCATGTGCTGAAAAATGAATACGGCGAGCTGGGCGGCCACTACCAGGTGCTGCACCACAGCACCTACATGGAGCAGCTGATCAGCGGGCAAAAGCTCACGCTGGGTACGCACAAAGGCGGCAGCGTGACTTATCACGACCCGTGCTACCTGGGGCGCTACAACGGTGAGTACGAAGCGCCGCGCGCGGTGCTCAAGGCCATCGGTATCGAGGTGCGGGAGATGGAACGCTCGGCATTCCGCTCGCGCTGCTGTGGCGGCGGCGGCGGTGCACCGATTACCGATATTCCCGGCAAACAGCGGATTCCCGATATGCGCATGGCCGATATCAAGGAAACCGCAGCTGAAGTGGTGGCCGTGGGTTGCCCGCAATGCACCGCCATGCTCGAAGGCGTGGTCGGCCAGCGCCCTGAGGTGAAAGACATTGCCGAGTTGGTCGCCGATGTGTTGCTGGAATCAGCTGCACCGCTTAAGCAGGGCAATCCCGCTCCGGTAGCTGCCATGGAGGTGCATTGATGAGCGAGATCATTCGCCGCGATCCACGCGTTGAGTGGATTGCCCGTAATCGCCTGCACCCTCTGCATGCCGCAGCGCAGCCAGCGGCCGTGAGCTGGATGGGGCCTAACGGCGTGATTCGCAAGAACCCCCACGGCGTCGGCTTTATCGGCCCCAACGGCCTCAAACGTATCGACCGTTCCGGCGGTCAGCAGGGCGGCAGCCAGAAGCGCAGCACCGCCAGCGCCGTGGTGCAATTGCCGCTGCATGTGATCGAGCAGCCCGCTTTTCATATCGTGGTGGTGCCGGACATGGTCGGCGGCCGACTCAGCGCGCACGACAAAGACCTGCTCGGTCTGGCCCATAAACTCGCCGGCAGCGACGGTGCGGTGGTCGCCGTGATATTTGGCGAGCACAAAGAAAACGCCTTGGACTGCAACGGCGTGGACCGCCTGCTGCAGTTCGAGGCTGACGGTTTCAGCGGCTATGCCCCGGAAGCGCGCGTACTGGCGCTGGCGGCGCTGGAGCGGCAACTCACCCCGCGGCATTGGTTGCTGCCCGACAGCCGCACCGGTGGCGGTGAACTGGGTCGGCGTCTGGCGGCCAAGTTGGGCGTGCGCCCGGCGACGCGGGTCTGGCAAGTGGCCGATGGCGTCAGCAGCGGGCGTGCTGGCGCTGGCCGTGAAGATTTAGTGCAACAGGCACCGCGCGTGGTGCTGGCCGCCGTCGAGTGCGCCGAACCGGTCAGCGAGACGCGTCATGAGGTGCGTGCGCTAGCCCTCAATGAAGCGCTGGTCAGGCACATACCGCGTATTCAAGACCTCGGCGCGGTGGCGGTAGACCCGGCGCAGATTCCCATGGCCGAAGCGGAGTTCATTCTCTCCGGCGGTAACGGGGTCAAAGACTGGGCGCTGTTTCATCAGGCCGCTGCGGCGCTGGGGGCAACCGAAGGAGCGTCGCGGGTGGCAGTGGATGATGGCTATATGGGCCGCGAACGTCAGGTCGGCGCATCCGGCATCTGGGTCACCGCGCGGGTGTATGTGGCGGTGGGTATTTCCGGCGCCATCCAACACCTGCAAGGGATTGGCGCTTGCGACAAGGTGGTGGCGATCAACCTCGACCCGACCTGCGACATGATCAAGCGCGCCGACCTGTCGGTGATTGGCGAGTCTGCGGCGATCCTGCAGGCGTTGATCGAGCGGGTTGCGGCGTATCGGCAAGGCGGTGCACGTGATGCGGCCTAACCCATTCGTAGGGTGGATGACGCTGCACCCATCCACCAACGCCTACACCGCCATGGTGGAAGAACACGGCGTCTTCCACCCTACGGAGTGTTCCCATGACTGAGTTGAATATCGTTGCGCTGGTTTCCGTGGGCGCCCACCCGCTGTCGGGGCGGCCACGCCGCGCCGAGCAGGACGCCCGTGCGGTCGAGCTGGGTTTGCACTTGGCCGGTGAGCGTTTGCAGGTGCTGCATGCCGGTGACCCTCAGCAGGAGGCGCTGCGGGCTTATCTGGGCATGGGCCTTAATCAGCTCAAGATTCTTGAGCAACCGGCGCACAGCGATGCGCTGCCAGTGCTGGCCGACTACCTGGCCGATTCCAGCGCGCAGCTGGTATTGACCGGCAGTCAGGCGGAAACCGGTGAGGGTTCGGGCATGCTGCCTTTCCTCTTGGCGGAACAGCTTGGCTGGCCGCTGGTGGTGGGACTGGCTGCGGTGGAGCAGGTCAGCGATGGTGTGGCTCAGGTGCTGCAGGCGCTACCCCGGGGTCAGCGTCGGCGTTTGCAGGTGCGCCTGCCTTTTGTTGCCAGTGTTGATAACGCCGCACCCACCGCGCGGCAGAGTGCCTTCGGTCCTGCCCGCCGTGGTTTGTTGACCGCCGAGGAGGTGGAGCTGGTCGCTGACCCGTTGTTTGCCAGCGCGCAGCTGCAACCGGCTAAACCACGGCCCAAACGGCTCAAGGTGATCAAGGCGAAAACCGGCGCGGAGCGCATGAAAGCCGCCACGGCCAAAGCCAGTGGCGGGGGTGGTCAGGTACTCAAGGATGTTTCGCCAGAGGCCGGCGCCGAGGCTATCTTCAAGCTACTACTGGAAGAAGGCGTGCTGCGCTAGCTGCCAGTGTGGGAGGGGGCTTTCGGCTCTGGCATCCTGCTTCGCTCTACCTCCTGCATCCATGCAGTCGTAGCCGCGACAACTGTGGTTTAAAGCTCGCCGCTAAAGCGCCTCCCACGGTTTATGTTCCAGTTCCTAGGATGGGTTGAGCGTCGCGATACCCATGCGCCGCCCGAGTTGAGAGCCCATTTATCGCCGCACCATTAGAGGATTTGATCATGATGCATGCCGACTTGATTGATCAGGAAGATCTACGTGAACGCCTGGTGGCGCTGGGGTTGTCGATTCCGCCTGGGGTGACGGCCGAGCAAGCCTGCGAACATGCCGTCAGCGGCCTCAGCCCGGAGCGGGCGGTGGCGCTGAAGCGTTTAGTCGAGGAATTGCTCGGTGGCAGCGCGACGGTGCTGCCTAATGTGCGCGAGGCCATCTCGCGCACGCTGTTACCGGCGCTCGTCCCACGGCAGAGCCCGCCGGGCTAAACCCAGCGGCTAGTGCGTGCTTGCCATGGCCTTACGAATATCCGCTGCCAGCTGGCGCACGCGCGCTTCATCGGTGTCCCACGAGCACATAAAACGTGCGCCGCCGGCTCCGATAAAGGTGTAGAAACGCCAGCCCTGGCCACGCAGGATTTCCAGCGCCGGCTCCGACATCTGCAGGAACACGCCGTTGGCCTCGACCGGGAACATCAGGTTGACTCCGGGAATATCGCTGACTAAGCCTGCAAGCAAATGCGCGCAGTGGTTGGCGTGCTGGGCATATTTCAGCCACACATCGTTCTGCAAGATGCCGACCCAGGGTGCCGACAGGTAGCGCATCTTCGAGGCCAGCTGACCGGCCTGCTTGCAGCGGTAGTCGAAGTCTTCGGCCAGGTCCTTGTTGAAGAACAGGATCGCCTCGCCCACCGCCATGCCGTTCTTGGTGCCGCCAAAACACAGCACGTCGACACCGGCTTTCCAGGTCAGCTCGGCTGGGCTGCAGCCGAGAAAGGCGCAGGCGTTGGAAAAGCGCGCGCCGTCCATGTGCAGGTGCAGGCCCAGTTCGCGGCATACCGCGCTGATCGCGCGGACCTCATCGGGCGTGTAGGCGGTGCCGACCTCAGTGGCTTGGGTGATGGTGACCACGCGGGGTTTCGGGAAGTGGATGTCCTGGCGTTTGAGGGCCAGTTCGCGGATCGCTTCGGGGGTCAGTTTGCCGTTCTCGGTCTTGGCCAACAGTAGTTTGGAGCCGTTGGAGAAGAACTCCGGTGCGCCACATTCGTCGGTTTCGACGTGGGCGGTCTCCGAGCAGATCACGCTGTGGTAGCTCTGGCACAGCGCGGCAAGCGCCAGGGAGTTGGCCGCCGTGCCATTGAAGGCGAAAAACACCTCGCAATCGGTTTCAAACAGGCGGCGGAAATGATCGGCGGCACGTGCCGTCCATTCGTCGTCGCCATAGGCGCGCTGGTGCCCTTGGTTGGCCTCTGCCATTGCTGCCCAGGCCTCAGGACAGATGCCGGAGTAGTTGTCGCTGGCGAACTGTTGCGAGAGATCGGGCATGTGAAGCTCCTTGTTTAGAACCGACGGATTGAGCTGTTTGGGATGCTTTTACTCTACCCGCAGTCACCTGAGTTTACAGATGCCTGGGCGACATCCTCGGCCGTACAGGCGAACCCATTGTCCGGGTAGCCAGAGCGGTTATGCAATTGCGACCTCGGCATGTCGCAAACGCAATCTCCCGTGGCGTGCATAGGCATCTGACCGATCAGGGCGAGTCATACCATCGGCTCCACAAGGGTTGAACAGGCCGTTGAAAACCTAGGCGATGTCGACGTATCGGCAACCTAGATAGTTTTTCAATGACCTGTTGCCCGCTTTCGACACCGATGCGCCGTACCAAGGCGCCGCAGGAGATCAGCGATGTTCAGCAAGAATGACCAGATTCAAGGCTATGACGACGAACTGCTCAGCGCCATCAACGCCGAGGAAAGCCGTCAGGAGCACCACATCGAGCTGATCGCTTCGGAAAACTACACCAGCCAGCGGGTGATGGAAGCCCAGGGCAGTGGCCTGACCAACAAGTACGCCGAAGGTTATCCGGGCAAGCGTTACTACGGCGGTTGCGAG
The DNA here is from genome assembly GCF_900113745.1 of Pseudomonas guineae. Classification (GTDB taxonomy): domain Bacteria; phylum Pseudomonadota; class Gammaproteobacteria; order Pseudomonadales; family Pseudomonadaceae; genus Aquipseudomonas; species Aquipseudomonas guineae. The sequence goes on along the minus strand of NZ_FOQL01000005.1, from coordinate 104,873 downwards.
CACGTTGATGTGGTCGAGCAGCTGGCCATCGACCGGGCCAAGCAATTGTTCGGTGCCGACTTCGCCAACGTTCAGCCGCACTCTGGCTCGTCCGCCAACAGCGCGGTGTACCTAGCGCTGATCAATGCCGGCGACACCATCCTCGGCATGAGCCTGGCTCACGGTGGCCACCTCACCCACGGCGCCAAGGTGTCGTCCTCGGGCAAGCTGTACAACGCCGTGCAGTACGGCATCGACACCGCCACCGGGCTGATCGATTACGACGAGGTCGAGCGCCTGGCCGTTGAGTGCCAGCCGAAGATGATCGTCGCCGGGTTCTCCGCCTACTCGAAAACCCTCGACTTTCCGCGTTTTCGCGCCATCGCCGACAAGGTCGGGGCGCTGCTGTTTGTCGACATGGCCCACGTTGCCGGTTTGGTCGCTGCCGGCCTGTATCCCAACCCGATGCCGTTTGCCGATGTGGTCACCACCACTACCCACAAGACCCTGCGCGGCCCCCGTGGCGGGTTGATCCTGGCCAAGGCCAACCCGGAGATCGAGAAGAAGCTCAACTCGGCGGTATTCCCCGGTGCTCAGGGCGGCCCGTTGATGCACGTGATCGCCGCCAAAGCGGTGTGCTTCAAAGAGGCCATGGAGCCAGGCTTCAAAACCTATCAGCAGCAAGTGATTAACAACGCCCAGGCCATGGCCAAGGTGTTTATCGAGCGCGGCTATGACGTGGTCTCCGGCGGCACCGACAACCACCTGTTCCTGGTCAGCCTGATTCGTCAGGGCCTGACCGGTAAAGATGCCGACGCCGCCCTGGGCCGCGCCGGTATCACCGTCAACAAAAACGCGGTGCCGAATGACCCGCAATCGCCGTTCGTTACCTCCGGGCTGCGCATCGGCACACCGGCGATCACCACGCGCGGTTTCAAGGAAGCACAGAGCATCGAGCTGGCCGGTTGGATCTGCAACATCCTCGATCACCTCGGCGATGCCGATGTGGAAGCTCAGGTGGCGGCGCTGGCGGCAGGGCTGTGCGCCGATTACCCGGTTTATCGGTGACTCGTAGGGTGGAAGGCGCTGTTTCCTTCCACCGCGTATCGGTGGATCGCTAAAGCGTGATCCACCCTACGGGCTTTCACTGCGTACCGGTGGATCGATAAAACGCGACTCGCCCTACGGCTTGAACTACCCAGATTTAGGAGCATCCCATGCAACGTTATTCCGGCTTCGGCCTGTTCAAGCACGCGTTCAGCCACCATGAGAATTGGCAGCGGATGTGGCGCAACCCAACGCCCAAGCCGGTGTATGACGTGGTCATAGTCGGCGGCGGCGGGCATGGTTTGGCCACGGCCTATTACCTGGCCAAAGAATTTGGCGTGAAGAACGTCGCGGTGATCGAGAAGGGTTGGCTGGGCGGTGGTAATACCGCGCGCAACACCACCATCGTGCGTTCCAACTACCTGTGGGATGAGTCGGCGCATTTGTATGAGCACGCGATGAAGCTGTGGGAAGGCCTGTCGCAAGACATCAACTACAACGTCATGTTCTCCCAGCGCGGTGTGTTCAACCTCGGCCACACCCTGCAGGACATGCGCGACATCGAGCGCCGGGTCAGCGCCAACCGCCTCAACGGCATCGACGGCGAAGTGCTGAATGCCAAGCAGGTCGAGGAGCTGGTGCCGTACATGGACTGCTCGAAAAACACCCGTTACCCGGTGATGGGCGCTTCCCTGCAGCGCCGTGGCGGCGTCGCCCGCCACGATGCGGTGGCCTGGGGCTATGCCCGCGCCGCCGATGCATTGGGTGTCGACTTGATCCAGCAAACCGAAGTGATCGGTTTTCGCAAAGAAAACGGTGTGTGCATCGGCGTAGAAACCAACAAGGGCTTTATCGGCGGTAAGCGCGTCGGCGTGGTGGCGGCGGGTAACTCCGGGCACCTGGCTGGCTTGGCCGGCTTTCGCCTGCCGTTGGAATCGCACCCGTTGCAGGCGCTGGTGTCCGAGCCGATCAAACCGATTATCGACAGCGTGATCATGTCCAACGCCGTGCATGGCTATATCAGTCAGTCGGACAAGGGCGACCTGGTGATTGGTGCCGGCATCGATGGCTACAACGGTTATGGCCAGCGCGGCTCCTACCCAACCATCGAACACACCCTGCAGGCCATCGTCGAGCTGTTCCCGGTGCTCTCGCGGGTGCGCATGAACCGCCAGTGGGGCGGCATCGTCGACACCACGCCGGACGCCTGCCCGATCATCGCCAAGACCCCGGTGCCGAACCTGTTCTTCAACTGCGGGTGGGGCACCGGCGGCTTCAAAGCGACGCCGGGTTCTGGTCACGTGTTCGCGGCCAGCCTGGCTAAAGGCGAGATGCACCCGCTGGCCAAGCCGTTCTCCATTGAGCGCTTCCACAACGGCGCGCTGATCGATGAACACGGCGCCGCCGGGGTTGCGCACTGATTTTGCCGCCTCTCCCATGGGAGAGGACCTGAGGTTTTCTGGAGGTACCGATCATGCTGCATATTTTCTGCCCACATTGCGGCGAGCTGCGTTCCGAAGAGGAATTCCACGCCAAGGGCCAGGCACACATTCCGCGTCCACTGGACCCGGCCGCCTGCACCGATGCCGAGTGGGGCGATTACCTGTTTTTTCGCGATAACCCGCGTGGCATTCACCACGAACTGTGGGTACACGCCGCCGGTTGCCGCCAGTACTTCAACGCCACCCGTCATACGGTGACTTACGAAATTCTCGAAACCTACAAGATCGGCGAAAAGCCCAGCGTCACTGCCGCTGGTGGCGCCGCGAAGCAGGCCATCGACCAAGGAGTAACGGCATGAGCCAGGTCAATCGTCTTGCCACAGGTGGCCGCATCGACCGCAGCCAGCCATTGAATTTCAGCTTCAACGGGCAGAGCTACCAAGGCTTTGTCGGTGACACCCTGGCCGCCGCCTTGCTGGCCAACGGTGTAGACATCGTCGGCCGTAGCTTTAAATATTCGCGGCCGCGCGGCATCGTTGCGGCGGGCAGTGAGGAGCCGAATGCGGTGCTGCAGATTGGTAGCACCGAAGCGGCGCAGATCCCCAACGTGCGTGCCACTCAGCAGGCGTTGTATGCCGGCCTGGTTGCCAGCAGCACCAACGGTTGGCCGAGTGTGAACACCGACCTGATGGGCATTCTTGGCAAAGTCGGCGGCAAGGTGATGCCGCCAGGCTTTTATTACAAAACCTTTATGTACCCGCAGAACCTCTGGCTGACCTACGAAAAGTACATCCGTAAGGCCGCAGGTCTTGGCCGTGCGCCGAAAGCCGCTGACCCGGACAGCTACGACTACATGAACCAGCATTGCGACGTGCTGATCGTCGGCGGTGGTGCCGCAGGTTTGGCTGCGGCCTTGGTCGCCGGGCGCAGCGGCGCGCGAGTGATCCTAGCCGATGAGCAGGAAGAGTTCGGCGGCAGCCTGCTCAGCACCCGCGAAACCCTCGACGGCAAACCCGCCAGCGAGTGGGTGACCAAGGTGCTTGCCGAGTTGGCAAGCATGCCTGAAGTCACCCTGCTGCCAAGGGCCACGGTGCATGGTTACCACGACCACAACTTCCTCACTATTCATCAGCGCCTGACTGATCACCTCGGTGAGATCGCGCCCATGGGCATGTTGCGCCAGCGCATGCACCGGGTGCGTGCCAAGTGTGTGGTGCTGGCCACCGGTGCGCATGAGCGGCCGCTGGTGTACGCCAACAACGACGTGCCGGGCAATATGCTCGCCGATGCGGTGTCCACCTATGTACGTCGTTATGGCGTAGCACCGGGCAAGCAACTGGTGCTGTCGACCAACAATGATTACGCCTACCGTGTGGTGCTCGACTGGCTCGACGCTGGTTTGCAGGTGGTGGCAGTTGCTGATGCGCGCAGCAACCCACGCGGCAGCTGGGTGGAAGAGGCGCGCAAGCGTGGCGTGCGCATCCTCACTGGCAGTGCCGTGGTGGAAGCGGCGGGCAGCAAGCGGGTGACGGCGGCGCGTATCTGCGCCATCGATGTGCAGAACCACAAGGTGACCAGCCCCGGAGAAGTGCTTGATTGCGACCTGATTGTCAGCTCTGGTGGCTACAGCCCGGTGGTGCACCTGGCCTCACACCTGGGCGGCAAGCCGACCTGGCGTGAAGACATCCTCGCCTTCGTGCCGGGTGACGGTTTGCAGAAGCGCTTCTGCGCCGGTGCCGTGAATGGCGTGTTTGGCCTCGCTGATGCCCTGGCCAATGGCGTCGAGGCAGGTGTCTCTGCCGCCGTCGAGGCCGGCTACAAAGCCGTTTCGGCGAGCGTGCCGCAGGTCGTTGTGCACTTGGAAGAGCCGACGCAGGCGTTGTTCCAGGTACCCCACGACAAGCCCACGGCGCGTGCGCCTAAGCAATTTGTCGACCTGCAGAACGATGTCACTGCCGCCGGTATCGAGCTGGCGACGCGTGAAGGTTTCGAGTCGGTCGAACACGTTAAACGCTACACCGCGCTGGGTTTCGGCACCGACCAGGGCAAGCTGGGCAACATCAACGGCTTGGCCATCGCCGCGCGCTCGCTGGGCATCAGCATTGCGCAAATGGGCACCACCATGTTCCGCCCCAATTACACCCCGGTGACCTTCGGTGCAGTGGCCGGCCGGCATTGCGGTGAGTTGTTTGAAGCCAAGCGCTACACCGCCATGCAGAGCTGGCATCTGCAAAACGGCGCCGAGTTTGAGGACGTCGGCCAGTGGAAGCGCCCGTGGTATTTCCCCAAAGCCGGTGAAGACCTGCATGGCGCCGTGGCCCGTGAGTGCCTGGCAGTACGCAACGCGGTGGGCATTCTCGATGCCTCGACCCTGGGCAAAATCGATATCCAAGGCCCGGATGCCCGCGAGTTCCTTAACCGCGTGTACAGCAATGCCTGGACCAAGCTGGATGTAGGCAAGGCGCGCTACGGTCTGATGTGCAAAGAAGACGGCATGGTCTTCGACGACGGTGTCACCGCCTGCCTGGCGGACAACCACTTCCTGATGACCACCACCACTGGCGGCGCCGCACGGGTAATGGAGTGGCTGGAGATTTACCACCAGACCGAGTGGCCGGAGCTCAAGGTGTATTTCACCTCAGTCACCGATCACTGGGCCACCATGACCCTGTCCGGGCCGAACAGTCGCAAGCTGCTGGCTGAGGTCACCGATATCGACCTGGACAAGGACGCCTTCCCCTTTATGACCTGGAAGGAAGGCCAGGTTGGCGGTGTGCCGGCGCGGGTATTCCGTATCTCCTTCACCGGTGAGCTGAGTTATGAAGTCAACGTGCAGGCCGACTATGCCCTGGGCGTGTGGGAAAAGATCATCGAGGCCGGCAAGAAGCATGGCCTGACGCCTTACGGTACCGAGACCATGCACGTGCTGCGGGCCGAGAAGGGTTTCATCATCGTCGGTCAGGACACTGACGGTTCAGTCACCCCGGACGATCTCAATATGGGCTGGTGTGTCGGTCGCACTAAACCGTTCTCCTGGATCGGCTGGCGCGGCATGAACCGCGAGGACTGCACGCGTGAAGAGCGCAAGCAGTTGGTGGGGCTCAAGCCCATCGACCCGAGCAAGGTGCTGCCGGAAGGCGCGCAGCTGGTACGTGACCCCAAGCAGCCGATCCCGATGGATATGGTCGGCCACGTCACCTCCAGCTACGCAAGCGCGGCGTTGAAACACTCCATCGCCATGGCCTTGGTTAAAGGCGGTCTTAAACGCATCGGTGAGCGAGTGTTCGCCCCCTTGGTGGATGGCAGCGTGATTGAAGCCGAAATCGTCAGCTCCGTGTTCTATGACCCGAAAGGGGATCGCCAGAATGTCTAATTCAATCAATGTTTATCAGCAACGCCCTGCGGCTGCCCATGCTGAATCGCCACTGTTCCACGCCGAGCTCGATCAGTTAGTGGGCAAGGGGCCGGCCAAGGCTGGGGTCACCCTGCGTGAGAAGAAGCTGCTCGGTCACCTGACCCTGCGCGGCGACGCCAAGGACAGCGCTTTTGCCGGCGCCGTGCACCAAGCATTAGGCCTGGAACTGCCGTCTGCACTGATGCTGGTGGCGGCTGGTGAGACCTCACTGCAATGGCTGGGCCCCGATGAGTGGTTGCTGGTCGTGCCAAGCGGCACCGAGTTTGCCGTCGAGCAAAAGCTGCGTGCAGCGCTGGATGGCCAGCACATCTCGATCGTCAACGTCAGCGGCGGACAAACCCTGTTGGAACTGAGCGGGCCGAAGGTGCGCGACGTGCTGATGAAGTCCAGCAGCTATGACGTGCACCCCAGCAACTTCCCGGTGGGTAAGGCCGTGGGCACGGTGTTCGCCAAGTCGCAGCTGGTGATCCGCCATACCGGCGAAGACACCTGGGAGTTAGTGGTGCGCCGCAGCTTCGCGGATTACGTCTGGTTGTGGCTGCAAGACGCCAGCGCCGAGTTCGGCTTGGCGATCAAGGCCTGAACGTAGGGTGGACGACGCTTTTTTCGGCCACCAGAGGACATCCAAGGTGGATGGGTGAAGCGTCAGCTACGCGCCCCGATCCACTCTACGCCTGATTGGAGAATGCTATGAGCCGCACCCCTGATACCTGGATTCTGACTGCCCACTGCCCGAGCGTGCTCGGCACGGTGGACGCGGTGACGCGCTTTCTCTTCGAGCAGCGCTGTTACGTGACTGAGCATCACTCGTTTGATGATCGCCTGTCCTCGCTGTTTTTTATTCGCGTCGAGTTTCGCCAACCGGATGACTTTGATGAGCAGGCGTTTCGCGCCGGCCTCGATGAGCGCCTGACCAGCTTTGGCATGCAGGTCGAGCTGACCCCGCCCGGCTACCGAGCCAAGGTGGTGCTGATGGTCAGCAAGGCCGACCATTGCCTGAATGATCTGCTCTATCGTCAGCGCATTGGCCACTTGGGCATGGAGGTGGTGGCGGTGGTGTCCAATCACCCGGACCTGGAACCGCTGGCGCGCTGGCACGACATTCCCTACTACCACTTCCCGCTCGACCCCAATGACAAACCGGCGCAGGAGCGCAAGGTGCTGCAGGTGATTGAGGATACGGGCGCCGAACTGGTGGTGCTCGCCCGCTATATGCAGGTGTTGTCGCCCGAGCTGTGCCGCAAGCTGGATGGCTGGGCGATCAATATTCACCACTCGCTGCTACCCGGTTTCAAGGGCGCCAAGCCTTACCACCAGGCCTATGAAAAGGGCGTCAAACTGGTCGGCGCCACTGCGCACTACATCAACAACGACCTCGACGAGGGGCCGATCATCGCCCAGGGCGTGGAGTCGGTGGACCACGCGCATTACCCCGAAGACCTGATTGCAAAAGGCCGTGATATCGAGTGCCAAACCCTGGCCAAGGCCATTGGTTACCACCTTGAACGGCGGGTGTTCCTCAACGCCAGCCGCACGGTGGTGCTGCACGCATGATCCGTAGGATGGGTTGAGCGCAGCGATACCCATCAACCCGATCCGGTGTGTAAACGCAGCCGGATTACAACCGGAGAGGCAGTACCGCTCTGCCCTTGGCGGTCTCTCCCGCGCAACAGACTTAACGCTCCAGTACGAGGCCGCGTGGCCGTTGGCTGCGCCTTTGTACCCACAACAACAAAGGAGAACACCTATGTCTGGTAATCGTGGCGTCGTCTACCTCGGCGCTGGTAAGGTCGAAGTGCAGAAAATCGACTATCCAAAAATGCAGGACCCGCGCGGCAAGAAAATCGAGCACGCGGTCATCCTCAAAGTCGTATCCACCAATATCTGTGGCTCCGACCAGCACATGGTGCGCGGCCGTACCACGGCGCAAACCGGCTTGGTGCTGGGCCACGAGATCACCGGTGAGGTGATCGAGAAAGGCAGCGACGTCGAGAACCTGAAAATCGGTGACCTGGTGTCGGTGCCGTTCAACGTCGCGTGCGGCCGGTGCCGCAGCTGTAAAGAGCAACACACTGGCGTGTGCCTGTCGGTCAACCCGGCGCGTCCGGGTGGTGCCTACGGTTACGTCGACATGGGCGACTGGACCGGTGGCCAGGCCGAGTACGCCATGGTGCCGTACGCCGACTTCAACCTGCTGAAACTGCCAGACCGCGAGCGGGCCATGGAGAAAATTCTCGACCTGACCTGTCTGTCCGACATTCTGCCCACGGGTTACCACGGTGCCGTCACCGCGGGCGTAGGGCCGGGTAGCACCGTGTATATCGCCGGTGCGGGTCCTGTTGGTTTGGCTGCGGCGGCCTCGGCACGCTTGCTGGGTGCAGCGGTGGTGATCGTCGGTGACGTCAATCCTGTGCGCCTGGTGCATGCCAAGTCTCAGGGTTTCGAGATTGCCGACCTGTCGCTGGATACGCCGCTGCACGAGCAGATTGCCGCACTACTGGGTGAGCCGGAAGTGGATTGTGCGATCGACGCGGTGGGCTTTGAGGCTCGCGGCCATGGTCACGAAGGCGTGCAGCACGAAGCACCCGCCACCGTGCTCAACTCGTTGATGGGCGTGGTGCGGGTCGCCGGCAAAATCGGTATTCCCGGCCTTTACGTCACTGAAGATCCGGGCGCAGTCGATGCCGCGGCGAAGAAGGGCGCGCTGAGCATTCGTTTCGGCCTCGGCTGGGCCAAGTCGCACAGCTTCCACACTGGGCAAACCCCAGTGATGAAGTACAACCGCCAGCTGATGCAGGCCATCATGTGGGACCGCATCAACATCGCTGAAGTGGTTGGTGTGCAGGTTATCAGCCTGGACGACGCGCCGCGCGGTTACGGTGAGTTCGATGCCGGCGTGCCGAAGAAATTCGTCATCGATCCGCACAAGATGTTCAGCGCGGGCTGATCAGCGCGGCACGCGCGCACCTAGACGCCTACTCCAGTGCTGCTCTCATGCACTGGAGTAGGCTTTTAGCCATCAGCAGCAGGTAACGCGACAACCCTCTTGTGTGTAAGCAGATTTTGCTTCACCAGCGCTGCGCTCTGTGGTGCGACGCTGACGGGGCCTGCCATCAAGGCGCTTGCACTGTGCGCAGTGGACTGCGCTGTCACGCCCCAGCAGCCCTAGGCTGCGCTATCCCGTTTAAACGCCAGATCGTCATCAGCAAAAGGTGACTGTGTACCTGCTGTTTAGCCGCTGGGCAGCTCCGTTCTGGTGCACTCAATATCGGTGATGTCCTAGGGCCATGATTCAGGTAATGTCGAGTCATTGAAGGCTGCTGTTCGGCTACGCTTATGGTTGACCGAGCTGCTTTTGCCATCGTCCAGGTGCGTTAAATGCTCAAATGCATTGCTGTGACCGACGTGCGTGTCGGTATGTTTATTCATGAGTTCTGCGGCTCATGGATGGATCATCCTTTCTGGAAGTCCAAGTTTCTCTTGGAAACCGAAAAGGACCTGCTGCGCGTCAAGGCCAGCAGCGTCACTCAGCTGTGGATCGATGTCAGCAAGGGCCTGGATGTCGAGGTTGGGGTCGCCAGCGCCAGCGCCGAAGAGATGGCTGCGCAAGCGGACGAGAAGTTGATGGCTGTGGAGCAGAGCCCGCCGTTGATTCGCGCGGCATCGATGGACGATGAACTCCGGCGTGCGGTCAAGATATGCGCCACTGCCAAAGCAGCGGTTATCAGCATGTTTAGCGATGCGCGCATGGGCCAGGCGCTGCAGTTTGAGCAGGCCGGCGAGTTGGTCGAGGAGATTTCCGAATCGGTACTGCGCCACCCTAATGCGCTGATCAGCCTGGCACGGCTGAAAAACGCCGATGAATACACCTATATGCACTCGGTGGCCGTTTGTGCACTGATGATTGCCTTGGCGCGCCAGTTAGGCCTGGATGATTTTCAGGTGCGTGAAGCAGGGCTCTCCGGTTTGCTGCATGACATCGGCAAAATGGCCATTCCCAACAGCATTTTAAATAAGCCAAGTAAGTTGACCGACAACGAGTTCGCCACGATGCGCGACCATCCTATGGCCGGCTCGCAGATGTTACTCGACAGCAAACAAGTCAGCGCACTGGTGCTGGACGTGTGCCTGCATCATCACGAGAAAGTCGACGGCACTGGCTACCCGCATCGCCTGGCCGGTGAGCAGATAAGCCTTTATGCGCGCATGGGCGCAGTCTGCGACGTGTATGACGCGATCACCTCCAATCGGTCGTATAGGCAAGGCTGGGATCCGGGCGAGTCAATTCGAAAAATGGCTGAGTGGAAGGGCCATTTCGATCCGTTCGTGTTTCAGGCATTTGTTAAAGCCGTAGGTATCTACCCGGTGGGCTCGTTGGTGGGCCTAGAAAGCGGACGCATTGGTGTGGTCATCGAGCAGAAAGCCGGTTCCTTGTTGATGCCCATGGTCAAGGTGTTCTTCTCGGCCAAGTCGAAAACCCCGATCCCGCAGGAAATCCTTGACCTGAGCAAGCTAGTGGGGCGTGACAAAATCGTCGGTCGCGAGTCCGCTGAGACCTGGGGCTTTCGTCATGTCGACGAGCTCTGGAGCGGCCTCGCTAATTAAGCTCGTGCGCCGAGAGACGCACCACTGCGCACGTTGTGTTGTACCCGGGCGCCACGCACCACTTACCTTTGCTTATGCACATAACGTCGCAGATACGCAGCTGGGCGTGCTTCTTGCTTGAGGTTTAACTTTAGCGCGCCCTTGCAGTAGGCTCGCTTCACAGGTTGAGGTGTGTATGACTGGAGTACTCAAACCGGGCGTGCGGCTGCTGGAGCGGTTCAGCTTCGCGCGCAAGTTTCAGCTGGTGTTTGTGTTGTTTGCCCTACCGCTGGGCTTTTCGATGTGGATGATCAGCAGCTATAACCTCGATCGACTCAGCGCCATCGACCATGAGTTGGAAGGCATCAGCGCCTTGCAGAGCGTGGCCAAGGTGCAGCAGGCGCTGATTGAGCAGCGCACATTGCTGTCGCGCTGGAAGGGCACCGAAAAGGCTGCCGAGGCCTTGTTGCGTGAACGCGCCGCTAACCTTTCACCGGCCTTACAGGCGCTCGAACAGCCACTCAAATCAACACTATTGAGTGACCAGGCTCGCCAGCATTGGCAGCGTCTCAGTACTGGGCAGGCCGAACTGAATGTCGATGTGCTGGGTAAGTTAGCGCTGCCTGATGCCCTAGAGCGTTACCAAAAGAACCTCTTGGGGTTGTTGGCTCTGCGCGAACAGTTAGCCACCGACAGCGGCTTGATTCTGGACCCGCAGCTCGACACCTACCTGATGATGGAGCAGCTGACCTACACCTTGCCGCGGTTACTCGAGCAGCTGGGCAGCTTTGCCAGTCAGGGCTACGGCGCGGTGGTGTCGCAGCATTTCACCCTGCAGAGCCGTGTGTTGATCCGCGATCTACGGCGTGGTTTGGATGAGTCGCGTAGTCAATTGCTTAAGGCGCAGGCGACCCTCGGCCAAGAAGCGCCAGACGCTATGCGGCAACTGCAAGAACCCTATGTGAGTGCATTGCAGGGTTATGAAGCCTTTCTCGCCGGTATTGACCGTGACATGTTCGAGGCCAGCCCGATGGCCTTGACCCCGGAGCAGTTTGTGCAACGTATCGAAGCGTTGCAGCGTCAGTTGCAGATTCTGCAAACAGCGTTATACCAACAGTTTGATGCGAGCCTCGGTCACTACCAAGAGAGCGCCTTGAGCGCCATGATTAATGTCACGGGTGTATTCAGTGTGCTGACCCTGCTGGCGCTGTATGTTTTGTTCTGCCTCAATGCCTCGATCCATCGTAGCACTGCCGGGATCATCCAGGCCGCCGAAGGCTTGCGCGATGGCGACCTGCGCGCGCGTATGCAGGTGCATGGTGAGGATGATTTGGCCAGCATCGCCATGGCCCTGAATACGGCAGTCGATCAGTTACGCGGCTCTATGCAGGGGGTCAATCAGCAAAGTCAGCAGTTGGGCGGTACCGTGCACACGCTCAATGGCGAGGCGCGTAATGCCTTGCAGTCAGTGGAGCAACAGCAAGCCCAGATGAGCCAGATTGCCGCCGCTGCCACGCAAATGGCTGCCACCGCACAGAGTGTGGCGCAGAGTTGCGAGCAAGCCGCAGTGGAGGCCAACCAAACCCGTGAGATCGCCAATCAGAGTAATCAACGCAGCAACCGCACCAGTCAGAGCATGCGTGAGCTCAGCAGCCGTTTGGGTGACAGCGCTAGCACCTTGCAGCAACTGCGTACGCAAACCGAGCAGATCACCCGCGTGGTGGATGTGATCAAGGGTATTGCTGAGCAGACCAACCTGCTGGCCCTAAATGCTGCGATCGAGGCGGCGCGTGCAGGCGAACAGGGACGCGGTTTTGCCGTGGTCGCTGACGAAGTGCGTTCGCTGTCGCAACGCACGCAAAACTCTACGGCGGAGATTGCTGAAACGGTGGCCAATCTGCACCGCGTGGTCGGCCAGTCGGTCACCCAGATGGAAGACGCTGTGCATCAGGCGGAAGGTGATGTCGGTAGCGTCTTAGCCCTGGGGGAAGATTTCGACGCTATTGTCGAATCGGTGCAGCGGGTGACGGATCGCCTGGCGCAGATCGCCACGGCGGCGGAGCAGCAGGCCGCGACAGCTGAGGAAGTCAGCGGCAATATTCAGCAGGTCGATCAGGCTGCCAGCGCGCTGCTCGAAAGTGCCCAGGCAGTCAGCAGCGCGGCTGAACAACTGCGACAGGGTAGCCAGGTGTTGGCGCAAAATACCGCACGCTTCAAGCTTGATTGAGCGCCCTGCCGCTAGCAGTAGCGGGAGGCGCGCCTCTGGATTCTATGATGTTGCGTGTTTGTGGGTGCGCCGTAGCCCACCGGTGTTTGGCAGGGCTGGCGGGTTGGTGGGTTAAGCGGCACCCAGCCTGCGTGCGCTTTTCGGGTCCAAGGTTTTGCGCCGCTAACCCACCCTACGGTTCTGTGTTCAGTGTGTAGCCCGGATATAATCCGGGTCGATGTTCTGCCAGCGCCATTCCCGGATTGCATCCGAGCTACTGCGGGCTGCGTCCTTGGCCCTTAGGCCACGCTTGACGCTGGCCATGGCCTGTCGCAGGCTCCTCGCCGAGTTGCCACGAGCAGGACGCCCATGCCGCATATTCTGATTGTCGAAGACGAAGCCGCAATTGCAGATACGCTGATTTTTGCCCTGCAAAGTGAAGGCTTTACCACTACTTGGCTGAGCCTGGCCGAGCAGGCGCTGGCTGAGCAGCAGCGTAATCCGGCCGACCTGTTGATTCTCGATGTCGGCCTGCCGGATATCAGCGGCTTCGAGGCCTGCAAGCGTTTGCGGCGTTTCTCCGAGGTGCCGGTGATTTTTCTCACGGCGCGCAGCGAGGAAATCGACCGGGTGGTGGGCCTGGAAATTGGTGCCGACGATTACGTGGTCAAGCCCTTTAGCCCGCGCGAAGTGGCGGCGCGCGTCAAGGCCATCCTCAAGCGTGTGGCGCCGCGTGAAGTGCCCGCAGCGAGCCCTGTCAGCGGGCCGTTCCAGCTCGATAGCGAACGGGTGCAGATTCACTACCACCACCAGTTACTCAGCCTGACCCGCCACGAGTTTCGTTTACTGCAAAGCCTGCTGACGCAGCCTGAGCGGGTATTTTCCCGCGAGCAACTGCTCGATAGCCTGGGAGTGGCTGCCGATGCGGGCTACGAGCGCAGCATCGACAGCCATATCAAAAGCCTAAGGGCCAAGCTGCGCCAGGTGAGCGCCGCGGCGGAGCCGATCCAGACCCATCGCGGCCTGGGTTACAGCTACTCGCCGAGGCACGCCTGATGCCCTTGGGGATCCGCATCTTCCTGGTGTATTTCCTGTTTGTCGGCCTGGCCGGCTGGTTTGTCCTGAGTACGGTGATGGATGAAATCCGCCCCGGCGTACGTCAGTCCACCGAGGAAACCCTGGTCGATACGGCCAACCTGCTGGCGGAGATTCTGCGTGACGAGGTCAAGGCTGGCCGCTTGCAACAGAGCCGTTTACCGCAGGTGTTACAGGCTTACGGTCAACGCCAGCCGCGCGCGCAGATCTGGGGCGTAGAGAAAACTCAGGTCAATCACCGCATCTATGTCACCGACGCCGAGGGCAAGGTTTTGCTCGACTCCACGGGCGCAGCGGTGGGCCAGGATTATTCGCGCTGGAACGATGTGCTGCTGACGCTGCGCGGCGAATACGGCGCGCGTTCGACCAAGGAAGACCCGAGCGATCCTGATTCCTCGGTGATGTACGTGGCCGCACCGATCATGGATGGCGCGCAGATTATCGGCGTGGTCTCGGTGGCCAAACCCAACCGTACGTTACAGCCCTATATCGAGCGCTCTGAGCAGCGCCTGGCTTGGCTTGGCGGCGGGCTGATCGTGCTCGGTTTGTTGATCGGTGCGTTGCTGTCCTGGTGGCTCAGTGCCGCGCTGCGCAAGCTCACCCGCTACGCCCAAGCGGTGAGCGCCGGCCAGCGCGCCGAGTTGCCCAGCGTGGGCGGTGGCGAGCTGGCGCAACTGGCCGAGGCCATCGAGCACATGCGCACCGAGCTGGAAGGCAAGGCCTATGTCGAGCGCTACGTACACACCCTGACCCACGAACTGAAAAGCCCGCTGGCGGCGATTCGCGGCGCGGCTGAGTTGCTCGACAGCGAAATGCCTACCGCACAACGCCAGCGTTTCGTCGCCAATATTGATCAGGAAAGTGCGCGCATGCAGCAACTGATCGAGCGCCTGCTCCACCTGGCCCAGGTCGAGCAACGCCAAGGTTTGGAAGAGCAGGTGGACGTGCCGCTACGTGCATTGATCGAGGCGTTACTGCAAGCACAAATGGCACGCGTCGAGGCCGGCGGCTTGCAAATTGAGAACCTGATTGATCCCGCGCTCAGTGTGTGCGGTGAGGCCTTTTTGCTGCGTCAGGCCGTGGCCAATCTGCTGGATAACGCCCTGGATTTCACGCCCCCTGGCGGCTTGATCCGCTTCAGCGCGAAGGCTTGCGGCGCGCAGGTCGAATTGTGTCTATTCAACCAGGGCGAGCCGATTCCCGGCTACGCCCTTGCACGCTTGTGCGAGCGCTTCTATTCACTGCCGCGCCCCAATAACGGGCGCAAGAGCACCGGTTTGGGGCTGAATTTTGTCGAGGAAGTGATGCTGCTGCATGGCGGCGCATTGCATATAGGCAATGCGCCAGGCGGGGTCGAGGTGCGGTTGCGGCTAGCGCATTTCGTGGGCGACTAAGAGGCGGCTGGCACTGCGTTTGCTGATTGCCAATGGTTGCGTTGAGATCGGGCAGATGCTCTGATCGAATCGTTGGGCTGGCGACGAAAACCATCCCGCGCACTATTCTTACCGTCTAATAAGAAACCGAGCAGGAGCCACTACATGATCACAGTCGCCGAGATACTCCGTGCCAAGCCGCAGGCCGCGGTTTACAGCGTTACCCCAACTACGTCGGTGCTTGAGGCCATCAAGCTGATGGCCGAAAAGGGCATTGGTGCGCTGGTGGTATTGGACAAGGGTCGCCTGGCGGGCATCGTCAGCGAGCGTGACTACGCGCGTAAAGTTGTGCTGCTGGAGCGCTCTGCCGCTGATATTACGATCAGCGAAATTATGACAGCAGATGTCTTGACTGTCGGCCCGCGTGACACCTCACAGCACTGCATGCAGCTGATGACCGACCGCCATTTACGCCACTTACCAGTATTGGCTGAAGGCGAACTAATCGGCCTGCTGTCGATTGGTGACTTGGTCAAAACCACCATCGCCGAGCAGGCCAGCCTGATTCAGCAACTGGAACAGTACATCCGCGGCGAGTAAGCCCAGGGTTTGCAACAGGGATAGGTTGATGGATATTCGCAGTATCGAGGCGGATGAGTTGGATGTCCTGCTCGCCTTGTTTGAGCATCTTCACCCAGACGATGAGCCACTGCCGTTACGCAGCCAAGTTGAAGCGGTGTGGCAGGCGATCATGGCTAACCCCTCCCAGCGCTACTTCGGCCTGTATAGCCATGGGCTGCTGGTTGCCAGCTGTGGCATTAACCTTATCGCCAACCTGACGCGCGGTTGCAGACCCTTTGCCTTGATCGAAAATGTGGTGACCCATGCCGAGTATCGTGGGTGTGGCTATGGCCAGGCGCTGCTGGCGCATGCTCTGGCATTTGCCTGGGAGCAGGGCTGCTACAAAGTCATGTTGATGACCAGCAGTAAGGACCCGGCCACGTTGCGCTTTTATGAAGCCGCTGGTTTTGACCGGTATGGCAAACAGGCATTTATTGCCAAAACGCCGCTTTAAGGCTCGCGGCGCTGCGGCTCGGTCTGATGTAGAAAACGTGTGTAAATATCCCTTGGTGGGGCCAACTGCAGTTGCGCCATGATTCGGCCGACGGCGCCTCGGTGGTAACCACCATGGGTGACGATATGCGCGAGCATTTCCTCACGGCTCATACAGCCGATATCGCCATCGACAAAATTGAAGTTCAGGCGCTCGGCCAGCTGTTCAGCACTTAGCCCTGCGGCATAGTCCAGATACCAGCGATCAGTCTCCAGTATGGCCTGATGCAGCACTTCCAGCGTGGGCGTTTCGGCGGTGTTGGTGGCGCTGTAGTTATGGCTCATGCCCTGCAAGTTGGCGGCAAAGATCCGCTCGACCACATGGATGTGATTGAGGATGCGCAAGGCCGCGTGCAGCTCTGCTTGCTGGGTGAGGGAATCAAGACGGTTTAAATCAGTCAATAACTCTTGATTGGCCCAGGCTTTGTACTGCAGCAGTGAGGTTAATACGTGGGCGTTGCTCATAAATAACCTTATATACGCAGGTGAGCTAAATAGGCGGATCAGCCCGCTAAGGTTGTGCCTGCGTGATAGTGCTGTGTGATTTTGGCGGGCCGCGCATACTGATATTTCAATAATCCTGAGGTGACAACTATGACCCTTGCCCTTACTCCGCTGCTTTCGTTGATTGCCGGTATTTTGATTCTGGTTGTGCCGCGTTTGCTTAATTACATCGTGGCGATTTATCTGATTGTGGTTGGCCTGGTCGGCATATTTGGCACCGGCAATTTCAACCTGAGCTTTTAATCGCAGCGCAGCCTCGGCTGTCCGGGGCTGCCACGTGAAGGAGCGGTAAGTCAGCGGTTATGGCGCGCGCTGCTGTCTGTGCCTATTGCCTTGAGTGCCAGATAGAGCAGCGGGCCAACCGACACAAACAGTGCAGTCAGGGCAAAGAATGGCAGCAGGTAGGCCAGTGATTTGCCCCGTGCACGGCCGTCGCGGTACATCCAGATGCAGGCCAGCGCCGCGAGTATGTAAAGGTCGATGACCACTTGGGCGGTGTCAGGACTGGACATCAACTGCATACCGAACTGCAGCAGCGATTGCTGCGCATGCAACATCACATAGAGGGTGTAGGCGCTGAATGCCAGAAGGGTGATCAGCGGCAGTGCGAGCTTTTTCATGAGCTGTCCTTGGCTTAGATGCTGATGGCTGAGTCGGTTTTAATCGATAAAGCGCGGTTCGCCGTCACCACCAGCCGTCATCCTTAATGGGCAATCAGTGACACGCTACGTACTTGCCGCAGCGCTATCTATTCGCTGTGCATCTCCACACACTCTCCATCTGCCCTCCATAAAGCCACCATGCATGTTGCCCAGACTCTGCCTACCTAAACCGTATCGGAGAGTTGTACCATGAACCGCATTCTGGGTTTCAAGTTCGGCGCTATCGCCTTGCTGATTCTATTGTTGTTGATTCCGCTGTCGATGATCGGCGGTCTGGTCAGTGAGCGGCAGTACCAGCGCGCGGAGGTATTACAGGATATCGCGCGCAGTTCCAGTTATCGCCAACAGCTCACCGGACCTATTCTGGTAATGCCCTACACCAAGGTGTGGCACCAGTGGAAAACCCACGCCAAGACCGGTGAGCGTTACCAAGAAGAACAGAAGAGCCGTGGTCGCCTGTACTTTCTGCCGGAGCGCTTTGTTCTCAACGGCACGGTCACCACTGAAGAGCGCGCACGGGGCATCTACAAGGCGCTGTTGTACCGCAGCGACAACCAGATCAGTGGCGCCTTTAAGCTGCCGGCGCGGCTGGGGCTGGGTGATGAATTGGGGTTGTACCAGTTCGATCGGCCCTTCCTCTCGATCGGCATCAGTGACATTCGCGGCATCAGCAATGACCTGCAACTGCGCTTCAACGGTGCGAGCCTAGGCTTTGCTCCTGGTAGCGCCGATGAGCGTTTGGGTGCCGGTGTGCATGCACCGCTGCCGATGTTGGATAGCCAGGGCGGACAAACCTTGGAGTTCGCCTTCGACCTCAAGCTGCAAGGCACCGAGCAGCTGAGCATTACCCCGGTGGGCCGCGACAGCCGGGTCGAGCTGAGCTCTAGCTGGCCGCATCCGAGCTTTATCGGCGAATACCTGCCGAGCAGCCGCGAGGTCTCGGACAAGGGCTTTAACGCGCACTGGCAGACCAGTTTTTTCGCCACCAACCTCGAAGAAGCGCTGGCAGATTGCGTGCGGGGTGACAGCTGTAATGCGCTGACCGAACGCCACTTCGGGGTGAGTTTTGTCGACCCAGTGGACCAATACCTGAAGACCGAGCGGGCGATCAAATATGCACTGCTATTCATTGGCCTGACGTTTGCCGTGTTCTTTCTCTTTGAAGTGCTCAAGCGCATGGCCGTGCACCCCGTGCAATACGCGTTGGTGGGCATGTCGTTGGCACTGTTCTACCTGCTGCTGTTGTCGTTGTCCGAACACTTGAGTTTCGCCACCGCCTACGTCATTGCGGCGACTGCCTGTGTGGCGTTGATCGGCTTTTACGTCAGCCACGTGTTGCACAGTGCCCTGCGTGGCGGTGTCTTTGCTCTGCTGCTGGCGGCCTTATATGGCTTGCTGTTCGCCCTGTTGAACGCTGAGGACTACGCGCTGCTAATGGGCTCGATTCTGGTGTTTGGCGTGCTCACGGGGGTGATGGTGCTGACGCGCAAACTTGACTGGTACGGCGTGGGCAAAATCAGCCCAGCCAGCAGCCTCTAATCAACCAGTGCGCAGCTCAGGCTGCGCCCGTCTTGGAGTGGCAAACACAATGCGTTTAATCATTCAGTTTTCCGCCTGTTTCGCCTTGGGTCTGACAGTGGCCATAGCGGTGCTAGTGGGGTTGATGTTCTGTGGCCAGTTTGACCTGATCAAAGGCCTGCAACTAACCGGTCAGCCACTTGCACAGTTGAGTGTGCTGCTGTTGCCGGAGGCGTTCTGGGAGGGCTTATCCGGTGTGGTCAACGCCGCCCAGAGTAGTGCCGTGCAATCGTTTTTGAGTTTGTGCGCGGCGCTGGGGCAAATCGCACTGCTGTTGGCTATCGGCTTTTTTCGCCTGTGGTATGCACGGTGAGCGGCTATGTTGGGCTGCGTGAGGACGCCCGGCTTGGTGCGCATTTGGCGGTGCAGATTGCTCGGTTGTTTCCGCGTCCGAATGAGCGCGCTTGGCGGGCTCACCCCAGCGGCCAAGCGATAAGCCGGATGGCAGCTAAAACGGGTTGCAGTGTCTGCGAGGCGGTGCGTTGAGGGGGCTGGTTAGTCCGTCTCTGCGTGTGAGTCCGCCACGCTGATCACTAAGTAGCGACAACCCCTTGCGTAGTTTTGCAAGGAAACGACTTCGCCCGGCACCGCGCCCAATAACATACTGCCGAGTGGCGAAAAGATTGAAACCTCATGCGTCTTCGGGCTGCTTTGGCTGCTTGCCACCAAGGTCAGTTCGGCCATGTTGTCGACCTCCAGGTCGAGTAGCTTAAGCGTACTGCCGATGCTGGCCACCTGAGCAATGTGGCCGGTCGAGCGCAAGCGCTCGATGCGATCAAGTTTGCCAATGAGCGTCGACAGGTCGCGTGGGCCGATCAGGCAGACTCGGGTGTTTTTTAGCAGGGCTTTGCGTGTATGCAACGTCATGGTGTCTCCTAGACGCAACAAGTTCGGATTAAACCGGTTGAATAAACAGGCGGTATTAGTGTTTTTTAATGAGTTGATGTGCGACTTTCGGTGTTCAGTGGGGCACTAAGTTTAAAAATATATTTTATTGCGCATCAGGGTTTCATCGTTGCGAGGTTTGTGCCGATATAGTGCAAAAGTTAAGCGTTTCTGCTGTTTTGTAGTGGTAAATAAGTGGCCGTGTAAAGGCGTTAAACAGGTTGTTTAACTGTCTTGAGTAGCAGTTTATGGCTGCTACCATAATGCATCTAGGAATATAAGCAAGCTGCCTATCTGCTGGGTTCTAGGCTTTCCTACGGCTATATGAGAGTTCTGTGCGATTAATATCGCGCGGTGATAAGCGTGCTGTTTTATTACGCCGCGAGCCGTTAGTGATCAGCGGCTATTTTCACGCATTAGGCGCCCTGTATAAAGTGGTGTTCGTAAAGCTTTTAACTGCATGAGCGCTTGTTAACTTTTTAGGCGCAATGTTCTACGCACTGCAATAAACCACGCCGGGTGGCGCTGCCTGTTTTTAGGGCTGCTCTGAAGGTGCCATGTTGTTTTATCGACTTCAGCCTAATGCTGATTGTGCATGCGGCGCCGTACCCTGAAATAATCAGCGCGCGATAACCCCGTATTTTCAGCTGCTACGCTTACTCGGCAGCGCCCATTGCCGACATTTCAGGCCCGTTCTTACGGTACTCACAGGCAGATCTTGGTATGCCATCCATAGGCTTGAGCACGCGTGTAGGTTTGCCTGAGGCGTCGCGCGCAGAGCTGTTGTGTGCAGGTATTGGCAGGCCGCAATGCGCAGGGTCTTAGACCAAAGTGGTGTGGCGGTCCTCTGGGGTGCCGTAATTTGGAGTGATGTGATTGTTAATTAAGGAAAAATATAAGAAAGCAGCGAGGCCCGAGCCAGCTAATACCAATGTCTATCTGTCGGGTTGTGCTGACCTGCTGCTAGTTTGAAGGCGTACGAGAATAACAATAACCGGAGGAGTTTATGACTTCTGAACAAGCTAACGCTGCAGCTTACTGGAAGGCGAACGTTCGTCTGATCATCTGGAGCCTGGTTGTCTGGGCCCTAGTGTCTTACGGCTTTGCCATTCTGCTACGACCCATGCTGGCAGGTATCACTGTCGGCGGCACCGACCTTGGATTCTGGTTCGCCCAGCAAGGTTCGATCATCACCTTTGTCGGGATCATTTTTTTCTACGCCTGGAAAATGAACAAACTCGATAAACAATTCGGTGTCGAGGAATAAGCCATGAGCCAGTTTGTAATCAATATGCTGTTTGTGGGCGCCTCCTTCGCGCTCTACTTCGGCATCGCCATCTGGGCCCGTGCCGGCTCGACCAAGGAGTTCTACGTCGCCGGCGGTGGTGTTCACCCCGTGACCAACGGCATGGCCACTGCAGCTGACTGGATGTCTGCGGCATCTTTTATTTCCATGGCGGGTCTGATCGCCGCTGGCGGTTATGCCAACTCCACCTTCCTGATGGGCTGGACCGGCGGTTATGTGCTGCTGGCGATGCTGCTGGCGCCTTACCTGCGTAAGTTCGGTAAGTTCACCGTGCCAGACTTCATCGGCGATCGCTTCTACAGCAACGGCGCACGCCTGGCTGCAGTGGTGTGCTTGATCATCATTTGTGTGACCTATGTAATCGGTCAGATGGCGGGTGCTGGCGTGGCGTTCTCACGCTTCCTCGAAGTGAGTAACTCCACCGGTATCTGGATCGCGGCTGGCGTGGTGTTCTGCTACGCCGTGTTCGGCGGCATGAAGGGTATTACCTACACCCAAGTGGCGCAGTACGTAGTGCTGATCATTGCCTACACCATTCCGGCGGTGTTCATCTCCCTGCAACTGACGGGTAATCCGATCCCGATGTTCGGCATGTTCAGCGAGCACACCGAGTCTGGTTTGCCGCTGCTGCAGAAACTCAATGACGTGGTTATGGGGTTGGGCTTCACCTCTTACACCGGGGATATCAGCAGCAAACTGAATATGGTGCTGTTCACCCTGTCGCTGATGATTGGTACGGCGGGTCTGCCGCACGTAATCATTCGCTTCTTCACCGTACCGAAAGTGGCTGACGCACGTTGGTCGGCTGGTTGGACACTGATCTTTATCTCCCTGCTCTATCTCACTGCGCCTGCTGTGGCTTCCATGGCGCGCCTGAACCTGCTGACCACTGTTTATCCGCAGGGTGTTGAAGCGCCGGCGCTGGCCTATGAAGAGCGTCCGGAGTGGGTGAAGACCTGGGAAACCACCGGTTTGATCCAGTGGGAAGACAAGAACAGCGACGGTCGTATTCAGCTGTATAACGACGTTGCTCCTGCCTTTACTCCGACGGCTGAAGCACTTGGCTGGAAGGGTAACGAGTTGGTCGTTAACAACGACATCCTGGTACTGGCTAACCCGGAAATTGCCAACCTGCCAAGCTGGGTTATCGGCTTGATCGCAGCAGGTGCGATTGCGGCGGCATTGTCGACGGCAGCTGGTTTGTTGCTGGCGATCTCGTCGGCGATTAGTCATGACCTGATCAAGAATATGATCAATCCCAAGATCAGTGAGAAGGGTGAAATGCGCGCTGCGCGTATTTCTATGGCGGTGGCAATTCTGCTGGCTACTTGGTTGGGGCTCAATCCGCCAGGCTTTGCCGCGCAGGTGGTGGCGCTGGCCTTCGGTATTGCTGCGGCCACGCTATTCCCGGCATTGATGATGGGGATCTTCTCCAAGCGGGTAAACGACAAGGGCGCGATTGCCGGCATGCTGGTAGGCCTGGTGTTCACCGTCGTTTACATCTTCCTGTACCTGGGCTGGTTCTTTATTCCGGGCACGGCGACCTTCGCTAACACCCCGGATAACTGGATGTTCGGCATCTCGCCGCTGTCCATCGGTACTGTGGGGGCGGTGATCAACTTCGCGGTTGCCTACGCCGTGTCCCTCTCTACTGTGGCCCCGCCTCAGGAGATTCAAGACTTGGTGGAAAGTGTACGTACTCCCAAAGGTGCTGGTGGCGCGTTGAGCCACTGAGCATAATCAAGCCTGATCAATGCTGATCAGGGTTTTATCAGCGGGCCTCTTTGTGAGGCCCGTTTTATTTCGGGAGTCAGTCAATGTTGTGGACACTACTTGCCATCGGGGTAGCGGGGCTGGGGGCGGCAGGTATTGCCATGCTGCTGCGCAAACTGACGGGCAATCGTTTGCCGAAGTGGATCATCCCGGCGTTTGGCGGTTTAGGCATGCTGAGCTACCAGATTTACTATGAGTACTCTTGGTTCGAGCATCAGCTACAGCGTCAGCCTGCGGAGTCCGTGCTGGTATCCAGTGAGTCAGGCGAGGTGTTCTGGCGGCCGTGGACGTTCTTCTGGCCGATGACCACAGCCTTTACCGTACTCGACAGCAACAGCCTGCTGCGCGAGAAGGCGGCGGGCAGTAGCGTGGTGGCGTTCAACCTATACCGCTTTGAAAAGCAGCATGTTGATCGGGTCAGTCATCAGCCGCATTTGCTCAACTGCAGCTCCGCCGAGCTGCTGCCGCTTGATGCGCAGAAAAAGCCGCTGCTGCAACAGATGAAGCGCATAGAGCGTGACGGTGTGCTTTACCAGCATGTCTGTTCCTGAGCGTCTGGGCGCAGGTTAGGCCGCTTGGGTTCTCTGTTCCGCCGTCGTGGCCAGCCTGCGCGTAGCGCTTGAGGCAGTGCCATAGACACAGATCAATACAGCCCCTTGGCGGGCTCCCTAAAATCGCGCCCCCTTGGTTTCCCGAGCTCGCGGTTTATGGCCACTCTCCCTGCTTACCCTGAACTGTTGTCCCCGGCTGGGACCCTGAAGAACATGCGCTATGCCTTCGCCTATGGCGCGGATGCGGTGTATGCCGGCCAGCCGCGTTACAGCCTGCGGGTGCGTAACAACGAGTTTGACCACGCGCATCTGGCCTTGGGCATTGCCGAGGCGCACGCTCAGGGCAAGCAGTTCTATGTAGTGGTGAATATCGCCCCGCATAACGCCAAGGTGAAGACCTTTCTCAAGGACCTGGCACCGGTGATTGAGATGGCGCCGGATGCGCTGATCATGTCCGACCCGGGCTTGATCATGCTGGTGCGTGAACATTTCCCGCAAATGCCGATTCACCTTTCTGTGCAGGCCAATGCGGTGAACTGGGCCAGCGTGAAATTCTGGCAGCAGCAGGGGCTGAGCCGAGTCATCCTGTCGCGTGAGTTATCGCTGGAAGAAATCGCCGAAATCCGCAGTGAAGTACCGGGCATGGAGCTGGAGGTATTCGTCCACGGTGCGCTGTGTATGGCTTACTCCGGGCGTTGCCTGCTGTCGGGCTATATCAACAAGCGTGACCCTAATCAGGGCAGCTGCACCAATGCCTGTCGCTGGGAATACAAAGCCGAGCAGGGTGCTCAGAACGAATTGGGCGATATCGTACGTATCATTGAGCCCACCTTGGGTGTCGGTGCGCCTACCGAGCAGGTGTTTCTGCTGCAGGACGCCTCGCGCCCGGACGAGCCCATGCCGGCGTTTGAAGATGAGCACGGCACCTACATCATGAACTCCAAGGACCTGCGCGCGGTGCAGCATGTCGAACGCCTGGTGCAGATGGGCGTGCACTCACTGAAAATCGAGGGCCGCACCAAATCCCACTACTACGTGGCGCGTACGGCTCAGGTGTACCGCAAGGCGATTGATGATGCCATCGCCGGCAAACCCTTCGACAAGAGCCTGATGAACACCCTGGAGTCCCTGGCCCATCGCGGTTACACCGAGGGCTTTCTGCGCCGCCATGTGCACGACGAATACCAGAACTACCAGCACGGCAGCTCGGTCTCTGAACAGCAGCAGTTTGTCGGTGAATTGACGGGCGAGCGGCGCGGCGAGTTGGTTGAGGTAAAGGTTAAAAATCGCTTTGCCATCGGCGATGGCCTGGAGCTGATGACCCCTCAGGGCAACCTGCGTTTCAGCCTTGAACAGCTGGAAAACCGAAATGGCCAGGCAATGTCCGTCGCCCCCGGTGACGGCCATGTGCTGTACCTGCCTGTGCCGCCGGAGGTGCAGGTGGACTATGGCCTGCTGATGCGCGATTTGTAGGGTTTTGCGTAGGGTGGATGACGTTTTATCCATCCACCAGGATTGCTGGCCTACCCCGTGGTGGATGAAAAGAGCGTCATCCACCCTACATTCTGTGCCTGCGCAATGGCGGACAATACTTCGGTATGTCCGCCCTCTAGGGTATTGAGGCTTGAAGCCTACATTGAATGCGCGCGCTGACGGCGTCGACTGTTGAGCTGCTGTTGCAGTGCCGGCAGGCTGTCGAGTTCTTGCTGGCGCGCCTTGCTAAATAGTATCAACGCCAGTTCGGCGGTGACCAGTGCGTCGGCGCTGGCGTGATGGCGCTGCTGCACCTGTAGGCCGAAATGCTGCGTCCAGGCGTCCAGGCCGGCGTTGCCCACGCCGGCCTTGGGGCATAGCAATGGGGCGATTTCCGCGACATCAAAGAACGCATGCTGCAAGCGGTAGCCCAGGCTCTGTTTAAGTGCGCGGGCCAGCATGCGTTGATCGAATTCGGCATGGAAGGCCAGTAACGGGCTGTCGCCGACAAACTCCATAAAGGCCAACAATGCTTCAGCAGGCTCGGCGCCCATGGCGATTTCGCTGGGTGCGATGCCGTGGATCAGGGTGCTGGCGCTGGCCTGGTGGCCTTCGCGTTGCATCGTGCATTCAAATTGCTGGCTCAGGTCGATGGCGGAGTTTTCGATCACTACCGCACCGATCGACAGCACCACATCGCGGCGCATGTTCAGGCCGCTGGTTTCCAGGTCGAGGACGACGAAGCGCTGCTGCAATGTACGGTTGTCGAGGGGGGCGGCTTCGGCTAACTGTTGGCGGCGCTCAAGCTGCGCCTCAGTCAGTGCCGGCTTGTGCCCGGTCAGCCAGGTAAACGTGCTCATAACTGATACCTCACGGCCAGGCTGCTCTGCAGTCGCTGTGCCTGGCGGAAGGACTCGCGCAGGATGCGTCGATCCAGGTGGTTGAGGTTATCGGGGTCGACGCGATTGGAATAGGCTTGGCCATTGCGCGCCTGCAGCTGGTGTTGCTGCATGCGTGCCTGCTGGATGTAGTGGTAGGCCTCTTCATAGGCCGCACCATCCTGGGCCTCGATAACCCCTTGGGCGATCAGCGCGCGCAGGCGTTCGAGGGTGTTGCAGGC
The DNA here is from genome assembly GCF_900113745.1 of Pseudomonas guineae. Classification (GTDB taxonomy): domain Bacteria; phylum Pseudomonadota; class Gammaproteobacteria; order Pseudomonadales; family Pseudomonadaceae; genus Aquipseudomonas; species Aquipseudomonas guineae. Next base: position 78,767 of record NZ_FOQL01000005.1, on the reverse strand, counting down.
GCCGATGCCGTGAACCAGGGCCAGCAGGCGCGCGCCATCGACGAAGGGCGTCAGGCCTTGCACCTTAAGGTCGAGGGTGTCTTTTTCGGCGCCTTTACGGGCCACTACAAAATCGCGGAACAGCCCAACCGGGGGGCGCTGGCGTAGGGCGTTTTCAGCCATCATGCGCTGAAACAGGCTATTGCCCGCCACGTGTTTAAGCATGCCCTGGCGCAGTTGTTCGCAGCCCCGCGGAGCGCCCCAGATAGCGCGCAGGTCGAAGTAAATAGTCGAAGCCAGCAGGTTTTCCGGGGTGGTTGCCTGAACAAAGCTGTCAAAGCGCTTGCTCCACTCCTGGCGCGACAGGCACAGCTCAGGGTTACCGGCCATGATATTGCCCTTACACAGGGTAAAGCCGCACTGGGCAAGGCGCAGGTTGATCTCATGGGCCAGCGGTAACAAGCGTCCGCGTATCGCAGCCGCCTCGGCGGCGTCAGAGGCCTCGAAGAGAATGCCGTTGTCCTGGTCGGTGTGCAGGGTCTGTTCGCTGCGGCCTTCGCTGCCGAACACCAACCAGGTGAACGGGATGCCAGGGTCGCCCATATCCTCCAGAGTCAGCTCGATGACCCGGCACACGGTGTGGTCGTTGAGCAGGGTGATCAGCTGAGTGATCTGCGTGGAGCTGGCGCCATGGGCGAGCATGTTATCGACCAGTTGGCAGACATCACTACGCAGCGCGGCGAGGGTTTCCACCCGTCCGGCATGGCGAATGGTGCGCGCCAGGTGCACCAGATCAACCCGTTGCAGGCTGAACAGGTCGCGCTCGGAAATCACCCCGCAGAGTTTGTCGTGCTCGACCAGGCAGACGTGGGCAATATGCCGCTCGGTCATGGCCATGGCTGCATCGAAGGCACTGGCATCCGGCGGCAAGTAGAACGGTGCAGGGGTCATCAGGCTGGCGATGGGTTGCTCCAGCACACTGCCGTCCGCCACCACTCGGCGCAGGTCGCGCAGGGTAAAAATGCCCAGTGGTTTTTGCGTGGGGTCGACGATGACGATGCTGCCGACCTGCTGTTCGTGCATCAGTTTGACCGCATCGCGCAGCGGCATTTCCGGGGCGCAGCTGACGGGCGTGCGCATGGCCAATTGGCCAAGACGGGTATCCAGCGAATACTGCGCGCCCAGGGTTTCCACCGCATTCATCTGCACCTGCTGGTTGACCTGGTCGAGCAGGCTGCTGACCCCGCGCAAAGCAAAGTCGCGCAGTGGGTTGGACAGGGCGAACAGTTTGATAAACGCAGGTTTGTTCAGCAGCAGACAAAAAGTGTCTTCGCCGGCTAGGTGTTCCGTGCGGGTGGCGCGTTCACCGATTAGCGCGGCCAGGGGGAAACATTCGCCGGTGGTGATCTCGAAGGTGGTTTCCGTGCCGCGCCGCGCCGAGTGCGGGCGCTCGCCATGCACGCGGCCCTGTTTGACGATAAAAAACTGCTCAACCGGGCCATCATCCGGTTTGAGGATGGTTTCGCCTGCGCCATAGAAACGCAGCTGACAGTTCTCCACCAGGTACGCCAAATGGGCGGAATCCATCTGGTTGAACGGCGGAAATTTCTGCAGAAACGCCATGGTGCCATGGATGTTTTGCAGTACGGCCGTCTTACCTGCCTGGGCGAATGCGTCCGTTGTGCTCATGGGCATCTCGACAATTATCAGGGGCCTATGCTCGGCCGTGGGGGCAAATGCTGCCATTGGACGTAAGTCTAGACGCCCTCAGCAGGCTGCCCCGGCGTGGCGACTGACGTCAGCGAGGGGCTGCTTGGGTTAATCTGCGACCATAAAAAAACCGCCCCGAAGGGCGGTTTTTCACAGCAGCTGCGAATTACAGGCCGTTAGCGGCTTTGAACTCGCGGCGGCGGCGGTGCAGAACCGGCTCGGTGTAACCGTTCGGCTGCTTGGCACCTTCGACCACCAGTTCCAGGGCAGCCTGGAAGGCGATGTTGCTGTCGAAGTTCGGTGCCAGCGGACGGTACAGCGGGTCATTGGCGTTTTGACGATCGACGACCGGCGCCATGCGCTTGAGGCTGGCAACAATTTGCTCCTCAGTGGCGATGCCGTGACGCAGCCAGTTGGCCAGCAGCTGGCTGGAGATGCGCAGGGTGGCGCGGTCTTCCATCAAGCCGACGTCGTTGATGTCCGGCACTTTCGAGCAGCCAACACCTTGGTCGATCCAGCGCACCACGTAACCGAGGATGCCCTGCGAGTTGTTGTCCAGTTCGTTCTGGATTTCCTCAGCCGACCAGTTGGTGTCTTGCGCCAGCGGAATGCTCAGGATGTCATCAACAGAGGCTGGCACGCGCTTGGCCAGTTCAGCCTGACGGGCGAACACATCAACCTTGTGGTAGTGCAGCGCGTGCAGCGCGGCAGCAGTCGGCGACGGTACCCAGGCGGTGTTGGCGCCGGCCAGCGGGTGAGCGATTTTCTGCTCTAGCATGGCCGCCATCAGGTCGGGCATGGCCCACATGCCTTTACCGATCTGTGCACGGCCCTGCAGGCCAGTGGCCAGGCCGACATCGACGTTGTTGTTCTCGTAAGCGGCGATCCACTTCTCGTTTTTCATGGCGGCTTTACGCACGACGGCGCCGGCTTCCATGGAGGTGTGGATTTCGTCACCGGTACGGTCGAGGAAGCCGGTGTTGATGAACACCACGCGCTCGCTGGCGGCTTTGATGCACGCCTTGAGGTTGACGGTGGTGCGCCGCTCTTCGTCCATGATGCCGACTTTCAGCGTATTGCGCGTCAGGTCCAGGACGTCTTCAACGCGGCCGAAGATCTCGGTGGTGAACGCCACTTCTTCTGGGCCGTGCATCTTCGGCTTAACGATGTACATGCTGCCGGTGCGGGTATTTTTGCGGCTGGTGTTGCCATTCAGGTTGTGCACGGCAATCAGGCTGGTAAACAGCGCGTCCTGGATGCCTTCCGGAATCTCGTTACCTTGGGCATCGAGAATCGCCGGGTTGGTCATCAGGTGACCGACGTTACGAATGAACAGCAGGCTGCGCCCGTGCAGGGTCAGCTCGGAGCCGTCGGTCTGGGTGTAGACGCGGTCTGGGTTCATGGTGCGGGTGAAGGTCTGGCCGCCCTTGGCAACTTCTTCGGACAGGTCGCCCTTCATCAGGCCCAGCCAGTTGCGGTAGACCACGACTTTGTCGTCGGCATCGACCGCGGCAATGGAGTCTTCGCAGTCCATGATGGTGGTCAGCGCGGCTTCCATCAGCACGTCTTTAACGCCGGCAGCGTCGGTTTGGCCGACAGGGGTGCTGGCGTCGATCTGGATTTCGAAGTGCAGGCCGTTGTGCTTGAGCAGTACGGCGATTGGCGCCTCGCTTGCGCCCTGGAAACCAACCAGTTGTGCGTCATCACGCAGGCCGCTGTTGCTGCCGCCTTTAAGGGCAACCACCAGCTTGCCGTCAACAATGCTGTAGCCGGTGGAGTCGACGTGCGAGCCAGCAGCCAGCGGTGCGGCATCGTCGAGGAAGGCGCGGGCGAAGGCGATGACTTTGTCACCACGAACCTTGTTGTAGCCTCGGCCTTTTTCGGCGCCGCCTTCTTCGCTGATCGCGTCCGTACCGTACAGTGCGTCGTACAGTGAGCCCCAGCGGGCGTTGGAGGCGTTGAGGGCGAAGCGTGCGTTCATTACCGGTACAACCAGCTGCGGGCCAGCCAGACGGGCGATTTCTTCGTCGACATTCTGGGTGGTGGCCTGGAAGTCAGCCGGCTCCGGCAGCAGGTAGCCGATTTCCTGCAGGAAGGCTTTGTAAGCCACTGCATCATGGGCCTGGCCGGCGCGGGCTTGGTGCCATGCGTCGATCTGTGCCTGGATCTGGTCGCGCTTGGCGAGCAGTGCATGATTTTTCGGTGCCAGGTCATTGATGACCGCTTCGGCACCTGCCCAGAACGTCTCGGCACTTAGGCCGGTACCGGGAATGGCTTCGTTGTTCACGAAGTCGAACAGCACTTTGGCAACCTGCAGGCTGCCTACTTGAACGCGTTCAGTCATCACTTGCCTCACTCTGCTCAGCTCTACTCAATAGCCGCGTCGGACATGGGTAATAAGTCATGTAGTCCGAGGCGCGGCATACTACATCAAGATTAGGGGAAAATCAGTCGGTGCGCGTCGCGCTGCGACTAGGAAGTGCTTTGCAGTCACTCTACGCGACTTTTTGTCGCTATATTTTCGAAATATTGTTTCATATAAAGCAAAAAATAGTACACAGATAATTGTTTGGGTCTCGCTCAATCTGCCGTGCACGCCTTATCTATACTGTTCAGTACCTTTTCAGGAGTGCGAACCTTATGCAGATACAAGCCGCCACCGCCGCTGACTTGGATGAACTGAGCGAGATGTTTGGCGCTTACTTGGCGTTTTATCAGGTGGTCAAACCGCAGGCGCAAGTGCGCGACTTCCTTACCGCGCGGCTGAGCAACGCCGATTCGACCATTCTGCTGGCCCGCGATGAGCAGGGGCAGGCGCTGGGCTTTATTCAGCTCTATGCCTTTTTCGCTTCGCTGGCGTTGCAGCCGGCTTGGTTGCTGAGTGATCTATATGTCTGCGAGCCGGCGCGCCGTCAGGGTGTCGGCGAGGCGTTGATGAACGCCGCTCGCGCTCACGCCGAAGCCACCGGTGCCTGCGGTTTGCAGTTGGAGACGGCAAAGAGCAATCTGCCAGGACAAGCCCTCTACGAGCGCCTGGATTATGTGCGTGATGAGGCGTTTTATACCTATTGGCTGGGGTTGCATTGAGCAGCCGCTGAATAAGGAGCAGAACATGGATCATCTGGTACTGACGGTTATTGCCCAGGATCAGCCGGGCTTGGTCGAGCGCGTGGCTCAGTGCATCAGCGCGCATGGCGGTAATTGGCTAGAAAGCCGCATGTCGCGCATGGCGGGCCAGTTCGCCGGGATACTGCGGGTCGACGTGCCACTGGCGGCGCATGCCGGGCTGGTCTCGGCGCTGGAGGCGCTGCAGACGCAGGGCATTCGCGTGCAGGTCGCTGTCGGTGGCGACGCGCCAGCGACTGTCTGGCGGGCGATTCGCCTGGAGCTGGTGGGCAATGACCGGCCGGGTATCGTGCGCGATATCACCCGTTTGCTGAGCAGTCAGGGCGTCAACCTAGAGAGCTTGAGCACCGAGGTGGTGCCGGCGCCGATGAGTGGCGAACTGCTGTTTCAAGCCCAGGCTTTGCTGGGCGTGCCGCAGAGCCTGGGCCTGGAGCAACTGCAGATGCACTTGGAAAGCCTGGCCGATGATCTGATGGTGGAGCTCAAGCTACGGGTCGAGGACTAGTGTGTGGCGGTTATCCACGGCCCGTGTGGATAACTCTGTGGGTAGCATGAGGAGCCCCGGAGCACTGCTTAGTGCCCCGGGGCTTTTGATTAACTGCTTAAAAAATAAGCACTTAATGCTTGGTTGTGCACAAAGGCCGGGGATGTTTCTGTGGATAACCCGGGGGCAGTCCGCTGCAGCCCAGGCGTGCTATGTGCTGCAGCGGGCTGGTTATTTTTTAAACAGGTCGGCGTTTGCGCAGGGTCAGCCAGGCGTCGACGCTGTAGATCGCCAGACCCGCCCAGATGCAGACAAAGGCCAGCAACTTGCTCGGGTCGAAATGCTCGCCAAACAGGAAGATCGCCTGCAGCAGGACCAGGGTCGGGGCCAGGTATTGCAGAAACCCCAGGGTGGTGTAGGGCAGGTGGCGGGCGGCGGCGTTGAAGCACACCAGTGGCACCAAGGTGATCGGGCCGGCTGCGATCAGCCAGAGTGCTTCCGAGGTGCTCCAGAAGTTCGCTTGAGTGCTCATGGCAACGGGGTTCAATAGCAGCCAGCCGATTGCCAGAGGTAGCAGTAGCCAGGTTTCCACCACCAGGCCGGGAAGGGCCGCCACAGGCGCCTGTTTGCGAATCAGCCCGTAGAAACTGAAGGTCAGTGCCAGCACCAGGGATACCCAAGGAATGCTGCCAACCTGCCACAGTTGCTGCAGCACGCCCAGCGCGGCCAAGGCCACGGCCAGCCATTGTAAACGGCGTAGGCGCTCGCCAAGAATCAGCATGCCCAGCAGCACGTTGACCAGTGGGTTGATGTAGTAGCCCAGGCTTGCTTCAAGCATGCGCCCGTCATTCACCGCCCACACATAGACCAGCCAGTTACTGGCGATGAGCAAGCCGCTGAGTGCCAGAACGGCAAAGCGTTTGGGGTTGGCCAGCAACTCGCGCAGCCAGCCGGGGTGCTTCCACACCAGCAACAGCAAGGCACCGAACACCGCAGACCAGAGCGCGCGGTGCACGATGATTTCCACTGCAGGTACGCTTTGTATGGCTTTGAAATAAAGCGGGAACAGGCCCCAGATGATGTAAGCGGTTATGCCGAGAATGTACCCGCGACGCGGGTTGACGGTGGCCATGCAGGGTCCTTGCTTAGGCGACTAACTAAAGACCGAGGATTCTAGTCGGCGCGACGCGGGCTTGTCTGGATAGCCAGAGCCTTCTTCAGTGCCCTGTCGCACTTGGCCGTAACAAAAGTGTTACAGCCAGTTGGCCAACTGTTCTGTTGATTGTGCGCTGTGTCGTCCCCGAGCAGTCTTGGCGTAATCCTGGGTTACGTCACCCGGATCACGCTGGCGCTTATCCAAGCGTTAATCGCACGTTAGAACAGTTTCAGCGGCTCTTCATCCAGCGCGGCCAACTGCTCACGCAGGATCAAAATTTGATCGCCCCAATAACGCTCGCTGCCGAACCAAGGGAAGCTCATGGGGAAGGCCGGGTCGTCCCAGCGCCGCGCCAGCCAAGCGCTGTAATGCATCAGGCGCAGGGCGCGCAAGCCCTCGATCAGTGGCAGTTCGCGCGGGTTGAAATCATGGAACTCCTGGTAGCCATCCATCAGCTCCGAGAGCTGGCCGAGGCGTTCATGGCGTTCGCCGGCGAGCATCATCCATAGGTCCTGTACCGCCGGGCCCATGCGGCAGTCATCGAGGTCGACCATGTGAAAGGTGTCGTCGCGACACAGCAGGTTGCCGGGGTGGCAGTCGCCATGCAGGCGAATGGCTTGCACTGGATGGGCAGCGAACAGCACATCCAGCCGTTTGAGCAAATCGCGGGCGACGGACTCGTAAGCCGGCAGCAGGCTACGCGGGACAAAGTTGCCATCGAGCAAGGTCGCCAGTGAGGCATGGCCGAAATTACTGACTTGCAGCGCCTCACGATGGGCGAAAGGTTTGAGTGAGCCCACCGCATGCAGGCGGCCGAGCAGCTGGCCGAGGCGGTACAGTTGATCGAGGTTGCCCGGCTCTGGCGCGCGCCCGCCGCGTCGGGGAAATAGCGCAAAGCGAAAGCCGGAATACTCAAACAGGGTTTCGCCATCGCGCACCAGTGGGGCCACCACCGGCACTTCACATTCGGCCAGCTCGAAGGTGAAGCTGTGCTCTTCGCGGATCGCTGCATCGGTCCAGCGGTCTGGGCGGTAGAACTTGGCGATCAGTGGCGTCTCATCCTCGATGCCCACTTGATAGACGCGGTTTTCATAGCTGTTCAGCGCGAGAACGCGGGCGTCGCTGAGGTAGCCGATGCTCTCCACGGCATCCAGCACCAGGTCGGGCGTGAGTGCGGAAAATGGATGTGACATGGTCGGCTCCGGCAAGTGGGCCGCGAAGTGTAACGCGTCTGCATCAGTGGGCGGTGTTTGCGCGTTCGTAGGATGCGGTTGAGCGCAGTGATACCCATCGATGACCTTGGCGCCGGCATTCGCTGTGATGGGTATCGCGATGCTCAACGCCATCCTACGAATCTGTCGCCGCTGTTGCCTCTCAGTCGCCCGGTTTGGGCGTGCGCGCCAGGCAATACACATCAACCCGCGCCGCGCCGGCCTTCTTTAACAGGCGCGCCAGACTCTCGGCGGTGGCGCCGGTGGTCAGCACATCATCGACCAGCGCCACATGCAGGCCGCTGAACTGGCTTTCCGCTGACAGGGCAAAGGCCTGGCGTAAATTGCGTTTGCGCGTTGCCGCGTCGAGTTGTTGCTGCGCCGGGGTATCCATAATGCGTTGCAGCCAGTGCGGCTGCTGCGGCTGCTGCGGCAGCTGCAATAAAGCGCTCAGCCACTGAGTGAGTAACCCGGCCTGATTGAACCCACGTTGCCGTTGCCGCTTATCCGCCAGGGGGACTGGCAAAAGGATATCGGGTTTGCTTAGGCCCTCATCGAAGGCATGCTGCAAATGATGTGACAAAAGCTCACCGAGCAGACGTCCCAATGGCCACTTGGCTTGGTGTTTGAAGCGCGTAATCAGGCTGTCGATGGGAAACGCGTAGCGCCAGGGCACTTCGACCTTGCTAAAACTCGGCGGCTGTTTCAAGCAGGCGCCGCACACCAAGCCGATGCTGGGGAGCGGCAGGGCGCAGATTTGGCAATGGTCGCCTAACCAAGGCAGCTCAGTTTCGCAGCTGGTGCAGATGGCCAGTGAGCCGTCCGCTGTTTCATCGCAAAGCAAACAGATTTGTTTGTTTTTTAGCCAGTTGTAAACCTGATGTCTTGAGTCGGGTTGACAGCGCATAGGCCTTCCATAATTATGCCAAACATCCGTGTCGTGCTTGCTCAGCGTAGCAAGCCACTGCCCACAACAAGGAATAACCGATGAGCGCCACCACCGCCGCCAACTTGCGTCACGACTGGGCTCTTGCTGAAGTCAGGGCGCTCTTCGAACAACCGTTCAACGATCTGCTGTTCGCCGCACAGACCGTTCACCGTGCGCACTTTGATGCGAACCGCGTGCAGGTCTCGACCTTGCTGTCGATCAAGACCGGCGCCTGCCCAGAAGACTGCAAGTATTGCCCGCAGTCCGGTCACTACAACACCGGCCTGGAAAAAGAAAAGCTGCTGGAAGTGCAGAAGGTGCTGGAGGCGGCTGCTGAGGCCAAAGCTATCGGTTCTACCCGCTTCTGCATGGGCGCGGCGTGGAAGCATCCGTCGGCTAAAGACATGCCCTACGTGCTGAAAATGGTTGAGGGTGTAAAGGCCTTGGGCCTGGAAACCTGCATGACCCTCGGCAAGCTGGATAAAGATCAGACCCAGGCGTTGGCCGATGCGGGTCTCGACTACTACAACCACAACCTGGATACCTCGCCGGAGTTCTACGGCAGCATTATCACCACCCGCACTTATGGTGAGCGCCTAGAAACCTTGGCCTACGTGCGTGATTCGGGGATGAAGATCTGCTCGGGCGGCATCCTCGGTATGGGCGAGTCGCTGGACGACCGCGCCGGCCTGCTGATCCAGCTGGCCAACCTGCCCGAACACCCAGAGTCGGTGCCAATCAACATGTTGGTCAAGGTTAAGGGCACGCCACTGGCCGATGAGAAAGACGTTGACCCATTCGACTTTATCCGCATGCTCGCGGTAGCGCGGATCATGATGCCGCACTCTCATGTGCGCCTGTCCGCCGGGCGTGAGGCGATGAATGAGCAGATGCAGGCCCTGGCCTTCTTCGCCGGAGCCAACTCGATTTTCTACGGCGAGAAGCTGCTGACAACTGCCAACCCGCAGGCGAATAAGGATATGGAGTTGTTCGCCCGTCTCGGCATCAAGCCGGAAGAGCGCGAAGAGCATGCTGATGAAGTGCATCAGGCCGCCATCGAACAGGCCCTAGTCGAGCAGCGCGACTCCAAGCTGTTCTATAACGCCGCGGTCTGATGGCTCTGCTCTGAATAGGTGGAAGGGGCTTTAGCTGCAAACTGGCACGAGGTCAGTCGCGGCTAAAGTCGATCGCCGCCCGGCACCTTCCGCGGTATTGCGCCCTTATCCAGGTTGTCTATGTCTTTTGACCTTGCCACTCGCCTCGCGGAACGTCGTGCGGCTCAGCTCTTTCGTCAACGTCCGCTGTTAGAGAGCCCACAGGGGCCTCTGGTACAGGTTGATGGCCGCCAATTGCTGGCCTTTTGTTCTAACGACTACCTCGGGCTGGCCAATCACCCGCAGGTGATAGAGGCCTGGCGTGCGGGTGCTGCGCGCTGGGGCGTCGGTGGTGGTGCGTCACATCTGGTGATCGGCCATAGCACGCCGCACCATGAGCTTGAAGAGGCCCTCGCTGCCTTCACCGGGCGAGCGCGAGCGCTACTTTTTTCCACCGGTTATATGGCTAACCTCGGTGCGGTGACCGCGTTGGTCGGGCGTGACGACACTGTGCTGGAAGACCGCCTCAATCACGCCTCCTTACTAGACGCGGGCTTGCTCAGCGGCGCGCGGTTTTCGCGTTATTTGCACAACGATGCTGTGAGCTTGGCCAATCGCCTGCGCAAGGCCAACGGTAATACCCTGGTGGTCACTGACGGCGTTTTCAGCATGGACGGTGACCTGGCCGACCTGCCAGCCCTGTGCGCCGAAGCGCGTCGGGCCAATGCCTGGGTGATGGTCGACGATGCCCATGGTTTCGGCCCACTGGGCGCAACAGGTGGAGGCATAGTCGAGCAGTTTGGCCTTGGCCCAGAGGATGTGCAGGTGCTGGTCGGCACCTTCGGCAAGGCCTTTGGCACCGCCGGCGCGTTTGTCGCCGGCAGTGAAGAGCTGATCGAGACCCTGGTGCAATTCGCCCGTCCCTATATCTACACCACCAGCCAGCCTCCTGCGCTGGCCTGCGCCACTCTGAAAAGCCTTGAGCTGCTGCGCAGCGAGCATTGGCGGCGCGAGCACTTGGCTGTGCTGATCAAACGCTTCCGTGAGGGCGCGCAGGCCATCGGTCTTGAACTAATGGACAGTGCCACACCGATTCAGCCGATCCTGATTGGCGACAGCGGCCGTGCCATACAGTTGTCGCAGATGCTGCGTGAGCGTGGCCTGCTGGTCACGGCGATTCGCCCACCCACCGTGCCGGCCGGCAGCGCCCGCCTGCGCGTTACCCTGTCCGCGGCGCATAGCCTGGAGCAGCTGGAGCTGCTGCTGGAAGCCCTGGCCGAGTGCTGGCCGCTTGTTGAGGAGGGCGTCTCGTATGCGTGACAAGCTTATTTTGCTGTCAGGCTGGGGCCTGGGTTCTGCGCCTTTGCAGCCACTGGCCGATGCCTTGCGCGGGCTTGATCCACGCCTGCATGTGCAGATCGAACCGCTGCCGTTATTAGACTCCAGCGACCCCGCCGACTGGCTGGATGAGTTGGACGCCAACCTGGCGCAGGATGCCTGGCTCGGCGGCTGGTCCTTGGGCGGTATGCTCGCGGCTCAACTGGCTGCGCGCCGGGGCGAGCGTTGTAATGGCTTGCTGACCTTGGGTAGCAATTTGCGTTTTGTCGCTGAGCCAAGCTGGCCAGCAGCCATGGCCGACGAAACCTTTGCCGTCTTTCGCCAAGACTGCTGCGCTGATGCAGCGGTTACCCTGAAGCGTTTCGCCCTGCTCTGCGCCCAAGGTGCAGCAGATGCGCGCGGCCTCTCGCGGCAGTTGCTTGCTGCTGCGCCACCGGCTCAGTCGACCACTCTGCTGGCTGGGCTGGATGTGCTGGCGGCACTCGATACGCGGGCGGCGCTGCAGGCATTTGTCGGCCCGCAGTTGCACCTGTTCGCCGGAGCCGATGCGCTGGTCCCAGCAACGGTAGCGCCGGCCTTATTAGCGCTGCTGGCGGATGTGGAAGTCGGCCTGATTGATCATGCCAGCCATGCCTTCGCCCTAGAGCGGCCCCATGAAATCGCCGCTGCGATTCAGGCTTTTTTGCATGAGGCTGGCGATGACTGACTTGGCCCACGACCCACTCGGCGGCTTGCCGGACAAGCGCCAAGTTGCCGCTTCTTTTTCCCGGGCGGCGGAGAGCTATGACAGCGTCGCCGCCCTGCAACGCACTGTTGGTCAACGGTTATTGGCGCAGTTGCCCGCCTCGATCAGTCCCTTGCGCTGGCTTGATCTGGGCTGCGGCACCGGCTATTTCAGTCGCACCCTAGGCGAATGTTTTCCGGCCAGTCAGGGTGTGGCGTTGGATATTGCTGAAGGCATGTTGCAACACGCTCGACCGTTAGGTGGCGCGCAGCAATTTGTTGCAGGCGATGCCGAGCGCCTGCCGTTCCGCGATGAGTCCTGCGATCTCATGTTTTCCAGCTTAGCGCTGCAGTGGTGCGCGAATTTTCCAGCGGTGCTCAGCGAGGCCATGCGCGTGCTTAGACCGGGCGGCGTGCTGGCGTTTAGCAGCCTGTGCGTAGGCACCCTGCGGGAGCTGCGTGATAGCTGGCAGGCGGTGGATGGCTTTGTTCACGTCAATCGCTTCCGCCAGTTAGAGGATTATCAGCGCTTGTGTGGCGGCAGCGAGCTGGCGCTGTTAAGCCTGCAAACAATGCCTGAAACGCTGTATTACCCCGATGTGCGCAGCCTGACCCATGAACTGAAAGCACTCGGCGCGCACAACCTTAACCCCGGCCGCCCCGGTGGTCTGACGGGGCGCGCGCGTATGCTGGCGCTGCTCAATGCCTATGAACAGTTCCGCCAGCCGCAAGGGTTGCCGGCGACCTATCAGGTGGTCTATGGCATGTTACGCAAGGAGATTGTTTAGATGAGTGCGGCCTTCTTTGTCACCGGCACTGATACTGAGGTCGGGAAAACTACCGTTGCCGCCGGCCTCCTGCATGCGGCACGACTGGCGGGTTTGTCCACGGCTGCTGCTAAGCCGGTGGCCTCAGGCTGTGTATTGACGACGGATGGACTGCGCAATGACGACGCCTTGGCGTTGCTGAGCCAGTGCACACTCGCGCTGCGCTATGAAGAGGTTAATCCGCATGCATTCGAGCCCGCCATTGCCCCGCATCTGGCCGCGCGTGAGGCGGGTGTGTTGCTGGATGTGGCGGCGCTGCAGGGGCCGGTGCAAGCCATTCTGGATAAGCGCGCAGACTTTACCCTGGTCGAGGGTGCGGGCGGCTGGCGCGTGCCGCTGGCCGGACAGGCGACGTTGTCGGACTTGGCGATTGCCTTGCAGCTGCCGGTTATTCTGGTGGTCGGTGTGCGGCTGGGCTGCATCAATCATGCGCTGCTGACGGCTGAGGCGATCCTGCGTGACGGTCTGACGTTGGCCGGCTGGGTAGCCAATGTGGTCGATCCGCAGACCTCGCGCCTTGAAGACAATTTAGCAACCCTGGCCGAGCGGTTACCTGCGCCATGTTTGGGGTATATACCGCGCCTGACCGAAGCGACGCCGGCGGCGGTTTCCAGTTATCTCAATCTCGATTTTCTGCACGGCTAGTTATAAGCAGACTCAATGCCATAGCCTTTTGTCTGTACATTTTTCGAGCTACTTCTGCTTAAATCATGAGCACTTGTGGTTAGAGATAGTGGGAGCCTAGGCATGGAAATTTCAGGAAGCGCCTTCAATTCGGGTATCAGCGCTATTCAATCCGGTCAGCGCCGGGTCGATCAAGCCGCGGCAGATATCGCTAGTAATGCGCTCACCCAGCCACAACAGCCTACGCCTACGCCGCCGGCTAATCAGGTCAACCCAGCCCCCAGTTTGGCTGAACAAACGCGTCCCGATCTCGCAGAAAGCTTGGTCGCCCTGCGTGAAGGGCAGAATGCCGCGCAGGCCGGTGCCAAGGTGGTCAAAACGGCTGATGAGATTCTGGGCACCCTGATTGACACCACGGCCTGAGTTGCCGCCTAGGGCGTACTCCAGGCGAGTAAAGCGCTAGGTAACTTCGGGCAAGGAATCATTGCATGCAGATTGGCGGCGCATCGACTTATCCTGCGCCTGCAGCAAATCTTCTGCCGGCTCGAACCCTTGCTCCTAATGTCTCTCCCGATGTATCCCCCGACATCACTCGCGCCTCCCAAGCTCCAATCACTGCGCCTCAGGCGTTGGCCGATGAGCAGTCCACTTCTGCGCGAGAAGAAGCTGACCAATCCGCCGACTCATCAGCCAGCCCGTTTGAATTCACGCGCACTCAAGGCGAACCAAGCCCCGAGCAGCAGCGGCTAGAGCAACTCGAAATTGCCGAGCTGGTTAGTCGTGACTTGGAAGTACGTAGCCACGAGCAGGCCCATGCGGCGATTGGCGGCCAATACGCCGGTGCGCCAACCTATACCTACGCGCGTGGCCCGGATGGTAAGCGCTATGCGGTGGGGGGCGAAGTAGGTATCGATACCGGCCCTGTGGCGAATGACCCCGAAGCCACCCTGAGCAAGATGGAGGTGGTGATCCGCGCGGCTCTGGCTCCCGCCGAGCCTTCGGCGCAGGACCGCCAGGTGGCGGCTCAAGCCCTTGGGCAGATGGCCGAGGCTCGTGTTCAGCTCGCGCAACAACAGCGTAGTGAGGCGCAGGCTGAGACGGACGCGCGTGCCGAAGAGCGCAACGAGGCTGAAGATAAGCCCGTCGAGGAGAGCGAGTCTGCCAGCTCAGCTCAGCAGGGCCGGCCAATCCCGCCTAATCTTGATCTGTACACCCAGCTGAGTGGTTTGCAGGCGCCAGTTCCGCTTGTCGACCTGGTGACTTAAGCGGCGCTTGGGGTGCTTGACATTAAATAGGCATAAACGTATGTTTCAAACGCTTGTTTGATTGGCTCGATTGCCAAAGAGGCAGTCGAGCACCGGGAGAACTCCCGTAAATGACCGAATACACGGTCACCTACACACTAAGAATCCACCGCAGAGGTCAACCGCTATGCCTGATTACAAGGCCCCCTTGCGTGATATCCGTTTCGTACGCGACGAACTGCTCGGCTACGAAGCGCATTATCAGAGCCTGCCTGGCTGCCAGGACGCTACTCCGGATATGGTCGACGCCATCCTCGAAGAAGGCGCCAAGTTCTGTGAGCAGGTACTGTCCCCGCTGAACCGTGTAGGTGACACCGAAGGTTGCACCTGGTCCGCTGATGGTGTGAAAACACCTACTGGCTTTAAAGATGCCTACCAGCAGTACGTTGAAGGTGGCTGGCCGAGCCTGGCGCATGACGCCGATCACGGCGGCCAAGGCCTGCCTGAGTCGCTGGGTCTGGTCCTGAGTGAAATGGTTGGCTCTGCTAACTGGTCGTGGGGCATGTACCCAGGCCTGTCGCACGGTTGCATGAACACCATCGCCGAGCACGGTACTGACGACCAGAAGCACACCTACCTGACCAAGCTGGTATCCGGCGAGTGGACCGGCACCATGTGCCTGACCGAATCGCATTGCGGTACTGACTTGGGCATGCTGCGCACCAAGGCAGAGCCTCAGGCTGACGGCACCTATAAACTCACCGGCACCAAGATCTTCATCTCGGCCGGCGAACACGACATGGCCGGTAACATCGTCCACATCGTATTGGCACGCCTGCCCGATGCACCGGCCGGTACTAAAGGCATCTCCCTGTTCATCGTGCCGAAGTTTACCGTCGACGCGGACGGCAATATCGGTGAGCGCAACACCGTGACCTGTGGCTCGATCGAGCACAAGATGGGTATCCACGGCAACGCGACCTGCGTGATGAACTTTGATGGCGCCACTGGTTACCTGATCGGTCCAGCCAACAAAGGTCTGAACTGCATGTTCACCTTCATGAACACCGCTCGTTTGGGTACTGCTCTGCAGGGCTTGGCGCACGCTGAAATCGGTTTTCAGGGTGGCCTGAAGTACGCCCGTGATCGCCTGCAAATGCGCTCCTTGACTGGCCCGAAAGCGCCGGAAAAAGCCGCTGACCCGATCATCGTCCACCCTGACGTGCGTCGTATGCTGCTGACCATGAAAGCCTTCGCTGAAGGCAACCGCGCGATGGTGTACTTCACCGCCAAGCAGGTTGATATCGTCAAGTACAGCCAGGACGAAGCCGAGAAGAAGGCTGCAGACGATCTGCTGGCATTCCTCACGCCGATCGCCAAAGCATTCATGACCGAAGTTGGTTTTGAAGCGGCTAACCACGGCATGCAGATCTATGGCGGCCATGGCTTTATCGCTGAGTGGGGCATGGAGCAGAATGTTCGCGACTGCCGCATCTCGATGATGTACGAAGGCACTACCGGCATTCAGGCACTGGATTTGCTGGGTCGTAAGATCCTCATGACCCAGGGCGGCGCGCTGAAGAACTTCACCAAGATCGTGCACAAGTTCTGCCAGACCAACGAAGGCAACGATGCCATCAAAGGCCTGGTCGAGCCGCTGGCTAAGCTGAACCAAGAGTGGGGCGACATCACCATGAAGGTTGGCATGGCAGCGATGAAGGATCGCGAAGAAGTCGGTGCCGCTTCCGTGGATTACCTGATGTACTGCGGCTATGCCTGCTTGGCTTACTTCTGGGCTGACATGGCCCGTCTGGCGGCTGAAAAGCTGGCGGCCGGCGCTGAAGACGAAGCCTTCTACAAGGCCAAGTTGCAGACCGCTAACTTCTATTTTGCACGCATCCTGCCGCGTACCCGTACGCACGTTGAAGCCATGCTGTCTGGCGCCAACAACCTGATGGACATGGCCGAAGAAGACTTCGCCCTGGGTTACTAAGCCCAAGTCCTTTCAGTTCAAAAAAACCGCTGCCCCTTGGGGTGGCGGTTTTTTTATGTCTGCTATTCCAGCCGCCGGCACTATCCCGTTAGGGCGCGCTGTAAAAACATCAGATTGCAGCGCTTTATGGCGATAAAAGCATGAGGCGGCTGATCGATTTGCTTAGCAGGTTCCGTGCGAAGTGCCTTAGATACAGGCAAAATGCGCGGCGTTAACTACTGTTCGCCGCTATGTAGGTGCCGTTTTGTCGCGTTTTGCTGCTGTGCGCTTCAGTCACTTCTTGCCTTCGCTGCTGCTTCTGCTCGGTGGTTTTTTGTTGGCGCGCTTGGCGGCGCTGAATGAGTTCTTCACGTCGCTGTTTAATGTGCTGCCGACCTTGCTGTTGTTGCTCGGCGGCTCGTTCTGCTTGGTATATGGTCGCCAGCGCGAAGTGTTTTTGCTGCTGACGCTCTACCTTGGCTACTTCCTGCTCGATGCCCAAGTTGATCATTTCCGTGCGGTGGGGCAGGTGCGCAGCGACGCCGCGCTGATTTTTCATCTGTGCAGCCTGTTGTTGCCGCTGCTCTACAGCCTCTATGCCGCCTGGCTGGAGCGTACTCATCTGCTGCAGGACCTGATCGCCCGAGCCGCGGTCTTGCTCGCGCTCGGTGCGGTGGCGGTGGGCATGGCGCAGCGCTTTCCTGAGGCGTTGCTGCACTGGTTGTCGCGGGTACGCTGGCCGGTGTTGCAGGTTGAGTGGCTGGCGCTGGTGCAGCTGGCCTATCCGCTATTTTTGCTGGGCCTGATAGTGCTGGTGGTGCAGTACCTGCGCGCGCCGCGACCTTTGCATGCGGCGCAGTTGGTGGGTTTGTGTGGCCTGCTGTGGATGCTGCCGAACACTTTTATCTTGCCCAATGCGCTGAACGTTATGAGCAGCCAGATCATGCTGATCCTGGTAGCCGCTGTGGCACACGAGGCTTATCAGATGGCTTTTCGCGATGAGCTCACTGGCCTGCCGGGGCGTCGCGCCCTGAATGAGCGGCTGCAGCGTCTGGGGCGAAATTATGTGATCGCCATGGCTGATGTGGATCACTTCAAAAAATTCAACGACACGCACGGCCACGATGTTGGCGATCAGGTGCTGCGCTTGGTTGCCAGCCAGCTGAGTAAGATCGGCGGCGGTGGAAAGGCGTACCGCTATGGTGGTGAGGAGTTCACCTTGGTCTTCCCCGGTAAGACCCTGGAGGAATGCCTGCCTCACCTTGAGGTGATACGCCAAGCCATTGAAACCTATCGCATCCAATTGCGCGACAAACAGCAACGCCCACAGAACGATGAACAGGGCAGGGCGCGTCGCGCAGGCAGCGCGGCGCAGCAAGTGTCGGTCACAGTGAGCATGGGCGTGGCTGAGCGGGGTTTGCAGCAGCGCAGTCCGGAAGAGGTGCTCAAGGCCGCCGACCAGGCGCTGTATAACGCTAAGAGCGCCGGGCGTAATTGTGTTCGCAGTTATGGCCAGCGCCGTGGCGCGGTCAAGCAGGACGTCAGTGCGCCTAAGATCGCCCGCTAATGACCATGTATTCAGCATTCGCACTGTGATTGTTGCCGCACGGCGCGGGCTTTAGCGTAGGGCTTAATTTCACTCCCCCCTAACTGACGGAGAAGCCAGCATGCCTGAGTACAAAGCTCCCCTGCGCGATATGCAGTTTCTGATCGACGAGGTTTTCGACTACCAAGCGGGCTACGCCGCGATGGGCGCCGGCGATGCTACCCCAGACATGGTTAGCGCCATCCTGGCCGAGGGTGCAAAGTTTTGCGAGCAAGTGTTGGCCCCGCTAAATCGCTCCGGCGATGAGGAAGAATGCCAAATCAACGGTGGTGTGGTGACCACGCCCAAAGGCTTCAAAGAAGCCTTTGCTCAATATGTTGAAGGCGGCTGGAATGGCCTTTCCGCTGACCCGGTATACGGGGGCCAAGGTTTACCGTCTTCGTTGGGGTTAATCATCAGTGAGATGGTCGGTTCCAGTAACTTGTCTTGGGGCATGTACCCAGGGCTGACCCATGGCGCGATGTCGGCGATCCACGCCCACGGCAGCGAAGTGCAGAAGCAGACTTACCTGAGCAAACTCACGGAGGGCCGCTGGACCGGCACCATGTGCCTGACCGAAGCCCATTGCGGCACCGACTTGGGCCTGATCAAGACCCGTGCTGTGCCCCAGGCCGACGGTAGCTATGCGGTCACCGGCAGCAAGATCTTTATCTCCGCTGGCGAGCACGACATGAGTGACAACATCGTACACCTGGTGTTGGCCAAGCTGCCCGATGCGCCGGCTGGCACGCGGGGTATTTCGCTGTTTATCGTGCCCAAGTTCCTTCCGGATGCTCAGGGCGAAGCCGGCGCGCGCAATGGCGTGAGCTGCGGTTCGATCGAACACAAGATGGGCATCAAGGCCTCGGCCACCTGTGTGATGAATTTCGACAGCGCCACCGGTTACCTGATTGGCGAGGCCAACAAAGGCCTCAACTGCATGTTCACCATGATGAACCATGCCCGTCTGGGCACCGGCATGCAGGGCTTGTGTCTGGGTGAGACCAGCTTCCAGGGCGCAATCAAATACGCCAACGATCGTTTGCAAATGCGTGCGCTGACGGGCCCTAAGGCGCCGGATAAAGCCGCCGACCCGATTATCGTGCACCCCGATGTACGGCGCATGTTGCTGACCATGAAAGCCTTGAACGAAGGCAACCGCGCGCTGGCCTATTTCACCGCGCAGTTAATCGACCAAGCGCACAGCGGCGAAACGGCCGAGCAGCGCGAAGAAGCCGAAAACCTCTTGGCGTTCCTCACGCCGATCTGCAAGGCCTTTATGACCGAGACAGGCCTGGAGGTGACCAACCACGGCATGCAGGTGTTCGGTGGTCATGGCTTCATTCGTGAGTGGGGCATGGAGCAGCTGGTGCGTGATTGCCGCATTGCGCTGATCTATGAAGGCACTAACGGCATTCAAGCGCTCGACCTGCTCGGACGCAAGGTGCTGGGTAGCCAAGGCAAATTGCTGCGCGGCTTTAGCAAGATCGTCCATAAATTTTGTGAGGCCAAGGCTGAGCATCCGCAGCTCAAAGGCTACGTCGCCCAGCTGGCGCAGCTGAACCAGCAGTGGGGCACACTGACGCAGACAATCGGTATGGCCGCCATGAAGAACCCGGACGAAGTCGGTGCGGCCTCCATGGACTACCTGATGTTCTCCGGTTACGTCATCCTGGCGTACTTCTGGCTGCGCATGGCTGAGGTGGCTGAGCAGAAACTGGCGGCGGGCACTGCCGACGCTGCCTTCTACCAGGCCAAGCTGGCCACTTGCGAGTTCTACTTCAAGCGTCTGCTGCCGCGCACAGCCATGCACCTTGCCGGTGCTGAAGCGGGCAGTGAATGCCTGATGCGCTTGCCTGCTGAGCACTTCGCCCTCTGACCAGCGGTTAACCGCCTGCCAAGCCCGCCTTCTGGCGGGTTTTGGCTTATAGGGCATGAATTAATACGTGTTGACCACCGGGTCATTACGCGACGCTATGTGTCTAAAAAGTTGTTCGGTTAGACTCTTTGCACATCTTTATACCTGCTGGTTCGTCCGAGGATTTGCCCCATGGCTGACTACAAAGCCCCCCTGCGTGATATGCGCTTCGTACTCAATGAAGTGTTTGAAGTTTCCAAGCTGTGGGCCCAGTTGCCGGCCCTGGCGGACGTGGTGGATGAAGACACCGCTGCGGCAATTCTGGAAGAGGCTGGCAAGGTCACTGCCGGGACCATCGCCCCGCTCAATCGCAGTGGCGACGAAGAAGGTTGCTCCTGGGCAGACGGTGCGGTAAAAACCCCGGCGGGCTTCCCCGAGGCCTACCAGACCTACGCCGAAGGTGGCTGGGTCGGCGTTGGTGGTGACCCGCTATTTGGCGGCATGGGCATGCCCAAAGCGATCTCGGCGCAGGTCGAAGAAATGGTCAATTCGGCTAACCTGTCGTTCGGCCTGTACCCGATGCTGACCGCCGGCGCTTGCCTGTCGATCAACGCCCACGCCAGCGAAGAGCTGAAAGAGAAATACCTGCCAAACATGTATTCCGGCCAGTGGGCGGGCTCCATGTGCCTGACCGAGCCGCACGCCGGCACCGACCTAGGCATCATCCGCACCAAGGCTGAGCCTCAGGCTGACGGTAGCTTTAAGGTCTCCGGTACCAAGATCTTTATCACCGGTGGCGAACACGACCTGACCGAGAACATCATCCACCTAGTGCTGGCCAAACTGCCCGACGCACCGGCTGGGCCGAAAGGCATTTCGCTGTTCCTGGTGCCGAAGTTTATGGTCAATGACGACGGCTCTCTGGCCGAGCAGAACGCCCTGTCTTGCGGTTCGATCGAGCACAAGATGGGCATCAAGGCGTCGGCCACTTGCGTGATGAACTTCGACGGCGCCACTGGTTGGATCGTCGATGCACCGAACAAAGGTCTCGCTGCTATGTTCACCATGATGAACTACGAGCGGCTGGGCGTGGGCATCCAGGGCCTGTCCCTCGGTGAGCGCAGCTATCAGAACGCTGTGGAATACGCCCGCGACCGTATCCAGAGCCGTGCGCCGACCGGTCCGGTAGCCAAAGATAAAGCCGCTGACCCGATCATCGTGCACCCGGACGTGCGCCGCATGCTGCTGACCATGAAAGCGCTGAACGAGGGCGGTCGCGCCTTCTCCAGCTACGTGGCCATGCAGCTTGATACCGCCAAGTTCAGCGAAGACGCGGCCACCCGCAAACGCGCCGAAGAATTGGTTGCCCTGTTGACCCCGGTGGCTAAAGCCTTCCTCACCGACATGGCGCTGGAAACTACTGTCCATGGCCAGCAGATATTTGGCGGCCACGGCTTTATCCGTGAGTGGGGCCAGGAGCAGTTGATTCGTGACTGCCGTATCACCCAAATCTACGAAGGCACCAACGGCATCCAGGCGCTCGACTTAGTCGGCCGTAAAGTGGTCGGTAGCGGCGGTGCGTTCTACAAGCACTTCGCCGAAGAGATCAAAGCCTTTACCGATTCGGCTGATGCGTCACTGGCCGAGTTCGTCAATCCGCTGAAAGACGCCATCGCCAACCTGGAACTGATGACCAGCGACTTGCTGGAGCGCGCCAAGGCCAACCCGAATGAAGTGGGTGCCGCCTCGGTGGAATACCTGCAGGTATTCGGTTACACCGCCTACGCCTACATGTGGGCCCTGATGGCACGCACTGCGCTGGCCAAGCAAGATCAGGACGAGTTCTACGTGAGCAAACTGGGTACCGCGCGTTTCTACTTCGCGCGTTTGCTGCCGCGTATCCACTCGCTCACAGCTTCGGTCAAAGCCGGTAGCGAAAGCCTGTACCTGCTGGATGCTGCGCAGTTCTAAACTGCTCGGCACTGCAAAAAAACCGGCCCGTTTGCCGGTTTTTTTGTACCTGGGTTTAGTGTTGCGTAGGGCTACGACAGCTCAGTGAGTCGATTCAGCCTGGGTGACTAGGGCGCCGCAGTCGATCAGTTGTTGATCTGCTGTTCGACCAGCGCGGGGTTGTCGATAAAGCGATTGCGTGTGCCTTGCAGGTTGGCAATCTTATCATTGCGCGCTATTTCTTCGGCATCGGGCGGGTCCATCTGGTGCCACTGTTTGTACACCTGCACCTGACCGACGATGGGCAGGTCGTACTCGACGTGCATATAGAAAATCGCCCGAGCGATATTGCCCTTGGCTTCGTCGCGGGGCTCGACCAGTTGGAAGCTGGTTTTCATGTCGCAGCCAATATCATCGAATTTGCTTGGTACGCTGTCGTCCAAATCGCCGAACTGCGCGTTACGCCGTACCAGCTCGACGCGCGTCAGGGCTGGGTAGAGGTTATGCAGGTCGGACGCCATATAGACGTAGCGCGGGTTCATGATCGCGCACTGGCGGTTGGTTACGCAGCGCAGGGCACTTTTCAGTTGTTTGTTGCTGTAGATAGGGCTGGCTTTAAACTGGCCGCTTTCCTGGCTAAAGGCTTTGCCGCAATACAGCGAAGTGCCGCCCTGGGCATAAAGCGGGTTCCAGAACAGTTGCACGGCGGCTTTAGGGTCGGAAATTTGGTTTTGCCCGTTGGCGGATGCTATTGGGCTGATGCTGGCTGCCAGGCAGCTGATGACAAGAAACAATGAGCGCATGCGTGGCCCCGTATTGACCGCCGTTGACGGGGTCTGTTGTTTTTGTAAGACAAGTTCGAGTTTAACAAGACCTGCGTCACAAAATAAAGCCGAGCGTTTGCTTGGTTTTACTGGGATGCACGCCGTGTAAGCTTTGGCTTACATCGCGTGCTGCGGATCGCCACTATGCCCGGCGCTGGGCGATGGCTAACCTACAAATCAGGACGTCGCGCAGGAAGCGCATTGAAGAAAAGGGATACGTGGGATAGCTGCCAGGATGGCAAGCAGATCAAGGATGTCAGCAAACAGTCTGCAAAAGCCCCGCAATCGCGGGGTTTTCTTTTTTATGCCGCTCACCAACGCGCGCCCTTCGTGACCCACCGATGCCGCTCACATGGATACCATGGGTATGCGGCTATGCGCACAGGCCACTTTTGTACATCGCTTGCGCTACGTATCCAGCCGCCGGGCATTTCCTCGAGCGCTTTTCCGCTACCATCGGCAGTTCTCTCGCATGCGATAAGGATTGCCCCATGTCCACTGCCACGCTGATTCTCCTGGCGGTTGCCGCCGCGCTGATTTTTTTCGTGATTGGCATTTACAACCAGTTGGTGAAGCTGCGTAACCGCTTTCAGAATGCCTTTGCGCAGATCGAGGTGCAGCTCAAGCGCCGCTATGACCTGATCCCTAACCTGGTGGAAACAGCCAAGGGTTATATGACTCACGAGCGGGAAACCCTGGAGGCGGTGATTGCCGCGCGTAATAACGCGGTGACGGGTCTCAAGGCCGCGGCGGTGCAACCCGGTAATGCCCAGGGCATGGCGCAACTGGGCGGCGCAGAAGGGCTACTGAACAGTGCCTTGGGCCGTTTGAATGTAACGCTTGAGGCCTACCCAGACCTCAAGGCCTCGGCGAACATGCAGCAGCTCAGTGAAGAGTTGAGCAGCACCGAGAATAAGGTGGCCTTCGCTCGCCAGGCCTTTAATGATGCGGTGATGGCCTACAACAGTTACAAGCAGTCATTCCCACCGGTGTTGCTGGCCGCCAGTTTCGGTCATGCGCAAGACGCCAGCCTGCTGGAGTTCGCCGACAGCGCAGCGATTCAAGACGCGCCGAAGGTCTCGTTCTAAGAGCCACGCGCAATGAACTTCTTCGAGCAGCAGGATCGCGCCCGGCGTCACAGCGGGCGTTTATTGATGCTGATGGTGCTGGCGGTTCTGAGCCTGATCACCCTGACCAGCCTAGCGCTGGGGGCAATCTGGCAGCTGTTCGGCAATCATCAGAGCTCCCTAGGCCTGCTTGATGGCCCGGCCAGCCTGCTGCCCAGTTGGCCGCTGGTGGGCAGCGTGGCGCTGGCGGTTGTTGGCGTGGTGTTGCTGGGCAGCCTGTACAAGCAGCTGCAACTGAGCCGCGGCGGCCAGGCGATTGCCGAGCGTCTCGGTGGGCGCTTGATCAACCTGTCACCACAAAACCTCGAAGAGCGCCGGCTACTCAATGTGGTGGAGGAAATGGCCCTGGCCTCGGGCACCTCGGTGCCGGCGGTGTATGTCCTCGATGATGCCGGAATCAACGCTTTTGCCGCCGGGCTGACGCCGCAGGATGCGGTGATTGGGATAACCCGAGGGGCGATCTGCCAGCTCAGCCGCGATGAATTACAGGGCGTGATTGCCCATGAGTTCAGCCATATCTTCCACGGCGATATGCGCCTCAATACACGCCTAGTGTCGGTGTTACACGGCATTCTCCTGCTGGGGCTGATCGGTGGATTTCTGCTGCGCAGTAGCGGTCGCGGTCGCCGCTCCAGTCGCGAAAATTCGGTGGCTGTCGTGCTCGCCATAGGCGTCACGCTGTGGGTGTTGGGCTATGCCGGGACCTTTTTCGGCAACCTGATCAAAGCGGCGGTGAGCCGCCAGCGCGAATTTCTCGCCGATGCCTCGGCGGTGCAGTACACCCGCGACCCGGAGAGCATCGCCGGGGCCTTGAAGAAAATCGGCGGCAACCTGTATGGCTCGCAACTGCAAGCCGGGCATGCTGCCGAGTTCAGCCATATGTACTTTGCCGCCGGCATCAGTCAGGCCCTGGAAGGCATGCTGGCCACCCACCCGCCGCTGGATCAGCGCATCCGCCGGATTACTCCTGGCTGGGATGGCCGTTACCCGCAGGTGCCAGCGATCAGCGCTGCAGCGCCGGCCGCAGAGGGCAGTGATTCGCCCGCCAGTGTGTTTGGCGCGAGTGCCTTTGTGCCGGATTTAAGTCCGGCCTCGGCGAGTGAGGCGATTGACGCCATTGGCGATCCGCAGGCGCCGCACCTTGTTGTTGCACGCCGCTCACTGGCGCAGCTGGATGAGGCCTTAAGTGCGGCGGCGCACAGTTGCAATGGCGCCGAGGCGTTGCTCTACGGTCTATTGCTCGACCCGGCTGAGGCGCAATCGGCGCAGCAAGTGCAACTTCTGCAACCGCGCATCAGTGCCGAAGTGGCCGCGCAGCTTGAGCACTTGCGCGCGCCGCTGCGGCATTTACCTGCGGGCATGCGCTTGCCCCTGTTGGACTTGGCCATGCCGGCGCTCAAGCAATTGGCCGTCGATCAGTTCGCAGCATTGAAAGCCAACCTGGCTCTGCTGATTCGCGCCGATGGCCGGGTTGCTCTACTGGAGTGGACGTTGCTGCGCATTGTTGAGCGCAATGTTGAAGGCGTACGCGCACAGGCCAGCCGATACGCGCTGCCGGAGTTGGCCGCTGAAGTGCTCGTTGTGCTGTCACTGCTGGCCCGTGCGGGTGGCGTGGATGAGGCTGCCGCGCAACACGCCTTCAACCAGGCGGGCAGCGAACTGCCGTTCAGTGTCGGCCTGCTGCTAGCGGCCGATGCCAGTGGTTTGTCAGCGCTAGAGCCCGCACTGCGACGTTTGAGCCTGCTGCGGCCGTTGCAGAAGCCGCAGCTGCTCAAGGCCATGGCGCGCTGCATCGAACATGACGGCCAGATCAATGCCGCCGAAGCCGAGTTGATGCGCGCTGTGGCCGATATTCTTGATTGTCCGATGCCGCCCTTGCTCGCTGCGCGCGGCTGAACAGCTGGCCACGCGCTTGCACTGTTCGCCTGAAGAGTCGCTGTTGCGTTCTATGTTCGCCAGCTGTTCGCGGACGCCGCTCGCTGTTGTGCAATGGCACTGAATTAGCCGTGCTCAACGCTGGTATAGAAACAGAGCACCCTCGCGATCAGTTCACTGCGCTTGCAGCTGGTAATGACGCTTCTTACCGAGGCTAATACGTGCGCCTAGGTGCGCGATGGTTAGCTTTAATTCGGCATCATTTAGCACCTCGCCATTCAGGCGTAGACCGCCACCGGCAGTCAGGCGGCGTATGGCACTGCCAGACGTCTGCAGTTTGTGCTCCAGCAGCAGTTGCAACAGGCTCACGTTGCCATCCAGGCGCTGCGGGTCGATGGTCAGTGCTGGCAAGGCAGTCTCTGCAGTGCTGCCAACAAACAGCTCGGCGGCGGTGGCTGCGGCGGCCTGGGCGGCTTGCTCGCCGTGGGCCAAGGCGGTGGCAGCGTTGGCCAGGATGATTTTCGCCTGGTTCAGCTCGGCCCCTTCGAGCGCGCCCAGGCGTGCCACCTCATCCAGTGGCAGTTCACTGAACAGGGCGAGAAAACGACCGACGTCGGTGTCGTCACAATTGCGCCAGAACTGCCAGAAGTCATAGGGCGACAGCTTGTCGCCATTCAGCCATACCGCGCCGGCGGCCGATTTACCCATCTTCCGCCCGTCGCGTGCGGTCAGCAGCGGCATGGTCAGGCCGAACAATGGCTGGCAGCCCTGACGCCGGCCCAGTTCCACGCCATTGATGATGTTTGCCCATTGGTCGGCACCGCCCAGTTGCAGGGTGCAATTGTGCCGGCGCGCCAGTTCGGTGAAGTCGTGGGCTTGCAGCAGGGTGTAGCCGAATTCCTGGAAGCTCAGCGAGTGCTCGCGGTCCAGGCGGTTGCGTACCGCATCGAAGGTCAGCAGGCGGTTGATGGAAAAGTGCCGGCCGACCTCATTGAGAAACTGCAGGTAGCCGATGCCGTCCAGCCAATCGGCGTTATCCACCACTCGGCCAGCGTTGGGGGCATCGCCGAGCTCAATGTAGTGGGCAAAGCAGCCGGTTATCCCGGCGATATTCTGTTGGATCTGCGCTTCAGTCAGCACCGGCCGGCTGCTATCGCGAAAACTCGGATCGCCAATACGCGTTGTGGCGCCGCCGATCAGTAAGATCGGCTGATGACCGGCGCGCTGCAGGTGACGCATTAGCATCAACGCTTGGAGATGGCCGACATGCAGGCTCTCGGCGGTGGCATCGAAACCGAGGTAGAAGGTCTGCGGGCCTTGGTTCAAGGCCTGGCGCAAGCCATCGAGATCCGTGCACTGGTGGATGAAACCACGGGCGCTGAGCTGGTCGATTAGATCGGGGGATGTAGCGGGCATAACAGTCTCCTGAATTTGGCAAAAGCCTGAGGAGACCGGTGTAAATCAAGGATGACCGATCCGCCTCAGGCGGATCGGACATGCAACAACGCATCTACCGCCTGGTGAGAGGGGGCAGTACGTAATAAAACGCAGCGATGGGGCAGATGTGTCTGTGCATGCGCGGTACTTTAGTGGCTGGCGAGTGTAAGTCAACTCGGCGGTAACTCAGAACTGGCGCGCTGCTGCGGTTGTTAGCCTGGCCAATCGGTTAAGTTTTCAGGCACAGTGCAGCATTACCCCATCAGCTAGGAAGTGCTGAGCTATGTTCTTTCAACCGCGAGACAAATCGGGCGATAACAATAATGCCGCCGTTGACGATCTGCAGGATGCTGGTCGTCGTTCGCTGATCCGCATTATCTTTGCCACTTCCGGTCTGACCCTTGGGGTGTTCTGCGCGTTGCAGTTTATGGCCGACAACTACGTGTTCGCAGGCTTCGAACTGTTGGTCAGCGCACTACTGCTGTGGGGCACCTGGCGCATCGTCAGGGTTCATAATTTACTGCCCTTTATCTATCTATACCTGCTGCCGACCTTCAGTTTTATGCTGTATATCATCGTCATTCCCAATGCCTCCAAGACAGCATTCGTTTGGGTCTACAGCATTCCAGTAATCTCCTACCTGCTGCTCGGTAGCAAGCGTGGCAGCATGCTGGCGCTGCCATTTGTGCTCGCAGCCTGCCTGCTCTACTTGTACACCTACCCGGTAAGTCTGGATGCCAAGGGTTTGATCGATCTGGGCAATGCACTGTTGTGTGGGGTTTTATTGATCATTTTTGTGCACCTCTACGAAGCCCGCCGTGCTTCGGCGCATAGGCAATTGCAGCAGATGGCACGCACGGATGCCCTGACAGGCGTAGCCAACCGAGGCAGCTTTCAGCAGAGCTTGGAGCAAAGTATTCGTGAGGCGCAGCGTAGCCAGGCTAAGTTGGTGCTAGTGATTCTCGATGTTGACCACTTCAAAGGGGTCAACGATCAGTACGGCCACGATGCCGGTGATCAGGCTCTAAGGCATATCTGTAACAGCCTCAACCAACGCCTACGCAACACCGACACTCTCGGTCGCCTGGGCGGTGAAGAATTTGGCCTGTTACTGCGCGGTACCGAGCACGGCGCGGCCGAACCCTTGGTGGAAATACTGCGCGAGCAAATCGCCAGTAAGCCGCTGACCTATGACAATCAGCAGATCATGCTCACGGTGACCTTTGGTATGGCGGAATGGCCCAGCGATGGCCAAACAGCGCAGCAGCTTTATCACTGCGCAGACCAGCGCTTATACCGCGGCAAGGCGCTAGGTCGTAACCAGATGGTTGGCCGCTCCATGCCAGAGGTTCAGCTCAGCGAGTATTCAGCGCGGTAATACAATCGTTAAATACGGTGAGCGATCTGATCGGTTCTGGTTAAGTCGTCGCTTTCAGATTAGGCGAGAGCTGAAGTTGGCCATAAATACATGACTGCTTCAGGGCATCCTTAGACGAGTTCACGGTATTTGTAGCGCAACAAAACCGCTGAGCAGTCACAAGCTCATAAGGGTTTATTAGCAAATGGCCGAACGTATTGAATGGAGACATTCGGATCATTGCGTCAGCCGAATGTTGCGGCCAACGCAAGATGTTCAAACGGTAGTAGCCCGCTGGCTGCTACCGTTTTTATCTCAATCAGGCTTTGAACTGAGACACCTGGCGTTGTAGCTGCACGGACAGCTCGGCCAACTCCTGGCTGGCAATAGAGCTCTGCCGTGAGCCTTCTCCCACTTCGGCAATCCCTGTCTGAAAGTGTGTAATGTTCTCGTTGATTTCGTTTGCAACCGAAGTTTGCTCCTCGGTTGCAGTGGAAATCTGCGCATTCATATCGGCAATAGTTTCCACTGCCGTGGTAATGGCATCGAGAATATTGCCGGACTCCCCAGCTTGAGTTGCACTGTGTTTGGCTTGTTCGCTGGCCTCTTCCATCACATTAACTGCCTGGCGAGCCGAAGCCTGCAGCTCGTCGATCATCGTGCGAATTGATTCAGTAGCCCGTTGGGTATTGCCCGCGAGGCTTCGTACTTCATCTGCCACTACCGCAAAACCACGTCCAGCTTCACCCGCTCGGGCTGCTTCAATAGCTGCGTTGAGAGCCAGAAGGTTGGTCTGCTCGGCCACCCCACGGATAGTGGTGAGTACCTGGCTGATATTTTCTGACTGCTTGTTAAGCAGCTCGATCACTTTGGTGGCGCTACTAACACGCGCTGACAACGTTTGCATGGATTCCACATTGGCGCGTACCGTACTGCTACCTGCCCGCGCTTTACTATCTGCATCGTGTGCATGCTGAGCCGCGTTCAGAGCATTGCCTGCTACCTCCTGAATTGCTGCAGTCATTTCATTGATGGCGGTTGCCACCATGATTACCTGTTCTTCTTGAGCGCTAGCGGAGTGACTGACCTGCTTGCTGATTGAGCTCATTTCCTCGGAGGACGATGCCAGCTGCTCAACGGCGCGTGCCAACTCGCCAATCAGGGCCTGGAAGCGATCCATCATGCGGTTGAAGGCCAGCCCTGTTTGCGCCAGCTCATCACTACCCTCAATCTGCAAACGACGGGTCAGGTCAGCATGCTCAGAAATATCGCTAATCACCTCATGCATATGCACCACAGGGCGACTGATAGAGCGGTAAACAGCCAGCGCTAATAGTGCCAAAAGCACCACCGCCAACACGCAAGCGATTACATAGGCCTTGAAAAGCCCCTGATAATCTTCGGAGGATTGGTTGTTGAACTCACCGGCAACTTGCACCTGATAGGTATAAAGCGAATCCAGCGCATCAAGCAGTGGATCGTAGGCCTCATAGGTTTGCTGGTTAAAGCTAGCCCCGTCCTGTGACCTAAGATTGCCGTTGTCTAGCTGCTCAAGGCGTGAGTCAATCAAGCGCCGCACAGGCTCTTTAGCTCGTTTGGTCGCCTCCATCAGGCGTGTCTCATCTCCGGTGATATGGGTCTGAAGATAGGCATTCCAAGCTGTATCTGCCCGCTGCAATGAAGCCTGTACCTCACGTCGAAAAGTACCACCATCTATAAGTTCGGCACGATACTTATGGCCCAGATCAATCAGTGCGTTGGCATAGCCATTGTTCACGGTGATCAGCTGCTCCATGGGTTCAACACGATCCACATAGAGGCTGTTGATGCCTTGGTTGAGGTTGCCCATCTGATTTAGGGATATGGCAGCCAATAGCACCAGCGCCAGCAATGGAGGTAGAGCGAGCAACAGCAGACGGAGTTTTACAGACATTTGGCCAAGCATTGGCGCACCTTTTATAGTCAGGAAAGCAATTCTGAAAGCAGGCCCGGTTTTACTTGCCCAGGCTTGCACAACTTCATCCTTGAACTACAGCGGCGCGCTAGAGAGGTGGAAGCACCGACATCACTTGATAGCAACGACAAGCTGAACCAGCGCTAATAACTCTAAAAACAGGCAACTATTATTACCTCATGGCCAAGATCATATCGGCTAAACCTTATTGTTCTTAAGGGGTTAGCATGTTTCTGTTGCCGGAGGGTGCGCGGATTGGGCCGCGTGCTAAAGGTTCTGCATGGTTTTGCATTCGGGAAAGGTTGAGCAGCCCCAGAATTGGTTGCCGACATTAGCCCCTGTTTTACGGGTGCGAATAACCAGCGCGCTGCCGCATTTCGGGCATTGCCGCTCGGCTGTTGGGTCGCTACGGCGTTTGAGGTTTTGCACATGCTCGCGGTGGGTGGCGAGGGTCGGCGCGCGGCGGCCGGTTTGCAGGGCTTGCAGCATGGAGTCGACTTCCGCCGCGCTAAATACCGCCTGCTGAAATGACTTGATATAGCGGATAAAGCCGATGCCCTGGGTCACGTTGGCCGGCACTTCGGTTTTGAAGGTACTGCCGCCGACAAAAGTGATGACCGAGTGCAGGTGCTCGGGGTTAACGCTAAGGGTGGCTTCCAGCGCTTTAAGGTGTTTGTAGTTCTGGCGTAGCGGGTTCTGGAATTTGAACGTGCGTTTGTAGAGCTTCTGCGTCCACTGCGCCTGCTTCTCGCTGCCGAAGATCCAGCCGCTCATGTTCTTCGTTTCCAGCACGAAGATGCCGTAGGGCGAGAGGAACACGTGGTCGATCTGCGTGGTGCCGTCTGGTGTGTCCAGGGTGACATTGTGCAGGCGACGGTAGGTTTGCTTATCCAACTGCCAATGGGCAAACAGCCGCACCAAGAATTCGCCAATATGACCCTTGGCCCAGAGTGACTTGAGCAGCGTGATCAGCAGCATGAGCGGAATAAACCAGCTCAACATGCCCCAGACCTGGGCGATGATCGGTGTGAAATCCATTCCTCAACTATCCGTAATCCTTAGATATATCTGATAGTACCGAAAGTAAGCGTAAATGGATGAAAGTATTCATAGGCGTTAATAAGCTCATTCAACGCTAAGCTCTTCGTCATGCGCCGCTTCGATCGCGATGAGCAGCTCAATCCGATTGGTTTCGAGGACATGGCGGCACTGATGGGATTGGCTGCGGAGCAGAAGTACAGCAAGAGCTATTCGGCCATCGCCAAGGCTATCCGTTTGTACTGCCCATCTGAGCACGTGCAGGGCTCATTGGCGCAGCTATTCGCTATCAATCGTACGCAGCACCCCGAGGATACTGGCCATAGAAGCCAAAGGCCGTGAATTGTTCCTGGCCGCCAAAAGCTGCGAACAGGCCCGAGGGGTTATCATTAGCCGCGCCATCCATAGCGAAGCCTTTGCACAAAACTTTCTCGCCCCGCGCCATTCGGTTGGCGCTAGCAAGAAGGCCCCGTTATAATCCCCCGGCTTCTGAGGGCCCATAGCTCAGTTGGTTAGAGCAGAGGACTCATAATCCTTTGGTCCACGGTTCGAGTCCGTGTGGGCCCACCAACTCCAAAGCCGCGCACTGCGCGGCTTTTTCATGTCTGCAGCAAGCGCGACGCCCAAGGCTGGGCACGCCGCACCGAGGGCGAAATGGTCAGTGGCGGGTACATCCAGCGCAGCGGCTGCGAACGCATGACCTTGGAAATGGCGCTGAAACGCGACCTCAGTTAAATCAGCCCGACCAAGAAGCCGGCCACCGGTGCGCCGAAGCCCAGCAACTGATCAGCCGCCTGGGCACATACTCCATGGCAACCCTCTGCGCTGAAATCATCGCCGGCTAAAGTGCAGATCATTCGGGTCTATTTGCCAGGCGATGGCGTTCAGGTTTCCACCAGGCCGCTATAGTGCTGCTCGCTGTTGCGCAGGATGCTGTAGATGATCAGCAGTGCGCCCAATAGTCCAAGCAAGTCAAGCAGTGCGGGGTGCGCCAGTGCGAGGGTGCAGCATGGGGTGGCTCGTTTGGCGGGCAATGAGGAAGGGTGTAGATCCGCCTGTTGCCCAGAATGCAAAACCCCCGGCCGGGGCCGGGGGTTTTGGTGTTACTCGTCGAGGAAGGAGCGTAGATGCTCGCTTCTCGTCGGGTGGCGCAGCTTGCGCAGCGCCTTGGCTTCGATCTGACGAATCCGCTCGCGGGTGACGTCGAACTGTTTACCAACCTCCTCAAGGGTGTGGTCGGTATTCATATCGATGCCGAAGCGCATGCGCAGTACCTTGGCTTCACGTGCAGTGAGGCCGGAGAGTACATCGCGGGTCGCTTCTTTAAGGCTCTCTACAGTGGCGACATCGATTGGCGACTGCATGGTCGAGTCTTCGATGAAGTCACCCAGGTGGGAGTCTTCGTCATCACCGATCGGGGTTTCCATGGAGATCGGCTCTTTAGCGATCTTCAATACCTTGCGGATCTTGTCCTCAGGCATTTCCATGCGTTCGCCCAGCTCTTCC
This sequence comes from Pseudomonas guineae, assembly GCF_900113745.1. Taxonomy (GTDB): domain Bacteria; phylum Pseudomonadota; class Gammaproteobacteria; order Pseudomonadales; family Pseudomonadaceae; genus Aquipseudomonas; species Aquipseudomonas guineae. The sequence goes on along the minus strand of NZ_FOQL01000005.1, from coordinate 45,840 downwards.
GGGGTCGGTTCACGGCCCATTTCCTGCAACATCTGCCGGGAAATACGGTTGAGCTTGTTGATCGTCTCGATCATGTGCACCGGAATACGGATGGTGCGGGCCTGGTCGGCGATCGAGCGAGTGATCGCCTGACGGATCCACCAGGTGGCATAAGTCGAGAACTTGTAGCCGCGACGGTATTCAAACTTGTCCACCGCCTTCATCAGGCCGATGTTGCCTTCCTGAATCAGGTCGAGGAACTGCAGGCCACGGTTGGTGTACTTCTTGGCGATCGAGATCACCAGGCGCAAGTTGGCTTCAACCATCTCTTTCTTCGCGCGGCGGGCCTTGGCCTCACCGATCGACATGCGACGGTTGATGTCCTTGATTTCAGCCAAGGTCAACTCACACTCGGCTTCCAAGGCAGACAGCTTTTGCTGGCAGCGTTGGATATCGCCTTGCAGGTTGCCGATGGCTTCAGCGTACTTGGCTTTGCCTTTGGCTAAACCGACAGACCACTCGGCATCAATTTCATTGCCGGGGAAGAGCTTGAGGAAGTCGGCGCGTGGCATCCGTGCATCACGAACGCACAGCTGCATGATGGCGCGCTCCTGAGCGCGCAGACGCTCAAGGGAGCTGCGTACACGTACAACCAGCGCTTCGTACTGCTTGGGTATCAGCTTGATTGGCATGAACAGCTCGGCCATTTCTTTCAGCGCGGCAATGCCTTGCTTACTACTACGGCCATGCTTCTTCAGTACTTTTTTAGCAGCTTCAAGGGCTTCGCCAATCGCGGTGAAGCGGCGCAGAGCCTCTTCAGGGTCCGGGCCACCGTCGCCTTCTTCTTCCTCTTCATCGCTGTCATCACTATCGTCGTCGTCGCTGTCTTTGTCAGCGTCGCCGTCTTTGGCGGGTACAGGTGCGGCTGCTTCGGCGGGGGCGGCGATGCCGTCGTCCGGGTCGATATAGCCGTTGAAGACTTCAACTAATCGGCCACCGTCGGTGGTGACACGGGTGTACTCGGCAAGAATGCTGTCGACAGTGCCGGGGAAATGGGCGATAGCGCCCATCACTTCACGGATGCCTTCCTCGATGCGTTTGGCGATTTCGATCTCGCCTTCGCGGGTCAGCAATTCCACGGTACCCATTTCGCGCATATACATGCGCACCGGGTCCGTCGTGCGGCCGATATCCGTCTCAACGGCAGCCAACGCTGCAGCGGCTTCTTCAGCGGCTGCCTCGTCGGTGTCGGCGTCGGCCAGCATAAGAGAATCCTTATCTGGCGCAACCTCGAATACGTTGATCCCCATGTCGTTAATCATGCGGATGATGTCTTCCACCTGTTCCGGATCAGAAATATCTTCCGGCAGGTGGTCGTTGACCTCTGCGTAAGTCAGGTAACCCTGCTCACGACCCAGTGTGATCAACTCTTTGATACGAGACTGCTGTTGCGCTTTTCCGGACATAACACCCTATCCACTGAAGGTCTTGGCGGGCAAAAAACAAGCCGCGGATTATACCCGAGTAGTTCCCCTAAGCGCCAGTTGGGCTTGGGATTACCGGTGATGCATTACGGCTCAGCAAGTTGCGCAGCTGGTCTTTCTCTTCTGCGCTCAACTCACTTTGACGGGCTTTGCGCAGCAAATGTTCCAAGCTGCGCTCGCGTTGGCGGGCTACTAGACTAGTTATAGTGTCGAAAAACTGTTGTTCAAGGTTGTCGGCTGAAATTAGCCATTCCTTTTCTGCCAGAGCACGTAATAAACGCCCCTGCTCAGTGCCGTGCCAGCGTGCGATCAGTTGCAGTGAGCGCAGGTTCGGATTCTTTTGCAGGGCACCGAGCAGCGCGACCAGCAGTTGCGCGTACGTGTCGTCTTCGGCGGCGAAATGACTGACGTCTTCAACCTTCTGCGCCAATTGAGGGTGGTGCAGAAGGGTGCGTAAGGCGCTCAGGTGGGGTGACTCGACGCTGACAGCGGTGCGTTGTGCGCGCGGAGCGAACTCGCCCTGGCCTTTTTTGTTCCACTTGCCGCCGTCTTTCTTCCAGTTACCTTTGCTTTTATTGCGCTCGAACTCGTGTGAGGGGCTGGGGTTTTCGTATTCGTTGCGGCTTGGCTCGACATCGTAATAGGCGCTGTCGGGAATACTGGTGTAATCCGGATGTTCGCTGGGTGGTGCGCTGCTGTGGCTGGGTTTGCTGCTGTGTGCGGCTTGTGTCATGTGCTGCATGACTTCGCCGGACAGGCCGGTGATCTCGCTCAGGCGCTGGCGCATCAGGGTGCGCAGGTTGTTGCCGGGGATCTTGTCGATCAGCGGTGCGGCCAGTGTCATCAGGTGGGCTTTGCCTTCCAGGGAGCGCGGGTCGGCTTCTTCACTGAGTTGTTGGAAGAAGTAGTCGGCCAGTGGTTGGGCGTGCTGATTGATGCGTGCGCGAAAGGCATCGGTGCCCTCGCTGCGTACCAGGGTGTCCGGATCTTCGCCGTCTGGCAGGAATAGAAAGCGTGCGCGGCGGCCATCCTGCAGGCTTGATAGGGTGGCTTCCAGGGCGCGCCAAGCGGCGTTGCGGCCTGCTGCATCGCCATCGAAACAGAATAAGACGCTCGGCACGACACGGAACAGGCGCTTGAGGTGTTCTTCGCTGGTGGCGGTGCCGAGCGTGGCGACAGCATTGCGCAGGCCTTGCTGGGCCAGGGCGATGACGTCCATATAGCCTTCGACCACCATGATCTCGTCGAGGTCGCGGTTATGTTTGCGCGCTTCGAATAGGCCGTAGAGTTCCTGGCCTTTGTGGAACACCGGGGTTTCCGGGGAGTTCAGGTACTTGGGTTTTTCATCGCCCAGTACGCGACCGCCAAAGGCGATCACCCGGCCGCGGCTGTCTCGAATGGGGAACATGATGCGGTCGCGGAAGCGGTCGTAACGTTTGCCGCTTTCTGCATTTTCAATCAGCAGGCCGGCGTCGATCATGGCTTTTTGCTGCAGGTTGTCGCTGGCCAGGTGTTTGTGCAGGTTGTCCCAGCCCGGTGGAGCGAAGCCCATGCCGAAGTCGCGGGCGATTTCACCGGAGAGGCCGCGGCCTTTCAGGTACTCGACGGCGGCTTTGCGCTGCGGGTGGCTTTTCAGGGCCTGTTTGTAAAACTCGGCGGCGGCTGTGAGTAATGGGTAGAGCGGGGAGTCGGTGGGCTGGCGCGGTTTGTTGCTGCGCCCGCCTTCCTCGCGTGGCACTTCCATGCCGGCGCGTTTGGCCATGTCCTCGATTGCCTGGGGAAAATCCAGTTGGTCGTGGTCCATGATGAAGCCCAGCGCATTGCCGCCTGCGCCGCAGCCAAAGCAGTAATAGAACTGCTTGTCCGGGCTGACGCTGAATGAGGGGGTTTTTTCTTTATGGAACGGGCAGCAGGCGGTGTAGTTCTTGCCGGCCTTTTTCAGCTGGATACGCGAGGCCACCACATCGACGATGTCGGTGCGGTTGAGCAGGTCATCGATAAAGGACTGTGGGATCAGGCCGGCCATAGGCGCTCAGGATACTGTTGTGCGCTGAGGCAGAACAGGTAGGGGCAAAAACTAAAAGACTCCGGTCGTCGCCCGAAGGTTACGCGGAGTCTAAAAGCGAAACCCGGCCGAAGCCGGGTATCAGGCGCTGCTTGTACTGATTAGTACAGGCGAACGCTGCGGCGCTGCTCGCGCTGCACTTTCTTGGCGTGACGCTTAACAGCGGCTGCTGCTTTGCGCTTACGCTCGGAAGTCGGCTTCTCGTAGAATTCACGGCTGCGAACTTCAGCCAGAACACCGGCTTTTTCACAGGAGCGCTTGAAACGACGCAGAGCTACGTCGAAGGGTTCGTTCTCTTTAACTTTGACGGCTGGCATCCAGGGCGTACCTTCTTTCATTACCGGTGAGTAACGTTACTCCTGGCAGATGGCGCTGGAGAACGTAGTTTTTAAGGGTTGCGGATGTTACCGCCTCGTCGCGAGGAATGCAAAGCCTCTGATCGAAAAGCGCTGGCCGGCGTGCGGTAGCCGCCATTATCATGCGCGCCTTCGAAGTTGCACACTCTACTACAAAGGCAAAGCCCATGCTGGTTCTGGGATTGGAAACCTCTTGCGACGAAACCGGTGTCGCCCTCTACGACAGCGAGCGGGGCCTGCTGGCCGATGCGCTGTTTAGCCAGATTGACCTGCACCGCGCCTATGGCGGTGTAGTGCCGGAGTTGGCGTCGCGCGATCACGTCAAACGCATGCTGCCACTGATCCGCCAGGTTCTCGAGGAGGCAGGCAAGCGTAATTCAGACATCGAGGCTATCGCCTACACCGCAGGCCCCGGCTTGGTCGGCGCGCTGCTGGTAGGCGCTTCCTGTGCGCAGGCGTTGGCGTTCGCCTGGGGCATTCCGGCGCTCGGCGTGCATCATATGGAGGGTCATTTGCTGGCGCCGATGCTGGAGGAGCAACCGCCGGCTTTTCCATTCGTCGCTTTGTTGGTGTCAGGCGGCCATACCCAGTTAGTGCGGGTCGATGGTATCGGCCTTTACCAGTTGCTCGGTGAGTCCCTTGACGATGCAGCCGGTGAGGCGTTTGACAAGACGGCTAAGCTAATGGGATTGCAATACCCGGGGGGGCCGGAGATTGCCAAATTAGCGCTGAGCGGCACGCCAGGGCGCTTCAAGTTTCCCCGGCCGATGACCGACCGTCCTGGGCTGGAGTTCAGCTTCAGCGGCCTGAAGACCTTTACCCTGAATACTTGGCAGCAGTGCCAGGCCGCAGGTGACAACTCCGAGCAGACTCGTTGCGACATTGCCTTGGCGTTCCAGCAGGCAGTGGTCGATACCCTCACCATCAAGTGCAAGCGTGCGCTTAAGCAAACTGGGTTGAATAATTTGGTGATCGCCGGCGGTGTGAGTGCCAACCAGGCGCTGCGCCAGTCGCTGGAGAAAATGCTCGCTGAGCTGAAGGGCGAAGTGTTCTATGCGCGCCCGGCATTCTGCACCGATAACGGCGCGATGATCGCCTACGCCGGCTGCCAGCGCTTGCTGGCGGGGCAGCATGAGGATTTGAGTATCAAGGTGCAGGCGCGTTGGCCGATGGAGCAACTGCCGGGGCTGTAAGTGTGGCGCGGTGCTCGCGTGATGAGACTGGCTCGGCGTGCGGGTTTAGAAATGCCGCTCACGGCCGGCGAGCAGATCGCGTAAATTGCTCCGGTGCCGCCAGACGATCAGTCCGGTCAGCGCGCAGACGGGGAGCAGTGCGGCAGGTTGTTGCCAGGCTAAAAGTGGCAGCGTCAGTGGTGTGGCAATCAGCGCCGCCAGTGAGCTGGTACGGGTCAGGATGAAGGTCAGTAGCCAGGCAGCAATGGCCAGCAAGGCGGCGGGCGGATACAGGCCCAGCAGCATGCCAGCGGCCGTGGCGACACCTTTGCCGCCATGGAAGTTAAAGTACAACGGGTACATGTGGCCGATAACGGCGGCTAAACCGATCCAGGCTTGCTGCTGCAGGCTGAAGTCGAGCAGGTTGGCGATCAGCACCGGCAACAGGCCTTTGAGCAGGTCACCGAGTAGTGTCAGGATGGCCAGGCGTCTGCCGGCTAGCCTGAACATATTGGTGGCACCAGGGTTGCCTGAACCACTGGCGCGCGGATCGGGTCCGCCGGCCAGGCGGCTGAGCAGAATGGCAAAGGACAACGAGCCGAGCAGGTAGGCGAGGGTCGCCAGCAGCCAAAACATGGTATCCATTCCGGGCAAGGGAGCCCTGATTCTAACTAGGTGCGACAGCCTTGTCGTGCCGCGGAGAGCGCGCTTGGACACAGTTTTTATCGAGGGGCTGGAAGTCGACACAGTGATTGGTGCCTACGACTGGGAGCGGACCATTCGCCAATGTTTGCGTTTGGACCTGTACCTGGGCTGGGATAACCGTCCCGCAGCGGCCGGCGATGAGCTGGACAAGGCGCTGGATTACGCCAGTGTTTCGCAGCGTATTCAGGCGTTTGCCAGCGAGTCGCAATTCATATTGGTGGAAACCTTTGCCGAGCGTCTGGTGCAGGTGCTGATGAGCGAGTTCCATATCCCTTGGGTGCGCCTCAAGCTGACCAAACCCGGTGCGGTGCCAGCGGCCAGCGGTGGCGTCGGTGTGGAGATCGAGCGCGGATGTCGCTAACTCGGGTTTTATTGGGGCTGGGTAGCAATATCGATCGTGAAATACACCTGCATGCCGGGCTCGAAGCCGTGGCCGATTTATTGCGCGAGATGCGTTGCTCGCCAGTATTCGAAAGCCAGGCGGTCGGCATCAAGAGCGGGCCGTTCTTCAATCTTGTGGTGGTTGGTTATAGCGAGCTGTCGCTGGCGGACCTAGATCGGCGGCTGAAGTTTATCGAAGCTGCCAACGGCCGCTATGCCCCTGAGCGCAAAGGCTTGCCGCTGGATATCGATGTCTTGCTGTATGGCGACTTAGTCGGCAATTACGACGGCCTGATTCTGCCGCGTGCGGAAATTCTGAAGAATGCTTTTGTGCTCTGGCCGCTTTCGCTGCTCGCGCCGGATATTCTGCATCCGGCGCAACAGCGCAGCTTTGCCGAACTCTGGCAGACAGCACAGATTGAGCAGCAGTTGTGCCCGGTGGCGTTCAGCTGGCGCGACCAGCCGTTGACGCCAACGCAGTTGCTTCAGGCTTACCCCGCTGCCTAGTGCTGCGATGGCGGCGCGGCATGGTCGGCTTTGAACGCAGTAAGTACATTCAGCCGCTCACGATTTAACGCCTCACCCAGTTCCGCGCCCTTGAATCCCTGTGCGAGCAGTGGTTGCACTGCTACCGCGCGGGCTGCGTGCATAGCGGCGCGCAGGTAGTCGGCCTGCGGGTAGGGGCGTTGTTCCAGGCCTAGCCGACCGCGCGCATCCATTTCGCAGGCGGCGATAAACTCTTCAAAGCGCTGCGGGCGGCGGAATACATCGAAGCTCTGCAGCAGTTTCAGCAACGTCGAAGCCTTCAACTCCAAGGCGCGATGGCTGTGGGTGTGGAATTCGCCGACTTGCAGGGCCAGTTCCTGGCAATCCTTGGGCGCCTTGCAACGCTGATTGATCGCGCGGATCAGCTTCAAACCTTTGACCTCATGAGCAATATGCCGCGGCCACTCGGTTTCGGACGTCAGGCCCTTGCCGACATCGTGCAGCAGGCAGGCCCAGCGTACCGTCAGCGGTTGTTGGTGCTCGGCGCATTGGCGCAGCACGCTCAGCACATGCTCGCCAGTGTCGATTTCCGGATGATGGGCTGCTGGCTGCGGGATGCCGAACAGTGTGTCGACTTCGGGTAGCAGGACCTGCAGGGCGCCGCATTCGCGCAGCACCTGGATAAACACATCAGGACGCGGCTCCATCAGGGCGCGGGATATTTCTTTCCAGCTGCGCTCGGGCGTCAGGGCGGTCAACTCACCGGACTCGCTCAGCTCATGCATCAGGCCCATGGTCTCGTCGGCCACGCGGAAACCCAGAGGCGCATAGCGGGCGGCAAAACGCGCGACGCGCATTACGCGCAGGGGGTCTTCGGCAAAGGCCGGGGAGACATGCCGTAGCAGCTTGGCGTCGAGGTCGTGTTGGCCGCCATAGGGATCGATCAGTATGCCCTGCGCGTCTTCAGCCATGGCGTTGACGGTCAGGTCGCGACGAATCAGATCTTCTTCGAGGGTGATTTCAGGGCTGGCGAAGAAGGTAAAGCCGCCGTAACCATGGCCGCTTTTGCGCTCGGTGCGGGCCAGGGCATACTCCTCGCCGCTTTGCGGGTGCAGAAACACCGGAAAGTCGGCGCCGACCGGGCGATAACCCAATTCGAGCATCTGCTCGGCGCTGGCGCCGACGACGACCCAGTCGATTTCACTGATGTGCCTGTGCAACAAACGATCGCGTACTGCGCCGCCCACTTTGTAAATCTGCATGCCAAATCCTCCGTTGCGCAAAGCATAACGGCTGGCTGGCATGGCTGTCTGGTTAGTGCCGTGGCCAAGCGCGATTTTGCCCGCTCAAGCTCCACCGAGGCATGCCCGTTGCGGGGTTTAAGGCGGTTGGTTGCGCCGCATCAGCGCGGGCAGCTGCTCAAATGGGCGGAATCATCAGGTCGAGGCGCGGATAGTCGCTGCCTTGTTCCGCGTCATGCTGGAGCGGTACGTGCTGGGTGCCGATCAGCTGATCGCCTTGGTACATTTCCAGGTGGATATTGAAGCCCCAGAGGCGATGTAGGTGCTTGAGTACCTCCTCGGTAGAGCCGCCCAGCGGTTTACGCTCGTGCTGCTGGTGGCGCAGGGTCAGCGACCGGTCGCCGCGGCGGTCGATGCTCCAGATCTGCACATTGGGCTCACGGTTGCCCAAGTTATATTGCGCCGCCAGGGTTTCGCGGATGGTCTGGTAGCCGGGTTCGTCGTGGATCGCCGGGACGTACAGTTCGTCTTTCTGATCATCGTCGAGAATGCTGAACAGTTTGAGATCGCGGATTACCTTCGGCGACAGGTACTGAAGGATGAAGCTCTCATCCTTGAAGCTGCTCATGGCGAATTTAAGGGTGCTCAACCAGTCGCTGCCGGCAATATCAGGGAACCAGCGGCGATCTTCTTCGGTCGGTTCTTCGCATATCCGGCGGATGTCGCGGTACATCGCAAAGCCCAGTGTGTAGGGGTTAATGCCGCTGTAGTGAGGGCTGTCGAACGGTGGCTGGTAAACCACGCTGGTGTGCGACTGTAGAAACTCCATCATGAAGCCTTCGGTGACTAGGCCTTCGTCGTAGAGGTCGTTCATCAGGGTGTAGTGCCAGAAGGTCGCCCAGCCTTCATTCATCACTTGGGTCTGGCGCTGCGGGTAGAAGTATTGGGCGATCTTGCGCACGATACGGATGATCTCGCGCTGCCAGGGTTCCAGCAGCGGCGCGTGTTTTTCCAGGAAATAGAGGATGTTTTCCTGCGGTTCGACGGGGAAACGTGTGTTGTCTTTATCGTCGCTCTTGCTGGCGCTCTTCGGAATAGTACGCCAGAGGTCGTTGATCTGCTTCTGCAGGTGTTCTTCACGGTCCTTCATGCGCCGCCGTTCTTCCTCGGCGGAGATCGGGTAAGGGCGCTTGTAGCGGTCGACGCCGTAGTTCATCAAGGCGTGGCAGGAGTCGAGCAGGTCTTCCACCACATCAATTCCGTGGCGCTCCTCGCACTGCATGATGTACTGCTTGGCGAACACCAGGTAGTCGATGATCGAGCTGGCGTCGGTCCAGGTGCGGAACAGGTAGTTACCCTTGAAGAAGCTGTTGTGGCCGTAGCAGGCGTGGGCGATGACCAGCGCCTGCATGCAAATGGTGTTTTCTTCCATCAGGTAGGCAATGCAAGGGTCGGAATTGATCACGATCTCGTAGGCCAGGCCCATCTGTCCGCGCTGGTAGCCTTTCTCGGTGCTGAGGAAGTGTTTGCCATAGGACCAATGGTGATAGCCCAGCGGCATGCCGACCGAGGCGTAAGCATCCATCATCTGTTCGGCGGTGATCAGTTCGATCTGGTTAGGGTAGGTGTCCAACGCATAGTGTTCGGCCAGTCGGCTGATTTCGCGGTCGTATTGGCGAATCAGTTCGAAGGTCCACTCCGAGCCGGTTGAAATCGGTTGGCGTCGTTTATCTTGGGCATTGGTCATGTGGTAAGCCTCCGCTGGAACAGGTCGCGGAATACTGGGTAGATATCACCTGCGGAAACCAATTGTTGTTGGGCGAAGGAGTCGGCGAATGCCTCACTGACCTGTTCGTACTCGAACCACAAGGCTTGGTGCTCGCGCGGGGTGATCTCAACGTAGGTGAAGTACTGCACAAGCGGCATGATCTGATTGATCAAGATATCCCGGCATACCGGCGAATCGTCATTCCAGTTGTCACCATCCGAGGCCTGGGCGGCGTAGATATTCCATTCGTTGACGGGGTAGCGCTCGACCATTACCTCCTGCATCAATTTCAGTGCGCTGGAAACAATGGTGCCGCCGGTCTCGCGCGAGTAGAAAAACTCTTCTTCGTCGACTTCTTTGGCGCTGGTGTGATGGCGGATAAACACCACGTCGATCTTGTCGTAGTTCCGCTTGAGGAACAGGTACAGGAGGATAAAGAAGCGCTTGGCGATATCTTTGGTCGACTGCGTCATCGAGCCGGAAACGTCCATCAGGCAGAACATGACCGCCTTGGAGCTGGGGTTGGGTTGTTTCACCAGCAGGTTGTACTTGAGGTCGAAGGTATCGAGAAAAGGTACCCGCTTGATCCGCGTGCGCAGTTTGCTGATGTCTTCTTCAAGCGCTTGAATATCACCGAGGTTATCCGGCTGCTCCAGCTTTAGGCGCTCAAGCTCGGCCTGGGCATCTTTCAGTTTGTGCCGGCTGCTGCCGGACAGGGCAATGCGTCGGGCATGGGCCGAACGCAGGGTGCGGACTATGTTGATGCGTGACGGGTTACCTTCGTTACTGATGCCGGCCCGCACGCTCTTGAACGTATCGCTACCGGTCAGATGACGTTTGATCAGGTTGGGTAGTTCGAGGTCCTCAAACATAAAGTCGAGAAACTCTTCCTGGGTGATCTGAAATACGAACTCATCGATGCCTTCGCCCGAATTGCTCGCTTTGCCAGCACCCTGACCGCCACTCCCGCCTTGTGGCCGTGCAATCTTCTCGCCAGTGGTGAATTCGCGGTTGCCGGGGTGCACGGTGGTCTGGCGGCCGCCGCGGCCGTGGTGTAACACCGGCTCGTCGATGTCACGGCCGGGGATGCTGATTTGTTCGCCGTGTTCCATGTCGGTAATGGAACGGCGGCTGACCGCCTCTTCCACGGCCTTCTTAATATGGCCACGGTAACGCCGCAGGAAGCGCTGGCGGTTCACCGTACTCTTGTTCTTACCATTCAGTCGTCGGTCGATCACATGGCTCATCACTGCCCTCCGTGCACTGCAGGTATCAAGTGCCGTCGATACATAGCCGTATAGTTGCGTGCTCTGCAGCGCCGGCAGCTGAAGCGTCAGGCCGTTTTATTGCGATTTACGAACCCGCAGGTACCACTCGGACAGCAGGCGCACCTGCTTGTCGGTGTAGCCGCGCTCGACCATGCGTGTAACGAAGTCGTTGTGTTTCTGTTGATCCTCCTTGCTCGCCTTGGCGTTGAAGCTGATGACCGGCAGCAGGTCCTCGGTGTTAGAGAACATTTTCTTCTCGATTACCACGCGCAGCTTTTCATAGCTGAGCCAGGTCGGGTTCTTGCCATTGTTGTTGGCGCGGGCGCGCAAGACGAAGTTGACGATCTCGTTGCGGAAGTCCTTGGGGTTGCTGATGCCCGCGGGTTTCTCGATTTTCTCCAGCTCTTCGTTGAGGGCTACGCGGTTGAGGATTTCGCCGGTTTCCGGGTCGCGGTATTCCTGATCCTGAATCCAGAAGTCGGCGTATAGCACGTAGCGGTCGAAGATGTTCTGCCCGTACTCGCTGTAGGACTCGAGATAGGCAGTCTGGATTTCCTTGCCGATAAACTCGATATAACGCGGCGCCAGGTATTCCTTGATGAAGCGCAGGTAGCGTTCGCGTACCTCGGGGGGGAACTGCTCTTGCTCAATCTGCTGTTCCAACACGTAAAGCAGATGCACCGGGTTGGCGGCAATTTCGTGTGGGTCGAAGTTGAACACCTTGGAGAGAATTTTGAAGGCGAAGCGGGTCGATAGGCCGTTCATGCCTTCATCCACGCCGGCGGTGTCGCGGTACTCCTGAATCGACTTGGCCTTGGGGTCGGTGTCCTTGAGATTTTCGCCGTCATAGACGCGCATTTTCGAGTAGACGTTGGAGTTCTCCGGCTCCTTCAGACGGCTGAGCACGGTGAACTGGGCGAGCATTTTCAGCGTATCCGGCGCGCAATGGGCATTGGCCAGGGAACTGTTGAACAGCAGCTTGTCGTAGATTTTGATCTCGTCGGTCACGCGCAGGCAGTACGGTACCTTGACGATATAGATGCGGTCGATGAAGGCTTCGTTGTTCTTGTTGTTGCGGAAGCTGTGCCATTCCGACTCGTTGGAGTGGGCCAGCAGAATACCGCTGTAGGGAATCGCGCCGAGGCCTTCGGTGCTGTTGTAGTTACCTTCCTGGGTAGCCGTGAGCAATGGGTGCAGCACCTTGATCGGTGCCTTGAACATCTCGACGAACTCCATCAAGCCCTGGTTGGCTCGGCACAGTGCGCCGGAGTAGCTGTAAGCATCGGCGTCGTTCTGTGGAAATTCCTCGAGCTTGCGGATATCCACCTTGCCGACCAGCGCGGAGATATCTTGGTTGTTCTCGTCCCCAGGCTCGGTTTTGGCCACGGCGATCTGGTTGAGAATCGAAGGGTAGAGTTTGACTACGCGGAACTGGCTGATATCGCCACCAAACTCCTGCAAACGCTTGGTCGCCCAGGGCGACATGATGCTGCCGAGGTAGCGCCGCGGGATGCCGTAATCTTCCTCGAGGATGGCACCGTCCTCGGCGTCACTGAACAGCCCCAGCGGCGACTCGAACACCGGTGAGCCTTTGATCGCATAAAACGGCACTTTCTCGATCAGGTGCTTGAGTTTCTCGGCCAGCGAGGATTTACCGCCGCCCACCGGGCCGAGCAGGTAGAGAATCTGTTTCTTCTCTTCCAGGCCCTGAGCGGCATGGCGGAAGTAGGAGACGATTTGGTCGATGCATTCTTCCATGCCGTGGAAGTCGGCAAAGGCCGGGTAGCGGCGGATTACCTTATTGGAGAAAATCCGCGACAGGCGTGAATCGGTCGTCGTGTCGAGCAGTTCAGGCTCGCCGATCGCCAGTAGCAGGCGCTCTGCCGCTGAGGCATAGGCGCTGCGATCCTGCTTGCACAGTTCGAGGTACTCCTGAAGGGAGAGCTCTTCCTGGCGAGTCGCTTCGAAACGTTGTTGGAAGTGGCTGAAAATGCTCATGACGTCACCTCGCTCGATGCGCAGAGCCGGTGCGGGGTCGGTCAGGTGCAGGGTCACTCCGGTGCGGATGCAGCCGGGATAAATCTCCCCAGATCACCTAAAAGTCATACCGATGGCCCGATGCCGTTGGCCGGCTCTACCTTGTTTTGGATGGCCTGAGCTAAAGGATAGTTCGGAATCGGCGAGGGCAAGGGGCGCGCAACGATAACAGGATATTACCGTTGGTCGGGAGTCGCCGGCAGGCCGCTGCTGGTGCGGCCTGGGCACTGAAAAAATTATTCTTCAGGCGATTGAGCGGTGTCGTCGGGGAAGGTTGCACGCCACAGCTCGAAGCCACCGTCGAGGCTATAGACCTCAGTGAAGCCTTGGCCGACCAGATAGGCCGCCGCGCTTTGGCTGGAGTTACCGTGATAGCAGGCGACAATTAGCGGCGAATCAAGATCGGCCTGGGTGATAAAGCTGTGTAACGAGTGGTTATCGAGGTGCAGCGAGCCGCTGATGTGGCCGGCGGTGAAGCTCTGTGGATCACGGATATCGACCACCACTGCGCCTTGCTGGCGTAGGGCCTGGGCTTGCTCGGGTGGGATGCGTTTGAATTCGCTCATGCTTGCTCCTTACAGTCGCAGCTGTATTTCTCGCCACTATCAATATTCATCAAGGTCATGCTGGCGCCCCACACACAACCGGTGTCCAGGGCGACGACGTCGGGTTCCTGGCATTGGCCTTCGAGTGCCGCCCAATGGCCGAAGATGATGCGCTGGCCACGGGTTTTGCGCTGCTTGTAACTGAACCACGGCGCGTAGCCCGGTGGTGCGCTGCCCACGCCTTCCTTGCTTTTCAGGTCGAGGCTGCCATCGGCTTTGCAGAAGCGCATACGCGTGAAGCAATTAGTGATCACCCGTAGGCGGATCACACCGTGCAGATCACCGTCCCACTTAGCCGGCTCGTTGCCGTACATACCGTCAAGAAATAACGGTAGGCGTGCATCGTCGCGCAAGGCTTCTTCGACTTCTGCGGCGCGTTTGAGCGCTTTACTCATGGTCCACTGTGGCGGGATGCCGGCATGTACCAGTGCGGTGTCACGGGCTTCATCGTAATGCAGGAGTTTTTGCTGGCGCAGCCAGTTGAGCAGCTCGGCGGCATCCGGGGCGTCGATAATCTCGCGCAGGGTGTCGCCTTTCTTAAGACGCTCAATGTTGTGTGCCGCAGCCAGTAGGTGCAGGTCGTGATTGCCTAGCACGCAAGTCAGCGCATCGCGGATGCTGTAGAGAAAACGCAGCGTCGCCAAGGACTCGGGACCGCGATTGACTAAGTCACCGACCAGCCAAAGCCGATCCTGTGCCGGGTCGAAGGCCACGCGTTCGAGCAGGCATTGCAACGGTTTCAGGCAGCCTTGCAGATCACCAACAGCATAGGTCGCCATCAGTGCAGTGAGCCCGGTACCGCCAAGCGGAAGGGCGCGATTAGCGCGTCGAAGCGTTTGCCGTCTTCGGCGAGCATTTGATAGCTGCCTTGCATGATACCAACTCGGGTGGTCATCACCGTACCGCTGCTGTAGGTGTGGCTAGCGCCTGCGTCGATCAGCGGCTGCTGGCCGACCACGCCGGCACCGCGGACTTGCTGCACGCGGCCGTCGCCATCGGTAATTACCCAATGCCGCGAGAGCAATGTGGCCGGCAATTCACCGGTGTTGCTCACCGTTACGGTGTAGGCGAAGGCGAAGCGGTTCTGCTCCGGCTGCGACTGTTCCGGCAGGTAGCGGGTCACGACGCTGACGTCGATGTTGTAGCGCGAATCGCTCATGCGTAATCACTCGGTAGGCCGAACGCCAGTTTAGCCGCTGTCAGTCGGCGATGGATTGCTCAGCCAATTTGTCGGCCAGGCGAACAAATGCCGCCAGGTCAAGTTGCTCAGGACGCAAGCTGCCATCGACGCCGGCTGCTTCAATAGCGTCGGCGGCAAGCAAGTTCTTCAGCGTGTTGCGCAGTGTTTTGCGCCGCTGGTTGAACGCTTCGCGCACCACCCGCTCAAGTAGACGATGGTCCTTGGCCGGATGCGGCAGTACTTCGTGCGGCACTAGGCGGACAATGGCCGAGTCGACCTTAGGCGGCGGGTTGAACGCCCCTGGGCCGACATTGAACAGGTGCTCCACGCGGCAGTGGTATTGCACCATGATCGACAGCCGGCCCCAATCGCCGCCACCCGGTGTTGCGGCGAGGCGCTCGACCACTTCCTTCTGCAGCATAAAGTGCATGTCGCGAATCAGGGCAGCATTATTGAGCAGGTGGAAGATCAGCGGCGTGGAGATGTTGTACGGCAGGTTACCGACCACGCGTAGGCTGTGTGGGGCGGCCTCAAGTTGGTTGAAATCGAACTTGAGGGCGTCGCCCTGATTCAGGCGAAAGCGCGGGTTGTCGCCGAACTGGCCTTGCAGGATCGGGATCAGGTCGCGATCGAGTTCAATCACGTCGAGCTGCGCGCCGCTGTGTAGCAGGCCTTCGGTGAGGGCGCCTTGGCCTGGGCCGATTTCCAGCATGTGCTCGCCTTCGCGGGCGTGGATGGCGCGCAAAATGCGGTGAATCACCCCAGCATCGTGCAGGAAGTTCTGGCCAAAACGCTTGCGTGCGCGGTGTTGGTATTCGGACATGCAGCAGCTCCAGGCTTCAAGCCAAGGGCTTGAAGCGAATGTAACGCGTGTAGAAAGCCAGGCAGTTTAACAGCATTGGCGGCGTTAGCCCCGCGTGGGGTGTGGCCGTCATTAGCCGGCTACTTGGCTAGCGGCCATGGCGTATGCGGTTTGCAGGGCGACCTGCAAGCTGCCGCTGTCAACTTTGCCGCTGCCGGCAAGATCCAGCGCCGTGCCATGGTCGACCGAGGTGCGGATGATCGGTAAGCCCAAGGTGATGTTCACGGCCGCGCCAAACCCTTTGTATTTGAGCACGGGTAAACCTTGGTCGTGGTACATCGCCAGCACGGCATCGCAATGATCGAGGTGTTTGGGGGTGAACAGGGTGTCGGCTGGTAATGGGCCGATCAGGTTGATCCCTTCGCTACGCAGCTGTTGCAGTGTCGGTTCGATGATCTCGATTTCTTCACGCCCCAGGTGTCCGCCCTCGCCAGCATGAGGGTTAAGGCCGCAAACAAGAATGCGTGGTTGGGCGATGCCGAATTTTGTCCGTAAGTCGTTATCGAGGATGCGCGTAACGCGGCTCAGGCGCTCAGGTGTAATGGCATCGGCCACATCCCTGAGCGGCAAATGAGTCGTTACAAGGGCCACGCGCAGTCCGTGGGTGGCCAGCAGCATCACCACTTGCGTGGTGTGTGTGAGCTCAGCGAGGAACTCAGTGTGCCCGGAGAAAGCAATACCGGACTCGTTGATCACACCTTTGTGTACGGGAGCGGTAATCATCCCGGCGAAGTGCCCATCGAGGCAGCCTTGGCCTGCACGAGTGAGTGTTTGCAGTACATAGTTGGCGTTGCTTGGGTTGAGTGTCCCCGGTTCTACAGGCGCGCCCAGCGGCGTGTCCCAGACATACAGGCTGCCCGCAGGAGCCGCTTTGGTTGGCCAATGCTCAGGGTTGACCGCGATCAGTTGCGTATTCAGCCCCATCAGCTGCGCACGTTCGGCCAACAAATCGCGGCTGGCAATCGCAATAAGAGCATGCGGTTGCGCCTCACGTGCCAGCAGCAGGCACAGGTCGGGACCTATACCGGCAGGCTCGCCAGGGGTCAGGGCAAAAAGACGGATGGCGGTCATCGGCGGGCTCTCGGTTATGCGCCAACTAAGTTGGTGCGTCAATTAAGGGTAGCGGCGCGGTTATCGTTCAGTATTAAAAAACCCGGCGCTGCGTGTGCATGAGCCGGGTTTGATTTGTTGCGTTGGTCAGCTTGGCTCGCGCCTCGTCTGTTAGAGCTTGATCTCGACGTAGGCTTCGTCACGGATCTGACGCAACCATGCCTGTAGCTCTTCATCGTATTTACGGTTACGCAACACGGTCATCGCTTGCTGTTCGCGGTACTGCTCGCTGCTGTCAGTGGCGCGACGGCCCATGACTTCCAGTACGTGCCAGCCAAACGGGCTCTTGAACGGTTTGGACAACTCACCCGCCGGCGTGTTGTTCATGACTTCGCGGAATTCAGGCACCAAAACGTTTGGATCGATCCAGCTCAATGTGCCGCCATTCAGCGCTGAGCCCGGGTCTTCGGAGAAGTTCTTCGCCAGTTCGCTGAAGTCCTCACCTGCCATGATGCGCTGATGCAAGCGATCGATCAGGCGCTTGGTTTCGCCTTCGCTGCGGATTTCGCTGGGCTTAATCAGGATGTGGCGAACATTCACTTCGTCACGTACCTGGCTGCCGCCGCCACGTTTTTCCAGCAGCTTGATCATAATAAAGCCGCCGGGTGTGCGCATCGGCTCAGTCACCTGGCCAACAGACAAAGCGCTGAGCATGGCGTCGAAGGGGGGTGGCAGTTGCCCGGCTTTACGCCAGCCCATTTCCCCACCTTCCAGTGCGGTTTCGCTGGCCGAGCGGGCAATGGCTAGTTGAGCGAAGTCGGCACCTTGTTGCAGCTGCTGATAAAGCTCTCGAGCCTGGCGATCCGCTGCCTGGATGTCTTCGGGAGAAGCGCCCTCGGTCACTGGTATGAGGATGTTGGCGAGACGGAACTCTTCCGTAAGCTGCATTTTGCCCAGGTCCGAGGCCAGGAAGTTCTGCACTTCCTGATCAGTTACCTGGATGCGTTCGGCAACACGGCGCTGGCGCACACGGCTGATGATCATCTCGCGGCGTACTTGGTCACGCGCATCGGTGTAGGACAGGCCGTCTTTCGCTAACGCAGCGCGGAACTGTTCGCTGCTCATGCCATTACGCTGGGCGATGGTACCGATGGCCTGATTCAGCTCTTCGTCAGTAACGCGAATGCCTGAGCGCTCGCCAATCTGCAGCTGAATGTTCTCGATGATCAGGCGCTCCAGTACCTGCTGGTCGAGTACACCATCAGGCGGCAACGCTGCGCCACGCTGGGTGATGGTTTGCTGCACTTCACGCAGACGCCCATCGAGCTGGCTTTGCATCACGACATCATTATCGACAATCGCTACAACGCGGTTAAGTGGTCGTACTTCGGCCTGTGCCGCAGTACCCAGAAACAGCGCGCCCAACAGCAGCGGGCGCACGCAATCAGAAAGCTTGATCTTCACGTTCACGATAACCTTGAATGCCTTGGTCGAGGAAAGACTCAACTTTATTGCCGACTACGCCGCCCAGCCCCTTGAGTACGATCTGTAGGAAGATGCCGGTATCAGCCTGATCGTTCAGCGACGGGTTCAAGCTGACTTCGTCATAGTCGATCCAGTAGCGGTTGATTAGGCGTAGTTTCCAGCAGCAACTGTCGTACTCGAAGCCGGCAAAGGCTTCCAGGGTTCGGTCGCGGCCGTAGTCGTACTGCCAGCGGGAAATCACGTTCCACTGTGGCACGATCGGCCAGATAACCGAGAAGTCGTGCTGGCTGATTTTGTAGTAGTCCTTGATGTACTCAGGTGAGCCAGGTGTGCCGTAATCGCCACCCCCAACTACCCAGTTACCGCTGGCTTCGTCAAAACGGACGGTGTCATTACGGTAGCGATAGCCGGCGTTAACCACCTTGTTCGGGTTGTCTTCTGCCTGATAGTGGAACATCGCGCTACCGGAGCGGGTGCTGCCACTGTCTGGATCCCAGTTGAAATCCGAGGAGAAGCGCCAGTCGCGGTTAAAGCGATAGAGGTACTCAAGTGCATAGGGCGATACCGACGCGGTTGCATCATCGCGAGTGCGGTAATCGATACCTGGCAGTTGTACTCTGCGATCTTCGAGGTAGATGGCCTGGCCGATGCTGAAGCGCTGACGCTCAAAACCGTTCGGCTCAATCAAGCGGCTGGTGACGCCCAGCGACAGCTTGTTCTCGTCGCCGATGCGATCCTTACCGGAGAAGCGGTTTTCACGCCATAGCGAGGAGTAACTGAAGCTGCTTTCGCCTGTGTCGAAGACCGGAATGTCGGTTTGGTCTTCTTCTGGCACATAAAGGTAGAAGGCGCGTGGCTCCAGTGTTTGACGGAACTGCGTGCCGAACAGCTGAGTGTCACGGTCGAAGTACAGGCCGCTGTCCAGGCTGAACATGCCTACGCCACGGCTCTGGCTACTTTTATAGGTCTGCTCTGCCAGCAAGGTGTTCTTGCCTTGTTGGTCCAGCGTTAGGTTGTAGTTGGTCTGCAGGTACTTAATCTGCGGCTTGATATAACCCCAGCTCCAGTTCAACGGCAGGCTAACGGCTGGCTCAACATGCAGGCGCTCACCATTGGCGCGGGCCAAGCCTTGCAAGTTGTTGTCGTACCAAGGCGTCGTATTGCCGTCTTCGTCGGAGAACAGCCCAGAACGCAGGCTGCGGTCGAAACGTACAAGCTCTGTGCCATAGGTCAGGTTGAGACCGGCTGGCTGAAAAGGTAGCTGACCGTCCAAAGTGATTTGCGGCAGGCGATTATATGGTGTGATATCAGTGATATTGGCCAGCTCGTAAGCGTGCGCATTCAGTCGTGCGGTATAGCTGTCGCCTCGGTAGGTCAGGGTGCCGCGCTGGTTTACGTAGGTATCGATGCCAAGGCCTAGATCTGTGCTCAGGTCCTGGAAGTAGTAAGGGTCACTGATGTCGGTGTAGTCGACCTCAGCCAACAGGCGATCGTTGAGCCCCTGTTTGTGCTGCCAGCTGTACATCCAGCGTTGGTCTTGATACTCCGACTGCAGTTTGCGGTCGTCGTTGCTGTCCTGCAGGACGCCACCGCCTACCTGGCCTTCGCTGTTCTTGGTGAGGTAGCGGAATTCGCCTTCCATCAGCAAGCCGCGGTCGCTCATATAAGTCGGGTACAACGTGGCGTCGTAATTCGGTGCCAGGTTGAAGTAGTAAGGCGTCTGCAGAGTCAGGCCGTTATCGCCTGAGCTGCCGATGCTTGGCGGCAGAAAGCCGGACTGGCGACGGTCATCAATCGGGAAGTAGATATAGGGTGTGTAGAACACCGGAATATCTTTGACCCGCAGGGTGACGTTGGTCGCAGTGCCGAAGCCAGTGGCCGGATTCAGGGTGATGTTATTACCCTTGAGGTGCCAGGCGTTACTGCCCGGTTCGCAGCTGGTGTAGGTGCCGTCTTTCAGGCGAATAATTGCGCTCTCTTCACGCTTGGCGTAAAGCGCATTGCCGCGGATATGGCTCTTGTGCAGCACATATTCGGCGTTATCGACTTTAGCTTCGCCGTTATCAAGCTGCAGTTCGGCTCGATCGCCGACCACCAGCATGCCCTGATCACGCAGGCGCACGTTGCCGATCAATTCGCCACGGTTTTCCGCCTGGCGCAGGTTGGCTTCATCTGCCTCGACCTGCATGCCTGCTTGGCGCAGAACTACATCACCGGCGAGGGTGGCAACCTGTTCTTCCTGCTCATAGCGTGAGGCTTTGGCCGAGATAAACATCGGCGCTTCGTCCATCGGCGTTGTGTCGTTCATGCCGGGACGAGTTGGCTCTACGTAAGCGCCTGCGCAATAAGGGCCGGCTTCAGCCAGCTGAGCGGCGTTGAGGCTCTCACGCGGTACCCAGTCGAGGTGGCTGAAGTCAGCGCTGCGCGCAGCCAGGCCTTTGCCCTGGCTTTCGGTAACCAACGTCGCTTGCGTGGCTTTAGCTTGGCCGGGTGCGGCACTGCCGTCAGCTGCCTTGCTGCTGGCGAGCGAATCACGTTGTACTGGCCGGGCTGGCAGTGCAGCATTGCTGGTTTTCGGGGCGCATGCCCAACCGCCTGCGGCGGAAACCTGGCAATCGTACTGCTCAGCAGCGACAGCAAATGGAATGGCCACGGGTTGAAGCGCCAGAAGGCTGCCAGTCACCAGAAGTGGGAATTTTTTACGAAACGCGGGGTATTTTACTGCCATCTTATTTTATCCGGGCTTCCTGCGCGCCATTGGCCCTGAGGCCGCACGCCTCTCGATGGGCTTGAAAAGATGCTGGATAATAAAGCATGACCCGCGCAACGGCTAGCGCCGTCGGAGACCTTGTAATGCCTAATGAAGATGTACGCCTAAAACTCCTCGAAAACTGGCTGGACCAACTGCTGCCTGGGCTATTTGCCGAGCAGGGCTGGGGCGCTGTACCGGCCGCTACGCTGACGCCAGCTAGCAGTGACGCTAGTTTTCGCCGTTATTTCCGCTGGCAAGGTGCGGCGCGGACGCTGATCGTGATGGATGCGCCGCCGCCGTTGGAGGATTGCCGGCCTTTCGTCAAGGTCGCGCAGTTGCTGGCTGAGGCCCGCCTCAACGTGCCGCAGATTCTTGCGGCGGATCTTGATCGTGGTTTTCTCTTGCTCAACGATTTAGGCCGGCAGACCTATCTGGATGTCATTAATGAAGACAGTGCTGATGCGTTGTTTGCCGATGCCATGCAGGCACTGCTGGCGTTTCAGCAACTGCCGATGATCACGCCATTGCCCAGTTATGATGACGCGCTGCTGCGCCGCGAGCTGCAGCTATTCCCTGAGTGGTATGTGCAGCGTCATCTGGGTGTTGAGTTTAGCCAGGCGCAGCAGGCCCTCTGGCAGAGAGTGAGCCAGCGGCTGATCGACAGCGCCCTGGCTCAGCCCAAGGTGCTGGTGCATCGCGATTTTATGCCGCGCAACCTGATGCTCAGTGAGCCGAACCCCGGCGTGCTGGATTTTCAGGATGCGGTCTACGGCCCTGTGACCTATGACATCACCTGCCTGTTCAAGGATGCGTTCATCAGCTGGCCAGAGACGCGTGTGCGCAGCTGGCTAGAGCAGTATTGGCAACAGGCCCGTGACGCTGGCGTGCCTGTGCAGTCAGAGCTGGAGGATTTTTTGCGCGCCAGCGATCTGATGGGTGTGCAGCGTCACCTCAAGGTCATTGGCATCTTCGCGCGCATTTGCCACCGCGATGGTAAACCCAAGTACCTGGGGGACGTGCCGCGCTTCTTCTCTTATATAGAAGCGGTATTGGCTCGCCGGCCGGAGTTGGCTGAGCTGGGTGAGTTGCTGGCCAGCCTGCAGCGGGAGCCGGCATGAAAGCGATGATTCTGGCCGCGGGCAAAGGCGAGCGGTTACGCCCGCTGACCCTGCACACCCCCAAGCCGTTGGTGCGCGCGGCGGGTGTGCCGCTGATCGAGTATCACCTGCGCGCCTTGGCGGCGGCCGGCTTTAGCGAGCTGGTGATCAATCACGCCTGGCTGGGTCAGCAGATTGAGGATTATCTGGGCGATGGTTCGCGCTTTGGTGTCAGCATTGCCTATTCAGCGGAAGCTGAGCCGTTGGAAACGGGCGGCGGGATTTTCAAGGCCCTGCCATTGTTGGGTGATCAGCCTTTTGCGTTGATCAATGGCGATATTTTCACCGACTACCCCTTTGCCGAGTTGCGCCGTCCGTTGGCTGGGCTGGCCCATCTGGTGCTGGTGGCTAACCCCGGCCATCACGCGGGCGGTGATTTTTGCCTGCGAGATGGGCAGGTCAGCGATGCGCAGGTCACCCAGGAAAGTTTGACCTATAGCGGCATGGCGGTGTTGTCGCCGGCGTTGTTTGCCAGCTGCCAGCCTGGCGCCTTCAAGCTTGCGCCTTTGCTGCGTGCAGCGATGGCGGCAGGGCAGGTCAGTGGCGAGGCGTTTTCCGGTTGCTGGGTGGATGTCGGCACCCATGAGCGGCTGGCGGAAGTCGAGCGCTTACTTGAGGCGCGCAGCTAAGATGATTTGGCCTGCGACCCTGCTGGGAGCGGTTGCCGGGCTGGCCGTCGCGAGTATTCCGGGCGCTCTGCTGGGCGTTTTGTTAGGGCAGGTACTGGATCGACGTTTGCGCCTGCACTCCTGGGCGGCCTTGCGTGAGCGTTTGGGGGGGCGTGCGGAAACGCGTGATGAGTGGCTGCTGTTTATCTTGCTGGGGCGTTTGGCCAAGAGCGGTGGGCGAGTAATGCCCGCGCACATTCAACAAGCGCAGGCGGAAATGCAGCGTTTGGGGTTGGATGGCGAGGGGCAGCGTCAGGCGATCGCGGCCTTTGCCCAGGGCAAGACGGCGCGGTACAGTCTGCGCGGCCCATTGCGGCGCCAGCGTGAACGCAGCGAGGCATTGCTGCGAGCTTGCTGGCGGATGGCGTGGGCTGATGGTCAGGTCGACCAGACCGAGCGTGAGTTGATTATGCTGTGGGGCAAGTGGTTGCAGGTTTCGTCAGCCGCCCAAGCGCAGTTCAGCGACACTTATGCGCCGCAGCGAGGGCCGCTGACCCCGACCGCCAGCAATACCTATCAGCATGCCCTGAGCCTATTAAATGTCAGTGCGGATGCTGAGCCTGCGCAAATCAAACAGGCTTACCGGCGCTTATTGAGTCGTCATCATCCTGATAAATTAGCCGGCAGCGGTGCTTCCCCGGAGCGCCTGCGCGAGGCTACAGAGCGCACCCGCGAGTTGCACCAGGCCTATGACCTGGTCCGCCAGCGCCACGGGTTTCGTTAGGGGCTATTTGGTTTGCAGCTTGAGTGTCAACCAGCCACGAATACGTCGGTAGAGTTGCTCCTGCTCGGCGTCGCGGTTGCCCGGTAGAGCCTTCAGGGCAATTTGCGCATAGGCGGGATGTTTCTGCCGTTTGCTGGTTTGTACGCGCTTGAGCGCTGCCAGCCGGTCGGCGGGCAGATCCTTGTAGTAAAAGTCGCCAATCGCCAGTTGTAGTTGCGGGATCAGCTGATCCAGTGGCGGTGTGTAACCGACGGGTAGCGCGGCGGCCACTAGTAGCAGGTTGTGAATATTGCCTGGCTTGCGTTCGGCCAGGTAACGCGCGGCCCAGTACGCTCCGCTGCCGTGCCCGAGCAGGACGATGGTCTTGGCTTGCTGTTGTGCGGCAAAGCCAATGGCTGAGTCGATGCGCGCCAAGACCCGCTCGGCATGGGCTTTCTGCTTTTCTTCGATATTGTTCTCTTTGTTCGCAGCGACTTCAGCGCTGTCGAGTGAGTTGTTGCGGGTTTCTGTGCTGGCATCATCTGTGGGGGGGTTGCGCTCTTCGGTCGACGCAGTTGCCGGATCGGTTTCGGCCGGTGCTTCAGTTTGTGGCGCGGCGCTGCGTAGCGGCGGCGCGGCGCCGTTTGGATCGGGAAAGGTCAGGCTGAGACTGTGCCAACCAGCATTAGGCAGTTTGCGGCGCAGTGGGCCAACACTTTGCGGCCAGTCGGCCGTTTCAGCATCGCCCGGCAGGATGATTACCACGCCGCTGGGCTCTGCGGTGTTAGCGGGTAGCCAAAGCGCGAGAAAACGTTCGTCGCCAGCCTGCAATTGCTGTTGTTCCTGTGGCCCCAGCTGCTGTTCAAGAGCAGTTGCTTCCACTTCGCTGCGCTCTACTAGGGGCGCGCGCACTGCTTCGGTTGGTTCGGCGGCGGTGCCAGTTGAGGCGGCGTCTACGGCCGCCTGTTCTTCGGCATGCAGCGGGCCGGACAATAGCAGCAGGCTCAGGGCGAATGCGGCAGGGCGCGAAAGCATGGGGTTCTCCAGGGCGTTTATATGTGCGCAGCCTAGCGTTTTTAACGCCGCTTTGTCAGGTGAAGGCGAGCGCGCCAGGCCTGCTATGGGGCTGGTACAATGCGCGCCATCCGAGAATGCCCCCGAGGTGCGTTATGCAACCCTTCGCCATTGCCCCGTCGATCCTTTCCGCTGATTTCGCTCGCCTAGGTGAGGAAGTGGACAAGGTGCTCGCCGCCGGTGCTGACATCGTGCACTTCGATGTAATGGATAACCATTATGTGCCGAACCTGACGATTGGCCCGATGGTCTGCGCGGCGCTGCGCAAGTACGGCATCACCGCACCGATTGATGCGCACCTGATGGTCAAGCCTGTGGATCGTATCATCGGCGATTTTATCGAGGCGGGCGCGAGCTACATCACGTTCCACCCGGAAGCTTCCGAGCATATCGACCGCTCGCTGCAGTTGATCCGCGAGGGCGGCTGTAAGGCGGGCTTGGTATTCAACCCGGCGACGCCGCTGGATGTGCTCAAACACGTGATGGACAAGGTCGACATGATCTTGTTGATGAGCGTTAACCCGGGTTTCGGCGGCCAGAAGTTTATTCCCCATACCCTGGAAAAGCTTAAAGAGGCACGCGCACTCATCGATGCCAGCGGTCGTGACATTCGTTTGGAAATCGACGGTGGGGTCAATGTGCAAAACATCCGTGAAATTGCCGCGGCTGGCGCTGACACCTTCGTCGCCGGTTCGGCAATTTTCAATCAGCCGGACTATAAAGTGGTGATCGACGCCATGCGTGCCGAGTTGGCTGTGGCACGCGGGTGAGCCTGCTACGCGAGCTATTTCACGGCGAGTTGCCGCGCCTGGTGATGTTTGATCTGGACGGCACGCTAGTCGACTCAGTCCCGGATCTGGCGGCGGCGGTCGACAAGACCTTGCTGTTGTTAGGGCAGCCTGCGGCAGGTATCGAACAGGTTCGTGATTGGGTGGGTAACGGTGCGCGAGTGCTGGTGCGCCGTGCTTTGGCGGGTAGCCAAGAGCATGCGCAGGTGGATGATGCGCTGGCCGAGCAGGCGCTGGAGTTGTTTATGCAGCACTACGCCGAAAGCCACGCCCTGACTCAGGTTTATCCCGGTGTTATGCAAACATTGGACTGGTTGCGTGAGCAGCAGGTCGAGCTGGCAATTGTCACCAACAAACCCGAGCGCTTTGTCGCGCCCTTGCTGGATGAAAAAGGCTTGGGCGGCTACTTTCGCTGGATTGTCGGCGGCGATACCTTGCCGCAGCAGAAGCCTGACCCCGCGGCGTTGTTGCATGTCATGCAGTTGGCGCGGGTTGATGCGGCGCAGGCGCTGTTTGTCGGTGACTCGCGTAACGATGTGCGGGCGGCCAAAGCGGCCGGCGTGTCATGCGTGGCGCTGAGTTACGGTTACAACCATGGTCGGCCGATTGCCGAGGAGAACCCCGCGTACGTGCTGGACAGTCTGGCAGGCTTGCAGTACTAGGTCGAACCGTCGCTTTTGCCGGGTCTTGCGGGTTGATTCGGTTCTGACCGTGCGCTAGTGTGGCCGCATTCCTATCCCGCCTGAATTAAGAGAGCCTCGTGGTGGTTATCTGCACGCGTTGGTCGGCAAGCGCCGATATGAAAATCATCAAGGCTCTGGCCCGTTGGCGCTGGCGCCTCTGACCTGATCTTGGCCGCACAGCCGGCACGCTTGCACACGACCGAATTACCTCAAGCCACGAGGCTGATCATGACCCGCGATGAATTCCTGCGTTTAGCCGCTGCCGGCTATAACCGTATTCCTGTTGCCTGCGAAACCCTGGTGGATTTCGACACGCCACTGTCCATCTATTTGAAGCTGGCCGACGAGGCCAACACCTACCTGCTTGAGTCCGTCCAAGGCGGCGAGAAGTGGGGGCGCTACTCGATCATCGGCCTGCCGGCCCGTACCGTGCTGCGTGCGTATGAGCACGATGTAACGGTCAGCGTCGATGGTGTGGAAGTCGAGCGTCACCACTGCGAAGACCCGTTGGCCTTTGTCGAGCAATTCAAAGACCGCTACAAAGTACCGACCCTGCCGGGCCTGCCGCGTTTTAACGGTGGCTTGGTCGGTTACTTCGGTTACGACAGTGTGCGTTATGTCGAGCCAAAACTGGCCAAGGGTGTAAACCCGGATGCGCTTGGCACGCCGGATATTCTGCTAATGGTGTCTGATGCGGTAGTGGTGTTCGACAATCTGGCCGGCAAGATGCACGCCATCGTGCTGGTTGACCCCGCTGATGCCGATGCGTTGGAGCAAGGCCAGGCGCGCCTGCAGGAGATTTTGCACAAACTGCGCCAGCCGATTACCCCGCGCTTGGGCGTAGACCTTGCTGCGCCAGCCTCTGCAGATCCGGAGTTCGTCTCAAGCTTTAAACGTGACGATTACGAGCAGGCGGTTAAGGCGATCAAGGAATACATCCTTGCCGGTGACTGCATGCAGGTGGTGATCTCACAGCGCATGTCGATCCCGTTTAAGGCCGCGCCGATTGATCTATACCGCGCGCTGCGCTGCATCAACCCGACGCCTTATATGTACTTCTTTAACTTTGGCGACTTCCATGTGGTGGGCAGCTCACCGGAAGTGCTGGTGCGCCTCGAGGACGGGCTGGTGACGGTGCGTCCGATTGCCGGCACCCGACCACGCGGTGCTAATGAAGAGGCCGATCTGGCCTTGGAAGCAGATCTGCTTTCCGATGCTAAAGAGGTGGCCGAGCACCTGATGTTGATCGATCTGGGTCGTAACGATGTCGGTCGGGTCGCCAGCACGGGCAGTGTCAAACTCACCGAGAAAATGGTCATTGAGCGCTATTCCAACGTGATGCATATCGTTTCTAACGTTACCGGCCAACTTAAGGAAGGTCTGACCGCTATGGACGCGCTACGCGCGATTCTGCCGGCGGGCACCTTGTCCGGCGCACCGAAGATTCGCGCCATGGAAATCATCGACGAACTAGAACCGGTAAAACGAGGCGTCTACGGCGGTGCCGTGGGCTACCTGGCCTGGAACGGCAATATGGACACCGCCATCGCTATTCGCACCGCGGTGATCAAAAACGGTGAGCTGCATGTGCAGGCCGGTGCCGGCATTGTTGCCGACTCAGTGCCGGCGCTGGAGTGGGAGGAAACGCTGAACAAGCGCCGCGCCATGTTCCGTGCTGTGGCGCTCGCCGAACAAACTGTCTCCGAGCAAACCGTTTCTGACCAGACCAAGCGCTGAGGAGTCCTGCCATGCTGCTGATGATTGATAACTACGACTCCTTTACCTACAACGTGGTGCAGTACCTGGGCGAGCTCGGTGCTGACGTACACGTGATTCGTAACGACGAACTGAGTATTGCCGAGATCGAAGCGCTGCAGCCCGAGCGCATCGTGGTGTCGCCCGGCCCGTGCACGCCGACTGAGGCGGGGGTGTCCATCGAGGCCATCCTGCATTTCGCCGGCAAGCTGCCGATTCTCGGTGTGTGCCTTGGCCACCAGAGTATTGGTCAGGCCTTCGGTGGCGATGTCGTGCGTGCGCGTCAGGTGATGCATGGCAAGACCAGCCCAGTGTTCCATAAGGACCTAGGTGTGTTCGCCGGCCTGAATAATCCGCTGACCGTCACTCGCTACCATTCGCTGGTGGTCGAGCATGCAACCTTGCCGGATTGCTTGGAAGTGACCGCCTGGACCCAGCATACCGATGGCGCGGTGGATGAAATCATGGGCCTGCGCCATAAAACCCTGCATATCGAAGGCGTGCAGTTTCACCCGGAATCGATCCTGACCGAGCAGGGCCATGAGCTGTTTGCCAACTTCCTCAAACAACAAGGAGGCCAGCGCCGATGAATATCAAGGAAGCGCTTAATCGAGTGGTCAGCCAGCTCGATCTGAGCACCGAAGAAATGCAGGACGTGATGCGCGAGATCATGACCGGCCAGTGCACCGATGCGCAGATTGGCGCCTTTCTGATGGGCATGCGCATGAAGAGCGAAACCATCGACGAGATCGTCGGTGCAGTTTCGGTAATGCGTGAGCTAGCCAGTCATGTGCATTTGCAGACCCTCGATCATGTCGTCGATGTGGTCGGCACCGGCGGTGATGGCGCCAATATCTTCAACGTGTCGACGGCGGCGAGCTTTGTTGTTGCCGCCGCCGGCGGCAAGGTGGCCAAGCACGGCAACCGTGCGGTTTCAGGCAAAAGCGGCAGTGCCGATCTGCTTGAGGCCGCAGGTATTTACCTGCAGCTGACGCCCGAGCAAGTGGCGCGTTGTATCGACAGCGTGGGCGTCGGCTTTATGTTTGCTCAGGTGCATCATTCGGCGATGAAGCACGCGGCGCTGCCGCGGCGTGAATTGGGCCTGCGCACCATCTTCAATATGCTCGGTCCGCTGACCAATCCGGCAGGCGTCAAGCATCAGGTAGTCGGTGTGTTCAGTCAGGCGCTGTGCCGACCACTGGCCGAGGTGCTCAAGCGCCTGGGTAGCCAGCATATTTTGGTGGTGCACTCGCGCGACGGGCTGGATGAGTTCAGCTTGGCGGCCGCGACCCATGTGGCCGAACTAAAAGATGGGCAAATCAGCGAGTACGAGGTGCTGCCGGAAGACCTCGGCCTGAAAAGTCAGAGCTTGGTCGGCTTGGCCGTGGACAGCCCGGAGGCTTCGTTGGTGTTGATTCGTGACGCGCTGAGCAAGCGCATGACCGACGCCGGGCAGAAAGCGGCAGACATGATTGCGCTGAATGCCGGTGCGGCGTTGTATGCGGCAGACCTGGCGGCTAGCCTGAAAGAAGGGGTGGCGCTGGCTCACGATGCTTTGCATACAGGCTTGGCCTGGGAAAAGCTGCAAGAGTTGGTGTCCTTTACCGCCGTATTCAAAGAGGAGAATGCCGGGTGAGTATTCCAACCGTTCTGGAGAAAATTCTCGCGCGTAAGGCTGAGGAAGTTGCAGCTCGTCGCGCCCTTGTAAGCCTCGCTGAAGTCGAACAGCAGGCGCGCTGCGCCGATCCGGTGCGTGGTTTTGCTCAAGCCTTGATAGCTCAGGCTAAGCGCAAGCAACCCGCCGTGATTGCCGAAATCAAAAAAGCCTCGCCGAGCAAAGGTGTGCTGCGCGAACACTTCGTGCCGGCAGAACTTGCCCAGAGTTATCAGAGCGGTGGCGCTACCTGTCTGTCGGTGCTCACTGATATCGATTTCTTTCAGGGCGCGGATCGTTACCTGCAAGCAGCCCGTTTGGCCTGTTCACTGCCGGTGATCCGCAAAGATTTTATGCTCGATCCGTACCAGATCGTCGAAGCCCGCGCGCTCGGTGCCGATTGCGTGCTGCTGATCGTTTCGGCGCTGGAAGATGGCCAAATGGCCGAACTGGCCGCGACCGCCAAGGCTTTTGATTTGGATGTACTGGTGGAGGTGCATGACGGCAACGAGCTGGAGCGGGCGCTGAAAACGTTGGACACGCCGTTGGTGGGCATCAACAACCGTAACCTGCACACCTTCGAGCTTAACTTAGAGACCACCCTTGACCTGCTGCCACGGATTCCGCGTGACCGTTTGGTGGTGACCGAGAGCGGTATTCTCAACCGTGCTGATGTCGAGCTGATGGAGATCAGCGAGGTCTATGCCTTCCTGGTGGGCGAGGCGTTTATGCGCGCCGACAACCCGGGGGCAGAGCTGGAACGGCTGTTCTTCCCCGAGCGCAAGCGGCTGGTCGCTTCGCCTGACGTGGACTGATCCATCAAGCAATAAAAAGCCGACGCATGCGTCGGCTTTTTTGTTGGCGTTTGCTGGCTCAGCGAGTGCCGAAGACCACCATGGTCTTGCCCTTGACGTTGACCAACCCTTGCTCTTCCAGTGCCTTGAGCACGCGCCCGACCATTTCCCGTGAACAGCCAACAATACGGCCGATTTCCTGGCGGGTAATCTTGATCTGCATACCGTCAGGGTGCGTCATAGCATCGGGCTGTTTGCACAGGTCGAGTAATGTGCGCGCAACGCGACCAGTGACATCGAGAAAAGCCAGATCACCCACCTTGCGCGTGGTGTTGCGCAAGCGCTCGGCCATTTGGCTGCCCAAGGCGTAAAGGATGTCGGGGTCCTGCTGGGTGAGTTCGCGAAACTTGGCGTAGCTCAATTCCGCGACTTCGCACTCAGTCTTGGCGCGGACCCAAGCGCTGCGTTCTTTTTCCGCGCCGTCCTTTTCGAACAGGCCCATTTCGCCAAAGAAATCGCCGGGGTTGAGGTAAGCGATGATCATTTCCCGACCATCATCGTCTTCGATCAAAATAGTGACCGAGCCCTTAACGATGAAGAACAGCGTTTCGCAGCGATCGCCCGCGTAGATGATGGTGCTCTTGGCGGTGTAGCGACGGCGGTGGCAATGCGCGAGAAGCTTGTCGAGATTTTTTATTTTAGGTGTGAGGGTAATAGCAACCATGCCCGAATCCCGAATTTATAAGAGTAAGCCGTTGTTTGGCTGGCGTTTCTAATAATAGTTATCTGTACAAGTGTGCCAGTAATCAGGCGTCATCTTAACAAGCAGCCCTATACTAGGTGTGGTTTTGCGACCTGGCTAACACTTAAGCGTGGAACTTAAGCGGAAGTGGCGTATGGCCGCTTGGCAAAAGTGCTGTGCTAAGCTGCGTTCCTTTTTAACAGCGGAGCCTGGGCAATGAAAGCGCGTATTCAGTGGGCCGGCGAAGCCCTGTTTATTGGTGAATCCGGCAGTGGTCACGCGGTGGTCATGGACGGGCCGCCAGAGAGCGGTGGTCGTAACCTGGGTGTGCGGCCGATGGAAATGCTGCTGATCGGTCTGGGCGGTTGCAGCAACTTCGATGTGGTCAGCATCCTGAAGAAGTCCCGCCAGGCCGTAGAAAGTTGTGAGGCCTTTCTGGAGGCTGAGCGCGCGACTGAAGAGCCTAAGGTGTTCACCAAGATCCACCTGCATTTTGTGGTCAAGGGCCGTGGCCTGAAAGAGGCGCAGGTCAAGCGTGCGGTCGAGCTCTCGGCTGAGAAATACTGCTCGGCGTCGATCATGCTGGGGCGTGGTGGTGTAGAGATCACGCACGACTACGAAATTATCGAGTTGGCGGAGTAAACCGCTGCACTGATCGCGTGATAGGCAAAAGGGCACCGAGGTGCCCTTTTTTGTGCCGCTGATTTAGCGTTATACGCGGTAAGTGCTGCTGGTCATCACCTTGGCCAGCAGGCTCATGCCGAACTTCACCGGCGCCGGAAAGCGCAGGCCGCCGGCATCCAGGGCATTGCAGGCATGCTGCTCTTCATCGATGCGCATCTGCTCGAGAATTGCTCGGGACTTTTGGTCTCCCAGAGGGATTTGCTGCAGGTGCTCGTCGAGGTGTTTGACTACTTGATCCTCGGTGGCGGCGACAAAGCCGAGGCTGACTTTGTCACTGATCAGACCGGCTGCGGCGCCTACGCCAAACGACAAGCCATAGAACAGCGGGTTGAGTAAGCTCGGCTGGCTGCCAAGTTGGCGGATACGCTGTTCACACCAGGCTAGATGATCAATTTCTTCATCGGCGGCATGCTCCATGGCCTGACGCACCTGTGGCAACTTAGCGGTCAAGGCTTGGCCTTGGTACAGCGCCTGAGCACAGACCTCACCCGTATGGTTGATGCGCATAAGCCCTGCGACATGCTGGGCCTGGGCCTCATCCATCTCGGCTTCCGGCTGCACGATGCCGGGCGACGGCCGAGTGGGTTGGCCACTGAATGGCAGCAAAGTGCGCAAGGCGGCATCGGCTTGCAGTAACAGGCGATCAACAGGTGAAAAGTGACGTTCGCTGGCCATAGGGACCTCCGGCGATGACTACGGTTGTTAGTTTACTCCAAACCATGCAGAGGGTCTGTTGACGTTTCGTCGCAGCTGCCGAGATGCATCAACAGTGCTGACCCTTGCGCCCGGTCAGGGCAGTTCACGCAACACGCGAAAGCCCAAGGCGTAGTCTTTGTGCTGCGGTTGTTTCATGTCTCGCTGACTGCTGCGCAGGTAGCTGGGGCCGCTGTTCCAGGCACCGCCGCGTACTACGCGCGGGCTGTTATCGAGCACGCTAGCGGCGTGTTGCTCATTGCCATCGAAGGGGCTGGCAAAACGTGAGGCCGTCCATTCCCATACATTACCGGCGGTATCGTGCAGGCCGAAGGCGTTGGCGCTGAACTGGCCGATGAACGCGCTCTTATTCTGGATCAGGCGTGAGGTGGCGCAGCCACGGCAATGCGCGCGCGGCTGAGTTTCCGGGCTGTCGAGCTGCTCGCCCCACCAGTAATAGCTATCAGTGCCAGCGCGTGCGGCGTATTCCCACTCGGCCTCAGTCGGTAACCGATAGCGCTGCCCTGTGACCTTGGACAGCCATTGGCTGTAGGCCACAGCCTGGTACCAAGACACATG
This sequence comes from Pseudomonas guineae, assembly GCF_900113745.1. Classification (GTDB taxonomy): domain Bacteria; phylum Pseudomonadota; class Gammaproteobacteria; order Pseudomonadales; family Pseudomonadaceae; genus Aquipseudomonas; species Aquipseudomonas guineae. The sequence goes on along the minus strand of NZ_FOQL01000005.1, from coordinate 12,990 downwards.
GATCACCGGGCGCTGCGCCGACAATCCCCAGCCTTCGTTATCGGGCATCGCCGTGGCGGTTGCCTCGGCATACTGCCGCCAATCGGTAAAGCTCACCTCGTAGCGACCGATGGCGAACGGACGGCTGATTTCAATTGGCGTCAGCGGGTGCTCGTTGTGATTGCCGCGACCAGTATGATCTCCCAGTAGAAAGCGCCCGGCAGGGACTATAACCAGTGACGGTCCCTGCTTACCTTCGGCCAGGGAGTCGCTGAATGTCTGGCCAAGCATTTGCGCTTGCACCGGGCTGCCGCTCAATAGGCCGAGCAACATCAGCGCGGCGAACTGCTGGCGCTTCAACCCGGCGGCCATGCCAGCTGGCGTTGACCGAGCACGTGCATATGGATGTGATAAACGGTCTGTCCACCCAGCTCATTGCAGTTCATCACCACCCGAAAACCGTCGTCGCAGCCCTGCTCCTTAGCCAGGCGTTGGGCGGTGACAAGGATGTGTCCGGCCAATGCGGTGTCGGCTTCGCCCAGGTCATTGAGGGTGCGGATATGTTTTTTCGGGATGACCAGAAAATGCACCGGCGCTTGTGGGCCGATATCGTGGAAGGCAATCACCTGATCATCTTCATAAAGCTTGCGCGCCGGTACTTCACCAGCGACGATCTTGCAAAACAGACAGTCCATGGACAGTCTCCTGGCCTGTAATAAGATGCCCGAGTTTAGTGGACAAGGAGTGCGGGTGAAAAACGATATTCACGACCTGGGGTTGGTGCTCGATTCCAAGACCAAGCTGGTGCTGATCGAATCTTGGGATGAGGCGCGGGTTTTGGAAACCCTGACCAGCCTGGCTGTGCGCCGCAGTCTTGGTTTGCAGGTCTGGTCGGTGACCGAGGGTTTACAGCGTTTAGGGTTCTCCGTACAAGAGCCTGCCGACAGCGCCACCCTAGACCCGGAAACCGCTTTGCGTCTGATCAAGGCTGACCCACAGCCAACGCTCTATGTGATGTGCGACCTGCATCCGTTTCTCGACGATAACCCCAAACTGGTGCGCCTACTCAAAGAAATCGCCATGAGTGAGCAGCCCGGTAAGCCGACACTGGTGCTGGTTTCCCACGCCTGCCGGCTACCGCCGGAAGTGCAGCGTTACGCCTCGCGCTTCAGTCTGGCGTTGCCCTCCGAGGAAGAGCTCTTGGCGATTGTGCGCGATGAGGCCAGTGGCTGGAGCGCGCGTAACCGTAATGCGCGGGTGCGCACGGACAACCGGACCTTGCAGCAGGTGGTGAAGAACTTACGCGGTCTTAGCCACGCCGAGGCGCGTACGCTGGCGCGTAACGTAATTTGTGATGACGGCGCGATTACCCAGGAAGACCTGCCGGAGCTGAATAAGACCAAATTCAAGTTGCTCGATCTTGATGGTGTGTTGAGTTTCGAGTACGACACGGCTCGATTCGCCGAGGTCGGTGGGCTGAGCAACCTCAAGCGCTGGTTGGGTGAGCGGCAAAGCATCTTTCTCGAAGGAAAAAGTGTCGATCTGCCCAAGGGCGTGCTGCTGGTCGGCGTTCAGGGTGGCGGCAAGAGTCTGGCCGCCAAGGCGATCGCCGGCCTCTGGGGCCTGCCCTTGCTGCGCTTGGATTTTGCCTGCCTGTATAACAAGTTCTTTGGCGAAACCGAGCGCAACCTGCGTGAGGCCTTGAAGTTGGCCGAGCAGATGGCGCCGTGTGTGTTGTGGATGGACGAAATCGAAAAGGGCCTGGCCAGCGGCGACCATGATGGCGGCGTCAGTCAGCGCGTGCTCGGCACCCTGTTGACCTGGATGGCCGAACGCAAGGCGCCAGTGTTTATGGTGGCCACGGCCAACGTCATCTCACGGCTGCCGCCGGAGTTGGTGCGCAAGGGGCGTTTCGATGAGCTGTTCTTTGTTGATCTGCCGGATGCGAGCGTGCGTGCTGAGATATTCCGCATTCACCTGGTGCGACGTGAGCTTGAAGTGGCCGCTTTTGATGTGGCGCAACTGGCGGCGGCCTGTGACGGATTTGCCGGTGCGGAGATTGAGCAGGCGGTGGTCAGCGCTCTGTATGCCGCGCAAGCGCAGCAGCAAGCCGTCACCCAAGGCTTGCTGCTGCAAAGCATTCAAGGCACTGCGCCGTTGTCGGTGGTAATGGCTGAAGACTTAGCGGCTTTGCGCGCGTGGGCAGACGGACGTACCGTCAATGCCGGTTAGCGGCTAAGCCGGCTTAGCGAAATGACGATTAAGCCGTGCACTGATTCGCCGTACCAGCCAGCGCGGTGCTAGGCGTGGGCTGAGGGCCAGTAGACGGTTACGCCAGCCAGGAATGATGATCGCGCGGTTTTTCTCCAAGGCTCTAACAGTGATGAGCGCCACTTCTTCGGCGCTCATCATCAGCTTGCTGCCCTGCAGCGCGGCGACATCCATGTTCGCTGTGCGAAAAAATGCACTACGGGTTGGCCCCGGGCACAGTACGGACACCTTGACACCGTAGGGCTTGAGCTCCTCGCGCAGGCCTTCGGAGAAGTGCAGCACGTAGGCTTTGCTCGCGTAGTAACTACTCATTCCTGGGCCTGGCTGAAAGCCGGCAAGCGAGGCAACGTTGAGAATCTGCCCGCTGCCCTGGCCGGCCATGACGGTGCCGATGGCGTGACAGAGGCGGGCGAGGGCGAGGACGTTCAGCTCGATCAACGCCTGCTCGCACGCCCAGTCCTGGGCTACATACACGCCACAAGTGCCGATGCCGGCGTTATTCACCAGCAGGTCGATATGCAGCCCGCTTTCCTCCAGTTCATGCAGCAAGCCGCTGACGCGCAGTGGCTTGCTCAAATCACAGGTGCGAAACAACACCTCCACAGCGAAGCGCTGGGTCAGTTCGCTGGCGACACTTTCCAGCGCATCGCGTTGCCGCGCCACTAGGATTAGGTTGCGCCCACGTCGGGCCAGGGCTTCAGCCAGGGCCAGGCCAATACCACTGGAGGCGCCGGTGATAAGCGCGTAACGGCTCATGGGGTTCTCCGAGAAGGAGCCTTTCGGCTCCCTGCACTGGTTAGGGAGTTTATTGGGTTAGAGGTTAGCGCCGGCCAAAAAAGCCATCTACGGCAACGCAATAGCCAGAACAAGACCCAGGCCAATTGCTGCCAGCCACAAGCCGGCTAACACTTTAACGGCTGTGCTGTTTGGCGGTGGCGGCGGACCAAAGCGGTTAGCTTCGCTGCTGCCGGGGATGATAAACAGCAGCAGCGAAAATACCCCGCCGACCACGGGCACCAGCGTGACCAGCAACAGCCAGCCAGACCAGCCAATGTCATGCAGGCGCTGCACGCCGAACATGATACCGACCACGGCCACGGCGATACCGACCACCACCATTAGCAAGCCGCCGAGAATCTCCGAGACGGCGAAGAAGCCGGCTGCGACCCCAAACAATGGCAAACAAGCCAGCATCAACACCATCGACCAAGCCAGGTAGCGCAAACGGCCGATTCGGCCGTCGGTGCTAAGGGCTTTTAGTTCGCTGAACTCAGGCAGGGTTTCTGCCACCGCCGCTTTGGGCGTGGCGTAGGGTGTAGCGCTCGCACTAACCACTTGCGGCGGGTTTTCCGCGAGCAGGGCTTGGCGGGCAATGAACTTCTCAATAACGATGCCGCACGCTGAGCACTCGACGGCCTTGGCTTGCGGGTGTGCGCATTTGGGGCAGGTCATCTGGGCGTTGCCAGCAGGCTCGCTGCCTTCCTCGCGGTGGTCGTCGGTTTCCACCAAGCTTAGGCTGGCTGCCAGATCCGGCTCCTTGCGTACTTTTGCCCCGGCGCCCTGTAGCGCTTTGAGGTATTGGTCGGCCTCGTTTTCACTGAGGTCACGCTTGATGTCGACAGTGGCGCCGTTAAACAGCGAGTTGATCCGGGTGTGGTCGCTCTTGAACAGGCGCGCGAGATTTTCTTTGGCGGTTTCCAGGTTTATGTCAGGCATCAATTCGCCGTTGAACACTATCTTGAAGCGGGCTTGTGTCATATCGGCGTCCTTGTCGGTGCCAGAGTGAAAGTGCGCAACAGACTAGCCGGCCAGCAGTGCAGTAAACAAGCGCGCTCAGCATGCATGCACTTGTTGAGGCTCTGTCATGGGCGGCTTGCCATGGGTGAGATGTATGGGGCGGGGCTTTAGCCTGCGCAGCGGCTGGGAGCGCTGCGAACCAGGCGACTGCATCGGCTCAGCGGGCCCAGCGTTGCTGCAAGCTCAGGCTGTGTTTGAGTGCCTCGCGGTATTCGCTGTCGAGGCGGGCGATCAATTGCTCGACGCTGGGCAGGTCACTGATGGTGCCGACGCCCTGGCCGGCCGACCACACGGTTTTCCAGGCTTTGGCCTCTTCATCCATGGGCTTGAGTTTCTCGCCATAGTTGATTTCGCCCTTGCTCTGTAGCTGTTTGAGGTCATAGCCAGCCAGCTCCAGGCTCTGGCGCATAAAGCTCGCTGGCACCCCGGATACGGCCGGGGTATGAATGATATCGGCGGCTTTGGCGTCGAGGATCATCTGCTTGTAAGCGGCAGAGGCGGCATTTTCCTGGGTGGCGATCAGGCGCGTGCCGAGGTAGGCGAGGTCGGCACCGAGCAGCTGGGCGGCCAGCACTTCATGGCCTTGGTTGAGGCAGCCAGCCAGTAGCAGGGTTTTATCGAAGAACTGACGGATCTCAGCGATCAGTGCGAACGGGCTCCAGGTGCCGGCATGTCCACCGGCACCGGCGGCCACTGCGATCAGACCGTCGACGTCTGCTTCGGCGGCTTTCTCGGCATGCCGGCGCGTGGTTACGTCGTGGAACACGAGACCGCCGTAACTGTGCACCGCATCGACCACTTCTTTCACCGCACCTAGGCTGGTGATGACGATCGGTACGCGCTGCTCGACGCAGATCGCCAGGTCCGCCTGCAGGCGCGGGTTGCTGCCATGCACGATCAGGTTGACCGCATAAGGCGCCGCAGTGCTGTCCAAACCGGCGGTTATTTCCTCTAGCCAGCCTTTGAAACCGCTGCTCTCGCGCTGGTTCAGTGCCGGAAAGCTGCCGACAATACCGTTGTTGCAGCAGGCCAGAACCAGTTGCGGGTTGGACACCAGAAACATCGGTGCAGCAACGACGGGCAGGCGCAGGCGTTGTTCGAGCAGGGCCGGAAGTGACATGCAGAAATCCTCTTATTAGAGTGATTAGAAAGGACGAACCACGACCAGAATGACGATGCCCAGCAAGGCCAGTACGGGCGCTTCATTGAACCAGCGGTAGAACACATGGCCGCGTTGGTTCTCGCCACGGGCAAAGGCCTTGAGTTGGGCGCCGCACATGAACTGGTAAACCACCAGTAGGGCAACCAGGCTCAGCTTGGCGTGCATCCAGCCCTGGCTGAAGTAGTAGCTGGGGTTAAGGCTGATCAGCCACAGACCCAGGCCGACGGTGAGAATCAGCGATGGCCACATGATCCCGCGGTAGAGCTTGCGCTCCATGATGCAGAAGCGTTCGCGGCTGACCTCGTCCGTGCTCATGGCGTGGTAAACGAATAGGCGTGGCAAATAGAACAACCCGGCGAACCAGCAGACCATGGCAATGATGTGCAGGGCCTTGAGCCATAGATAGAGCATTGTTTGAACTCGTGCTGAAAAGTACCTCGATAGTAGTGGTCATGTGCGTCTCCGTCATCACTGGCGGTTGGCCCCTGGCCGAAGCGCCCGTATCATCGGCAGCTTTCCACTGCTGGTATTACAAAGGGGCAAGTGATGATCAAGGTCGGAATCGTCGGCGGCACGGGGTATACCGGAGTTGAGCTGTTGCGTTTGTTAGCGCAGCACCCGCAAGCGCAGGTCGAGGTGATTACCTCGCGCTCAGAGGCCGGCATGCGTGTCGACGAGATGTACCCGAACCTGCGCGGTCATTACGACAGCCTGGCGTTCAGCGTGCCGGACGCCGCCACGTTGGGCGCTTGCGATGTGGTGTTTTTCGCCACACCGCACGGTGTTGCTCACGCGCTGGCCGGCGAGTTGCTGGCGACGGGGACCAAGGTGATCGACCTGTCGGCTGACTTCCGTTTGCAGGACGCCGACGAGTGGGCCAAGTGGTACGGCCAGCCGCACGGCGCCCCAGATTTGCTCCCCGAAGCGGTTTACGGTCTGCCGGAGGTCAATCGTAAGGCAATCAAGCAGGCGCGCCTGATCGCGGTGCCGGGCTGCTACCCCACGGCTGCGCAGTTAGCGCTTATCCCACTGTTGGAAGCCGGGCTGGCCGATACTTCGCAAATTATCGCCGACTGTAAATCAGGGGTTAGCGGCGCCGGGCGCGGTGCCAGTGTCGGCTCGCTGTTCAGTGAGGCGGGCGAAAGCATGAAAGCCTATGGGGTCAAAGGCCATCGGCACTTGCCAGAAATTCGTCAAGGGCTGCGTCGGGCTGCCGGTAAGGATGTCGGCTTAACGTTTGTGCCGCACCTGACGCCGATGATTCGCGGCATTCACGCCACGCTCTACGCCAGTGTAGTCGACCGCTCGGTTGATCTGCAGGCGCTTTTCGAGGCGCGTTATGCCGATGAGCCCTTCGTCGATGTAATGCCGGCTGGCAGTCACCCTGAAACACGTAGCGTGCGGGGCGCTAACGTGTGCCGTATCGCGGTGCATCGCCCGCAGGATGGCGATCTAGTGGTGGTCTTGTCGGTGATCGATAACCTAGTCAAAGGTGCGTCGGGTCAAGCGGTGCAGAACATGAATATTGTCTTTGGCCTCGACGAGCGCCTAGGGCTGTCACACGCCGCCATGCTGCCCTGATGGCGGGCTGGGAAGTTCGGCCAAACGACCCCGGACGTGCACGGCGCCAGCGCATACTCGGTCTGCTGCTGGTGTTGGGTATTGCGCTGGCATTCTATGCAGGCAGCTTGTGGCGATTACATCTGCAACCTGCTATTGCGGGAGCGAATTCGAGTGTGCAGGTCCGTGATAAACAGTTAGGACGTGAGGTTGAAGAGTTGCGTCAGCGCGTTGTGATGCTGAGCAGCGCGGAAAAGGTCAGCCAGCAAGCCAACGAGCAGAGCCGTCTGACCATCAAGTTACTGGAAGAGCAGATTTACAAGCAGCAGCAGGATTTAGCCTTTTACAAGGGAGTGCTAGCCCCTGCCAGTCGTCGTGAGGGTTTGCGTATCAAGACCTTTGAGCTGCAGGCCACGGACAAGCCAGGGCATTTCCGCTACAAGATACTGCTTAGCCGCGTGGGTAAAAGCGAAGCGCCATTGGAAGGGCGGTTGCACGTCTCGATTGCCGGTAAACAAGGTAAGCAGGATGTCACGCTTGAGCTGGCGTCACTGAGTGCAGGCCTGGCGGATGCCTTGCCTGAACAACCCATTGCTTTTGCTTTCAAGCATTTCCAGGCCATTCCCGAGGCTGGGCGATTCGCCGAGCTGAAGTTGCCTGAGGGGTTTACCCCGCGTGAGATCAAAGTGCGTGTTGAGGTGCAGGGTGAAAAGCCTGTGCTGCGCACATTCAAATGGAACAAAGAGGAGTAACTGTTCCTTATGTGGAATAAAGATAAGGCGCGTACTGATGTGCAGCGTTTCGCGGGCAAGACCAGCTTAATTGCGGCGGGTGCCGAGCTGCATGGTGATTTACGCTTTGAGGGTGCAGTACAAGTTGATGGCAAGGCCATCGGTAACTTAGTGGCCAGCGACGGTATGGTGCGCGTCAGCGTGCAGGGACAAGTTGAGGGTGAGATCCGCGCCCCTCATGTAGTGATTGATGGTGAAGTAGTCGGCGATGTACACGCTAGCGGCCATCTTGAGCTTGGCGCGCGCGCGCGAGTGCGCGGCAATCTCTACTACGCATTGATGGAAATGGCCATGGGGGCGCAAATTGAGGGGCGCCTTTGCCGTTTACAGGATGAGCCTCGACCCTTGGAATTACCGCAAAATCTCGATGCAGCACAATAGTTGACCGCTTTAGTAGGGTAAGCGGATAATGCCCATCAGAATGCAACATGGCGCTTCGCGCCGGGAGTTAATCAGCATGAGCGTCGAAACCTTCATCCCTAGTGCTATGCAATTTACGCAGGGCGCCGCGAACAAGGTGAAGAGCCTGGTCGATGAAGAGGGCAATACGCGCCTTAAACTGCGTGTGTTTGTAACCGGCGGCGGCTGCTCCGGCTTCCAGTATGGCTTCACCTTCGATGAAGATGTGGCTGAAGATGACACCATCGTCGAGCGCGAAGGCGTGAGCCTGGTGGTCGATTCGATGAGCTTCCAGTACCTGGCAGGCGCCGAAGTCGATTATCAGGAAGGTTTGGAAGGGTCGCGGTTTGTCATCAATAACCCGAACGCTACGACTACCTGTGGCTGCGGTTCTTCGTTTTCGATCTAGGTTCTAGGCTGTTCAAATCAACGCCGTGCTTTATGTACGGCGTTTTCGTTTCTACACACAGTAGATACTGAAGCGGTTTTCAGGCGGGATAGATCGCTCCGAGTACCCGCAGCCCCTGTGCGCCTGTTACGCTCGGCCGATTAGCGGGTATGCCCTCGAGGCAGCAGTGCGCCAGCCAGGCAAATGCCATCGCTTCTACCCAGTCAGCGGGCACGCCATGTTCATCGGTGCTGCTCACTAGGCTATTGGGCATCAGCTGCGCGAGGCGACGCATCAGCGTGTGGTTGTGCGCGCCGCCGCCGCAGACCAGCAGCATCTCGGTATTTTGCTGGGCGCCCTTTAGTGCGTCAGTAATGCTGATGGCGGTCAATTCCAGCAAGGTCGCTTGCACGTCAGCTGCAGCCAGCGCGGGTTGCCTCTGCATGTGCTGGTCCAGCCAGGCAAGGTTGAACAGCTCGCGGCCAGTGCTCTTCGGGCCTTGGGCTTGGAAGTAGGAGTCGCTCAGCAAGGCCTGTAGGAGCGGCGTTTGCACCGAGCCGCTGGCGGCCCATTGACCGTCTTGGTCGTATGCCAGGCCTTGATGGCGTTTAATCCAGGCATCTAGGAGTACGTTACCTGGGCCGCAATCGAAGCCGTGTACGGGGCGCTCCGGTTGTAGCAGGCTGAGGTTGCTGAAACCGCCAATGTTGAGAATGGCACGGGTGCTGTTCGCGTGCGCGAACAATGCGTCGTGGAACGCCGGAACTAGAGGTGCGCCTTGGCCTCCGGCGGCAACATCCCTGCGGCGAAAGTCGCTCACGACGCTGATGCCGGTCAGTTCGACGAGCAGGGCGGGGTTACCGATCTGGATGCTGAAACCGCGAGTGGGCTCGTGGCGCACGGTCTGGCCATGGCTGCCAATGGCGCGGACGCTGTCTGCGGCTACGCCATGTAGCATCAGTAGCTCATTGATGCCCTGAGCGGCGAGTTGTACCCACTGTTGCTCGGCAATCGCCGCGCGGGCCAATTCATCGGGGCCGGAGGCGCACAGACCAAGCAGAGCGCAACGCAGCTCGTCGGGCATGGGCAGGTAAAGCGTGCCGATCAGGCGGGTGTCACGCTCTTGCTCGATTAGCGCGATGTCCAGCCCGTCCAAGCTGGTGCCAGACATCACGCCAAGGTAGAGGGGCATGGCTCAGCGCTGATTATTCAAGGCAAGCATTGTGGACTTCTCTTTGTCCATCTGCGCCATCAGCGGTTTGCTCAGTTGCATAAACCGGGATTTTTCGCTGTTGGCGATAGGGTCGGCCATTGGCAGCTTCTGGCTCAGGGGGTCAACGTGAACGCCGTTGACTTGGAATTCATAGTGCAGGTGGGGGCCTGTAGAAAGGCCTGTGGTGCCAATGTAACCAATGATCTGACCTTGCTTGACGTTGCCTCCGGTACGCACACCTTTGGCGAAGCCCTGCATGTGTGCATACAGCGTGCGGTAGCGTTGGCCATGCTGAATGATGACCGCGTTGCCATAGCCGCCGTGTCGCCCGGCCAATGAAATGCGGCCGTCGCCCGCAGCTTTGATCGGGGTACCCCGAGGGGCGGCATAGTCGACACCCTTGTGGGCGCGAATCTTGTTCAGAATAGGGTGGCGTCTGCCGTTGGAAAAGCGTGAGCTGATGCGAGCGAAGTCTACCGGAGTGCGGATAAAAGCCTTACGCATGCTTTCGCCATTAGCGCTGTAGTAGCTGCTATTACCTTGTTTGTTGGTGTAGCGCACGGCAGTGTAAGTCTTGCCGCGATTGGTGAAGCGTGCAGAGAGAATATTGCCGGTACCCACCTGCCTGTTATTGACAACTTTCTTTTCGTATATCAGTTCGAACTCGTCGCCTTCACGAATATCCATGGCGAAGTCGATGTCGTAGCCGAATACGTTAGCCAAATCCATAGTCAGGCTATGCGACAGGCCGGCACGTTTGGCTGAGAGAAACAGTGAGCTGTTGATCACGCCATGACTATAGGCGGTTTGGACTTCGGGCTTGACCAGTTCACGCTTGAAGCTGAAGCCAGTTTCACTTTTCGCCAGGGTAATGCTTTCCAAGTCACTGAGTTTGCTATGCAGGCTTTCGAGCTGGCCATCAGGGCTCAGATTGAATTCAAGCGCCTGGCCTACTTTAAGTCGTGTCAGCTGCTTGGCTGCCTTGCTGCTGTTGATCACTTCATGCAGGGTGGACGCGCCTAGGCCAACTTTGGCAAATACCGTAGAAAGTGTATCGCCGTTCTGCACGCTAATAATTTGATGCAGTGGGTCGGCTTCTATCGGTGCCACGACGTGCGTGGTTTTGAGCTCATCAGCTGCCGAGGTATTTGTAGTAGCTGTATTAGCGAAGGGCGATTGAGGTGTCTCTGCTGCGAGCGATGCAGAATCACCCGGTTGTTCGGTGTAATCTGAACCGTTGTCCAGTTCGAGATTTAGATAGGTTTTCTTGGCTTCAACTTCGCGGGTAGGGAATACCAGTAGGGCTAAGCTTAGTAAGGCAGCTACGCCGCTAGCTGCCAGAATGTGGCTTTTTGGGTACAGGGGTGGTGCTTTAGCTGTAGAGGTCATAGGTGGCTTTTTGACTTTAAAAAATGGAAAGAAATAGATAAACGAAATGATGAATATGCACTAACTGTATAAAATATAACCAAATCGCTTGCTAGGCAACCCCGGTTGTCGCAAGGCGCTCTTAGCTGAAGTGGGTGGTTGGCAGAACTTGTGATTTGTCTGCGATCTTGTATGGTTGGTTCCCTTTTGTTTCTGAGTGGTCGTGAGTCCTGTCATGAAGTCGGTTGAAGAGCAGTTGGCGCTGATCAAGCGCGGCGCGGAAGAAGTTCTGGTTGAGGCTGAGTTGGTTGAAAAGCTCAAGCGCGGCCAGCCGCTGCGTATCAAGGCAGGTTTTGATCCGACTGCGCCGGATCTGCACCTTGGGCATACCGTGCTTATTAATAAGCTACGGCAGTTCCAGGAGCTGGGGCATCAGGTGATTTTCCTGATTGGTGATTTCACCGGGATGATCGGTGATCCCAGCGGTAAGAGTGCGACACGTCCCCCGTTGACGCGTGAACAGGTTCTAGAGAACGCGGAGACCTATAAAGCGCAGGTGTTCAAGATTCTCGACCCAGCGAAAACCGAGGTTGCGTTTAACTCCTCGTGGATGGACAAGATGGGGCCGGCCGACTTCATTCGCCTGACCTCGCAGTACACGGTTGCTCGCATGCTTGAGCGCGATGACTTCAGTAAGCGCTATTCGACCCAGCAGCCTATTGCCATTCATGAGTTCCTCTACCCGCTTGTTCAGGGCTATGACTCGGTTGCGCTGCGTGCAGACGTTGAACTGGGTGGCACCGACCAAAAATTCAACTTGCTGATGGGGCGTGAGTTGCAGCGCTCTTATGGCCAATCATCGCAGTGCATCGTCACCATGCCGTTGCTGGAAGGGTTGGATGGCGTTAAAAAGATGTCCAAATCCTTGGGTAACTACATCGGTATCCAGGAATCGCCAGGCGTCATGTACAACAAGCTGGTGTCCATGCCTGATGCTTTGATGTGGCGCTACTTCGAGTTGCTCAGCTTTCGGTCTATGGAGGAAATTGAGCAATTTAAGCGTGACGTTGAGCAAGGTGCTAATCCGCGGGATATCAAGATCAAGCTGGCCGAAGAGATCGTTGCGCGCTTCCATGGCGAAGAAGCTGCGCTTAGCGCGCATCGCTCTGCGGGTAATCGCATGAGGGAGGGTGAGCTGCCGGAAGATCTACCTGAGATCGAAGTGCTATCTGCTGAGGACATGCCGATTTCTGCGCTGCTCAATAAAGCAGGTTTGGTGAAGAATGCGGCTATGGCTCGCGATCTGCTTGGCTCCGGCGGTGTGCGTGTGGATGGTGAGGTTGTAGATCGCACCTTCCTATATAAGGTGGGCGCAGTACATGTCTGTCAGGCAGGTAAGAAAGCGTTCGCGCGTATCATTCTTAATCCCGAGTAAGGCTCTAGGTGTGGGTCTTGTATCTGTGGGTTCCGATAACGCCCTCTGCTGATGTGCTGCTAGTACGACAAAGCCGTTGAAGCGCCAGCTTCAACGGCTTTGTCGTTTCTACAGTCGACGCGGTTTAGGTCGGTGCGCTTTAATTAGATGCTCTTGAAGCAAAAGGCTAATAAAGGGTTGACCTTCTATAGTTAATCCCTATAATTCGCCGCTCTTCAGGCGTATGCGGCTCCTTAAACCTCTTATAAAACAAGAGGTTAGATTTAAAGGGGGGGGTTGCAAAGCAGCGAAATCTGCGTAAAATGCGCCGGGCTGGCAGGGTAGCAGTTTGATCCTGTTAGTGGTTCGGTCGAGGTGGTCGGAGGCGGTAAAATAGGCAGTTGACAGCGGTTTGAAACGCTGTAGAATTCGCCTCCCGCTGACGAGAAGCTAGAAGTTGATCGAAAGCGCAAGTGGTTGAGTTTGAAAAGAAATTTTCGAAATCACTTGACGAAAGATGAGGCTGCTGTAGAATTCGCGCCTCGGTTGAGACGAAAGACTTAACCACCCGCTCTTTAACAACTGAATCAAGCAATTCGTGTGGGTGCTTGTGAGGTAAGACTGCTAGTCGCAAGATTATCAGCATCA
>NZ_FOQL01000003.1 GCF_900113745.1 Pseudomonas guineae | reverse complement strand
AGCCCGGCAATCATCAGCAGGCCCGGCGGCACGTTGATGTAGAAGATGTATTCCCAGCCGAAGTTTTCGGTCAGCCAGCCGCCGAGTGTCGGGCCGATTGACGGCGCGAAGGTCGCGGTTAGGGCAAACAGCGCCATGCCCTTGGCGCGGTGATGCTCGGGCAGTTTGATCAGCGTTAGGGTGAACGCCAGGGGGATCAGCGCGCCGCCAGTAAAACCTTGCATGGCGCGGAATACAATCATGCTTTCCAGGCTCCAGGCCAGTGAACAGAGTAATGAGGAAAACAGAAAGCCGATGGACACCCACACCGCCAAGCGCCGCGCTGAGAGCAGCTGCACCAGCCATGCGGTGAGCGGGATCATGATGATCTCTGCAACCAGATAAGAGGTGGAGATCCACGAGCCTTCTTCCAGGGTAGCCGACAGCGCGCCCTGGATGTCCTTGAGAGATGAATTGGTGATCTGGATGTCCAGCACGGCCATGAATGCGCCGAGCATGGCGCTCATCACCGCAATCCAGTCGCGCCGGCTTGGTTCGCCAGCGGGGCGAATCAGGGCATCAGCCGCCATGGCGAGTGTCGCCGCTGATATCGATTGTGACTTCGACCGACATGCCCGGGCGGATCAAGCCCTTGAGCGGGTTGTCCGCGGCGAAGGTCAGTTTCACGGGAATGCGTTGCACCACCTTGGTGAAGTTGCCGGTGGCATTGTCAGGCGGCAGCAGGCTGAACTGCGCGCCGGACGCGGCGAACAGGCTCTCTACCTGGGCTTCGATGGCGGTATCGGGAAAGCTGTCGAAGGTCAGTTCAGCGCTTTGCCCAGGGTGCATGCGGCCGATCTGGGTCTCTTTGAAGTTGGCCTGAATCCAGATTTCCTCGTCAGGCACCAGTGACAGCAGGTAAGCACCCGCCTGGACGACTTGGCCGTTGCGTGCGGCACGCTGGCCGATAAAGCCGCTAATCGGTGCGTGAATCTGGGTGCGTGTGAGGTTCAGCTCGGTTTGCGCCAGGTCGCTGCGGGCGCTGGCGATCTGTGCTTGCAGGCGCTTGATCTCGGCGTTAAGGGTGTTGATCTGCTGGCGCTGAGCCTGCAAGTCAGCCTGAGCTTTGCTGACGTGCGAGCGGGCGATGCGGCTGTCGGCTGCCAAGGTGGTAACGCGTTCTTCGGAGACGAAACCTGGCTTGCGCAAGGCTTGGGCGCGTGAAAGGTCTATCTGCGTGCGCCCTAGGGTTGCTTCGCTCGCCGAGACATCGGCCTGGCTGGCGGCAATCAGGCTGCCTTGTTGGTGCAGCGTGCTGCGCGCCTGGCTGAGTTCGGCTTCGCGCGTCGCCAGGGTTGCGACGGCGCGGTGCTTGGCCAGCTCGAAATCGGCGCTTTCCAGCACCAATAGCAACTCGCCTTTTTCGACGTGTTGATTGTCCTGCACCAACACCTGCTCAATGCGCGCGCCAAGTTGGCTGGATACGCGGGTGATCTCGCCCTGTACGTAGGCGTTGTCGGTGCTTTCAAGGTAGCGACCGACCAGCAGCCAATGACCGAAAAGGGCGGCGGCAATTAGGCCAAGAATAGTTATGAAAATGAACAGGCGGCGTTTCAGTTGGGCGGGCATAGCGGGCGCTCGACGCTCGGGCAAAAGTGTAAGCAAATTTAGCAGTGTTCCTTTCACGCCTGTAGTCGTTAGACTTCATAAACTTTGTTGCTTATAGGGAACAATCATGGGCTTGGATGATGCGCTGATCTTCACGCGGGTGGTCGAGTGTCACAGTTTCACCCTGGCAGCGCAGGGGTTGGGTATGCAGAAGTCGACCGTCAGCCGGCGTATCGCCTTGCTCGAAGAGCGCCTTGGGGTGCGCTTGATCAATCGCACCACGCGTAAATTACGCCTGACCGAGGTGGGGCAGGCCTATTACGAGCGGTGTCGGCAGATCATGCTCGACTTTGCCGAAGCCGAGCAGGCGGTGATGCAACTGCAGCAGGAGCCTTCCGGCTTGCTGCGGATCACGGCGCCGATTGAGTTCGGCCAGTTATTTCTTGGGCGCGTGCTGGGCGATTTCATGCGCCTGTATCCACAGATCAATGCCGAAGTGGAGCTGACGTCGCGGCATGTGGACCCGGTTGAGGAGGGCATTGATATTGCCATTTTGGTCGGTCAGCCACAGGACTCGACGCTGATCGCGCGCAAATTATTTGAGACCCGTCGGCGTTTATATGCCAGCCCTGACTACCTGGCCCTGCATGGCACGCCGCAAGCGACGGCGGAGTTACTGGGGCATCGGGCAATTGTGCTGCCGAATGACTCGCCGCGATATTGGCCGTTATTGGGTGAGAGCATTGCCTGCCAGCGCGCATTGGCGTGTAACAACATAACCTTTGCTCGTGAGGCGGCGCTGGCAGGCGCGGGGATTGCCGGTCTACCGGTAATGATCACCGCGTTGGCGGTGGCTGAAGGCCGCTTGATTGAGCTATTACCAGAGGCCTGCTTGCCTGAGGGCGAGTTGTATGCCGTCTATCCTTCACGGCGCTTCCAGGCGATGAAAGTGAAAACCTTTCTTGATTTCCTGATGACCAGTCTGCCTCTGTCGGATGGTCGGCTGCTGGAGCCGGCGGCGGCCAGCCTGTTAATATCGCCGCCTTGAAACGATTGCCCGTTGCATATTCCTCTGAGAGCTGCCATGACCACCGTTCGTACCCGTATCGCGCCGTCGCCCACTGGTGATCCGCACGTAGGCACCGCCTATATCGCCCTATTCAACCTGTGCTTTGCCCGTCAGCACGGTGGCGAATTTATCCTGCGCATTGAAGACACTGATCAGGTGCGTTCGACCCGTGAGTCGGAACAGCAGATATACGACGCCCTGCGTTGGTTGGGTATTGAGTGGAGCGAGGGTCCGGATGTTGGCGGCCCGCACGGCCCGTATCGGCAGAGTGAGCGCGGTCACATCTATCAGAAGTACAGCGCTGAGCTGGTGGAAAAAGGCCATGCTTTCCACTGTTTCTGCAGCGCCGAGCGCCTGGATAAAGTGCGCGCCGAACAG
This sequence comes from Pseudomonas guineae, assembly GCF_900113745.1. GTDB lineage: Bacteria > Pseudomonadota > Gammaproteobacteria > Pseudomonadales > Pseudomonadaceae > Aquipseudomonas > Aquipseudomonas guineae. The sequence goes on along the minus strand of NZ_FOQL01000003.1, from coordinate 553,194 downwards.
ATGGAAGCTAAGCAGACGCCGCGTTATGACGGCCATTGCATGAACCTGTCGGCCGCCGAGGTGCAGCAGCGTTTGGCGGCAGGTGAGCCGAATGTAGTGCGCATGAAGGTGCCGACTAACGGCGTGTGCGTGGTGCCGGACATGCTGCGTGGTGAAGTTGAGATCCCGTGGGATCGCATGGACATGCAAGTGTTGATGAAGACTGACGGCCTGCCGACCTATTTCCTGGCCAACGTGGTCGACGACCACCTCATGGGCATCACCCACGTGTTGCGTGGCGAAGAATGGCTGCCATCGGCACCCAAGCTGATTCTGCTGTACGAATACTTCGGTTGGGACAAACCGCAACTGTGCTACATGCCGCTGCTGCGCAATCCGGACAAGAGCAAGCTGTCCAAGCGGAAAAACCCGACCTCGATCACCTTTTACGAGCGCATGGGCTTCCTGCCGCAAGCGATGCTTAACTACCTTGGGCGCATGGGCTGGTCGATGCCGGATGAGCGTGAGAAGTTCAGCCTTGACGAGATGGTCGAGCACTTCGATATAAACCGGGTCTCACTGGGCGGGCCGATCTTCGATCTGGAGAAGTTGTCCTGGCTCAATGGTCAGTGGATGCGTGAGCTGAGCGTTGAAGAGTTTGCCGCTGGTGCGCAGAAGTGGGCCTTCAACAACGATTATCTGATGCAAATTGCCCCGCATGTGCAGGGTAGGGTGGAAACCTTTAGCCAGATTGCACCGTTAGCCAGTTTCTTCTTCGCCGGTGGCGTGGCACCAGATGCCGCACTGTTCGCGCATAAAAAACTCTCGGCCGACCAAGTGCGTCAGGTCATGCAGCTCATTCTTTGGAAGCTGGAAGCCTTGCGCCAATGGGAGAAGGAGCCGATTACTGGCTGTATTCAGGCGGTAGTCGAGCACTTGGAGCTTAAGCTGCGCGACGCCATGCCGTTGATGTTCGCCGCGATTACGGGGCAGGCCAGCTCGGTGTCGGTACTCGATGCCATGGAGATCCTTGGTCCGGATTTGACCCGTTTCCGTCTGCGCCAAGCCATTGAGCTGCTCGGTGGTGTGTCGAAGAAAGAAAACAAAGAGTGGGAAAAGTTGCTGGCGGCTATAGCCTAAGTCGCTGATTGCCCCATCCGCTCGTCGTTTTGGCGCTATGAGATGGGGTAAGTGGTTGTTCTGTCAGCATAAAGAATAGGCTTGCAGGTAAAAATAATGTTGACAGATGGTGGGCGCACTCTTAACATGCGCCCCGTCCTTGAGATGGGGGTATAGCTCAGCTGGGAGAGCGCTTGCATGGCATGCAAGAGGTCAACGGTTCGATCCCGTTTATCTCCACCATTTTCAAAGCCGTAAGGCTTGCCACAACTAGTTCTAGTAGCTGGTTGGTTGTAGAAGGGTTACGTCCCCTTCGTCTAGTGGCCTAGGACACCGCCCTTTCACGGCGGTAACAGGGGTTCGAGTCCCCTAGGGGACGCCATTTTTGCCCGTTCTGCGGGATTTTGAAGGGTCATTCTTAATTGAATGGCCCTTTTGTTTTTTAGGCCGCCTGAAAAATATCTACGGCGATAATGAATTATGTGTGCTGCTTAATTAATGGTCATATCGATAAAGCTCTGCTTGTAGTGCTTAAACGCCTGGTCATTCAGTTTCAGGCATCACCCAGGGCGTTGCTCTCGTAGCTGATCACTTGGTTTCGGCCAGCAGCTTTGGCTTGGTACAGCGCGTGGTCGGCATGGCGCAGCAGCTGTTCACGATTGCACTTGGCATCCGGAATCAGCGCATAGACGCCAATACTCAGGCTCAGGCCAATGCTCAGCCCTTTATGCAGGCATGGATGAGTGGCCACGTCGTCACGTAACTGTTCGGCTAAGTCCATCGCCCCGACCTGGTCGGTATCACCGAGCACCACCGCAAACTCCTCGCCGCCGAAGCGTACCAGCAAGTCGTTGCCGCGCATGCGCTGCTGCATACGCTGGGCAGCGTGCTGCAGGCAGGCGTCACCAATCAGATGGCCATACTGGTCGTTGACCTGTTTAAAGTGGTCCAAGTCCATCATTAGCATGGCAATCGGCTGCCGGCTGCGTTTGGCCTGCGCGAGCATGCGCTCGAGTTCTTCGTTGAGTACCTGGCGGTTGAAAAGCCCCGTCAGGTTGTCTCGACGGCTGAGTTCGGCCAGTTGCTGATTGGCCGTTGAGAGCTCTTGCAGCGCTTGCTCCAGCGAGGCCGTGCGTTCCTGTACGCGGGCTTCGAGCCCTTCATTGATCTGTCGTTGCAAGTTCAGGCTCTTGGCTTGTTCCATGCGCAGCTGATGCTCTTTGGCAAACAGTCGTACCTGAGCCAGTTGGTAATCGCTTTGGGCTTGGCGAATACGTGAGCCGAGGGCGATCGAGAAAATCACCAGCTCTATCAGGCTGCCGATCTGTTGGGCGTGCAGCGTCAGCAGTGAGTTGGCAATCACGCCAGTCCCGCTGAGTACGCTGAATAGGCTGGCGAAAATCAGTGCTGACCAGCCGAGGGCAAACAATTTGGCCTGCGCATAACCTGCGCGCCAGCGCAGTACGGTAATGATGCAGCCGATAACCGCGCAGACTATTAGCAGAGCAAAGCTACCGAACAGCGCCACTTGGTATGGCGCAGTCAGGGCCAGAGCCATTACCAGCAGACTGCAGCTCAGCAATGTGCGGCTGATCCAAGTGTAGGCTGGGTGTTGGTTCTTGAGGTCGAGAATGCCGTAGGTGAAAAAAATGCCGAACAGGGTCGCCAGGGCTGAGCTGAAGGGAAAGCTCAGCTGATGCCATGCCAGTGAATTCGGCCAAAGCCACTGCAGAGCAAACCCCAGCTGAATGAACTGATAGACACCAAAGCTGGCGACAAACAGGCTGTACCACAGGTAGTTGCGATCACGGGTGATGGTGAAAATTGACAGGTTATAAACCGTCATCACCAGTAGCGCGCCGAAGAACAACCCTTGCAGCAGCAACATGAGCTGTTCGTGATGGATGAAGGCTTGCTCGCTCATCAAACTAGCGCTGAGGTTAGCCGAGCCGTCTGTCTGCATCCTTAAGATCAGCTGGCGCTCTTCTCCAGCCGCTAGGCTGAACGGCAGTACCAGTTGGCGGTGATCGATCCAGCGCTGGTGAAAGGGCCGTTGATCGCCGGACTTATAAACACGGTCGCCGTCCAGGCCATAAGCATCCAGCGTATCAAGCAGTGGATTGGCGATTAGCAGAACCCATTTGATTGCCTGATTGCTAGGGTTGTGCAGGGTGGCGCGCAGCCAGTAAGCGTGTTTGCTATAGCCGAAGCTGGCATCGCGGCGCGCCACCGCTTGCCAGGCGGATTCGGGGAGCTGGCGAACGCTGTGTATGTCAGCCAGGCCGTCAGGATCTGCCCAGACTTGCATGCTGGGGCCTAGAAGCTGCGGCGAATTGCTGGCTATAAGCGGTAGGCTTGTGGCCTGAGCCAACGTTGGCAGCAACAACAGTAGAAGTACACGCAGCAACACAGTCAAAACAGATTTCTCATGGCAAGAGCGTTAGCTACTAGGCAAAAGGTGCATTATTGCGCGGGCTTATGACAGATCGATAGCTTAGTCGAGGTTACTTATGGGCTGTAATTTGTTGCATTGCTATGCCGAGCGCAATGCTTGTTTGCACGCGCTGGCCGTCGACCTGCGGGCGCAAATTCAGGCCACCTTAGCGGTACAATCGCGCGCTGGTCTGCTCCTGCCAGGAGGTAGCAGCCCGCAGGCGTTACTGCCGTTGCTGGCGCAGCAACTGGATGGCCGGCGTATTGACCTCAGCCCCAGCGATGAGCGCTGGGTGCCGGCGCAGGCGGCCGAAAGCAATTGGCAACTGTTGCAGCAGGGTTTGCCTGAGGCTAACTGCCTAGACCCTCGTCAGGGTGCGACGCTAGCGCAGGCCGCGTCAGTGTGGGGCGAGCACCTCAAGCAGTGGCATCCGTTTAGCGCGGTGCTACTGGGTATGGGTGAGGACGGCCATATCGCTTCGTTGTTTCCCGGCATGCCAGGCCTGGCGGTGGCGCTCGACCCGGCTGCGGAACCGGCTGCCTTGCCGGCGCAGGCGCCACAGGAACCCCGTGAGCGCCTGTCGCTGAACGTGGCCATGCTGCAGCGAGGGCTGTGGCTGGGCTTGCTGGCGTTTGGCGAGCGCAAGCGCAAATTGATTGATGCCGTGCTGGCTGATGAGCCTGCGGCTCGAGACCTGCCCCTTTATGCCTGGCTGCAGAACAGCCCGCTACCGGTAAACATCTACTGGGCTCCCTGAGCCGTTACACTGCAAGTCCGAACCTCGCAGATAAAGGGAGTCGTCATGTTGCATCCGGTTGTTGAGCAGGTCACCGCCGCCTTGGAGCAGCGCTCGGCCAAACGCCGCGAGCGCTATTTGCAGCGCCTGGTGCAAGCGGCGGGGCGTACTGCGCATCAGGCGTTGGGGTGCTCCAATCTGGCTCATGCCCTGGCTGCGCAACCCGATGACGCGAAGCTGATCATGAAGCAGGGTGGCTCGCCGCATGTGGCAATCATTTCCAGTTACAACGATCTGCTCTCGGCCCATGCGCCGCTCAGGGATTATCCCGAACGGCTGAAGGTGGCGTTGGCCAAGGCCGGTGCGACCTCGCAGTTTGCGGCTGGGGTGCCAGCCATGTGCGATGGCATTACGCAAGGCGAAGGCGGCATGCAGTTGTCGCTTTTTTCCCGTGACCTGATTGCCCAGGCTACTGCCATTGGCTTGACCCATGGCATTTTCGACGGCGCGCTGTACCTCGGCGTGTGTGACAAGATCGTCCCCGGTTTGTTAATAGGCGCGCTGCATTTTGGTCATCTGCCCGCGGTATTTGTGCCGGCAGGCCCTATGCATTCGGGCCTACCGAATAAAGAAAAAGCCGCAGTACGCCAACGTTTTGCCCGCGGGGAAGCCAGTCGTGATGAGTTGCTGGAGGCTGAGCTAGCGGCATACCACCAGGCAGGCACCTGCACCTTCTATGGCACCGCCAATACCAATCAGCTGCTGATGGAGGTCATGGGTCTGCATGTGCCAGGCAGTGCCTTTATCAATCCTTATACGCCGCTGCGCGATGCACTGACTGATGAAGCGGCGCGCTTGGTTGCGCACAACAGTCGCCAAGGCGAACGCTATCTGCCGGTCGGTCAGCAGATTGATGCGCGGGCGCTGATCAACGCCGTGGTGGCCTTGCTCGCCAGCGGCGGCTCGACCAACCACACCTTGCACCTGCCGGCCATTGCCAGGGCGGCTGGCTATGAGCTGAGCTGGGATGATTTTGCCGCGCTGTCCAAGGTGGTGCCGCTGTTGGCGCGGGTGTATCCCAATGGCGCGGCGGACGTGAATCAGTTCCAGGCCGCCGGCGGGCCCGCCTGGCTGCTGCGCGAATTACTCGGCGCAGGCTTGCTGCATGACGATGTGACGACCGCAGCCGGGCACGGCTTACGCGCCTATACCCGCGAACCCTGGCTAGATGGCGAGCGCCTGGCTTGGCGTGACCTGCCGCAGCAAAGCCCGGCGCGCGACATTGTCCGTGTTGCGGCTGAGCCATTTGCCGAGGAGGGTGGGTTGGTATTGCTCACGGGAAATCTGGGGCGCGCCATCGTGAAAACCTCGGCGGTGGATCCAGCATTCTGGAAAATTCGTGCCCAGGCGCGCATTTTTGATTCAGAAGCGGCCGTGCAGGCGGCTTACAGCGCCGACGAGCTGCAAGGTGACTTGGTACTGGTGGTGCGCTTCCAAGGCCCACAAGCCAATGGCATGCCAGAGCTGCATAAATTAATGCCTTTGTTGGCCAATATGCAGCAGGCTGGGCAGCGTGTTGCGCTGGTCACCGATGGGCGCATGTCCGGTGCTTCCGGGCAGGTTTCTACGGCGTTGCACGTGACCCCGGAAGCTGCCGCTGGCGGCGCGTTGGCGCGGTTGCAGGATGGTGACTGGCTGGTGCTGGATGCGCAGCATGGGTTGCTGCAGGTAGAGCTGAGTGAACAGCAACTTGCTGCACGACCCCTAGCTGCCGCCAGTGTTGAAATGGAATTGGGCTTTGGCCTAGAAATGTTCGGCGCGCAGCGCCGCCTAGTCGGTTCGGCTGAGCAGGGTGCCAGCAGCCTGTTTGAAGAATGAGAACAAAGATTGAACCTTGAACGTGGGGAGCAACGCATGAGCCTGACGATGGATGCAGTGCTGCAACAGGCACGCCCGGTACTGCCGGTGTTGGTAATCGAAGACGTCAGCCTGGCGGTCGATTTGGCGCGTGCGCTGCACGCGGGCGGGATTCGTGTGCTGGAAGTGACATTGCGCACGCCGCGGGCATTGGACGCGCTGGCGGCAATGCGTAAGGCGCTGCCGGATCTGTTAATTGGCGCGGGCACGGTGATTCATGCCGAGCAGTTCGGTGAAGCCCGCGATGCCGGTGCGCAATTCGCGGTCAGCCCCGGTTGTACCGAGCGTTTGGCCGCTGCTGCCGAGGATTCCGGGTTGCCTTATTTGCCGGGAGTGATGACGCCGTCGGAGGTGCTGCTGGCGCTGGAATATGGCTATCGCTCGTTGAAGCTGTTCCCGGCCGATGGTGCCACCAGCATCAAGATGCTCAAAAGTTTCAAAGGACCCTTCACCGGTATCCGTTTCTGTCCCACCGGCGGCGTGACCCCGGATAACTTGTTGGGCTTTCTACGATTGCCCAATGTGGCTTGCGTTGGCGGCACCTGGATCGCCCCCAGTAACCTGGTGCGCGCCCGCGCTTGGGATCAAATCACCCAGTTGGCCGCCGAGGCCCGGGCATTGGCGGGTGGCTTGGAGCAGTCGGCATGATGTGGGATTTAAATAACCCGTTTGTTATTGATATCGAGGTTACAGCGGACGATATCGACGGGCTTGGGCATGCTAACAACGCGGTGTATGTCAGCTGGCTGGAACGCTGCGCCTGGCGACATTCGCAGTTTCTCGGGCTGGATTTAACCGAGTACCGCCGCCTCGATCGCGCCATGGCCGTGTTGCGTCACGAAATCGATTACCTGGCCAGCGCCTATGAAGAGCAACAGTTGCAGATGGCCACTTGGATCGTCGAGTCCGATCAGCGCCTGAAGATGGATCGCTGTTTTCAGCTGATTCGCCCTAAAGATGGCGTGACCTTGTTGCGGGCGAAAACTACTTTTGTCTGCATCGAGCTGTCCAGTGGCAAGCCTAAGCGCATGCCTCGTGAATTTGTTGACGGTTATGGTGTGGCGCTGCAGCCCGCTTTTCCCATGGAACTTTGAGGCACCGTCGGGCTAAAGCCTGACCGCTGACCTACTGCGCCGCGTAAACTGCGCGGCGTTTTTTATGGTCTGCCTGCTATGGCTGCTATCCCTTTGGGGTGTTGTTGTGCAGCACTTAAAAAGTGCGCCCGGAAATTTTTGAGAGCTGAATTTATGCAAATCGCCCTGGCCCCGATGGAGGGGTTGGTCGACGAAATCCTTCGCGATGTGCTGACTCGGGTCGGCGGCATCGACTGGTGCGTGACTGAATTTATCCGGGTCACCGAGCGAGTATTGCCGGCCAGCACCTACCAGAAGCTGGCGCCCGAATTGTTCAGTGGCGCGCAAACGGCGGTTGGTACGCCGCTGCGCGTGCAGTTCCTGGGCTCTGATCCCAGCTGTTTGGCCGATAACGCGGCTTATGCTTGCACCTTGGGTGCGCCGGTTATCGACCTCAACTTCGGCTGCCCGGCCAAGACGGTAAACAAGTCCCGTGGTGGTGCCGTGCTGCTCAAGGAGCCTGAGCTGCTGCATGCCATCGTTTGCGAGGTACGGCGCGCGGTGCCGGCGGCCATTCCGGTGACGGCGAAAATGCGCCTAGGCTTCGACCACAAGGACGATGCCATGGAGTGCGCGCAAGCCCTGGCTGACGGCGGTGCCGCGCAGATCGTGGTACACGCGCGGACCAAAGTTGAAGGCTATAAGCCACCGGCGCACTGGGAGTGGGTGGCGCGGGTGCAGGAGGCGGTCAAGGTGCCGGTGTTCGCCAATGGCGATATCTGGAATCTGGACGATTGGCAGCGTTGCCGTGAGGTCAGTGGTGTCGAGGACATCATGCTCGGTCGTGGCTTAGTGGCACGCCCGGACCTGGCCCGGCAGATTGCCGCCGCCAAGGCCGGGCAGGCGGTGGTCGCGATGAGTTGGGCGGAATTGCAGCCGCTGCTGGCGGATTTCTGGCTGCAGGCGCGGCGCAAAATCTCACCGCGCTATGCGCCAGGGCGGCTCAAGCAATGGCTGGCAATGTTGACCCGCAGCTACCCAGAGGCGACCGAGCTGTTCAACCTGCTGCGCCGAGAAAGCGATTGCCTGCATATCGATGCCTTGCTCGGTATTCAGTTTGCCGAAGCGCAACGTCAGCAGGCGAGCGCCTGATATTCAGCGTCCGCGGCTGACATCATGGCTGCCCGCCTGGGTGATCTCGCTAACCAGCGACTCAGCCGCTGCCTGTTGCCGGTGATAATTCATGCACAGCGCATAGCCATGGGCCGCTGCCTGCCTGGCGGTAGCGGCACCAATGCCGCGACTGGCACCGGTAATCAGCATGACCTTGGTCATCGCGTCCCCTCCCTGTAAGAAAATTTTACAGCGGCTTGAAATCATTCTGAGTAACCACATTTCAGTGATGTGGGATGCCGAAGTCGGGTTCCATATTGACGACTCGCTGAAATTCAGGAGGTTTAAATTATGAGCACTGCATTTTCCATGACCCCACTGCTGCGCCAGTCCGTTGGCTTCGACCGGTTCAATGACCTGTTCGAGTCTGCCATGCGCAATGAAGCGGGTAGCAGCTATCCACCCTATAACGTTGAGAAATATGCCGACGATCAGTACCGCATTGTGGTCGCGGCGGCCGGCTTTGAGGACGACGATCTGGAGCTGCAAGTCGAGCGTGACGTGCTGACTGTGACCGGTGGTAAGCGTGATAACAGCACCGAGAACGTCACCTACCTGTATCAGGGCATTGCTCAGCGGGCGTTCAAGCTGTCGTTCCGTCTGGCCGACCATATCGAGGTCAAAGCTGCCAACCTGGTTAATGGTCTGCTGAATATCCACCTGGTGCGCATCGTGCCGGAAGAAGCCAAGGCCAAGCGCATCCCGATTGGTGCAAGCCGTTCGGTGCTTAACAGCTAACGATCAGGCTGCAAAACAGCAAGGGCACCCGCCGGTGCCCTTGCTGTTTTAGCGCGGTGTAAGTACGCGGTTGTCGTGCAGCAATTGGCGAAACTGCTGCAGCGGCACCGCTTTGCTAAACAGGTAACCCTGGTAGTGATGGCAGCCCTGTTGTTGGAGGAATTCCAGCTGGTCAAGTTGTTCAACCCCCTCGGCAATAATGTCCAGCCCTAGGCTGTGCGCCATGGCGACGATGGCGCGGATGATTTCCGCGTCGTTGGCATCCACAGTGGCCTCGCGCACGAAGGATTGGTCGATCTTCAGGACATCTATTGGCAAACGTTTGAGGTAAGTCAGCGAGCTGTAGCCGGTGCCGAAGTCGTCCATAGCGAAGGTCACGCCGAGACGCTTGAGGCGGTTCATCTTGGCGACGGTATCGTCAATATTCTGGATGACGATGCCTTCGGTGATTTCCAGTTTAAGCATGTTGGGCGGCAGATGACTGCTGCTCAGGCTGCTTTCCACGCGTTCGACAAAATCACTTTGGCGGAACTGCCGTGGGCTGATATTCACGCACAAGCTGAACTGCGTAGCGTCGACCATAGCCAGCTGGAGTAATTGCGCGCAGACGTGACAGGCTTCGGCGAGCACCCAACCGCCGACTTCGAGGATTAACCCGCTTTCTTCGAGGATGGGGATAAACAGCGCCGGTGATTGCGCGCCCAGTATCGGGTGCATCCAGCGCAGCAAGGCTTCGGCGCCGATAATCTGGTTGCTGCGGGCATCCACCTGAGGCTGGAAGTGCAGCTCGAACTCGCCCCGCGCTAATGCCAGGCGCAGGTCGTTTTCCAAACGCAGGCGTTCGCTGGCGGCTTTCTGCATGGTGTCGCGGAACAGCTGGATGGTATTACGCCCCGAGTCCTTGGCCCGGTAAAGGGCGATGTCGGCACGCTTGAGCAGGTCTGAAGGCGTGTCGCCGTGGTCGGGGATCAGGGCGATACCGATACTCGGCGTGACCTGCAACTGGTGGCCGTCGAGCTGCATCGGCTCAGCCAGCAGGTGGCGCAGTTTCTCCGCTACGTTGCGGACTTGGCGGAGCACCGCTGAGCGTTTACCTTCCAGGCCGGAAATCAGCACGACAAACTCGTCACCGCCCAGGCGGGCCACGGTGTCTTCTTGGCGCACGCTGGCCTCCAGGCGTGCGGTGACCAGCTTGAGTACGGCATCACCGACCGGATGGCCGAGTGAATCATTGATGTGTTTGAAGTGATCGAGGTCGATAAACAGCAGGGCGCCGCGTAATTCATGGCGCTTGAGCAGCGCGATCTGCTGAGTGAGGCGGTCGAGCAGCAGGGCGCGGTTGGGTAGGTTGGTCAGCGAATCATGGTAGGCCAGGTGCTGGACTTGGGCCTGGGCCTCTTTCAGCTCACTGATATCACGGGCGGTCAGCAACAGGCAGGGTGTGTTGTGGAGTTGGATAGGTTCAACAGAAACCTCAACTTGCTTAATTCGCCCGTCGCGGTGTCTGCCGAGCATTTCCATGCGGTGAACATGCCCGTCGCGCTTGAGTATTTCCAGCATTTGAGCGCGTTCTGATGGGTCAGCCCAGACGTTAATCTCTAAAGCTGTGCGACCGATGACTTCTTCAGCTGTGTAGCCGTTTAGCCGACAGAATCCTTCATTGACCTCAATATAGCGGGCGCTGTCGCGTTCGGTGATGGTGATGGCGTCTGGGCTGGAGTGGAATGCTAGGGCGAATTTTTCCTGGCTGGCCTGCAGCTCCGCCTGGGCTTTCTGCCGTTCGCTGATATCGCGAAAAGTCGTGAGTAGGCAGGTTTGGTTATTCAACAGCAACGGCCTTGAGGAGATCACGCAGGTGATCGCGCGGCCGTGTTTGTCCAAGTAGTGCGTCAGTTCATTGTGCACGCTCTGGTCGCGCTCCAATTTGCTGTACAGCTCGGCCAGTCTGCTGATGTCGGCCCAGAAATTCAGGTCGATCATCCTGCGTCCGATTACTTCGTCGGGTTGCCAGCCGAAGGTCTGACTAAAGCTTGAGTTGATTTCCAAGACAAGGCCTTCCGGCATAGTCGTCAGGGCGATTGGGTCTGGGCTGGCCTGAAACAGGCTGGAAAACTTGGCTTCTGAGGTGGCCAGGTTTTGTTCGCGGCGCACTCGCTCGCTGATATCGATAAGGATGCCCGCCATGCGCTCTGGTTTGCCGTCGGCATCTCGGTAGAGCTTGGCGGTGCTTTCGAGGTAATGAACCTCTTGGTTGGAATAAATTGCCTGGTAGGTAACCTGGTAATTCTCGGTGCTACCTTGCGCCAAATTCTGATAATACACGCGCATGGCGTGACGGTCAGACAGTGGTACACAGCTGAAAAATTTACGGAAATCGTCATGGAACGGCTGTTCTTTCAGGCCGTGGAGTTTGGCCGCGCGGGGCGAACCAAACAGCATGTTGCTGGGTATGTGCCAGTCCCAGGTGCCCAGATCGGCCGAGTTCAGAGCCAGGTTCAGGCGCTCTTGGCTGTCGCGTAGCGCCTGTTCTTGTTCGCGTTGCAGGGTGATGTCACGCAGCGACAGAACCAGGCAGGGGGTGCCTTGCAGCAGTATTTCACCGCCGAAGAGCAGGTTTTTGCGGATGCTGCCGTCACGGTGATACAGCGATACTGACAGGCCGTTGAGGCTGTTGTTGCTGATCGCATCCAGCATTCGTCGGCGATCCTCCAGGCTCGCCCAGATGCCTATTTCCAGAGAGGTGCGGCCTAGGGTTTGTTCACTGCTCCAGCCAAACTGCTGTTCGAAGCCAGCGTTAACTTCGATAAAGCGCCCGCTGGCTTTATCGGTGATCACCACGGCGTCGGGGCTATAGTTGAAGGCCTGGGCGAATTTTTCCTCGCTACTGCGTAGCGCCTGCTCGCGGGCCTGCTGCTCGCTGATGTCGCGGATTACGCCCATTACCCGTGGCTTACCGTCGGCATCCTGTTGCAGGCTACCGCTGATTTCCAGCCAATGCAGGCTGCCGTCTGGCCAATGAATCCGGTGGCGAGCAGTGTGGTGGCTCGGGTTGTCAGCGAGCAGTTGTTCGAATAATTGCAGGACTTCGGCGCGATCCTCTTCAGGGATCAGCTCGATGTAGTTGAGCCGTTTTTGCAGCGGCTGCTTGGGGTCGAAGCCGAATAAGGCCTGGGCTCCACGTGACCAGCTGACTCGGCCACTTTCGATGTCCCAGTACCAAGCCCCCAGTTTTGCGCCATTAAGGGCGCGCAGCAGACGCGGCGCGTCGTTCCATGTGCTTTCAAATTCGGCAGGGTTCAATGCCTGGATAAAGGGCAGAGGCGGACGGCGATTACCGGATTTAGCCACGACCAACGCTTCCTTCGTATTCGCAGGCTTCTTGGTCGTTGGCCAAACAAATGGGCTGAGTCATGCACAAACCTTTCTTATCGTTATAAGCCACGTTAGCCCTTAGGGGGTGGCCTGTGCAAGGTCATCACGTTGGGCGTCGAGAAGGTCCATAAAGGCCCGCGCGGCATTCGATAGAGTGCGTTCGGTGTGTGAAATGTAGCCTAGCTGGCGCGTCAGTTGGATGCCAGGTAACGGTAAGCGCGCAACCTGGTCGTCGAGCATGGTGCGCGGCAGAACGCTCCAGGCCAGGCCGATGGAAACCATCATCTTGATGGTTTCCAAGTAGTTGGTGCTCATGGCGATATTCGGGGTCAGGCCCTGGGCCTCGAACAGGCGTTGCACAATATGATGGGTAAAGGTGTTGCCCCCGGGAAAGACCGCCGGGTGGTGGGCAATGTCGGCCAGGCTGATCGCACCATTGCGCGCCAGCTCATGCTCGGGGGCGGCAACAAAATCCAGCGGGTCGTCCCATACCGGTACCGCATGCACTGGCTCGCGGGTTTCCGGGGCGAGGGTGATCACCGCCAGTTCGGCGCGACCATGCAGTACCTCTTCATAGGCCACTTCAGAGTCGAGAAACTGGATGTCCAGCGCCACTTGCGGGTGCGCACGGGTAAAGGTGCGTAGCAATGGCGGCAAGCGGTGCAGGCCAATGTGATGGCTGGTTGCGAGGGTCAGGCGGCCGCTGATCTCGCCATTCAGGTTGGTCAATGCGCGGCGTGTATCGTCCAGCACATTGAGGATTTGATAAGCCCGCGGCAGCAACGCACGGCCGGCTTCGGTCAGGCTGACCTCGCGGCCCAGGCGATCGAACAGGCGCACGTTGAGCTGCTGCTCCAGGCTGGCGATGCGCTTGCTGACGGCTGGTTGGGTCAGGTGTAAACGCTCAGCGGCTTCAGAAAAGCTGCCCAGCTCGGCAATCGCAATAAAGGCATTGAGGGTGGCGAGATCCATTAAGTAGCCCCTGGGGGTGTGCAGAGTAGGAATGCTGTCTGCGTCGTAATCTATCCGTATTCCCTAATGGAATCCATATGATGAAAAATATGAATTTGAGTAATTTGTCCTAAGCCCATAGGATTACCCCATAAGCCAAAGGGCTATTTGCCCAGGCACAGAAACACGCAAATGAGGGAATCGCTGATGGCCGGCAAAACGCTCTACGACAAGCTCTGGGAAATGCACGAAGTGAAGCGCCGTGACGATGGTTCGTCGCTGATCTACATCGACCGCCATATCCTCCACGAAGTGACCTCGCCGCAGGCCTTCGAAGGGTTGCGTCTGGCCAGCCGCAAGCCGTGGCGCATCGACGCTAACATCGCCACCCCGGATCACAACGTGCCGACCACCAAGGCTGAGCGTCAGGGCGGCCTAGAAGCTATCGCTGATGAAGTGTCGCGGATTCAGGTGCAAACCCTGGATGAGAACTGCGACGAATACGGCATCCTCGAATTCAAGATGAACGACATCCGTCAGGGCATCGTCCACGTGGTCGGCCCGGAGCAGGGTGCGACCTTGCCGGGCATGACCGTGGTCTGCGGCGACTCGCACACCTCGACCCACGGTGCGTTTGGCGCATTGGCCCATGGCATCGGCACTTCCGAAGTTGAGCATGTACTGGCAACCCAGTGCCTGGTGGCAAAAAAAATGAAGAACATGCAGGTGCGCGTTGAAGGCCAGCTGCCGTTCGGTGTCACCGCCAAGGACATCGTCCTCGCCATCATCGGCAAGATCGGCACCGCGGGCGGCAATGGCCATGCGCTGGAGTTCGCCGGTAGCGCCATTCGTGAGTTGTCGCTGGAAGGGCGCATGACCATCTGCAACATGTCTATCGAGGCCGGTGCTCGCGTCGGGCTGGTGGCGGTGGATGAGAAGACCATCGCTTACGTCGAAGGGCGTCCGTTTGCACCGAAAGGCGCGGATTGGGCCCAAGCCGTGGCACAGTGGCAGGACCTGGTGTCCGACGCTGATGCACAGTTTGACACCGTGGTTGAGTTGCGCGCCGAAGACATCAAGCCACAAGTCAGCTGGGGTACTTCGCCGGAAATGGTCTTGGCCGTCGATCAGAAGGTGCCGGACCCGGCGGTTGAGAGCGACCCGGTGAAGAAGGATTCAATTACCCGCGCGCTAAAGTACATGGGCCTGCAGGCCAATCAGGCGATCACTGATATCCAACTGGACCGCGTCTTTATCGGCTCTTGCACCAACTCACGCATTGAAGACCTGCGCGCGGCCGCTGAAGTGGCCAGGGGCCGCAAAGTGGCCGCGACTATTAAGCAGGCCATGGTGGTGCCGGGCTCCGGCCTGGTTAAAGCCCAGGCGGAAAAAGAAGGTCTGGACAAGATCTTTATCGAAGCCGGCTTTGAATGGCGTGAGCCAGGCTGCTCCATGTGCCTGGCGATGAATCCAGACAAGCTCGGCAATGGTGAGCATTGCGCGTCTACCTCCAACCGAAACTTCGAAGGCCGTCAGGGCGCCGGTGGGCGTACTCATTTGGTCAGCCCAGCCATGGCAGCAGCCGCTGCTGTGACCGGTCGCTTTATTGATGTGCGTGAATTGATCCAGGCCTGAGGACTCGACTATGAAAGCTTTTACTCAACACACCGGCCTGGTCGCTCCACTGGATCGCGCCAACGTCGACACCGACCAGATTATCCCTAAGCAGTTCTTGAAATCGATCAAGCGCAGCGGTTTCGGCCCGAACCTGTTCGATGAGTGGCGCTACCACGATATCGGTCAGCCGAATCAGGACAACTCCACGCGCCCGCTCAATCAAGAGTTCGTACTGAACTTTGCGCGTTACCAAGGCGCCAGCGTGCTGCTGGCGCGGGAGAACTTCGGCTGTGGGTCAAGCCGTGAACACGCGCCCTGGGCGCTGGAAGAATACGGCTTCCGCGCCATTATCGCGCCGAGCTTTGCTGACATTTTCTTCAACAACAGCTTCAAGAACGGGCTGTTGCCGATCATTCTCAAGGAGGCTGAAGTCGATGCGCTGTTCCAGCAGGCTGAAGCTAGCGTTGGTTATCAGCTGACCGTCGACCTGGCTGCGCAAACCGTGACCCGTCCGGATGGCGTGCAATACAGCTTTGAGGTGGATGCCTTCCGTAAGCACTGCCTGCTTAATGGCCTCGACGATATCGGTTTGACCTTGAAAGACAGCGATGTGATCAAAACCTTTGAAAGCACGTATCAGCAGCGCAGCCCTTGGCTGTTTGGCGCCATCAAGTAATCAGTGGGCGAGTGCATCGGTCATTCGCCGCTTAGTGAGTTGAGAAGAACATGTCCAAGCAAATTCTGATTCTCCCCGGTGACGGTATTGGCCCGGAAATCATGGCCGAAGCGGTCAAAGTGCTGAACCTGGCCAACGAAAAGTACAGTCTGGGTTTTGAGTTGAGCTTTGATGACCTCGGTGGTGCAGCCATCGACCGTTACGGTGTGCCGTTGGCTGACGAAACCTTGGCCCGTGCTAAGGCCGCTGATGCCATTCTGCTGGGTGCCGTAGGCGGTCCGAAATGGGATGCCATCGACCCAGCTATTCGTCCAGAGCGCGGTCTGCTGAAGATTCGTTCGCAGCTGGGCCTGTTTGGCAATCTGCGTCCGGCCATCCTCTATCCGCAACTGGCCGATGCGTCCAGCCTCAAGCGCGAAATCGTTGCCGGCTTGGACATCCTCATCGTCCGCGAACTGACCGGCGGCATCTATTTTGGTCAGCCGCGTGAAAGCAAAGTGCTGGAGAACGGCGAGCGGATGGCCTATGACACCTTGCCTTACAGCGAGAGTGAAATCCGCAGGATTGCTCGTGTTGGTTTTGACATGGCCCGTGTGCGCGGCAAGAAGCTTTGCTCGGTGGACAAGGCCAATGTACTGGCGTCCAGCCAACTGTGGCGCACCGTGGTCATTGAGGTAGCCAAGGATTATCCGGACGTCGAACTCAGCCACATGTACGTCGATAACGCTGCGATGCAGCTGGTGCGCGCGCCCAAGCAGTTCGATGTAATGGTCACCGACAATCTGTTTGGCGACATTTTGTCGGATGAGGCTTCCATGCTTACTGGTTCCATCGGCATGCTGCCGTCCGCTTCGCTGGATGCCAACAACAAAGGCATGTACGAACCGTGCCACGGCAGCGCGCCGGATATCGCCGGACAGGGCATTGCCAACCCGTTGGCGACCATCCTGTCGGTGTCGATGATGTTGCGTTACAGCTTCAACCAGACGGCTGCAGCCGATGCGATCGAGCTGGCGGTGAGCAACGTTCTGGATCAGGGCCTGCGTACCGGTGATATTTACAGCGCCGGTACGACCAAGGTCGGCACCACAGCAATGGGCGATGCAGTAGTCGAAGCGTTACGCAGTCTGTAATCTTCCTGGCCCGTCGGACGGTCTCCGGCGGTCAGCTTATATAGGTGTAGTGGTTATGAAACGTGTAGGTCTGATCGGTTGGCGTGGCATGGTCGGTTCCGTGCTGATGCAACGCATGCTGGAAGAGCAGGATTTCGACTTGATCGAACCGGTATTCTTCACCACCTCCAATGTTGGCGGTCAAGGCCCGGCGATTGGCAAGGAAACGGCTGCGCTAAAAGATGCCTACAGCATTGACGAGCTGAAAAGCCTCGACGTGATCCTGACCTGTCAGGGTGGCGACTACACCAATGAGGTCTTCCCCAAGCTGCGCGAAGCCGGTTGGCAGGGCTACTGGATCGATGCGGCGTCGTCGTTGCGCATGAGCGACAGCTCGGTGATCGTGCTAGATCCGGTCAACCGTAAGGTGATCGATCAGCAGCTCGATGCCGGTACCAAGGATTACATCGGCGGCAACTGCACCGTCAGCTTGATGCTGATGGCGTTGGGCGGTTTATACGAAGCCGGGCTGGTCGAGTGGATGAGCGCCATGACCTATCAGGCTGCGAGCGGCGCTGGCGCACAGAATATGCGCGAATTGATCAAGCAGATGGGCGCGATTCACGGTTCGGTTGCTGATGAGTTGGCTGACCCGGCCAGCGCCATCCTCGACATCGATCGCAAAGTTGCCGAGGCCATGCGCGGCGATGCCTTCCCGGTCGACAACTTTGGCGTGCCGCTGGCCGGCAGCCTGATTCCTTATATCGACAAGGAGCTGCCGAATGGGCAGAGCCGTGAAGAGTGGAAAGCTCAGGCAGAAACCAACAAGATTCTTGGTCGCTTCAAGAACCCGATCCCGGTCGATGGGCTGTGCGTGCGCATCGGCGCGATGCGTTGCCACAGCCAGGCGCTGACCATCAAGCTGAATAAAGACGTGCCGCTGTCGGACATTGAAGGTTTGATCAGTCAGCACAATCCGTGGGTCAAATTGGTACCGAACCAGCGTGAAGCGAGCATTCGTGATCTAGGCCCGACTGCCGTGACGGGCACCCTGAGCGTGCCGGTCGGTCGCCTACGTAAGCTCAATATGGGTTCGCAGTACTTGGGTGCATTTACCGTTGGCGACCAGTTGCTGTGGGGCGCTGCCGAGCCGCTGCGGCGCATGCTGCGTATCCTGCTGGAGCGTTAATAGCGCAGCGCTGAGGCGTTATTGCGTAATAAATGAGGAGCGGGCTGCAGGGTGTTCGAGTCAAATCGAATGCTCAGCAGTCCGCTCCTTTGCATTTGTTAGGCCCGGCTATACAGTGCTGGGCTTATTTCTGCGAGCCTTGCCATGACCCGTACCTTTGATATTGCCGTAATTGGCGCCACCGGAAGCGTTGGCGAAGCCCTGGTGCAATTGCTGGAGGAGCGCGAATTCCCCGTGGCCAATTTGCACGTGATCGCCAGTGGCGAGTCTGCGGGAAGTTCTGTGCCTTATAAGGGTAAGAACCTGCGGGTAAAAGACCTGGAGACCTTTGATTTCTCCAGCGTGCGCTTGGCGTTCTTTGCGGCGGGTAGCAAGGTCACGCAGAAGTACGCGCTGCAGGCGGGTGCTGCAGGCTGTGCGGTTATTGATTTGGCCAGTGGCTTGCCGGTCGCACAGGCGCCGCGGGTAGTGCCTGAGGCCAATGCGCAGGTGCTGGCCGCTGTGGCTTCACCTTACGTATTGACCAGCCCAAGTGCGCCGGCTGTTGCGTTGGCAACTGTGCTGGCGGCTTTACCTGAGCAGATTAAGATTCGTCGCCTCACGGTGACTGCTTGTTTGGCCGTATCCAGTCGCGGTCGTGAAGGTATCGCTGAGTTGGCGCGGCAAACTGCGGAATTGCTAAATGGGCGCTCGCTTGAACCTCGTCTGTTTGATCGGCAAATGGCGTTCAATGTGTTGGCCCAGGTAGAGCAGACCGACAGTGAGGGGCACTCCAGGCTGGAGCGGCAGATTGCTGCTGAGATCCAAGAGCTGCTGGTCATCCCGACGGTGCATGTGTCTGTGACCTGTATTCAGGTTCCCGTGTTTTTTGGCGACAGTTTGAGTGTCTCGCTTCAGGCTGAATCGAGTATCGACATCAAGCAGGTCTATGCCGCGTTGGATAGTGCGACGGCAGTGGAGTTGGTGGAGTTGGATGATTATCCAACAGTGGTTGGCGACGCGGTGGGTCAGGATGTTGTCTACGTGGGTCGAGTACGCGCCGGTTTGGATGACCCTGCTGAACTCAATTTGTGGATTGCGTCTGATAATGTGAGAAAAGGCGCGGCCCTGAATGCTGTGCAATTGGCCGAGTTGTTGATAAAACACTATCTGTAAAAGATACTTAGCTAGAAATTTGAAGAATCTTTCGAGCTTGGCAATACTGGCTGAGTTAATTGCTGAATGGGGTTGCGCCTTAGGGCGTGATAGGCAGCAATTTTCAAGATCCTCTCGCTGGTCGAGAAAAAAAGATAAAACAAGGGATAACGCTATGGTTCGGGTTCGCAAACTGGTGCTGGCAATCGCAGCTGCTTCGGCGCTGTCATCCGGTATGGCGCAGGCGTTGGGGCTGGGTGAAGTCACTCTGCAGTCAGCGCTAAATCAACCGTTGGTGGCTGAGATTGAGTTACTAGAAGTGCGTGACCTGGCTTCTAATGAACTATTGCCGACCCTGGCGTCCCCTGAAGCATTCACCAAGGCAGGTGTGGATCGTCAGTATTTTCTGACGGATCTGAAGTTCACGCCGGTAATCAAGCCCAATGGCAAAAGCGTTATTCGGGTAACCTCAAGCAAGCCCATGCGCGAGCCCTACCTGAACTTCCTGGTAGAGGTGCTCTGGCCTAATGGCCGCTTACTGCGTGAGTACACCCTGCTGCTTGATCCCCCGCTTTATACCCCGCAAAGCGTTACTCCTGCTGTTGCACGGTTACCTGTAGCTGCAGCGGCTCCGGCACCTCGCATACAAACTCCGACACCGCGCCCCACCAATGCGGCGGCTAAATCCGTCTCTCCGGTTGCTCCTGTTGCTCCTGCAGTCCAAGTAGCGTCAACTGCAAAGCCGTTAGACGGTAATCAATACAAAACCACTGCCAATGACACGCTCTGGGAGATTGCCCAGCGTGCACGTGCCGGTGGCAGCGTGCATCAAGCCATGCTGGCAATCCAAGATTTGAATCCAGATGCTTTTATCGGTGGCAACATCAACCGCCTGAAAAGCGGTCAGGTACTGCGCCTACCGGATGAACAGCAAGTTATGAAGCGTGCTCAGGGCGAAGCTATCGCTCAGGTGACCGAGCAAAATACAGCTTGGCGTGAAGGTCGCAGTGTCACTGCGAGCGCCCGCCAGCTGGATGCCACGAAGCGTACCAGTGCCGCCGCTGCTCCGGCCAAGGTCGAAGTCGGTGATAGCCTGAAACTGGTTGCAGCTGATAGCGGTAAAGCGACTGCAGGCAGCGACAAAGGTGCAGCAGACACCAAAGCATTAAATGATAAGTTGGCCGTGACCCAGGAAAGCCTGGATTCCAGTCGTCGTGAGAACGATGAGCTGAAAGGCCGCATGACTGACCTGCAGAGCCAGCTCGATAAGCTGCAGCGTCTGATTCAGTTGAAAGATGACCAGATGGCTAAGTTGCAGGCGGATCTGGCCGTGCAGGGGCAAGCCCCTGCTCCAGTTGTTGCGCCTGTAGGCCCAGAAACACCAGTAGCAGTTGAAGTGCCGGCAGCTCCTGCAGAGCCTGCTCCGGAGGCCGAGCCGCAAGAGCCTAATGATACGACTCCCGTAGTGCCTGCTGCCACGGCTGAAACCGATTTTAATTACAGTGAAGAGCCTGCAGCATCAGCCGAGCCCGTTGCCCCGGTAGAGGTGCCCGCGCCTGTTGCCGCACCTGTGCCTGCTCCAGTCGCACCGGTTGTCGAAGCGCCGGTGGTTGCCGAGCCGCAAGCTGAAGGCTCCCTTGATGATTTGCTAGCCAATCCTATGTTGCTGGGCGCCGCAGGCGGTGGTGCGCTGCTGCTATTACTGATAGCGCTGATGATGTTGTCGCGCCGTAATGCACTGAAGGAAACGCAATTGCAGGAAAATCTGGCTACTGATGACGACTCGTCCGATTTAGGTGCTGGCCTGGATCTGCCGGATGATAGTTTTGCAGGCTTGGCTGAAGACCTGGATGGTCAGCAAAGCGATCTGCCGAATGAAGAGCGTGTTACCGCGCAAACGGGTGATGCGCTTGGTGAGGCAGATATCTATATCGCGTATGGCCGTTTCCCTCAGGCCGCTGAGCTGTTGCAAGGGGCTGTCAATGATGAGCCGCAGCGCAGTGACCTGCGCCTGAAGTTGATGGAGGTTTACGCTGAGATGGGTGACCGTAATGGTTTCGCTCGTCAGGAAAGTGAACTGCGCGAGATTGGCGGCAGCGCCGCTGAGCTCGATCAAATCAATGCCCGCTACCCAACCATGGCCGTTGCTGCCAGTGCTGGGTTTGCTGCGGCGGCAGCTGCCGAAGAAAGTCTGGATAGCTTCAGCCTGGACGATCTGGCTTTCAACGAGCCGAGCCCTAAACCTGCTGCTGACAATCAGGATGATGCATTCGATCTCAGCTTAGATGATCTTGAAGCTGAGTTGGATCGTGATCTGCAGGCCGCTGGTAATAATGCTTCTCTAGACGACTTGGATAGCTTGTCGTTCGACAGCGATTTGGATTTCAGCTCTCCGGATGCGCGGACTGATAACAAAGCTGATGATCTGGACTTTGGTCTGAACCTTGCTGATAGCAACGATGGCGGTCTCGATTTAGGTGCGGACTTGGCTGATTTCAGTCTGGATCTGGATGCTCCAGCCAAGCCCACCGCGGCCGCTGAAGATGATTTCCTGCTCAGTTTGGATGACGAACCGCTTTCTACTTCAGCTGTTACTGAGCCAGGCTTTGATCTGCCAGGAGAAGAAGCGGAGGGCGATTTCGATCTTTCGGCAGACTTCGATCTGTCACTGAATGAAGAAGCGCCTACTCAACCGTCTAGCGACAGTTTTGCGGCTCAATTGGATGAGGTCAGCGCTGAGTTGGATTTGATGTCTGATGATCTGCAACAGTCCGCTGAGTTGGATGTGCCGGCAAGTACTGCTCCTACCAGTGCCGCGCTGGATGACGACGATGACTTCGATTTCCTCTCGGGTACCGATGAGACCGCCACTAAGCTTGATCTGGCTCGCGCCTACATCGATATGGGCGATACTGAAGGTGCTCGTGACATCCTCGATGAAGTCATTACTGAAGGTAACGACGGTCAGCAACAGGAAGCCCGTGAGCTGATCGCTAACTTGGTTTGATACATGTCTGACAGTTCTACTACAACGGCAGCCGACTCGGCTGCCGTTGGCGTTTTCAAGATAGCCTTAGGGGTTGAGTACAAAGGTTCGCGCTATCGTGGTTTTCAGCGCCAGCGTGCCGGTGTGCCTTCAATCCAAGAGTCGCTGGAAAAAGCCCTGAGCAAAGTCGCAGGCGGTGTTGCAGTTACGTTGAGCTGCGCAGGGCGCACCGATGCGTTGGTTCATGCCAGTGCTCAGGTGGTGCATTTCAATACGCCGGTTGATCGCTCAATGCATGCCTGGGTGATGGGCGCGAATATGAACTTGCCCGGTGATATCAGTGTGACGTGGGCCAAGTCGATGCCGGCGCACTTCGATGCACGTTTTTGTGCTCAAGCGCGGCGCTACCGTTATGTGATTTATAACGACCAGATCCGCCCGGCGCATATGGCAGAAGAGGTGACTTGGAATCATCGTCCACTGGACATTGAGCGCATGCGTGAGGCTGCCCAGGCATTTATAGGCACCCATGACTTCAGTGCTTTCCGTGCGCGTCAGTGCCAGGCTAAATCGCCGGTCAAGACGGTGCATCACCTGGAGGTGCTCCAGCACGGACGGTTTATCGTGCTGGATATACGTGCCAATGCCTTCCTGCATCACATGGTGCGCAATCTCGCCGGGGTACTGATGGCCATTGGCACAGGCGAGCGCCCGGTTGAGTGGGCGCGGGAAGTACTGGAAACCCGCGTGCGCCGTACCGGTGGGGTGACTGCGCATCCTTATGGGTTGTATTTGGTGCAGGTCGACTATCCGCAGGAGTTCGACTTGCCCAAGCGCTATCTTGGCCCGCACTTTCTCTCTGGCTTAGCGGATGTTGCGGCTGACGCATGAAAGGCTATTTGCTAGCATCCAGCTCTCACTGAATTAACCGAGGTCATCCTGTTGTCAGTCGTTCGCAGCAAGATTTGTGGCATTACCCGCATAGAGGATGCATTGGCGGCTGTTGAGGCGGGTGCGGATGCTATTGGGCTGGTGTTCTATGCCAAGAGCCCGCGAGCTGTCACGGTGCAGCAGGCGCGCGCGATCATTAGCGCCTTACCGCCGTTTGTGACCACGGTGGGCTTATTCGTCGATGCCAGTCGCTGTGAGTTGGGTGAAATTCTCGATGCGGTACCGCTTGATTTGCTGCAGTTCCATGGCGATGAGAGTCCAGCTGCTTGCGATGATTACCACCGTCCTTATATCAAAGCGCTGCGGGTTAAGCCGGGTGATGATATCGCGGCCCAGGTTGCGCTCTACAAGAATGCCAGTGGTGTATTGCTGGATACCTATGTGCCAGGTATTCCGGGCGGTACAGGTGAGGCATTTGATTGGTCGCTGGTGCCTGAAAGCTTAAGCAAGCCAGTTATTCTGGCCGGCGGTCTAACGGCTGAGAACGTTGCGCAGGCCATCGCGCGGGTACGTCCTTATGCGGTTGACGTCAGTGGCGGCGTAGAAACGGCTAAAGGCATCAAGGACGCGCAAAAGATTCGGGCTTTTATGCAAGCGGTAAAGGCTGTTTGAGCAGGACTGGGTTGATGTGACGGCGTCGCGGCCTTGGCCGTCCATAACCCTGTTGCAGGTTATATGAACGCTGCAGGCGGTCGTTCGAGGATGGCGGGTGTGTAAGTGCTGCCATAGTGGCAATGCACCGGCCCCTGAACGGCTGTACTCATGAATTTTTCCGGATAGGCCTGGTCGCATAGAGCGCAGCCCGCCCGGTTAACCGCTGTGGAGAATCAAGAGCATGAGCAACTGGTTGGTAGACAAACTCATCCCATCGATCATGCGTTCCGAGGTCAAGAAGAGTTCGGTGCCCGAGGGCCTGTGGCATAAGTGCCCGTCCTGCGACTCAGTGCTGTATAAGCCCGAGCTGGAAAAGACCCTGGATGTTTGCCCTAAGTGTAATCATCACATGCGTATCAATGCCCGTGCGCGCCTGGATATTTTCCTGGATGCAGAGGGGCGCGAAGAGCTCGGCGCTGAGCTTGAGCCAGTCGATCGTTTGAAGTTTCGTGATAGCAAAAAGTATAAGGATCGCATCGTAGGCGCGCAAAAGCAGACTGGCGAGAAAGATGCTTTGGTGGCCATTCGCGGCACCCTAGAGGGCATGCCGATCGTGACCTGCGCTTTCGAGTTCTCCTTTATGGGTGGTTCGATGGGCGCCATTGTTGGCGAGCGCTTTGTGCGTGCCGCCAATGCGGCGCTGGAACAGCGCTGCCCGTTAGTGTGTTTCTCCGCATCTGGCGGTGCGCGTATGCAGGAAGCCCTGATCTCACTGATGCAGATGGCCAAAACCTCGGCTGTACTGGCGCGTTTACGTGAAGAGGGTATTCCGTTTGTCTCGGTCTTGACCGACCCAGTGTATGGCGGCGTCTCCGCCAGTTTGGCCATGCTTGGCGATGTGATTGTCGCCGAGCCCCGAGCGTTGATCGGCTTTGCCGGCCCGCGTGTGATCGAGCAAACCGTGCGTGAGAAATTACCGGAAGGTTTCCAGCGCAGTGAGTTCCTGCTGGAGCACGGTGCCATCGACATGATTATTCATCGCGCGGAACTGCGTCCGCGCTTAGCGCGCCTACTGGCGCAGTTCATGGGTCTGCCTTCACCTGTCTCGTTGCCGGTAACGGCATGACCGAGCGCTCCCTTGCCGATTGGCTGAGCTATCTAGAGCAACTGCACCCAAGTGCCATCGACATGGGCTTGGAACGCTCTCGCCTGGTGCTGCAGCGTCTGGGCTTGGATAAGTTGGCCCCGCGGGTGATTACCGTCACCGGGACCAATGGCAAGGGCTCGACCTGTGCATTTATCGCCGCGCTGTTGCAAGGGCAAGGGCTCAAGGTCGGTGTTTACAGCTCGCCGCATCTGTTGCGTTATAACGAGCGAGTACAAGTTGCGGGTGTAGAAGCCAGCGATGTGATGCTCTGCGAAGCGTTCGCGGTGGTCGAAGCTGCACGCGGTGAAACCTCGCTGACCTACTTTGAAATGGGCACTCTCGCGGCATTCTGGCTGTTTCAGCAAGCGGGCCTGGATGCCTTGGTGCTAGAAGTCGGCCTGGGTGGCCGACTGGATGCGGTGAATTTGCTAGATGCCGACATCGCAGTGGTTACGAGCATCGGCATCGATCATACCGACTGGTTAGGTGATAGCCGCGAGTCGGTCGCCTTTGAGAAGGCTGGCATCTTCCGTACGGGTAAACCTGCTTTGTGCGGTGACCTCGAACCGCCGCAGTCCATGCTCGACCAAGTGGCGTTGCTCGATGTCCCGTTCTTCCTGCGTGGTCGTGATTATGATCTGACCATCAATACGCATGGCTGGTCCTGGAGCGGCCTCAACCATCGAGACGAAATGCTCAGTCTGCAGCATTTACCGCTGCTCGAGTTGCCCATGGAAAATGCTGCTTTAGCCTTGCAGGCCTATGCACTCATGCAGTTGCCTTGGCAGCCTGAGTCGATACGTCAGGCGTTGCAGCAGACCCGCTTGATTGGGCGGCTGGACCGCAGAGTGCTGAATTGGCGCGGCAAGGCACTCACGCTGCTGCTCGATGTTGGGCATAATCCTCACGCTAGCGAATATCTCGCGCTACGGCTGGCTAAACAGGCATTGCCAGGTAAGCGTTTGGCCGTGTTCGGTTTGTTGGCCGACAAGGACCTACCCGGTGTGGTGGCGCCTTTGTTGAGTGAGGTGGACAGTTGGGCGGTGGCGACATTGCCGGTCAGTCGCACGCGAACCGCGGTCGAGCTAGAAGCACATTTGCACAGCAGCGGGGCGCGAGTGGCTGCCTATGCAAGTGTGCAAGCGGCGCTCGAGGCTCAGTGTGAGCAGGCTGCGGATGGCGACGAAGTGCTGCTGTTTGGATCTTTTTATTGCGTGGCCGAGGCCTTGGATTGGCTGGGCCGCCAAGCCAATGGGGGCGTGCAGGATGGCTTTGCTGGATAAGGGATTGAAGCAGCGCATGGTCGGTGCGCTGGTGTTGCTGGCGTTGGCAGTGATTTTTTTGCCCATGCTGCTGTCGCGTGAAGATGAGTCGCAACGGGTTCAGGTCGATGCGCCGGCCATGCCAGCGGCCCCTGAGGTGCCTGAAGTTGAATTGCAGCCGGTAGCCGTGCCGGAGCTACAGTTATTGCCTGATGAGCCGATTGGGGTGCAAACAACGCAGAGTCTAGAGCCAGTGGATTCGGTTGAGCCTCCAGCCACTTCAGTTGCTCCTGCATCGTCCGGAGCAGCGGCTAAGCCGGAAGCAGTGCCGCCTCAGGCTGTAACCAGCAAGCTGGATGCCAACAGCTTGCCGATCAGCTGGTCGGTGCAGTTGGCGAGCCTGTCCAGTGGTGATGGCGCGCAAAAGCTGCAGAAAACCTTGCGCAGCCAGGGCTACAACGCCTACATACGCACCTTTGATGGTATGAATCGAGTGTTTGTTGGGCCGCTGATCGAGCGTGCCGAGGCAGACCGCCTGCGTGATCAGCTCAATCGTCAGCACAAGCTCAATGGCTTTGTGGTGCGTTTTCAGCCTGAGGCGAGCTGATCCGCTGGCTTAGTGGTCTTCGTCAAACCCAGGTGCCGGGGCTGTCGAGAGGCCGGTCGGGCATTTCAGCAGTTGGCAAATCCTTTGTTTACTCCCCGCACAGGTGCTCTGCTAAAATGCAGCGCCTTTCTCGTCGGTAACCTGCATCGTGATATTCACTTGGGTCGATTGGGCAATTATCGCCGTTGTCGCCGTTTCAAGCCTGATCAGTCTGAGCCGAGGTTTCGTTAAAGAAGCCCTTTCGCTGCTGACCTGGATCATTGCCGGCGTTGTCGCCTGGATGTTTGGTGGCGCGCTGTCGCAGCACCTGGTGGATTTTATCGAGACCCCTTCAGCTCGCGTGATTGCAGGTTGCGCCATTCTGTTTGTGGTCACGCTGTTGGTCGGCGCCCTGATCAATTATTTGATTGGTGAGTTGATCCGGGTGACCGGATTGTCGGGCACTGATCGTTTTCTCGGCATGGTCTTCGGCGCTGCGCGCGGTGGCCTGCTGGTGGTGGTACTGGTTGGCCTGATCAGCCTAGCCCCAGTTCAACAAGACAGTTGGTGGCAGCAATCAGCACTTTTGCCACATTTCTTGATGGTTGCCGACTGGTCGAAAAATCTAATTTTAGGTCTCTCCAGTCAGTGGCTTGCCAGCGGCGTGAGTGCGCCGGTGGAGTTACCGTTTAAAGAGGCACTGCTGCAGTCAAAACTGCCGTAAGTGCATGCACAATCATCCTGTTTCATTGAGTAGGGGTTGCGTCACATGTGTGGCATTGTCGGTATCGTCGGTAAATCGAACGTCAATCAGGCGCTGTATGACGGTCTGACCGTCCTCCAGCACCGCGGCCAGGATGCTGCCGGTATTGTTACCAGCCATGAAGGCCGCTTGTTCCTGCGTAAGGACAATGGCTTGGTACGTGACGTGTTTCAGCAGCGTCACATGCAGCGCCTGGTCGGCCATATGGGCATTGGTCATGTGCGCTACCCAACTGCGGGCAGTTCCAGCTCAGCCGAGGCGCAGCCGTTTTATGTCAATTCTCCCTACGGCATCACCCTGGCTCACAACGGCAACCTGACTAACGTCGAACAGTTGGCCAAGGAAATTTACGAATCCGACCTTCGCCACGTAAACACCAATTCCGATTCGGAAGTGCTGCTCAACGTCTTCGCTCACGAACTGGCTCAGCGCGGCAAGTTGCAGCCCACCGAAGAAGATGTATTCGCCGCTGTGACTGACGTACACGAGCGCTGCGTCGGTGGTTATGCCGTGGTGGCGATGATCACCGGCTACGGCATTGTTGGTTTTCGCGATCCTAACGGCATTCGTCCGATCGTCTTCGGTCAGCGTCACACAGACGAAGGCGTTGAATACATGATCGCCTCGGAAAGCGTCTCGCTGGACGTGCTGGGCTTTACCCTGATTCGCGATCTTGCGCCGGGTGAAGCGGTGTACATCACCGAAGACGGAAGGCTCTACACCCGTCAGTGCGCCACTAACCCTAAGTATTCGCCGTGCATTTTCGAACACGTCTACCTGGCCCGCCCTGACTCGATCATGGATGGCGTATCGGTCTACAAGGCGCGCCTGCGTATGGGCGAGAAGCTTGCCGAGAAGATTCTGCGCGAGCGCCCAGAACATGACATTGATGTGGTGATCCCCATACCGGATACCAGCCGCACGGCGGCACTGGAACTGGCTAACCACCTCGGTGTGAAGTTCCGCGAAGGCTTTGTGAAGAACCGCTATATCGGTCGTACCTTCATCATGCCAGGGCAGGCTGCGCGTAAAAAATCTGTGCGGCAGAAGCTTAATGCGATCGAGTTGGAGTTCCGTGGCAAAAACGTGATGCTGGTCGACGACTCCATCGTGCGTGGCACCACCTGCAAGCAAATCATCCAGATGGCCCGTGAAGCTGGGGCGAAAAATGTGTATTTCTGCTCGGCCGCACCGGCGGTGCGATACCCGAACGTGTATGGCATCGACATGCCTAGCGCCCACGAACTGATTGCGCACAACCGCAGCACCGAAGAGGTCGCTGCGCTGATCGGTGCCGATTGGCTGATCTACCAAGACCTGGCTGACCTGATCGAAGCCGTCGGTGGTGGCAAGGTGAAGATCGAGAATTTTGATTGCGCGGTGTTTGATGGCAAGTATGTCACTGGCGATGTTGACGAGACTTACCTGAACAAGATCGAGCAGGCCCGTAACGACATGTCGAAGGTGTCGTCCCAGGCGGTCAGCGCAATTATCGGCCTGTACAACGACTAATTACGCTGCCCAGCCTGCTAAAGCAGGCTGGGTGAGGGGATGCTAATGACGATTGAATGGCAGGCCGGGCGTTTAGACAGCGATCTTGAAGGCGTTGGTTTCGACACATTGGCAGTGCGTGCTGGGCAACACCGCTCGCCGGAAGGTGAGCACAGTGAGGCGATTTACCCGACCTCCAGTTATGTTTTTCGCACTGCCGCCGATGCCGCGGCGCGCTTTGCCGGGGAAGTGCCGGGTAATGTCTATTCGCGCTACACCAATCCGACCGTACGTGCGTTTGAAGAGCGCATTGCGGCGTTGGAAGGGGCGGAGCAGGCGGTGGCCACTTCATCCGGTATGTCGGCGATTTTGGCCATGGTCATGAGCCTGTGTAGCGCGGGCGATCATGTGTTGGTGTCGCGTAGCGTATTCGGCTCGACCATCAGCCTGTTCGAAAAATACCTCAAGCGCTTTGGTGTGCAGGTCGATTATGTGCCGCTGGCAGATCTCGACGCTTGGGCGGCGGCTTGCAAACCCAACACCAAACTGCTGTTTGTCGAGTCGCCGTCCAACCCTTTGGCTGAACTGGTGGATATCGCCGCCTTGGCGGAAATTGCTCATGCTAAAGGTGCGCTACTGGCGGTGGACAACTGTTTCTGTACACCTGCATTGCAGCAACCCCTCAAGTTCGGGGCTGATATCGTCATGCATTCAGCCACCAAGTACATCGATGGGCAAGGCCGCAGCATGGGTGGTGTACTGGCCGGCAGTACCAAACTGATGACTGAAGCGGTCGGCTTTTTGCGTACAGCCGGGCCGACCCTGAGCCCGTTCAACGCCTGGATCTTCCTCAAAGGCTTGGAAACGCTGCGCATCCGCATGCAAGCGCATTGCGCCAGCGCTCTGCACTTGGCGCAATGGTTGCAGCAGCAGCCGGGCATCGAGCAGGTGCATTATTCCGGCCTGCCCAGCCACCCGCAGCATGAGCTGGCCAAGCGCCAACAGAGCGCTTTCGGTGCGGTGGTCAGCTTTGAAGTTAAAGGCGGCAAAGAGGCGGCCTGGCGTTTTATTGATGCCACGCGGGTGATTTCCATCACCACCAACCTCGGTGACACCAAGACCACCATCGCCCACCCGGCGACCACCTCCCATGGTCGGTTGAGCCCCGCTGAGCGGGCTAATGCGGGGATTCGCGATAACCTGATCCGTGTTGCGGTCGGCCTCGAAGATTTGGCTGACTTGCAGGCTGACTTGGCGCGCGGTCTGGCGGCGCTCTAGGCGCCTGGCTGCCCGTGCCGCGCTAGATGTTGATGGGCGTAAGCGTGGGCTGCTGGTGACGATATGCCCTCCACACGGCTGCTGTAGGTAATGCCTGCAGCGGCCCTCTGCTGTACAAGGAAGGCTATTCGCGTAGGTCAATGGCCTCGTGTTCGGCTTTATCAAACAACTGCACCGCATCACGTGGCAATACACCAGGGCGGTAGTCCTCACGCACATCGCCAAGCACGCGTATATCGCTGTATTTCTTCCCGGACAACGCCGCCATGCCGGCGGCATCGCGAATCACGGTTGGGCGCAGAAACACCATCAGGTTGCGCTTGATCCGGGTCTCCTTGGTTGAGCGGAACAGCCGTCCGAGCAGCGGAATATCACCGAGCAGCGGCACCTTCGAGTCGGCCTGGGTGACGTCATCCTGAATTAAGCCACCGAGCACAATCACCTGGCCGTTTTCAGCGAGGATGGTACTTTTGATCGAGCGCTTGTTGGTGATTAGGTCTACCGCATTCACCCCCTGGCTAGTGGGCGCGATGGAGGATATTTCCTGCTCTATTTCCAAGCGCAGGCTAGCGCCATCGTTGATATGCGGGGTGACTTTCAGGGTCACGCCGATGTCCTGGCGCTCGATGGTGGTGAAGGGGTTATCGGCACCCGATGCGCTGGTGGTAAACGAGCCAGTCTGGAAGGGCACGTTCTGCCCGACCAATATTTCTGCTTTTTGGTGGTCCAGAGTCAGCAGGCTTGGCGTCGACAGCAGGTTACTCTTGCTGTTGGCGGACAATGCGGTGACCAGCACGCCAAAGCTGTCGGTGCCTAAGCCGATAATCGCGCCGTCCGGCAGATTGCTCAGGGTGTTGTTATCAGTGCCGTTTTTGTTGTCTTGGATCGCCTGCAACACCCGGCCAACCGACAGTCCGGTGCCGCTGAAATTAGTACCGCCCAAGCCACCGCTGCCACCACGGGCATCCACGGCCCACTGCACCCCGAGGGCGTCGCTGATATCGCCAGAGACTTCGACAATCGCTGCTTCGACCATCACTTGTGCGCGCGGTACATCCAGTTGGCGCACAATGTCTTCCAAGGTAGCCACCACATCAGGCTCGGCCAGCAGTACCAGGGCGTTAAGGCTTTCATCAGCGCGGATCAGGACTGTTTGCGGCTTGCCGGTGGTTTCTCCGCCTGCTTCCGGTTTGAGCTTTTCAGAAATCTCCCCAAGGGTTTCTGCCATGCTTTTTGCATCGCCATGGCGCAGGCGAATAACGCGTGTGTTGGCCGAACGACTGGCTGGGCTATCCAACGATTTCGCCAAGGCCACCAGCTTGGCGCGTGCGCCCGGCGGGCCAAGCAGAATCAGGCGGTTAGTGCGACCGTCGGCAATCACCTGAGTGCCTGACGCGCCTTTGGCTTGGCCGCGATCGACAGCGCTGCGTAGCACTTCAGCAGTGTCCATGACCCAGGCATGCTGCAGATTCAGCACGCTGTAGTCGTTCTGGCCTTTCTGGTCGAGCTGGCGCAGCAGGTCTTCAATACGCTCAATATTGGCCGTGCGGTCGCTGATGATGATCGCATTGGCGCTGCTGACCGCGGCCAAATGGCCAAATTGCGGCACGAGGGGGCGGATCAGCGGAATCAGTTCGGTAGCTGAGCCGTGCTGGACTTGAATCAAGCGGGTCTCCAAGCGGTCCGGTGCATTGCGTCCGGCATCCGCGTCCGCCTTGGCCTCGGCGTTGGGCACGATGCGCGCCTGGTCGCCCTGGGTGATCACGCTGAAGCCGTGAGTGGCCATCACTGAGAGAAAAAGCTGATAGACCTCGCTCAGCGTAAGCGGGCTGTTGGATACAACGCTGACCTGGCCCTTGACCCGAGGGTCGATCACAAAAGTTTGCCCGCTGATCTGCGCCACCTGGTCGATAAACTCGCGGATATCGGCGCCCTTAAGGTTGATGGTCCAGCTTTCTTCCTGCTGGCTGGCGCTCGGGGCCACGGCTGTAACGGCAGCGCTCAATGGTAGCGAGCTACAAGTCAGACCGGCGGCCAGCAAAGCGAAGGTAAGGCGCGAGAGAGTCGGAGTCATCGTGTCAGTTGTTTTCCGTGGTCTGTTCGGTGGGTTCAGCAGTAGCGGGCAGGCTGCCGGAATCCAGCATCTGCTGGCGCAGTGCGTCCATGCGCTCGCGCAGTTGGCTCAGATCGTCGTCTTGCATATCGCTGAGCTGTTCAACTGGGTCGGTTATGACGCCTGGACTGCTGCTTTGCAGGCTGCCGGCAGCCGAGCTATGCAGAGGAAAGCTAAGTCGCTCTCGGCGACCCTGGCGCAGGATTTCGACGTGGTCAGCTGCTACCGCGTGCAAGCGCACGCCGCTGCTGATCTCACTGTCGATGTCATAGCGCTGAGCTGGGCTGCCTTCACTGCGGATGATCGCGCTGGAGCGTTGTGGGTCGGCATGCACAAAGCTGCCGAGCAAAGTCAGGCGTAAGTTGGTGTTTGGGGCAGGGCCATCGTTGGCGACGCTGTTGTTGCCGAACAGTTGAGCGATCTCGGAGCCCTGTGCCGTAGGCGGTATTAGGATTTCGCTGTTGTTGCTTGCGGCCACTGGCGCACGCAATAAACGCAACCAATCGGCGCTCTGCCAAGCCAGGCTGATGCTCATGGCAGCTACCAGCACGAAACCCACCAACGTGGTGGCGTGGCGCTGTAACCAGCGATGGGAGGCCGAAACGGGCAAGGGCGTCACTCCGGGACTTATTATTATGTGGCGTGGCTCGCGGGCAGATCATAGACACTTGCCAAGCATTTGGCAGCCCCCGCCTGGGGTAGTGTGCCGATTTGTTCAGTGTGCTAAAGATAGCGCATTGTTTTCATGTTATTTCTAGCTGCTTAACAACAATTAATTCATAGATCCCTAGCTTTTAGTCTTCGTTTGGCGTCGTTAGTGTTGCTCCGGGATACTGTGTTTAAGGTCTATTACGAATGAATGCGCTGCTGATAGAAGTGCCGGTAAAGCGTCTACCATTCGGCTTTACCAAGCGTCACGGTGTTGTGCTATTGAAAGTCGATGGTGTTCCAAACCTTGCTTATCGTCCAGGCGTCGACTTGGTTGCATTGGCCGAGGCGCAACGCTTCGCCGGTTCGCAAATGCCGCTTAAGGCACTCTCGTTGGAGGACTTTGAACTGGCGCTGAGTAAGGCTTATCAGCACGACTCAGCATCCATGCAGTTGGCCGAAGATTTGGGCGGGAGCCTGGATTTGGCCTCCTTAGCCGAGCAGGTGCCAGAAACCGAGGACCTGCTTGAGCAAGAAGACAACGCGCCGATTATCCGTTTGATCAACGCCATCCTTGGCGAAGCGATCAAGGAAAATGCTTCGGATATCCACCTGGAAACCTTTGAGAAACGCTTGGTCGTGCGCTTTCGCGTGGATGGCATTCTGCGTGAAGTGCTGGAGCCCAAGCGTGAGCTGGCGGCGCTGCTGGTCTCCAGAATCAAGGTGATGGCGCGCCTGGATATCGCCGAGAAGCGCGTTCCGCAGGACGGGCGGATCTCCCTGAAAGTCGGTGGTCGCGAGGTAGATGTGCGGGTCTCCACGCTGCCTTCGGCCAATGGCGAGCGGGTGGTGCTGCGTTTGCTCGACAAACAAGCAGGCCGTTTGAATTTGCAGCACCTGGGCATGAGTGCGCGCGACCGTGAGTTGATGGAAGCCACCGTGCGCAAGCCTCACGGCATTCTGCTGGTGACAGGACCCACCGGCTCGGGCAAGACCACCACGCTGTATGCCAGCCTGGTCAGCCTGAATGACCGCACGCGCAATATCCTCACCGTTGAAGACCCGATCGAATACCACCTCGAGGGCATCGGCCAGACCCAGGTCAACACTAAGGTCGACATGACCTTTGCCCGCGGTCTGCGCGCCATCTTGCGTCAGGACCCCGACGTGGTGATGGTCGGCGAGATTCGTGACAAGGAAACCGCCGAGATCGCCGTACAGGCCTCCTTAACCGGTCACCTGGTGCTGTCGACCTTGCACACCAACAGTGCAATTGGTGCGATTACCCGCTTGGTGGACATGGGCATTGAGCCGTTTCTGTTGGCGTCTTCCTTGCTCGGTGTATTGGCCCAGCGTCTGGTGCGGGTGCTCTGCCCGCATTGCAAACAGACCTACCGGGCGGATGAGGCCGAGTGCGCGCTGCTTGGTGTGGCTGCCGACGTTGCGCCGACGCTTTATCACGCGGGCGGTTGTGCTGAGTGCCATCAGCAGGGCTACCGTGGCCGTACCGGGATCTATGAGTTGGTGGTGTTTGATGAGCACCTGCGTACCTTGATTCACAGCGCCGCTTCCGAGCAGGAGATGGCCCGTCACGCCCGCAGCCTGGGCCCGAGTATTCGTGAGGATGGCCGGCGCAAGGTGTTGGAGGGGGTGACCACAGTTGCGGAAGTGCTGCGCGTGACTCGCGAAGAATGAGTGGGGACGAATAATGGCTGCCTTCGAATACCTCGCGCTCGATGGCAAAGGCCGCCAGCAGAAAGGTGTGCTGGAAGCCGATAGCGCCCGTCAGGTGCGGCAGATGCTGCGTGAGCGGCAACTGGCGCCTTTGGCTGTTAAAGCCACACGCACCCGGGAAAATGCCGGCGCAGGTAGCCATTTCAGTTTTTCTCGCGGTATTTCCGCTCGTGATCTGGCGTTGATTACCCGCCAGTTGGCGACCCTGGTACAGGCCGCGTTACCCATCGAGGAGGCCCTGCGCGCAGCAGCGGCGCAGGCTATTTCGCCGCGTATTCAGGGTATGTTGCTGGCGGTGCGGGCGCGGGTGCTGGAGGGGCATGACCTGGCCAGCAGCCTGAAGGAGTTTCCGTCGGCGTTTCCCGAGCTGTACCGCGCCACCGTGGCGGCCGGTGAGCATGCAGGGCACCTAGGGCCGGTGCTGGAGCAGTTGGCCGACTACACCGAGCAACGCCAGCAGTCGCGGCAGAAAATCCAGTTGGCGCTGCTCTATCCGCTAATCCTGATGTGCACCTCTTTGCTGATCGTCGGTTTTCTCCTCGGCTATGTGGTGCCAGATGTGGTGCGGGTATTTATTGACTCCGGACAAACCCTGCCGGCACTGACCCGTGGCCTGATTGCCTTGAGCGACTGGGTCAAAGGCTGGGGCTGGCTGGCGGTGATTATCCTGGTGTTGGGTGTATTGGCCTTGCGCTGGGCGGTGCGGGATGAGGCGATCAAGTCGCGCTGGCATGGTTTTTTGCTGCGCATCCCGCTGCTGGGGCGTTTGATTCGTGCGACTGACTGCGCGCGGTTTGCCTCGACCCTGGCGATACTGACCCGCAGTGGTGTGCCCTTGGTTGACGCCCTAGGGATTGGCGCACAGGTTATCGCTAACCGAGTGATCCGTGCGGATGTGGTCATCGCCGCGCAAAAAGTGCGTGAGGGCGGCAGCCTGACCCGCGCGCTCGAAGCCAGCGGGCAGTTTCCGCCGATGATGCTGCACATGATTGCCAGCGGTGAACGCTCCGGCGAATTGGACCAGATGCTGGCCCGCACGGCGCGTAATCAGGAAAACGATCTGACTGCCCAGGTAGCGTTACTGGTCGGCTTGTTTGAGCCTTTTATGCTGGTGTTTATGGGGGCGGTGGTGCTGGTGATCGTGCTGGCCATTCTGCTGCCGATTCTGTCTCTCAATCAGTTAGTGGGGTAAGCAGTGAGCAAGACACAGAAAGGTTTTACGCTGATCGAAATCATGGTGGTGGTGGTCATCCTGGGCATCCTGGCGGCTCTGGTTGTGCCGCAAGTGATGAGCCGGCCTGATCAGGCCAAGGTTACTGTCGCCAAGGGTGACATCAAGGCGGTGTCGGCTGCCCTGGACATGTACAAACTGGACAACCACGCCTACCCAAGCACCCAGCAGGGGCTTGAAGCGTTGGTAAAGAAGCCATCCGGCAGCCCGCAGCCGAAAAACTGGAACCGCGACGGTTACCTCAAACGCATGCCGGTCGATCCCTGGGGCAATGTTTATCAGTACCTGGCCCCCGGTACTAAGGGTGCTTTTGACCTCTATTCCCTGGGAGCGGATGGCAAGGATGGCGGTAGCGACCAGGATGCCGATATCGGTAACTGGGACCTCTGACCCGCATGTGCCAGCAACCAAATCGGCTTGGCGGCTTTACCCTGATCGAGCTGCTGGTGGTGCTGGTGATTCTCGGCAGCCTGATCGGTCTGGCGGTGCTCAGTGTGGGCATTGCCGGCCCAGGGCGTGAGCTGCACAACGAAGCCGAACGGCTGGCCGGATTGATCGGCGTGCTGGCTGAAGAGGCCGTACTGGACAATCAGGAATACGGTCTGTTGCTTGCTCGAGAGTCTTATCAAGCGCTGCGCTATGACCCGATCAAGCAGACCTGGCAAGCGCTGGGCATCAAGGCGCATGCATTGCCAGCCTGGGCCGAGTTGAGTGTTGAGCTGGAGGGTGCTGCGTTGGCGTTGCCGACATCTGCAGGCGATGCACCCGCTAAGGTGGGGCTGCTGCCACAGCTATTGCTGTTATCGAGCGGCGAGATCAGCCCATTTCGCCTGCGCTTGGCTGAGCGCCGTAGCAATGGTTTGCGCCTGCAACTGTCCAGCGATGGTTTCCGTTTGCCGGTGGTCGAAGTCCTGCAGCCAGCAGAGCGCAATCAATGAAACGCATGGGCGGTTTCACGTTATTGGAGGTGCTGGTGGCCTTGGCGATTTTCGCGCTGGTCGCCGCCAGTGTGCTGACCGCCACCGCCCGCAGCCTACAAATCGCCGCCCGCCTGGAGGATAAAACCCTAGCGATGTGGATTGCCGATAACCGCTTGAGTGAAATGCAGTTGGCGCGCGAGCCAGTGGCGGATGGTCGTGAGCAGGGTGAAGTAGCGTTTGCCGGGCGGCGCTGGCAATGGCAAAGCGAAGTCGAGGCGACCAGCGAGGCGGATATGCGCCGTGTCACGCTGTGGGTGGCACCGATGGCGCAGGATCGCTCCGCAGGCGGTGTGCGCGAGCGGGCCGCGGTCAGCCTAAATGGCTTTATCGGGGTGATGCGATGAGGGCGGTGCGCGGTTTCACCTTGCTTGAATTACTGATCGCCATCGCCATCTTCGCGCTGCTGGGGCTGGCTACTTACCGCATGCTTGACAGCGTGCTGCAAACCGACAAGGTCACCCGCAGTCATGAACTGCAGTTGCGTGAACTGGTGCGCGCCATGGCGGCGTTCGAGCGCGATGTGCTGCAGGTGCAGGCGAGACCTGTGCGTGACGCTTTTGGCGACTCGCGCGCCGCATTGATAGGCGACGGCCCCGAAAACCCGCTCTTGGAGTTGACGCGCAATGGCTGGCGCAACCCATTGGGGCAACCCCGTTCAAGCCTGCAGCGGGTGCGCTGGCAGCTCAGTGGTGAGCAATGGCAGCGGCGTTACTGGACAGTGCT
The DNA here is from genome assembly GCF_900113745.1 of Pseudomonas guineae. Classification (GTDB taxonomy): domain Bacteria; phylum Pseudomonadota; class Gammaproteobacteria; order Pseudomonadales; family Pseudomonadaceae; genus Aquipseudomonas; species Aquipseudomonas guineae. Next base: position 515,487 of record NZ_FOQL01000003.1, on the reverse strand, counting down.
GGATCAAGCTCAGGACAGCCAGCCGCAGATTCAGCAGGCGCTAGACGGTGTCATCCAGCTGCAACTGCGTTACCTGGACCAAGAGGGTATCTGGCAGAGCAATTGGCCGCCGCTAGACAAAAAGCCCGATGAGGCGCTCAAGCTTCTGCCGCAAGCCATTGAGCTGGTGCTGCAGCATCGCCGTTATGGCGAGTTGCGCCGACTACTGCGCCTGCCTGAAGGCTTGCCTGAGCGTCTGCAACAAGCACCGCAACAGAGTCCCCAGGGCTCTGCTGAATTAGCCGATGAAGCTCCCGCAGAGTCACAGCCATGAGCCAGCAGCGTGGTATGGCGTTGATCACCGTGTTGCTGGTGGTGGCCGTGGTTACGGTGGTCAGCGCTGGAATCATTGCGCGCCAGCAGTTATCGATCCGCAGCAGCGCCAATCAGTTGCACGTACGCCAGGCCTGGCATTACGCCCTGGGGGGCGAAACCTTGGCCAAAGCCATCCTGCAGCGCGACTTGCGCGAGGGTGACCCGCGGGCGCCGGTGGATCACCCAGGCGAGGCTTGGGCCACACCCCGCGCGCCTTTTGCCCTGGAAGAGGGCGGCGCGTTGCGGGTACAGATCAGCGATCCCAGTGGGCGCTTCAACCTCAACAGCCTGTTGCGCCAGGGTCAGCCCAACGAAGCGGCTGTGGCGCAATTTCGCCGCCTGCTGCTGGGGCTGCAGATCGAAGCACCCTACGCTGAGCGTCTGCTTGATTGGCTAGATGCCGACGATCAGCCTTCGGGCGGTTATGGCGCGGAAGACAACCAGTACCTGCTGGCGCAGCCTGCCTATCGCGCCGGTAACCGTGAATTGACTGATGTGTCGGAGGTGCGCCTGTTGCTGGAAATGACCGAAGCGGATTATCAGCGCTTGCAGCCGTATGTCAGCACCTTGCCAGCGGATGCTCCCCTTAATGTGAATACCGCCAGCGCGCGGGTGCTGGCCAGTTTGGCTGAGGGCCTATCGCTGAGCCGTGCGCAAAGCTTGGTCGCGGCGCGAGGCGGTGAAGGCTATCGCGATGTGTCGAGCTTTTTAGCGCAGCTCAATGGCCTACAGGTACAAAGTCAGGCGCTTGCCGTGGGCAGTGAGTATTTTCAGGTGCTCAGCGAAGTCAGTGTAGGTGAGCGCCGACAGGTTTTACGCAGCACTTTGCGGCGGGCCAACGATGCGCGGGTGTATGTTTTAGCACGTGATTTGGGGCAGGGCGGTATGCCGCTGGTGCCCGTTGAGGAAGTCCAACCATGAGTCAAACCTATGTGTTTCTACCGCCTGCTGCCTGCGTGGGTGCGCAGGCCGATCTGCCAGTGCAGCGAGTTGCCGGTGGGGTGAGCGATAGCCTGATGTTTAGCGATGCGCAGGCGCAGTGTGGTGGTAATTGGGTATTGGTCTTACCGGTTGAGGCGGTGACCTCCTGTGCGGTCAACCTGCCAACCCGCAAGGCGCGCTGGTTGCGCCAAGCCTTGCCGTTTGCCGTGGAAGAGTTGCTCGCCGAAGATGTCGAACTGATGCACTTGGCCCTGGGTGAACAGCTGGCCGATGGCCGTCATCGGGTGTTTGCCGTGCGCCGTAGCTGGCTGGCTGGCTGGTTGGCGCTATGTGTCACGCCGCCCCAGGCGATTGCGGTGGATGCTGATTTGTTACCAGGGCCAGGCTCTGCGCTCTTGCCGTTGCATGGGCGCTGGCTGTTGGGGGGCGAAAATGTTGCGCGGATGGCCGTGCAGGCGCAGAGCTGGCCGCAGCTGAGCCCCTTGTGCGCGCAGCCGCAGGTGGCGTGGTGCGGCCCTCAGCAGTCGCCGCTGCAACCTATTAATGAGGCTAAGGCAGTGGCGGAGCCTTTCGTTTGGCTGGCCCAGCAGCCGCTGCGCAATAACCTGGCGCAGGGCGAGTTCGCCGGGCAATCTGCCGGTGGCCAGTGGCAGCGCTGGCGGCCGTTGTTGGGGCTGGTAGGGCTGTGGCTGGTGCTGCAGTGGGGCTTTAATCTGGCGCAGGGCTGGCATCTGCAGCGTCAGGCCGACCAATACGCCAGTGCCAGCGCCGCGTTGTACAAGGAGTTGTTCCCGCAGGACAGCAAGCTGATCAACCTGCGTGCACAGTTTGATCAGCACCTGCAGGCCAGTGCGGGCGGGGGCCAAGCACGCCTGCTCGGCCTGCTTGCTCAAGTCAGCGGGGCGCTGGCAGCCGAGGGTAGGCAGGTGCAGATCAGTCAAGTGGATTTCAGCGAGGCGCGCGGTGATCTGGCCCTACAGGTTCAAGCGCCGGGTTTCGCCGAACTGGAGCGTTTGCGAGAGCGCTTAGAAGGCGGTGGTTTGGCGGTGCAGTTGGGTTCTGCCAGCCGTGAGGGCAGTGGTGTGAGCGCGCGCGTGGTGATTGGAGGATGAGCATGGTTCAGCAAGACAAAGGCTTTATCGCGCAGCTGAATAATGCCCAGTTGCTGCAGCGCTGGCGTGCGCTAGCGCCGCGTGAGCAGTTTTCGCTCGGCAGCCTGGGCGTATTTCTGCTGCTGGTGCTCTTGTACCTGACGCTTTGGCAACCCGCCCAGCAGCGCTTGGTCAGCGCGCGTAGCGCGTTTGAAACGCAGCGTGCGTTATATGTCTATCTGCAGGGTCAGGCGCCCGCGGCGCGCAATCTAGTCAGCCGTCCGCAGCAGGCTATTGATCCGGCCCGCCTGCAAGGCATGGTTACGGCTACGGCTGCGACGCGTGGGCTGACGATCGAGCGGCTCGACAATGCCGGCGATGGTGCCTTGCAGCTCAACCTGCAACCCGCTCCTTTTGCTCAGTTGCTGGGGTGGTTTGGCGTGCTGCAGGAGCAGGGCGTACACATTGCCGAAGCCGGGCTGGACCTGTCGGAAGATAACAAAGTGGCTGCTCGGTTAAGTCTGCGCATTACGCAGTAGCGGATCGCTCGGCGGCCTATTCGCGCAGGGCGCTGTTTGGCGTGTCGGGGAAGAGCAGTGTTTTTCCACTTTTTTAGAAAAACTTGAAGCAGGGTATTGACTTAGGTTCGGCCCTTGCGTAAATTTCGCCACCTCGCAAGGCCAAGGGTGATTAGCTCAGCTGGGAGAGCAGCTGCCTTACAAGCAGCGGGTCGGCGGTTCGATCCCGTCATCACCCACCACTTGCCGAGAAGTTTACCGGACGAAAGTCCACCGACGCGCAGCGGTAGTTCAGTCGGTTAGAATACCGGCCTGTCACGCCGGGGGTCGCGGGTTCGAGTCCCGTCCGCTGCGCCATATTTTCCAGTCTGAGTTCGCTCGGGCTGAGATGGAAAAGCCCTAGGGCTGATTCGTCAGATGAAGCAAGCGTTACATGGACGAAAGTCCACCGACATGCAGCGGTAGTTCAGTCGGTTAGAATACCGGCCTGTCACGCCGGGGGTCGCGGGTTCGAGTCCCGTCCGCTGCGCCATATAGGAAGCCCGCTGATAGCGATATCAGCGGGTTTTTTATTGCCTGCGATTTTTGCGCAGCGCTGAGGATTGCCGCGCGACAACCTGTCATCTTGTGTTCATCTTTCTCCTCTAGCTTGATTGGCATGCGCTGTGTAACTAAGCCGTCGCTGACGTATCGAGTGGGAGAACAGGCAATGGATGATTATCAAGAAGAGCTGCTAGAAGCCCGTGCCACTGAGCTGGATGTGCCGGCAGGTGACGAAGATGCCACTGAGCTCTAGTGGGTATTAGAGCGCTCTGCGCTGCTCGCGGCGGTACTCGCCTGGGGTTTGCTGGTTCCAGCGTTTGAAGGCGCGCTGGAAGGCTTCGGCTGAGGCAAAGCCAAGCAGGTAGGCGATCTCACCGAATGCCAGTTCGGTGTCGCGGATATAGGCCATGGCCAGGTCGCGGCGGGTATCGTTGAGGATGCTGCGAAACTGTGTGCCTTCCTCGGCCAGCTTGCGCCGCAGGGTCCATGTGGGTAATTGCAAGCGTGCGGCGACTTCCGCCAAGTCCGGTTCGTGGCCATGCAGCAGAGGGCCGAGCAGCTGGGTAATGCGCTCACGCAGGCTGCGCGTGCGAGTCAGTTGCTGCAGTTCCCCTTCGCAGATTTCCAGCAGGTGCCGCCAGGTGCTTGGGCAGTGTTCAGGGTTGCGCAGGTTCAGGCTCTGCTGATTCAGGCGCAGCTGATTGTGCTCGCAGGCGAACTCCACCGGACAGGCAAACAACTCGGCGTACTGCGCGGCATAGTCGGGTGCGGCAAATTCTATGTGTACCTTTTCCACAGACAGGCTTTGTTGTGCCAGCTTGCTCAGTTGTTGCGCCCAGCTGGCCAGCACTGAGTCGACGACAAAGCGGTTGTAGGCGTTATACGGGCTGATCGAGTAGAAGCGTAGCCACGCGCCACGGGTGTCTTCATGCAGGCTGGATTGGCCGCGGTAATTGCTGGCATACAGCGGCTCGAAACGGATCAGTGCGCGTGCCGCTTCGCGTACCGTAGGGGCTTGCATGGCGGTGACGCCAGCCAGGCCAAGTTGGCTGAGGCGGCTGGTTTGCCCCATAAGCAGCCCTAGCCCTGGCTGCGAGCATTGCTGAATCGCCGCATGGCCTAAGCGCATGTAGCGCGGGATCGATAACCGTGCGCGAGGCTCGGCCAGGCGCGCCGCATCCAGGCCGTAACTGTCGAGCAGCGGCTGAGGGTCCTGAGCGCAATGGCGCATGGCGTCCGCCAGGCTGCCGACAAAACCAACCGACAAGTCGCCGAGTTTGACGCGCGTGTTTTTCATCATGTCGAGGCTATCCAACCTGGCTTAGACGCTGTTGAGCGTTTAGATCAGGCGTCAGGGTAGGTAGGTGCAGGGTGTTTGCCAAGTGGCGCTGCTCTTTTTGATCAGTAGGTTGTCACTTTGAGTCATTGAGCCGTTCGGCTCGGCTGATTATCGTCTAGACCATATCGACCGCGACCCACTAAGAGGTGGCGGCATCCGTGTAATGCCTCTGTTTGATCTGGAGATTTTCATGACCGCTCTCTACCCGCACCTGCTGGCCCCGCTCGATCTGGGCTTCACCACCCTGAAGAACCGCACCTTGATGGGCTCCATGCACACCGGGTTGGAAGAAAAGCCCAACGGCTTTGAGCGCATGGCCGCCTACTTTGCCGAGCGCGCCCGTGGCGGTGTCGGCTTGATGGTGACCGGTGGTATTGGTCCTAACGATGAGGGCGGCGTGTACTCCGGCGCAGCAAAGCTGACCACTGCCGAGGAAGCGGAAAAACACAAGATCGTCACCCGTGCGGTGCACGAGGCGGATGGCAAGATCTGCATGCAGATTCTGCATGCCGGCCGTTATGCCTACAGCCCAAAATCGGTCGCGCCGAGTGCCATTCAGGCGCCGATCAACCCATTCAAGCCGCGCGAGCTGGACGAAGAGGGCATCGAGAAGCAGATCCTCGACTTCATCAACTGCTCCGTGCTGGCCCAGCAAGCCGAGTACGACGGCGTTGAGATTATGGGTTCGGAAGGTTATTTCATTAACCAATTCCTTGCCGCCCACACCAACCACCGTACCGACCGCTGGGGCGGCAGCTACGAAAACCGTATGCGCCTGCCGGTGGAAATTGTCCGCCGTGTACGTGAAGCGGTCGGCCCGAATTTCATCATCATTTATCGCCTGTCGATGCTCGATCTGGTGGAAGGCGGCAGCACTTGGGATGAAATCGTCTTGCTGGCCAAGGCTATCGAAAAAGCCGGTGCGACCCTGATCAATACCGGAATCGGCTGGCACGAAGCGCGTATCCCCACTATCGCCACCAAGGTGCCGCGTGCGGCCTTTACCAAGGTCACCGCCAAGCTGCGCGGCGAGGTGAATATCCCGTTGATCACCACCAACCGTATCAATACCCCGGAGATTGCCGAGCAGGTGCTGGCCGAAGGTGACGCTGACATGGTCTCGATGGCGCGTCCGTTTCTCGCCGACCCGGATTTCGTCAACAAAGCTGCCGAAGGCCGCAGCGATGAAATCAACACCTGCATCGGCTGCAACCAGGCCTGCCTCGATCACACCTTCGGCGGCAAGTTGACCAGCTGCCTGGTTAACCCGCGCGCCTGTCACGAAACTGAACTGAACTACATCCCGACTGCCGCGGTGAAGAAGATCGCTGTGGTCGGTGCAGGTCCGGCCGGGCTGTCGGCCGCTACCGTGGCTGCCGAGCGTGGCCATAGCGTGACCCTGTTTGATTCGGCCAGCGAGATCGGCGGTCAGTTCAACGTGGCCAAGCGCGTGCCGGGCAAAGAAGAGTTCTTTGAAACCCTGCGTTACTTCAAGCGCAAGCTGGAAACTACCGGCGTTGACCTGCGCCTGAACACCCGTATCTCGGCTGATGAACTGGCCAATGGCGGCTATGACGAGATCATCCTGGCGACCGGTATTGCTCCGCGTACCCCGGCCATAGAGGGTATCGACAACGCCAAAGTGATCACCTACCTGGACGCCATTTTGCAGCGCAAGCCGGTTGGGCAGAAAGTCGCAGTGATCGGTGCGGGCGGTATTGGTTTCGACGTGTCCGAGTTCATCACCCATGCTGGTGAGTCCACCAGCCAGAACCGTGAGGCATTCTGGAAGGAATGGGGCATCGATGCGGCTCTGGAAGCCCGTGGTGGTGTCGCCGGGATCAAGGCTGATGTGCATCCGGCGGCTCGTGAGGTGTTCCTGCTGCAGCGCAAGAAAACCAAAGTCGGCGACGGCTTGGGTAAGACCACTGGCTGGATCCACCGCGCCGGCTTGAAGAATAAGAACGTGCAGATGCTCAACGCGGTTGAGTACCTGAAGGTCGACGACACTGGCCTCCATATCAGTATCGCTGGTGGCGAGCCACAGTTGCTGCCGGTCGATACCATCATTGTTTGCGCTGGCCAGGATCCATTACGCGAGCTACAGGACGCCCTAGTAGCTGCCGGGCAGAACGTACACCTGATCGGTGGTGCCGATGTGGCCAGTGAGCTGGATGCTAAACGGGCAATCAACCAGGGCTCGCGTCTCGCCGCCGAACTCTAAGCGCAAAACGCCCCGCCTTGTGCGGGGCGTTTTGTATGTGGCTCACAAAAACAAGGAGAAGCCCGTGTCTAATAGCACTCAACTGCAGGCAGAGGCTGCCGCCACGCTTACCCAGTGGTACGGTTTGATGCAAAAAAATGACCTGAACGGCCTGCCTGCGTTGCTTCATCCGCAAGCGGTGTTCCGCTCACCCATGGCATACAAACCGTATGCCGGCGCACCGATGGTTTCGCTGATTCTCAATACCGTAAGTAAGGTATTTGTCGATTTTGCTTATCATCGCGAGTTGGTCAGCGCCGATGGCCTCAGTGTGGTGCTGGAGTTCAGCGCTAAGGTGGGCGAGCGTGAACTCAAAGGCATCGACATGATCCGCTTCGATGAGAGCGGCAAGATCGTTGAGTTCGAGGTAATGATTCGCCCTATGAGTGGCCTACAGGCCTTGGGGGATGAGATGGGGCGGCGTCTGGCGCCTTTTCTGGCGGCTGCAAAAGCCTGAAGCGTGCACCAAGCCCATCACAGTTTCGCCCTGTAGGCCCGTTTTCACGGCGTGTTGGCAGGGTGACTGCCAACCCAGTCACATTGCTGGGCTTGGTTTTTCCCCTAGACTTGTCCGAGCAAGGTATAGCGCCTGAAATTCAGGTTTTGCTTAACCCGTCAGAATGTTGGCAGTCTTGCTATGTGTGCCATTTTTTGCGCAGCATAGGCAGGATATGTCACGCGCTGAGCAGAGCGCCCGTCTCGGCCTAGAGGAAAACCGATGAGCATGCAGAACAAGCCGCAGATGGTTGAGGCCGTAATGTTCTTCAGTGAACGCGGCGGCATCTGCAAGCAAATGTTTTTCCCCGAATTCGAAGCTCTACTCGACGGCGTGGTAAATATGCCGGAGTTCGCCGATCAGCAGATGCGTGTCGCGTACATGCTGATCAACCCGCGCTTGCTGATTAAAGGGCTGGTGTTCTTCTATCTGGATTTTGATGAGAAGGGCGCGCCTGATTCTGGTTGGAATATTCCTTTGCAGGCCTTGGGTGAACGCGCTGGGCGTGGCCCTGATCTGGGTGCAGGGCCTATTCGTCTGGCCTGTCGCAGCCAGTGCCCCGTGTCTTGGCACCAGATGCACCTCTGGGACCCCAGTCTAAGCCCCGGTAATAACGACTTGGCCCTGCTGCGTGATGTGGTCAAACGCAACAGTCTGGGTTTGTTGGTCGAGGATGAGCGCTCTCAAGCGGTTGCGCCAGAACGCCTGCAAATGGCCTCGGAAGATAAGTGGTACGCGCCCGATCCGGGTCAGGAAGAAGCCGCCAAGGCGAACCATAAACTTGATCAGGAACAGCGTCTGAAAGCCGCGCAACTGATCAAGCAGCAGCGATTGCGCATCAGCAGCCTGACCCAGCAGCATGAGGAAGAACTGGCTAAATTCAAGTTGGCCAGCGAGGAGCAAAGCAAGAGCCGGCAGACACAAATTACTGATCTGCAGCAGACGCTGCGTCAGCAGGAAGTGCACAACGCGGCGTTGAAGGCACAGTTGGCTGCTCAAGCTGCGAGCTTCCAAGCTGTCCGTGAAGAGATGACCGAGCAGCTGCGTGCGCTGGAGCATGATGGGCGCAGTGAAAGTGACAGCCTGCGAGCGCAATTCGAAGGTGAGATGCAGGCCAAGATTGCTTCTGCAGTGGCCGACTACAAAGAGCAGATTGCCATTCGCGATGTCGAGCTGGCTTATCGTAGCGAGCAGGACACCCAGGCACTGCAGGAAATCAATCGTCTCAAGCGTGCATATGCTGACTTGGCTAGCCAGGGCGGTGATCAGATTCTAGAACGCTTAGCCAAGCTCGGCATGGTCTTTGTGGTGTATCACCCAGGGGCCGGCCATCTGACCATTCCTTTGCAGGACATCGCCTCTTATCAAGACAACCCGCAGGCTTACGTGGCCGCCAAGTGCTTTGTCAGTGAAGAACAGTATCGCCAATGGCTGGCGCATTACCAGCAGCCGAGCTGTGAGGCCTTGCTGCCAAGCGGCGAGCGTTGCGCCATCCCGATCGATCGTATCGATACGCCCAGCCGTTTTAACCTGGCTGAGTCCAATTGCTGTGCGCGGCACAAGGCCAGTAGCCGTTTGCGGACTGTTAGTTAATCTTGCCTATTGTCCTGCCTGATTGGGCGCCACGTGCCCCTTTGCAAGCCTTGCGACTGGAGTGGTCGATTGCCGCCGGAGTTGAGCTGGCAATGTTGCGACTTGATCTGCTTGATCCGCTGATTAGCGGTAATAAGTGGTTCAAGCTCTCCCATCATCTACGTGCTGCGCAAGACAGTGACGCCGTAGGCGTGATCAGCCTGGGTGGTGCGCACTCCAATCATTTGCATGCCCTGGCGGCTGCCGGTAAACGTTTCAATTTCCAAACTGTCGGGTTATTGCGCGGCCTCCCGCAGCAGACGCCGACTGTGGCTGATTTACAGGCTTTCGGCATGCAGTTGCACTGGCTGGGCTATGCCGGCTATCGAGCCCGCCATGCACCTGAGTTCTGGCTGCCCTGGTTGGCGGATTACCCTGGGTTTTATCCAGTGCCTGAGGGCGGTGGTGGCCTGCCGGGTGCATTGGGCTGCATGTGTTTGGTGTCGCAGGTACGCGAGCAACTGGCAAGCCTGGGGTGGGACGATTATGACGCCTGGTGGCTGGCGGCCGGCACGGGCACCACGTTGGCAGGTCTGCTGTTGGGTGAGGCGGCTGCGCATCCGGTGCATGGCGCGTTGGCCGTGCCAGCCGACCATGGCGTCGAGCAACAGGTGCAGGCGATTGTCCAGGAGGCCGCTATGCCTGTTGGGCGTTATCAGTTGCATGCAGCCTGCCGCGGTGGATTTGCCAAGGTGGATGACGAGTTGCTTGGTTTTATGCAGGCCGCGGAGACAGAAAGCGGGGTGCCACTGGAACCGCTGTATACCGCCAAAGCCTTAATGGCGTTGCGCCAGCAGGTTGAGGCCGGTTACTTTGCTCGCGGCAGTCGCCTGGTGTTTGTTCATACCGGTGGCCTGCAAGGCCGTGCTGCAGCGTTGTTGCAGCACTCGCAAGCTTGTTTGGCCGATTAGTGCAGCTACACTGATTTCCACCAGCGGAGCCTGGACATTCTATGAGCGAACCCCTTAATCCCGAGCAGTTACGCAGCCTGACGCCACTCAATGTGTTGTCAGAGCAGCAGTGGCGTGAATTGCGTGGGCAATTGGTTCCGCAACCGTTGCTGGCCGGGCAAGTGTTGTTTCGTCTTGGCGATCAGGCGCGTGTGACCTATTACTTGCTGGCAGGCGAGTTGCTTCTGCAATCAGCCGATGGTCAGCAGCAGCGCCTGCAGGCTGGCAGCGAGGCGAGTTGTCACCCGTTGTCGCCCAGCTTGCCGCGCTTGCAGGAGGCCCGCGCGCTGAGCGACGCCAGCGTGCTGGCTCTGGATACCGCGACCCTTAATCGCTTACTGACCTGGCGCTTGGCTTATCAAGATCTGCTATTGGAGCTGGGGCAGAGCCATGACGAGATCGAGTGGCTGGGGCGCCTGCTGGAGAACCCACTGTTTGCCAAGGTGCCACCGTCTAATGTGCGCGCCATGCTTGAGCGGCTGCAGCGTATCGAGTTAGCCGCTGGCAGTACCGTGCTGCAGGAAGGCGATGTCGGCGACTGCTGTTATTTTCTGAAAAATGGTCGGGCCGAGGTGATTCGCGGTGCTGGTGGCGCGCAGCAGGTATTGGCCGAGCTGGAGATTGGCGCCTGCTTTGGTGAGGAAGCCTTGCTGGCTGACAGCCCGCGTAATGCCACGGTGACCATGCTGGAAGACGGTGTAGTACTGCGCCTGGACCGCCAGGACTTTTTCGCCTTGCTTAAAGCACCGGTGGTGAATGAGGTTTCGCTCGGCGAGGCATCGCGGTTGTTGGCTGCAGGGGCGCAGTGGCTGGATGTACGCTTGCAAGAAGAATACGAACGCGCCCATGCCTTGCAGTCATTGAACATGCCTTTGCAGTTGTTGCGCCTAAAGGTTCGCCTACTGGATAAGCCACGCACCTACCTGTGTTATTGCGACAGTGGCAAGCGCAGTGCCAGTGCAGTTTTTCTACTTTCACAGCTAGGCTACAGTGCCTACGCCTTACGTGATGGCGTGGATGCCTTGCCAGCTGTGCAGCGTGATGCGTTGTTGTGTGAGAGAGGCTCCGGCTACCTGGCGCGCTCAGGTGGCCGCACTGAGCGCAGTCGCTGAGGTGTTCTCGGCTTATTGTGTGAGTCGCTGACTAGTCGGCGGGTTGTGTCGGCCAGCGATCATTCACCAGAAATGCCCGTTCGGCCTCCAGCCATTGATGCTGCGGCCCCTCAATCAAGCGTACGAGTAGCTGCGCGTTGGCATCGCCCGGCAGTGCCGCGAGCCATTGACTGAATTGCGCGCCCGACCACAAATGTTCTTGCTCAACCTGCGCCGACGCCAGCCAGGCCGGTCGTGGCAGCGGTTGCCAATGACCAGGATTTTGCGTGACAAAATATACCCAGTCTGCACGGTGCAACCAGCGCCCACGTAAGTTCCCAGGGTTGCCGCCTTGCGGCGGAGCATAGGCTTGCTGCCAGGGGTGGAACAGGTAGCCGGCTAGCCACATTGCCGCTTGAGGTTGGCAAATATTCAGTTCAGCCAGCCGGTGTTTAGCCTGCTCACCAGCAGACATCGGAAGCTGGTGCTGGCCCATATGCGCCAATTTTATATCCAGGCGATCGCGGCTGCCCGGGCCTAGCCAGTGCGTCAGGTCAGCGCCGCTGCATTGCGCTCGGCCTAGATAGAGCTTGATGGCCAGCTCTAAGTGATGCACGCCTTCGTCATCACGCAGCAGCATATCCAGCTCACCCAGGGTATGACCTTGCTGGCGGATGGGCAGGTTAGCTGCCAACACGGTGATACCCGGTGCAGCATGCAGAGCAAACTGCCAGAGGCGTTCGTAGTAGAGACCCAAGCGGCGCACCGAGTGCTGGCTTAGCCACTGTTGCAGTGCCTGACTGTCCGCATCCAGGCTGAGTAACCAGTCAGCCAGCGCATCGGGTTGCCGGCTCCAGTTACTGGCCCTGAGCGGATGGCGCTGTGGCCAAGGCGATTGCGCCAGCAACGGCGGCGAAAGCAGCGTCCACGCCAGATCACGCACGACGGGTTGGCGTAGCTGAGAGGGCAGGTCGATGAGTGAAGGGAAGGGCGTCATGTTGCCAGCATAGCGCAGAGCCGGTCAGCGGTTTGCCGCTGCCATGGGCTTTCGCCCATAATCCGAATCACTAGATAGAGCCTGGCGGGAGCCCCATGGAGCAATTTCGTAATATCGGCATCATCGGTCGGCTGGGCAGTACCCAGGTTCTTGACACCATTCGCCGGCTGAAGAAGTTTCTGCTCGCTCGTCACCTGCATGTGATTCTCGAAGACACCATCGCTGAAGTGTTACCTGGCCATGGTCTGCAGACCTCCTCGCGGAAAATTCTTGGGGAGATCTGCGATCTGGTGATCGTAGTCGGCGGTGACGGCAGCATGCTCGGTGCCGCCCGCGCGTTAGCGCGGCATAAGGTCCCGGTGCTGGGCGTGAACCGTGGCAGCCTGGGCTTTCTTACCGATATTCGCCCCGATGAGCTGGAGGTGAAGGTCGCGCAGGTGCTTGAAGGGCACTACCTGACGGAGAATCGCTTTCTGCTTGAAGCCGAAGTGCGCCGTCATGGCGAAGCCATCGGTCAGGGTGATGCGCTCAATGATGTGGTGCTGCATCCCGGTAAGTCGACGCGGATGATCGAGTTTGAGCTGTATATCGACGGCCAGTTCGTCCTTAGCCAAAAGGCTGACGGCCTGATTATCGCCACACCGACTGGCTCGACGGCCTATGCCTTGTCTGCTGGCGGGCCGATCATGCACCCCAAGCTGGATGCCATCGTGATCGTGCCGATGTACCCGCATACCCTGTCTAGCCGGCCAATCGTGGTGGACGGCAACAGCGAGCTGAAAATCGTCGTGTCCAAGGATTTACAGATTTATCCACTGATCTCCTGCGACGGACAAAACCACTTCACCTGTGCCCCGGGTGACACCATCACCGTGGCCAAACGGCCGCAGAAGCTGCGCCTGATTCATCCGCTTGACCATAATTTCTATGAGGTCTGCCGCAACAAACTAGGCTGGGGTAGCCGGCTCGGCGGGGGTGATTAATGCACCTCGATCCTGCGCGTGGTTACGATTTGATCGGTGATATTCATGGTTGCGCGAAAACCTTGGAGCATCTACTGACGACCCTAGGCTATCGGCAACAGGCGGGTGTTTGGCGTCATCCACAGCGTATGGCGATTTTCCTCGGCGACTTGGTTGACCGTGGTCCGCGCATCCGCGAGGCCTTGCACTTGGTGCGTGACATGGTCGCGACTGGTCAGGCGCTGTGCATCATGGGCAACCATGAATTCAATGCGTTGGCCTGGAGCACGCCGGCTGCCCCTGGTAGTGGCCAGCAGTTCGTCCGTGAACACACGCCGCGGCATGCTCGGCTGATCAAGGAAACCCTCGAGCAGTTCGAGGCATACCCTGCTGAGTGGCAGTCGTTTCTCGACTGGTTCTATGAGTTACCGCTGTTTATTGATGCGGGCTATTTTCGCGTAGTGCATGCCTGCTGGGACGCCAGCCTGATCGAGCCACTGCGTGCGCAGTTTGCCGATGGTTGCATTGATGAGCATTTCCTGCAGGCGGCCGCGGTGCATGGCAGTTTTGCCAATACTGCGTTTGATCGCTTGCTGCGGGGCACCGACATGCGCCTGCCACACGGCATGACCCTGACCAGTGATGACGGTTTTACCCGCGCGCACTTTCGCACCAAGTTCTGGGAGGAAGACCCGCAAACCTACGGTGATATCGTCTTTCAGCCCGATGCATTGCCGGAATTGGCGGCGCAGATGCCCCTCAGCGAGTCGCAGAAAACCGAGTTGCTCAAGTACGGGGCTGATCAGCCGTTGTTGTTTGTCGGCCACTACTGGCGCAGTGGCAAACCCGCACTCATTCGCAGCAACCTGGCCTGCCTGGATTACAGCGCCGTCCTCAACGGCAAGATGGTCGCCTATCGACTCGATCAGGAGGTTCGCTTGGACCCCAATAAGTTTGTTTGGGTCGATGTTGATAGCCCGGAGGCGCGACCATGACTGCCATCGCGGCGATGCGTTTACCTGAACAGGTCGACTTGAGCGGTTTTATCAGCTTGCTGCAGCGGTTGCAGGTGCCGCACCGGGTCGCGGAAGAGGCGGGTGAGCAGGTGCTTTGGGTGCCTGATGAGCAATTGGCCGAACAGGTATGTGCGCTCTATGCACGTTATCCACTGGGGGATGCCGCTGTCACGCTTGATCCGCCGCCGCGTGCAGCCAATACCCCGTCGAGGTTTGTCCAGCAACTGCGCGCCAGCCGTATAACCGCTGCTGTTCTGTTGCTGACCTTCATTGTCGCGGCCCTAACCTTGCTCGGCGATAACCTGGCTACAGTAAGCTGGCTTAGCTTTGTCGATTACCGTGTGCAGGGCGATTACATCTATTTCGACTACCTCAACGGCACCTTGGCCAGTGGCCAGTGGTGGCGGCTGTTGACGCCGATGCTGATTCACTTCGGCATTCTCCATCTGGCGATGAATACCCTGTGGTATTGGGAGCTAGGGCGGCGTATCGAAGGGCGTCAGGGACCCTTGATGTTGCTTGGGCTGACCCTGTTATTCAGCCTGGCGGCTAACGTTGCGCAGTACCTGCATGCCGGTCCCTCAGTGTTTGGCGGTCTCTCCGGTGTGCTTTACGGCTTGCTCGGGCATTGCTGGATCTTCCAGCGCCTAGCCCCTTGCAATGCTTATCGGCTACCACCTGGTGTGCTGGTGATGATGCTGGCCTGGCTGCTGATCTGCATGACCGGGATTTTCGAGTTGCTGCAATTCGGCGCGATTGCCAATGCCGCGCACGTCGGTGGCCTGCTGGCCGGTTGCCTGACCGGGTTGCTTGGCGGTGTGCTGGCGCGCCGGCAGCGCAGTTAGTTATTCAACAGGCTGGTAAACTGCCATTTTGCATTTGGAGGCGCCATGTCGTCTTTTATTGAAGCGATTGAAAACATCACCCCTGAGATTTATCAGAGCCTTAAGCTGGCTGTGGAAATCGGCAAATGGCCGGATGGCCGCAAGCTGACCCAAGAGCAGAAAGAACTGACTCTGCAGGCGCTGATCGCCTGGGAAAGCCAAAACCTGCCGGAAGAAGAGCGCATCGGTTATATGGGCCCGCAAGCGTGCAGCTCGAAATCCGCGCCAGTGCCCAATCTGTTGTTCAAGTCCTCGGATACCCTGCACTGATGACTGAGTTAGCCCGCGGTGCCCTGAGCAAAATGGCTGCACAATTGGATGCGCCGGTGCAGTACAGCTTTCGCCTGGGGGATGAGCTGCTGCCGGTTAATCCGCTGATCGGCAAAACCCTGCGCCTGGAGTTTCTCGGTGCGATCCACTGCAGCCATTGTGGGCGCAAGACTAAAAGCAGTTACAGCCAAGGCTATTGCTACCCCTGTATGCAGAAGTTGGCGCAGTGCGATATCTGCATCATGAGCCCCGAGCGTTGCCACTATGACGCCGGCACCTGCCGTGAGCCCAGTTGGGGCGAGCAGTTTTGCATGACTGATCACGTGGTCTACCTCGCCAACTCTTCTGGAGTGAAAGTCGGTATTACCCGCGCCACGCAAATCCCCACGCGCTGGATCGATCAGGGCGCCAGCCAAGCGCTGCCGATCTTGCGCGTCGCCACTCGCCAGCAGTCCGGCTTTGTTGAAGACCTGCTGCGCAGCCAGGTGGCGGACAAAACCAACTGGCGCGCGCTACTCAAAGGTGATGCTGCGCCAGTCGACCTTGTCGCCGTGCGCGAGCAGCTGTTTGCCAGTTGCAGCAGCGGCTTGACCGAATTGCAGCAGCGCTTTGGTATTCAGGCCATTCAGCCGCTTAGTGATCAGCCCGTGGTGCAGATTGCCTATCCGATTGAGGGCTACCCGGCCAAGATAACCAGTTTCAATCTGGACAAGAATCCGCTGGCCGAGGGCACGCTGCTGGGCATCAAGGGCCAGTACCTGATGTTCGACACCGGCGTGATCAATATTCGCAAGTACACCGCTTATCAGCTCGCCGTCCACGAACTGGCCGTCTGAGTTTTCCATTCGCCAATCCGGCGCCCGCGCGCCGTAGATAAAGGGCCACACGCCATGCGCACCGAACAGCCGAAGATGATCTACCTCAAGGATTACCAGGTTCCGGATTATCTGATCGATGAAACGCACCTGACCTTCGAGTTGTTCGATGACCATACCCTGGTGCATGCGCAACTGGTGATGCGGCGTAACCCGGCGGCCGGCAGCGGCCTGCCGCCGCTGGTGCTGGACGGTCAGCAGCTGGAACTGCTCTCGCTGGCGTTGGATGACCGCGAACTGAGTGCTGGCGATTATCAGTTAAGTGACAGCCACCTGACCCTGCAGCCAACAGCTGCGAGCTTCGTGATCGACAGCAGCGTGCGCATTCACCCCGAAAGCAACACCGCCCTGGAAGGCCTGTACAAATCCAGCGGCATGTTCTGCACCCAGTGCGAGGCCGAGGGCTTTCGCAAGATCACCTACTACCTTGACCGCCCAGATGTGATGAGCAAGTTCACCACCACCCTGAGCGCGGAGCAGCACAGCTACCCAGTGCTGCTGTCCAACGGCAACCCGATTGCCAGCGGGAACGAAGACGATGGTCGGCATTGGGCGACCTGGGAAGATCCGTTTATGAAGCCGGCCTACCTATTTGCGCTGGTTGCGGGTGATCTATGGTGTGTAGAAGACAGCTTCACCACCATGAGCAAGCGTGAGGTGGCACTGCGTATTTATGTCGAGCCAGAAAATATCGACAAATGCCAGCACGCCATGAACAGCCTGAAGAAATCGATGAAGTGGGACGAAGAGGTCTATGGCCGTGAGTACGACCTCGACATCTTCATGATCGTTGCGGTCAATGACTTCAATATGGGCGCCATGGAAAACAAGGGCCTGAATATCTTCAACTCCAGTTGCGTACTGGCCAAGGCCGAAACCGCGACTGATGCCGCGCACCAGCGCGTCGAAGCCGTGGTTGCGCACGAGTACTTCCACAATTGGTCGGGCAACCGCGTGACCTGCCGCGACTGGTTCCAGCTGTCGCTCAAGGAAGGCTTCACGGTGTTCCGTGATGCCGAGTTCAGTGCGGACATGCACTCGCGCACCGTCAAGCGCATTGAGGACGTGGCCTACCTGCGTACCCACCAGTTCGCCGAAGATGCCGGCCCGATGGCCCATCCTGTGCGTCCGGATGCCTTTATGGAGATTTCCAACTTCTACACCCTCACCGTGTATGAAAAGGGTTCGGAAGTGGTGCGCATGATCCGCACCCTGGTCGGTGTAGAGGGCTTCCGCAAAGGCAGTGATCTGTATTTCGAGCGCCATGATGGCCAGGCTGTGACCTGTGATGATTTTATCCGCGCGATGGAAGAGGCTAATGGCATTGATCTAACCCAGTTCAAGCACTGGTACAGTCAGGCCGGTACGCCGCATCTTGAAGTCAGCGAAAGCTATGACGCGGCTGCCAACAGCTACCGTCTGGCGTTCCGCCAAAGCTGCCCGGCGACGCCGGGTCAGGCGCAGAAGCTGCCTTTTGTGATCCCTGTTGAGTTGGCGCTGCTCGATGCCCAAGGGCATGAGTTGCCGCTGCAGTTGGTGGGCGAAGATACCGCCCTAGCGGGGGCGCGCGTACTGCAGGTAAGCGAAGCCGAGCAAGCGTTCACCTTTATCAACGTGGCGGAAAAGCCGCTGCCTTCCTTGCTGCGTGGGTTCTCAGCGCCGATCAAGCTGAGCTTCCCCTACAGTCGCGATCAATTGATGTTCCTGATGCAGCACGACAGTGATGGCTTTAATCGCTGGGAGGCCGGGCAGCAGTTATCCGTGCAGGTGCTGCAGGACTTGATCGGCCAGCATCAACGCGGCGAGCCGCTGGTGCTTGATCAGCGTCTGGTCGCGGCCTTCCGTACCCTGCTGGCGGACGAGTCGCTGGATCAAGCCATGGTCGCCGAGATGCTCTCGCTGCCAGGCGAGGCGTATTTGACTCAAATCAGTGAAGTGGCCGATGTCGAGGCCATCCACGCGGCCCGAGAATTTGCCCGCCAGCAGCTCGCCGATGCACTGTTTGATCTGCTGTGGCAGCGTTATCAGGCTAACCGTGAAGTGTCCCGCAATAGCGCCTATGTGGCCGAGGCCGAGCACTTTGCTCGCCGTAGTCTGCAGAACATTGCGCTGTCCTACCTGATGCTGAGCGGTAACGCTGAGGTGCTGGTGGCGTGTCTGGAGCAGTTCGAAAGCGCGGATAACATGACCGAGCGTTTGGCGGCCTTGGCCGTACTGATCAATTCGCCGTTTGAGGCTGAGAAGGCCGCAGCGCTGACCAGCTTTGCCGACGACTTCAAGGACAATCCGCTGGTGATGGATCAGTGGTTTAGCGTGCAGGCTGCCTGCGCCTTGCCAGGCGCGCTGCAGCGCGTTGAGCAGTTGATGCGGCACCCGGCGTTTACCTTGAAGAATCCTAATAAGGTGCGCGCCTTGATCGGTGCATTCGCCGGGCAGAACCTGCAAGGCTTCCATCAGGCCGATGGCAGTGGCTACCGCTTCCTGGCCGATCAGGTGATCACCCTCAATGCGCTCAATCCGCAAATCGCTTCGCGCCTGCTGGCGCCACTGACCCGCTGGGCTAAATATGGCAGTGCCCGTCAGGCCCAAATGAAGGCTGAGTTGCAGCGCATTATGGCCTCGGGCGAGCTGTCCAGTGACGTCTATGAGGTGGTCAGCAAGAGTCTGGTTGATTAATAGCTGTGCAGTAACAGTGTGGGTGGTAACGCCGCTGCAAATAAAGTTGTGTTGCAGCTGTTTGGCCGAATTTAATCTATTCACTAATTCTAAAGGCCTACCCTGCGGCTCTGTGTGCAACGCACGGGTTACAGGGTGCTTGTTTAGGCCTCATTAATGGTACAAAAGTGTTACTCAAATTCAGCTAGGTAACACTTTTGTGTTACCTAGCTGAATGTAGCCAGCGTGCGCGCAATTTTCTTAAGCTTTTTGGCTTGACCTTCGCTGCAGTATTTACAGCGTCTTGACGGTCTGTTGCGTACCTGAGTGGCAGAACGCGCCAGTTAGTAGGACAAAAAAAGATAAATGCGTCCTTGGCGCTTGTTATCTGGTCGCTGAATGATCAGTCACGCCGTGGGTGAATGGTTCTATTTATGAGGTCAGCTATTTTTTATACGCCCGTTTGAATTGGCACTATGGTTGCAGGTGCTAAGTCGATTTGACCTCGGCATGGCGCAAGCCAAACAGTGAGGCGCGTTTAAACGCGTTGGGGATACCTTCCAATCAACACTTAAGGTCGTCATCAGTACGGCCATAACGTGCCCCGGTGGTTGGGGTGCAAAAAGATGATCTGTACACGGAGTAACGTTTCGATGGAAGTTAAGTCCCGTAAGCCCGTATTGCGTTTTGCGCCTGCCAAGGCTGGTTTTGCCTTTGTTGGCATCCTTCCTCTGCTGGTAGCAGCCCATGCCCAGGCGGTTGAATTCAGCTTCGCCGACAATGAAGTCACTGGCTCCATCGACTCCACCGTGTCCTACGGCCAACTCTGGCGCGTCCAGGGTCAGGACAAGAGCAACAACGACATCAACACCAACGACGGTAACCGTAATTTCGACACCGGTTTGGTTTCCGAAGTGTTCAAAATCACCACTGATATGGAAGCGCGCTATCAGAACTACGGCGTGTTTGTCCGTGGCACTGCCTTCTATGACACCCAGATCATGGACAAGCGCAACGACTACCTGAGTCAGAATAACCCCTCGCAGCCGAGCCAAAATACGCCGAACGATTCGAGTTTCACCTATGAGGCTCGCCACAAGGCTGGCCGCGGTGCGCAAATCCTCGATGCCTATGTGTATGGCAATTGGGATGTGGCTGACATGCCAGTTTCCGGGCGTTTCGGTAAGCAGGTATTTAACTGGGGCGAAGGCTTGTTCTACCGTGGTGGCATCAACACGACTAACCCAGTAGATGCTGCTAAGTTCCGCCTGCCAGGTGCTGAGCTGAAAGAAGTGCTGGTGCCGGTTGAGGCGTTGAGTTTCAACGTGGGTCTGACCGATAACCTTTCAATGGAAGCTTTCTACCAGTTCAACTGGAAAGAATCAGCTATCGATCCCGTCGGCACTTATTTCTCTGAGACTGACTTGTTTGCTGATGGTGGTAACACTGCTTACTCAACCCAAACTGCTCTCTTACCAGTCGGTAATTTATACAAAGGCTTAAGTGCAGGTAACGTTGGTGGCTTGATGGGTGGCCGTAGCGTAGATTCTAGCGGGAACATACAGGTTGCAAAAATTGGCTCTGATATCAACGCAAAGAATGATGGTCAGTATGGGTTCAATTTTAAATATATTGCCGAAGAGCTTAATTCCACCGAGTTCGGAGCTTATTTTGTTAATTATCACTCTAAAGAACCTACGATCGCCGCAGACCTGGGTAGCTATGCGGGGTTAAATCTTGCTGATATACAAGCAGGAGCGACTCCTGGAATTAAGCAGTCGGTCGCAGCTAGTCAGAATATTACTGTGACACAGCTAGAAAGTGCTATCGCGTCGGCTCCTACTGGTGCGCTTGCTACTGCCTATCGTAACGCTTTGAGCAGTGCGGTTGGCGGTGTCGCTACCATCGATGTGGCCAATCAGGTTAATGCACGTCGCGAATATGCTGAAGATATCCGTATGTATGGCTTCAGCTTCAACACGACTGTTGGCAACGCTTCGGTGTTCGGTGAGTTGGCCTATCGTCCAAACCTTCCAATAGGTGTTGCGACCACTAATGATCTATTAGGTGATTTGTTGGGGCAGGCGGCCCCGCTTGCCAGCGGCCGCCCCGTAAATATTGGGGGTCAACAAGTTCGCCTCGGGGATGTGATTCATAACGTTGAGCGTGTTGAGGCCTATAACACTACGTTAGGTACTATCTACAATTTTGGTCCAACAGCCGGTTTCGACTCACTGTTCGGTGTGTTTGAGCTTGGCTCCGAGCACCTTCGCGGTTCAGACCTGAAGTACACAACTAAGGACGGCGCTACCCGTTACTACTCTGGTCGCGGCAACAACTCCTATGTCAGTGGCGGCGATCGTGATGATCAGGTCAACAAAAACGCTTATGGCTATACCATGGTGTTGTCCGGTACTTGGAACGATGTTTACGCCGGTGTAAACGTTTCCCCGTATGTAGTCTACAAAGATGACTTCGAAGGTAACTCTTACCAAACCGGTAACTTCATTGAAGGCCGCAAGGCTTATACCCTCGGTGTTAAAGCTAACTATCTAAATAGTCTAGAAGGCGAGCTGGCGTATACCGAGTTCTTCGGTGGTGGTCAGAATAACGGCAGCCGCGACCGCGACAATATCGGCGTCAACGTTAAGTATTCCTTCTAAACATAACTAGAAAATACCGAGTGCCTGCGGGCACTCGGTTGATGACTTATTCACGGAGAATCAAGATGCTGAAAAAGCACACGCTGATGGGTGTTGCCATTGCGCTGGCCCTGTCCGCTGGCGGCGCGTTCGCTGCAGTTTCGTCGCAGGAAGCAGCAAAGTTAGGCGCAAGCCTCACCCCGTTCGGTGCCGAGAAGGCTGGTAACGCTGCCGGCACTATTCCTGAGTGGACCGGTGGTATCACCTCGGCTCCGGCAGGTTACACCTCGCCAGGCCAGCACCACGTTGATCCTTTTGCCGGTGACAAGCCGCTGTTCACCATCACCAAGGCCAACTTGGATCAGTATAAAGACAACCTGACCCCTGGTCAGATTGCGATGTTCAACACCTACCCGAACAGCTACCAGATGCCGGTCTATCAGACCCGTCGCTCTGGTTCTGCGCCGAAGTGGGTGTACGACAACACCATTAAGAATGCGACCACTGCAAAGCTACTCGATGGCGGTAACGGCTTTTCTGATGCCTACGGTGGTATCCCGTTCCCGATTCCTCAGAATGGTGTAGAGGCTCTGTGGAACCACATCGCACGCTACCGTGGTACCTACATCGTGCGTCGCGCATCCGAAGTGGCTGTGCAGCGTAACGGGGCTTATTCCCTGGTGACTTCGCAGCAGGAGGCCATGTTCAAATTTTACAACCCAAAAGGCACTGCAGCTGACCTGAACAACATCATGTTCTACTACCTGTCCTTCACCAAAAGCCCGGCACGTCTGGCCGGTGGTGCAGTATTGGTACACGAAACCCTGGATCAGGTTAAAGAGCCGCGTCAGGCGTGGGGCTATAACGCCGGCCAGCGCCGTGTGCGTCGCGCACCAAACCTCGCCTACGACACCCCGATTGCTGCCGCTGATGGCCTGCGCACTGCAGACGACACCGACATGATCAACGGTTCGCCAGATCGTTATGACTGGAAACTAGTGGGTAAGAAGGAAATCTACATTCCTTACAACAGCTACAAAGTCACCAGCCCGGATGTAAAGTACAAGGACTTGCTGCAAGTGGGTCACTTGAACCCAGCGTTCACGCGAAACGAGCTGCACCGCGTATGGGTTGTTGAAGGTACGTTGAAGTCGGGTTCTCGCCACATTTACTCCAAGCGCACCCTGTTCCTCGACGAGGACAGCTGGCAAGCCGCAGTGGTTGATCAGTACGACGGTCGCGGCGAGCTGTGGCGCGTTTCGATTGCCTACCTGAAAAACTACTATGACCTGCCGACCACCTGGTCTGCGCTGGACACGTTCCACGATCTGCAGGCGCGTCGTTACCACGTCCAAAACCTGGATAACGAAGAGCCAAGCACCATCGACTTCAGCCAAGCAGTACCGGATGACGGTTACTTCAAACCTGCTGCGCTGCGTCGTCGCGGCACGCGTTAATTCGCGAGTAGGTTGAGCAAAAGGCCGCTACTGTTGTAGCGGCCTTTTGCTATTTATCAGTCGAACAGGGCATGGTAGGCGGCCGGGTTTAACAAAACATAACGTCGCGCCGATTGTCAGGCCTTTTGAAAGCTCAGTAGGATAGGCGCACTGCTATAAGCGTAGTGCTACCTATAAGAATAAGGGGGAAGGTATATGAGTGAGCCCGTTGTGCGGCGCACCCAGGCCGGTCATGTTGTGGGGCTTTCCCACACACCGGCGCTCCGCCACTCACCGATAGCCAAAGCGCTGTCGTTGTGCGGTGTGCTATCCATGCTGATGCTTGCCAGTGCACCACTGCAAGCTGCCAGCGATGAAGGCAGTAAATTTTCGATAACGTCTGCCAAGGCCCCACACAGCTTGCTGCTGGATGTTGCCAGCCTAGGCAAGCGTCTGGTCACCGTCGGTGACCGTGGGCATATTCTTTATTCCGACGATAATGGCGCGAGCTGGGTGCAGGCCAAAGTGCCGACCAAGCAAATGCTGACTGCCGTGTTCTTTATCGACGACAGCCATGGTTGGGCCGTTGGGCACGATGCACAAATTCTTGCCAGCACCGACGGTGGCGCTACCTGGGTCAAGCAGTTCGAAGACCTAGAGCGTGAAGAAGGTGCTCCGTTCCTTGATGTCTGGTTTAAGGATCGTAATAACGGCTTTGTAGTGGGTGCCTATGGTGCTCTGCTGGAAACTACTGACGGTGGTGCCAATTGGGTTGATATTGGTGACCGCATGGGTAACGAAGATCTTTATCACCTCAACGCTATCGTAGAAGTTAAAGACTCCGGTCTATTTGTAGTCGGTGAGCAGGGCGTTATGTTCCGCTCCCCGGATTGGGGTCAAACCTGGGAAACGCTTGAGGGCCCTTATGAGGGTTCACTGTTTGGTGCATTGGGTACCGATGAAGCCGGAGCGATACTGGTTTATGGCTTGCGTGGGCACTTGTTCCGCTCGGCTGACTTCGGTACGACCTGGCAGGCGATCAGCTTGAATACCGCTAATAATGGCCCCTTAGAGTTTGGTTTGGCTGACGGTAATCGTCTGGCCGACGGTTCTATTGTGGTGGTTGGGCATGGCGGTACCGTGCTTAAGAGTACCGACAATGGCCGCAATTTCAGTGTGACCAATCGTGCTGATCGGCTTTCGCTGGCAGGCGTTGCAGCAATGGAAAACGGCAATCTGATTCTGGTAGGGCAGGGTGGCGTTCACACTGCTGCGCCTACGGGCGCCGATCTGGGCCAACAATAATAAGCCGGGAGCCTTTGCATGAGTAAGCATCAACAACAACCTGCCTCCTTTCTGGAGCGGTTGATCTTCAACAATCGTCCGGCGGTAATTCTGCTGTGCCTGTTGATCAGTGTGTTTCTGTTTTTCCAAGCGTCGCAAGTGCGTCCACAGACCAGCTTCGAGAAGATGATTCCGCTAGGGCATCCGTATATTCAGAAGATGCTCGAACACCGTAATGACCTGGCTAACCTGGGCAACACCGTGCGTATTTCGGTGGAAGCGGTGGATGGCGATATCTTCTCCAAGGAATACATGGAGACGCTGCGTCTTATCAACGACGAAGCTTTCTACATTCCGGGTGTCGACCGTTCTGGTCTGAAGTCGCTTTGGAGCCCCAGCGTGCGCTGGACAGAAGTGACCGAAGAAGGGTTTGCCGGCGGTGAAGTAATTCCGCAAACCTATGACGGTTCTTCGGAAAGCCTGGAGGAGCTGCGCAGCAACATTCTTAAGTCCGGGCAGATTGGTCGTTTGGTTGGCAACAACTTCAAATCGAGTATCGTCGATTTACCGTTGCTGGAGTCATATGCCGACCCAGAAGATCAAAGCAAACAAATCCCGTTGGACTATCAAAAGTTCTCCCACGAACTGGAAGAGAAGGTCCGCGACAAGTATCAGGCGCAGAACCCTAACGTCAAAATTCACATTATTGGTTTCGCCAAGAAAGTCGGCGATCTGATCGATGGTCTGATAGGTGTGGCGCTGTTCTTTGCCGTCGCAATTGCCATTACCTTTGTACTGTTGCTGTGGTTCACCCACTGCTTCAAGAGCACGCTGGCGGTGGTCGTTGCCACCCTGATTGCGGTGGTCTGGCAATTGGGTCTGTTGCATACCCTGGGCTTCGGGCTTGATCCGTACTCTATGTTGGTACCGTTCCTGGTCTTCGCCATTGGTATTTCTCACGGTGTGCAGAAGATCAACGGTATTGCCATGGCCTCGGGTGAGGCAACCGATTCGCTGTCTGCGGCACGTATGGCCTTCCGTCAGTTGTTTATTCCAGGGCTGGTCGCATTGCTGTCGGATGCCGTGGGTTTTATCACGTTGTTGTTGATCGATATCGGCGTGATCCGGGAGTTGGCCATCGGCGCATCCATGGGTGTGGCGGTGATCATTCTGACCAACCTGATTCTGTTGCCGGTGATGATTTCCTATATCGGCATCAGCAAGAAGGCGGTGCAGATCAGCCGTGAAGATGCGGTCAAGGAGCATCCGTTCTGGCGCTTTATTTCCAATTGCGCGCATCCGATGGTGGCACCGATTTCCGTGGTGGTTGCTGTCATCGCCCTGGCTGGCGGCGTCTGGTACGGGCAGAACCTGAAAATCGGGGATCTCGATCAAGGTGCGCCTGAGCTGCATCCGGATTCGCGTTACAACCTGGATAACGACTTCGTCATCCGCAACTACTCGACCAGCTCCGATGTCCTGGTGATCATGGTGAAGACGGCGCCTGAAGGCTGCTCGACATACCAGACACTGTCGGCCATGGATGAGTTGATGTGGAAGATGGAGAACACCGACGGCGTGCAGTCGGCTATCTCCATGGTTACCGTGTCGCGCCAGGTGATTAAAGGCATGAACGAGGGCAACCTGAAATGGGAAACCCTGTCGCGTAATCAGGACATGTTGAACAACTCCATTGCTCGGGCTGATGGCCTGTACAACGGTGATTGTTCGGTTGCCCCGGTGTTGGTGTTCCTCACTGACCACAAGGCAGAAACCCTGACGCGTGCGGTTCAAGTCGCCGAAGACTTTGCCAAAGAGAACAATAAGGAAGGCCTGGAGTTCATCCTTGCAGCCGGTAACGCAGGTATCGAGGCGGCCACCAATGAGGTGATTGCAGCATCGGAAACCACCATGTTGATCGCGGTGTATGCGGCTGTGAGCATCATGTGCTTGCTGACGTTCCGTTCGCTGGCGGCCACCCTTTGCGTAATCCTGCCGCTGGTACTGACCTCGGTGCTGGGTAACGCGTTGATGGCCTATATGGGCATCGGTGTGAAGGTCGCGACTCTGCCGGTAATCGCTTTGGGTGTGGGTATTGGTGTCGACTACGGTATCTATATCTACAGTCGCCTGGAGACTTACCTGCGTCAGGGCCTGTCGCTTCAGGACGCTTACTACGAGACGCTCAAGTCGACCGGTAAAGCGGTGTTGTTTACCGGCGTCTGCTTGGCGATTGGTGTGGCGACCTGGATCTTCTCGACGATCAAGTTCCAGGCTGACATGGGTTTGATGCTGACCTTTATGTTCCTTTGGAACATGATCGGTGCGATCTGGCTGCTGCCTGCCCTGGCACGCTTCCTGATCAATCCGGAGAAGCTGCGCAACAAGGCCTAAGCCTGATTTGTAGTCACACAAAAACCGCGGCCTTTGGGTCGCGGTTTTTTATTGTCCTTCTATCCCACAAGGATTGAGGCGTGACGCTGCTCAGCGATAGCTGTGGTGGGGTTATTCGAAGGGCGGGCTAGGCGCATAAACACAAGCTTGAGCCAGATGCCGGTATGAAGTCAGTTGCGTCATGATCTAGCGAGCGGTGACGGCTGAATATTCCTTGCGGGCTCGCCTCAACCGTTGCCCAGTTTTGGTTCAAGCCAAGCCTATGCCACCAACCCGCGTGTACGAAATGTCAGGCGCATGTTCTGCTGTGGGCCGGCCTTGTCGGTGCGGCTGCTAGCGTGGGTAGAGCGGTGGCAGCGTGCTGGTGTCCGGATTGGTATTACTATCTAGGTCTTCTATAGCGGGTAGGCTGCGGATTGCTAGCCACAGATTACGGCCTTGCCAGTGCTGGCCGCTTTCGCTATACAGCGCGCCGTTGAGGCCGTCGAGTGCATCGGACAGCGGGGTAAAACGCGCTGCCATATCTGCCAAAGTTTCTGGCTGCTGGCGAGCCCAGGCGTCCAACGCATGGCGGGTAGCTTGCGAATCGTTAGCCAGGCACGTGCGCTTGAGATCATCGAGCAGGTTGCGTGGGCTTGGGCCTGTTTGCTGGCTGGGTAATACGGCAGGTTGCCGGCGTGCGCGCCACCAGAGGATAAAACCGAGCAGGGTGGTCAGGCTCAGCAGTCCAGTGCTCAACTGCCAGGGCCACAGCTGTCCGTTGGCGGCTTCGCTCACGGCAGGGCGCTCGGCCTCAACAGGCTGAGTCTCTACGTTCGGGTTAGCGGTTACTTGTAGCTTGCGTGCCGGCAAGTTGCTGCGTTCTAGCTGATCGGTCTGGGTGTTCCACCACAGCACCTCGACTGCCGGCAAGGCAATCACGCCTTCACGATTAGCTACCAACGCTTCGCGTTCTTCGCGGCTACCTACCAGGCCACTGTCGTTTACCTGATTGGTCAGTTGTGGCTGATCTGGGTAACGCCGCAGACCGCTTACCTGAGTCGCCGGTAACGGCGGTAACTGTGCGCTGGCCAAACCTTCTGCCTTGAGCAGCAGGCTGCGGGTTAGCGAGTCGCCGACCTGCGTATCTTCCGGTTCCGGGCTCCACGCTTCACTGAGACTCAGTGCGCGTGCGGGCAGCCAGGGTGCAGCGGCGGGGTAGCTGGCCGGCCTGGCTTTTACCTTCAGCGGGATTTCCGGAGATTTAACCCGTACAACCTTGCCCGAGCGTGGGCCAAATGGGTTGTAAGTGTTACTGGCCGAGCGATCAACCGCGGTGGCGGTAAAGGCTTGTGCGGGTATCAGTAGTTCACCACTTTCCTGGGGAAAAATTGCATAGCGTAATTCGATCACGCCATGACGCACCCCGTTGATGTCTTTCTCGTAGGTGCGCGGCTCTCCGAGGATTTCAACCCGCGCTTGGGGCATTTCTAACGGGGTCAGGCTGCTGTCGTCGTACAGCGAGACGGAATGGTAGATGCGCAGTGTCAGCACGGTTTGCGCCTGTACATAAACGCTTTCTTGATCAAGGCTGGCATCGATAAATACGGGGGCCAGGCGGCTGTCAGCGGCGCTTGTGTCTTGCTGGACGTGCAGGGTAATGGGGGCGCTTTGCAGCTGGGCGAGGCTCAGCGGCGGGATCACCACATAGCCGCTGTGCTTGGGTTGCAGGGTGATGATCCAGCGGGTACTCGCCTGTGCGTCAGTGCCGCCGTTGCTCAGGCGATTGACCTGGCGGGTGCCGAGCACCTCGAATAATTCATAGAGCGGTTGCAGGTCGGGTTTGCCGAATAGCGTGGTGTCCTGCGATTCCACGGTGAGTTCTACGCTTTCGCCAGCATTCAGCCGAGTGCGGTCGACAGTAGCGTTCAGGCTCTGCGCACTGGCGTTCAGGGCCAGTAGGCTAAGCAAAAGGGTACAAAGCAGTCGGTTCATTGCAGTTGTTCCTGGTGCTGTTGTTGTTCCAGCCTGAATTTACGCCGCAGCAACTCGCCCGGATCGTCGGGGATCTGCCGCAGCCATTGTTCCAATGCCTGGCGACGCTCGCCGTCGAGGGCCGGTTCGGCGTTGGCGATCTGTTCTTCACGGCTGTCGCTATCGTCTTCTTTCGGCTGTTCCGGCTGTTCCGGCGGCGTATTAGCGTCTTCGTCTGAGCCCGGTTGCGCGGGCTGCGGGCTCTCATCTTCAGGCTTTGATGGGCTGCTAGGCGCTTGTTCGGCCTGCGGCTGAGCATTCTGCTCGGGTTTGCCAGTTTGCGGCTGGGCGCTGGGTTGATTCTGCGTATCACTGGGCTTTTGCGGATCGTCCGGTTGCTCTTGCTCTTGCTCTTGCTGCTTTTGCTGCAACAAGTTTTCGACCAGTGTTTTGTTTTTTTGCGCCTGAGCCAGGTCAGGTTTTAACTCCAGAGCCTGGGCGTAGGCATCGACGGCGGCCTCCAACTCATTGCTGCGTGCCAGGGCATTGCCACGGTTGTAGTGATCGCTGGCGGTTTCAGCATTGGCGAAGCGTTCAGCGGCGGCCGCGTAATCACCAGCTTGGTACAGCGCCTGGCCTTGCCAGCGTGGGTCATTGAAGCGTTGCGCTGCCGCCGCGGGTTGTTGCGCGTCGAGCAAGCGCTGGCCTTGCTGGTCAGCGCGTAGCCAGAGGTCTTCAAAGCTGAAGGCGTAGCTGTTCTGCGGTAGGCCCAGTAGCAACAGCGGCAGGCACAACAGCCAGCCGCGGCGTGCGGCGCAGGCAGCGAGTAATAGCAGCGGCAGCAGTAACCAGTGGCTCTGATCGGCCCAGGCTTGCAGGCGAGTCAGTTCGCCGTCACGGCGCACTTGTTGCGGTGCAGCCAGCAGGCCTAAGTTGCGCAAATCGTGGTCATCAAGGGTGAGGCCTTGGTAGTGGCCGCCCAATTCATTGGCCAAACGCTTGAGACCGAAGCTGTCCAGGCGCGGCAGTAGAATGGCCCCTTGGGCATCCTTGAGGAACGAGCCGTCCTCTTGAATGATCGGCGCGCCCTGGGTGCTGCCAATCCCGAGGATGTGCAAGCGTTGGCCACGGCGGCCGAGTGCCTGGGTTATGCCCTGGCGCTCGATTTCGCTGAGTGCGCTGGTCAGCAGCAGTAAGCGGCCGTTGCCTTGGGCGCCCTGTTCGAGTAGCTGCAGGGCCTTGGTCACAGCCAGATCAGCACGTTTGCCGGGCTCCGGCATGATGCTTGGGTTTAATGCGTCGAGCAGGTTGCGGCTGGTGGACATATCGTCGGATAACGGCACCACGGTGTGTGCGCTGCCGGCATAGACGACGATGGCGGTTTGCGCATCCTGGCGAGTTTGCAGCAGGTCGAGCAATTTGCGCTTAGCCTGGGCCAGGCGATTGGGCGAGGCGTCGCTGGCGAGCATCTCCGGGGTCAGCTCAAGTACCACCACCAGCGGGTCTGCCGGTTTAGGGTTTTGCTGTTCGATGCGCTGCCAAGTCGGCCCGAGCAGCGCCAGCAACGTCAGTAGCCAGGCTAGGCCGAGGGCTAGCCAGGGCATACGGCTGTTGCGGCCACTGCCGGCAGTTAGCAGTGCGGCCTGGAAAGTGGCTGGTAGCAAAACCTGCCAGCGCCCGCTGCGTTTTTCCCGGCGCCAGAGCTTCCACAGCAGCACGCCCAGTAGCGGTATCAGTAATAACCAGAAAGGACGTTGCCAGTAAGGCCAGAGACTGGTCAGTTGGTTCATGACTGTTTACCCCTTAGCGTCGCCAATTTACTGCGCCAGCGCTGTGGCAGCGTTGGCCAGAGCGTTTGGCTGACTAGCAGCAGGCTCAGTACGAGGGCAAGGCCCAGTGGCCAGGGATAGAGTGGCAGTGTCGGTCGCGTCAAGGTTGGTTCTTGAGCCACTGGTTCGAGGCGGTCGAGAGTGGCTTCGATGGCTTGCAGTTCATCGCTGTCACGGGCACGGAAGTATTCGCCGCCGGTGGCGTCGGCAATCGCACGCAGACTAGGTTCATCCAAGTCGATGCCGGGATTGAAGCCAAGCATGCCGAGTACGCCGCCTTGTTCGGGGTCGGCTCCGATACCGATCGGATAGATGGTGATGCTTTCCTCTGCGGCTAAACGCGCAGCGGTCATGGGGTCGATTTCACCACCGTTATTAGCACCGTCCGTTACTAGTACGAGTACGCGGCTTTGTGCAGGGCGTTCGCGCAGGCGTTTGACCGCCAGGCCAATGGCGTCGCCAATGGCCGTTTGTGGTCCAGCGATATTTATCTGCGCCTCATCCAGCCAAGTGTGCACGGTCTGTCGGTCAAAGGTCAGCGGTGACTGCAGGTAGGCGCGGCTGCCGAACAGGATCAAACCGACCCTATCGCCCTGGCGACCGTCGATAAAGTCGCCCAATAGGTGTTTGACTAGGGTCAGGCGGCTGACCTCTTCGTCTTGCCACGTCATGTCGGCGTAATCCATGGAGCCTGATACATCCACGGCCAACAATAAATCGCGACCACTGGCGGGCAGCGGCAAGGGTTCACCGAGCCATTGTGGACGGGCACACGCGAGCATCAGCAAGAGCCAGATCAATGCAAACGGTGCCTGTTGCCGTAAAGCTGGCAGGCGTGGCCGTGCGAGCTTGCCGCTGAGGCTTTCCAGCTCTGCCAGAAAGCTAACTTTCAACGCCGCTTCACCACTGTCGACCGGCGGCAACCAGGCGCGTAGCAGCCAGGGCAGAGGGGCGAGAACAAAGACCCAGGGCCAGGCAAACTCAAACATGTTTGCGAATCCATATCGCCACGGCCTGATTAAGGCCGGTAATGGCTTTGTCATCCAGGCTGCAGTGCGCTCGATAAGCTCCTTCGACCAATATCATCCAGCGGGTCAGTCCGGCTGCTGGGCAACGGCTGTCGAGAAAGGCCAGCCAGGCGCGACTGCTGAGCACATGGCTATGGCTTTGCGGGTAGCGCTCGCGGCACAGGCGTTTGAGGATGGCGTTCAACTGTTGTAGCCAAGGGCCGGCATCGGCGCTGTCGTAAGGTTTTTTCAGCTGTTCGAGTTCGAGTAATGCGGCCTGGCGCAGCGGGTCAAGTGGCGCATCGCTCGACGGCCTGGTTGTTTTACGTGGCAGGCGTTTGAGTAATTTAAAACCGGCCCAGACCAGCAGTGGCAGCAGCAGGGCAAGCAACCACCAGCCCGGTGCCGGCGGCCACAGGGTGATAGCCGGCGGGGCAATCAGCGGTTCGAGTTGGTCCAGCGGGTTCACGGGGTTTTCCTTGCCCGCTGGGCATTTAAGTGCTCACGTAGTTGTTCGACCATCTCGGTCTGGGTATTTAGGGCCAGCAGCGGCACGCCGAGTTTCTGTGCTAGGCGCTGCCAGCGAGCCTGGCGGGCGTCGGCCAGGCTGCGGTAAGCCTGACGTAATTCTGGGTCTTGGGTATCGAGTTCCAGTTGTGCGCCTTGGTCGGTAAAACGCAGCAGGCCGGCATTCGGCAGGGCATGATCGAGCGGATCGGAAAGCGGCAACAGCAGCAGGTCGGTATGTCGCGCGAGCAGCTGTAATTGCTGTTCGCTGCTGTCATTAAGCGTGCGCTCATCGCACAGCACCACCACTAGGCTCCCCGGGCGCAGCACTTCGCGAGCGCGGCGTAAGGCGAGGCCGAAGCTGTCGCGCTCGCCCTGGCTGTCGTTATTTAGAGCCTGGTTGGCCTTGGCCAGGCGGCTGAGCAGTTGCAGCAGGCTTTGCTTGCTGCGCCGTGGTTTGACTTCGTGGTGTTCCAGATCGCCGAATACCAGGCCACCGATACGGTCGTTGTGGCCCAGTGCGGCCCAGCCAATCAGGCTGGCGGCCTGGGCCGCAAGTACTGACTTGAACATCAGCCCAGAGCCGAAGAACAGTTGTCGGCTTTGCTCGACCATGATGTAGATCGGCCGCTCGCGTTCTTCGTGGAACAACTTGGTGTGCGGCTCTTGGGTGCGTGCCGTCACGCGCCAGTCGATGGTGCGCACATCGTCACCGGGCTGATACACCCGCACCTGGTCGAAGTCCACACCGCGCCCGCGCAGTTTGGAATGGTGCAAGCCAATTAATGGGCTGCGCTGCGCGGGGGTGGAAAATAGCTGTACCTCACGCACGCGGTGACGCATCTCGATCAGTTCACCGAGGCTGACGCGAATGCCGGGTTGCGTGGGTTGGTCGTGCATGGTGTTTAGGCGACCGCCACGACGTCGAGAATACGTTGCACTACGCGGTCCTGGTCGATGCCGGCGGCTTCCGCTTCAAACGACAGGATGATGCGGTGACGCAGCACATCGAACAGTACTGCTTGGATGTCTTCTGGGCTGACGAAGTCGCGCCCAGCCAGCCAGGCGTGCGCGCGCGAGCAGCGATCCAGGGCAATCGAGCCGCGCGGGCTGGCACCATAGGCAATCCACTCGGCCAGTTCCGGGTCGAACTTGGCCGGTGTTCGCGAGGCCATCACCAGCTGCACCAAGTATTCCTCCACCGCATCGGCCATATACAGGCCAAGGATTTCCTGGCGTGCGGCAAATATCGCTTGCTGGCTGACCAGTTGCTCGGGCTTGGTTTCGCCGTTGAGCGCTTCGCCACGAGCCTGGGCGAGGATCTTGCGTTCGACGCTGGCGTCGGGGAAACCGATCTTCACGTGCATCAAAAAGCGGTCGAGCTGGGCTTCGGGCAGTGGATAGGTGCCTTCCTGCTCGATCGGGTTTTGCGTGGCCATCACCAGAAACAGCGGCGACAGGTGGTACGTACTGCGCCCGACGCTGACCTGGCGCTCGGCCATGGCTTCGAGCAGTGCCGATTGCACTTTGGCCGGCGCGCGGTTGATCTCATCCGCCAGCACAAGATTGTGGAAGATCGGCCCCTGCTGAAAGACGAAGCTACCGGTCTCCGGACGATAAATCTCGGTGCCGGTGATATCAGCTGGGAGCAGGTCTGGGGTGAACTGAATACGGTGAAATTCGGCTTCAATACCTTCAGCCAGCTCCTTGATCGCCTTGGTCTTGGCGAGCCCAGGGGCTCCTTCAACCAGCATATGGCCGTCAGCGAGCAAGGCAATCAGCAGCCTTTCGATGAGTTTTTCCTGACCGAGTATCTGGCTTGAAAGAAAATGTCGCAGCTCAAGCAATGCGCCCCGATGGTTCGGGCCTTTCACGTCTTCTGTCATTTTCTAAATACCAATTTTGTACCAATTCGCCTTAAAGCTTGTTCAGCTCGGTCCAATCTGACGCAGAGCTAAGCCACTTGGCATATGTCGTGAGAAGCATCTGAACGCTATGGCCAAGCTGGCCGGCGATAAATGCAGGGTTCATGCCCGCCATAAGACACATGGTCGCATAAGTGTGGCGGGCATCGTACTGACGCCGTGCGCGAATTTTCAATGCGGCCAGTGCCAGCTGAAAGTAATGCTTGGGTGTGTTCTCCGAGCGTATGTATGGTCCGCTGCCGTCGACGGGCGCGAAAACAAACTCCCCGTCGTGCAGCTGCTTAGCCACGCCAAGCGCGTGAAGTGCCCGCTCATTCAGCAGAACCTCGCGCGTGTACTTGGTTTTAATCCGTTCTTCGATGTTGCCGTCGGACACCAGGCGGCAGATATGTGCGCGGCGCTCGACCTCCTTAACCTCTGAGCGCTTCAGCGCCAATTGCTCACAGGGCCGCAGCCCAGTGTAGAAAGCAAACTCAAAGTAGGCAGCGTACATGCGGAGCGGCCCCGCTAGGTTGGCGTACAGCCAGGCGATTATCCTGTCGGCTTCTTCGCGCGTGAATGGGTCGACCGGCCGACGCGGCACCTTTGATCGAGGAATCGAGGCGGCTGGGTTGCGGCCGGTCAACTCGTCAGCGACTGCAGAGCGGAAGATGCTGGCGAGAAGTACCGTGCTGTTTTTGCGGTGCGACGGTGACGCCCAAGATATAGCAGCCGCCACCTTGCGCAGATCGGCTGCACTGATCATATCAATGCGCTTACTGCCCAAGTGCGGTACCCATACGTTGTTGAGGATGCTGCAGTAATTGCGGCGGGTTGCATCGACTATTTGCCGGCTGTCGATCCACAGTTGGGCGTACTCAGTAAAGGTTGGCTTGAGTGACGCCACGGCATAGCTGGAGTTGGGGAAAAGCTCAGCGTACTTATCTTCGCTGAGCAGGTTCAGTTTCTTGAGCTGGGCTACTTGATCACGGATTGCGACGGCCGCGGCAATACCCTTTGGCGTTTGCGGATAGGGGAGGGTTTCGCAACGACGCGAACCTGCCCAGGTGAACCGTATCCGGAGTTTATCGCCGACGGGCTCGATGCCTGCAGGCCACTCCATTGGCTTTCTAGCCATTCGTTGTACCTCGCGATGCTGAACATGATGCGGCCATGTACTAGGAGCCATACCCCTTCTGGAATGAGGCCGCGCTGGCGACGTCGCTCCAGTGCTTTCTGTGTGGTGCCAAGGATTTCGGCCATCTTGCCTTCAAAGACAAAGCCGGCCGCCTCAACCTTTTCTGCTGCAGACATATCTCTCTCCACCCAGCGCGGCTGGGGAGTGTGGGTTAATCCATTTGTTGGAATGGGTTACTTGTTGGTGATCGGTGTGCAGCGCAGGCACTGGCATTGGTCGGCAGGCTTGCGCCAGGTACGGCAGTAGGTGGGGCGCAAAGTCATTTGGCAGACTTCTCGTGAACCCAAACACACACCGGGCCATCCTCGGTTTCGTGGATAGAGAACACGAACCATCCATCACCTTCCGGCTTGGTCGGCGTCCATTTGGAGCAATCAGGGGCACCGTCGTCAAAGTAGGAATCCAACAACTCTTGAGGTGCGTCGTATTCAAATTCAACAAGGAAAATCTCAATCCCTTGCTCATCGAACCAGGCTTTCGAAACTGCGTTTTCCTCCCCATCCTGCGGCCAGGCCGGGTGTGTCCAGTGCCCAAGGTCGTCACGCTGGACGGTTATTGGAGCGATCTTTTCTTTTACTGTTGGCATGACTTATCCCTCGCCAGTGGCGTGAAAGGTGGTTGTGGGGTAGGTTCGACAGTTACGGCATGGGGCCGAACTGAAGGAGAGTGGAATGGCAACAGATCGGGAAATTGCCCTAGAGCAGGCTGCTGTAGCACTGCTGACCGAAGCTCACGCTGCAGGCGTTGATCTAAATGCGTTGATGGGCAAGGTCGAGAGCGGCCTGCTTGGCAATGCACTCTACCGGTGGGTCGGTGCGCAGCATGTGTCTGCGTCGATTGACGCTGCTCAGGAATTTGTTGCTCGCATTTCGCGCTAGACTCTTGCCGCCACCCTCCCGCAGCATCAGGCAGGGAATGCGGGGTGTGGTGGTTCTCATGCGGTGTCCTGCTGCTGAGACTGACGAAAAACTGGCAACGTCCCGGCTTGCTCTCGCACCGCCGTCATGGCCTCCGTTGAGTAGCCCCAAATATTCCCGTCGGTGATGCGGTGTCGCTCAGGACCGAGATAGAAAGGACTCAGTTGTTTTCCCGTGCAGATGTAATCGCGGAAAGCCTCGACCAGATCGCGCAGTGTTCCGCCATGGCTGAAGCCACGCCATCTATTGCCCCATGTGTTGGGGTGGGTGTAGATGCGCTTGCCGGTGTAGTCATCGATCCACCAGACCTTGCCGCGAGCATCGACTTCGACTGACGCATAGAGGCCACTGGCCTGGCTGTAGAAGAAGCGCCGGCCGTGGTCGGCGATGATCTTTATTGCTTGGTTCACTTGCTCGGCGCGCTGGTGCTTGAGGGTGAGCTTGGTTTCAGTTGGCATGACTTATCCCTCGCCAGTGGCGTGAATGATTGTTTTGGGGTATTTGTTCTGGCCCGGCATAGGGCTGGGATAAGGAGTTTGATGTGGGGCTTGAGGACAAACTGACGCTTCTAATTGCGGGCGGTGCGCTGTTTATTTCGGTTGTTAGCTTGTACTTCTCTACTCTGCATAAGCCTGCCGGGGCGGTTTTAAACTTGGTTGAGCGAACATTCAGCCCATCCACGATACGACTTGCTGACAGGAAGCAAATCAGTCCGCAAATGCGGCACTTGGTTTACACGTTGAGCAATACAGGAAGCAGGACCCTTTTTATTAGAAGCGTCTGCCTTCTGCGCGGCCCAAATGCTCTTGGGTATTACCACTCATACGAGCCATTTCATGTTGTTAAAACGAATCACATTGAGCCCTTCGTTTTGCCAAAAGACGAAGTTCGGATGCTTCAAATTGACCACACGACTGACTATCTTAATGGCGGTCTTATCGACAAAGAGAAAAACCATAAAGAGTTAATCTCTGTCGAAGTTATTGGCGCTAATGGACATAGGTATCTTGTGGTTCATGACATTTCGCGCCTTGGTTCTACCGGTCCAGAAATACATGATCCAATCTGGGATGGAGTCACTCTAGGCCGCCCAGTTCGTGAAAACGGCTACGTTTAACACCCTCCCGCCCGAGCATCAGGCAGGGAGTGGGCGGGTAGGGTGTGATTTATGCGGCCAGCGCCTGTCGCGGTGACCAGGTATCGTTTGCTGCAGCGATGGCAGCCATTGGCGGTGGGCTGACGCTGTTGCCGCACATGAACACCTGCTCCGACTTCGTGAACTTCCGACCATCGTGCCCGCGGGTGATGATGTAGCTGGGCGGGAAGCCCTGCGCGGCGTACAGCTCATGCGGCTGCAGCATGCGCAGGCAGATGTCGACGATCACATACGGGTCGCCGCCGATCCAGACTGTGACCAGTGCAAGCCGGTCCTTAGTGGTCACGGTGCTGACTGGCTCATCCATGCTGACCACGTTCTCGCCAATGCCGTGGTACTTCATCAGGAAGGCTGCACAACGCAAGGCTCCCTCTTCGGCATCAGGCGAAAGCTTCAGCTCAACCAGCGCAGACTTTCCACCGCCACCAGCAGTAATGGTTGGCGCTGGCTCTTCAACACCTTGGCCAACGCTTGCGCCGAACTGACGCGAAAGGAAGGCCGTGCACAGAGCATGGTGCGTGCCGCCGGCGCTGACGGTGTGCAGTGGGTCTTCTACATCCCTCGCATCACAGTTGCCGCGCAGGTGCACCAGGTTGGCTGTCACCAGTCGCTGCTGGCTGCCGCTGTTGGTGACCGTTGAGACTGTCTGATCCATGCTGCGAGACAGCATGGTGTTGAAACCACCGTTGGCCTGCTCGAGGAAGGCCGTGGCAACTGCAAACGATCCGCCGCGCGGCCAGGCTGTGACGGTGTTCAGTGGCTGATCAACCGGGTGCAGCGTATCTCGGGACCAGTTGGCGATTGGCACGATAAAGGGCTTGGCCTTCTGCAGCACCTCGCGCTTGATGCCCTTGGCGATGCGGCGCTCTGTTGCATCTGCCAGCGGCTTCTTGCGGTTGAAGATACTCTGGCTCGGCAGGCTGAAATCAATGCACTCAGCTGCCGTGCGGTAAGGCTTCTGGCCCTTGCCGGGCTTAGCGGCATGGGTTGGCTTTGGCCATACAATTGGCTTGCCGTCACGCCGCGCCACCAGAAACAACCGCTCGCGGCTGGTTGGGGCGCCGAAGTCGCAGGCCTTGAGGATGTTGTGTTCGACGGTATAGCCCAGCGCCCGAAGGCAGCCGAGGAACTTGTGCCAGGTGGTGCCTTTGCGTTTCGGGTCAGGCACTAGGAACTGCTCACCGCGCGGAGTGCGCTCACCTGGTGCCGCAATAGTGCCGTCCAGCTTCATCACCCGGCCGGTCTTCTTGCAGCGCTTGGCGATAAGCGGACCCCATTGGCGGATCTGCTTCACGTTCTCCAGGCTGATGATTCGTGGCTTGCCGATTCCGGCCCACTTGATCACCACCCAGGACAAGTCGCGCACCTCTTTCTTGCGAGGCTGTCCGCCAGCCGCCTGGCTGTGGTGGGTGCAGTCTGGTGATGCGTGGAACCAGCCAATGTTGCGCCCGGCCAGCACTTCGACGGGATCAACGGCCCAAACGTCCGTTTGCAAGTGAAGCGCGCCCGGGTGGTTGGCCTCATGCATGCTGATGGCGGCAGGGTTGTGATTGATGGCGATGTGCACTGGGCGACCAAGGCCCATCTCAAGACCGGTACTTGCCCCACCGCCACCCGCGAACAAGTCGACGTTTATCTCGTCGTCAGTCTCGACCAGCGGCAGGCCGTACTGGGTGTGGAAGTCGAACGGCGCTGGCTTCTTCATCGAGGTCATGTGGCTGATTCCTGATCGTCTTCTGTGACCGATGCGACACCGGAGTCGAGGTCACGAAGCTCTTGAATGGTGAGGGTGGTGGTGCCATCAGTTACAGCCCACTGGTTCAGCTCTAGGCTGCGGAAGGTGCCGCAAAAGTGGCGGTACGCACCAAGCGCCGCGCGCCGGAATGACTTGGCAGCCACCGGCCCAATTGGAATGTCCTTAACCCCCCCCTGTGAGGGTGAGGTTGAAGGTGGCGAGGTCAGCCATTCGGCGCTGTGCGGCGCGCACCGTGCTTGGCGCAAGGGCCAGGTGCTCTGCCACTTCACTGATCGACTTCCCGGCAAGGGCGTTAATGATGCTCAGGTCGCGCTCAGGGTTGCGCAGGCCGGCATAAAGTACGTTCGGCATAACTTTCTCCAGGCAATAGCAGCCCGTTGCGCTGCTGGCGCTGGGCTTGGAATAGGGGCCGCCCGAAGGCGGCAGAGGTAACTACTTCTGCTTCAGTTGCTGCTTCAGCTGTGCGGGGATTTTCCGGATCAGAAGCGTGTCACTCGCCTCGTCGAACTCGATCATGCCGCCCAGCAAGTGCTGCTCGAAGCTGATCGATAGGCCTTCGGTGCGCCCGGTGAAGCGGCGGAACTGGTTAATGGTGCGTTTGTCTGCTGGGATTTCTGGCGACAGGCCATAGTCCTTATTGCGGATAAAGTCATAGAAGGCTGCAGGGCTGTTCTCGTCGATGAGCGCTGCCAGCTCTTCCAGGCTGATAGGTTCGCCTAGCTTGGCCTGGCTGCTGGCGTAGCCGACAAGAGTTGCGGTTTTCTCGCGGGCTTGTACCTCTTGCAGATCCTCGCTTTCTACGAAGTCGCTAAAGGCTTTGAGCAAAGTGCGAGTCTCGCTAGGCGCGTCGATGCCTTCCTGGCAGCCAATGAAGTCGCGGAAGTATTCGGAAGCTTTACGCCCATTCTTTCCTTTGATGAAGGAAATGTACTGGCGCGACTTCGGGTTGCTGAGCCATTCGCTGATATTGATGCGTGCAGCCAGGTGCAGCTGGCCAAGATCCAAGTGCTTGGATGGTGCAACGCCGAGCGCTTCGGTGACTGCCACACCTTCGCCTTGGTGCAGCAGAGCAATGGCCATGTATTCGGTCAAGCCTTGCTGGTAATGGGCGATAAAAAGATGACCGCCAGTAGAGAGGTTCGATTCTTCCATCAGCTTCAGCAGATGCTCGACGGCCTGCCAGGAGAACCCGGTAAAGTCTTGCTCTAAGCTGATGTAGGCCTTGAGCCAGCGACTGAAGGGGTATGCGCCAGATTCCTCATGGAAGAAGCCCCACGCCTTACCTTGCTTGGCGTTATAGGCCTCGTTCAGATCGGTCAGCAGGTTGTCGCGTGCTTGCGACTCGGGCAGTTCAGCTTCGCTGGTATGCAGTACGGCTGGGCTGCCGTCGGGTTTCTTGTCGATGTTGTGGATGATGCTGTGACGGATAGGCATGGCTGATTCCTGAGTTATAGAGTGGTCAGATTCCGGTTGGCACGTCTTCGCCGCCCAGTGCTTCAATAAGCGCCGGCAGGAATTGCCCAAACGTGAGCATCATCAACGTGAAGCTGGCATCGAATTGGCCGGCAGTATCTTCGCCGCCATCCTGCTCAGCCTGGTCCTGCAGCAAGTCCTCGAAGCGCAGCTGGCTAATGACCAGCTTGCTATCCAGCACGAACGACAGCTTGTCCTGCCAGGCGAGCGACAACTTGGTCACCTGCTTGCCAGCGCTCATGTGCAGCTGAATTTCGTCGCTGGTAAGGTCTTGGCGGGTGGCGGCAATCTTTCCGCCCTCCGCATGCGTGTCGCACAGCGTTGCGCGATCGAGCAGGGAGAAGTCAGTGGCCGCTTGCTGCGTCTTAACCCAGTCGCTCATGCTGGCGCTTGGCGCAAACTTCACTGCCAGCGGGCGCACGGGCAGGCTGCCCATGCATTCGCGCAGCGTAGACAGCAAGTCTTCGGCGCGTGACAGGCTTGCTGAGTCGACAAGGATCAGGCCAAGGTCAGGGGCGATGGCAGCAAAGGTGGTTGCTTTGCGGGTAAAGGCGCGCGGCAGGAAGGCCTGCACGATTTCATCCTTCAGCTGGTCGCGCTCTTTCTTGTAGACCTTGCGCATCTGCTCGCCCTCAATCTCGTCGACCTTATCCTTCAGCGCATCGCGGACCACGTTGCCGGGCAGAATGCGCTCTTCTTTGCGCGCGGCAATCAGCAGAAAGCCACTACTAGCATGCACCAGCGGGGCGTTCTCGCCTTTACCAAGCGGTGCCACAAAGCCGTAGGTGTTCAGCTCTTGGCTGGCGCATGGCCGCGCCGTCTTGGCTGCAAGGGCGGCCTCAAGTGCTTTGGCGTTGAACTGGACGTCTTGGGTGATGCGATAAACCAGCAGGTTACGAAACCACATTAGCGGTGCTCCAGGTGATGAGTGGGTTGATTAAGCGGACTTAGGCCAGGCGCCGGCCATGTGCAGGTCGCCTTCTACACGGCCGATTTCCTGCTGCAGGTTGCGGCGGGTGGCCTCACCGCGGGCACGGTCTGCCTTATTCCAGGTGCCGGATGCCTGATCCAGCCGCGCAAGGCTTTTAATCAAGTCCTTGTGGTGGGCTTCCAGCTCTTTGGTTGTCATGAAAATCATCGAATTTCTCGCAAAGAAAAGGGCGCTGTGTGCGCCCTGGTGTTGGTTAGATGAGAAGGCAATGTGTGCCCCGATATGGGGGCGCGAACGGAATGTCATCATCGAAGCTGTCAAAGTCAGGCGGTGCTGACTGCTGGCTCTGCTGCTGGCGAGGCGCTGGTGGCTGCCGTGCAGCGCCGGCTTGCGGGTGTGGTTGGCGCGACTGCTGGGCGCGGTCACCGCCAGCACCTTCCGGGCGGCCGCCAAGCAGCTGCAGAGTGCCTTGCATGTCCACGATGATTTCTGTGGTGTAGCGCTTGATGCCGTCCTTCTCCCACTCGCGGGTCTGCAGCTTGCCCTCGATGTAGACCTGGGAACCTTTGCGCAGGTACTCGCAGGCAATCTCGGCGACCTTGCCGAATAGCGCGACGCGATGCCATTCAGTCTTCTCGACCTTCTGGCCGGTCTGCTTGTCCGTCCACTGTTCGCTGGTGGCCAAACTCAGGTTGGTGACCGCATTGCCGTTTGGCATGTAGCGAACATCAGGGTCTTGGCCGCAGGTGCCGACCAGGATGACTTTGTTGACTCCGCGAGCCATTACGCTGCCTCCTTCACGCACTTGCCCGGCTGGCTCCGTAGCTTCTGCTCAAACCCATCGACCAGCAGCTTGAACTGCCACAGGTCTTCTTCAAGTTTCTCGATGTAGTCGTCGTCGCGCTTGAACTCTTTGAACCAGAGCTGGCGGCCTACAGGTGCGAGCGCAGGGCAGTACATGCCTACGTGCCACCACTTGCGGCCGCTAATCCACATGCAGCCCTGCACCTGGTCCATGATTTCGCCGGCATCGTTGTCGATGTGGAAGCTGCGCAGCTTTTCCGGCGCCAGGAAGCACTTGTATTCGCTGCCGCCGTCCAGGTTGATAAAGCCGTCGGCGCTGGCACCAAAGGCGCCGTCATCGGTGGTGATGAAGCCGGCGCGCTCAACGATCATGCCGGTTTGCTTTTCATGCTCCATGCGCGCTTCGGGCTCAAGCTCATGGCCGCGCCGCATCTGCCAGGTTTCAAAGCCGTTATCCAGAGGCTCGCCGGCGATGCGCTCAACTGCCAAGCCAAACGCATAGTTAAGGGCCGCCTCGCTCGGCTGGCCAACCTTCTCGCCATCCAGCGCCTTTTGCACGGTGGTGGACGTGGGCGTGTTCTTGTAGCCGGCTAGCTCTTTGGCCTTGGCTTCGGTGCGCCCTTCAAGCATGGCATTCACATAAATGGCCTGCTGGTCTGTTAGGCCGCCAACGGTTGAGC
Source organism: Pseudomonas guineae (assembly GCF_900113745.1). Classification (GTDB taxonomy): domain Bacteria; phylum Pseudomonadota; class Gammaproteobacteria; order Pseudomonadales; family Pseudomonadaceae; genus Aquipseudomonas; species Aquipseudomonas guineae. The sequence continues at coordinate 472,738 of NZ_FOQL01000003.1, read as the reverse complement.
GCGCCACGGCAAACATGCTCGCGGTAATCACGCCAGCACGCGCACCGTGCCACTCTTTGCTGCCTTGCTCGCAATTGATAAGGATCATGCTGGTTCTCCGTGCAGGGTTTGTTTATCAAGCTCATCGACAATCGGGCCGCGCTTCACGGCGGCCGCCTTGATCAGCTCGTAGGCTTGTTTGTCGCGTGCCTGGTCGGCTGCGTTGACGGCAGCCTTCCAGGTTTCGGTTAGTGCGGCGCGTGAGTCACATGCCTCGATCCTGTCCACCCACTCCTTAACCAGTGCAGCGTCATAGTCAGGAGCGCTGACATTGGCGAAGCCTTCGCCGCTGTCGGTGTTCAAGTGGTGAATGGCTTGCTCTAGCCGTTCGGTTTTCGGCCAGTATTTGTAGGCACGCTTGACGCAGGTTTTTTTGATCATTTCGCCCGGCTGCGTCACCCAAGGGCAGGTCTTTGACGAGTCCTTTAGGTAGGCTTTCCAAGCGGTTGAAATAGCCCGGCACTCATGCACCTGGGCAATGGTCATGGTGGTAGTCAGGTAGTCGCCGTCGGCGGTCTTGATCACGACATACACGCCCACTATCTCGCCGCGATCTGTCGCAAACGGGCTGTATTTATGGGTGGGCGGGGCGTCGTAACCGTTTAGGTCGAACGAGTCTTTTTCATACACCAGCTCGGCCTGCGCCCACAGAATCGAGCCGGTGAGCATGGCCAGGTCCATAAGCCCCATGTAGCTAATGTCTAGGCAGATTTTGTTATCACGCGGCACCAGATACGCCTGCTTCCTGGCAGGGTTTAGGCTGATGCCGATGGCCGCGACGTTGGTAATTGCGTTGGCGAGTGATTGTCGATTTCGGATTGCAAGACTTGTGGCGTAGCTGTTGCCCGACAGAACCTGAAGCGCGAAACCAGCTTCGCGCTCAAAGCTGAGCGCCCTGTCACACAGCACCGCGTCGAAAGTCTCGCGCATGGCGTAAATGTCGTCAGTGACAACCTGTAAATCATTGCCGGCCATGCCGATCACCTCAGTAGGTTATGGATACGCGGGGCACTTCTTCCCGTCGGATCATGTTGATGACGGCCCGCGCCTGCGCCTCGGTGATGCCGGCCAACATGAATGACTCTTTGATAGCGGTGAGCACGGCAGTCTTGTGCGCGGTGTCGGCTTCGCGGGCTTTGGCGGCCGCCTCGGCGCGGGCCTTTTCGTCAGCTTGGCGCTGGCGCTCTTGCTGGTTCGCCCGCTCAACCGCTTCGACTTGGCGCTGCTCGGCGGCGATACGATCCTGCTCGGCCTGCTGCTCAGCGGCGATGCGGTTGCGCTCAGCCTGCTCGGCACGCTGCTGCGCTTCCTGAGCTTCGCGCTGTAACTGCGCGGCGTGCTGCTCTAGGTCACGCTCGCGCTGGGCCGCAGCGTCACGCTGTGCCTGAGCGGTGCGCTCGGCTTCTTGCCGTGCTGCATCAGCCGCCTCGCGGGCAATACGGTCGCGCTCGTCTTGGGCGTCACGCTCGGCCTTTTGCTTGCGCAGCGCTTCCAGCTCGGCGGCTTCAGCTTCGCGGCGCTCCTGGGCGGCCAGCGCCTCATTAAGGGTGGCCAGGCTGGCGGCCTTAGCGCGGTGTGCGTCGGCTTCAAACTCCTGCCAGTCGTCGCCAATGGTGACTTCGGCAAGGTCTTGGATCAGCGCCTTGATCATCGCGGCGCTAGCGCCCTCGGTGTTGGTGTTGCGCAGGTGATCCAGGCCGGCTTGGTGCTGGTCAATGCGCGCGTCTTCAGCAGCCTGCCAGTCGTCCAGCGGCTTGCGCACTTCAGCCTGCCAGCTTTCGAGCAAGTCCCAGCAGCGCTTGCGTTCAGCGTCAATCACCTTGGGCTTTTTCTTAGCCTCGGCTGACAGCTCTTTGCCTACAGCATCCAAGGCGTTCTTGGCCTTGGCGACCTTGTGCGCCATCGAGGCATACAGCTGGCGATTCTTGGCGGTGCTCAGGTCGGGCACGTTGCTGTTGAACTCGTCAATCTGCGCGCGGATATGCGCTATGAAAGGGTCGAGGCCGTTGGCGGTGGTGTACACCTGCAGCGCCGTGTCTTGCGGCGGCAGCAGGATGATTTCGGTTTCAGTGGCTGCGTTCATGTTGCTCTCCCTGCGCCTGGCGCTGGTGTGTGGGCTCATCGCCGACGTAATCAAGGGCGAAGGCGAAGGCGGTAAAAACGAGAAGGGTGATGGCAAAACCGCGCCAGATGCTGTGGCGCAGTTGCCGCTGGAGGGCGGTGCTCATGGCCGCGCCTCATAAACCAGCGTCCACTGCCCACCGGAGCAGTATTTGAAATCAGGCTCGCGGCGCGGCTCGATGCCTTGCTGGTAGGCCAGCGACTTAGCGCCAAGAAGGCTGCTGGCGCTGACGGCGATGCGCTCAACAACGCGACCAGCCTCAATGGCGGCCAGCTGTTCTTCGATCAGGGTAGGGAAGGGCATACGGCTCATAGGTCAAACTCCTTTCTGACTTGGGCGTCGACGGCCAGGGCGACGGCTTCTTGAAGCGGCCCGGCGATCAGTGACACGTTCTGCTTGGCGATGAATCGAGGGTCTGTATCGATGAACTTGAGCATCTGCGACCAAAACTCTTTGCGCTGGGCGGCTGGCGCTTCGGCCATGGCTTCTTCGATCTGCTGCCAGGTAAGCCCGTCGCGGGCGCGGTCACAGAGCTGGCCAAACGAACGTGCGCGGCTGTCGCTGGTTTCATCTGCGGCGTAGCGGCCAGCCTCAAGCGCGCCGGCATTACTGATTGCGTGCATGGTTGATTCCTCGGTGCATACCCATAAGTCAGGCGCGCCAAGCCTCAGACTTTCCGCAAAGGTTTGGCCTGGTTGCCTGCTTATGGGTACGGGTAGGGTGGGTGCCGGCTTGCGCCTATTCCGGCTGGCCTTTGCGCTAGATCGCTGGCGGCTTCGCTCCTGCGTTACCTGGCACGATGTGTGTGTCGCCTCCCGGCGAGCCTGCCCAGTAATCGCGACAAAGCGTTTAACTGGTTGTGATGCCGGAATTGGCATCGGGGCGAGCACCCTCTGCTGCTGCTCGCCGGATCAGCGTGCAACGCCCTTATCCAAGGGGCGGAAGGTGAGCGCCCCGATAGCAACTCGCGCTGTATCGGTGCCTTATGCCCAGGCGGCAAGCCTGCTTATTACCGGGTGCTGCTTCATGCGTTGCCCGGCGGCGTCCCGGTCGTGTTACGGGATTGGTTAATCGTCACAGGATCGGCGCTGAGGACAGCATGTCTTGCCTTTGCACTGCTCTGGACGAAAGCAAAAGGAAGGGCAGGTAACACCCTCTCGGTAGATATGTGTGTTGATTCGCGGGTTAGCCGGGTAAGGGAGGCGATCGCACTCCAGCACCGCTGCGCCCATCGATTCGGCGCCAATACGCTTTGCGTCTTCTTCGCTCGCTGCCTCAACGCAGCCGGGCGGTCTACCTTCAAATTTCAGCCAGTACGCTTGCATGTTCATTGCTCCGGTTGTTTTCCCAATGCGCCCTGTTGCCTAGGCGCATCAGTGAAAATTTGGTGTTTCCGAACTACCGAGAAATCCTCGATAGTTCTCTTCACTACGCGCTTCGCCTCGATTTCCCTGTCTGTCAACGTCACGGGCGCTGGTCGTTCTATTTGCTCGCTGATAATCTCGTGGTAAGGCGAAATAAGAGGCTTTCGACATGGATGTAAAGAACCTCGCTGTGCTCATGCAGCTAAAAAACGCAATGGAAATGGCGAGCCCGTCACCCGTTCCAACGCCTCACGTTGCTAGCGAGATACCCAAGTCAAAGACCGGGTGGCTAGAAAAGACCTGCCGGTTTTGTAAGGCCGTTAAGGTCTGGTACAAGGCCGACTGGGTAAATCCGCCGATCATGTGCGACGGATGCCGCAATGAGCGAAAGACCCGCTACAAGCCGGGGCGAGGCGATACGCTCTATTCGGAAACCCAGGTCTTTCGCGGCGGCTCTCCAGGCGGCGGCAAGCACAAATGAGTAAGCCGCCAGAAACACACACTCAAATGATTGAGCGACTGAAGCGAGTCCTGCTGAAAATGAAGCGGGATTTAGATGAGATGCCATCAGGTAGGGGGGCAGGCCTAGCCCTCGAAATATATGCCATGGAGCAGCGCATCAAGCGCGAAGAGTTGCATTCAATATCCGGCTATCGAAAACCCCGCCACCCTGTTTCAGGTGGAGCACCAGGTTCTAATCGCCGAAAGTGACGCTTTCCGCAAAGCCCTTTTCAAGGCCTTCTGGAGAGCATCCTGCCCGCATGTAGCGGGCAGGTAATCTCTGTTCATTGCATAGGCCAACGGTCGCTTTCCCGTCAGTGCCATTCAGTGCGACAAGGGGTCGAGGCCCCATAAGCCATACACCTACTAAACACCACGCAGCCTCTCCAGCCACGCCCTCCGAATGAGGTCTCCTATGCCCAGCGCCGACATAAGGTCGAATCGCTGCGTACCGTTGCGCGGTACGTCCGCTGGCTATGCATCGGCCAGCTCGGCGTCCATCAAGTTTTTAAAGAGCGTTCCGGTTGCCCGAGGCATTGCTGCCTTTGTTGCTGCCGGTGTTGGCCGGCGATGGAGTAACATTAACCGGCGGTATATTGCTGGTCAATACCGGCGGTTAATTATTTTTCGGAAAGAAGCGGCTATGATTCTTCTTTGCTGTATGCATATCCAGTACTGGAGTTTTGAATGGCTAGGAAGAAAACGCAGCAACAAGAACCGCGAGAGATGACCGGGCTGGAGAAGCTGGGGCTGCGGGTGTCCGCGATGATCGGTTCGCCCAAGGCGCAGCTAGAGCGCCAGGCGAGGATTCACCGACTGGACACAGACACGGATGAAGCGTGGGATGGCGTGATGGAGTTACTAGGGGAGACAGACGGCCTGCATTTAGAGTTTGCGGACGATGGTGACGTTATCGTGCGCTGGGATGTGCTGGCCGATGATGGTCGGGTGGCGGATGTTGAAGAGGTAGCTCCGGAGGAGGCTGCGCCTTTTTGATGGCCCACAAAAAAGCCCGCTCAGTGGCGGGCTCGATGTTCTGTGCTGATCAGTCTTCTTTCGGTACGACCCAGAAGAGTTCGACCCCGCCGTCATCGCGGTGGGCGACTGTCACGTTGTCGGTTTCACCAATCTCTTCGAGGATTTGCGCCCATGCCGCTTCCGGCTCATCGGGTAGCCGATGGAGTAGGGCGTGCTTGGCCTTTTGAGCGGCAGGGGAGTTGATGATCTTCTGGATGCGCGCTCCCATTACTTCGTAAGGGCTGGGCACTTTAGGGGTGAGGGCAGCTTTAGCCATACCGAATACCTAATTTAACTGTATGTGTATACAGTATTTCAGTCGGTGCAATTTGACAAGATCGCTAGGTACTGGCTTGATCGATTTGGATTTATTCAAGGCATACAAATGGACGAGTATTTTCGGATGTTTAGGGAGTGACGATGGTCGTTGAGGCATTCGAGAAGCAAGGTATTGAGTCCGCTACACGTCCAGTGGCGATCGCAATCAGCGCCATAAATGCTAGATGCTTGGATGCAGAGCTGATCAGCTTTTCCGATGGATGCAGGGTGTACCTTGATCCGGAGGCTATGGCTGTTGCCTTGAGCGTGGATCGGCCGAGCATTGTCTTTCGTAACATGGAGAAATTTGACCCTGATGAGCTAATTCGTGCAGAGATAATTTCGGCTGGAGGACGAGCCGCGTCGATTAACCGAAGGAACATGGTTGCTCCTACTGCTGCAGAGTGCCTGAAGGTCATCCAATCGACCGATATGGTGCGGGCAGGCCAGCCTTATCGGGTGATCTACGCATATTCCAAGGAGGGGTTAACACGCGCTTGTGTTGTATATGCCGAGTGGCATGCAGCTCTTGTGGTCTTGCTCGAGGATTTTATCGAAGGACATGAAGAGCGGTTTGAGGCGCGATCAGCCCGCGAAGCGGCCGACCTCGTCGCTTTCTTCAGGCTGCTGGCAGAAGAAATAGCCAGCGATGATCGTTTCGCCCTTACTCGAGGCCTTAGGAAAAAGGGGCTGCTTGTTGAAGCTGTTTGGGGCGACAGAATACCGTCCGATCCACAGCAGCGTGTCACGCGCCTTACTCCTGGAGAGGAACTGCAGGATTGGAACTTCGTGCATGTTGTTCGGCAGGCCAATGATATTGTCGATCAAAGGCAGATGCTTGGGTGAGCGTAGGCGCGCTGCTGTTTTTCAAGCGCAATTGGCAGTGCTGGTGCTTTGAGTGTTAGCTGGCTTTGTAGTGCAACGATGGAGCAGAGCGAGGTTGGCCATGGATACCTCCTGGGTAGAGGTAAAAGTGTAGGCCGGAAATGAAAAGCCCCGTGGGGTGACGGGGCTCAATAAGCGTTTTGGCTATAACTTGATTTTGTCCCACCCAGTTTTGAAGTCGAGCGCGCGCATCATACTAAATACATCACAACACTGCGCCCCCAAAGCCTTGCACACATCAGGTACCTTTCTATTCTGCCTTTGAGCTGTAGGCTTAGATGTCTCAAGAGACACTACGCATCGATCTATATGGCTGGACAGAGCGTATGATATTAAGAATGGATCTCGCCCTATATATGCGAGTTCGTTTTCATTCAAGTCTGCCGCATATCCATTGAAGGTGACATGAGCTACGCCTACAGGGTCTGCATCCTCTTGAAGTATGAGATTTTCTTTAACCTCCGGTTTTTTAAGCCAGTTAGTTAAAATATCTTCTTTCCCTGCCAGGATTTCTTCGTATATCTCGATCGGCATCTTGATGCGGCCGATTTTGCTTTGGTGCAAAAGCCATGACCAAAGTTCTGGGACCATTGTTTGCGGATAATAAACGCCGTTTGATGTGATTAGCGTGTTTGCATCCAGCAGGTAAAGCTTCCTATCAAGTGCCATTATAATGTGCCAACCAAGTTATAGACATTGGCGGGCTTTACGCCCAGTACTCTTCCGGCCTTTGTGGCAGTCAATGCGCCTTCGCGCATCGTTCTCTGAACTAGGTCCACGATGGCCCCGCCGAGCTTGTGCCTACGAACAACGTAATAGCTCGGGCCGCTAGATCCATCACGACCTTCTTTATCGGCCGCCTTCTGCGCCACCCATAATTCTCGGAACTTCTGAGAAAGAAGATTCCATGTATCCGCTTGAATCATGCCGGCAGTGAGCAATCGATATGCGACCAAGGAGCCGCTTACGTTTATGCTTCTTGCGAAACCCGAAATTTTACGAGTAAGAACTTCAATGTTTTCTGCGTGCCAGTTCTCTTTGCTTAAGTCACCGGGCGGCAGCAATAATAGGCTGGCGATATCATTGCAATACCGTTCTATTGCCTGCTCTGCACGACTCCCACTCAAGCCTGTTACGCCGATCAATATGTGGGCAAACTCATGAAGAAGTGTAAAGGATCTCGCGGAAGGAGCGTCCTGATCATTTATAACTATGAATGGTGCGATCTTGTCAGACAGCGCAAAACCTCTAAATGCCTCGACAGGTATATTTGTATGATGGCTGCCAAGGTTCCCAATTAAAAGTACGAAAGTACCTTTTGCTTCTATCAGTTTTCTCAGGTAAGAAAACGCTTCTTCAGTTTTTCCGAAGCGTCTAAATTGATTGATGTCGAATCCGATAAGCTCGCCAAGGCGTAGAGAGGCGGAAGCGGGTTCTAAGTCAGGCTTTACACTTCCAACATAATCACGAGGAAAGGCCTCTTCAATGTCTTGAAGGACATTTTTTATAAGGTCTTGCCGCACATAAATATCGCGTACTAGCGCATCGAGGCTTCCCTTGCTTTCGATCCTGAGCTCATCAGGAAGGGTGCGGAAGTCTTCACCTCGCTCAGCTCGGGCAGGCGGAGATGGCAGATAGAAAACGAGAAGAGGGCGGCGATACACGCCGGCCATCTTTACGAGAAGAGCTCTAGAAACTTCCTTCTCGCCTTCCTCGTAGCGTCTCAGCATTTCGAAGGCAGGAACCTTGCTCCCACCGATAGATAGAGCTTTGGCAGCCTTCTCTCGAGTAAGGCCGGCAGTCTCTCGTGCCCATACGAGCAGCTCTGGGTTAATTCCCGGCATACATCACCGCATCAGCTCCGTCTTCATTTATTCATCGTCCATTATCACAGCGGCAGGCTGCACAGGATACTGGCTCAATCTACCGTCTATCTCAAGCGTCGCGACTATTCCATCTCGGCTCGTACAGTATCCCCGATAACTCCTCATTTTCATGTTAGCTCTTGCCGCAACACCAGCAAATCCCTCGGTGCTTTAATCCTTAAGGCCGCCTGGACGCTATGGCTATCTGCGAGCCCAACAAGCACGCCACTCTTTACGAGCGCTGCCATTGCATCAGCCGGCACAGCACCTGGCTTAATGGTGATTACTATCTCTTCGCTGCAGGCGCGGTTCAGCGCCAGACTGCCTTGCAGGTTGGCCTCGCCAATAAACTCTGGAGTTATGCCAGAGGGTGCGCGCGTATTGATTTTGGTACGGCTGGACTTGTGGGAGGCCACGCGGATACGGATGCCGTCGACCTGCATCCGATGCTCCAGCTCGGCCATATCCGCGTCCTCATTCACGCTGATGCGGATTGCCTGGCCTGGCGTAAGGCTTCTAGATAGGAAGCTCACTACTGACCCATGATTGCCTTGTACCTTTTTTGGTACTCCTCATAGGTCAAGCCTGTTGTTTGGTTGAGTTCATTGAGTTGGTTTTGCTGCCATTCGCCTTTACCCATGCTGCCAGCGGCTGCAGGCGTGGCGGATAGCGGTGCTGCTGATGGTTGAAACTGTGGCGCCGCGCCCAGGTCGCCGAGGCACTGATATTTGTAGATAACTTGGCCAGCAATACAGGTGCCGTAACCATTGGATTGGTGACACTTCAGTTGTTTGCCACCGAATGCTTCAGCGTCACTGTAACCCCACACTCGGCACTTGGATTTGGCGATGCTTTGCGCTTGGGCAATGTCGATGACCGGCTTCTCGAATTGGGCGAAGTCATGAGCCATGTCCACGGAGCCATCAGCGCGACTGCCACCCGTGGCATAGAAGTCTTTCTTGGTGGCGCAGCCAGAAAGGGTAGCTACGACAGCGACGAGAGCCAGTAATTGTTTGGCAGTTAGCATTTCTACTTCCTTGTTTTGTTGTTCATTTTTGGATTTATGTTCACTGTCGAAAATCGGGAAAAAGCCAGAGTCTTCTCCGCATCGCCCCAGTAAATTAAGTGCTCATCTGCAAATCGCTTCGCAGGGTACCCCATCACGATCACCGTCAATTTGCGGGTTTCTGCAGACTCGCAACTGATGCATGGCCTCAGCACAACCGCTCATTTGCGAGCAGTGTTTAATCGTGCTGCATGAAAATCCGCCATCACCAGTCGCATTCCCAAGTTTAGGAAAGGACGAAGTGCGGGTAGGCTCTGCTTTGGGTGCACTAGCTGTTCTTTCACCTGCTCGCCAGTCCCACGGAGCAACCCTGGAACTATCGGGAAGTGCCCAAAGGCCTTTCTCCATGTTCCCTGCTAAGGTCTGGGCGTCCTGTAATTTTTGGTCTTTGAGGTACTTCGTATAAGCCCACGCAGCCCCGCGCGCTACCAGCTCATAATTGACGTCGACACCTGCCGATTGCACGCGAGCTACGGTCCTGCCGTAGCGGTCTGTATCTTGAATGCTCAAGACAACCAGCTTGCCGAAAACAAGGTCGGAAAGGATTCGTTTCGACTGTGCACCATATGGCTGCTTGGACTCAGGCGCATCAATCTCTGCCAGCCGAACCTTGATCTGCTTATTGCCGGATGCAAGGCAGGTGAGGGTGTCTCCGTCACTGATGCCCACAACCTTGCAGCTGATTTGCTCGGCTGAAGCCAGTGATGGGAAAAGCACAGCAAGCAGAAAAGAGATAATCAGTGACCGCACGCGATGTCCTTATCTATGGCCTTGTGGCGGTTAAAGCTAACAGGAGCCATCTACGATGCCTCCATGTGTGATCAGTCAGGACTTGGTGAAAGAAAAGCCGTCCAGATTTTGTGCGTCGATGTACAGCTCGCCGTTCTCAACACCGATTGTCATTGTAATGCCCTTCTTCATAGCCTCCTTGAAGGCCTCTATATCAGGTTCGGCGCGTAGGCTTATCGTGATGGGCTGACCTTCGGTGAGGATCAGGGGAACTCTGGCAGGACGCACAGGTTTGAGTAAGGTTAAAAAGAGTGCAAAAGATGCTACTGAGTAGGCGAGTAAATTGAATACGTTTACGAGAAGCGTAAATACTTCTTTTCTGGCAAGTGGTTCCAGGCTTGTCTGGAATTTGTAAATCTCAAGGCCTGAGAAGTACACAATGGTAGCTGTCAGTGTGCCTGTCAGCACAAAACCCGTGCGGATCAGCAGTTTCAGGGAGATGGGTTTGGCTCGCTCAAAATGCCCAGCAATCCACTGCCTGAAGTTAGCGCGGTGTAGTTCCCCAGCGGAGCCATAAGCCCATGCCAGAACAGCCAGGCCAATTAAAGTAGATAAAGCGTCCCAGATCATTGCAGCGTTCCTTGCCAGTCGTTCAATTTGTACTTAGTCGTATCTATTTTGCAATGTTCTGCCCGCGCCGATGGCGGGCGGTGGAGCGCCAGAACACCCGGCCAAGCAGTGGCCGGTAGAGGGTAACTAATATGGACGCACACCTTGTGCAGCAAATAGCTCCTTAGCCAATGGCCAAGGAGCTACTTCATTTAATGGCAGTGGTAATCACCCGTTTTATGATTGCGGTGGCAGCCTTTTGAGTCGGTTCCACCGCTGTGGGCAAAGACTGTTGCCGAGCTTGCAGCGAGCACGGCGCTGATTATGATTGCGACTAGACTCTTCATGATGATCCCTCATTTTTGGCGCTAGTTTAACCTGGGGTTGCGCTACGCCGAAGCGGGCCCGACTGCATTAAGTTGCTTTAGTCTTCCATATCTAGCGTGCGGTACTCGCCACTGTCGTAGTCGTATACCTCGACTTCAACTGATGAGCCATTGCGCTCGACTGACTCAACCTGAACATCACGGTATTCACTAGTGCCATAGTCATATAACTCGATGGTTTCGCCAGGCCGGACCAAGTTGCCTTGATCAATTTCTACTGATGATCCTGACTGATCGTCGTATCCATCCCAGGCCATGGCAACACAGGGTGACAAGGCTGCCAGTAAAAGTGCCAGGGTAGTGATTCGAGCATTCATGACGTCTTCCTTGTCGTGACGATGGTTAGAGCTTTTGGGCATTCCAAACCAGCAGAATCCTTGCCTGGATGTACGTTTCATCGATCCTGATTATTTCGGGGTCGTGATGCTTGTTGTCAGAGATCATTTTGAAGTGATCTGAGTCTTTGATCTGCAACCGCTTGATGTAAAAAAGCCCCTGCCAAACAAAAGCGTAGATGCCGTCACCGGTAAACTCACGAATGCTGGCGTCCGCGATAAGCGGGTCTTTGTCCTGAATCGTCGGCTCCATGGACTGGCCGTCGCCGGTGATCAGCTTTAGGTGCGCAGGGTCTTGGTACTTTACGCCAAGCTCTTTCAGGTGCTGCTGGCTCACTGTCACGTCGCGGAACATTTCCGGAAAATCGTGGACGAGCTTGCCATTCCCCATCGCGCCCTGGACGTCATAGTGCGCGATGCGAATTTCATCGCCGACCATGCCGGTGCGGCGGAAGTCGCCAGTGATTACGTTGGAGTTGCCATGATCAGCCCCCTCCGAGGCTGCGCGGATAATTTGCTGACGCGCATCGTCTGTCAGGCTTTTCCCTACCTTGTCTAGCATCTGACGGACTTTGTCGGCAGCGCCAGCGTTTTGCGACGAAGGCGCGCTCTGCATTTGCTTGAGCTCAGTTGCCAGTCGCGGGCTGAACTTTTCAACCGGCTCGCCAATAAGGCGCGATAGGACAGCAGCAAATTTCGCGTTCAGCGGGTTCTGGCCATTCAGGTACATCGCCACGGCGGCTGGTGAAATATCGGCCGCCTCCGCGATCTTGGCCTGAGTCAGTCCCAGGGCATTTTTCCGAGAGGTGAAAAGGGCTTTGGCCGCGTCGCACTCAGCTTTCAGGGCTGGGGATAGATCTTTCTTTTTACTCATTGGCTGAATTTAACCGGAGGTTAATTAATTGACAGCAACCGCCGGTATTGCCACAAGAATAACCGCCGGTTAATATTGGCGTTAATGGACCTGCTCCCGAGGCATGAAATGAAGAAAGTAGTGTTGAAAGACGTTGTTGTTCGGCTCGGCCAGGCGGCGGTGGCCAAAGGGCTTGGCGTGAGCGCCCCCGCGATTACCAAGGCGCTAAAAGCCAAGCGCGAGATTTTCGTTACCGAGCATCCGGACGGCTCCCTGACCGCAACAGAAATCAGGCCGTTCCCACACCAGGTTGCACCAAGTTAGTCCGACGCTTAGCCGCTCCAGTGAAAACAGATTCACCTAAAAAGCAGCCAATCAGCCTGCTTGAGGCCATTAAAGATGATCACCACCGACAAAGCACGCAAGAACGAAGCGGCCATCTTGAAGGCACTTGCAAGCCTTGGGCAGGCGCGCCTGGCTGACTTGATGGGCGTAAGTGAAAGCCTAGTCAGCCGGCAGAAGTCAGACGGCCACCTGGCCAAGACTGCCGAAATGCTCGCGCACCTGGGCCTAAAGGTCGTGCCGGTTGGCATGAAGTGCTTTGACCCTGAATACGTGGAGCATTTACGCGCATTGGCGCAGATCGGCCTGAAGCAGCCGTGCCTGAGTCAGGAACTGGAGTGGGAAGAGTAGCGGCTGAATCGCAGGCACAAAAAAGGCGCCGGACAGGGCGCCTAGTTCGTTACAACAATCAGGCAGGAATTATGGCTAACGATAACCCAAACAGCAATACCAGCAGCAGTCAGTGCGCAGCCATAAGGCGACACCTGGAAACCGGTAAGACGATAACGGCCATCGAGGCGCTTGATGCGTTTGGCTGCTTTCGCCTGGCCGCCCGTATCAACGACCTGATCAACGCGGGGCTTGCGGTTGAGCGCACCTTGGTGGCGGTCATTAACCGCGACGGCAAGAAGGTCAGGGTAGCCGAGTACAGCATGCGGAGTGCCGTGCAATGAGTGTTCAGGCAATGACCTGGGCGCTTGAGCAGCGCGTCGTTACCACGCCATCCGCGCGTCACGTTCTGCTGTGCCTGGCCAACTATGCCGACAAGAACGGGAAGGCGGCATTCCCTTCGGCCAACAGTTTGAGCGAGGACACCGGGCTCTCTGTTCGCACCATTCGCACCGCCCTGGAAGCCTTGCGCGAAGCTGGCGTAATCAGTCTTGGCAATCAGGCCATTGCAGCTGCTTATATCGACCGCCACGATCGTCGCCCAGTGGTTTATGACCTGGCTATGCAACGGGGTGCAGCTACTGCACCCGGAGCAGAGCGGGGTGCAACTGCTGCACTCGGTAGTGCCGAACGGGGTGAAATTGACGCAGCAGCGGGGTGCAATCCTTGCACGAACGGGGTGCAATTGACGACCGAGCGGGGTGCAGCAGCTGCACCCAATCCGTCCTTTAACCATCCTTTAACCATCAATAAACTAAAGATCAGTAGCGCGAAGGGTTCGCGCCTCGCTGCAGATTGGACAATTCCTGCTGACTGGCTCGAGCAGAGCGCAGCCAATCACCCCGAGTTTGACCAGCAGGCATTGCTCGCCATCGCTGAAGACTTTCGCGACTACTGGACGGCGAAGACTGGCAGCCAGGCAACAAAGCTCGACTGGCATGCAACCTGGCGCCGATGGATGCGAAGCCAGAGGCCGCACCGCCAGCAGCCAACTCGCCGCCTCGTTACCCATGGGCCGAGCGCAGCGCCAGAAGGGCTAGTACCCAGGGAGGACGGCAGCTATGGTTTCGCTTGATCTGAATATCAGCGACATCGAGCGCAATCTCTGCGGCGTGATCGATAAGCAGCTCTGCAATTGCGAGCAGCACGGTGACTTTGTGTCGGTCACCTCTAGCAAGACTGATCACCCAAGTGGATGCCCGGCCTGCGCCGAAGAGGATCGCCGCCTGCGTGAGGACAGGGAGGTACTTGAGCAGGCAGCCAAGGCTAAGAGCAAGAAGCTCGAGCAGCGCCTGGGCGCAGCGATGATCCCCAAGCGGTTTGTCGAAAAGTCATTCACCGAGTACCACTGCACTAGCAAACAACAGGAAGCCAATCTGGCTGCGTGCCGAGCTTATGCGCAGCACTTTGCTGAGCATGCAGCTGCGGGACGTTGCCTGGCGCTGCTGGGAAACCCCGGTACGGGAAAAACTCACCTGTCTGCGGCCATTTCACGCCACTTGATTAACCGTCTTGGCATGACAGCGGTTTATCGCACCGTCAGCGGCCTACTGCAGTACATCAAGGGTAGCTATGACCGCAACTCCGATTACACCGAGGCGCAGGCTTTCGCCAGCCTGGTAGAGCCAGACTTGTTGATCATCGACGAAGTGGGGGCGACCAAAGCCAATGACTTTGAGCAGGCAACCCTTTTCACTGTGATCAACGGACGCTACGAGGCGATGCGCCCAACCATTGTGATCAGCAATCTGTTTCCTACTGATCTGCGTGAAGTGCTTGGCGAGCGTAGTTTTGACAGGCTGAGCGAGGCGAGCGGGATAGTTCTGGTATTCGACTGGGCATCTGCCCGTAAGGACATCCTGTAATGGCTGAGTTAGCACTAATCCGCACTGCGCACGGCCTGGTACCGGCGACCGAAGCCGATCGCGAGCAGGTGCAAAAACTCAAGGCAGGACAGACGGTTCACGGCAAGTTCACCCGCATGCGCAACGCCAAGTTTCACGGCAAGTTCTTCTCCATGCTGGACCTGGCCTACGACTACTGGGAACCCAAGGGCGGCTTGATCCCACGCCAAGAGCTGCGAGGCATTCAAGGCCTGGCCAAGTATTTCGAGGACTTGAATCAGCGCCCAGGACAGCTGCAGGTAGCAGTGGGGGAGTACCTGAAGAAGCTGGAGACCGATCGCGCCGAACGATTCCCGGCAGTGGACAAGAGCCGTGAGGCTTTCCGCGAGTGGGTGACCATCGAGGCCGGGCATTACAACCTGGTGCAGACACCCGAAGGCATCCGGCGCGAGGCCAAGTCGATCAGCTGGGCTGCCATGGATGACACGGCTTTCGAGCCGCTTTACCGCGATGTGTTCAACGCCTGCTGGCGTCTGGTTCTGTCTGCGCACTTTGAAACCGAGACCGATGCCATGGCTGCCGCTGAACAGTTTGGGAGTTTTGCATGAGCCTGCCCACTAAGCAGCCCAAGGCCAAGGACTGCAAGAACCCGGCGTGTGGGGAGAGGTTCATACCGCAACGCCTTGGCCAAGCGGTGTGCAGCCCCAAGTGCGCGATAGCCGAGGCAAAGCAGCCGGCGAACCAGAAGAGGGCGCGTATCGCTATCGAGCAGCGCGAGCGCCGTGAAATCAAGGTGCGCAAAGAGGCGTTAAGGAGCTACGGCTGGTTCGTCGAAGAGGCGACCAAGGCCGTGCAGGGCGCACGGCGATTGGAAGAGCTATCCCTCGGCAGTGGCTGCATGAGTTGCGGCAAGGACCAGGCCCAGGTGCAAGCCGAGCAGGGCTGGAAGACGGGCGGCGCCTGGGATGGTGGCCACTACCTGAGCAAGGGTGCGCGGCCTGAGTTGCGCCTGGTTGAGCAAAACATCTGGCTGCAGTGCAAGGGCTGTAACGGCGGCTCCAACAAATACGCGCGCAAGGGCGAGTCAGTCAAAAACGGGTTCCGTGCCGGGCTGATCGAGCGCATTGGTCTAGCTGCTGTCGAGGCGCTGGAAGCTGACCATGAGCCGCGCAAGTACAGTATTCCAGAACTGAAGGCGATTGCCGCCGAGTACCGCGCCAAGCAGCGCGAGCTGAAGAGGGCGGCCCAGTGATTGCGCAAATCGGAATTGCCCTGTTTGGCGTGGTGGCTGCGTGGGCTCAAGCAGCACTGGGTCAAGTGACATCGAAAGCCCTGTAAACCCCGTCATTAATGGTTTGCAGGGTGTTGTTGTAGTAAAATTCAGCATGAAATTTTGGGGGTGTGCATGACTACAAGCCGGATAGTTGCAACGTCCGATCTGAGCAGCCAGTCGTCGACCGGACGCGTGCTTGAGGCGGTGCAAGAGCTGCACGCGCTGGAGCAAATTGTGACCCGCGAAGCGCTGATCGAGCTGCTTGATCTGCCGGCGACGACCATCGACGACCGGGTGGGCACGCTCGTTAATGCCGGCATGATTGTCAGGGTGCGCCGTGGCATCTATGCCCCTGCCGAGGTCCATGACGCCGCCCGCGTGATCAGCAAAACGATCCTGCCGTGCGGTACAGTCAAGATCGACATAGGCGACGACGTGCTCACGCTCACTCCGAAAGAAGACCGCATGCTGGCCGCAATGCTGGCGGGTGTAGCAATGCAGGCCGTCGGTATCGAGCAGAGCCGTAACGTGGCGATGATTGCCGCTGACTTGTCGCTGCAGGTCAAGAGCCTGCGCCGGGAGCTGCGCGCAGTGAAGACGGCGCTGAAGGGGAAGGGGTGTGACGAGCAGCTAGGACTGGCAGGGTTCTAGGTTGGTCATGATGGCGCCGAAAGGCATCGTCATTCCTGTGCATTCGCCACGAATGAATGATCCGGCGTAGAAAGAAGCCCGCTTAGTGCGGGCTTTCTTGTCTGAGCGAGTCAGCTAGTGAGTTTTTGTGCGTGTATTTTCGTTCCGACCTGTTCAGATAGGTCACGTAAAGCATTGAGCAGGCTTGTTTCGTCTTTCATGCTTTCTCTGGAAATGGCGTTATATCGGAATGGCCATTCATCAATGATGTGACCGCCGTGGAGAAGAAAGCTTGTGCAGTCTGTGTCCTTGTGCCGATAGACGAGGGCGTAAGCTGCCTGAGCGGTATAGACCTTTTTGTTGAATAGCCTTGTCGACTTGCCGATTTGGGTGAATCCCTTCATATGCTTCAGCGTCAGACTTTCTTGCGACTTAGCTGGCTTACATTTTACGGCGGTACTTTCTGTGACCAGAATAATGTCCATCTTCGCGTCGAAGTCGTCGAAAGGATTTTTCTCGGCATCAAGTGAAGAGAACGCATCTGGGTCAAGCGTTGTTGCTTTGAGCCCGTCAATGACAAGTGGAGGTTTGAACTCCTGCAGGATCACATAGGTTTTGCTCTCGTTGAACCGTGCAATAATGCGGTAGATGATCAGTGGCTTATCCTTGAGGTTTGCCAGCGATAGGCTAGTGATACGGGTTGGTCGGTTTATCTGGTACCCGATCTGCGCCTGGTAAATCGCTGCAGTACCCCATTTCTTGCTGGCTGCATTAACCGTAATGATGACACCTACGATAGCCGCGAGATTACGAGCATCATTAAGGTCAACGAACTGCTTGAGTGGTGTGTAGTCGATCGATGTAAAGAAAGCAGTAGTGCTGCTGAGAAGTGAAGCGATGAAGTCCATGCGCGGCCCTGATTAGATTCCTTGGTAGGCCCTGATGTTAGCGTAGCGACAGATCGCTTTCAGCCCGCATGATGGGTGATCAGTTGACGATGCTTACTCGACCGAAAGCTAACCCCCTGTAGGGTTCGCCCCTCCCCATAGCGTGCCGCCACCATTGCGGCATGACTACCAAACCCAAAGTAACGCCCAAAGCCAAGCCAACACCTGCCAGCTCTAAGAAGCCAGCAGGTGAGAAGGCGCGTGCGCAGAAGACTGTGAAGGTGCAGGAAGCAGAGGTGCGTATCACCGCAAAGCAGCAGCGCTTTGTCGATGAGTACCTGGTTGACCAGAACGGCACGCAGGCCGCGATTCGTGCAGGTTATAGCGCAAAGACCGCGCAGCAGATGGCGACTGAGAACCTGTTAAAACCTGTGGTCAGGGCCGCTATCGAAGCTGGCCTAGCCAAGCAGCAGGAGCGCACCGGTATCACCGCTGACCGTGTGCTGCAGGAGGTCGCGCGCATCGGTCTGTTCGACCCGCGCAAGCTGTTCCGCGATGACGGCGAGCCTAAAGACATACATGAGCTGGACGACGATACGGCTGCAGCTATCAGCGGCGTGAAGATCAGTACGCGCAAGGATGAAGACGGCAAGGGCGAAACGACCGTCACTGAGTACAAGGTCAGCGACAAGAACACCGCGCTTGAGAAGCTATTCAAGCACCTGGGCCTGTATGAGCTGGACAACCAGCAGCGCGTCGACCCGCTGGTGGCAGTGCTGGAGCGGATCAACGCAGCCGGCAACGTCGGCTTTATGCCTGTGGCGCACGACCCTGAACACGACGAGGGTTGATGATGGCTGCGACTGTCTCCAAGCCGCTGGCCGAGCTGCCATCGAACGCCGAAGAGCTGGAGCGCTGCCTGCTCAATCCAGAGTGGCGGCTGTTTAGCGGCTGCCTGTACAAGATCATGATTAAGGGCGATGACGGCGAAGACAACCTGGTCATGCCGTTTGCGCCCAACCGTGCGCAGAAGCGGTTTATCCGTCGGCTCTGGCACCGCAACCTGATCCTGAAGGCACGCCAGTTGGGTTTCACCACACTGATTGCCGTGATGTGGCTGGACCACGCTCTGTTCAATGCCAACCAGCGCTGCGGGATCATTGCCCAGGATCGTGAGGCAGCCGAAACGATCTTTCGGGATAAGGTCAAATTCGCCTACGAGAACCTGCCGCCAGAGCTGCGTGAGCGTTTTCCGCTGGCCAGGGATAGCGCGGTAGAGCTGCTTTTCGCACACAACAACAGTTCGGTGCGCGTCGGCACGTCAATGCGCTCGGGCACCATCCACCGCCTGCACGTTTCCGAGTTCGGGAAGATTTGCGCCAAGTACCCGGACAAGGCGCAGGAAGTAGTAACCGGTTCGATACCGGCCGTGCCAACCAACGGCGTGCTGGTGATCGAGAGTACCGCTGAAGGCCGTGAAGGCGAGTTCTTCAACATGGTAGGCATCGCGCAGGCCAACCATGCCAGCAAGAAGGTGCTGACGCCCAAAGACTACCGCTTCCACTTCTACGCCTGGTGGCAAGAGCCGCGCTATCGCCTGCCCGTCACAACCGTGGCAATCACCCGTGATGAGCACGACTACTTCGACAAAATCGAAGCTGAAATGGACTGCAGGATCGACCCGGACCAGCGCGCCTGGTATGTCGCCACCAAGCAGGCCGACTTTGCCGGCGCTGAAGAGCGGATGTGGCAAGAGTACCCGTCGACACCGGCCGAGGCCTTCCAGGTCAGCACCGAAGGCAACTACTACGCCAAGGATATGATCGCTCTGCGCAAGCGTGGTGGTGTCACGCGCTTGCCAGTCCTCGATGTGCCGGTCAACACCTACTGGGACATTGGCAAGAAGGACGGTTGCGCGATCTGGTTCCAGCAGGAGAGTCGCGGCGACGACCGCTTTATCGACTACTTCGAAGATCACGACAAGGACTTGCGCCACTACGTCGCCGAGCTGCGCGCCAAGGGCTACATCTTC
Source organism: Pseudomonas guineae (assembly GCF_900113745.1). Taxonomy (GTDB): domain Bacteria; phylum Pseudomonadota; class Gammaproteobacteria; order Pseudomonadales; family Pseudomonadaceae; genus Aquipseudomonas; species Aquipseudomonas guineae. The sequence goes on along the minus strand of NZ_FOQL01000003.1, from coordinate 453,251 downwards.
GGCACGCACTTCCTGCCGCATGACGCCGCGCATGAGCGCCTGAGCGATTACAACAAGAGCACAGAACAGATGCTGCAAGACCTGATGCCAGGTGAGCGGTTCTTTGTGCTGCCCCGCATAAGCGAGCTGATCACCGGTATCCATGCCGTGCGCAAGCACCTGAAGGGCGCCTACTTCGACGAGGTGCGCTGCAAGAAGGGTATCGAGCGGCTGGAGGGCTACAAGAAAGTCTTTAGCCGCGCCGCCAACGGTTACATCGACACGCCCAACAAGGCCAACGGCTGCAGCGAGGGCGCCGACGCCTATCGCCAGTACGCACAGGCCAAAGAGCTGAACCTTATCGACGGCGCTACCCGCGCAACCACTTACCAAGAAGCCCCGCCGCCCGACTGGCGCACTTGAGGAATCACCATGGACGCCACCGCGATTAAGTCGCCAGACACCCAGGCCGCCGATGAGCTGGCAATCACCCTGGAAGAGTACGCCGAGTTCTTGATGGAAATCGAAGAGCAGCCGCACTGGCGCGCTACGGCCGACAAGGAAATGGACTATGCCGACGGCAACCAACTGGCCAGCGACCTGCTGCAACGCCAGCGCGACCTGGGCATTCCGCCTGCTGTTGAGGACTTGGTAGGCCCGGCGCTGCTATCGATCCAGGGCTACGAGGCGACCATCCGCAGCGACTGGCGCGTGACGGCTAACGGTCAGACGGGCGGCCAGGACATAGCGGATGCGCTGAACTTCAAGCTGAACGAGGCTGAGCGACACAGCAAGGCCGATGCCGCGTGCAGTAACGCCTTCCGCCCGCAGATCGCCGTTGGCCTGGGCTGGGTGGAAGTGAAGCGCGAGAGCGACCCATTCAAGTACCCGTACCGTTGCACGGCTGTGCATCGCCGTGAAATTGATTGGGACTTTGCCGCTACTGAAGATGACCTGAGCGATGCCCGCTACCTGCGCCGCAAGCGCTGGCTGGTGCCCAAGCGCATTGCGATGGTGTTCCCGCAGCACAAGGAGCTGATCTTATCGATTGACCGCCATGGTCCCGGCTGGTGGGCTGAGCAGGCGCTTGAAGCTGTAGACGGTGGATCATCGACAGGACTGAGCAATGCCTGGGGCGAGGCGCGCAACCGCACCGTGCAGGAAGACCGCTGGTACAACCCGGTGAGCAAGCAGGTGTGCCTGGTGGAACTGTGGTACCGGCGCTGGGTGAGCGTGGCCGTGATCACCAGCCCCGACGGCCGCGTGGTCGAGTACGACGAGAACAACCTTGCGCACAACATTGCCGTGGCCAGCGGCACCGTGAAGCACAGCATGGCCGTGGTCGCCCGCGTGCGCCGCAGCTACTGGCTTGGGCCGCACCTGATGCACGACGGCCCGACGTCTTACACCCACAACCACTTCCCTTATGTGCCGTTTTGGGGCTTCCGCGAGGACAGCAGCAGCGTGCCGTATGGCTATGTGCGCGGCATGATCTTTCCGCAGGACAGCCTCAACAGCGGCATATCGAAGCTGCGCTGGGGTATGGCTGTGGTCCGTACCGAGCGTACCAAGGGCGCAGTGGATATGACCGATGCTCAGTTCCGTCGCCAGGTTGGCCGCGTGGACGCGGACATTGTGCTGAATGCCGAGCACATGGCTCGTAACGGCGCACGCTTTGATGTGAAGCGCGACTTCCAACTCAACGCCCAGCACTTCCAGCTGATCCAAGACAGCCGTCAGGCCATCCAGCGCGTGTCTGCAGTCACCAGCGGCTTTATGGGCAAGGAGGGCACTGCGCGTAGCGGACTGCAGGAGCAGACCCAGGTAGAGCAGAGCAACCAAAGCCTGGCCCGGATGATGGACAACTTCCGGGCAGGTCGCTCCATGGTCGGCGAGCTGCTACTGGCGATGATCGTTGAAGACTTGGGCGATAAGCCGCAGACGATCATCATCGAGGGCGATGCCGTGCGCGAGGATCGCGAGGTGGTGATCAACAAGCCCGAGGTCGACGAGCTGGGCTATGCGTACCTGAGCAACGACCTGCAGCGCACTCGCCTGCAAGTGGCACTGGAAGACGTGCCGAGCACCAAGAGCTATCGCGGCCAGCAGCTCAACGCTATGTCCGAAGCGGTCAAGTCGCTGCCGGCGCAGTACCAGGCGGCAATGCTGCCGTTCATGGTTTCGCTCATGGATGTGCCGTTCAAGAAGGATGTGGTCGAGGCTATCCGCGCTGCTGCCGAGCAGGAGTCTCCCGAGGCCGTTGAGAAGCGTATCGAGCAAGCGGTGAAGGACGCACTGCAGAAGTCTGGTGTTGACGTGAAGATGCGCGAGCTGGCGATGAAGGAGCGCAAGAGCGAGAGCGAGATTGCCGAAATCCAGGCGCGTGCCGTGCAGATCGGTGTGCAGGCTGCGTACTCCGCGATGCAGGCCGGCGCACAGGTGGCGCAGATGCCGCAGATCGCGCCGATTGCCGACGCGGTGATGCAGGGCGCTGGCTACCGCTCACCAACACCAGGCGGCGACGATCCCAACTTCCCGACGGTCGACAAGGCCGCGGCGATGAACATTCGCAGCCCGTACATTCAGGGCGATGGCGCGCAGCCAGGCAGTGAGCAGCTGCCGCCTGCTGTGCAGCAGAACACCAGCCCGGCTTATCCCCCGGTGCCGCAGCAAGGTGGCTCGCCGATGCAGGGCATCGAGACACCCGCCACCACTGACAACTTAGGAGCATGAGCAAAGAGCAAACGACTGGCCGCCATGACGTGGGTGGCACTGCTTAAAACGAACAGCGTGCAAGACCTTGACCCGCTTCGGCGGGTTTTTTTACGCCTGCAATTTGACCTGCAAAAACCCTGTCCCTTTGTAGGGTTCGCTCGACCCCCCCCCTGTCTTGACACTTGTTCGTAAGTTGAGCGCTACGCGCGCAGCGATGAGTAGGCCGTTGTTTGGCCTGCATTGCTAAGCCCCAAGCGGCCACGGCGATATGTGGCGGGACAGGCATGAATACCGAACAAGAAGCGTTTTTACAGCAGCACGCCGACGGCGAAATGACCGCAGAACAGGCTGCCCGGCTTTTAGAGCTGGGTGAGGGCGATACCGGCTTGCCGGAAATTGGTGGCGAGCCCTGCGCCACCCCTGAGAACGATCCAGCGCCAGGCGATGCGAAGGCCAGCAACGAGCCCGAGCTGACACCCGATAACGCGGTGATTTTGGCGCGGGACGGCAAGCACACCATCGACTACCAGAAGTTAGTGGATGAACGCGAAGCCGCGAAGACAGCCCGCGAGGGCGAACAGCGGGAGCGGGAGCGAGCAGAGGCCGCCCTGCAGGAGTTAGCCGAACTAAAAGCCCAGTCTCAACAGCGTGCGGACGCCGGGATAGCGCCCACCAAAACCGACAACCAAGTGGCTGCTGCTGAAGCGGCCATCGAGGCCGGTGTTGACCCTGAGTTGTTCGGCGACTTCAGCGAGGAAGCCATTGCCAAGGGCGTGTTGCATTTGGTTCGGCAGCAGACCGCAGCGCTGCAACAGCAGTTTGACGAGAAGCTGGCGAACGCCCTTAGCCCCTTCCAGCAAGAGAAGGCGCGCACCGTCGAGGATGCCCACTTTGGTGCCATCTACGCCGCGCACCCCGACCTCGACTCGATCACCGAAAGCAAAGAGCTGGCCGACTGGCTCAAGGCTCAGCCCGCGTATGTACGCGCCGGGTATGACCACCTGAGCCAGAAAGGCACCGCCGCCGAAGTGATCGAGTTCTTCGACACGTTCAAGCAAGCCACTGGAAAGACGCAGGCCGCGCCATCGGCTGACCCGAAGGCCGCCGCCAAAGCCGTTATCGCCCAATCACGCCCCGCTGTGCCAGCAAGCCTCTCGGACATTCCGGGCGGCACCGCAGGCCCAGCTTCGCGTGATGAGGCGCTGGCGCAAATGGGGAGCGTGGAAATGGCTGAAGCCATGGCCTCGATGACCCCCGAACAAATCGAAGCCTATTTGAACCGGCAGCTTTAACGCGCCGCCGTCCCGACTACAGGAGGTCATCACATGACCAACAAAACGAATACCCCTTACGGTGATAAGACCGCGCAGATTCAACAGGCCGTTGGCTTGTTTGCATCGCACAACCAGCGCAATACCACCATGAACCGCCTGACCGGCAAGATGCCGACGGGTACGGCCGGCGCCGAAATGACCCTGCGCAAGCAGAGTTCTTCGCACATGCCCATCGTCAAGTGTATGGACCTGGGCAAGAGCACTGGCGACGAGGTGACGTTCCACCTGCTGAACCCGGTGGGCGCCAAGCCGATCATGGGCAGCGCCAACGCTGAAGGCCGTGGCGTCGGCATGAAGCTGTCCGAAGACCGTCTGCGCGTGGATCAAGCGCGTTTCCCGGTTGACCTGGGCAACGCCATGACCAGCATCCGCAGCCCTGCCGACTTCCGCAAGCTGGGCCGCCCAGTAGCGCAAGGCCTGGCTGACAAGTACGTCGACCAGAGCAACCTGGTGCACATGGCGGGTGCGCGCGGCTTTAACGACAACATCGAGTGGGTGGTTCCGACCACTGCCGACTCGGACTTCGCCGCCATCATGGTCAACCCGGTGAAGGCGCCGACCAAGAACCGCCACTTCATCGCCGACGGCGGCAATGGCGTGAAGCCGTTCACCGTCAACGCTGGCGAAGTCGACCTGGTGTCGACTGACCTGCTGAAGATGGACACCGTTGACGGTATCCGCACCTACATGGAGCAGATCGCGCTGCCGCCGCCACCGGTCATTTTCGAGGGCGACGAAGCCGCCACCGATTCGCCGCTGCGCGTGTTGCTGGTTTCGCCGGCGCAGTACAGCACCTTCGCCACCGACCCGAACTTCCGTTCGTTCCAGGCCAGCGCTATGGCGCGTGCCAGCCAGGCGAAAGGCCACCCGCTGTTTAAGGGTGACGCGGGCCTGTGGAACGGCGTGTTGATCGTCAAGATGCCGAAGCCGATCCGCTTCTATGCGGGCGACACCATCAAGTATTGCGCCTCCTACACCAGCGAAGCGGAAACCAGCTGCATCGTGCCGGCCTCCTTTGGCACTACGCACGCGGTCGACCGCGCCATCCTGCTTGGCGGCCAGGCCGTTGCTGAAGCCTGGGCCGCCTCGGACAAGTCGAAGATTCCGTTCTTCTGGTCTGAGAAGGAGCTGGACCACGGCGACAAGTGCGAGCTGCTGCTGGGCATGATCCGGGGCGTTTCCAAGATTCGCTTCGATGTGGATCACGGCGACGGCAGCCAGTTCACCGACTACGGCGTGACGGTATTCGATACCGCCGTGCCGATCATCGGCGCCCGCAAGTAATGCGATGGGCCTGCTAGCCAGGCCCATCCGTTCCATCTGATTGAAGGAGGCCATCATGGCTAAGGTAACGATTAACCAGTTTCGCGGTCGCCAATTCGGCGGCGCTTCCCCGTTCGGCAACCTGTCGGTGCTGACCTACGCGCTGGCCACTGCTGCCAATGGCGGCGCGGTTGGTGCTGACTCTGCTGCGCCACTGGCAGTAGATGACAAGGTAGTCCTCGGCACTCTGCCGGCCGGCATGCGCCTGGATGACTGCACGCTGGTGATTTCCACTGCAATGTCCGCCACCGTCACCGGTTCGCTCGGCTTTGAGTACGAGGACGGTGAAGACAGCGCTGCTGTGCCGCAGGACGCGGCGTATTTCGGCGCCGGCATTGCCCTGAGTTCTGCCGCTCGCCTGCGCAACGCATCGAGCAAGGCCATCGTGACGCTGCCCAAAACGGCGAATCTGGTCCTGACCATCGCAGGCGCCCCAAACGCCAAGGCGAGCAAGGTCGACGTAGCGGTAATCGGCGAACTGCTTGGTCCGAAGTAATCCACTAGCGGGAGGGCTTCGGCCTTCCCGCGCTCAGGAGTAATGCCGTGTCTAAGTTAATGAGTGTTGCGCTGATGGCGATGGTTTGCCATGAAGCGAATCGCGCGTACTGCCAGTCGCTCGGCGATGACAGCCAGCCTGCATGGGCAGACGCACCGCAATGGCAAAAGGACAGTGCCGAGGCGGGTGTGAAAATGCACCTGGCCAACCCGGATGCAACCCCGGCTGACTCGCACGCTTCCTGGCTGGCGGGTAAAGAGGCCGACGGCTGGACCTATGGCCCGGTCAAGGACGCCGACGCCAAGACCCACCCTTGCTTTATGCCGTATGACGACCTGCCGGCCGAGCAGAAGGCTAAGGACTTCATCTTTCGTGGCGTAGTGCATGCACTGGCAGCCGTACCGATCACCGTCGAGGCAGAGCCTGAACAGCGGCCGAGCAGCGCCAAGGTGCTGATCGTCGACGACGTACAGGCGGGCTATGCACTGGTGGAATACATCGGTCGCCGCGAGTCGTGGAAGGACCACCTTTACCAAACCGGTCTGACCTTTGAGCGTGGCCAGGTGCGTTCTGTGCCTCACGACATTGCGCGCAAGCTGCTGCGCCACGGCGATATGTTTGCCGTTGGCAAGACGGCCCCGCGCACCACTAAGGCGACCAAGGCGGCCAGCACGGACGATACCGACGCCCTGCTGGAAGAAGCCGGCAAGCGTCAGGAAGAGCAGCGCACCGAGCTGTCTGACCTGCAAGACCTGCGCGACCGCGTGATGCTGATGGACAAGGCCGCCCTGCGCGAGTTTGCCACCAACAACTACCGGCAGACGTTCGGCAGCCGGGACACGGTAGACGTCATGCGCACCAAAGCTATTGGCTTCATTGACCAGTACGGGGCTGTCTGATGACGCGCGACGAGCTGACCAAGGCGTTTCGCATCGACGTGCAGGACACGGTTAAGCCGTACCTGTTCGACGACAGTACGGTGCATGGCTGGCTGGCTGAGGCCGAGGCAGAAGCGGCTATTCGTGGGCGCTTACTGCATGAGTCGAGCAATGCGCTTGTGTGCGAAATCGACGCCGAGGTCGGCACGTCGGTGTATCAGCTGCATCCGGCGCTGTACGAGATAAGCAGCGTTGGTTTCCGCCTGGTCGGTGCGCCACGGCGCGAGCCGGTCAAGCTGGTGTCCGTCGAGTACCTGGATGACCGGGTGCGCGATTGGCGCGATCTGGACGGCACGCCGACTTACGCCATTCAGTCCGAAACCTCTATTCGCTTGGTACCGCGCCCATTGGCGGCCGGCACCTTGCTGATGGAGTGCTACAGACTGCCGCTGAAGTCGCTCGCCGAGAACGGCACGGCCAAGCCAGAAATACATGTGGCGCACCATCGCCACCTGGTCGACTGGGCGTTGTTCCGTGCCTACGGCTTGCCTGACTCCGAAACCATGAACCTGGGCAGCGCTGATGCAGCTGAGCGCCGCTTTACCAACTACTTCGGTGTACGTCCGGACAGCAATCTGCGCCGGATCACGCGCGAAGACGGACCACACCACAATCAGGCGCACTTTCTATGAGTCAGACAGCCGACAAAGTAATGAGCGCGGCCAGTTATGCAGGCGGCGCGGTGTCCGTGGCAGCAGGCCTGACGCTGACCGAATGGGGAGTCATCGTCGGCATCGTGACAGCGCTGCTTACGTTCCTGGCCAATCAGTTGTGGCAGGTGCGCAAGTACCGGATGGAGCTGCGCATGCAGGAGACTGCTGATGCTCGGGCACAGCGCATCCATGACCTTGAGGTCCAGCGCCTGTGTCGCCAGCTGCCAGGCTCAAACACTTGCGAGCTGCAGGGAGGTGGCGAGTGACAGGGCGCGTTAGGACGCTTGCTGCTGCTCTTACGTTGAGCGCGATAGGGTTTGCCGGGTGGATTGCCAGCGAAGGCAGTAGCCCCGCAGTCAAGCAGGATGGCGCTGAGTTACTGGCGCCGCACATCCCTACCAAGGGCGACGTACCCACCATTGGTTATGGCTCAACCCGCTATGAGGACGGTACGCCTGTCACGCTGGCTGACCGCCCGATTACCCGCGAGCGTGCTGACCAATTGGCGCGAGCACTTCACAGCGAGGAAGAGCGGCGTTTCCGCGCCACGCTTCCTGGCGTGAAGCTGTACCAAGAGGAATACGACCTGTACCTGGATTTTACGGGCCAGTACGGCATCGGCAATTGGAGCCGGTCAGCCATGCGCCGTGAACTGCGTGCAGGAAATTACGGAAAGGCCTGCGCCGCGCTGCTGTCGTATCGGTTCGCCGCAGGCTACGACTGCTCAACCCTGGTCAACGGCAAGCCCAACCGACGCTGCTGGGGTTCATGGCAGCGGCAGTTAAAGCGCCATGCTCAGTGCATGGCCGCACAAGGAGGACAGTGATATGCGCCTACGTCAACGCAAGCGTGTAGTCGCTCGCCGAAAGCCAGTGCTGACGCCTGAGAAAGTGCAGGCGCCCACTGACGATATGCCGGTGGCCCTGACCTACCCAATCGCCAAAGGGGCAAAGCCATGCGCGTATTGATCGCCATTACGGCCGCTCTTAGCGTCCTGTTGGTCCTGGCGCTGTGGCGCATCGATAACGTCACCAGTGAGCGCGATAACGCGGTAACGGCGGCCGACGAGAGTGCCGTTAAGGCTGAATCACTGCGCGTCACGCTGCGTATCAGCCGTGAGCTGATCACCGACTACCAGGCGGCCGAGGCCGAATACCAGAAGGAAACGACCGATGCTCAAGATGAAGCTGATCGTCTGCGCCGCTGTCTTGCTGATGGCACTTGCGGGCTGCGAGTCAATGCCACCTGCGTGCGAGTGGACCGCCCCACCGCCATTGCCGGCGAGCCTGATGCAGGAACCGCAGAGCTTACAGCCGCTGCTGGATGGGATTATTCAGCCCTACAGCAAGGGCTCAAACAACACCGCGCCCAAATAAAGGGGCTACAGAAAGCCCTTATCGGCCTGCACAGCAAGTGCAAAATAATCGGAGTTGGCAGCAATGGCTGAGCAGATCGATCTAACTATCACCCGCGGCAAGACCTTTGAGTTTGGCTTTCTGTACGCCGACGATGAACCGCGCCAGTTCATCATCGAGGGCATGCCAAGCAAAGCACCGCTGCGCCTTACCGTGCAGGCTCATGGCCTGCCGGAGGGCTGGCCTTTTTGGGTGACGTGCGTAAAGCGTCCTGCTGAGCTGAACACGGCGGTGCAGTCGAGCGATGCGCGTGAAGTGATCGAGGCCGAGCCTTACTTTGTGACCGTCGTTGACGAGAACACCATCGAGGTTCCAGGTGTAGTGGCCTTCTGCTGGAAAGATTTGGTCGGCCAAGGGTTGCTGATAACGCGGCCGCCGGTCGACCTTACCGGCTGGCACTGTCGCGCCCAGGTGCGTGACAAGGCTGGCGGTCAGGTTTTGTTCTCTTGGCACAGTGATCCGGCTGAAACCCGAGACGGTACTGCGATTGTTGATGTGGGCCTGAGCGCGTTCTTCTTGACGATGGACGCTGCCACTTCGGCGGGCCTCAGTTGGAGGCGTGGTGTGTACGACGTTGAGGCGATCGCCCCTACTGGCCAAATTTACTCACTGACTGCCATCAGCCAGATGGTAGTTGAGAATGAGGTGACAGCATGAGCCCGCTTTACATTACGAAGCGAGGTAGTCGGTCCGTTATATCGGCCGGCATGCGCGGTATCGCTGGCGGCGGCCCTGGAGGCAGCGGCGGGGTGCGCACATTCAATACCAGGTCGGGTGTTGTAGTCCTCATAGGCGCTGACGTAACCGCAGCTCTTGGTTACACGCCGGCCAATGGTGCAAGCCTGGCAGCGGTTGCCTTCTCCGGGGCTTATTCGGCGCTAACTGGCAAGCCGTTCATCCCAACAACTGCCGCGCAAATAGGCGCAGCAACACAGAGCCAGGGCGAACTTGCGGCAACGGCTGTGCAGCCGGAGGCGCTGACCATAGCCCTGAATAGCAAGGTGGACAGGGCAGAAGGCTACGGCCTAAGCCAAGAAAACTTCACGCTCACAGAGAAGAACAAGCTGGCCGGCATTAGTGACAACGTGACAGCTCAGCTGGCAGACCTGACTCTGCGCCTTGAAACGCTTGAAAGCAGCGGGGGGGCGCCTAATGGCGCACTGACTGATGGCGCTGGCAATGTGCTGGTCGATGGTGCGGGCAATACACTCATAGCAGGAGCATGATCATGGCGACAAAGCAGCATATTTATGAGGGCGTGGTTCCGCCGACAGATACATTTATCGCCGAAACTGGGTCGCACTATATTGACACCAACAATGGAACGATCTGGTTTGCTGTGGATAGCGGCGTGTACGAAGGCGTGCCGTACACCTACTGGAGTGAAATGAAGGTGGTTAGTAATTTGCTCCCGCCCGTGCAGGGCGGTGGGTTTGGCACGAACTCAAAGTTTGACTTTGAGGGTGTCTTAGATGCTGGATCTGGAGTCAACCTTGGAAATGCGGGGACTATTTACACCAATGTCACAATTCAGGTTAGCGGAACAGGCGAACGCTCATACACAGTGCCAGGCAGCGAGCCATGCTATTACAAGGCTAACAGTGATGGGGCAGGCAACATGCTGTTCATGGTTACTCCGCTGAACATTTACGTCGGATAAAACAGGGCTGGTAGGATTTTAGCCCTATGTAACTCTGAAAGCCCGCCACGTGCGGGCTTTTTGTTGCCTGTAGACGAGAGCGCCCCAGTGACATTACTCCAATACATCAAGTATCCGGCGACTCAGCTACGGCATATATACTTTCACAAATAACCTGGTACTCCGTTCGCGCAGAACCATCCATTAATATTGGGGTCATGGTGTTTTTGCTGAAGAAATTTAGTCCTTGAGTCATCAGGTAGGTTTCTACTTCCATAGGTTCTCCTGTGACCGCGTGGGCGGCTAAAACACGAATACAACCCAAGCACTCTGCGGACTTCAGATTAGGAACGGTCAGGCTCATTTTGACGGTGTATTTTTTGCCAAAAACTGTGCCTTTTCCGTACGGAGGATTTTCGCTAACTACCTCGAATTCGTTGCCAAGGTCGCTGGCTATTTCTTGCCAGCGGGTTATGTGTTTAAGAAAATTTATTTGTATTTGCTGGAACTGTTCATCCATGTTCAAGAAGAGAGACTTGATAGATCCTGTTTTGGTGAGGCGAAGCTGTTCCATGTGATATGAGCCCTGACTGTATGGTTCGAGTGGACACTATAAATACAGCTAATACTGCCATCCACTCAAACGATGTGCGCGTACTCTTGCTGCTTTGTGAAGCCTGACCCCCTGTAGGGTTCGCCCCCTAAATCGCCGTAATCCAGTATCTGCTCATCACAAGCAGGTACGGATATGGCTGAACGCATCGAGCAAACGAACTGGGGTGGCGGCATCGACAACCTGTCGCGCCGTGAGCGAGTCAAAGAAGGTTGCGTGCGCGACGCGTTGAACGTCACCCCGACCAATGGAGGCACCTTTACCCTGCGCCCTGGCGCTGAGCTAGTGGTGTCGGGCAGTCGTATTCGGGGCGTATTGTCGGTTGGCGCTGACGTGCTGTATGCCGAGGGCGACAAGTTGATGCGCCTCGACACTCGCACCGGCACCACTGAGCAGCTGGGCAGCATTCCGCCTGCGGGCGCCTTCGCTGGCGCAGTGCTCAATGACGAGCTGTTTATCAGCACTGAAGCCGACTGCCTGCGCTATAAGGCGGGCGTGCTGCGTGGCTGGGGGCTAGGTGAATGTCGTTTTGACGTGCAGCGGGGTACTGGCCAGCTGGTCAAGGGCATGTATCAAGTGGTGTGCGTGCAGATCAATCAGCACGGCGAGGAAAGCCCGACCGTGGCTCCCGCCTCAATTGCGCTACTGGACGGCTGCTCGCTGGAAGTGACGTGTGATCCTCTGCCGGGGCATAGCGTGCGCGTGTACGCCTCAACCGCTGACGGCGAAACCCTGTACTTGCAGGGCGTGGTCAGCGGAGCGCTGAGCCTGCAAACCTTGCGCGACGACACTGCTCGCTTTCAGGGCGGCGGCGAGCTGTCGCCAATCCCTTGCCGAATGCTGGCCCAGGTCGGCGGCTCGCTCGCCTGCGCCAGCGGCGGCCTGTTGTGGCTTACTGCACCTATGCGCCCCCATGTGCGCAGCAGTCTGGAGCGCTTCTTTCAGTTTGCCGCGCCGGTTGGTGTGCTGCTGAAGGCGGGCGATGGCCTGTTTGTCTCGGCCGACAAAACCTATTTCTTGAGCGGCATCGAAGGCCCGGCCCCGAGCCAGCGTGAAGTGCTGCCTTACCCGGCTATTACCGGCACCGGGGTACAGCTGCGCGACGGTCGAGCCGCTTGGATGACCCCTTACGGGCTGGCTATTGGTCAGGCGGACGGCAGCGTCAGCCTGGTTAGCAGTGACCGCTTCGCCCCGTCCTGTGGCACTGCCGGCACAAGCGCGGCAATTGACCTGGACGGTAATCAAACCGTTGTAACCGGCATGACTGGCCCGCGTGAAGACGCCGGAATGGTTGCCCGCGACTATTACGAAGTGGAGATCGTGCAGTGAAAGAGACAACTGACTGGGGCTTTACCTTCTACCCCGAGCTGACCCTACCGAGCGGCGAGGTCGTCACCGGCCAGCCTGTGCATAACCGCATCCCTAACGAGGGCATTGACCACCTTACCGGGCTATTCCTTGGTACATCGCCACTGATTAGCGCCTGGCACGTCGGCCTGTTTGAAAAGAACTATGTGCCGGTGGCGGAAACCGTTGCCGCCGACCTGCCGCTGACGGTGGCTGAATGTACCACCTACACCAGCGCCACGCGCCCATTGTGGACGCCTGACACGGTAGGAGCGGGGGTGATCGACAACATGGTCAACCGCTCCAGCTTTGAGTTCACCAGCGACAAGCGCCTGTATGGCGGCTTCCTTGCCTCGTCCTCGGACAAGGCGTCGGGCACTGGCCTGCTGTTCTCTATCGCGCGCTTTAACACGCCTATCGACGTGACGGCGGGCAGTACGCTGCGCCTGCGCATCGCCACTGTCTTCGTCACCAGCTAAGGAGGTCGCATGGCCAACACTACGCATTCAAGCGCTGAAATCATCAAGCAGCTGTTTACCACCGAGGCGCTGGCCGCGCGGCCGACCGCTTGGTTTGTGGCAGCGCACACTGGCGAGGCTGGCATTGACGCCAGCTCCAACGAAGTCAGCACCGGCAGCGATGCCAACTACGCGCGCCAAGCCGTGACGTTCGCCACATCGGTTGAGCTCGGCGTGACCAGCGCCAAGAACACCGCCGACCTGGCCTTTCCTGCGTCGGCCGCGGCTGCGCCGTACACCGTGCGTTCCGTGTCGATCCATACGCAGAGCAGCGGCGGCATTGCCCTGGCTGTGCTGCCGCTTGATCCACCGCGCATCGTGCAGCCGGGTGGCGTGCTGCGCTTCCCAATCAATGAATTGATTATCGAGGGCTTCTGTCATGGCGACTAAAATCAGCACTGGGCTGGCCAACTACCTGCTGGGCGTCGGCTCGCTTCGGCAGGCCATGCAGGGTGCAGTGATTCGCGTGTACTCGGGGCAAGAGCCGCAGGCGGCAGACAGTAGCCTGCCGGGCGATGCTGTGCTGCTTGCAGAGTTTTCCGTCGACGGCACCGGCGCCGGCTTGTCGCTGCAGCCCACTGCGACAGGCGCGGTGATTGCCAAAAACCCCGACGAAGCCTGGCGCGCTACTGCCGTCGGCACCGGCACGGCGTCTTGGTTCCGCTGGACGCAGCCAAGCGACGCAGGCGGTTCGGGTTCGACTTATCTACGCCTGCAAGGCGCGGTATCGGTTTCCGGCGCAGAACTGAACTTCTCGTCGCTGAGCTTTGCCCAGGGCGCGATCCAGAAGGTTGATTACTTTGCCGTGGCAATGCCGGCCAACTGAGGCTCAACATGGCCAATCGCCTAAGCAAGGAACTGCAATACATCTTCGACCGTGGGCAGGAGGGCTGGTCCGCCAGCGGCCCGCGCACGTTTGAGGTGCTGCAAGCGGCCAGCGCCAATGGCGGTTATGACGACTACCGGGTTGGCCTGTTCCGGCAGTGGACGGCTGAGCGTGGTGGCACGGAAACCTGGATACGCTATGACCCGCTGACCAATCGCGGCGGCTACTACGTCTTCTACTGGCCTGCCCGCGCAGCTCGCCCGCGCATCCCGCCGAGCATCAAGGTGAAGACTCGCGCCGGCTGGAATGCCAAGGGCGATTCTATCTACCTGAGTGCGGCGGATTTTGCTTTTCGCTTCGACTACGCCAAGCACCCTAATGGTGGCGTGATCGTCGGCGTTGCAGCGGCTCAAGGCGCAGGTAGTCAAGCATTCACTACGGCCGAGATTGTCGGCGGGGTGATGCTGCGCGATGGCTCGATTGAAGTGGTCAGCCGTGGCCTGACCCTGGCCGTAGCGCCGTACACGCCGCAGCAGCAGCCTGCTATTGCGGTGCGCCGTGTGGGCAGCCAGGTAATCGTCAGTGTCGGTGACTGGGCGTATTCGGTGGTAGGCCAGTTGCATGGCGCGGCCTTTGTTCGCGCCATGCCCTACACCGCAGGTGACTACATCAACAATCCGGCGCTTTCCTTCCCTGTGGTGGGTGGCGCAACCGGTGCAGTAGGTTTCCGTGCGGCGGTGCCTGACTTCGCCAGGGCTAAAGGTGGCGTAGGCTTCCGGTTGAAGAAGCTGGCCGCCAAGGACCGCATAGGCTTTGCGGGGTGGGCGAGTGGCTGGGTGGACGCATCGGGGCGCGCCAAGGCCGGGGTAGGCTTTGGCGTTCGCCTGGCAGCTGCTGGTGGCACGCTGCGCGCGACACTGCCAGGGCTTTCCGTGTTTGGTGGGAGTGGCGAGGGTAGTAAAGGGTTGGCCAGGCTGCCGCGCCTCAGTGCGCAGGGCGATGGTGGCTTTTACATTGTGCCGGGTGGTGGCGCGCTATTGGCCCTGCTGCCGCCTGCGGCCTACGGTTCCGGCTTGGTTGGGTTTATCGGCAACAGCGACATTACCCTGCCGGCGCTGGCCTGTGGCGGCGGTGACTACGCCTATGGCTTTGGCCGCCTGCGCTTGCCACGGCTACGGGCGTTTGGTGACGAGGGGCAGACCTTCCCCGGCCTGGCCGACCTGATCATTACGATCAATGTGGCGCAGGCCTACCAGTCGCAGCTGGCGCTGCTGGTGTCGATCCGCGAGCAGGTGGGTGTCTCGGTTGAGCTGTCGCTTACGGCGTTGTTTGCCGAGGCGCTGTTTGAGTCGCTGAGCATGACCGGTAACGTAAGCGTGTCGACGCTGCTGAATGCCATCCTCACTGAGCGGGTGTCTATCGTTGACGCACTTGATCGCATCAAGGGCGAGGCAGTGCAGTACGCCACCAACGTGCTAACCGGTGCGGTATCGCGCTATGAAGGCTTCGACTTTGTGAGCTTCGCCAGCGTTGGCCAGGACACCTACGCGGCGGCCGAGAACGGTATTTACCGTGTGACGCACAACAGCGAACCTCTGCAGGCTGCCATTGAGTTTGCCGCCGTAGGCGCTGGTGCCGGCAACGGCAAGCGCCTGGAGTCGGTTTACCTTGGACTGGACAGTGATGGTGAAACCTATCTGCGCGTAACCGGTGATGATGGCGTGGAGCGCTCTTACAAGGCAGTCGGGCGCGGCGGCATGCTGCGCGGGCAGATGGCCAAGGGCGTGAAGTCGCGGCACTGGGATGTGCGCCTTGAGGTGCTCGACGCCACCAGCCTGGAGCTGGATCGCGTGGAATGGCTGATGCCGATTTCAGCGAGGCGCGTGTGATGCGCCATGTGCTGATCCGCTTTGCTGGCGAGATAGATGCTGTGGTGCGACGTAAAGCGCGCCAGCTCGGCCAGGCTACGCGACCAGGGCATAAAAAGACGCTGGTGTTTCGGGGCTACATCGTCAGTGCGATTGGCGGGGATGACCGCGTGGTTGTGACCGCCATCGAACTGCCTTCGACGCTGCGCGAGCAGGAGAACTTTGTTTTCAGCCTGGATTACAGCTACCTGCTCAGGACGTACAACATCCGCAAAGGGTTGCTGCTGCGACCGCAGTGGGAGCCATTAAAGCCGGGGGTTTACAAGGACAAGCCGCGCAGCAAAATCAGCAGCGTGTACTTTAGCTGCGTGACCCGCTCTGGTCCTGACCGCATGCGACAGCTTTATACACCGCAAGAGGATATGCGCGAGGCGGACTACCTCATGGCGCGATCAGCAGGGATAATCGACCAAGACCAGCGCCGACTGCGCTACGAGGTCGAAGTGAACGCCCAGTACCGCGTGACCATGCTGGACGAAGACGGCAGTGCTCGGCCGTGGCCTTTTGCGTACACCTCATGGCGTGGCGTGCTGGCCCCGCTGAATGACAGCATGCTGGTCAAGGTGGATACGCAGGGCAGGCGCTTGGTGGCAGACGGCTACGAGCTGTACATCGAATCGGGCTACCTGAGTCAGCTGTATGGTTCGCGCGTGCGCTTTATCGGCGCACCGACCCGCACCAATGACCTAACAGACACCGCCAAGCCCTACGGCGACCCGCCACCGACGTTCTTCTATGACGGCCAGCCAGTGCAAGCCCCGCAGCTATTCGGCAAGCGGCCGGGGGATGTAAACAGCCAGTCGTATAGCCAGGGCGTGCGAAACCCCTGGCCCCTGCAGTCAACCCTGGAGGCATTCGGCGCCAGGCCGCAAGCCTGCCACCCGCATGTAGCGCCCAGCTGCGACGCGCCGACGGATAACTCGCCAGGCTATGACGCGGCGCTGTTGATGTTCCCGTGCGTCAACGTGCCTGACGCCTTCGACGTAATGAGCGTTGAGGCGAATGACGAATACGAAGTGCCAGGCCAAGTCACGCGGCGCACTGGCAACCTGTCGTCGCTATCATTCGTGCTGGGCGCTGGCGATATGCTCAACAGCACTGATGGCACGGCGGTGATGGGCTACGGCACGCCGCTGGCTTGCGTGCTCGCGGTCAATCCGAAGGTCGCGCTTACCGAAACCGAGGCCGCCAGCCGGCTTGGCGACCGGGAAGACCGCATACCCAATCTGTTTAGCCCGCCATCGCCCTACAGCAACGGAGCGCGCTACCCGCACCCACTGGGCGAAGTGGAATCGCTTGGCGCTATTGGTCAGTACCTGGACGCGGCACGCCTGGTCGAGGGTGAGCCGATGCCTGACATAGGCGCACACCTGTTCGTATCGCTTTACGACCTGCCGGCATGGATTTGGCCGGATAAGGTGAAAGACGCTTGGACGCAGTTCATTACCGCGTCCGGGGCCGACCTCGAGGAAGAACCCAAGCTACTCAGCGATCAGCGCATGAGCGCGGTTTTTGGCGAGGTGCGCTCGACGCAAGTGGGCAATCAGCTGGAGCTGCTGTTTTCCGTGACCTCGCGCGCCACCACTACGGTGAGCGTGGTCAATCGCTTGCGCGAATATGACAACTGGGGCCAGCCCAAGCTGGATGGCAATGGTCAATTTATCTATTACGGCCCCACCGACGCCCCGGTTCACCAGACCAAAACCGCGCTGGCGAAGGTCACTGCGACTATTAACGCGAGCGACGGGCGCATTACCGGCATAACCCCAGTGAGCCATGAGCTGTTGCACCGGGATGTTCTCGGCCCGACCCGCTCAAGCCTGTTCGCGGGCGGCATGGACGCCAGCACGGCCAAGTACCCGGCCATGCTGTGGGGTGGAGTGATGCAGGGCAAGCGCGTGTACCTGGCCCGCGCTGTGCGCTATCTGCGTGATGAGTTTTGTGGCTCGCTGGAGCAGCGCACGCGCTCATTCCAGACGGGCACCGAGAACGGTAGCAGCTTCTTTGAGGACAACGGCCGCTATGGTCCGCGCCCTGACCAGGCGGCCTTTGAGGAGCTGTGGCTGATGGTCAACGGTGCGCGCACGGTCATTGCCGCGCCGAACAACTTTGTGTTTGCGCCAACCATTGATGGTGACGATTATTTTTTCGGCAGCGCTTACCGGCCTCTGCTGGGTGTCAACACCAGCAACAACGAATCATGGCTGATCGGCACCAGCAACGGTCAGGTCAAGCGCACGGCCAAAGACCGCATGCTGGAAGAACGCTACGGCCTTGGTGCGGTGTTCAACACGGTGGCGCAAATCAGCTCGACCGACATTATGGTGCTGATGCATGAGCCAACCCTGGAAGGCAGCGTAGAGCGTGGCGTCGCCCTGTTGCGGATTAACATTAACAGTGGGGCGCAGCAGGTGGTGTTCACGGGCGACTTGCCCAATAGCCCGAACGGAGCGCCTTCCGGGCGGTTTTTCTCGCTGAACTGCTACCAGCGCGAGGTGCTGAAAGATGGCGAGGTGGTGATGCCAGCGCACTTATTCCTGCGCGAGGGCAGCGGCGGGCTATTCGATCACCGCACCTATCTGTTTGCTTCCGCAGACGGCGGCGCGTCGTGGGTGATGGTGCGCGACGATCTTGGCGGCGGCGGCGGCCTTGGTCAGTACATTGATACAGCGGAAATGAAAAGCGGCGCGGTTGACCCGGCCTCACCACTTTATAAGGGGCGCACAGATGAGCAGTAATTACCCAGCCACAACCAACAACCTTTTTGGCATTGCCAACCGCGCGCTAACCGAGGCGCTGAACACGCGCAGCCTGATCGTCAACACGCGGTCACGCACGCGCGTCAAGCAGGCCAAGTTTGATCACGAAGTAGGTAAGCCGAATACACAGCCACCACCGGCTTTCAGCGATCTGTTTGCCGGTGGCGACAGCACGTCGACCGAGATTGTCCGTCTGAACGGCGAGGCTGACGAGTGGATACAAAAATACTTCCCCAGCATCGGTGCGGGGATCAATAAGTCGCTGCCAGAAGACTTTCTGCTTAACGTGATCAGCGGCGTTAAACCGTTTGGCTTGGATGAAACAGTGTTTGAGCGTATCTGGCACAAGGCTCGCGACCGCGCCTACCGTGCGCAGACGACTGAATCAAAGACCCTGGCGGCGACGTTCTCCGGTGCTGGCTTTACCCTGGCCCCTGGAGCGATGGTCGCCGCACTGACAGAGAGCGAGCAGCGTGCCAGCCTGGCGATAGCAGCAGTGAACATCGAGCAGGCGGTCAAAGAGGCCGAGATTAAGCTGGAGCTGCTGAAGTTTGCCGAAGAGCAAGCGATCAACTTGAAGCTGGGGCTTATGCGCTCAATGGCGGACTTCTACCGCATGTGGTTCGCCATGCCTGACCGCGATCTGGAGCGTGCCCGCGTGCGGGCTCAGGCGATGGGCACCTTCTACCAGGCGCTGTCCAGCTACCACAACGTCGAAGTAGCGTTTGAGCGGTTGAACCTGGAAACCGAGAAAGCCGGCGCTGACATTGACGTGCAGAACGCGCGGATCGCCCTGGACGCCAGCAACGACTTCGACGCTAACCTGTCGGCGCTTGGACAGGCGGCAAGCGCATTTGCCAACGTAGCCAGTGGCGCTGCGAGTGCGGCCGGTACGTTGGTGGCCGAAGTGGAGAACCTGTGATGATCGATAAAAAGTCCGTTGCCATCATCATTTTGCCACCAGAGTACCGGCCAACAGACCCTTACCCGCCCGCAGCCGTGGACAATCCCACATTGTTATTTGAGTCTTATGACGACTATCACGGCTGGCTTTCAGAGAAAGTTTGTAGGCTTGCCATTCATGATCCGATTGCAGGAACAACACTGGTTAAGCGTATAGCCGCGCTGCCGATTACGGGTTTTGGTATTAAAAGTCAGCACCATGTACTGCACGGTAGTGAATGGTTTTCACCAATAGATGCGGGCGTTATATGCGCTAGTTGGGATCGGCTATTTAATGATTATCGGATGACCGTGAGCTATGCAAAATTCGCAGAGGAGGGTGCTGCAGAGCCCGACATTGAGTTGTTGCTTGGCCCTATCGCGCCATCCTCCGACGGTGATGCAAGAGTGTATTTTGCGAGTGACGGCAGAAGACTCTCGATACTCACGATGCCCGCTAACCCCGGAGGGGATGGGGCTTTTCTTTACACAATAACCCCTGAGCCATTGAGCGGTGAAAGTCGCCTCACCACCACCAGGCTTCCTCAGCTCGCATCAGGAACTGCAGGCAGTGATATGACATATGTCTCGGCGGAGCTGAATGGTGATGTTTTTTCCGCTTACACGACCAGGCAGGATTTCTAAATGGCCGCGAACAATTCATTTCAGCTTGTTGTAACCCTGAGTGAAGGGGTGCTGCCTGATGACTGGGCTGATGCTTCTAACGGTTACGAGCGCCCACCTAGTTACGGCACGAAAACAGAAAGTGAGTTTTTCGATTACGGCCTATACCGTTGGTTTCTGCATGCAGCGGGCGCCCTTGAGTCTTCGGTTGTTGTCGTCGGCGGCGAGTATTCAGCTGTCTATGCGACTGACACAGGTATTTTCTTGGGCGTTGGTATTGTTGGCGCGGATGGGTTGCCAGTGTTTGCTGAAACCCCACTGGACATTGACGCGATAGCAAAAGCTGCCGCGCCAGATATTTTGCTGATGCCTTATCTATCTCCACCCATAGCAGGGGGTGCAACTTACCTCGGCGAGGCGGTTATCCCGCCGCCGCCGCGCTTCTGGACGGGCATGGTGAATGCTATTGAAACCGTGTAAGCCTGGCGCCTAAAAGCGTTAATTCCCGCGAACCGCTGTAGGGTTCGCAAGCTAATTCACGCCCCAGCACACTCCCTCTATACACATAGAGGGCTTCCCCATGTTTGGCTTCCCCAGCGCTAAGCGCGCAAAGCAAAAGGGCGGCGGCCCTATCGTCGGCCAGGGCACTGGCACATCTGACTCCATCGACAAACAGACGCCGGTTGGCAGTTACATCATGCCGGCCGACTCAACTGCCGCCGTTGGCCATGACGGCCTGGCCAAGCTGGGCTTTAGCAAGAAGAGCGTCCCGATCAGCGTCAGCAATGGTGAGCATGAAATGCTGCCCGAGCAGGTGCATGCAGTGGGCGTGCAGGCGCTCAACCAGCTGAAAGCAGCCACCCACCAGCCCGTTGCAGCGGATGACCAAGGTCCGCGCCAGTTCTTTGCCAATGGCGGCCTGGTCGAAGACCCTGAAGAGGTGAAGCAGCGCGCCCGGATTGGCATTCCCTCTGTGCGCCCTGGTTATGACGCGATGCCTGCCGTGCGCAGCGCGCAAGCGGCCGTTGATTCAGCCATGCAATCCGGCTCGGTGCGCAATGCTGAAACGGCCCAGCGCGGCCTGCTTGGCGAGGCTGTTACCACCGCAGCAGGGCAGCAGGCCATACAGACTGCGCTGACGCCCCCAATGCCAACGCTGGGCAATCCTGAGCGCGCTGCACGCATGCAAGCGCAGTTCGATCAGCCTGTGACCAAGGGCGGCCAGCCAAAAGCCAATCAGCCTGTGGCAGCCGGTATTCCATCACCTAAAGCTGGCGGGCCGGTTAGCGAAGGCTTGCGGGGCGTAGCTGAAGCAGGGCTAGGCATCGCTGCCTATCCGGCATCTGCCGTTTGGGACGGCGTGCGCAATGCGGCTGGCTATCTCTCGGGCGGTGATACAGACCAGCTAACCCAATACCGCGAGGGAGCGGCGGAGATTTTCGGAACGGGCGTGGACCGCATGAGCGATAGCGCTGCGCAGTTGCGCGAATCAGCGGGAGCCACTGTACGCGGCGCGCTTGGTATCGAGAAGCGCACTCAGACTGCCAGCACTGGCCAGCCATCGGCCAGCAACCCATACAGCGGCGAGCCGTTTGACCAGTGGGCGAAAAGCCAGGGCGCCATGCCTAGCACCTCACCTGCTACGCCAAACACCTCACCCATTAGCGCTGATGCACCCGGCGAGCAGGGGAATGGCTACACCCGCACCGGCATTGGTCAGGGCCGCCAGGGTGGCGAAATCGTCGGTCGTATTGGTGCCAACGGCGTGCCTGAGTTCACCAATGAAGCGGCAACCCCTGGAGCCGTTACTGGAGCCGCGTCGGTTGGCGGCATTGGCCGCGTGGGCAATGGCCAGGGCGGCACCTTCTCGGTAGGTGCGCCAGGCGATGCGCAGTTGGCCTACGACCGCAACGAGCGCGCGATTGCCGAGCGCGAAAAGATGATTGGCATAAGCCGGCGCGGCGAAATTGGCGAGGGCGGTGGCCGCGTGACCGTGGTGCGCGACAGCTCGCGTGTGCCAGGTCGCGATGACCGCCTTCGCGCCCGCAATGATGAGCAGATCGCGCGTACCGAAGCGCTGCGCACCGACGCTCAGCTGGGCCTCAAGCGTGACGCCAGAGAGAGCGCTGATAGCCAGCTCAACCGTGGCGTACAGCAGCAACAGCTTCAGGTGGGCAGCCTGGATATAGCCGACCGCCAGCGCATCCAGAACCTCTACGCCCAATACGAGAGTGCCGCCCCGGGCGAGCGGGCGGCGCTGGCTGAGCAGATTCGCACGCTCACCGGCAAGGATCAGGCGCAGCGCTTCACGGTTGTGCCTGGCGGGCAAGAAGTCGACCCAGTTACTCAGCAGTTAGTGACGCGACCAGCTCGCGTAATCAATAACCAGACCGGCAGTTTTGTTGATCAGCAGGGCGGCGAACAGGCAAGCCAGCCCGAGCAAGGCGCCGCAAAGTTTGAGAGCGGACGTGTGTACCGAAACAGCGCAGGCGAGCGCGCGATCTATCGCGGCGTTGACGCCAACGGCAACGACAAATGGGAGAGTGTGTAATGGCTTTTGATCCTACTGGCGCCATGCTGGACGATGAGCAGCCGTCTGCGCCAGGCCTGGGCCTTCGCAAGAAGCCTGCCGAGCCAAGCACCGCAGCATTTAACCCGGCAGGCGCCATGCTTGATGAGAAAGCCGAGCAGGGCGTCACTGGTACGCTGTGGCAGGGCGCAAAAAGCGCCGCACGCGCGCTTGATTCGGCGACCAGCACTTACACCGGCACCGGCGATGCAGTCGTCGATAACGCGCAAGCGCAGCAGGAAGCGCCGAAGGATTACCGGCTGGAGAATTTCTATGCCGACGTGCAGCGCAACAAGGAAGACGATGCTGAAGACGCCGGCCTATGGGACGGCATCAAGAACGTAGGCGGGGCCATTGCCGACAACCCAGCCGGCGCTGGGCTGGCCATTGTTGAGCAGCTGCCAAACTCGGTCCCAACCCTGGCGGGCGGCTATGCCGGCTTCAAAGGCGGCGCACTGGCAGGCGGCGCTCTTGGCAGTGTCGTACCCGTCCTGGGTACCACGGCAGGCGCGGCGGTCGGCGGCGTCATTGGTGGCTTGACCGGTATGTTCATCGGTAACACCGCCATCGAAACTGGGCACAAGGCGATGGCCGCCGCTGATGATGGCCAGTTCACCACGGACGAAATGGGGCAGGTTCAGCGCGAAGGCGCCATAAAGGGCGGCGTGATCACCGCTATTGACGGCCTGACCCTTGGCCTTGGTGGCAAGGTCGCGAGTGCTATGCAGCGCACCGTAACAACCGCCATGGAAACCGCAACGCGCAAGGTGCTGGTTGACCGCGGTATTGATGTGGCGGACGAGGTGGCCGTGCTTGCTGCGCGCCAGAGCCCTGAAATCTCCGCTGCTGTGCGTGCAGCACAGAATGGCGCTATTAAGGTGACCGACACGCTCAAACGCCGCGCAACTGAAGCAGGCACCTTGCTTGGCATGGAGAGTGTGGGCGAAGGTCTTGGCGAATACCTGGGTGAGCTGGCGGCAACCGGAGAGTCGGATGTAACCGATGCTGTAATGGAGGCGGCGCTTTCGCTTGGCCAGTCCGGCGCTGAGGCGGCCTGGAACATTAGCCGCAACCGAGCGGATCGAGGCCAATGGGAGCCTGCGAAGATTCAGCCAATGTCCACGGCTGACAACCCAAACCCTGTGCCGATTGATCGGCCAGACCCGAATGCCGGCAGCCTGTCGCGCGCCGCTAACCTGCTGCCGGCGCCAGGCGCCCAGAGCGACGTATTTGTCGACGGTAGCGGCAACGCCTCGACCAACCGGCCGACATGGGTAAACCCTGACAACGACCCGAATGCGCAGAGCTTTGGCCCAGGCATGGACCAGCAGGCTGCGCGCGGTGAAAGCACGCTAGAGGGCGACTACATTCCTCGCCCTCGGTTTGCTGAAAAGCCGGGCCTTCGCGCCGACGCGGTGGATGTAGCCGATGCTGCATTCCCAGAGCTGACCGATCAGCGCGAGCGCGTGTTCTTTGCTGACGAACAAGGCAATACCACGCAAGGCCGATCGCCGAATGTACCGCCACGCGATTACGTCCAGGGCGGTCGCGGCATGGACCAGCAAACGCCGACCGGAAAGACCTACAGCAATGTGCTGGCCGCCAAGAACGCCATCAGCAAGGCCGCACAGCCTAGCCTACTGGAAGTAGTAAAGCTGGGCGATAAGCAGTTCGAAGTACGACCGACCGCCGAGGCGCAGGAGCAGACCAAGCCCGTCCTGCAGAACCGCGACCGCTCGACCCCGGCTAGCATTACGCAAATGCGCGGCATTGCCGCCAAGCCGGATTACCAGCGCGTGAGCATTTCCCGCGACTTCGCCAACGGTGCCCCGGTGGTTGAGCCTGGCGCAAGCGTGCCTGCCAACCGTAAGGGCCGTGCCGAAGTGGTGAGCACGGCCAGCGGGCGCAAGATCAACGCGCAGTACGCTGTGATCGAGGCCGCCGACCTGCTACCTAGCCACGACATTAACGGTAGCCAGAATGCCGACTATGAGAGCGGCGCCCCGGGCAAGAGCCGCGCAATCGCCGGCAACGGCCGCGTGACCGGTATTAGCCACGCCTACACCCAAGGCACGGCCGGCGAGTACCGCCGCGAACTGGAAGCCGATGCAGGCGGGCATGGCATCAGCCCGGCCGCCATTAAAGGCATGCGCAACCCGGTGCTGGTAAGGATCATGCCGCAGGGCCAGATCACCCAGGACATTGGCGACGAGTCGAACACCGCCACCGTGTCGGCGCTGTCTGCCGGAGAGCAAGCACGAAACGACGCCAAGCGGATTGACGCCGGCAGCATGGTATTTGACGACAACGGCGAAATCAGCGAAGCCACCGTGCGCCAGTTTATTCAGGCCATGCCTGAAGCTGAGCGCGGCGCCTTGTTGGATGGCGGTCGCCCCAGCCGTCAGGCGCATGAGCGTGCGGCGTCTGCTGTATTTGCCAGCGCGTATGAGAGCGATGAGCTTGTGCGCCTTCAGGCTCAGGCCACCGACCCCGAGGCGCGCACTGTGCTGGCAGGCTTGTTGGCTGCCGCCTCGAAAATGGCACGCCTAAAAGGCCAGGGCCAGTGGGATATTCGCGGCCTGGTGGTCGAAGCCGCGCAGGCAGCTGTAAACGCTACGCGCAACGGGCAGACGCTTGCCGCCTACGCGCAGCAGCTCGACATTGAGCGTAACCCTGAAGCCACTTACTTTATTGACCTGTTTGCGGCCAACAGCCGTTCGGGCAAGCGCATTGGCGAAGAGCTGTCAGCCATCGCTGATACCTTCTATGCTGAAGCCTCAAAGGCCGAAGCCGATATGTTTGGCGCAGTCCCGCGCCGTAACCGCCAAGAATTACTGGGAGAGTCGAATGGAGCCGCCGAAGGTCAGCCAGGCAGTGCGCAACCTACTGGGCAGCCAGCAGGGTCAGCAGCTATTGAAGCAAGCGGGCCAGCAGCAGCCGCTAACGACAGCGAGCAAGCAAGTGCTGGAGCAGATGCACAAGCTGAAACCTTCCAGCTAAACCAGCAGACCGAAGAAGAGCTTGCCGCTGCCGATGCCGCCAACAAGGCGCGCATTAAGGCTGAGGAAAAGGCCCAGGCCGAGGCCGACGAGAAGCAGCGCAAGGCCGACGAGCAGGCGCAGATCAAAGCGCAGAGCGAAGCGCAGGCCGACAACTTCACCCTTGGGGTAAACGCCGACGACAGCCTGTCCGGGCAATCCGGCATGTTCGACAGCCAGCCGAGCCTGACCGAGCTGGGTGGCAAGCCTGACGTGTCAGCCAAGAACGTCATTCCAGCCCAGCCAAAACAGACGCCTACAGCTGAGCCTGATCCGCGAAAAGTCGCTGCGACCAAACCAGAAAAAACCAAACCCCAAGCCACGCCTACAGCCAAGGTCGAGGACTTTGGCGAGAAAATCGGCGGTGCGAGAAAAGACACGTCTACCCCAGGCAAGAGGAAAGCCGCTAAGGGAACGGACAGTCGCCCAGCATGGCAGCGCCGCTACGAAATCACTCAGGTGGTCACCAGTACCGCGCCTGGAGAGGCTGGCCGCTGGGTGATTAGCGACAAGCGCAAACTCGACTGGAAGAAACAGCCGAAGCAGCTGCGTGGTAACTACGCGACTGAAGAAGAAGCCGTGCAAATGCTGCCGGTAATTGCGGTAGCGCAGAAGCATCGCGTTCTGTCTGTTCGCGATGGTGACGGCACCGGCTTTGAAATCTGGCGGGATGTTACGGACCGCAAGCGCGTTAAGGTTGTCGATCAGGTGTTCCCATCCAGAGAAGCCGGGATGGAGTACATGGCGAAGAACGCCGAGGCAATCATCGAAACCAACACCACGTTCGGTGAGGCTGACTTGCCGCGGCCTGATAGCACTCTGCGCCAAGGTGCTGAGCGTCGCACTGGCCCGGTGAAGGACAGTGCATTTACCGAAGCCTTTGGGTTCCGTGGTGTGGAGTTCGGTAATTGGAACAATCAGGAAGAACGTCAGCAGCTTCTGGATGATGCCTACGATGGCCTGATGGATCTGGCTGAAGTGATGGGTATCCCGCCGCGCGCTATCAGCTTGAATGGTGACCTGGCACTGGCATTCGGTGCGCGCGGGCAAGGCCTGAGCGGTGCTCGAGCACACTATGAGCCCGGCAAGGTGGTTATCAACCTGACCAAGCTGAACGGCGCCGGCTCGCTGGCGCATGAGTGGTTCCATGCGCTCGATCACTACTTTGCACGCCAGGATGGCAAGTCCTCTTCCGAGTGGGCGATGGACAAGGACGGTACGCGTGCGCTGAAAATTGCGAGCAACTTCGAGAGTGATGCGGCGAGCTCTGGTTTTTTACGTCACAACTCGGGTGTGCGTGAGGTGTTGCGCGATGCCTACACCGACCTGATGAAAACCATGTTCAGCAAGGGCGAAACCTATGTTGAGGATACGGTCCGCGTTGATGAGTTTGTGGGGCGCTCACGTAAGGAGCTGACAGACCGCCTTGATGAAATCCGCCGTGATCTGGCTGAGCAGAAAGATCCAAGGTACTGGAAGCGCAATAACAAACCGGCCAGTGCTGAGCAGCTAGCCGAGTTCGATACCGTTGCCCAGCTTGTGCGGGATGGCAAAGCGCTAAGTACCGAGCTGCGCGCGAACCCTGGCAAGTCACGCTCCGTTCTAACCAGCATGCGCTGGACCAACGATGCCTTGGAGAAGATGAGCGAAATCTACAAGGCTGTGCGTGGCCGTACTGGGTTTAACGCAGAAACCAGTGGAGTACTCGACCGATTACGCCAGAGTATGAGCGCGTACTCGTCTCGCCTGAAGATGCTTGCTGATGCGCAGAGCGGGGAGGAAAAGGTCAAGAAGGTTCCTACCCAGTTTGCCATGGACGCCAAAGAGCTGGACCAGGGGCGAGGCACCGACTACTGGACTACTCCGCACGAAATGGCAGCCAGAGCGTTCCAGGGTTATGTAGAAGACAAAATTGCAGAGGCTGACGGCAGCAGCCCTTTCCTGAACTTCGGCCCGGAAAATGTCGCAATCCCTACGCCGTGGGGTTGGAAGCGGCCGTTTCCAGCAGGCGAGGAACGCAAGGCAATCAATCGGAGTTTTGACAAGCTGGTAGGGGTGATCCAAACCCGCGAAACGGAAGATGGCAACGTCGCACTATTCAGTCGGCGTGGGCTTGGCGTACCCGGAACGGCAGGTGCCATCTTTGAGCATGATGCAGCAAAAGTCATCATTGAACGCATCGGGGCCAAACTCGGGCTCGGGGTTCCTATCCAGATTTACCGCAGCGAGGCGGCGCTGTTTGCGGCAGAACCAGCGATAAGCAATCAGGCCGAGAAGGATGGCGCCAAGGGCCAGGTACACGCCGTCTATTACCGTGGGAAAGTCCATGTCGTGACCAGTGCCTTTGCGCGCGAAACTGATGTGGAGACGGTCATTCTGGATGCGCTGGCCCACGAAGGGCAAGGACATTACGGCATTCGCGCAATGTACGGCGGTGACGCTGTATCTGTTGATGCGGCGCTGCGCGAGGTGTTTGCAGCCATTGGCGGCGTGGCTGGGATTAAGCGTTTGGCTGCGAAGAATGGCCTTGACCTGAGCCTGTACCTGAAAACAGCCGAAGGCATGAACCCGCGCGCGAGTGCTGGATACCTGGCTGACGAGCTGCTGGCGCACCTGCAGGGCAAGGCCGCTACTGTTGGCCTGACCGAGCGTGCCAAGGCGGCGATCCGCGCGTACTTTGGGGCGGTACGCGAATGGCTGCGCACTTACGGGTTCCCCAATCTGGCGAAAGGCACTGACGCAGATATTGCGCTGCTGCTCAAGCGTATGAGGGAGGCATCAATGCGCAAGCCAAGCGGGCGCGGCTTGACTGCTAGGTTTGTTCGGGCGGGTGACACCCCGGCACGCTTCAAGCGTGCGGCGGGCATTGCTACGGCCGCGTTCAAGAGCTGGTTTGGCGCATCCAAGGTCGTCAACAACCAGGGTGAGCCAAAGATTCTGTACCACGGCACGGGCGAAGACTTCACCGTGTTCGATCAGGGCCGCAGCGGCAGCAGCACCCGACACAGCACGGCGCCGCTGGGCATCTTCTTAACCGGCGACCGCGACACTGCCCAGGCCTACGCCAACAAGGCCAGCGATGGCCAGCCTGGCTATGCCCGCGTGATGCAACTGTACGCCGCGATCCGCAACCCGTACCTGATGAGCGTTGCCGAGTCTCAAGCCATTGATTCGCCGGGTGAGGCGGTGGCCTTCCGGGCCAAGCTGGAGCGCGAAGGCTATGACGGTATCAACCTGGAAGGCACCGACACTTGGATTGCCTTCAGCAACACGCAGGTGAAGTCGGCCACCGATAACAACGGTGAGTTTGACGAGTGGAGCGGCGACATTCGTTTCCGCCGCAGCGCCCGCGAGCTGTTCGACCGCGCCACCGGCCCCGCGCCGCTGGACCGTAACGACCCGTTCGCCGCCGAGAACCGCCGCCTGCGTGAGGATGACAGCACCCTATGGGCCAAGGCCAAGAAGGTATTCGCGCGCCAGTTCGCCCCGGGCGGCCTGCTGCCTGAAGCGGTGTTTAACGAAAAAATCACCCGGGACAGCGAGTTCCAGGCGGTTGAGTTTGACGTGCGCCACCTGTCCAGCACGTTGAGCAAGGCGGTCAAGGCTGACTACGGCGTGGATATTGAGAGCCTGACCCCGGCGCAGATGAAGCTACTGGCAGAGGCCTTGGCTGGGCGCGTTGATCCAAGCATCCCTGAGTCGACCAAGGTGGCCATTGTGGCCATGCGCCAATACATCGACAGCCTGTCGGGTGAGTACCTGAGTATCTTGCAGGCGCAGGTAGAGGCCAACATGGACGGCGCCGACCAGGCGTTGATCGACAAGATCACCGGCAACCTGGGCGCTTACGTCAACCGCTCCTATCAGGCGTTCGACGATCCTAAGTGGTTCAAGACGGTGCCGACCGAGGTGGTTAATGCTGCGCGTGCCTACCTGATTTCAGGCTATGTGAGCCAGGGCGAAACCGCCGCCGAGGCCGCGCGCCTGGCTGACGTGACTGTGAATGAAATGCTCAAGAACGGCACGGCCTACGACTCGATGGGGGCATTCATCGCCGAGGGCAAGCTGGGCGCCAAAGACCTGACCGTGCTGATTAAGCGCAAGGAAATTGCCCCGGAGATACGCGCACTGCTGGGCGAGTACCTTGACCCGCGCCTGAACTTCGCCAAGTCGGCGACCAAGATGGGCCGCCTGGTGTGGAACCAGCGCTTCCTTGATCGGGTGCTGTCGTTTGGCATGGGCACCATCTTGTTCGAGGGCAAGAATCGCCCAGCCGATGCGACCACGCAGATTGCCGGCGATAAGTCGGAAACCTACGCGCCGCTCAACGGCCTGTGGACCTTCCCTGAAGTGGCGCAGGCCTTCCAAGATGCC
The DNA here is from genome assembly GCF_900113745.1 of Pseudomonas guineae. Taxonomy (GTDB): domain Bacteria; phylum Pseudomonadota; class Gammaproteobacteria; order Pseudomonadales; family Pseudomonadaceae; genus Aquipseudomonas; species Aquipseudomonas guineae. The sequence continues at coordinate 423,221 of NZ_FOQL01000003.1, read as the reverse complement.
TTGGGCAAAGAGCAGATGAGCGACCTGTACCGCACCGTTGTACGCCTGAACGGCATGGTGAAGTACGGCAAGACCATCCTGTCGCCGACCACCGCCATGCGTAACTGGCAGTCGGCGATGTTCTTCAGCTTGGCCAATGGTCACTTCGACATGACGCAGATGAAGAAGAGCTGGGCCGCGCTGCGCGAGCAGGTGACGCAGACCGCAACCGGCGATGACCTGACCTACCTGCGTAAGCTCAAGCAGCTCGGCGTGGTGTACGACACGCCATACGCCGGGGAAATGATGGCGCTGCTGCAGGATGCGCGCATGGACGAACTGCTGAGCAGCAAAAGCGGTACCGGCCTGAAGTGGCTGCGCAAGGCCAACCAGTTTGCCCAAGGCTTCTATTCGTTCGGTGACGACTTCTGGAAGATCATCGGTTTTGAGAATGAGAAGGTCGGGCTGCTGAAGGCAGGTATCCCACTGGCTGAAGCGGAAGTGATGGCGGCCAAGCGTATCCGCGACACTTACCCAACCTACTCGATGATCGGCAAGGCGGTGCAGTGGCTGCGTCGGTTCCCGCTGGCGGGTACGTTCGTCAGCTTCCCGTCCGAGATTATTCGCACCAGCGTCAACATGCTGCAGATCACCGCGACTGACCTGAAGAGCGACAACCCAGGCCTGCGCGTCATTGGCCGCAAGCGTGCCGCGGGCATTGCGCTGGTATCGGGAGGCTTCTACGCCCTGGCTGCACTGACCGCTGCTGCTGCTGGCGTGGGTGACGATGAGGAAGAAGCGCTGCGCGACCTGGCTGCGCCGTGGTCGAAGAACTCGACGTTCCTCTACACGGGCCGCGATGCCGACGGCAAGTTGCGCTACTTCGACTTGAGCTTCCTTGACCCCTACGGTTATTGGAAGCGGCCACTCACGGCGATGATGCGTGACCAGCCGTGGGAAAAGGCAGCGGCCAGTGGGCTTAGCGATCTGCTGTCGCCGTTTTTTGGTGCCGACATTACCGCTGGCGCCATCTTTGAGGTGTTGGCCAACAAGAAACCTACAGGCGGCGCGGTGTTCAACCCGGACGCCGGCAGCGTTGACCAGCTGCAGGATATTGCCAACCACATGCGCAAGGCTTTGCAGCCAGGCTTTGTGAGCAACGGTGAACGCCTATGGCTTGCCGGCAGTGAAGCGCGCCGCGAAGGCAGCGGGCAGCCCTACATTATGCGTGACGAACTGGTCAGCCTGCTTGGCTGGCGCGCGTCCACGCTGGACACGCAAACCGGGCTTTACTACCGGTCATTCGACTTCACAGATGGCCTAACCAATGCGAAGAAAACCCTGACGCGCACGCTGCGCAGCAGTAACGAGGTGTCAGAGGGAGATATTCGGGAGGCGAAGGAGTCGGCAAACGCTCAGTACCAGCAGGCATTTGTCGAAATGGGCAGACTTGTTCGATCCGCAGAAGCAGCCGGCATGAGCCGAACTGAAATCATGCAGACACTCAAGCTGAGCGGGGTAGGGCAGCGCAATATCTCCGCGCTGATGGGCGGGCGGGTTCCACCGATTGATATTGGCATGCAGGCGCAGACCAATGCGGTACGTCAGGCGGTAGTGATGCGTGACCGGGAGCATGGCGCAGAGATTGCGCGGCGCTTCAGGTTGGCCAGGGAGGAATAAAGAAGGGCGCCGCAATGGCGCCCTTCTTGTTTTAGTAGCAGCTGCTGGCGCCGCGTGCTGGATTGCATTCACCGTCCGCGCCTTCATCGAAGTCAGGCCCGCGCTCGACCACGGCCAGCGTGAGCAGAAGCGAAAGGACTGCGACGACAGAAAGGATGATCTTGTTGCGCTTGTCGTTGCGCGGCATGAGCCAGGCCATTAGCCCGCCGACAACCAGTAGAAGCCAGACGAAGTTGGTGCCCAGGAAGAGCAGGAAGGTCATTGTTTTAATCACGGTGAATCTCCGTTTTGCTGGCGCCTTAGCGCTTCAGGCAGCTCTATCGCTTGTACCAATTTCTGTACCAATTAACGGGTATTGAGGGGTGTGCATGTTTGCCAGATGCCTCTCCAGCCCAGCAAATACGTTTAAGTACCTACCCCTAAATACCCCCTAATCTAGAAAGAAAATGTCGCAGCGCGATAAGCGCTTCACGGTGTTCCATCGTTAAGCTCATCCGGCAAATGTGACCAGCGGGTCTTGAGACTCGCCAAAGTTAAGTGGCAGCCACTTTAATGCAATCGCTGCCTCCTAGACTAACGTTGAACAACAAGGTTGTGGCGAAGGTCCTTTTCACGGCTTCCCCTGATCGAATCACCAGACGAATCACAAGCCAAATGGAGCACACCCATGGCGTTCTTTACGGCGGCCAGCAAAGCCGATTTTCAGCATCACCTGCAAACGGCACTGGCGCAGCACGTCAGCGAACAGGCTCTGCCACAAGTAGCCCTGTTCGCCGAGCAATTCTTCGGCATCATCGCCCTTGAGGAGCTGACTCAGCGTCGCCTCTCTGATCTGGTCGGCTGTACCTTGTCGTCCTGGCGGGTGCTGGAGCGTTTTGAACCAAGCAAGCCTGAGGTGCGGGTATTCAACCCTGATTACGAAAAACACGGCTGGCAGTCAACCCACACCGCCGTGGAAGTTTTGCACCGTGATATTCCATTTTTGGTCGACTCGGTACGCATGGAGCTGAACCGTCGCGGTTATAGCATCCACACCTTGCAGAACAGCGTGTTCAGTGTGCGCCGCAATAAAAGTGGCGTGCTGCAAGAGATTCTGCCCAAAGGTGCTCAGGGCAAGGACGTGCAACAAGAAGCGCTGATGTTCCTGGAGATTGATCGCTGCTCCAGCGCCGGCGAGCTGAAAGCTCTAGAAAAAGCCCTGCACGACGTATTCGGCGATGTACGCCAGAGCGTGGTGGATTTCCAGCCGATGAAGGACAAGGCCAAAGAGCTGCGCGCCTGGCTGGATAAGGCCAAGCTCAAAGTTGAAGGTGCCGAGCTGGAAGAGGTCAAGGTGTTCATGAGCTGGTTGCTCGATGATCACTTCACCTTCCTCGGCTACGAAGAGTTCACTGTTGCCGACAGCGCCGCTGGCGGCAGTATTGTCTATGACGAGAAGTCTCTGTTGGGCCTGTCCAAACGCCTGCGCAGCGGGCTGACGGCCGAAGACACGCACATCGAGCCGGAGGCGGTCTGTTACCTGCGCGAAGCGCAGTTGCTGTCGTTTGCCAAGGCGGCTGTGCCGAGCCGTGTGCACCGCCCGGCCTATCCGGATTTGGTGTCGATTCGTGAGCTGGACAGCACCGGCAAGGTCATCAAGGAGTGCCGCTTTATGGGGCTCTACACCTCATCGGTATATGCCGAGAGCGTGTGGAACATCCCCTATATCCGTCGCAAAATCGCAGTCATCGAGCAGCGCTCGGGCTTTGATAGCAGCGCTCATCTGGGCAAAGAGCTGGCTCAGGTGCTGGAAGTGCTGCCGCGTGACGACTTGTTCCAAACATCGGTGGACGAGTTGTTCAACACCACCATGTCGATCGTGCAGATTCAGGAACGCAACAAAATTCGTGTTTTCCTGCGCCGCGATCCTTACGGCCGTTTCTGCTACTGCCTGGCCTATGTGCCGCGTGATGTTTATTCCACCGAAACTCGGGTGAAAATCCAACAGGTGCTGATGGATCGCCTGCAGGGTATTGATTGCGAGTTCTGGACCTTCTTCTCCGAGTCAGTGTTGGCGCGGGTGCAGTTCATTCTCAAGGTCGACCCGAAGAATCGTGTGCAAATCGACCCCGTGCGCCTGGAAAAAGAAGTGATCCAGGCCTGCCGTTCGTGGAAGGACGATTACACCAGCTTGATCGTCGAGAGCCTCGGCGAGGCCCAGGGCACTGAAGTGCTGAGTGAGTTCCCGGACGGCTTTCCTGCCGGTTACCGCGAGCGTTTTGCCCCGCATTCGGCGGTGGTGGACATGCAGCACCTGCTTAGCCTTAACGCTAAACGCCAACTGGTGATGAGCTTTTATCAGCCGCTGACCCAGGGTGAGCAGCAGTTGCACTGCAAGCTCTACCACGCTGATACGCCGTTGCCGCTCTCGGACGTGTTGCCCATTCTGGAAAACCTCGGCCTGCGCGTGCTTGGCGAGTTCCCCTACAAATTGCGCCGCGCCGATGGCCGCGAGTTCTGGATCCATGACTTCGCTTTCACCTATGCCGAAGGCCTGGATGTGGATATCCAGCAACTCAACGACACCCTGCAGGACGCCTTTGTCAATATCGTTGGCAGCGCGGCAGAGAATGACGGCTTCAACCGCCTGGTGCTGATGGCCGCCATGCCGTGGCGCGATGTGGCGTTGTTGCGTGCCTATGCGCGTTACCTCAAGCAGATCCGCCTAGGTTTCGACTTGAGCTACATCGCCGGTACTTTGGTCAACCACTCGAATATTGCCAAGGAATTGGTGCGTCTGTTCAAGACGCGCTTCTATTTGGCGCGCAAGCTCACCGCCGATGATCTGGAAGACAAGCAGCAGAAGCTTGAACAGGCAATTCTGGCGGCCCTGGATAACGTCGCCGTACTCAACGAAGACCGCATCCTGCGCCGTTATCTCGACCTGATCAAAGCCACCCTGCGCACCAACTTCTACCAGACGGATGCTGCCGGGCAGAACAAAGCCTACTTCAGCTTCAAGCTCAACCCGCGCGCCATTCCGGATATTCCACGGCCGACGCCGAAGTTTGAAATCTTCGTTTATTCGCCGCGGGTTGAAGGTGTGCATCTGCGCTTTGGTGACGTCGCCCGTGGCGGCCTGCGCTGGTCGGACCGCGAAGAAGACTTCCGCACTGAAGTGCTGGGCCTGGTCAAGGCGCAGCAGGTGAAGAACGCCGTCATCGTGCCGATGGGTGCTAAAGGCGGCTTTGTACCACGGCGTCTGCCGCTGGGTGGCACACGTGATGACGTGCTGGCGGAAGGCATTGCCTGCTACCGTATCTTTATCAGCGGCTTGTTGGATATCACCGACAACCTCAAAGAGGGCGTCGTGGTGCCGCCGCAGAATGTGGTGCGCCACGACGGTGACGATCCCTATCTGGTGGTGGCTGCCGACAAAGGTACTGCCACGTTTTCTGATATCGCCAACGGCATCGCCGCCGATTACGGCTTCTGGCTGGATGATGCGTTCGCCTCGGGCGGCTCTGCCGGTTACGACCACAAAGGCATGGGTATTACCGCTAAAGGCGCGTGGGTCTCGGTGCAGCGTCACTTCCGCGAACGCGGTATCGATGTGCAAAACGATGACGTTACGGTAATTGGTATCGGCGATATGGCCGGTGACGTGTTCGGTAACGGCCTGTTGCTCTCGCAGAGCCTGCAACTGGTTGCAGCCTTCAACCACATGCATATCTTCATTGACCCGAACCCGGACGCTGCTAAGAGCTTTGTCGAGCGTCAGCGCCTGTTCGATCTGCCGCGCTCCAGTTGGACCGATTACGACGCCAAGCTGATCTCGGCCGGCGGCGGCATCTTCCTGCGCAGCGCCAAGAGCATTCCAATCAGTGCACAGATGAAAGAGCGCTTTGACATCAGCGCCGACAAGCTGGCGCCGAACGAGCTGCTCAACGCTTTGCTCAAGGCACCGGTCGATCTGTTGTGGAACGGCGGCATTGGCACCTACGTTAAATCCAGTAAAGAAAGCCACGCTGATGTCGGTGACAAGGCCAACGACCTGCTGCGCGTAGATGGCCGCGAATTGCGCGCCAAAGTGGTGGGTGAGGGCGGTAACCTCGGCATGACCCAACTGGGTCGCGTTGAATACGGTCTCAATGGCGGCAAGAGCAACACCGACTTTATCGATAACGCCGGTGGTGTGGACTGCTCAGACCACGAAGTGAACATCAAGATTCTGCTTGGTGAAATCGTTGCGGCGGGCGACATGACCGGCAAGCAGCGTAACAAACTGATGGTGGAAATGACCGATGCGGTCGGCGGCTTGGTGCTGGGCAACAACTACAAGCAGACCCAGGCGCTGTCGCTGGCCGAGCGCCGCGCCCGCGAGCGGGGCGGCGAGTACAAACGTCTTATGTCGGCTCTGGAAACTTCAGGCAAATTGGACCGTGCTCTGGAATTTCTGCCCACCGATGACGAACTCAATGAACGTGCGGCTAAAGGGCAAGGGTTGACCCGTCCTGAGCTGTCGGTGTTGATCTCCTACAGCAAAATCGACCTGAAAGAGTCACTGCTCAAATCCTTAGTACCCGATGACGAGTACCTGGCGCGCGAGATGGAAACGGCCTTCCCGCCCTTGTTGGCGGAGAAGTTCGGTGAGCCGATGCGTCGCCATCGCCTCAAGCGTGAAATCGTCAGCACGCAGATCGCCAATGACCTGGTCAACCACATGGGCATCACCTTCGTGCAGCGCCTGAAGGAGTCCACCGGCATGAGCGCGGCGAATGTTGCCGGTGCTTATGTGATTGTGCGCGACCTGTTCCGCCTGCCGCATTGGTGGCAGCAGATTGAGGCGTTGGACTCCAAGGTGTCAGCCGAGCTGCAGTTGCAGCTGATGGATGAGCTAATACGCTTGGGCCGCCGTGCTACCCGCTGGTTCCTGCGCAACCGCCGCAATGATCTGGATGCAGCGCGCGATGTTGCGCATTTTGCGCCGCGTATCGAGGCGCTGGTTGGGTGCCTGGATGAGCTGCTCGAAGGCCCGGCCCGTGAACAATGGCTGGCGCGCTTCCGGGGTTATGTCGAAGCCGGTGTGCCGGAAGAGCTGGCGCGGGTGGTGGCGGGTACAAGCCACTTGTACACCTTGCTGCCGATCATTGAGGCGTCGGATGTCACGGGCCAAGAACCGGCGCGTGTGGCGGCTGCCTACTTTGCTATTGGCGGCTCGCTGGAGCTGTCTTGGTACCTGCAGCAGATCAGCAGCCTGCCAGTGGAAAACAACTGGCAAGCGCTGGCCCGTGAAGCCTTCCGCGATGACTTGGACTGGCAACAGCGCGCTATCACCGTCTCGGTGCTGCAAATGGCCGAAGGGCCGGCGGATATCGAAGAACGGGTCGGCGTGTGGTTGGATCAACACCGTCGCTTGGTTGATCGTTGGAAGGTCATGCTCGGCGAACTGCGAGCCGCCACCAACACCGACTACGCCATGTACGCCGTGGCTAACCGTGAGTTGATGGACTTGGCACAAAGCGCTTAAGAGGGATCGGCGCAGGCCTGGCCTGCGCTGCACCTGAAGCAATAAAAAGCCCCGTCTAGAACGGGGCTTTTTATTGCTTCAGGTTAAGTGACAACTAGAGAGGTCAGTCGTCGAAATCCATCCAGCCGCCCATCTCCTTCCAACGATTGACGATGCCGCAGTAAAGCTCAGCCGTTTTCTCGGTGTCGTAGCGAGCTGAGTGGGCTTCCTTGCCATCGAAATCGATGCCTGCCGCCTGACACGCTTTGGCCAGCACGGTCTGGCCATAGGCAAGACCGGCCAGGGTGGCGGTGTCGAAGCTGGAGAACGGGTGGAACGGATTACGCTTGATCCCGGTACGCGCCACAGCGGCATTGAGGAAGCCGAGGTCGAAGCTGCTGTTATGGCCGACCAGAATCGCCCGTTTGCAGCTGTTGGATTTCAGCGATTTGCGCAGGCTGCGGAAGATTTCCGTCAGTGCGTGTTCTTCCGTGACGGCCATGCGCAAGGGGTGATCAAGCTTGATCCCGGTGAAGTCCAGCGCTGCCTGCTCGATGTTCGCGCCAACAAATGGCTCGACACGGAAAAACTGGGTGTGCTCCGGGTAAAGGAAGCCGCTTTCGTCCATACCAATGGTAGTGGCCGCAATTTCCAGCAGGGCATCTGTGGCGCAGTTAAAGCCACCGGTTTCCACATCCACGACTACCGGAAGGTAGCCACGGAAGCGTGCGGCCATCGGGTGGCGCGGGCCTGAGTGGCTGTTGTTCTCGGGCTCGTCGTCGTATAGGTCTTCACTCACGCGTGGTTCTCCAGCAGACGCCAGCGCATGGTTTCACCGGCGCGCAGCGGGATAACGATTTGCTCGCCAAAGGGCAAGCTGGCAGGTGCCGTCCAGTCTTCACGGACCAGGGTAATGCTGTCGCTGTTGCGCGGAAGGCCATAGAAATCCGGGCCGTTTAGGCTGGCGAAGGCTTCTAGTTTGTCCAGCGCGTTGCGCTGCTCGAAGGCTTCGGCATACAGCTCGATGGCAGCATGGGCGCTGTAGCAACCGGCGCAACCGCAGGCAGCTTCTTTAGCATGCTGGGCATGGGGAGCCGAGTCGGTGCCGAGGAAGAACTTAGTATTGCCGCTGGTGGCCGCATCTAGCAAAGCGTCCTGGTGAGTGTTGCGCTTGAGGACTGGCAGGCAAAACAGGTGCGGCCGAATACCGCCAACCAACATGTGATTGCGGTTGTAGAGCAGGTGGTGCGCGGTGATGGTCGCGCCAACGTTGGCCGAAGCACTCTGCACGAACTCCACCGCATCGCGGGTGGTGATGTGCTCGAACACCACTTTCAGGGTCGGGAAACGCTCGACCACACGGCTCAGGTGCTCACTAATAAAGATTTTTTCGCGGTCGAAGATGTCGATCTCGCTGCGCGTTACTTCACCGTGCACCAGCAGCGGCATGCCCACTTCGGCCATGGTCTCGAGCACCGGGAAAATCGTGTCGATGCTGGTTACGCCAGAATCAGAGTTGGTGGTCGCGCCGGCCGGGTAGAGCTTGGCGGCATGGACAAAGCCCGAAGCCATCGCGCTGCGGATATCAGCAGGCTGGGTCAGGTCGGTAAGGTACAGCACCATCAGGGGTTCGAAACGGCTGCCAGCCGGGCGGGCGCTAAGAATGCGCTGGCGGTAGGCATCGGCTTCACTGGCGTTGCGCACAGGCGGCACCAGGTTAGGCATGATGATGGCGCGGCCAAAGGTGCGGGCTACATCAGCGACGGTGTGAGGCAGCACGCTACCGTCACGCAGGTGGATGTGCCAGTCGTCAGGACGCAGCAGGGTAAGGCGGTCAGTCATGGAAGCTTCCAGGCGGGCAAAACGTGGCGAGAATGCTACCGGAAAAGGCCCTTGGCAGCACGCTGAAAGCGGGCTATTCAGGCAAAGCTGACTTAAGGCTGGACTGCACTGCGGCCATTCATGCGTAGCGATATAACGCCCAGCTCAAGTTTTTAGCTTTGGCACCGATAGAAAAGGGGTAAGCCGTATTCACTGGAGTCTGTCGTGCGACCCTATCCACTCGCAGTGCTGTGCCTGCTGGCAAGTCAGTCTGTTCTTGCCATCAGCTTCCAGACCCGTCTGGAGAAGATCGAGTGGCAGGTCGAAGGCGATCAGTTCGAGTGCCGTCTGTCGCAACCTATCACTGATTTTGGCTCCGGACTGTTTGTGCGCCGTGCGGGCGAGCAGGTCACGTTTAGTTTAAAAGCTCGCGAACGCTGGCTGGGAGCCGGTAACGCGACCTTGCTCGCGGCCGCTGCGCCCTGGCAGCCAGGGCGCGGCGATATCAACCTCGGCTCGGTCAGCGTGGTGCCTGCCGAAGTGCTGTTCAACAGCTCCCAAGAGCAGGGCGCGCGTTTGCTTACCGGTTTGCTTGAAGGGCGCAGCCCCTTAGTGCGACATCGCACGGCAATGGGCGGTGATGCGGTTGAAGTACGCTTGCTGCCGGCTAAGTTCAAAAAAGCCTACAACGACTATTTGGATTGCACGGCCAAGTTGTTGCCGGTGAATTTCGATCAAGTGCGCAAAAGCCTGGTGGGTTTCCCGGGCGGCGGTGTCGAGCTTGAGCCGCTGGCTCAGGCCAAGCTGGACATTATCCTGAGCTTTCTTAAGGCTGACCCCAGCGTCAATCGCATCCAGCTTGATGGTCATGCCGATAACAGTGGCAATCGCCTGACTAACCGGGACCTGTCGCGTCGCCGGGCCTTGGCGGTGATGGAGTATCTCAAAGCCAACGGTATTCCAGCCGAGCAGATCACCCTGCGCTTCCATGGTGAACGCTACCCGCTTGTGCCCAATAACAAGGAGGTTAATCGGGCAAAAAATCGCCGGGTAAGCATTCTCCTTGACCGCGTACCTGAAGCCGTTTCACCCCCTGCACCTGCGGCTGCAGCAGCTGATCCTGCTGCTACTTCTTAACACTGACTATTTACGGGCTGCTTAACAATAAACCGTCGCGTGGTCGTCACAAGCTGTCGCGCCTCTGTAAATCAGGCGACATGGGCAGTAGAATCACGGGTTTCCCGCACAACCCCGTGGAGTTGATGGCATGGCCGACGTAAACAAGGTAGTCCTGGCATATTCCGGTGGCCTGGACACTTCAGTGATCCTCAAGTGGCTGCAAGATACCTATAACTGCGAAGTGGTGACCTTCACCGCTGACCTCGGCCAAGGTGAGGAAGTCGAGCCGGCCCGCGTCAAGGCTCAGGCCATGGGCGTCAAGGAAATCTACATCGACGACCTGCGTGAAGAGTTCGTCCGCGACTTCGTCTATCCGATGTTCCGTGCCAACACCGTCTACGAAGGCGAGTACCTGCTGGGTACCTCCATTGCGCGTCCGTTGATCGCCAAGCGCTTGATCGAGATCGCCAACGAGACCGGCGCAGATGCCATCTCCCACGGCGCGACCGGAAAAGGTAATGACCAAGTACGTTTCGAACTGGGCGCTTATGCGCTCAAGCCTGGCGTGAAAGTGATTGCTCCTTGGCGCGAGTGGGATTTGCTCTCGCGTGAGAAGCTGATGGACTACGCCGAGAAGCACGCGATTCCGATCGAGCGCCACGGCAAGAAGAAGTCGCCGTACTCCATGGACGCCAACTTGCTGCACATCTCCTATGAAGGCGGTGTACTGGAAGACACCTGGACCGAGCACGAAGAAGACATGTGGAAATGGACGGTCTCCCCCGAGGCAGCGCCAGACACCGCGACCTATATCGAGTTGACTTACCGCGCCGGCGATATCGTGGCTATTGACGGCGTTGAGATGACTCCGGCTACCGTACTGGCAGAGCTGAATCGCATCGGTGGGATCAACGGCATCGGCCGGCTGGATATCGTCGAGAACCGCTTTGTCGGCATGAAGTCCCGTGGCTGCTATGAGACGCCAGGCGGTACCATCATGCTCAAAGGCCACCGCGCCATTGAGTCGATCACCCTCGATCGCGAAGTCGCGCACTTGAAAGACGAGCTGATGCCTAAGTACGCCAGCCTGATCTACAACGGTTTCTGGTGGAGCCCTGAGCGTCTGATGCTGCAGCAGATGATCGACGCGTCCCAGGCCAACGTGAACGGTGTGGTCCGGATGAAACTGTACAAGGGCAACGTGATCATCACCGGGCGTAAGTCTGATGATTCGCTATTCGACGCCAATATCGCCACCTTCGAAGAAGACGGCGGTGCTTACAACCAGCAGGACGCCGCGGGCTTTATCAAGCTCAATGCCCTGCGCATGCGTATCGCAGCTAACAAAGGCCGCAAGATGCTCTGATAGACTCGAGCACCTGAGCCACAACAAGCCCCGGCCATAAGCCGGGGTTTGCATTTATATGATGAGGAGATACCTGATGAGACTGCTGCATACCATGCTGCGCGTCGGCGATATGGATAAATCCATCGCGTTCTATACCGAAGTACTGGGCATGACCTTACTGCGGCGTAAGGACTATCCAGAAGGCCAGTTCACCTTGGCGTTCGTCGGTTACGGTGACGAAGCGCATAACAGCGTGATCGAGCTGACCCATAACTGGGGTGTGGAAAGTTACGAGCTGGGCAGCGGCTACGGCCATATAGCTTTAGAAGTGGCCGACGTCTACAAAGCCTGTGACGATATCCGTACACGCGGCGGCAAGATAACTCGTGAGCCCGGGCCGATGAAACACGGCAGCAGCATCCTGGCGTTCGTCGAAGATCCGGACGGCTACAAAATTGAATTGCTTTCGCCATCACGCGCTGACTGAGGCGTATGCGTTAGCTAAGAAAAAGCCCCGCATTGTTGCGGGGCTTTTTCTTAGGGCTTACAGATCAAAGTCGTATTCAGATATTTGTCTGTTCAGGCGGCGCTCATCCAGTAGGTTATCGATAATGCGGCGCTTGGTCAGGTTGGTCTTGGCAACCTCTGCCGGTGCCTCGGTGTCATCAGCATCATCGGCCACAAAATCGTCGTCGAGCTCAAGATTTTCTTTATCAGTGCTCATTTGTTTCACTCCAGGCTACAAGGGCCATTTGCGCACCTTATAGCGGCAAAAGCGGAGCGGGTAAAAAAGTTTTTTTCAATCGACTCATTGAGTGGCTGAATAGCCGCTCAATCGTCAGAGGTTTTTTGCTTGTATTCGCACAGGTCTTCGATGCGACAACTGCCGCAACGTGGCTTGCGCGCCTGGCACACATAGCGGCCATGCAAGATCAGCCAGTGGTGTGAGTCGAGCAGAAATTGCTTGGGTACAAACTTCATCAGCTTGTTTTCCACCTCAACAACATTCTTACCAGGAGCGATGCCGGTGCGGTTACTGACGCGAAAAATGTGCGTGTCCACCGCCATGGCCAGTTGGCGAAACGCCGTGTTAAGCACCACGTTGGCGGTCTTACGGCCTACGCCTGGCAGTGCTTCAAGCTCCTCGCGGGTTTCTGGCACCTGACTGCCGTGCCGCTCAATCAGCAGGCGGCAGGTTTCAATCACGTTTTTGGCTTTGCTGTTGTACAGGCCGATGGTCTTGATGTAATCGCTCAAGCCCTCAACGCCTAGGGCATAGATAGCTTCGGGCGTATTGGCCATCGGGAAGAGCTTGGCGGTGGCCTTGTTGACGCTCACATCGGTGGCCTGAGCTGAGAGCGTGACGGCAATCAGCAGCTCAAACGGCGAGCTATAGGCCAGCTCAGTCTTGGGCTCGGGGTTGTCTTCGTGCAGGCGGCGGAAGATTTCCAAGCGTTTAGCGGCGTTCACTCGATCACTCCGGTCACTCGCACGCGACGGCTTAGCACGGGCACTTCGACTTGTTGCGCCTTGGCCCGTTCGGCCAGCACTTCATCCACACGGTTTTTACAGGCAATCAGCAGGCCGAGGACGATAAACGCACCGGGCGGCAGAATGGCCAGCAGAAAGCCTTTGTATTCGGGTATCAGGGTGAGCTGCCAGTTGACGGCCATCGGGCCGAACAATAAATGCATATTGGCTAACACCGCACCGGTGCCAAGTAGCTCGCGCAGCGCGCCTATCATCACCAGGACGATACCGAAGCCAAGGCCCATGACTAAACCGTCATAGGCGGCGCGGGCGGGATCGTGCTTGGCTGCAAAACCGTCGGCGCGGCCGAGGATTACGCAATTGGTGGTGATCAGCGGGATAAAGATGCCGAGTATCTGGTACAGCTCGTAGGTGAAGGCCTGCATCAGCAGCTCGATGCAGGTGGTCAGGGCGGCAATAATCATCACGAAGGCCGGCAAGCGCACAGCGGTATTGACCACGCCACGCACCAACGATACCGCCGTATTGGAACAGATCAGTACCAGGGCGCTGGCTAGGGCCAGGCCGAGAGCGTTAACCGCCGAATTGCTGACGCCCAGTAGCGGACACAGGCCGAGCAGCTGCACCAGGGCCGGGTTGTTCTTCCACAAGCCGTTGATTGTGATCTCGCGATAGCTGGGACTAGCCATTGGACTTCACCTGGGCTGCGAACAGCTGTTGCTGATGGGCATCGAAATACTGCAGGGCTTTGTGTACGGCTTTGACCACGGCGCGCGGGGTGATAGTGGCGCCGGCAAACTGGTCGAATGCGCCGCGATCTTTCTTCACTGCCCAGCCATCGATGCTGGGCGTAGTCAGCGATTTGCCCTCAAAGCTGCGAACCCAGCTGCTCTTAGCTAGATCTATTTTGTCGCCAAGCCCTGGGGTTTCCCGGTGATTGAGCACACGCACGCCGGCCAGGCGGCCATCCGCCTGAATGCCGATCAGCAGTTGGATTGCGCCACTGTAACCGTCCGGTGCGGTAGCGCGGAGGATGATGGCGCTGGGTTTGCCGTCTTTGAGGGCGACATAGGCGGCTTGCGGCGATTTGTTGCCGAGTAGTGGGTCAAACAGTTCAATGCTGTTATCCAGCAAATGATTGTCATAGCTGCCTTGAGGCAGGATCTCACTGAGGGCGCGCACTTGAGCGTCGCGCTCGGCAGTGGCGATGCGTCCTGCAGTGACTTGTTGCAGTACTGCCACCAGCCCGACTGTGGCAATGGCAAATAGCCCAAGCACCAGGCTGTTTTTCAGCATCGAACGGCTAATTTCAGGCAGGGCCATGGTCACTCTCCCAGCTTGAAGCCGCGTGTCGGCTTGCGGTGGCCGTAGGTGCGCGGCCGTGTGTAGTAGTCGATGGTCGGGGCTGCCAAATTCATCAGCAACACGGCAAAGGCGACAGCATCCGGGTAACCGCCCCAGGCGCGAATCACATACACCAACAGGCCAACACCTATGCCGAAAATCAACCGGCCGAGGTTGCTGGTGGCGCCGCTGACGGGGTCGGTGACGATAAAGAAGGCGCCGAGCATGGTGGCACCGGTGAGCAGGTGAAACAGTGGTGAGCCGTGCGAGTCCGAGCCTGAGCCGTTCCAAAACAGCAAGCTCATCAGCGCTAGAGCCGCGAGCATGCCGACGGGGGCATGCCAGGTGAACAGGCGTTTGTGCAGTAGGTACAGGCCGCCCGCGAGGAAGGCTAAGTTAACCGCTTCGCTGCCTGCGCCGCCAAATCGGCCGAACGCTGGGTTTTGCGTCCACAGCTCGTCTATGGTCAGGCTTTTATTGACCTTCAAAGCGTCCAGCGCAGTGGCTTGGGCCCAGCCATCGGGCAGGTTGGCGATGCCGAGAATCTGTTGCAGGCCTTCGAGCATGCCCACCGCATGGGGAGCTGGCCAGCTGGTCATTTCTACCGGGAAGGACACCAGTACCACGACATAGCCGAGCATGGCCGGGTTGAACGGGTTTTGCCCAAGGCCGCCATACAGCTGCTTGCCTAAAATCACCGCAAAACCGGTGGCCACCACCGTTAACCACCACGGTGCATAGGGGGGCAGCGCCAAGGCCAGCAGTACGGCCGTGACTAATACGCTGTAGTCCTTGAGGAAGAACGCCACAGGGCGCTTGCGCAAGGCCAGGATGGCCGCCTCGAAGCCTAGGGCGCACAGGCTGGCCCACAGCAGGTTGAACAAGGTACCGATACCAAACAGCCAGGTCACGGCCAGGATGCCCGGTACGGCAGCCAGCAGCACCTGCAGCATCACTTGCTGGGTGCGGTTGTTGCCCTTAGCGTGGGGCGAGGTGATGCGGGGTAGGGCCATTGGTGCTCCGGTTGAACAATCTGTTGTCGGGCGAGTCAGCCGCGTAACCCACCCACCGGCCTAAAGGCCAGCGGCTTTGGCAGTTAAACTGCCTTCAGTGGGTTACGCCTAGGGCTAACCCACCCTACGATTCTATGCGCTCTGGTGCTGCGCCAGATGCTGCTCGGCGTCGGCCAGACGCTGGCGGGCCGCAGTAAGTACATCCGTTGCGCTATTGTCGTCACGCTCCAGTTTGCGCAGGTCGGCGCGAGCAAAGGCGACTTCGGTTTTCAGCGCGCGGGTGGCTTCGTCAATCGGCTTTTTGTCCGTGCGTACCAGTTCCGGCGCAGGCTTGCCGGACGCCGCTTCAGCCGCATGCAGCGCTTGCTCAGCCAGGGTCAATGCTTCTCGTAAGCTGTTGAGGGTTGCCTCGTCGCTCTGGGCTTTTTCAGCTTTCTTTAGCTCCACCCGTTTCATTGCCAGCTCGATCTTGGCCTTTTTTAGCGGGTCGATGGCTGCGGCTTCTGCTTGGGGGGCAGGCGTGACAGGTGCTTGAGCTTCAAGGTTGGCCAGCAGCGTCTGCGCAGCGTCGAGCTGGTTGCGCAGTTGTTGCAGTTCGTCCTGTTGCTCGTCGCTCGGCGCTTCGAGTTTTTCCAGCTTGCGCACCTGGGCGCGGAGCATGGCGGCGTCGATCTTGGCTTTTTTCAGCGCGCTATCGTCGGCTGTGGGGGCTGCGGCCGCCACAGGCGCTGGCGGGTCGGCTGCCAGCGCTGTATCCAGCGCCAGTTGTGCGGCAGCAGCAGCGCTGCGTAGCGCGTCGACCTGAGTTTGCAATTCGCTTGTGGCGTGGGTGGCCAGCTGCTTTTCGGCTTTCTTCAGCGCCACCTGCGCCATGCTGGCTTCGATTTTCAGTTTCTTTTGTTCGTCGCTCAGGCCCGCTGGCTTGGCGGCAGGGGCATCGCTGCCTGCCGTGGGGGCCGCTTGAGCCTGGGCGGCCTTGGCTTGCGCGGCTTTAGCGGCGCGGGCCTGGCGGTCGGCTTCTTTTTGCTCTTCGGCGCGGCGCAGGCGCTCTTGGCGCAACTCGAAACGCTGCTTGGACTGTTCGGCCTTCAGCTGTTTCTGCTCCAGATCGCGAATTTCGCCTTTGGCGGCGCGGTAATACTGCACCAGGGGGATGCTCGACGGGCAGACATAGGCGCAAGCGCCGCATTCGATGCAGTCGAACAGGTTATGTGCCCTGAGCTGCTCGTGCTCCTGGCCGATGGCGAAGAAGTGCAGCTGCTGCGGCAGCAAGCTAGCCGGGCAGGCTTCGGCACATTCACCGCAACGGATGCACGGCATGGCCGGCGGCGGCGGGGGTAGTTCGGCGGCGCTAGCGGCGAGCAGGCAGTTGGTGGTCTTGATCAGCGGGGCCGTGAAGTCGGGCAGGGTAAAACCCATCATCGGGCCGCCCATGATCAGCCGGTTCAGCTTGGCTTTATCCAGCCCGGCAAAGGCCAGCAGTTCACTGACTGGCGTGCCGAGTAATACCTCGACATTCATCGGCTGCGCCAAGGCTTCGCCCGTCAGTGTGGTGATACGCGAAATCAGTGGTTTGCCGTGGATCACAGCGTCATGGATGGCCACGCAGGTGCCGACGTTGTGGCAGAGCATGCCGATATCGGCCGGTAGGCCGCCGCTGGGCACCTCCACGCCGGTGAGGATCTGGATCAGTTGCTTCTCGCCGCCCGAGGGGTACTTGGTCGGGAACACCTTGAGCTGATAACTGCGCTCGGCCAAAGCGTCGCGCATAGCGGCGATGGCCCCGGGCTTGTTGTCTTCGATACCAATCAGCACCTGATCCGGCTTAATCAAATGCACCAGGATGTCGATCCCAGAGACCAGTTCGCTGGCGCGTTCGCGCATCAGCAGGTCATCGGCGGTGATGTAGGGTTCACACTCGGTGCCATTGATGATCAGCGTGTGGGTTTTCTGCGTGGGCCGCGCATTGAGTTTGACGGCCGTAGGAAAACCCGCGCCACCCATGCCGCTGATGCCGGCCTGACGGATCAGCTCAAGCAGGGCGCTGTGTTCCAAGTGGCGATAGTCCGGGCAAGGCGTCAGTTCGCACCACTGCTCTAGGCCGTCGCTGTCGATGACGATGGCCGGGGCGAGTATGCCGGATACGTGCGGGTATGGCTGCGGGCCGATAAAGCTGACGGTGCCAGAGGTGGGCGCATGCACGGGCACACTGACAAAACCATTAGCAGCGGCAATCAGCTGACCTTTCAGTACGCGCTCACCGACGGCGACAACTGGCTCTGCCGGCGCGCCGATATGTTGGTTAAGCGGCAGTGTCAGGTGTTTGGGCAGCGGTGCTGGCTGGATCGGCGTGCGGTTCGACAGCTCCTTGCGCTCGGCCGGGTGAATGCCGCCGGGGATGTCCCAGATACGTTGTTGTGCGGTCATGCTGCTTGCTCCCGGTCACTGGCAATAAGTTGGCCGGGGGCCAGGGGCTTTTCCCATTTCCAGTTTTGTACGCTGCTGCTAACTTCGAGCATGTCGATGCAGTCCACTGGGCAGGGCTCAACGCACAGGTCGCAGCCGGTGCATTCGCTGACGATCACCGTGTGCATCTGCTTGGCCGCGCCGACAATGGCGTCCACCGGGCAGGCCTGGATGCACTTGGTGCAGCCGATGCATTCGGCTTCGCGGATGTAGGCGACCATCTGCGGCTTTTGGCCTTCCACGGCATCCAGCGGCTCGGCTTCTACGTCGAGCAGATCAGCCAGCGCCTGAATGGTCGCTTCACCGCCGGGTGGGCATTTATTGATCTTGTCACCGCCGGCAATCGCCTCGGCGTAGGGTTTACAGCCGGGGTAGCCGCACTGACCGCACTGGGTTTGCGGCAGCAAGGCGTTGATCTGTTCAGCAATCGGGTTGCCTTCGACCTTGAAGCGCACCGCTGCGAAACCAAGGATGGCGCCGGCCACCAGGCACAGGGTGAGCAATGCTAGAACGGCGATCAGCACCAGGCTCATAGCTTGATCAGCCCGCTAAAGCCCATAAAGGCCAGCGACATTAGCCCGGCGGTGATCATGCCGATAGCCGCGCCCTGGAAGGACTTCGGCACATCGGCAATGGCAATGCGCTCACGCATGGCTGCAAACAACACCAGCACCAGGGAGAAGCCCAGTCCGGCGGCGAAGCCATTGGCGGTGGCGCTGATAAAGGTGAATTCGGCCTTGTTGGCGTTGAGCAAGGCTACGCCGAGGACGATGCAGTTGGTGGTGATCAGCGGCAGGAAGATGCCCAGCACGCGGTAAAGCAACGGGCTGGTTTTGTTCACCACCATCTCGGTGAACTGCACCACCACGGCGATCACCAGAATAAAACTGATAGTGCGCAGGTATTCGATATCCAGCGGCTTGAGCACGTACTGCTGGACCAGATAGCTGCACATGGCCGCCAGGGTCAGCACGAAGGTGGTGGCCAGCGAAAGACCAATCGCCGTCTCGATTTTCTTTGAGACGCCCATAAACGGGCACAGGCCAAGGAACTGGACCAACACGAAGTTGTTAACCAGGATGGCGCTGACCATGATCAAGGCGAGTTCGGTCATTGCAGGTTCCGTTAATGGACGGGCAAAGGCCGCAGGAAAAGGGTGCCTATTATCGATAAGCCGATGCAGCCATACAAGCTGGATCAGCGTTCCTGAGGTGTGGGCATAAGGCTAGCGCAGACAGAGAGTCCTGACTGCGCTGATCCGTCGCAGCGGGTTACTTAACTCGCTGACCCGGCTTCGCGCCGCTGTCGGGGCTGAGCAGGTAAATTTCCTCACCACCAGGGCCGGCAGCCAGCACCATGCCTTCGGATACGCCGAACTTCATCTTACGCGCCGCCAGGTTGGCCACGTACAGGGTCATACGGCCTTCCAGCTTGCTTGGGTCGGGGTAGGCGCTCTTGATGCCACTGAACACATTGCGCTTGGCGTCGCCGATATCCAGGGTCAGGCGCAGCAGCTTGTCAGCGCCTTCAACGAACTCGCATTTCTCGATAAGGGCGATACGCAGATCAACGGCGGCAAAGGCATCGAAAGCGATCTCGGCAGCCAACGGATCTTTGCTCAGCTCGCCATTTCCTTGGGCCGCGGGTGCTGCTTCGCTGGCGGCCAGGTCTTCCTTGGATGCTTCAATCAACGCTTCGACTTTCGCCGGCTCGATCCGGGTGAGTAGGGCATTGAACGGGTTGAGCTGATGGTCCGCCAGTAGGTACTGATGGTCGTCCCAGGTCAATGGCGCGACATTGAGGAAGGCTTCGGCATCTTTAGCCAGCTGCGGCAGTACCGGTTTCAAGAAAATCACCAACTGGCGGAACAGGTTTATGCCCAAAGCGCAGATAGCCTGAACTTCAGCTTCTTTGCCTTCTTGCTTATTGAGCGACCAGGGGGCTTTATCGGCGATCCAGGCATTGGCTCGGTCGGCCAGGCCCATGATTTCGCGCATTGCGCGGGCAAAATCGCGGGTCTCATAGGCTTCGGCGATAGACGGTGTGGCCGCGTCAAAAGCCTCGGTCAACTCCGGCGCAATATTGCCAGCCAGAAGAAGACCATTATTGCCCTTGTGGATAAAGCCGGCGCAGCGGCTGGCGATATTCACTACCTTGCCGACCAAGTCGGAATTGACCTTTTGGATGAAGTCGTCAAGGTTGAGGTCAAGGTCATCGACGCCACGGCCCAGCTTGGCTGCGTAGTAGTAACGCAGGTACTCCGGGTTGAGGTGGTCCAGGTAGGTGCGCGCTTTGATAAAGGTGCCGCGTGACTTGGACATCTTCTGGCCGTTGACCGTCAGGTAGCCGTGTACGGCGACCGCAGTGGGCTTGCGATAGCCGGCGCCTTCAAGCATGGCCGGCCAGAACAGGGTGTGGAAGTTGACGATGTCTTTGCCGATAAAGTGGTACAGCTCAGCAGTCGACTCTTTACCCCAGAACGCGTCGAAATCCAGTTCGGGCGAACGCGCACAGAGGTTTTTGAAGCTGGCCATGTAACCGATGGGGGCGTCCAGCCAGACGTAGAAGTACTTGCCGGGTTCGTCCGGGATTTCAAAACCGAAGTAGGGCGCATCACGGCTGATGTCCCATTCATGCAAGCCGGAATCTAGCCATTCGGCGATTTTATTGGCTACGGCGTCCTGCAATGCGCCGCTGCGGGTCCAGCTTTTCAGCATGGCCTCGAAGTCCGGTAGCTTGAAAAAGAAGTGCTTGGAGTCGCGCAGTTCCGGAACAGCGCCCGAGATCGCCGAGCGCGGGTTTTTCAGCTCGGTCGGTTCGTAGGTGGCACCGCATTTCTCGCAGTTATCGCCATACTGGTCCTCGGTCGCGCATTTTGGACAGGTACCCTTGATGAAGCGGTCGGCGAGGAACATGCCCTTTTCAGGGTCGAAGTACTGCGTGACCGAGCGCGTGGCGATATGCCCGGCATCACGCAGCTTCAGGTAGATGGCCGCTGACAGCTCGCGGTTCTCATCCGAGTGAGTCGAATGGTAGTTGTCGAAGTTCACCCCGAAATCAGCAAAATCCGCAGTGTGTTCGGCTTGTACTTTTGCGATCAACTGCTCTGGGGTGATGCCTTCTTTCTCAGCACGCAGCATGATGGCTGAGCCGTGTGCGTCGTCAGCGCAGACATAGATGGCCTGGTTGCCGCGCAGCTTCTGGAAACGCACCCACATGTCGGTCTGGATGTACTCGAGCATATGGCCGAGGTGGATCGAGCCGTTGGCATAGGGCAGGGCGCTGGTAACGAGAATCTTGCGGGCTTGGCTCATGGGAATTGGCTGCATTGGTAACTCAGAGAAGCCGGCAACTATATAGCGGCGGCGGATATTTTTCATCCTTGCGCGGCCAATGCCTGGTATGAGGGCTGAAGGTGGCGTGGGGTTAATCACCCGCGGATGCGCACCGCTGGCAGGTCAGTGGGTTAACATGCCTGCCTGCTTTACTCAGCCTTTTGGAGCCCACCATGAGTGTCGTTACCCGCGCAGCGGTTGAAGCCGCGTTGTCCCAATACACCGATCCCCACCTGAATCAGGACCCGGTCAGCGCTGGCTGCGTGCGTGAGGTGGATATCCAGGGTGGTCAAGTCAAGGTGCGTCTGCAGTTGGGCTATGCCGCCGGGCTTTTCAAAACAGGCTGGGCGCAAATGCTGCAAATGGCCTTGGAGAGCCTCGACGGCGTAGAGCGTGCGCAGGTGCAGGTGGACTGTGTGATCGAAGCGCACAAAGCGCAGGATCAGGTCCCGGCACTGGCGAATGTGAAAAACGTGATTGCCGTGGCGTCAGGCAAGGGCGGTGTGGGCAAGTCCACTACTGCGGCTAACCTGGCACTGGCGCTGGCCCGCGAAGGCGCGAAGGTCGGTATTCTGGATGCCGATATCTATGGGCCGAGCCAGGGCATCATGTTTGGTATCGCCGAAGGCACGCGGCCAGAGGTAAAAGATCAAAAGTGGTTTGTGCCGCTCAAAGCCCATGGCGTGGAAGTGATGTCCATGGCCTTTCTTACCGATGAGAACACCCCGGTGGTCTGGCGTGGGCCGATGGTCTCCGGTGCATTGCTGCAGTTGATCACTCAGACAGCCTGGAATGACTTGGATTATCTGGTCGTCGACATGCCGCCGGGCACGGGTGACATTCAGTTGACCTTGGCGCAAAAAGTGCCAGTGGCCGGCGCGGTGATTGTCACTACACCGCAGGATCTGGCGCTGCTGGATGCTAAGAAGGGCGTTGAAATGTTCCGTAAGGTGAATATTCCGGTGCTGGGGGTGGTGGAAAACATGGCCGTGCATATTTGCTCGAACTGTGGCCATGCAGAGCATTTGTTTGGTGAGGGCGGCGGCGAAAAACTGGCGGCGCAGTTCAGCGTCGACCTGCTGGCCTCGTTACCGTTGTCGATGGCTATCCGCATGCAGTCCGATGGTGGCAAGCCGACCACCATCGCCGATCCGGAAAGCCAGATCGCGATGATCTATCAAGAAACCGCTCGCAATGTTGGTGCGCGCATTGCTCAAGGTGGCGCGCAGCGGGCGATGCCGAGCATCGTCGTCAGCGAAGATTGATTGGTTCGTGGCGCATGCAAGTGCGCCGCATCTTGCACAGAGATAAATAAGCGCCCACAAAAAAGCCCCGCACATGGCGGGGCTTTTTATCAAGCGAGGTTAGTGCAGGTTATACAACCTGAACTTCCTCAGCCTGCATGCCTTTCTGGCCACGGGTAGCGACGAAAGTCACTGCCTGGCCTTCTTTCAGGCTCTTAAAGCCATCGCTCTGGATAGCTTTGAAGTGTACGAACAGGTCGTCACCGGACTGTGGGGTGATGAAGCCGTAGCCTTTCTCATCGTTGAACCACTTAACGGTGCCATTTTGACGATTCGACATGTTATGTCTCCTAAAAATTTTATTAACAGCCCTGGAAAAGCCCAGGCCGGGACTGAGTGCAACGAGTACTAGGAGTCGTACGATGTTTGGATCGAAATCTAGGCATCATGAAGCGATTCGCGGTGACACATGCAGCACAGTGGCGCACACAATACCCGCTTTTAGCGCTAAGCGCGAATGCTCTGTGCATCTTTCTGTTATTTAGGCGCAGATCGATTCTTGGCGATTTGCACCATGGCTGTTTCCACAGCCTTTGAACCCAATCGTCCGGCCCGGTAAGATGCGAGCATCTTTTCACCCTTCGTTACAGCAGGACAGTCGCCATGAGCATTAAATCGGATAAGTGGATTCGCCGCATGGCTCAAGAGCACGGCATGATCGAGCCTTTCGTTGAGCGCCAAGTGCGCAATGAAGGTGCTGAGAAGCTGATCTCTTACGGGGTTTCCAGCTATGGCTACGATGTGCGTTGTGCCGATGAGTTCAAGGTATTTACCAATATTAATTCGGCCACAGTCGACCCCAAAAACTTCGATGAGAAGAGCTTTGTCGATGTAAAGAGTGATGTGTGCATTATTCCGCCCAACTCCTTTGCCTTGGCCCGCACCGTGGAATTCTTTAGGATTCCACGTGATGTACTGACCATCTGTCTAGGCAAAAGCACCTACGCGCGTTGCGGCATCATCGTCAACGTCACCCCGCTTGAGCCGGAGTGGGAGGGTCATGTGACCTTGGAGTTTTCCAATACCACCACCTTGCCGGCGAAGATTTATGCCAATGAAGGTGTCGCGCAGATGCTGTTTTTTCAGTCCGATGAGCCCTGTGAGGTTTCTTACAAGGACCGCGGGGGCAAGTATCAAGGGCAGCTGGGCGTCACGTTGCCGCGGACCTGATACACAGCGTAAATAAAAAGCCGGGCAATGCCCGGCTTTTTTGTGCTCATTGTTATGGTGCTAGCGGCAGTTCGCGTTTGTGGCGGGTGTTGTCGTAGGTGCGCACGATGATGTCATAGGCTTCTTCGCGCACTGACAGTCCGTGTAAGAATGCATCAATCTCGGTATAGCTGACACCATGCGCTTCTTCGTCAGGCTTGCCGGGGCGCAACTCTTCCAGGTCTGCAGTCGGTACCTTGAGTACCAAGTTTTCCGGTGCGCCCAGGTACTTCGCGATGGAGCGCACCTGGCCTTTGACCAAGCCGGACAGTGGTGCGAGGTCGCAAGCGCCGTCACCAAACTTAGTGAAAAAGCCCATGACCGCCTCGGCGGCGTGATCGGTGCCGATCACCAAGCCATTGTTAGCGTTGGCGATGGTGAACTGGGCGACCATGCGAAGCCGGGCTTTGACATTGCCCATGACAAAATCGCGGCGAGCCGCGCTGAGATTTTGCAGGTGAGTAATTTGTGCACCCAGACCTAGCGCACTGCTTTCGATATTGACCGTATCTTCTTCATCAGCGCGGATAAATTGCAGGGAGGCCTGGGCGTCATGTTCGTCGTGTTGAGTGCCATGGGGCAGGCGTACAGCGATAAAGCGGTAGGCCGAATCGCCGCTCTCACCACGCAATTCCTCAACGGAAAGCTGCGCCAATCTGCCGGCGGTCAGTGAGTCGACGCCGCCGCTGATACCCAGCACCAGTACCTTCAGCCCCGAATTCTTCAAGCAGTTTTTAATAAAGGCTTTGCGCCGGTCGACCTGCGCGACCAGTGCGGCTTCGTCGGCGAAGGGCGGGACTACGTCGAGCGCTGCAGCAATTTCGGCTTGGCGGTTGCTCATTTCAACGTCCTCACTGGGAGCAGAACACATGGCTTGTGCAGTCACACGGCAGGTATACCCGGCTGTAAGGCAGCAAGCGTTAGCAGAATGCGTAAAGCTTACGTTGAAGTGGCTGTGAAGTGCACGCTAGAGGTGCTTGGATACGCTAACTAATGTGTCGAAGCTAAATCGCAGGCAAAAGAAAGGGCGCTAGAAGCGCCCTAAAACGATGATGTGTGGAGTAAGTCCACTTTGTCAGAGCGGCAGTTGTTGGATTGGTTCAGTAACTACCGACGAGCGGTCATTCATGTGCGGCTTCGCTTTAGTTCGCTGGCATCAGCAGCAAGCGCTTGTTGCCATACACCTTGTCGAGATTGCGTGGCTGAAAGGGAAAGCTCATGTAGCTGCCCTTGAGCCAGGCATCGATACCGTCGGCGTAGTGTTTGCTAGCTGGGTTGCCGGATTGCCCTGAGCTGTTAAGGCCGATCAGCGGTTCCTCGCGGCCGAAGTCGACGACGATGCGCATGGCGGGAATCAACCAAGTGTCGAAGTTCTCGCCCCAGTTATATGCCGCCACATTCAGCGTGCTGTGATCGCCGCCTGCCGGGTAAGGGCCGCGATCCAGATAGCCCTTGATGGCATTGATGCTACTGCGCTGGCTGGCGCTCATGTACGGCGCAAGTTGGCTGGTTTCGGTTGTCCAGTTGTAGGTGTGCAACTTGCCCCACTGCCAGGCGCTGCGTTCAACGCCCAGCTTGCTTTCCAGTAGCGTGACTGCGCCTGCCAGGCTGCGCGCCAGGATGGTCGGTTTGTCTTCTTGCTGCGCGGTGCTGCGATCGTTCCAGAAGGGGCTGTCTTCACGGCCCAGCAAGTGGTCCGCCTGAGCGGAGTAGGAACTGTTGGCGGTTTCGACGAATGCCTTCCAGGCCGGTGTATTTTCCGGGCCCAGTTCGTCGAGGAAAGTTTCCCGCGCGCTCTGATAAAGGAAGGCGCTGTACAACGCGGCATCTGCCGAGGTGGCGGCCATCTTGCCATCGAATTTCAGCAGTCGGCTGTGCGCTTCACGGGCTTTGTTACGGTCTGCAGCTGGCATGGAGTCGATAGCGGCTTTTAGACCCTCGGCCATGCCTGGAGCGCTAAACATGTTTTGCAGCTTGGCGGCAAAGGGCGAGGTCTGGTCGTACTGCATGGCGATCATGCTCTGGCTGTCATGTCGACCGGTAGCGGCTAGCTGAGCTATACGCTCGGCGCGTTCTGGGTAGAACCAAGAGTTGGACAGCTGCATGCCATATCCGCGCGGTACCGTACGCTGGTTTGCGGTGCCTAGCCAGCCTTGCGGCGGGTCCTGATCGTAGGGGTGCAGCATGGGATCGGCGAAGCCATCCCATTCGTACTGGCTATCCCAGCCGGGTGAGGGCATCAGACCTAGGCCCGCGCGGCGATTGGGGAAGCGCCCGGTCACTTGCCAGCCTATATGTTGCGCATCAGCGAAGACGATATTCAGCGGCATGGCGCGGATTTCACGGGTGGCCTCAAAGGCCTGCTCGACCGACTGCGCGCGCGACAGGTCGAAGAAGGCATCGAGGGTCTGGTCTGCTTCGAATGGGGTGGTTTTCAGTGCCAGGCCATAGCCGCTGTTCAGCTGCATAGGCTGCAGCTTGTGTTTGCGCCCACCCAGTACCGAATTCAACAGTGGGCCATGGCGGGTTTCGAAAATGGTCTCGCGGATTGGCCGCTGCCCTTTGATGAAGAAGGTCTCTTGACGCTCTTGCGCGGGCAGCCATTTGCCGTCAGCGAGGTAGTGCAGGCGGCCATTCTGGCGTCTGACTTGCTCAAGAAATAAATCCTGATTATCGCCCATGACCATGGTCATGCCCCAGCCTAGCTTGCCATTGAAGCCCGCTACGATAGCGGGTACGCCAGCAATTGAGACGCCGGCGGCTTGGTATTTGGGTGAGCGGATCTGTACAAAATTCCACACGGATGGCATCGACAGTGGCAAGTGGGTGTCGTTGGCCAGTAAGCTTTTGCCGCTGCGCGTACGCTGAGGAGCGAAGGCCCAGTTGTTAGACGCGGCTACGCCGAGCATGTGCGCATCGGCAAATTGGCTGACGGCTTCACTGACCGCGCTTAGGCCCGCCAGCTGACCATTGAGCTTGAGCCCCTTAAGCTTGTCGGCCTCTTCGAGTGGTAAGGGTTCGTCGGGGTAGGTCGGTAGCAGCCAGGCGAGTTGCTCGCTGCCGACTTTTTGCGCGAGTACCAGTGCGGCGATTTCTTCTTGCAGGTTCACTGAAAGACCGAAATTCAGCAGGCAAAACACCAGAGCCGAGTCTTCGGCTTTCCAGTACGCCGGACGATAGCCGGATTCGGCCAGGTCCATTGGTAGTCTGTCGCGGTAGCGGAACAGATAGGCGTTGACCCCGCGTGCATAAACCTCGAAGAAGCGTTTTATCCGCGGAGAAGTGTTGCTGTAGAGCACCTCAGCGCTTTTTTTCAGGTTGACCGCGCGCATGAAGCGGTCCATTTCCAGTACGCCTGGACCAGCCATTTCGGCCAGACGGCCTTCGGCCATTAAGCGCAGGCCAACCATTTGGCTCAGGCGGTCACTGGCGTGCACATAGCCTAGGGCGAACAGGGCGTCATGGAATGTGTTGGTTTCGATCAGCGGCATGCCTAACGGGTTACGGCGTATTACCACGCTTTGAGCCAGACCTTTGACCCTCTCGATACCTTGATCCGGGGGTACGCTGTCGCCGAAGCGGCTGCTCAGGAATGACTGGCAGCCACTCAGTGCGACTGCTGCCGTCAGTATGGCGGCGAGGCTGAGATGAGCCATGGGGCGTATCGCGCGCGCTAGCATGCAGCTGGCTCCTTGCGGATGGAAACCGATTGAGTGAAGTGGCGCCTTCCGGCAAGTGCGACGACGTTCAGGTACGGACCCACTACGTTAGCCAGCGGCCATGCCCCTGACAAGGCGCATGGCGGGTTAAATCAGGCGTTTTATCGGGCTGGCGGCAGGGCTTCGTCGAGTAGCCAGCGGGCAGCGGCGCGAGCCGCCGCCTTGTGCTGCAACTCCAGTTCGCTGAAGTGCTGCTCATGTTGGCGGCGCACGCTTTTCTCCAGGGCTTTCCACTCGGCGTGGGTTGGCACTTGGGTGGTTGCCGCAAACAACTGATGAAAAACCTCACAGTGCTGATTCTGGCTGAGGCTGCTGTCGAAGTTATCCAGCAGTACTTTGATCCGAATCGCGCCCTCGATCAGCGGTAGCTGGCCATCGAGCAAGCTACTAGCGAGGATGCGTAAATCGCCAGCGATGCGTTCGCGTTGCGAAGTGATCGCTTCGGCTTGCGCTTTTTCCTTGCTCCAGACGCGACGCCACAGCTGCAGTGCGTAAAGCGCCAGTGCGGTAATCAGTACGCCGCTTGCGATCAGTACGAGCAAGTTGAGGTTATTCATCGCAGGCTTACGCGCCGTGGCATTTTTTGAATTTCTTCTGGCTGCCGCAAGGGCAAGGGTCATTGCGGCCAACGTCTTTAAGAGCGTTGCGCGCAGGCTCGTGGTGGCCATGATTGCAATCGGGCCCATGTACGTGTCCATGATCATGGTCGTGGCTATGGTCGTGGCTATGGTCGTGATCGTGGGTGCAGTCAGGACCGTGAACGTGTTCTTGCTGGGTCATGCGAGTTACTCCTGGAGGTAATTGCCGGGAATTATCTCGCCATTGCGCGACATGTGCACGCTCCGTCCGAACAACCAGCCGGTTTTCACTGCGCCTTGCAATCGATAGGGGATGGGTTCGTCAGGTCTGTCTAGCGCTTTGACGATCTGCCGCAGGTGTCGCCAGAGGTTAGTACGGACCGGAACGTTGAAACTGTAGTGGCCGTGGGCCGGCACGGTGAAGGAGGCATTCGATTCGCCTTCAGCCAGCTTTACCTGATTCAGATGCACGATGTAGTCCAGCCCGCGCACCGGCAGGCTGAAGTTATTGGGGTTGTCGATACGAAAGCGCAACATGAAATGCTGCTCCAGCAGTCTAGCCTTGACCACATCGACGTTGACCAAGCGGACCTCAGGGTCTTTAAAGTCGCCTGATGACCAAGAGGAACAACCACCGAGGGCCGAAGATAGACCAAAAAATAGCAATAGGCTGAGAATTCTTATCGTTTGCGCCTGATAAAACATTGCTTACTCCGGTTGACGCGTCAGTGTAACAAGCAAGTGCTTGGCTGCCACCTGTTGTGGCGGTAAAAAAACCTGCGCCATACTGAGCACTGAATAGGACAGGAGTATGACCATGGCTCGCTACGAAATTGCCTTTAGTGCGCAATTGGTTTCGGGGGCTCAGCTGGCGTTGGTAAAGGCCAACGTGGCCAAGCTGTTTCAAGCCGATGAGCAACGTGTGGCGTTGTTGTTTTCTGGGCGGCGCATCGTGATTAAAAGCAACCTGGATGCGGCTGGTGCTGAGAAGTACCGCTCGGCGTTGGAGCGTGCCGGGGCTGTGGCCGAAGTGACCTGTATCGACGAAGAGATCGAAGAAATTGAATTAACCGCTGCGCCTGTATCTACGCCCATTTCCGCGCCGGTCGTTTCGCCGGTTAAAGCTGCGGCTAGCAGCCCGCCTGCGGGGCGGTTGCAGGTTGCGCCGCGCGATGAGTACATGGCTGCATTTGCTGAGGTAGATGCGCCGGATTTTGGCATCGCCCCGCTGGGGGATGATGTGCAGGACGATAAGCCGCAGGCGGCTGTTCCTATGCTGGATTTATCGCAGCTCAGTTTGGCCCCGCCCGGCAGTGATATGGGCGAGGCAAAAAAAGCCCCAGCCGGGCCTCCGCCCGATATCTCTCATCTGAAGCTGCAGGATTAGTATGCGTGGCGCAGGGCGCAACAGCTCGTTGCCTCTGCGCGAATAGTCCGCTTCAGTGCTATGGAAAATAGCCCGCACAGCATTTTTTGAACTTCAATCCGCTGTTGCAAGGGCATGGGTCATTGCGCTCGAGCTTGATCTCGACAGTTGGATCAATGAAATACCAGTTGCCGTTATTGCGTACGAATGCCGAGCGCTCGCGATGGCTATGTTCGCCGTTTTCGTCACGCCAGCGTGCGGTAAAGGTGACATAAGCGTGCTGGGGTTCACCTTTAATTAGCTGTGTCTGATTGACCTCAAGCCCAAGCCATGTGCTGCTAAGGCTCCAGGCGAGAATCGCCTGTTGGTCGAGGCTGGCTTGCTGGGCTGGCAGGGTGCTGTGCACCAAATAATTGACCAACCCCAGAGCGTAAGCACTGTAGCGCGAACGCATCAAGGCCTCTGCGCTGGGCGGCGGAGTACCTGCGTGATAGCGGTCGCAGCAAAGCGTTAGCAATTGACCACTGCCGCAGGGGCAGGCCGCGCTGTTCATGGGTTTACCACCAGTACTTTCCAAAATTCTCTGGGTTGGCCCAAAATTTAGCATTTAGCCAGTCAGGTACTTGCTTGTAATCGAGCAGGTCGTAAGTGAACAGGTTGAGTATTTGCTCGTCACGCTGGAAGCTCTCGCTGGCCTGCAGGGCCAGGGCAAAAAAGTCTGTTTCTTGCCAATCGCAAGCCTGCAGGTCGACCAGTACAACCATACGGCTGGCATTCAGGTTGCGAATGCCACCAAGCAATTCCAGCCCTGCACGTTTCGGTAAATGCTCAAGGCAATCGACGATCAGAGCCAGATCGAAACGTTGCGCGGCCACATCGTCGGGCAGTGCTCCAGCCTCTATTTGAGTAATTTGACAGCCTGGGTGGGCTTGGCTAAATGCATCAATCGCAGGTAATCCGCGGTTACCAACTACTAGCAGGCGCTCTGGCATGTAGCGCGCCAGGAGTGCTGCAAGGGCTTGCTGGGGGGTTCGAGATGAAGGGGTTGCAGGCATGTAAGATCCTCGCTTTAGTACGTGAAGACTAACGTGCAGCGGCAGAGTGGCCTAGTGTGGATCGTGCAACTAATGTGTTTGTATATCCTCTGGCGCATTTTGTTACTGGCGTCTTTACTTTGCAGTATCGGTTTTTACCGATTTATCAATTGGAGACTTACATATGAGCATCACCAGGAAAGCATTACCCCTTATTGTCGCGAGTAGCTTATTAACCGGTTGCGCCGGCCTGCAGAAAACGGATTGGCCAACTTGTGCCGCGGTTGGCGGTGTGGGCGGTGCTGCTCTGGGTGCTATTGAAAGCTCTACCTGGGCTGGCGGTGGTGCACTAGTTGGTGCCGGTATGGCGGCCGCTTATTGCTGGGTGCATGGCGCCGGCGAAGAGCAAGTTGTCATGGTTGAAGAAGTGATGGAAGAGCCGGTGATGGCTGAGCCGGCTGAGGCTGTGCGGGTAGAACTGGACGTCAAGTTCGACTTCGACAAGGCTCAGGTTAAGCCTGAAAGCTATGGCGATATCAAGAACCTGGCTGACTTCCTGACGCAATATCCACAAACCACCACCGTGGTTGAAGGTCATACGGACGCTGTGGGTAGCGATGCCTACAACCAGACTTTGTCCGAACGTCGCGCCAATGCCGTGCGTGATGTACTGGTTAATCAGTACGGCGTAGGCAGTAACCGTGTCAACGCTGTGGGCTATGGCGAGACCCGTCCGGTTGCGGACAACGCTAATGCTGACGGTCGCGCCGTCAACCGTCGCGTAGAAGCAGAAGTAGAAGCACGTCCTTGATTGTTTGATTCAAGGCTGCTTGAAGAAAACAAGCCAGACTCTTAGGGTCTGGCTTGTGCAGTTTGAAGGGTAGGTCTTTACTCCTAGTTACCGGCAGTAGCCGGCAAAACAGGAGATTCGTGCCATGAGAGTTAGATCCATGATGGGGCTAGCCCCCATTCTCTTGGCCAGCAGTGTTCTTTCAGGTTGCGTCACAACTTCCAGTACGGGAGATGCGCCACTCAACCAAGGGAACTGGCCCCTGTGCAGTGTAATTGGCGGTCTGGCCGGTGCTGGTCTGGGCGCAATCGAAAGTTCAGCATGGGCAGCAGGTGGAGCCTTGGCCGGTGCGGTCGTTGGCACGCTGATTTGCTACGCCCAGGATGGTGATGAAGACGACGACGGTGTGTTTGATCGTCGCGACCGTTGCCTAGGAACTCCGTCTAATACCCCGGTTCACACTAACGGCTGTCCGATTAAAGAATATGCCAGTACGCCTGTCGAAGTAGAGCCCGTTGAGGTTGCCGACACAGTTCGGGTCGAGCTGGATGTGAAGTTCGATTTCAATAAATCTGATGTCAAAGCAGGCAGTCAGGCGGATATCAAAAGCCTTGCTGACTTTATGAAGCAGTACCCACAAACCACCACCACTGTTGAAGGGCATACCGACGCGATAGGCAGCGATGCCTATAATCGAGGGCTGTCTGAGCGGCGTGCCAATGCGGTGCGTGATGTGCTGGTTCAACAGCATGGCATTGACAGCGGCAGAGTTTCATCGGTTGGCTATGGCGAGTCGCAGCCGGTTGCTGATAACGCAAGTGAATCCGGGCGGGCGATCAATCGCCGTGTCGAAGCGGAAGTTGAAGCGCAGCCATAACTGATGTGACGCGCTGGCAGTTCCTTGCGAACCCTGTGAGTCGATTCACAAGGGCCTGCTGATAATAGGGCAGTTTCAACCCAGTAAAGCCATGAAGGCATGCAGTCGTCATGGTTTTTACTGGTCTTCTGGCAGCACACCCCTAAAGCAGATATGGTGCAGCGAAATAAAAAACTGCTGGGGCGGGTATGAAGATATTTTTGACGTTGGGCAAGGGTCTGACTGCATTGTTCTGGGGAGCCGTATTGGCGAACCTGTTGCAGCCTTTCGCACAACCTTTTGCACTGCTACTTAATGGTGCAGGCGCTTTTATCCTGCTGATTCATGCGCTGGAACTGTGGTTTTTTAACGCGCGTATCGCCGCTTGCCCCAAGCCGGCTCAAGAGCGTGTACATGTCATGCTCTTCGGGATCTTTCAGTTGCTTGGGTTGCCAGCGGAGCAAGTGGCTGTCGCCACCGTCGCCGAACCGCAGGAAGCACTGCAGATGGAGGCTGAAAATGCATAAGCTACTCGCTCTCGCGGCATTGTTCAGCCCTCTGGCGTTTGCCCAGGCTGTGATTGAAGTCGATTCCCATGCGTTCATGCGCCTGCCAAGCAATACCAGTGTGTTGCTGCTGGACCGTCTGGACATTGCCGATCATGGCACCTTGTTGATTCCTGCTGGTTTAACTGAAATCCGTGTGACGCAATTGCGTTTGGGTCGCGAGGCGCGCCTGGCGATTGCCCCTAGCGAGCAGGTGCTGCGCCTCGAAGTGGCGTCTGCAGAGATTGCCAGTGGGGCGCAGATCAGTGCGCGTGGAGCCCAAGGCAGCGCTGAAAAGCCAGCCTTGCCAGGGCGCAACCTAAGCGTGCGCTTGCAAATTATGACCTTCGAAAACTTGGTGCTGGATGCCCGCGGTGGAGCGGGTGCGCCTGGTTATGCAGGGCTTGCCGGCGCCGATGGCGAGCCGGGTGGATGCACTTGGGGTGAGGCCAGTCGTGGCCACGATGGCTTAGATGGGGGTGACGGCCAGCCAGGTGCCGCCGGTGCACAGGTGCGTCTGGAAGTGCCGCAGGGCTTCCCGGTTGAGCAATTGCAGGTGCGTGTGGACGGTGGCAGCGGTGGTCAACCGGGCGCACCGGGGCCCGCTGGTCAAGGTGGTATGAGTAAGGGGTGCTGGTTGTACAGCACCGATGGCGCGCGTGATGGCAAACCTGGACAGGCAGGGCGTGGCGGTGAGTCCGGCCCTGCCGGCGCGTTGAATGTTGTGCAGTTCTAATCGCACTTACCGTTCTAACCGCTGCCTTCTGGCAGCGGTTAATTGAACAGTGCTAGAACGAAGGGCGGGCCGCCGCGATTACAACCACCAGCACCCCCAGCAATAGATTGATGCCGACTAGGCGTCGAATACGCCCAAGCACTGCGCCGCCACTCTGCCAGTCTTCTGCTGTTACGGCGCGGCGCAATTCCGGCAGTTGCAGGGCCTGAATCCGCAGAAACAGCGCCAGCATCGCGATATACAGCCCTATCATGATGTGCACATAGCGTGGCGCGGTCTCGAAGCCGCTAAAGCGCAGATGCAACATGCCCATGCCGGTAATTGGCAAGACAATCACAGCCGCCCAAACCCAGTAGAAAAAACGTGGGAAAACCGCCAGCCAAAGTTTTAAGCGGGCCGGGGCTTCCAGTGCGGCAACGGCTGCGGGACGCAAGACCATCCACGCGAAGAACATGCCGCCCACCCAGGCGAGTGCTGCGAGCAGGTGCAGGCTGTAGATGAAGGCGTAAGGGGTCATGCAGGTACTCCTGTTGGTTACGCGGTTCAGCGCTGGATCGATTAGCGCGCTATGATAGCCGCCGATTTCAAACACTGAAAATTTATCCAGCCTTTTGCGTCCTGAACGTCTGTCGGATTTCACCGTCCGTAATGAGGAACAGTCCGGTGCGAGGCGTTTTATCGTGCTTGTGAGGCGAGTAGGGCTCTATTTAATGAGAAACAGCGGTAAAAATGGCCGTGTCCGGCTTTTCTGCAGTAGAACAGTGTCAAGTCCGACAGGCTCCTAGCATGCTCAGCACCGAACTCAAGTCCCAGATCCAGGGCGCTTATTCCCGTTTTCTCGAAGCCAAGTCGCTTAAGCCGCGCTATGGCCAGCGCTTGATGATTGCCGAAATCGCTAAGGTGCTCGGGGCCATTGAGGTTGATGAAGAAGGCCGGCGTGTCGGTGACCCCGCAGTGGTAGCGGTTGAGGCCGGCACCGGTACGGGCAAAACCGTGGCCTACAGCATGGCGGCGATTCCCACGGCTAAGGCTGCCGGCAAACGCTTGGTGATCGCCACAGCCACCGTGGCGCTGCAAGAGCAGATCGTGCATAAAGATCTGCCGGACCTGATGCGCAACAGCGGTCTTAACTTCAGCTTCGCCCTGGCTAAGGGACGCGGCCGTTATCTGTGCCTGTCCAAGCTGGATATGCTGCTGCAGGAAGGCCAGGCGCAAAGCGCTACCGCGCAGCTGTTCGAGGAGGAAGGCTTCAAGATCGATGTGGATGAGCAGAGTCAGAAGCTCTTTACTGCGATGATCGAAAAGCTCGCTGGAAACAAGTGGGACGGCGACCGCGACAGCTGGCCGGAAGAGCTGGAAGACGCGCGCTGGTCACAACTGACCACCGACCACAGCCAGTGCACCAGCCGTCATTGCCCGAACTTCCAGCAGTGCGCCTTTTACAAGGCGCGCGAGGGCATGGGCAAGGTTGATGTCATCGTCACCAACCATGACATGGTCCTGGCTGATCTGGCTCTTGGCGGCGGCGCAGTATTGCCGGACCCACGTGACACCCTTTATGTGTTTGATGAAGGCCATCACCTGCCGGATAAAGCCATCGGTCATTTCGCCCATTTCACTCGCCTGCGTTCGACTGCTGATTGGCTGGAACAGACCGCCAAGAACCTTACCAAGTTGCTTGCCCAGCACCCGTTGCCGGGTGATTTAGGCCGGTTGATTGAGCAGGTGCCGGAGCTGGCGCGGGAGATCAAAACCCACCAGCAATTTATGTTCGCCGCGTGTGAGCAGGTAGCCGACTTTAAACCGGGCGAAGACATGCAGGGCCGCGAGCGACCGCGTCATCGTTTTATCGGTGGCCTGGTGCCTGGCCATTTGATTGAGTTGGGCGTCGAACTGAAAAAGGGCTTTTCCAAGCTAACCGAGTTGTTTACTGGCGTGACCGAAAAGCTTAAAGAGGCTATGGATGGCGAGGCCACTGTTGGCATCGCCAGTCACCAGGCCGAAGAGTGGTACCCGTTGTTCGGCAGCCTGCTGGCGCGGGCTCAGGGTAGCTGGGAGTTATGGTTGGCCTTTACCGCCGAAGACCCCGAGGAAAGCCCGCCGATGGCGCGTTGGCTGACCTTAGCCGACAGCGGCGCGCTGTTTGATATTGAAGTCAACGCTAGCCCGATCTTGGCCGCCGAAACCCTGCGCCGAAACCTGTGGAATGTGGCCTATGGCGCGCTGGTGACCTCGGCGACGCTGACGGCGCTGGGTACCTTTGACCGCTACCGCATGCGTGCCGGCTTGCCGAAAGTCGCGGTCAGTACCGTGGTGCCGAGCCCGTTTCACCATGCTGATGCCGGTGTGCTGCGGGTGCCCAACTTGAATGCCGATCCGCGTGATGCGGTGGCCCATACGGCAGCGATTATTCGTGACTTGCCTGGGCTGGTTGAGGGCTCGCGTGGCACCTTGGTGTTGTTTTCCTCGCGTAAACAAATGCAGGACGTCTTCGAAGGGCTGGAGCGCGACTGGCGCAAGCGGGTGTTTATTCAAGGCAACCTGTCCAAGCAGGAAACCCTGAACAAGCACAAGGCGCGGGTCGATAGCGGTGAGGAAAGCGTGCTATTTGGCCTGGCCAGTTTTGCCGAGGGGGTCGACCTTCCGGGTGCCTACTGCGAGCATGTGGTGATCGCCAAGATCCCTTTTGCCGTACCGGACGACCCAGTGGAAGCGGCTCTGGCCGAGTGGATCGAAGCGCGCGGCGGCAACCCCTTTATGGAAATCGCCGTCCCGGATGCTTCGCTGCGCCTGGTGCAGGCGTGCGGCCGCTTGCTGCGCACCGAGGCGGATCGCGGAATTATTACCCTGTTGGATCGCCGCGTAGTTACGCAGCGGTACGGCAAATCAATTCTCAATGCTTTGCCGCCGTTTCGGCGGGAAATCAGTTAGCACCCCGCCTGTCGGTACAAGGCAACTCGCTGCGCTGTATAGGTTCCAAGTGGAGCGCATAGAGGGCCTTGGTGATCACCAAGGCCTGAATTTTGCCACGGACAGTGTTGTCCGTGGTGGCTGAAACAATGGGGGAGTGTGGTTCGTGAAGGTTAAACGCAGGCTGCAGACAGGTATTTTGCTATCAGTACTACTGGGTTATTGCAGCGCAGCCATGGCGACAGAACCGCAGGAGTTGTTCAACTTTGTCCGGCCACTGGACGCTGTTCAGGTGACCACGCAGGATGCTGAGCTGCCTAATCGCATTGGCGAGCCGACCCCGCAAGGCGAAGTGCTGCGCCGGGTGACCTTCCATCCCGCCGCGCAGCCGAGCCTACGCCTTACCCCGCAAAGCGGTAGCTGGGACTGGTCGCAGCAAACCCTGGTCAGCTTGCGTGTGCAAAACGCCATGGATTGGGCGCTAACTCTGGATGTGCTGATTGAAAGCACGGACGGCCAGCGCCTAAGCACCCGCATCGCTTTGCCGGCGGGGCCAGCGCAAACCTTGCTGATTCCCCTAAAAGCAGCTTCGCCGCGTGATCAGGGTATGCGCGCCGGGGTACCGATGCCCTGGACGCACAAAGGCCAGCGGCTGCTGCTCGCGGATACACTCACTGGCGCGCTGGACCTGAGCAAGGTCAGCGCGCTAACCCTGTCCATACCGCAACCGCAGGCGGCGCAAGATATTTTGATCAGCCAGTTCGGCGTCAGCAGCGAACAGCTATCGGCCGCGGCCTATGCCGGTATCGTCGACAGCTACGGCCAGTTCACGCGGGGCAACTGGCCAGGCAAGGTCAAGAGCGAGGCGCAACTGCAGGAAGCCGTAGTGCAGGAGCAGAAGCAGTTGCATGACTGGCTGGCTGAGCGTCCGGCGCAGGATAAATTTTCCGGTTGGACGGGTGGGCAGCCGTTTGAAGCGAGCGGCTTTTTCCGTACGGAAAAGCGTGACGGCCGTTGGTTTCTAGTGACGCCAGAGGGCCATCCGTTTTACTCGCTGGGCGTAAACGCGGTGACCGCACAACAGAGCGCCACCTATGTTGAGGGGCGTGAGGCGATGTTTAGTGCTTTACCGCAACAGGGGGATGCCCTGGCGGCCTACTTCGGCACGTCCGACAGCCGCAGCGATAACGGCGCCAACCAGGGGCGGACATTTGCCAGCGGGCGTTGGTTCGATTTCTACAAGGCTAACCTGCAGCGCAGTTACCGCGGGGCTGATCCGGTGGCTTGGCGCATGCTCAGTCAGGACCGTCTGCAAGCCTGGGGCTTCAATACCCTGGGGAACTGGAGTGAGCCGGCCTTTGCCGGCGATGCACGCATGCCGTTCAGTATTCCGCTGTTGATTGGTGGCGACTACGCCACCATCAGCACAGGTGTCGACTGGTGGGGCGCGATGCCTGACCCGTTTGATCCGCGCTTTGCCATGGCCACTGAGCGCGCTGTAGCGATTGCCTCACGCGATCACCGTGATAACCCTTGGCTGCTCGGTTATTTCGCCGACAACGAGCTCGCTTGGGCGGGGCCTGCGGATGACCCTAATGGTCGTTACGCTCTGGCTTACGCCACGCTAAGGTTGACCACCGATGTGCCGGCTAAGCGTGCGTTCCTTAAGCAGCTGCGCGATAAATACCGTAACCACAATGGCCTGTCGCGCGCCTGGGGTATTCAGTTGCAGGCTTGGGAACTGATGGAAGACCCTGGTTTTCAGGCGCCGCTGCCCAGTGCTGAGTTCCCGGCCATCGAGCAGGACATGCAGGCCTTTTTAAGCCTGTACGCCGAAACCTACTTCAAGACCATTGCCGACTCGCTCGACTGGCACGCGCCTAATCACTTGCTGCTGGGTGGGCGTTTCGCCAGCAGCATCCCCGAGGCGGTGAATGCCTGTGCGCGTTTCTGTGATGTGCTGAGCTTCAATTTCTACACCCGTGAGCCGCAGCAGGGGTATGACTTCGCCGCGCTGCGCGAGCTGGACAAGCCGCTGATGATCACCGAGTTCCACTTCGGCTCGCGTGATCGCGGGCCGTTCTGGGGCGGCGTCGCCGAGGTTTATAAGGAAGAGGAACGCGGCCCGGCCTATGCGCACTTCCTCACTAAAGCGCTGGAAGAGCCTCAGATCGTTGGCGTGCACTGGTTCCAGTACCTTGATCAACCGGTTACCGGGCGTCTGCTGGATGGCGAAAATGGCCATTTGGGCCTGGTTGCAATCACCGATCGACCTTGGGCAGGCTTCGTTAAAAGCGTGCGCAACGCCAACTTGGCGGTGCCAAAGGCCCTGCTTAAGCCAGTGCCTGCGCCCGCCACGGCAGGCCCGTGAAGGGCTATTCGCGGGGCTGATAATGCTGTTTCTAGCCCTGAGTCGGGTTCACCGCAAGTGGCGCAGCTGAAACAATCCGCCGAACAGTTGGCCGAACAGTGATAGAGGAGCAAGACGGTGCAGATACAGGGCTATTTCGACCTTAAGTTCGAGGCGCTGAGAGACGCTTTTGCGGCGTTGTTCGAGGACCCACAAGAGCGCGGCATGGCGCTCTGTGTGCAAGTCGGCGGTGAAACCGTGGTGGACCTGTGGGCTGGAGTGGCCGACAAAGACGGCCAGCAGGCCTGGCACAGCGACACCATTCTCAACCTGTTCTCTTGTACCAAGACCTTTACCGCAGTCACTGCCTTGCAGTTGGTCGGCGAGGGCAAGCTTGAACTGGATGCTCCGGTCGCACGTTACTGGCCCGAGTTCGCCGCGGCCGGCAAAGACAAAGTCACCCTGCGTCATTTACTCAGCCATCAGGCTGGGCTTCCGGCCTTGCACCAGATGCTGCCGGCCGAAGCATTGTATGACTGGCAGACCATGACTGCCGCGCTAGCCGCAGAGCAGCCCTGGTGGGCCTTGGGCGAGGGCCATGGTTATGCACCGATCACCTACGGTTGGCTGGTGGGTGAAGTGTTGCGCCGGGTCGAGGGGCGCGGGGCGGGTGAGTCCATCGTCGCGCGCACGGCCACGCCTCTTGGCCTCGACTTTCACGTCGGCCTTGCAGATGAAGAGTTTGATCGGGTGGCGATTATCTCGCGTGGCAAGGGCAACTTTGGTGATGCCGCGGCTCAACGCCTGCTCAAGACCATGATGAGCGAGCCTGCGGCTATGAGTACACGGGCTTTTACCAATCCACCGTCGATCATGACCAGCACCAACAAGCCTGAATGGCGGCGTATGCAGCAACCGGCGGCCAATGGCCATGGTAATGCGCGCAGCCTGGCAGGTTTTTACAGCGGCTTGCTGGACGGCCGGTTGCTGGAGAGCGAGTTGCTGGCCGAGCTGACCCGCGAGCATGCGGTGGGCGAGGACAAAACGCTGCTGACCCGTACCCGTTTCGGTCTGGGTTGCATGCTCGATCAGCCAGAGGTCGCCAACGCTACCTATGGCATGGGGCCACGTGCATTTGGTCACCCTGGTGCCGGCGGCTCCATTGGCTTTGCCGACCCAGAGCGGGATGTGGCCTTCGGCTTCGTCACCAACAATCTGGGACCGTTCGTCCTGATGGACCCCCGCGCGCAGAAACTTGCGCGTCTATTGGCTGATTGTTTATAGCCAGCTCAGCTAAACTGCTGCGAACCATGGCCTGGTCTGCTTTCTGCGCAGGCCATTAACCGGCTTCTTTTGCTTATCACGATGTGGATTCCCGATGCTCGCCAACAAAACTCTCGCCATCGCCCTGTGTGTGCTGATCAGCGGT
This sequence comes from Pseudomonas guineae, assembly GCF_900113745.1. GTDB lineage: Bacteria > Pseudomonadota > Gammaproteobacteria > Pseudomonadales > Pseudomonadaceae > Aquipseudomonas > Aquipseudomonas guineae. The sequence continues at coordinate 383,311 of NZ_FOQL01000003.1, read as the reverse complement.
TGCAGTGCTTTCGAAAAATACACAAAGCCTGAGCCTAAAGTGGTCGCCATGCCGCCGCCGGCAGTGACCCAGGCCTGGCTGGATGTGTATGAGCCCAAGGTGCGCGAAGCGATTAAGGGCACTCCTTTCGAATTTGAACGCCGAGAAAACCTCTTGGTGATCACCGCGCCGGTGCAGGGTACGTTCAACCCCGACCGTCCGAATATGATGCTCCCCGTCACCCTCGGCCCACTGAGCCGCATGGCTAAGTTGCTGGAGAGTGATGAAAGCATCGGCGTGCTGATCCTTGGCCATGCCGACAGCAGCGGCGAAGTGAATGCCAACCGTGAGCTGAGCCAACAGCGTGCCCGCGCGTTCACCTCGATCTTCCGTCTCAGCGGTCTTAAGCAGAATCGTCTGATGGTTAAAGGCATGGGCTCCGACATGCCGCGTGCGGCTAACGACAGCCGGCAAGGCCGCGAACTGAACCGTCGGGTCGAGATCATGCTGACCTCGAAAGCCACTCTCAATGCGCTGATTGCCAAATACAGCGCACCTGCGCCTGCCACTGCTGTTGCGGTAGTCAAGCCTGCTTCAGGCAAGAACGCCAAGGTGATTGCCAAGGCGGACAAGCCAGCCACTCGCCCATAAGGCCGAGATACAGCGGCCTTTTGTCGCAGATCAAGCTAAGTAGAGCGCCAGTGGTTAAGCTTGGCGCCATCTGTTCGAGAGGATTTGCCGATGACTCAAACCCTGGCTGATATGCGCCGTGACTACACCCGTGATGGCTTGTGCGAGGCGCAAGCGCCGCTTGAGCCGTTTGCACTGTTTGAGCAATGGTTTGCCGAGGCGGTGAAAACCGAACAGCTACCGGTTGAACCCAATGCCATGACCCTGGCAACCGTTGATGCTGAGGGGCGGCCACATTGCCGCGTGCTGCTGCTCAAAGGACTGGATGCGCGCGGTTTTACCTTCTTTAGCAATTACGACAGCGCAAAAGGTCAGCATCTGCTGGCCAATCCATTTGCTGCTATGACCTTCTTCTGGCCCAGCCTGGAGCGTCAGGTGCGCATCGAAGGGCGTGTCGAGCGGGTAACGGCAGAGGAGTGCGATGCCTACTTTCAAGTGCGTCCATTGGGCAGCCGTTTGGGTGCCTGGGCTTCACCGCAAAGCCAGGTCATCGCTGATCGCACTGAGTTAGAAGACCTGCTGGCGCAAACGGAGCAACGCTTTCTTGATCGCGCACCGCATTGTCCGCCGCACTGGGGTGGCTATCGTCTGCTGCCGGAGCGTATCGAGTTCTGGCAGGGCCGTTCTAGCCGTCTGCATGACCGCCTCAACTTCCGTTTAGAAAACGCCGCCTGGTTGCGCGAGCGCCTGGCACCTTGAACACTATTCACTCGCCAGGATAATTCGCTGCGGCTTGCTCAAGTAAGTTGGGCAGGTCGCTGCGCTTGATGCCTTTAGCCTGTGCTTCAGCCAGTCGATCGAGCATATAGCGACGCTTGCGCGACGAGTCGCCGGCCATTGATAGCGCCAGGTCACGGTCCATCCAGCGTTTGATCCGTACATACAGCCACCAGTGGAAGTACAGGCCGGCAGCGGTAGTAATAGCGACGATGAAATAATCCATAAATCCCCCAGTTCGAGCTTTAGTCTAGGCTGACCCGGCAGCTGCATTAAAGGTGGTGTTGTGTCGCGGCCGAGCCCTGCGTTTCAGGTCGGATAATTTTTTGCCGTATATTGGCGGGTGACAGCTTAGCGGTGCAGGCGTTCTAATGATGGCCTGCCTAACTGGAGAAATAATCATGCGTAAACCCCTTTTGTTGGCTGCATCGTTTGCCGCACTAGCCCTGTTGGGCGGTTGCGCCTCCAGCCTGACCGGTGACACTTACTCGCGTGATGAAGCACGCACCGTGCAGACCGTGCGCATGGGTACTATTGAATCGCTGCGACCGGTGAAAATCGAAGGCACGAAAACCCCAATCGGCGCAGGTGCCGGTGCGGTAATTGGTGGTGTTGCAGGCAGTAGCGTTGGCGGCGGCCGCGGCAGTGTAGTGGCGGCAGTGATCGGTGCAGTGGCCGGTGGCCTACTGGGCGCCGTGACCGAAGAAGGCCTGACTCGCACTCAGGGTGTGGAAATCACCGTGCGTGAAGATGACGGCAGCATGCGCGCTTATGTGCAGGCCGTGGAAGAGAATCAAATCTTTCGGGTCGGCGAGCGCGTTCGCATCATGACGGTCAATGGCACCAGCCGCGTTACCCAGTGAGTGTTGCAGAAGCCGGATCAGTATTGACTGATCCGGCTTTTTATTGCCTTTTTTCTAGATAGGCAAGACGTTTCCCGGTGTTTGTCGGTTATCTCAGGCAAGTTCGCGGTAAGTGGAGCGTTTTGTAATGATTCTATCCATGACGGCTGGCCGATAGTTATGGATAATCGCCCACGTTTTTCTGTTGATCGGCTTTCGTCGCTGCGCGGCGTATTACATATGTGTGGGCTGTGACTCGGGTAAAAGCCTGTGGTTTACCGCCAGTGAGTAAGTTAGAGAGTCGGCCGGGTACGTGTGCGTGCCTGGTTCGTATTAAGAGGTTTATTTATGACGCTTGCGCTGATCATCGCCTTGCCATTTCTCGGCATGTTTCTGCCTCTACTGGCCGAACGTTTGGGCCGTTCAGCCTGCGCCGCAGCGGCCTCGTTGGCACCGCTGACGGCACTGGTGCTGTTGCTCTCGCAGCAATCTGCGGTGTTCTCTGGTGAGCTGCTCAAGGTCAAGTTGGAGTGGCTGCCGAGCCTGGGCCTGAATCTCAGCCTGCGCCTCGATGGCTTGGGTTTTCTGTTTGCCCTGCTGATTCTCGGTATCGGCCTGTTGGTGATTCTCTACGCGCGCTACTACCTAGCGAAAAAGGAGCCGATGGGGCGTTTCTTCGCCTTCCTCCTGCTATTTATGGGCGCCATGCTCGGCGTGGTGCTCTCAGAAAACCTGCTGTTAATGCTGATGTTCTGGGAGCTGACCAGCCTGTCGTCGTTCCTGCTGATTGGCTTCTGGGGCGAGCGCTCGGATGCACGTAAGGGTGCGCGCATGGCCCTGGCCGTGACCGGTGGTGGCGGCCTCGCGCTGTTTGCCGGGATCCTGCTCATCGGTCATATCGCTGGCAGTTTCGAGTTGTCCCAGGTACTGGCAGCCGGTTACGCGATTCGTGCGCATGAACTGTATCCGCTGGCGCTGATTTTGGTGTTGCTGGGCGTATTCACCAAGTCGGCGCAGTTTCCGTTCCATTTCTGGCTGCCCCATGCGATGGCCGCACCAACCCCGGTTTCCGCCTATCTGCACTCGGCAACCATGGTTAAAGCCGGGGTGTTTTTGCTGGCGCGCCTATACCCAGCGTTGGCGGGTTCGGAGTGGTGGTTCTATCTGGTCAGCATCACTGGCTTGGTGACGCTGTTGGTCGGTGCCGGGATGGCATTGTTTCAGCATGACCTCAAGGGCCTGTTGGCTTATTCGACCATCAGTCACCTGGGTCTGATTACCTTGCTGTTCGGCCTGGATACCCGCCTAGCCGCCGTGGCTGCCGTGTTTCACATCATTAATCACGCGACCTTTAAGGCTTCGTTGTTTATGGCGGCGGGGATCATTGATCACGAAACCGGTAGCCGCGATATGCGGCGAATTAACGGCATGTGGAAGTACATGCCGCACACGGCCGTGTTAGCCATGGTCGCGGCGTCGGCGATGGCCGGTGTACCGCTGCTAAATGGCTTCTTGAGCAAGGAAATGTTCTTCAGCGAGACCCTCAATCAGCACTTATTGGGCAGCTTTAACTGGGTGATCCCGGCGGCTGCCACCTTGGCTGGGGTGTTCTCGGTGGCCTATTCACTGCGCTTTATCCACGACGTGTTCTTCAACGGTGAGCCGATCAACCTACCGCATTACCCGCCGCACGAGCCGCCGCGCTATATGAAAGTGCCGGTGGAAATTCTGGTGTTTCTCTGCCTTTTGGTCGGCATTGTTCCGGCCTACACCGTGGCGCCGCTGCTAGCCGCTGCGGCGACGGCAACCCTGGGCGGTGACCTTCCGGTATACAGCCTGGCGATCTGGCATGGCCTGAACCTGGCGTTGCTGATGAGCTTTATTGCTCTGTTTGGCGGGATTTTGGTCTACGTATTCCGCCAGCCGTTGTTTCGCTGGTATGCCGGCCTGCCGAGTGTGGATGCAAAGTTACTGTTCGAGAGCGGTATGTTGATTCTGCTTAAGGTCTGTACGGCCGTGACCCACTGGCTGGAGAACGCTTCGCTGCAGCGTTATCTGGCGCTGTTGCTGGTGGCGGCATTGCTGGTGGTGACCCAAGGCTTGAGTTCGTTACCGCAGATCAGCGGGCCGCTAGCCATGAGCGAGATCGACGGCATCACTGCCTTGGGCCTCGGCATCATGGCGCTGGCGGCGCTGGTTACGGTTATCTTCCATCGCCAGCGCTTGGTCTCATTGCTGATGCTCAGCGTGGTCGGGCTGATGGTGGCGCTGGCTTTTGCCCGTTACTCGGCCCCGGATTTAGCCCTGACCCAGCTGTCGGTTGAGGTAGTGACCATTGTGCTGTTGATGTTGGCGCTGTTCTTTCTGCCGGCGCATACCCAAATGGAATCGAGCAGCCTGCGTGGTCTGCGTGATTTTACCCTTGCGGTTAGCTGCGGCTTGATGGTGTCGATACTGGTGTTTGCCGTGCTTACACGGCCGTATGACAGCATTTCTGCGTTCTTCCTAGAGAACAGCGTGCCGGGCGGCGGTGGGACCAACGTGGTTAATGTGATCTTGGTTGACTTCCGCGGTTTCGACACCCTGGGTGAGGTGACTGTTCTAGCGATTGCTGCAGTCGGTATCTTCGCCACGCTCGACGGGTTGCGTTTGTTTCAGCCCAAGGCTGATGCGCAAGGGCGCAACTGGGCGCGTGACCGGCATCCGCTGATCCTCGCTACGTTGTCGCGGGTGCTGCTGCCCATGGCGCTGCTGGTCTCGGTGTTCATCTTCCTGCGCGGCCACAACTTGCCGGGTGGCGGCTTTATCGCCGGGTTAGTCACAGCCGTGGCGTTGATCCTGCAATACGTCGCCAGTGGCGTGCAGTGGACGCAGTCGCGCATGCCGTTGAATTATCAAGGCATGGCTGGCCTTGGTGTGTTGATCGCCGGTCTTACTGGTTTGGGTAGTTGGTTGTTTGATCGACCGTTCCTGACCTCAGCTTTCGGCCATTTCCAGATTCCGCTGATCGGTGAAATCGAGCTGGCGACTGCCATGCTCTTCGACCTCGGGGTGTACCTGACAGTTGTCGGCGCGACCCTGTTGATTCTCGCCAACCTGGGCAAGCTCACCCAGGAAAAAGCTGCACAAGAGGTACTTTGAGATGGAAGCCATATTTGCTGCAACGCTGGGCATCTTGACTGCCAGCGGTGTGTACCTGCTGCTACGCGCCCGTACGTTCCCGGTGGTGTTAGGGCTGACGCTGATTTCCTATGCGGTCAACCTGTTCCTATTCGCCATGGGCCGTTTGCAAACCGGGGTGGTCACGGTGATCGGGGAGGGCGCTGTATACGCTGACCCGTTGCCGCAAGCGTTGGTGCTGACCGCCATCGTCATCGGTTTTGCCATGACCGCTTTCGTCGTGGTGCTGGCCTTGCGCAGTGTCGGCGAAACCCAGACCGACCATGTTGACGGCCAGGAGCCTGCCCAATGAATCACAGCTTGATCCTGCCCATCCTGATCCCCATGTTTGCGGGCAGCCTGTTGCTGCTGGGAGCAGGTCTGAGCCAGCGGTTTAAGCGCTGCGTATCGTTGCTGGCGACCTTACTGTTACTGCCATTAAGCGGTTATTTGCTGTGGCTAGCTGACCAAGGGGTGTTGCAGGTATACGCCGCCGGCAACTGGGCAGCACCGTTCGGCATCATCCTGCTGCTGGATCGCCTCAGTGCCTTGTTGCTGCTGGTGACTGCAGTACTCGGCAGCTTTGCCTTGCTCTATGCCGTGCGCGGCGATGATGAGCGTGGGCAGAGCTTTCATGCACTGTTCCAGTTCCAGCTGATGGGCATTAACGGCGCCTTTCTGACGGGTGATTTGTTTAACCTGTTCGTGTTCTTTGAAATCCTGCTGATCGCCTCCTACTCGCTATTGCTGCACGGCGGCGGGGCTGACCGGGTGCGTGCAGGCTTGCATTACGTGGTGCTGAACCTAGTCGGTTCAGCGTTCTTCCTGCTCGCAGTCGGCGTGTTGTACGGCATCACCGGCACCCTGAACATGGCCGATATGGCCATTCGTGTTGCGGCCGCTGGGCCTGATGATGCTGCGCTGCTCGGCGCGGCCGGCTTGCTCTTGCTGGTGGTATTCGGCCTCAAGGCGGCGTTTCTGCCGTTATATTTCTGGTTGCCCAAGGCCTATGCCTCGGCCACTGCTCCGGTAGCTGCGCTGTTTGCGGTCATGACCAAGGTCGGGCTGTATTCGATCATCCGCGTGTACACGCTGATCTTTGGTGATGATGCCGGCACATTGGCCAATATGGCCAACGACTGGCTGTGGCCGATCGCCCTATTGACCCTGACCCTGGGCGTGATTGGCGCTCTGGCGGCAGGCAGCTTGCATGGTTTGCTGGCGTACCTGGTGGTGGTGTCGGTCGGTACCTTGCTCGCTGGTGTGGCCATCGGCACTGAGCAAGCATTGGCGGCCGCTCTGTTTTACCTGGTCCACAGCACCTGGGTTGCCGGCGGGCTGTTCTTGTTGGCCGACCTGATTGCCCGTCAGCGTGGGGTTAAACATTCGCTGCTGATTCAGGGGCCGGCGCTGCAGAACCCTCACATACTCGGTAGCTTATTCTTTTTCGGTGCGATTGCAGTCGCTGGCTTGCCGCCGCTGTCCGGGTTTTTCGGCAAGCTGCTGTTGCTGCGCTCACTGGATCCAGGCCTAGAGGCTTTGCTGCTCTGGCCTGTGGTGTTGGTTGGCAGTCTGCTCACCGTTATTGCACTGAGCCGGGCCGGTAGTACCTTGTTCTGGCGGGTAGGCGTGAGCCAGCTGGACAGCGCTGAGCTGGATTATGGCCGGCTGTTTGCCTGCCTGGGCTTGTTGTCACTCAGTCTGCTGCTGGTGTTCTGTGCGGCGCCGCTACTGAGCTATGTCGAGGCCACGGCCAGTCAGTTGCATGACTTGGCGCTGTACCGGCAGATCATCGAATCGGGAGCCCTGCCATGAAAGCACGTCGCTGGATACCCCATCCGCTGCTGAGCTTGTGCCTGCTGCTGGTATGGCTGCTACTGATGAATGACCTGAGCCTGGGTCACTTTTTGCTCGGTGCGCTGCTCGGTTGGGCTATTCCGTTGCTGACCCAGGTGTTCTGGATCAACCCGCCGAAAGTCGATAAGCCGTTCAAGCTTTGCCTGTTTCTGCTGCGCATTCTTGGCGATATCGTCATGGCCAACCTGCAGGTGGCCAAGTTGATCCTCGGCCCAACCGCCAAACTGCGGCCTGCGTTCGTGGAAATACCGCTGCTGCTGGAGGATGAACTTGCTTTGACCATGCTTACCAGCATCATTTCTCTGACGCCAGGCACGGTTTCCGCCGATCTCAGTGATGATCACAAGACCCTGCTGGTGCATGGTCTCGATGTGCCCGACGCCGAGGCCCTTGTGGCGGAGATCAAGCAGCGCTACGAAGCTCCCTTGCTGGAGGTATTCACATGCTCGACTACGTGATTCCGCTGTGCCTGGTGATTATCGGCATGGCCCTGGTGCTAACCATGGCGCGCCTGATCAAAGGCCCCGATCTGCCCGACCGCATCCTGGCGCTGGATACCCTGTATATCAACGCGATTGCCATACTCGTGCTGTTTGGCGTGTGGCTGGGGTCGGATCTGTATTTTGAAGCGGCCCTGCTGATTGCGGTGATGGGCTTTATTGGTACGGTGGCCGTGGCCAAGTATCTGCTGCGCGGCGATATCATCGAATGAGGAGCATCTGATGGCGTTCTGGATCGAAGCGTTGGTCGCGCTGTTTCTCCTGCTCGGCAGCCTGTTCGCCCTGGTCGGCGCGATTGGTCTGTATCGGCTGCCGGACTTCTTTATGCGCCTGCACGGCCCAACCAAGGCCAGCACCTTGGGCGTGGGCGGCATGGTGATTGCCTCGATGATCTATTTCAGCTTTAGCGGTAAGGGCATCAGCCTGCATGAACTGCTGATCGCCTTGTTTTTGTTTATCACCGCGCCGGTCAGCGCCCATATGTTGGCCAAAGCGGCCATGCAGCAAAAGCTCCATATCAACAAGGAAACCCGCGGCAAGCCCTGGGAGCAATAAGCCTTCCGAGCGTGTAGTAGCCCGCCCACACAGTTCGCCGTGCTGACTGTATCTGTCGGCGGCACATCGTCCTCTCTACAATGCCGCCTTTGGTCGGAGGTGGTGTATGCGCGAGCAGGGAAGAAGCGTGGCGGTGATCTGCCTGGTGATTGCCATGGCGTTGTGGGGCAGTTCGTTTATTGCGCTGAAACTGGCCTTTGCCGAGTTGCCGCCGTTGTGGGTGATTTTCGGCCGTATGGCCCTCGGCAGCCTGGTGTTTTTGCTGGCCTGGCGCTGGCGCGGGCAGATGCATTACCGCGCCGGCGACTGGAAATACCTGCTGGGCCTGGCCGCCTGCGAACCCTGTCTGTATTTCCTCTTCGAAGCCCTCGCGCTGCAGCACACCAGTGCCGCCCAGGCCGGTATGGTCACAGCCTTGCTGCCGCTGCTGGTGGCGGTCGGCGCGTTTATCTTTCTGCACGAGCGGATCAGCCGCATTACCCTGGCCGGGTTTCTCCTCGCCCTGGTCGGTGCCATCTGGCTGAGCCTGTCTGGCAGCGCCGATGAGCATGCCAGTAACCCTTTGCTCGGTAACTTCTACGAACTCCTCGCCATGCTCTGCGCCACCGGTTACACCCTGTTGCTAAAGCATCTATCGGGGCGTTATTCGCCTTTTCTGCTGACAGCGATGGTGGCCTTTGTCGGCACCCTCTTTTTTCTGCCCATGGCCTTGCTGAGTGCGCCGTTGCCGAGCTCTGTCAGCCCTATGGGGCTGGGCGCCGTGGCGTATTTAGGCATCGTGGTCACGGTGGGCGCTTATGGCTTGTACAACTTCGGCGTCAGCCGTTTGCCGGCGAGTCAGGCCTCGGGTTTCACCAACCTGATCCCGGTCTTCACTCTGTTGTTCGCCATACTGCTGTTGGGCGAAAGCCTGAATGCCGTGCAGATGCTGGCTGCGGCCTTGGTGTTCGCCGGCGTGCTGCTCAGTCAATGGCGCGGCACGCAAGTGCTACCGGTTGGTGTACTGGATTAAGGAGCAAGGCATGAGTGATAGGCGAACCTGGGCGCGCGAAGCTATCCGGATTATTGAGGCGGATTTTCAGCGCAGCGCCGACACCCATCTGATTCCTTTGGCGTTGCCTGGCTTACCGGGCGTTGAGCTGTATTTTAAGGATGAATCCAGCCATCCCACCGGCAGCCTCAAACACCGCCTGGCGCGCTCGCTGTTTCTCTACGCGCTGTGTAACGGCTGGCTAAAGCCGGGTGCGCCGGTCATTGAGGCCTCCAGCGGCTCTACGGCCATTTCCGAAGCCTATTTCGCCCGTTTATTAGGGCTGCCGTTTATCGCAGTAATGCCGGCCAGCACCTCGAAAGAGAAGATCGCGCAGATCGCCTTCTACGGTGGGCAAAGCCATTTGGTCAGCGATCCAACGCTGATTTATGCCGAGTCCGAACGCTTGGCCCGTGAGACCGGTGGGCACTTTATGGATCAGTTCACCTACGCCGAGCGCGCCACCGATTGGCGCGCCAATAACAATATCGCCGAGTCGATCTTCCAGCAGCTGCGCAGTGAGCACTTCCCCGAGCCGAGTTGGCTGGTTTCCAGCCCTGGCACCGGCGGCACCCTGGCGACGTTGGGGCGCTATGTGCGTTATCGCCGTCACAACACCCGCGTGTTGTGCGCCGACGCCGAGCGGTCGGTGTTCTTTGATTACTACCGCAGCGGCGATGCCAGCCTCTGCCTGGACCACGGCTCGCGCATCGAGGGCATCGGCCGGCCGCGGGTCGAAGCATCCTTTCTGCCTGCGGTAATCGACGCCATGTGTAAGGTGCCGGATGCACTGTCCTTGGCGGCGATGCATTACCTGGCGCAGCGTTTGGGGCGAAAGGTGGGCGGCTCCAGCGGGACCAACCTGATTGGCGCACTGCTGGTGGCACAGCGCATGGTCGCGACCGGCGAGTCGGGCTCGGTAGTGGCGATTCTCTGCGATGGTGGCGAGCGCTATGTCGGTACTTATTACGACCCCGCCTGGTTAGCCGCACAAGGTTTTGATCTGGGCCCGTTAGTCGAACGTATTACCGCTTGCGCAGAGCAGGGCGCAGTTCTGGGCTTCGAGGTTCCCAGCCTGGGGATCGACAGCTAAGTGCGGTGAGTAAGAGGGCGAGGTGATGCTTCAGTACAAGCGAGTTTATGAGCCTGCTGAGAGCAGTGATGGGCTGCGCGTACTGGTTGATCGCTTATGGCCACGCGGGCTAAGCAAGCAGGCGTTGCAGTTGGATGCGTGGTTGCCGGATGTCGCGCCCTCCACCGAGTTGCGTCGTGAGTACCAGCATCAAGCCAGCGCCTTCGCCGCGTTCAGCGAAAAATACCGCGAGCAATTGGTCGCACATCCCGAACATTGGCAAGGGCTGCTCGGCATGGCCAAGCAGGGCACGCTGACCCTGCTGTTTGCCGCGCGAGACCCACAACTCAGTAATGCGCGGGTGCTGGCTGAGTTCCTGGAAGATGAGTTGGACCGTCGCGATCAGCCCAGCTCACCCACCTGCTATACCAATCACGATTAAGCCTGCTAACTGTGGCGCGTTTCAGGCCTCGGCAATGCCGAGCATGTCCTTGATCAGCGCTTCGGCCACGCGAATCCCATCCACGCCTGCCGAAAGAATACCGCCGGCGTAACCCGCGCCCTCACCGGCCGGGTACAGCCCGCGCACGTTAAGGCTCTGCATGTCCGCGCCACGGGTGATGCGCAGCGGCGAGGAGGTTCGGGTTTCGATCCCGGTGAGTACCGCATCATGCAGATCGAAGCCTTTGATCTGCTTGCCGAAGGCCGGCAACGCTTCGCGGATGGCCTCGATGGCAAAGTCCGGCAGCGCCAAGGCCAAGTCGCCGAGTTTGATCCCCGGCTTGTAGGACGGCTCGACACTGCCCAGTTCGGTGGACGCTTTGCCGGCGATAAAGTCGCCGACCAACTGCCCCGGCGCTTCGTAGGTGCTGCCGCCGAGCAGGTAGGCCTGAGATTCCAAGCGCTCTTGCAGCTCAATCCCGGCCAGCGGGCTGCCTGGGTAATCCTGCTCCGGGGTAATGCCGACGACAATACCGGCGTTGGCATTGCGCTCGTTACGTGAGTACTGGCTCATGCCGTTGGTCACGACGCGGTTCGGTTCCGAGGTCGCCGCCACCACCGTGCCGCCCGGGCACATGCAGAAGCTATAAACCGAGCGGCCATTTTTGGCGTGGTGCACCAGCTTGTAATCCGCCGCGCCCAACTTGGGGTGGCCGGCGTATTTGCCCAGGCGGGCACGGTCGATCAGCCCCTGCGGGTGCTCGATGCGGAAACCCACCGAGAACGGCTTGGCCTCCATAAACACCTCGCGCTTATGCAGCATGCGGAAGGTGTCACGCGCGCTGTGACCCAGTGCGATGATCACTTGGCGGCTGAGAATCTGCTCGCCACTGTCGAGTACCACGCCGCTGAGCTGGCCGTCCTCGATCAGCACATCGCTGACGCGCTGCTGAAAACGTACTTCACCGCCCAGTGCCTTGATTTCCTCGCGCATGGTCGCGACCACGCCAGTCAGGCGGAAGGTGCCGATATGCGGTTTGCTGACGTAGAGGATCTCATCCGGTGCGCCGGCCTTAACGAACTCCTGCAGCACCTTGCGACCGTAATGCTTGGGGTCTTTGATCTGGCTGTAGAGCTTGCCGTCGGAGAAGGTGCCCGCGCCGCCTTCGCCAAACTGCACGTTGGACTCCGGCTTGAGTACATTCTTGCGCCACAGGCCCCAGGTGTCCTTGGTGCGCTGGCGCACTTCGGTGCCGCGCTCCAGCACAATCGGCTTGAGCCCTGCTTGAGCGAGAATCAGCGCGGCAAAAATACCGCAGGGGCCAAAACCGACTACCAGTGGGCGTTCGGCAAGGTCTTCTGCAGCCTGGCCGACAGCTTTGTAGGCGGTGTCCGGTGTCACGCTGATGTGCCGGTCGTCGGCAAACTGGCTCAGCAGCGCTGCTTCATCGCGCAGGTTGCAGTCGATGGTGTAGATGAAGTGTATTTCGCTGGATTTTTTTCGCGCATCGTAGCTGCGCTTGAACAGGCTGAAATCGAGCAGCTCGCTGTCGGTAATCCCTAAGCGCTGGATGATGGCTGGGCGCAGAGCTTCTTCAGGATGGTCGAGCGGCAGCTTGAGTTCGGTGATGCGTAACATGATGGGCGGTCCACTATCAGGGCCGGAGGCAACCCGGCAGCTTTTAAGAGGCGGCGATTATACCTATGAATAAGCGCCGCTCGCTTAGGTGTGGCGGCTGCAGGTCTGGCTGCGCGCTCGCGCAGCGTTTTTAGGAGGCCAAAGGCTGTTCTTACGCCGGCTTCACCCAAGCCAGCATCACATCCAGCATGCGGTTGGCAAACGCCCACTCGTTGTCATACCAGGCCAATACCTTAACCAGATCACCTTGCACGCGCGTGTGATTGAGGTCGACCACGCAAGACACCGGATAACCGTTGAAGTCACTGGACACCAACGCCAGCTCGTTGCACTCCATCACCCCAGGAGGCAGTTGCGCGGCACCGGCTTGCAGCGCAGCGTTGATCGCCTCACGGCTGGTCGGGCGCTCGCAGGTAAAGGTCAGGTCAACCAGCGACACATTGGGCGTCGGTACGCGCACCGACAGGCCATCCAGGCGCCCGGCTAATTCCGGCAGTACCAGGCCGATGGTCTTGGCCGCACCGGTGCTGGTGGGGATCATTGACACAGCAGCGGCGCGGGCCCGGTACAAGTCGCTGTGAGTTTTATCCAGTAGGTTTTGGTCGTTGGTATAGGAGTGAATGGTGTTAACCAGGCCCTGGCGAATGCCCACAGCCTCGTGCAGCACCTTGGCCAGCGGGGCGAGGCAATTGGTGGTGCAGGACGCGTTGGAAACGATCTGCTGATCGCCAAGCTGCTCATGATTAACGCCGTACACCACGGTTAGATCGGCACTGTCGAGCGGGTGGGAGAGCAGCACCCGTGGACTACCGGCACTGATGTGCTGCTCGACCTGGACGCGCTTCTTCAGCTTGCCTGTGCATTCGAGCACCAGGTCAACTTGGTGCTCACGCCAAGGCAAATTCGCCACTTCGCGCTCACACAGCAGCTTGATAGGGTGACCATTGACCTGCAACAGATCACCTTCCAGGCTGATTTGTCCGGGGAAGCGCCCGAAGGTCGAGTCGAAGCGCGTCAGGTGGGCGAGGGTGCTTTGCTCACCCAAGTCATTGATCGCGGTGAGGTGAATCCGATCTTGTAGGTTGCGCTCGAACAACGCGCGTACCAAGCAACGACCAATACGTCCATATCCATTGATAGCAATGCGCAGCATAACGATATCCCTTTGGCTGACTTCCCTCCCAGCTTAGGCCAATCGCCTAACAGCGGGCTGATCTATCTCAGCACTCTGCGCATTGTGTGTTTGCCGATGTGTCTAGTCGTTGCGCGCGCCGCCGAGATAAGCGCAGCCGCGCAAGACTTCACCATCGAGGCGTAACTCGGCACTCATGTGCTGCACCGCGCCATTCATGCTGTCGACGCAGCGCTGCTTGGCAACCCAGAGTTCCAGGCGCTGGCCATTGGCTTCGCTGCTCAGATTGAGGCGACCTTCCGGCAGTTGCTCTTCCAGGTACGGCAACGCCTGCGGTTCTTTACCCACCCGATTGAGGATCAAGCCCTGATTGCTTACGGCAATGCTCCAGTCCGGCGCGTGGCCACTGGCACGCAGTAGGGTACGGGCAAAATTAATGTCTTTGCAGCCCTGGCCTTCAGCCTGTACGCGGTACACCTGGCTGGGCACAAACTGGCCGTCGATACCGGCTTGGGCGTTGGCTTGGAGTTGACCACGCATGTCTACATAGAGGCTGTTGTGACCATCGCTGAACAAGCTGTTGGCATCGCTGCTGAGCCCGTCTGCGCTATCGTCCTTGAGGAGAAATTGACGCTGTTCCTGGCAGGGGCGAAACAGCAATTGGCCTGCATTGAGGCTGAGCTCGCCCTGCATGCGCGTTTGCTCAATCACTGGCGCAGTGGGTTTGTCGGTAAACACCTGGCAACTGGCGAGCAATGGCAACAAGGCAAAGCAAAAAGGGCGGCTGAAACGCATCGTGGCACTCCTAGAAAGTGCGCTCACGTTACCGAGGCACCTGCCTGACCACAAGGGCAGCGCAGCATGCGACGTACACCAAGTGCGCATGCCTACTAGAGCAGGCCTAGGCTATTGGCTGAGCGCAAGGCGTGAAGTGCTCGGCGCTTTAGCGTTCTTGACCATGCCAGGCAGAGCTTCATGGCTGGCTGTCGCCTTTAAAATGAACACATCCCACTGTGGTTAATGCTCGTCAACCGATGACGTGATAGTCGTCATGCTTAATCAATTTAATTATTAAGCTTAATAGGCTCGTGTTCAGGCGCTATGGATGATTCAGGCGTGGATTCAGCGTCGCTCTTCAAACGATCCGCTTTACTGATGTATTTATTCTTGCTCGGCGGTGCCAGCTTGGCACTGGCCTTTTTGGCGTGAGCCTTTAAAAGTTGCTTGATCTTTTTTTGGCGGTTCATGGCAGTGCTCGGCGTGTGAATTCTAGAGTGGTGCTGGGGTATCGCGATTAAGCAAAGGCGGCAATATTAACCGATCACAGAGAGCGAAGTGAGTAAATCAATTGGTTAGCTAGATGCCATAATCACGCTCAACCTTGGATATTCTTACTTTAAATGCTGAGTACCATTTCTCATGACCAAGCTGTTGAGCCCGAGTGTGTTCGATATTAGCTTTCCAGTTCTTTATTGATTCAAGATCGGACCAATATGAAACAGTAATCCCAAGGTCTTCTTTGGCTGACTCTACACCTAAGTAACCAGGCTGCTGGGCTGCGAGGTCAAGCATTTTAGTGGCCATGTCGCCATAGCCGTTATCACCATCCGTACGTTGAGAGGTAAAGATGACCGCATAATAAGGCGGGTTGGGTGTAGTAGCGATTGTTGGCATATTTTTCTTAGAAACCTAACGTCCGGCACACGTGCCGGTTTGTAGCCGCGAAGCGGCGGAGAAGCGTTCACCGTGCTGCCGCTTGTTAGGCATTATTGATCCTCAAACTTTGAAAGGCACACCTCTAGTGCTTTTATCTTTTGTTTTAACCTTTCCGTTTCTTCAGGGTACCGCCTTATCTGGCTGAGCTTAGATACGGATACAAAAGAGGCAACGATAACTAGAGCCCAAGACGCAAACTTAAATAGCGTGAAGGGACTGGCGGCTCCGCTGACGAACTCTAGAAGCGGCCCAAAAATAGAAGCAACACCAATCAAAAACAGAACTATAAATAACAATCTAAAACTGAAAAGCACCGCCTCTTCAAAAGAGTTGCCGACACGCTCTAACCATTCCTGCTCTACCTTAAGCCCCTCGATCTTACCTGCTATCGCTTTCTTGGTTCGGTACTGCCAGAAACGTTTAAACCCATAAACTAGCGCCATGGTTAATAAAGCGAGAATTACTGACTTAAGGTCCTGAGTTGTCAGTTCCACTTAGTGCTCCCTGTTTGATGATGCTTAACGTTTGGTTAAGGGGCGGGCTTTAGCCCGTCCCAGTGAGCGAAGCGAACGATTTGAACCAGTTGTTAGGTAACGTTAACCTGGGTGTGTTACTGAAATAATTTGGTGGCCTATTTATCACTAATAAGCATAATTTCGATTGTCTCGCGAAATTTAAAAAGCCGTGTGTCGCCAAGCTTTTTAATTGTTTCTTCAGGCTTGTATTTATGCCATTTTCTATCTGTTTTGTGATCAAGTTTTAATAGGTCTTTATTGATAAAGTCATGCGCGGAGTCTTCTATTTTTACTGCGAATTCAATAAAGTCGTATCTAATTAGTGCTCCGATTTCCTGTAGTTTTTCGTCAGATGCTGTTCGCACTAATTCGTTAAGGCTAACTACGTAGTCGAGGAAAAGGCTTATTTCACGCTTTAGGCCAAATGAAAACCAACGCTCGGAAGAGTTCCTCATGCTAGAAAAATTAACAAGAAAATCACTGAGTTCTTGCTGGCCATTCATGGGTAGAGGGGTTCTTTTTAGCTCTTTTTCCCCATCCCAACCACCCAGTAATAGCATTGTTCTGATTTGGCCGAGAAAGTCTATTAGGTTGTCATGAGCCTGTAGCTTTCTGTCGACCACCTTCTCGGTAATTCGAAGTTTTGTTTCTCTGGCTTTTGATATATAGCTAAACACCCCGGTCAATAAAGAGCCTGATATTACGCCAAGCAATGCAAATATTGCAGATGCGTTTTTCTGAAGAAACTCAATGAACTCGGGATTCATGGTGTTACCTAACGATTAAGCTAAGGGGCTGGCTTTAGCCAGTCCCAGTGAGCGAAGCGAACGATTTGAGCGCCTTGTTAGGCGTTATTGAACCGTACTGGCTCTGGCCCTGTATTTACTTTTTTAATAACTACAGTTCCTGCAAGTTTGTCATGCCACCCTTGTTTGCGTTTATCAAAGGCCACCCAGAAAATACCTAGAAATAGTGGAATCATTGATACGAAATACGCGAAATAGCGGCCCACCAATTGTGCAGTGCTTGCTGGTTGCCCCGTTGTGGCGTCGACTATTTTTGCGGATATAGCCATCTTGCCGGGTGTGGCCTGTTTAAATATCCAGAAAATAATTACGGCAATGGTCGGTAAAACCCATGATATTAGGAAGTCAGCTGGTCCAGCGATTAAGTCTGTTTTTTCTCCGTCAAAGTAAGCCCAGCCATAAATTGATATAAGCAGGGGAAATGTTATTAGCATAATTAGAATTGTGTCGATTATTGCGGCACCAGTTCTTGCCCAAAAACCTGCGTATTCCAGTCCTTGATCTTGCATTTTTAGCGTTTCCTTTTGGTTTGTAATAATGCCTAACGTTTGGTTAAGGGGCGGGCTTTAGCCCGTCCCAGTGAGCGCAGCGAACGATTTGAACCAGTTGTTAGAAGCCCTTACTCCGATGTGGTTGGTGAGAAGATATACTCTTTGCCTTCGGGTGTAATTATTGTTTCAGGGCCATGAAATTCTTTATTTATTTTGGCTTCTTCATACATGTAGCCATTATGCAGCTCAGAATAGTCAGGTACTGGTGTGTTAAGCCATGGGTCGACTGTAAAGTTTGGAGGCTGCATTTTAGAACCACCTGCTTCAATTTTTGCTTCGCCGTAGTTGCTTTTATATTTGGGGTCTTTCATTGCAAGCTCAGGATGCTTAAGAGTCAATTCCCGAAGGGCTTCAATGTCTTTGATAAGTTTGGAGTGAACTCCAATGCAGCAAGCTTGAGCATGTAATTGCATTTTTTGCACGGTATCAGGATTTATTGGAAATGAAATGCATTTGTTAGATATTGTTATTGATGTTGGAATCAGAAAATCTTCATCTGCTATGTGCATGCCTGCGGTCAAAATACGAGGCGATATTTCTGTGAAGTCATCATGCGCAACTAAAGCGCTACGAACAGTGAGTATATGCTCATGAATTTCAGATGAAAAACCACTTGCCTTCTTCAATTCTTTTGTCGGGTAACATATTTTCCCGTCTTCGAATTTTGAATTTAAGAATGGTTTTGCATAACGAATTACTGCCCAGTGGAAGACAGAAGGTAATAGTATTGGGTCTTCTGTGTTTGCGAGATCCAGCATTTTAGAAAAGCCAATTGAAGAAGCATTTATATTTTGAAATGCTTTAATTCCAACTTTGCAGTCAAGAATGGCTTTGTCGTATTTGTTCATGAATTCCGCACTACCTTTCTTGGGCTTCTAACGTTTGGTTAAGGGGCGGGCTTTAGCCCGTCCCAGTGAGCGCAGCGAACGGTTTGAACCATTTGTTAGCCGTGCTTGAATTAATATATTTGACGAGTCAAATAATGTTGCCGCTCTCGTCAATGCAAGGAACTTTTAGCCCTTGGGATTTGTAATAGCAAATAAAGTAAGCACGATTTAAGGTTGCTGCGAATTCCGGATCGCTTTCTTCGAATTCCCTGATTGCTATATGCCCGACTGAGATGTCATGGAGCCTTGATCTGTCGATGCCAGCATCTTCTATGCAGTGTTTTACATATTGAAGCTGGTTGAGCAAAGAAGAATACATGCCTGAAAGTTTTGTGCTTATTGATTTGTCAGTGCGAATACGTGCGGCATCAATTGCATTGTCAATGCACAGTAATTGATCTTCCTTGCTTTGAAACTTAGTTGCATTGTGCATTGCAGATTACCAAGGTGTACGGCTAACGTTTGGTTAAGGGGCGGGCTTTAGCCCGTCCCAGTGAGCGAAGCGAACGATTTGAACCATTAGTTATAAGCCATGCGGCGCAGGCTTAATGCCATGAAAAAAAATCAAATGGTATCTTCCTGTGTGCAGAAACAGATAGTCGCTCAAAATTCTCTTTAACCATTTTTAGTGTTGATTCAGGAGCCTTTATTCGGACTAATGCGCTATTTCCAAAAACAGTGGCGTACTCGAATACCATATATATATCTTCAATAATCCATTCTCTTGACCCAATAGTGTCAGGTGTCACGTCCCACCAGCCACCTGTCTTGGGTGGGAGTAACATTGCGTGAGGATTATCGTCTGGCTCTAGTGAGCCCTTTGAAAGGTGCTTTCGTTTGAAAACTGATTGAACCACCTCGTTCGTGAGTGGTGTCTGAAACAATGGTTTGTCGTGCGACGGGTGCAGCTCTACATGAAAAATATCTGCCATGAAGATAATGGCTCGCACTCGAATGGTTGCATTTGAGTTGTTTTGAATTTGCAGAGTGAAAGAGCATTTATTGGTTTGGTGGTCGAAGCCAATGCCAACGCCTCCTTGATTAATGGCTCCCTTTAGGGATTTCTCAAGGAATAAATTTCTCACCCAGCTGTATACCCAGGCGGTACCAGCTATAAAGGAGGCAGTTATGATGGCTGTTATGAAGTCTTCGGTCATGGTTTATAACGTTTGGTTAAGGGGCGGGCTTTAGCCCGTCCCAGTGAGCGAAGCGAACGATTTGAACCATTTGTTAGAGGTTGCTTGCTCAATGTCGAGTAATTTTTGCTTGAGAAAAATGGCCTTGCTCATCGAAGTAGATGTGCAAGTAGTCGTAATCAATTCCCAAGCCGCTGCACATGCCAAGTGAGTATTGATATTCTTGTTTCGTAAACTGCTCGCTTGGCTCTCCAAGTAAAACAGCTACATCATTTTCAGTCATTTTTTTTGATAACAAGCCTTGTATGTCGTTAGCCATCCCTCCGCGGTAGCAAGTGGCAGATTGTTCGTCGGATATTGCGGCGTGCCATTTTGTTTTTTCAAAAGTTTCAGAGCTGAAAACTCCAGAACTTGCATACCAATAAGCAAATGCCAGTAAAGATAAAAGTACTAGGAAAGTGGCTCCTATAGAAATGAGTACCCATTTTATAAGTTTTAACGCATGCATCCGTGCAACCTCTAACTATTAATTGTGCGACATTCGATGTCGCGTTTTGGTGTCGCATAACGCGCCTTGTTACCCTCTGCTTCCTTGTCTAGTCTGAGGTCTGTCGTGAATAACACGACACCATTCAGGGAGTAACACGACATGGATGATGGCAAACCCAGGCTACTGGATCAGGTGCGGCAGCAGATTCGCGTCAGAAATTATTCCATTCGCACAGAGACTGTCTATGCCGAGTGGGTAAAGCGTTATATCCGCTTTCATCAGTATCGTCACCCGCTCGAGATGGGTGCGGTCGAGATTGAGGCGTTTCTTACACATTTGGCGGTCAAGCGCAACGTAGCGGGGGCGACGCAAAATCAGGCCTTGGCGGCGCTGCTGTTTCTTTATAAGGAGGTGTTGAAGGTCGATTTACCCTGGTTGGCTGGTATCGTCCGGGCCAAGAAGCCTAAGCACTTACCCGTGGTGTTGACGCGTGATGAGGTGACCCGTGTTTTGGCGCAATTATCCGGGGTTAAGTGGATGGTAGCCACGCTGCTTTATGGTTCTGGTTTGCGTCTTTTGGAAGCATTGCGCTTGCGAGTCAAAGATGTTGAGTTTGCCCGGGGGGAAGTTGTCGTGCGCGACGGTAAGGGCCAGAAGGATCGGGTAACGATGTTGCCGCGTGCATTGGTTGTTCCTTTGCAGGAGCATCTTGAGAAGGTTGCGGCGTTGCATCAGCAGGATTTGGCTGAGGGCTTTGGGCATGCGAATCTGCCGTTTGCACTGGCGCGCAAATACCCTAACGCTGCGGCTGATTGGGCTTGGCAGTTTGTATTTCCGTCAGGAAATCGCTCTGTTGATCCGCGTTCAAAGGGGATTTTTCGTCATCACGTGCATGAGAAAACCATTCAGCGTGCAATGCGTGAAGCGGTTCGTGGCGCAGGAGTGATCAAGCCTGCCACACCACACACATTGCGTCATTCCTTTGCGACTCACCTGCTGGAGAGTGGTCAGGACATTCGTACTGTGCAGGAGTTGCTTGGCCATTCGGACGTGAAGACGACGATGATTTATACCCATGTACTCAATCGCGGTGGGCTGGGTGTGATGAGCCCGTTGGATCGCGCATAAAAAAGCCCCGCTTGTGCGGGGCTTTTTAGACTGTAGGGGTTAGATCAGCTCTGCCCACATGTCGTATTCATCGGCATCGACGATGCGCACGCGGACTTTATCGCCCGGTTTCACCTCAGTGCTGGCGATAAATACGCTGCCGTCGATCTCCGGGGCGTCGGCATAGCAGCGGGCGACGGCGCCTTGGTCGTCGACTTCGTCGATCAATACGTCCATTTCTTTACCGACCTTCAGCTGCAGGCGTGCCGTGCTAATGGCCTGCTGGTGGGCCATAAAACGGTCCCAGCGATCTTGTTTAACGTCATCCGGTACGTGGTTGTCGAGCAGGTTGGCGGATGCGCCTTCAACCGGCGAGTACTGGAAGCAGCCTACGCGGTCGAGTTGGGCTTCGGTCAGCCAGTTGAGCAGGTATTCGAAGTCTTCTTCGGTTTCGCCGGGGAAGCCAACGATAAAGGTCGAGCGGATGGTCAGTTCCGGGCAGATCTCGCGCCAGTTCTTGATCCGCGCCAGGGTCTTGTCTTCGAAAGCTGGGCGCTTCATCGCCTTGAGCACTTTCGGGCTGGCGTGCTGGAAGGGGATGTCCAGGTACGGCAGGATCTTGCCAGCGGCCATTAGTGGGATCAGTTCGTCGACGTGCGGGTAGGGGTAGACGTAATGCAGGCGTACCCATACGCCCATACTCGACAAGGCTTCACACATTTCGGTCATGCGGGTTTTCACCGGCTGGCCGTTCCAGAAGTCGGTCTTGTACTTCATGTCGACGCCATAGGCGCTGGTGTCTTGGGAAATCACCAGCAGCTCTTTTACGCCGGATTTAACCAGTCGCTCGGCCTCGCTGAGCACGTCACCCACCGGGCGGCTGACCAGCTTGCCGCGCATCGATGGAATGATGCAGAAGCTGCAGCTGTGGTTACAGCCTTCGGAAATCTTCAGATAAGCATAGTGACGTGGGGTGAGCTTGATACCTTGTGGCGGCACCAGGTCGATCAGCGGGTTGTGCGAGGTGGAGGGCGGTACTACTTCGTGTACGGCGTTAAGCACCTGCTCATATTGCTGCGGGCCGGTGACTGAGAGCACGCTGGGGTGTACGTCGCGAATTGCGCCTTCTTCCACGCCCATGCAGCCAGTAACGATCACCTTACCGTTTTCTTTAATGGCTTCGCCGATCACTTCCAGAGATTCGGCCTTGGCACTGTCGATAAAGCCGCAGGTGTTGACCACCACTACGTCAGCGTCCTGATAGGTCGACACCACTTCATAACCTTCCATGCGCAACTGGGTCAGGATGCGCTCGGAATCCACCAGTGCTTTGGGGCATCCGAGTGAAACGAAGCCGACTTTGGGCGTGGCGGGGGTAGACATGGCGTTAACCTCAGGCGTGTACGGACGGATGCTGGGCACTGAGTGTGCCTCTGATCAAAAAGTGCGCAATTCTAGCGGCGACGCTGCCAATTGACCAGCACTGAGCGTCGCCTGCTATAGGGGTGGTTGGTTCAGGCATGCTTGGTCGGCAGGATGCGCGTCAGGGTGTTGTCGCGTGTAACAAAGTGATGGAACAACCCGGCGACAGCATGTAGGCCTATCAGCCAGTAGCCGGCGCTGCCGGCCAGTTCATGCCACTCTTTGATCTCGCCGGCCAGTGGTTTGTTGGGGGCGAGCAGTGCAGGCAGTTCCAGGCCGAAGAATGGGATGGGTTTGCCGGCAGCGCTGAGTATCAACCAGCCAGCCAGTGGCGCGCCGATCATCAGGGCGTAGAGCGCCGCGTGCATCAACTTGGCCGGGATGGCTTGCCAGGCAGGTGGGGCAGGGTTGATTGTTGGTGTCGGTGAGATTGTACGTGCCAGCAGGCGCAGCCAGGCCAAGGCGAACACGCTAAGGCCGAGCATAAAGTGCCATTGCTTGAGCAGTTCGCGCATATCGCTGCCCTTAGGGAAGTTGCCCCTGAGTTCGATGCAGGCATAAACGCCAGCAATCAGAACCAGCATCAGCCAATGCAACGCAATGGACAGGCTGCCGTAGCGCGATTCGGTATTTTTCCAGGACATGATGGTGTGGGCTCTGAAGGGTAAGTGATGATCACTTCATTCTAGGGGGGCAATGCTTAAGCTTTGCTGAGCTTGATCACTTAAATCGCGCACAAAAAAAAGGCCGCTCGATTGAGTGGCCTTCTTGAGTATTTGGTTGCGGAAGCCGGATTTGAACCGACGACCTTCGGGTTATGAGCCCGACGAGCTACCAGACTGCTCCATTCCGCGCCGTTGATTCTATAGGGAAATCGTATGCTGTCAATAGAATTGTGTTTTTAATCAAATGCTTAGGCATACCATAGACAAGAAACAAAAAAGGCCACTCGTTTGAGTGGCCTTTTTTGAGTATCTGGTTGCGGGAGCCGGATTTGAACCGACGACCTTCGGGTTATGAGCCCGACGAGCTACCAGACTGCTCCATCCCGCGCCGGCTATTCTATATAGATACGATGCCTTGTCAATCGATTAGTGGTTTTTAATCAATAACTTAAATCGTTGAGGGTGACGAAGCGGCGGGAGTGCGGCGCCTGAGCTGGCTGTTGCCGGCGTATTCAGCCCTAATCAGTCGAGGGCTAATTAGGAGTTGAGGCCAGTCGAAATGCCTTGTGAATCGCATTTGATTAAAATGAAGCCAAAAAAAACCACTCATTGAGTGGTCTTTTTAATATTTGGTTGCGGAAGCCGGATTTGAACCGACGACCTTCGGGTTATGAGCCCGACGAGCTACCAGACTGCTCCATTCCGCGGGGCCAATTCTAGCGCCTAAATGAATCGTGTCAACCTAAATGTAGGTTTAAGGCACCTTTATTCAGGTCTTTAGCCATAAATACTCAGATTTATGCATCTGCGTACTAAGTGAGAGCCTGGCTGGAGGGGCGTGAATGTTTTCGCCATAGCCTCTGACCGGGCTGTTGGGCTAGAGTCCGTGCCCATTGAATGGGAGCAGTGCTATGAATGGTAAATGTAAGTCCTGCGGTGCCCAGGTTTCAGCCCACGCCAAAACCTGCGCGGGTTGCGGTGCAGCGCTGGCAGCTAAGACCAAGTTGCTGCCATTGGCCGCTTTTATGCTGATCGTGATCCTGATTATCCAGTCCTATATCAGTAAGCCGGACGATACGGAGAGTGAAGCCAAGCCGGCCGTCCCCGTGAGTTCAGCCGCGCAATAAATGCAGGGTTGACGGCGTTGACTATGAACAGCCGCAAGATCATCCACGTTGACTGCGATTGTTTCTATGCCGCAATCGAGATGCGTGATGATCCGAGTCTGGCGAGCAAGCCCCTGGCAGTCGGCGGCTTGGCGGATCGGCGTGGGGTAATTGCCACCTGTAATTATGAGGCGCGCAGTTATGGCGTGCGTTCTGCGATGGCCTCAGGCCAGGCGCTGAAATTGTGCCCCGACCTGCTGATCGTCAAGCCGCGCATGGAGGCTTACAGGGCGGTGTCGCGAGAGATTCAGGCGATTTTTCGTGATTACACTGAGTTGATCGAACCCTTATCGCTGGATGAGGCCTACTTAGATGTAAGCGACAGTCAGCACTTTGCCGGTAGCGCTACGCGCATTGCCCAGGATATTCGTCGGCGGGTGTCGCAGGAGCTGCACATCACTGTTTCTGCGGGCGTCGCGCCGAATAAGTTCCTCGCCAAGATCGCCAGTGACTGGAAGAAGCCCAACGGCCTGTTTGTGATTACCCCAGATCAGGTGGAGGAGTTTGTCGCCGCTTTGCCAGTGAGTAAGCTGCATGGCGTGGGCAAGGTCACGGCTGACAAGCTCGGGCGTTTGGGTATTCGCACCTGCAGCGATCTGCGAGCGTGGAGCAAGCTGGCGCTGGTCAAGGAATTCGGCAGTTTCGGCGAGCGTCTGTGGGGGCTCTCCTATGGCATTGATGAGCGCCTGGTACGTAACGACAGCCGACGGCAGTCGGTCAGCGTGGAAAATACCTTCGACAAGGACTTGCCCGATCTGGCCGCTTGCCTTGAGCAGCTGCCCGCGTTGCTGGCGCAGCTGGAAACGCGCATGGCGCTGCTCGATCCGACTTATCGGCCGGACAAACCCTTCGTCAAAATCAAGTTTCATGACTTCAGTCAGACCACCCTGGAGCAGGCTGGAGCGCGGCGTGACCTGGACAGCTACAAGCGGCTGCTCAGCGCGGCTTTTGCCCGAGGCAACAAGGCAGTGCGCCTGCTGGGCGTTGGCGTGCGCTTGTATGACCTGCGCGTTAAGCATGAGCAGTTGGAGTTGTTTGCGCCCTAACGATGTGTGTCCGTGCAGGTCGCATGCATCTGACAGGTTGGTGTTGAGCGAAGCCCAGCAAGCACCATCAAAGGGATGCAGCGACTTGAAGGTTTTATCGCTGCTAAAGTGCCTCCTCCGGACGGAAGCCGCTGGCAGCAGCTGCTCAAACACACAGCCATAAAAAAGGCGAAGCCGCAGGGCTTCGCCTTTAATAGTTGCGCGCGTGTCAGTTCTTGCGCGGCACCGGCTTGAGCAGCTCGTCAGGCGGCATTTCGCAAGCGATCTTGCGGCCCAGCAGTGCTTCGATACCTGGCAGGGCGTAGGCATCGTCTTCGCCGGCAAAACTGATTGAGGTGCCGCTACTGCCGGCACGACCGGTACGACCGATACGGTGTACGTAGTCGTCCGGTGTTTCCGGTAGGGTGAAGTTGATCACGTGGCTGATGGCATCGACGTGGATGCCGCGACCGGCTACATCGGTGGCGACCATCACGCGGATCTTGCCTTCGCGGAAGCCTTCTAGCGCGCGGATGCGTTTGTGCTGTGGTACGTCGCCAGACATTTGCACAGCACTGATACCGTCGCGGGTCAGGCGTTCTTCGATGCGCCGCACTTCATCTTTGCGGTTGGCGAAGACCATCACGCGGATCCAGTCGTTCTGGCTGATCAGGTTGTACAGCAGCTTGTACTTGTCGCTGCCAGCGACGGCATAGACGTGCTGCTCGACCGTCTCGCTGGCGACGTTTTCCGGTTCGATCTCGACGATGGCCGGGTCGGTGGTCCATTGCTTGGCCAGGTTCATCACGTCTTCGGTGAAGGTGGCTGAGAACAAGAGTGTCTGACGTTCGCTCTTCACTGGGGTCTGGCGAATGATCTGACGTACCTGGGGGATAAAGCCCATGTCGAGCATGCGGTCGGCTTCGTCCAGCACCATCACTTCGACCATGTCCAGGTGCACTTCGCCGCGCTGGTTGAAGTCGAGCAAGCGACCTGGTGTTGCTACCAAAATATCGCAGAAGCGCGACTCAAGCAGTTTGAGCTGTTTATCGAAGTCCATGCCGCCAACAAAGCTCATCACGTTGAGGCCGGTGTACTTGGTCAGGTCAGCGGCGTCTTTGGCAATCTGCACCACCAGCTCACGGGTCGGCGCGATGATCAGCGCTCGTGGTTCGCCCATATAGCGTTCTTTCGGTGGAGGCGTTTGCAGCAGCTGGGTAATGATCGAGACCAGAAACGCAGCGGTCTTGCCTGTGCCGGTCTGGGCGCGGCCGATGGCGTCGCGGCCGTTGAGGGTGTAGCCCAGCACTTGCGCCTGGATCGGCGTGCAGTAAGGGAAGCCAAGGTCATGGATGGCGTGCATCAGCTCGGGCGAGAGCTTGAAGTCATGAAAGCGGGTTTTACCCTCGGCCGGTGCTACAGAGAAGTCTTCCAGTTTCCAGGTATCTATCGGTTTTGCAGCACGTTCGCGGCGTGGTTTCGCCGGTTTTTCCTTGCTCGGTAACGGTCTTTCCACGCTTTTACTCTCGCGTGGTGCAGCGCTGCGGCTGGGAGTTTCAGCGGTGGCGTCATGCTGGACGCGCTGCGCGCTGGGCGTTACAGGCGTTGGTGTGAGTGGGCTGGATTGCTCGCCCTCGGCTTTGCCGAATATTTTCTTAAGTGCTTTGAGCACGGTCATCTCATCAATTGGTTAAGGAGTGAACAGCCGCCAGTGTAATGCAAGAAGCCGGCGCGGCGTAGTGCCGCGCCAGATCCTGCCTGGTGGCGGGAAATTATGAGTACTTTCAGTCCCTTGGTAGGCTGCTTAGGAGCAGGCGCTGCACATTGCCGCCCATGATGGCGGCAATGTCGGCGTGGCTGAAGCCGGCTTCGAGCAGGCCTTGGGTCAATTGTGGCAAGCCGGTTACGTCAAAGGGCGCATGAATGGTGCCATTGAAGTCCGAACCTAGCGCCACGTGCTCGACGCCAACCCTGTCGACTGTATAACGGATGGCATTGACGATGGCCGCGCCGGAGGTGGGGCAGACAGCAGCATCCCAGTAACCGATGCCGATTACTCCGCCGGTGGCTGCGATGGCCTGCAGGTGTTTGTCACTCAGGTTGCGGGTGCCTATGCAGATACCTTCGACGCCGGTGTGCGAGACCAGTACTGGCGCGTGGTCATGCCCAGCACGTCATCGATTAGTGGGCGAGAGGCGTGAGCCAGGTCGATCAGCATGGATTTCGCTTCCAGGCGCTTGATCACCTGGCGGCCAAGTGGCGTAAGGCCGCCTTTTTCCAGGTCATGGGCGGAGCCGCCAACTTCATTATCGAAAAAGTGGGTTAGGCCAGCGATACGAAAACCGGCCTGGTAGAGTGCATCAACGTTCTCCAGCTTGCCTTGGATCGGCTGTAAACCTTCGGTGGCGAGGATTGCCGCTACGCGTTGCGGGTCTTGTTGCCAGGCGCTGACAAAGCGGGCCAGGTCGCTACGGTTTTTGATCAGTACCAGGCGGCCATCGCTGTTGGCACTGGCCTCGTTGAGTTTATGCGCCTGGTACAGGGCGCGTTGTAGCAGGCTGTTCCAGGTTTCCCGAGGCCAGCGTTGGGCCATGGCTAGCAGGGTGATGTTGTCAGTTTCGTCCTCAGAGCAGTACATCGTCATGCAAGTCCGCGATAAACAACTGTTGATGCAGTTGCTTGGCCGGCGCGCTGGTGGGGTAAGGGGGGGGACTTCGACGCTGTTCATCTTGCGATCAAGCAATGAAGGCAGGGCCAATACAGCCTCTACAGCAATCAGCAAGACAATCAACAGACCAATAAGAAGCTTGCGCATAGAAACGTGCCATCCGAGCATTGTTATTGTGCGCAGCACTCTAGCAAGAGTGAGGGAGAGGCGTGCCACAGCAGCACCGCGCTGCAGCTTGTAGTCGGCATATTCAGCCGCAGAGGCAGTCGCGACCTTGCTGCTTAGCTTGGTACAACGCGCTGTCGGCGCGAGCAATAAGGCCATGTAAGCTGTCCTTCGGCTGCATTTGCGCGAGACCAATGGACACGGTTACGCCTGGCTGTACGCCAATTGGCGAATGAAATGAGCTGATCTGGCTCATGGCTGTGCGCAGCCGTTCGCCAATGCTGCGGGCCTCATCGGCGCTGATTTCTGGTAGCAAAATGACGAATTCTTCACCGCCGAAGCGGGTCAGGCTGTCTTTGGGCCGTAGCTGGTTGTGTAAGGTATTGGACAGCATGCACAAGGCATAATCACCGGCGAGATGGCCGTGCTGATCGTTGTAGGCTTTGAAGTGGTCGACATCCAGCATCAGCATGCACAGGGGCTTGCCATTGAAGGCGCTGCGAGTGCTCTCGCGCTCGAAAATATGTTCCAGCCAACGGCGATTGTAGGCTCCGGTCAGTGCATCAATATTAGCGTTCTGTTCGCTGTCGAGAATGATCCGGTTGCCTTGGCGTACGCGGTCGCAGAGCAGTTCGAGCAGATTTTGCATCAGCTCAGGCGATTGGCGGAACAGGTTGAATAACGATTCGCGGTGTAAACGCAGCACGCAGCAGGGTTCGGTTGCGACGACAAAGGCAGACGGGTGTTCATTGTCGATAAAGCTGATTTCACCGGCGCAGTCACCGACTTTCAGGGTGCTCACCGGCTGACTGTCGAGCGAGCCGAGGTAGACTTTGAGTTGGCCTTTGAGCAGCAGGTAAAGGTATTGGTTGCGATTGGCGGGCGAGAGCAGCACTTCGCTAGTTTCCAAGTCGCAGGCGAGAAAATCTTTGAGCAACTGATCAATGCTGCTGGCGGCAACGTTATTGAACAAACGCAGCTGGCGCAGCTGTTGCAGGTCGGCCTGCCAAGGGGCGCTTTTCATCTGCTCGACGGGCGAAATGGTGTGTTGGGTGAACGGGGCATCGTTAACGCTCCCTGTTGTTCGGACGATTACCGTGTTTGACCTTATGCCGCTGCCTGAGGGCTGACAATCCTTGTCTTACACTCGGGCGACCAGCGGTATAAAGTTGAATGGTTGGTCACAATTGCGGCGCAATCCCAGTCCCAGGCTATTGCTTACTCGGCTGGATGCAATTCTATGGCGACGGCAAAGCCGCCCAGGCGCTGAGACACGGCGTCTGCCAGGGCAGTTTGGCCTGCGGGCAAATAGATGTGCGCGACCTGGCCGCGTTTATCGTCGCTCAGTACTTCAACGCGCAGGCGTTGATCCAGCTCCGCCAGTGCTGCTTGGTAGACGCGAGCGATGGCGTCGAAGCGCAGCGCTGGTTTGAAGGTTTTTCCAACGGCAGTCAATGGAATAGCCTCGATGATCCAGGCGTCCTTAGGGATCGCCGCGCGCTCGGGGATATGTTCGGCGGCATGCGCCAGTAGCTCAGCCTCGCTGGCCTGTGCGCCGGGCTTGAGCTGGACATACACCACGGGGAGTTCACCGGCCTTTTCGTCCGGCTTGCCGACCGCCGCCGCCATGGCTACGGCAGGGTGTTTGTGCAGGGCTTCTTCGATCATCTGCGGGTCGATGTTGTGGCCGCCGCGGATGATCAGGTCCTTGCTGCGGCCGGTCAGCCAGATATAACCGTCGGCATCCACGCGTCCCAGGTCGCCGCTGTTAAACCAGTTATCGTCGACCCAGATGCCCGCATTTTTGCTGGTCTGCAGGTAGCCCTTGAATACAGTGGCGCCGCGGATGCACAGGTTGCCGATTTCATTGTGCGCGGCATCCCTCAAATAGTTGCCTTGCTCATCGAGTACCTTGATGGCCACTTCGCAATACGGCATCGGTAGGCCGATGGAGCCTGCGCGCCGCTCACCAGCGGGCGGGTTGGCGCTGCTGCCGCAGGTGCCTTCGGTCAGACCGTAGCCTTCGATTAGGGTCAGCCCGGTTTTGCTCTCAAACTGACGGATCAGTTCCACTGGCATTGGCGCGGCACCGCACAGGGCGTATTTCAGCGAGCTGAGGTCATAGCCTTTGCTAGGCACTTGCAGCAGGCCAGCATAAATAGTCGGTACGCCGCTGAAGAAACTGACGTTGTGCCGTTCGATGATCGCCCAGAAATTGCTGATCAGGTTTGGGTTGCGGTAACCCTGAGGTGTGGCCAGCAACACTTCGGCCCCGCCAATAAACGCGGTAAGGCCGGTGACAATCACGCCATTGACATGAAACAACGGCAGGCCGCAAAGGGTGACATCGCCGGGTGCAAAGTCGGTCACCAAGTTCATGCTGAAGGCCATGGCCACTTCATTGCCATGGCTATGCGGCGCAAGTTTCGGCGTGCCGGTGGTGCCGCCGGTGTGGAAGTAGCTGGCAATGTCGTCAGGGGCGATAACGCGGCCGCTTTCCAGGTGGTCGTCCGGGCAACCGGCAATCAGCTCGTCGAAGTCCAGTACGCCATCGGGCAGAGGGCCGCGTTGCGTCTTGAGTGAACTGCGCTGCGGCTCCGGCAACAGGTTGGCCATGTCCACGCAGATAATTGCCTTGAGGTTAGGCAGTTGCTCGCGCAGGCCTTCGACCTTGGCCCATAAGTCGGTGCCGGGGAAGGGGGCGAGGGTGACCAGAAGTTCTGAATCCGAGGCCTGGATCAACTCGGCGATATGCTCCGGGTCGAGCAGTGGGTTGATCGCATTGACGATCCCGGCCGCTTCACCCCCCCAGATGGTGAAATGGGTGTGCGGCAGGTTCGGCAGCAGAAACGACACTGCCTTACCTGGGCGCAGGCCCAGGCGATGGAAGGCGTTGGCGGTCTGGTTGATCTTGCCCAGCAGTTGCCCGTAGGTGAGGCGGTATGCCGCCTCATCAGCCGTGCCTTGAAGGATAAACGACAGCGCCGGCGCATCAGGTTGCCGCACTGCGCTGCGGCGGATCAACTCATAGGTGCTGGCCGGCAGGTTGCGCTCTGCCAGTGGGGTTTGCTCGATCTGCTGGATGTCACGCAGGGTTTTGATGGCGGGGATGGCAGGCATAGGCGTTCTCGCTTGCAGGCAGTCAACTGTTTAAGCGTTGCTCCAGCCAATCGGCAATGTCGCGAATCTCCTCATTCACCACTTCGTGGCCCATCGGGTAGTCACGCCATTGCACGCTGACGCCGGAGGCGCTCAGGTAGTCATGGGCTGCTCGGCCCATGGCCGGCAGTACGATGTCGTCGAATGTGCCATGCAAACACAGCACCGGCAGTTGTCTTTTTGTATCTGCCAGGCTGATGTCGTCGCCGAAGGTGGGTGCGTAGGTCGACAGGGCTATTACCCCGCCTAGGGCAAACTGCCAGCGCAGAAAGGCGGTGTGCAGCACCACCGCGCCGCCTTGGGAAAAGCCCGCGAGAATGATCCGCGCCGGGTCAATGCCACTGTCGCGCTGCGCTTCGATCAAGTTGATGACTTGCTGGGCTGAAGCTTCCAGTTGCTCGCGGTTGATCGCGCGGGCTGGGCTCATAGCCAAAATGTCATACCAGCTGGGCATGGCGTAGCCGCCATTAATGGTGACTGCCTGGGTCGGTGCTTGCGGCAGAACGAAGCGGGTGCTGGGCAAACGCTGCTGCAAGGCTTCGGCGACGGGCATAAAGTCATAACGGTCGGCACCGAGGCCGTGCAACCAAATGACGCACGCGTCGGCGGCAAGTGTGGGCTGAAGGATCAAGGGTTCACTCATCTGAGGCTCCGCTGTGGTGCGATTGCACTGATTTAGTGCGAGATAGAAAATAGGCTGTGGTGATTATGGAAAGAAGATGTCGCCAGGTTGAAAGTTTTGCTCTTGATCTACCTGTTTTTAGCTTGATGGGCGCGACTGGTACGGCCCTTGCTATGTACCTGTGAGACTGATGATGTTGTCTGGTCGTGGTAACAGTGCCACCCAACTGGGCGTGGAGAGTGAGTCGCCTTTAAACGGCGCTTCACGGGTTCGCCAGGCATTGCAGGCTGTACGAAAAGTCACTTGCTATGTGTCTCTAGCTCATTCAAATAATGGGCGGGTGAGAGTTTATGGCCGTTGGAGCAATCGGCAACTAGACTTGAACCAAGGTTTCGATCCCGGTTGTGTGTGTTGCTGCCGACACGCTCAACGAGCCCCATAAGGGTACGGTGGTAGAACCGAGACTCCAAACACAACAAAAGCAACTGGAGGTTTTAATGAAGATGGTGAAATCCACACTGGCAGTACTGACCACCGCCGCTGTACTTGGCGTCAGCAGTTTTGCTCAAGCTGGCGCTACTTTGGACGCAATCCAGAAGAAAGGTTTTGTTCAGTGCGGCATCAGCGATGGTCTGCCTGGCTTTTCCTACGCCGACGAGAAAGGTAACTACATGGGCCTCGACGTTGACGTATGCCGTGCAGTTGCTGCTGCGGTGTTCGGCGATGCAACCAAGGTTAAGTACAGCCCGTTGACCGCCAAAGAGCGCTTCACCGCGTTGCAGTCTGGCGAAGTCGACGTCCTTTCGCGTAACACCACTTGGACCAGCTCGCGCGATTCCGGCCTGGGCCTGAATTTTGCCGGCGTTAACTACTACGACGGTCAAGGCTTCCTGGTTAACAAGAAGCTCGGCGTTTCCAGCGCTAAGGAGCTCGACGGTGCGACTGTCTGCATCCAGGCAGGTACCACGACCGAGCTGAACCTCTCCGACTACTTCCGTGCTAACAACCTGAAGTACACCCCCATCACTTACGACACCTCCGACGAGAGCGCCAAATCGGTTGAAGCAGGCCGTTGTGACGTGCTGACCTCCGACCAGTCGCAGCTATATGCACAGCGCATCAAGCTGGCTGATCCTGAGTCCTATGTAGTGCTGCCGGAAGTGATCTCGAAAGAGCCACTGGGTCCGGTTGTACGCCAGGGTGACGAAGAGTGGTTCGACATCGTGCGCTGGTCGCTGTACGCGATGGTCAACGCCGAAGAGCTGGGCATCACCTCGGCCAACGTTGAAGAGCAAGCCAAATCCACTAAAAACCCCGACGTAGCACGTCTGCTCGGTGCCGAAGGTGAGTTTGGTAAAGACCTAAAACTGCCGAAAGACTGGGCCGTTCAGATCGTTAAGCAAGTTGGTAACTACGGCGAAAGCTTCGAGCGTAACGTCGGTGTCGGCAGCCAGCTGAAGATCGAACGTGGCCTCAACGCCCTGTGGAACAAAGGTGGTCTGCAATACGCACCGCCGGTGCGCTGACCGTCTGCTGTCAGCCACTCGCCCTGAGTGGCTGACATTGTTCTGATTGATGTGACTTTCATGCCCGCCGTCGCGGGCATGAAAGTCCAAGAGGGCTCCTATGCAAACCACTGCAAATGCCCCGCGCCCCGGTGGATCGGTCTGGACCGACCCCAAGGCACGTGCCTGGCTATTTCAAATTCTTGCCGTTATCGCTGTTGTGGCGCTCGGCTGGTTTCTGTTTGACAACACCCAGACCAACCTAGAGAAGCGTGGGATTACCTCTGGTTTTTCCTTTCTCAATAACAGCGCCGGCTTCGGCATCGCCCAGCACCTGATCGACTACGACGAAAGCAACTCCTATGGGCGTGTTTTCGTGGTGGGCCTGCTCAACACCTTGTTGGTGTCGGTGATTGGTATTGTCCTGGCGACGCTATTAGGTTTCCTTCTGGGGGTGGCGCGTCTGTCGCCCAATTGGTTGATCAGCAAGCTGGCAACCGTTTACATCGAAATCTTCCGAAATATCCCGCCGCTGCTGCAAATTTTCTTCTGGTACTTCGCGGTGATGCTCTCCCTGCCAGGGCCGCGGCAAAGCATGGGCGTGGGCGAGACGTTTTTCCTCAACAGCCGTGGCCTGTATATGCCAGCGCCAAGCCCGGGGGATAACTTCGGTCTGTTTGCTGGCGCGGTGATTGTGGCGATTATTGGTGTGATGCTGCTGTCGCGTTGGTCGAAGGCGCGTTTTGAGGCCACCGGCCGGTTGTTCCCGGTTTCTTTGGGGGCGATCCCCCTGCTGATCGGGCTGCCAGGCCTGGCGATTCTGCTGGGCGGCAATCCGTTGCAGTGGAGTATGCCGGCGCTTACTGGCTTCAACTTTACGGGCGGCTGGGTGCTGATTCCTGAGTTGATGGCGTTGACCTTGGCGTTGACCATCTACACCGCCGCTTTTATCGCTGAAAACGTACGTTCCGGTATCCAGGCCGTCAATCATGGGCAAACCGAGGCAGCGCGCTCTTTGGGCCTTCCTGCTGGCAAGACCTTGCGTCTGGTGATTATTCCGCAGGCACTGCGGGTAATTATTCCGCCGCTGACCAGCCAATACCTGAATCTGGCGAAGAACTCCTCGCTGGCTGCCGGTATCGGTTACCCGGACATGGTCTCGCTGTTCGCCGGTACGGTACTCAATCAGACCGGACAAGCCATCGAGGTGATTGCCATCACCATGAGCGTTTACCTGGCGATCAGCATCAGTATTTCCATGCTGATGAACTGGTACAACAAGCGCATTGCGCTGATCGAGCGGTAAGGAGCAGCCATGCAAATTCATACGTTTAAACCTGATTTACCGCCACCCGCGCTGAGCGTTGGTGTAGTCGGTTGGCTGCGTGCCAACCTATTTTCCAGCTGGTTCAATACGCTACTAACGCTGTTCGCTGCGTATTTGGTCTGGCTGATTGTGCCGCCACTGATTCAGTGGGCCTTGATCGATGCCGACTGGACCGGTACTACCCGTGCCGACTGCACCAGCGGCGGGGCGTGCTGGGTGTTTGTGCAGCAACGTTTCGGTCAGTTCATGTACGGTTTTTACCCGACCGAGCTGCGTTGGCGCGTTGACCTGACCCTGTGGTTGGCGGTGATCGGTGCCGCCCCGCTATTCATTCCGCAGATACCACGTAAAGCGTTTTATGGCCTGGTTTTCTTGGTGGTCTACCCGCTGGTGGCGTATTGGTTGCTGCACGGTGGTTTCTTCGGCCTGTCAACGGTGTCTACTAGCCGTTGGGGTGGCCTGATGTTGACCCTGGTGATTGCTGCTGTCGGTATTGCAGGCGCTTTGCCGCTGGGTGTCGTGTTGGCGCTGGGGCGGCGTTCGGATATGCCTGCCATCCGGGTGATCTGCGTAACCTTTATCGAGTTCTGGCGTGGCGTACCCCTGATCACTGTGCTGTTTATGTCTTCGGTGATGCTGCCGCTATTCCTCCCAGAGGGTATGAGTTTCGACAAGCTGATGCGGGCATTGATCGGGGTGATTCTGTTCCAGTCGGCCTACATCGCTGAAGTGGTGCGCGGTGGGCTTCAGGCAATACCCAAAGGTCAGTACGAAGCCGCTGCGGCCATGGGCCTGGGTTACTGGCGAACGATGGGCTTGGTGATTCTGCCGCAAGCCATGAAGTTGGTGATCCCCGGGATCGTTAACACCTTTATTGCGCTGTTCAAGGACACCAGCCTGGTGATCATCATCGGTCTGTTTGACTTGCTCAACAGCATCAAACAAGCCACCACCGACCCGGCTTGGCTGGGCATGGCCACTGAAGGCTACGTATTCGCTGCACTAATTTTCTGGATTTTCTGTTTTGGTATGTCCCGCTACTCCCAACATTTGGAGCGCAAGCTGGACACCGGCCATAAGCGTTAGGAGACCTTTCAATGCCTGAAGCAATCAAACAAACCAGCGCCGAGCCGATGATCCTCATGGAAGGTGTGCACAAGTGGTACGGCCAATTCCACGTACTCAAGGACATCAACCTGAGTGTGCAGCAGGGCGAGCGTATCGTGCTCTGTGGCCCATCTGGTTCGGGCAAGTCCACCGCGATTCGCTGCCTTAACCGTTTGGAAGAGCATCAGCAGGGCCGCATCATTATCGACGGTACCGAGTTGACCCACGACCTTAAGCATATCGAGGCCGTGCGTCGCGAAGTGGGTATGGTGTTCCAGCACTTCAATCTGTTTCCGCACCTCACCGTGCTGCAGAACTGCACCCTGGCGCCTATGTGGGTGCGCAAGATGCCCAAGCGCGAAGCCGAGGAAGTGGCCATGCACTACTTGGAGCGCGTACGCATTCCAGAGCAAGCCCATAAGTATCCCGGGCAGCTGTCCGGTGGCCAGCAGCAGCGTGTGGCGATTGCCCGTGCGCTGTGTATGAAACCGAAAATTATGCTCTTCGACGAGCCAACCTCGGCCCTCGATCCAGAAATGGTCAAAGAGGTACTCGATACCATGGTTGGCCTGGCTGAAGACGGCATGACCATGCTCTGTGTAACCCATGAGATGGGCTTTGCCCGTACCGTGGCGAACCGGGTGATTTTCCTCGATAAAGGCGAGATCGTTGAAGAAAATGAGCCAGAAGCCTTCTTCACTAACCCGCAGAACGAGCGGACCCAGCTGTTCCTCAGTCAGATAATCCACTGATTTACAGCTGTTATAAAAAGGGAGCCTTCGGGCTCCCTTTTTTATGCGGGGTGTGGGGGCTTAACTGTCTTCTGGCCATAAGCGAAGCGGCTTGCCTTCTGCAGGCCACAGACGCAGTTGCTCGGTGGCGGAGAAGTCCCAGCGCTGCACTGTGCTTAGGTTCTCGAGAAAGCGCGCTTCCTGCTCCATCAGCGCCGGTGCGCACATTTTACGCGTGCTGCCTGCGGCACTGAAACTGATCTGCGCGCCTGTCAGGGTATAGCCGGCAAACCAGTGGTTACAGCCCGCGTTACCATAGGCGCGACCATCATCCCCCAGGGTGATGGTTAGGTGACTGCTGTCGATCAGTGGACGTTCACCTATCCATTCCACTTGGTAGGTCTGTTCGGTTTGCAGTTGCGGCGAGGATGTGGCGCAGCCTGCAAGGCTTGCAGCCAGTAGACCGATAGTCCATGTGCGGTTCATGGAGCCTCCTGGTTAATGCACTTAGGGCACAAGTGCTTG
Source organism: Pseudomonas guineae (assembly GCF_900113745.1). Lineage (GTDB taxonomy): Bacteria > Pseudomonadota > Gammaproteobacteria > Pseudomonadales > Pseudomonadaceae > Aquipseudomonas > Aquipseudomonas guineae. Next base: position 346,403 of record NZ_FOQL01000003.1, on the reverse strand, counting down.
GCGGCTTTCGACTGCCAACCAAGTTCCTTGATCCGTGCTTCGGCGGCTGGCGCTTGGGCTTTTTTGCCGAGCGCGGCATCGACTGCGAACTCGAAGTCCAGCTGGGTCTTGCAGCTGTCGCAATTGACCTGCCAATTGAAGATGGCCAGTTCGCCGAACACCGGTCCGGTGGCCACGGCTACCCACTGGCCGCGTGGGTTGATCAGGTGGCGAACCTTGTCGGCCAGCAGGCGCATGGACAGCTCGCGGCTGCCTTTGAGGGTAACCAATAGGGTGTCGCCGCTCTGGATCGAGCCGCCATTGCCAGTGACCTGATAGCGGCCGGGTGTCAGCGCGCGGCATTCGATCAGGGTGTGCTCGGGGTTGAGCAGGTTGTAGCGAAAGTCGTGTTCAGCCATGGATCCTCCAAATAGACGTAAATGCTATCACGCGGCAGGAAGTAGCTGATTGATCGGCGAGTTGGCCAGCCAGGCGGCGACATTGTCGCGGGTGGTGCCGGCAATTGCGGCTAAGGCTTCATGGGTGAGAAAAGCTTGGTGCGCAGTAATCAGTACAGTGGAGAAACTCAGCAGGCGCGCCAACACATCATCCTGTAGCGGTTGTTCGGAGCAATCCTCGAAGAACAGCTCGGCCTCTTCTTCATAGACATCCAGGCCCAGGTAGCCCAGTTGCCCACTTTTCAGCGCGCCGATCAGTGCCGGTGTATCGATCAAGGCCCCGCGCCCAGTATTGATCAACATGGCGCCACGCTTCATTTGTTGTAAGCGCGCGGCGTCGATCAGGTGGTGAGTGGCGGTGTTGAGCGGGCAGTGCAAGCTGATGATGTCGCTGCCTTCGAGTAGTTGATCCAGTTCGACTTGGCGCGCGCCCACCGGTAGATCAGCAACCGGCTGCGGGTCATGGATCATCAGCTGGCAGCCGAAGCCGGCCATGATCCGCGCAAAGGTCAGGCCGATTTGCCCGGCGCCGATGATGCCGACGTGTTTGCCATGCAGGTCGAAGCCGATCAGCCCATGCAGGGAGAAGTCGCCTTCGCGGGTGCGGTTAAAGGCGCGGTGGGTGCGCCGGTTGAGGGTCATGATCAGCGCCACCGCATGCTCAGCGACGGCATGCGGTGAGTACGCGGGCACCCGCACCACGGTCAGGCCGAGGGCTTGCGCAGCGTGCAGGTCGACATGGTTGTAGCCGGCGGAGCGCAGAGCAATCAGTCGGGTGCCGCCTGCCGCGAGTTGCTGCAATACCGCTGCACTGAGGTCGTCATTGATAAAGGCGCATACCACCTCGTAACCGGCGGCTAGGCCGGCGCTGTCCTCGCGCAAGTGGGCTTCCTGAAAGCTCAATTTCCAGTCGTCAGGAAACCCCGCGGCGTCAAAGCTCTGTTGGTCATAGGGCTTGCTGCTGAACAGAATGATGCGCATGAAGTTCCTCGACTCGTGATTTCAATCGCCCTGACTCAAGCGCCGACCTGAGCGTGCTGAGCCAGCCGTTCGATGGCTGCATCCAGCTCATCCAAGGCTTGTTGGGCGGCTGGGTCGTTCTGTTTCAGTAGGGTTTCGCTGCGCTGGCAAGCGGCGCGCAGTTGCGGCACGCCGCAATAGCGAGTGGCCCCGTGCAGGCGGTGTACGCGCTCAATCAGGCTGTTGCGTTCGCCGCTGTCGCGGGCTTGGCGAATGGCCTGGCGGTCGCCGGGCAGGCCGGCCAGCAGCATGCTCAGCATATCGGCGGCCAGATCCGCTTTACCGGCGGCCAGGCGCAGGCCTTCGTTGGCATCCAGTACGCTGAGGTTGTTATGTGTCGTGCTGATACCGGTGTGCTCGCTGCTCTGGCTACGCAGGGCTAGGCCGGTCCACTTGAGCACCACCTGGGCCAATTGGCGTTCACTGATGGGTTTGGTCAGGTAGTCATCCAGGCCACTTTGCAGCAGCGCGCGTTTTTCGTTGGCGAGGGCGTGGGCGGTCAGCGCGATAATCGGTACCGGGCTTTGGTTGTGTTGGTTTTCCGCTTGGCGAATCGCTTCGGTGGCCTGACGACCGTCCATACCAGGCATTTGCACGTCCATAAAGATCAGGTCGAAGGTTTGCTCAGCGGCTTTTTTCACGGCTTCAAAGCCGCTGTTGGCGATGTTGACCTGGGCACCCATATCGTCCAGCAGGGTTTGTACCAGCAGCAGGTTGGCCGGGTTGTCGTCGACGCAGAGAATCAGCGGTGGTCGGCTGGGCGCAGTATGTTTGTAGTCGGCACGGTTCTGCCTTGGGCTAATCAGCTCGGTCAGGCCTCGTTGCAGCTTGCGTGTACAGGCGGGTTTAGCTTGCAGCTGGCTGTACGCATCCGGCAAAAAGCTGTGGTAGAGCGACTGCTCAGTGGTGGGGCAGAGCAGCAAGGTTTTACAGGCCAAGCGTTCGAGTTCCCATATGCGCTGATCAAGCCGCTCTGGCGGCAGGGTCTGGGTACTGACGCCGAGCACCGCCAGCTCAATCGGTTGAGCGCTATGTCGGGCTTCGGCCACCGCGCTGAGCAAGCTGTCGAGGCTGTCAAAGCCACTGACCTGCAGGCCGCAGTCTTCCAGTTGGTGCTGCAGGGCCTGGCGGGCCAGGTCGTGGCTTTCCAGAGCCGCCACGCGGCGCCCGAGCAGTGGAGGGCGTGGCAGGTCTTCAGCATCATCACGGGCCTTGGGCAGGCTCAGGGTGATCCAGAATTCCGAGCCCTCTTCGGGGGTGCTGTCGACTCCGATTTCACCACCCATTTGCTCGATCAGGCGTTTGGAAATCACCAGGCCCAAACCGGTGCCGCCCGCCTGGCGGCTCAGTGAGTTGTCGGCCTGGCTGAAGGCCTGGAACAGTTCGCGCAAATCTTCATCGGAGAGGCCGATGCCGGTGTCCTGCACGCTGATGCGCAGCTGCGCGCGGTCGGCACTTTCGTCTTCGAGCATGGCGCGGATGACGACGGTGCCGGCGCGGGTGAACTTGATCGCGTTGCTCACCAAGTTCGTAAGCACTTGCTTGAGCCGCAGTGGGTCGCCGATTAGCGACAGCGGTGTGTCGCGATAGACCAGGCTGAGCAGCTCCAGCTGCTTGGCGTGAGCGGCCGGGGCAAGGATGGTCAGGGTTTCCTGGAGCAGATCACGCAGGTTGAACGGGATATTTTCCAAGACCAGCTTGCCGGCCTCGATTTTAGAAAAATCGAGGATCTCGTTGATGATCGCCAGCAGGCTGTCGGCGGATTTTTCGATGGTGCCCAGATAGTCCTGCTGGCGCGGGGTCAGCTCGCTTTTTTGCAGCAGGTTGGTGAAGCCGAGGATGCCGTTGAGCGGTGTGCGGATCTCATGGCTCATATTGGCAAGAAATTCGGATTTGATCCGGCTGGCCTCTAGGGCCTCTTTGCGCGCTAAGTCCAATTCGATGTTCTGAATTTCGATGGTTTCCAGGTTCTGCCGCACATCCTCGGTGGCCTGGTCGACACTGTGCTGCAGTTCTTCCTGAGCGTTCTGCAGGGACTCGGCCATGCGGTTGATGCCCGACGCCAGCTCGTCCAGTTCATGGCTGCCAAGTGGCGGCAAGCGGGTTTCCAGGTGGCCGTCCTTGAGCTGGGCGACGCCGTGTTTGATCCGCCGCAGTGGTTCGTTGATGGTGTGGCTCATGCGCACGGCAAGCAGGGCGGTGACCATCAGTCCTGCGGCAATTAACAGCAGGCTGGCGAGCAGGCTGCGGTAGCCGATGATAAGGGTGCTGTGATGCGAGAGTTCCAGCTCGACCCAGCCGAGCAACTGAGTGCCAGGGGCGCTGATAGCCTTACCGGTTAAGCTCAGGTGCTGTTGATACACCGGCAGGAGAAATCGCGTCGCGTTCTGGTTGCCGCTCTGCACAAGCGGCTGTTCGCCAGTCGCTGGCGAAGGATTGAGCATGCTCGGCCCAGCGTGGGCCAGGGCGTTACGTTCGGCGCTGAGGAAACTCACGGCGCGAACGTCTGGCTGCTCGAGAGCCTGGCTGGCGATGCGCTGCAACAGCTCGGCGTCGCCGCTTTGTAGTGCAGGGGCGGCGAGGGGGGCGAGTTGCTCGATGATCATCTGCCCGCGCTGCAGCAGCTGCTCCTGCAAGCTGGATAACTGCATCCAGGTGAAATAGCCACCGAGCACCAGTGCCAACAGGCTAGTGGGCAGTAGGGTGAGCATGAGCACCCGGCCTTTGATGCCTAAATCCGTTATCACGCGCTGACTCCTGTACCGACGTGGCAGCAGTTTAGCGTTTGCGCCTGCTCTCTTGGCAAATGCTGTCGTGCAAAGCGGGTCGGTTATATAGCCGAGGGTGGTTTGCCGGTATCATGAGCGCCTTCTTTGCTTCTGGATCACCTTGTTCGCCATGAGCCTGCATTACCCAACTATCGCCGATTGCGTCGGCAACACCCCACTGGTTCGCCTGCAACGTTTGCCGGGTAACACCCGCAATACCTTGCTGCTGAAACTTGAAGGGAACAATCCGGCGGGCTCAGTAAAAGACCGCCCGGCCTTGTCGATGATTAGCCGCGCCGAGTTGCGCGGTGATATCAGCCCTGGTGATGTGCTGATTGAAGCCACCAGCGGCAATACCGGGATTGCCCTGGCCATGGCGTCGGCGATCAAGGGCTACCGCATGGTGCTGATCATGCCGGACAACTCCACCGCCGAACGCAAGGCGGCGATGACGGCCTATGGCGCGCAGTTGATTCTGGTGGGCGGGATGGAGGAGGCGCGCGACCTAGCCTTGCAGATGCAGGCTGATGGTAAGGGTAAGGTCCTCGATCAGTTCGCCAATGGCGATAACCCGATTGCTCACTACACCAGTACCGGGCCGGAAATCTGGCAGCAAACGGGCGGGCAGGTCACCCATTTCATCAGCTCCATGGGCACCACAGGCACCATCATGGGGGTGTCGCGCTTCTTGAAAGAGCAGAATCCTGACGTGCAGATCGTCGGTCTGCAGCCGATGGAAGGCGCGTCGATTCCTGGAATCCGCCGCTGGCCGCAGGCGTACTTGCCGTCGATTTATCAGGCAGAGCGGGTTGATCGCATTATCGACATGGGCCAGCAGGAAGCCGAAGAGGTGATGCGCCGCCTGGCGCGCGAAGAGGGCATCTTCTGTGGTGTGTCTTCCGGCGGTTCGGTGGCGGCCATGCTGCGGTTGTCGCAGGAAGTCGAGAATGCGGTGATGGTGGCAATTATCTGCGATCGTGGCGACCGTTACCTGTCCAGCGGCATTTACGCCGCACCGAGTAACTGATGGCTAAGAAAGACGGCGGTCTACGCTTTCAACCCAGTGGTGGTTCCCGTGCGCCGCAGGTGCCGGTTGGCAAAAAGCAAAAACTGCTCATCGAGCGCCTGTCCAACGATGGCCGTGGTATCGGTTTTATTGAGGGGCGGACTTGGTTTGTCAGCGGTGCGCTGGCCGGTGAGCAGATCGAGGCGCGGGTGCTGGGTGCCCATGGCAAAGTGGTCGAGGCGCGGGTCGAGCGCATTCTTACCGCCAGTCCCGAGCGCCGTAATGAGGCCTGCGTTCACGCCAAAGTCTGTGGCGGCTGCAGCCTGCAACACATGGCGCAGGCCGATCAGCTTGCCCTAAAACAGCGCATGCTCGCCGAGCAGCTGAGCCGTCTGGCTAACCTTGAACCGCGTGAGTGGGCCGCGCCGCTGGTCGGTCCTGAGCTGGCGTATCGCCGTCGCGCGCGGATTGCCGTGCGTTGGGACCATAAAGCCAAGCGTTTAGACGTTGGTTTCCGCGCAGCGGCCAGCCAGGACATCATCGCTATTAGCGATTGCCCAGTACTGGTACAGCCTTTGCAACCAATTATGCGCGCGCTACCTCAGGTATTGCGCGAGCTGGATAAACCCCAGGCCATTGGTCATATCGAGCTGTTCAGCGGCAGCGACAGTGCTGTGTTGGTGCGGCATACCGCTGCACTGAGTGAGACTGACCTCGAACGCTTACAGGCATTTTGCACCGCGCAGGATGCCCAACTGTGGTTGCAGGGCAGCGCTGAGCCGCAGCCGTTCGTTGCCGAACAGCAGCTGAGTTATCGCCTGGATGCCTTCAACCTCAGCCTGGCCTATCGGCCAGGGGACTTTATTCAGGTCAACCAAGCGGTCAACGACGCTATGGTCGCCCAGGCCCTAGATTGGCTCGCGCCGCAAGCCGATGAGCGGATGCTGGATCTGTTCTGTGGCCTGGGTAATTTTGCCTTGCCACTGGCCCAGCGCGGGCGCGAATTAATCGCGGTAGAAGGCGTGCAGACCATGGTCGAGCGCGCTGCACTAAATGCCGAAGCCAATGGTCTGGGCAACGCGCACTTTTACCAGGCCGACCTGTCCAACCCGCTGGCTGAGGCTGACTGGGCACAGGGCGGTTTCGCCGCCGTGCTGCTGGACCCGCCGCGCGATGGCGCCCTACAAATGGTCAAGCAAATGGCTGAGTTAGGCGTTAAGCGGGTGCTGTATGTGTCGTGTAATCCAACGACGCTGGCCCGCGACAGCGCTGAGCTAGTAACGCAGGGCTATCAGCTTGAACGGGCCGGTATCCTCGACATGTTTCCGCAAACCGCGCACGTCGAAGCGATGGCGCTGTTTGTTAGGCCGTAGATAGACGCATCGAGATATGGTGGCAGGCTGCTTGGCTTACTAGGGCCGCTCTACTCTCGATGCAGCAGGGGTGCACAGGGATTGCGCCTTAAGTGGTTAAACCGACCGGCCCATAGAAGGCCGGCGACTGTTCGGTGTGCATATCACGCACCGTAGGGAAGGTAAGCAATATGGTTCAGGTCAGAGCGCATCAGCCGATCAACGACGACGGCAGTGTCAATCTTGAGGCATGGCTCGAACATGTAATGAGTGTCGATCCCGCATTGGATCGTGAGGCGCTGCGTGAGGCCTGCGAGTTCGCTCGCGCGGCTGAGCAGCAGGCCAATGCCGCGAAGAATTTATGGACCGAGGGCGCGTCGAGCTTTCGCTCCGGTCTGGAAATCGCCGAAATTCTCGCCGATCTCAAACTCGATCAAGACTCCCTCGTCGCGGCCGTCATTTACCGCTGCGTGCGTGAGGGCAAGGTGCCGTTGGCCATGGTTCACCAGCGCTTCGGTCCGGTGGTGGCCAAACTGGTGGAGGGCGTGCTGCGTATGGCCGCCATCAGTGCCTCGATGAACCCGCGCGATTCCTTAGTGCTGGGCTCCCAAGGCCAAGTGGAAAACCTGCGCAAGATGCTCGTGGCAATGGTCGATGACGTGCGTGTTGCGCTGATCAAGCTGGCCGAGCGCACCTGTGCGATTCGTGCGGTGAAGGAGGCTGATGACGAGAAGCGTCAGCGCGTGGCCCGCGAGGTGTTCGATATTTATGCACCGCTGGCCCACCGGCTGGGTATCGGGCATATCAAGTGGGAGCTCGAAGACCTGTCATTTCGCTACTTGGAGCCCGAGCAATACAAGCAGATCGCCAAGCTGCTGCACGAGCGCCGCTTGGATCGCGAGCACTACATCAACGAAGTGATGGGCCAGTTGCGGGGCGAACTGGAAACCACTGGCGTCAAGGCCGACATCAGTGGTCGGGTGAAACACATCTATTCCATCTGGCGGAAAATGCAGCGCAAAGGGCTGCAGTTCAACCAAATTTATGACGTGCGCGCCGTGCGGGTGCTGGTGCCGGCAGTGCGTGATTGCTACACCGCGCTGGGTATCGTGCACACCTTGTGGCGGCACATTCCCAAGGAGTTTGACGACTACATCGCCAACCCCAAAGAGAACGGCTATCGCTCGCTGCACACGGCCGTGCTCGGCCCGGAGGGCAAGGTGCTGGAGGTGCAAATCCGCACCCAGGCCATGCACGAAGAAGCCGAGCTGGGGGTGTGCGCGCACTGGCGCTACAAGGGCACCGACGTCAAGGCCGGCTCCAACCATTACGAGGAGAAGATTTCCTGGCTGCGTCAGGTGCTCGAATGGCATGAAGAGCTCGGTGATATCGGTGGCTTGGCCGAACAGCTGCGTGTGGATATCGAACCAGACCGGGTGTACGTGTTCACCCCGGACGGTCACGCCATCGACCTGCCCAAAGGCGCAACGCCGTTGGATTTTGCCTACCGGGTGCACACCGAAATCGGCCATAACTGCCGTGGCGCGAAAATTAACGGGCGCATCGTACCGCTCAACTACAGCCTGCAGACCGGTGAGCAGGTGGAAATCATCACCAGCAAGCACGGCACGCCAAGCCGCGACTGGCTGAACTCCAACCTCGGTTACGTCACCACCTCACGGGCGCGGGCGAAGATCGTCCACTGGTTCAAACTGCAGGATCGCGACCAGAACGTCGCGGCCGGTAAAGTCCAGCTCGAGCGCGAGCTGCAGCGCCTAGCATTGCCCCATGTCGACTTCGAAAAATTGGCCGAGAAGGCCAACATGAAGACCAGCGAAGACCTGTTCGCCTCGCTCGGCGCCGGCGATCTGCGTCTGGCGCAACTGATCAACCTGGCGCAGCAACTGGTTGAGCCTGATCGGGTCAACGAACAGCTTGAGTTGATCCCGCGCAAGGCGTTGGGCTTCAAGCCGGGCAAGCGTGGTGATATCCAGATTCAGGGCGTGGGTAACCTGCTGACGCAGATGGCAGGCTGCTGCCAGCCGCTGCCGGGCGACCCGATTGTGGGCTACATTACCCTGGGCCGCGGGGTGAGCATTCACCGTCAGGATTGTGCCTCGGTGCTGCAGCTGTCCGGTCGAGAGCCGGAGCGGATCATTCAGGTCAGCTGGGGCCCAGTGCCGGTGCAAACCTACCCGGTGGATATCATCATTCGCGCTTATGATCGCGCCGGTTTATTGCGTGACGTAACCCAGATGCTGCTCAACGAAAAGCTCAATGTACTCGCGCTTAATACCCGCTCGAACAAAGAGGACAACACCGCTTCGATGTCCATCACGGTCGAGATTCCTGGGCTGGATGCGTTGGGGCGGCTACTGGGACGTATCTCGCGCTTGCCAAATATTATTGAAGTACGCCGTCATCGCGCATCCTGATAAGCGATAGATCGAGGCAGGTGCGTTAGGCGCAGGATGTTTACGCGATGTTGATGAAAAGGGGTTTAACCGCGACGCGGTTAAACCCCTTTTTTACTCAAGTGACTCACTAGCGGTTTTGACGCTCAGTCACTTAGTCGACTTTCAACACCAGCTTACCGAAGTTCTCGCCGCTAAACAGCTTGAGCAGGGTTTCCGGGAAGGTCTGCAAGCCGCTGACGATGTCTTCCTTGGACTTCAGCTTGCCGCTGGCCAGCCAGCCGCCCATCTCCGCAGCCGCTTCGGCAAAGCGCGGGGCGTAGGTCATCACCACCATACCTTCCATGCGTGCGCTATTGACCAGCAGATTGAGGTAATTAGCCGGGCCTTTGACGGCCTGCTTGTTGTTGTACTGGCTGATTGCACCGCAAATGATTACCCGCGCCTTAAAGGCCAGGCGGGTGAGGACGGCATCGAGAATGTCGCCGCCGACGTTATCGAAATACACGTCCACGCCTTTCGGGCACTCGCGCTTGAGGCCGGCGATCACCTCTTCATTCTTGTAGTCGATGGCGCCATCGAAGCCCAGTTCGTCGATGAGGAACTTGCACTTGTCTGCGCCGCCAGCAATGCCGACAACGCGGCAGCCTTTGAGCTTGGCAATTTGCCCGGCCACACTGCCCACGGCACCGGCTGCACCGGAGATCACCACAGTTTCACCGGCCTTCGGCGCGCCCACATCGAGCAGGGCGAAATAAGCGGTCATGCCGGTCATACCCAGCGCCGACAGGTACAGCGGCAGGGGCGCGCGCTTGGGGTCGACCTTATAGAACCCCTTGGGCTCGCCGAGGAAGTAGTCCTGCACACCCAGTGCACCGTTGACATGGTCACCGACAGCAAAGTCCGGGTGCTGCGAGGCGATCACTTCACCCACACCGAGGGCGCGCATGACTTCGCCAAGAGCGACGGGCGGGATATAGGACTTGGCATCGTTCATCCAGCCACGCATGGCCGGGTCCAGCGACAGGTAGGCATTTTTCACCAGAATTTGTCCGGAACCAGGCTCGCCGACGTTGCTTTCTACATAACTGAAGGTTTCGCGGCTGGGTAGGCCAACGGGGCGTTGAGCGAGCAGGAATTGACGATTGAGTTGGGCGGTCATGGCAGATACTCACTAAGCGGAAAGACTGTTGATAGCCCTTACATGCGCAATGAGCAAGATTTGCCCAAAGAACGAATGGTGGTTAATCCATTCGAGTGATAGGTGGCGTGGGGTGTTAATCACTCATTTGGATGGAGTCTTCACCGCCAGTTTGATAGTGCTGCCTTGGGTGTGGGCAGCTGATTAGACTCAGCACAGACTTTTAAATCTTTGTGAGGACACGCAGATGAGCTTGAGCTTTTCCGGCCGGGTTGCCCTGGTCACCGGTGGTGCTGCTGGTATTGGCCGTGCTACCGCACTAGCATTCGCCAACGAAGGTCTGCAAGTGGTGGTGTCCGATGTCGATGTGGCAGGCGGTGAGGGCACGGTTGCGTTGATCCGTGAAGCCGGCGGCGATGCGCTGTTCGTGCGCTGTGACGTGACCCGCGATGCTGAGGTCAAGGTACTGATGGAGCGTACGCTGGGGGCCTACGGTCGTCTGGATTACGCCTTCAACAATGCCGGCATCGAGATTGAGAAAGGCAAGCTGGCCGAAGGCAGTGAAAGCGAATTCGATGCGATCATGGGCGTTAACGTCAAAGGCGTGTGGCTGTGCATGAAACATCAGATTCCATTGCTGCTGGCTCAGGGCGGTGGCGCCATCGTCAACACCTCGTCGGTGGCTGGCTTAGGTGCGGCGCCGAAGATGAGTATTTATTCAGCGTCCAAGCATGCAGTCATTGGTCTGACTAAGTCCGCTGCAATCGAATACGCAAAGAAGAAAGTACGCATCAACGCTGTTTGCCCAGCGGTGATCGACACTGCTATGTTCCGCCGCGCCTATGAAGCTGACCCGAAAAAGGGCGAGTTTGCGGCGGCCATGCACCCGGTCGGGCGTATCGGTAAGGTCGAAGAAATTGCCACCGCCGTGCTGTACTTGTGCTGCGATAACGCAGCCTTCACCACCGGCCATGCACTAGCGGTGGATGGTGGTGCAACGGCGATCTGATCTGCAGATGCGGCGATAAAAAAGGTGCCTCTATGGCACCTTTTTGCATATAGGGTTCCCCGGTCGGCTGATTGGCCGCTAAAGTCAGTGCGAGCATCGTCATGCGCTCGCCAGAATCGTTACGCTGTCCCGATCCCGGAGTAGAACAATAATGACTGCTGATCCGTTACTGACCCTGTTTCTTCCTCTGGCCCTGGGCATCATCATGCTCGGCCTGGGCTTGTCATTGACCCTAGCGGATTTCGCCCGCGTGGTGAAACTGCCTAAACCGGTGTTTATCGGCCTCAGCTGCCAGCTGGTGCTGCTGCCTTTGGTGTGCTTTTTTCTGGCCAAGGCGTTTGGTTTGGAGCCGGCGCTGGCCGTTGGTCTGATGCTGTTGGCCGCCTCGCCAGGCGGTACCACCGCGAATCTTTATAGCCATTTGGCCCACGGTGATGTGGCGCTGAATATCACCCTGACGGCGGTTAACTCAGTGATCGCCGTGCTGACCATGCCGCTGATCGTCAACCTGTCGCTGGCCTATTTTATGGACGGTGATCAGGCACTGCCGCTGCAGTTCACTAAAGTGGTTCAAGTGTTTGCCATCGTGCTCGGCCCGGTGGCCATCGGTATGTGGATCCGCAGCCGTTTCGAAGGCTTTGCTGCACGCATGGAAAAGCCGGTGAAAATTATCTCAGCGCTGTTTTTGCTGATCATCATTCTGCTGGCTGTGGTTAAGGACTGGCAGACGTTCGTTGACTACGCGCCCTTAGTGGGCGGCGCGGCGCTGGCCTTCAATTTGATCAGCCTGGCGGTAGGCTATTGGGTGCCGCGCTTGTTGAAGCTGAGCTTGCGCCAGTCGATTGCCATCGGCATGGAAATCGGCATCCACAACGGCACCCTGGCGATTGCCTTGGCATTGAGCCCGATGCTGTTGAATAACCCGACCATGTCCATCCCGGCCGCCATCTACAGCATCATCATGTTCTTTACCGCAGGCGCGTTTGGCTGGTGGGTGAACTTTGCCCATGGCCAGGAGCTGAAGCGCAGCGAGTGACCAGCAGCTTTTAGCAGGCAGAAAAAAGCCGGTCACGCGACCGGCTTTTTGTTGCCTCGATATTAGTGCAGGGGCAGTTCAACGCCTTCAAACAGTTCTTCCAACTCAATCTTGTTGTGGCATTGCACGGCTTTGGCCATGACATCGCGGGTCAGGTGTGGGGCGAATTTTTCGATAAAGTCGCACATGAAGCCACGCAAGAAGGTGCCACGACGGAAGCCGATCTTGGTCACGCTGGATTCGAATAGGTCGCCAGCATCCAGCACCACTAGGTCGGGGTCGAGCTTGGCATCGACGGCCATCATAGCCACGATGCCTACGCCGAGGCCTAGGCGAACGTAAGTCTTGATCACGTCAGCATCGGCGGCAGTGAACACCACTTTTGGCGTTAGGCCACGATGGCTAAAGGCTTCATCGAGCTTGGAGCGGCCGGTAAAACCGAATACGTAGGTGACGATAGAATACTCAGCCAGTGCTTCCAGCGTCAGCTTCGGCAGCTTGGTCAGCGGATGGCCCTGTGGCACCACCACGCAGCGGTTCCAGCGGTAGCAGGGCATCATGATCAGGTCGTTGAACAGCTCCAGGCCTTCTGTGGCAATGGCGAAATCAACCGTGCCATCGGCGGCCATTTCGGCAATCTGCATCGGCGTGCCCTGGTGCATGTGCAGCGACACATCCGGGTACTGCTTGATAAACGCGCTGATCACCGGCGGTAGGGCATAACGCGCTTGGGTGTGGGTGGTGGCAATCGACAAGGTGCCTTTTTTCTCGTTGGAGAATTCCTGAGCAATCTGCTTGATGCTTTCAACCTTGCGCAGGATCTCGCCGGCGGTGTTGATGATGCGCTCGCCGGCTGGGGTGATGCGGGTCAGGTGTTTACCGCTGCGGGCGAATACTTCCACGCCCAGTTCGTCCTCCAGTAAGCGAATTTGCTTACTGATGCCAGGCTGCGAGGTGTAGAGACTTTGCGCCGTGGCAGAGACGTTGAGGTCGTGATGCGCGACTTCCCATATATAGCGCAATTGCTGAAGCTTCATAAAAATCCCTCAGTGCAGAAAGACAGCCGCTCAGGTCGCCGGCGTTTTATATAACCATAATGACTAGTTAAGCATTAAATCTAGACCAAAAAATTAATATTTGCTGCGCTTCTTTAAAGATCTCCGCGGCCGCGATGCTGCAGCATCGGCACCAGGTACACCGGTACTTCGGCCAATTGCACCAGGCGTGAAGCGGTGCGTCCCAGAGGTATGTCCATATCCGTGCCGTGGCTGTGGCTACCTAGGACCAGCAGGTCGACGCCCAGTTGCTGCGCTTCATCGAGTATCACCAGCGGTGGATCGCCCTGTACCACGCGTACCGCCTTGATCAGGTCAAGGTCATGCAAGGCTTCACCAATCTCATCACGAAAGCCTTCCAGCACGCGCTGCTCGATGCTCGCCATCACCGTGCTCAGGCCGTTGCTGCGCAGTTTCTTGAGCTGTGCTTCATCTAGATAAGTTTGTAAAACTGACTCGGCAAACAGGCCCATAGGCTCCACAGCGTGCACCACATACAGGCTGGCATTGAATGAGCGGGTCAGCTCAAGCGCATGCTGCAAGATATAGGGTGCATAAAGGCCAAGATCAGTGGCATAGAGAATCGAGCGAATCATGCGGCCTCCTTGACTGCCTGACTGGCGGGCCTGATTTGAGCTTAGCAGCGCAATGGGCAGGTCAATGATGCTCAGGGTCTTGAGGACGAATGGTTATATGCGCAAGTAAGCAGGGCAGCGGGGCGCAAGTGCCCCGCTTAGAGGGTAGGGTTAGAGCTGAGGTTCGTTGCTGATACCGTGCGGCACATGCCCGGTGGCGACCACTTCGCGGGCTTTTTCGCAGTGCCCGGCCTGGTCGTCGAAGAACACATCGGCACCGAAGGTTTCCAAAATCGCTGCTTTCTCCAGGCCACCAAGGAAGTAGGACTCATCCAAGCGAATATTCCATTCGCGCAGGGTGCGAATCACCCGTTCATGGGCTGGAGCCGAGCGCGCGGTAACCAAGGCGGTACGAATCGGGCATTGTTCTTCGGGAAACTCCTGCTGCAAACGGTGCAGGGCCGCGAGGAAGGGTTTGAAGGGGCCACCGCCGAGTAACTCACGGGCCGACTGGCGTTCGTGGCTCTGGAAGGCTTCCAGGCCACCCTGCTGATAGACCCGCTCGGCCTCATCGGAAAACAACACCGCATCGCCATCGAAGGCAATGCGCAGTTCATTACTGGCCGCCCGCCGCGCACCACCGGAGAGAATGGTCGCCGCACCAAAGCCGGCGCGCAGTGCGCTGCGCACATCTTCGGCATGGGTGGAGAGAAACAACTGGCAGCCGAATGCGGCGAGATAAGGGTCCGGGCTGCGCCCGCCAACAAAGGCGGCGCGGGAAATGCCTAAGCCATAGTGCTGAATCGAATTGAACGCGCGTAGGCCTGTGTCGGCACTGTTGCGCGACACCAGAATCACCTCGACCCGCTGTTGCTTAAGGGTGGCATTCAGCGCCAGCAGCTTTTCGACGAGGGGGAAGGCATCGCCGGGAGCGAGTATCTCGTCCTCATGCTCAATCTGGTATTGGCGATAAGCCGCGACGCCTTGGCTTTCATAAATCTGATGGCTATCGCGCAGGTCGAACAGCGCCCGCGAGGAAATCGCCAGTACCAGTTTGTCGCCTAATCCCTTGCTCATAACTGCTCCACTTTACGGTTGGCGTTGTTCGAGGTAACGCAGGGCTTGATAGAGCATCTCAGTGCGCGGCATGGCGCAGCCGACCTTGGCGGCGGCGGCCAGGGGCGCGGCATAAATAGCGTGCAACTCCAGCGGGCGTTGCAGGGCAAAGTCGTGGTACATGCTCGGCAGGTAATCCGGCATGCGTTCAGTGGCGGCCAGTAGCTTACCGGCAAACCCGGTGGGCAGCGGATAGCCGCAGGCGCCTGCAGCGTCCACCACCTCCTGCATGATCGCCTCAATCAGCGTACGGCTATCGGCATTACCCATCAATGCGGTGGTAGCGCTGTTCAGCAGTACGGCCAGGCCGTTATAGGGCACGTTCCACACTAATTTTTGCCAGCGCGCTTGGCTCAACTCAGCCATGGCCGTGGAGTCCAGCCCCGCCGTTTGAAACAAGCCGGTGCCTTGCTCAAGGATCAGCTGGCGACTCTCTGTATCCATCGCCGGGCCTGAGTGATAGCCGAGATTCACGCCGCCAAGGGCTTGGTGCTCGACCACTCCCGGCGCGCTGCGATGGGCGCAGATATAACAAAGGCCGCCGAGCAGGTGCAGCGAGTCGGGTAACAGCGGACGCAGTTCGTCTTCTACGCCCAGGCCGTTTTGCATCAGCACCACCTTGGCGCCCGGAGCCGCCGCCTGGCTGATGAGCGGCGCCAATTCGGTGTTACTGGTGGTCTTGGCCGCGACTAGAAGCCAGTCGCAGGGTGGCATATCGGCGACTGACTGGTATGCCTGCACCGGTTGCTCGTGCAAATTACCGTGCACAACACTGTTGACCCTTAGGCCTTCGCTGGCCACGGCAGTGAATTCACTGCGCAGAAGAAAGTGCACATCAAAACCGGCGCGGGCCAGCATCAGGCCATAAAAGCCGCCAATGGCGCCTGAGCCGATAATGCCAATACGGGATCCTGCAGTCATCAGGGAAGCTCCTCAGCTGGGCGCGACAGGGCAGTGTTCAGCGCCAGGGTTAATTCGGCGCTCAGCAAGCGAGCCTGCACAGCGCCATAAAATTGGCCGTCACGCACAGCAAATAATGCCGGCAGATGGAAGACCTCGTAACGCGTGACTAAACCACCATTATCGCCGGCATCGACCCACGCCAAGCGCTGCACGGGCAGGTCCAGCTTGGCCAATTCACGGCGCGCCCAACGGCAACTGGCACAACCTATGCTGGTGAATATCAGCAGTGAAGTGCCGGGCAGGTCGAGCAGGTAACGATCCGCATCTAAATCGGTGAGTTCCAGTTCAGTCACTATACTGCTCATATGTGATATCAAATTGATGGCATTCGAGGCCGTAACCGATGCGTCACTTTCTGCGTCATCCCAGTGATATGCCGGTGGAGTTGGTGTTGCGCAAACAGGCGTGTGTGCCCAAACAGCGGCTCAACAATATCAGCCTCGGTGGCGTGGCTTGCAACTCCAACCGTGCTTTTCGCCGTGGTACGGCGGTTGAAATGCGCATCCCGCTGTTCGGCGAACAGGCACGTTACCCGGGGCTGGTGGCGTGGTGCCGTAAACAGGGTGAGCATTATCTGGTGGGTATCGCCTTTATTGATGAGGACACCTTGTTTCGCGCCCGCATGGTCGAGCAGGTCTGCCACATCGAGCACTACCGCAAGCAGTGTGAGCAGCAGCAGGGCTGTAGCTTATCGATTGAGGCCGTGGCGCAAGAGTGGATCAGCCAACACGCTGCCGAGTTTTCCCGCGATAGTTTGAGTTAGTCAATCCAACCATCGGCACAGCTCAAGCCGCCATGCCCATTGTCGAGCCGTGCCTTTACGCGCTAAGGTTCGGCTTCCCCGCAGTGCTCCTATTGCTGTGCTCCGCCACACGGGGATCGCTGGCGGCCGGCACCCGTGACCTGATGACTCTGACTGATGAATAGCACGATGGCTGATTTACCGATTGATGACCTCAACGTTGCCTCCAACGACACCCTGATAACCCCTGCACAGCTCAAGCGTGAAATTCCGCTGACTGAAGCTGCACAGCGCACGGTTTCCAGCGGTCGTGAGGTAATCCGCAATATTCTCGATGGCAAGGATCATCGCCTGTTCGTGGTAGTCGGGCCGTGCTCGATCCACGACATCAAGGCCGCCCACGAGTATGCCGAGCGCCTTAAAGCACTGGCTGCCGAGGTATCGGACAGTCTGTATCTGGTCATGCGTGTGTATTTCGAGAAGCCGCGTACCACCGTGGGCTGGAAAGGCCTGATCAACGATCCGTTTATGGATGACTCGTTCAAGATTCAGGACGGGCTGCACATCGGTCGCCAGCTGCTGCTTGACCTGGCCGAAATGGGCCTGCCGACCGCCACCGAAGCCCTCGACCCGATCTCCCCGCAATACCTGCAGGATTTGATCAGCTGGTCGGCCATTGGTGCACGTACCACCGAATCGCAAACCCACCGCGAGATGGCCTCTGGTCTGTCTTCCTCGGTCGGTTTCAAGAACGGCACTGACGGCGGCCTGACCGTAGCGATCAATGCCTTGCAGTCGGTTTCCAGTCCGCATCGTTTCCTTGGTATCAACCAGGAAGGTGGCGTGTCCATCGTCACCACCAAGGGCAATGCCTACGGTCACGTGGTACTGCGCGGCGGCAACGGCAAACCGAACTATGATTCGGTGAGTGTTGCCGTGTGTGAGCAAGAACTGACCAAAGCCGGCATCCGCCCAAACATCATGGTCGACTGCAGCCACGCCAACTCCAATAAGGACCCGGCGCTGCAACCGCTGGTGATGGACAACGTCGCCAACCAGATTCTGGAAGGCAACCAATCCATCGTCGGCCTGATGGTCGAAAGCCACCTGGGTTGGGGCGCTCAGTCGATTCCCAAGGACTTGAGCCAGCTCAAGTACGGCGTATCCATCACCGACGCCTGCATCGACTGGGAAAGCACCGAGAAAACCCTGCGCGGCATGCACGCCAAGCTCAAAGACGTGTTGCCTAAGCGTCAGCGCGGCTGATTTAGCTAGCTGCAACAAAAACGGGCTTATGCGTGATGCATAAGCCCGTTTTTTTTGTGGCTGTGTTTGCGCTGGCTGATCAATGTTTCAGTGAGAGGGTGATCCGCGTGGGCGGAGCTTTTGCGGCGAGCCTTTAACGAGTCATGTCGCGGCTAATGCCCCTCCTGAATCAGTGTTGCTCTACTGCCTTCTTCGGCAGACCTGCGGGTGCATAAGTGCATTGCACTTGACCGTCCACTGACACCGCTTCGGGCCAGTTTTTTGAATTGGTTATGACCAGCGATTGCACTCGCCTGACTAATTAGCGGCGACGAAGTGAGGTGCTTCAATCATCCAGTGTTTACGAATGCTGGGTCGGTCGAGTCGGTACCTGCTTATTTTTCCAGCTGCTTGCGAATCGTTTTTAGCTCCTGCCGCCGCGCCGCGTTGACCGTCGGGTAACTCAACTTAAGACCTTGCAGTGCATCGAGCACGATCTGCGACACGATCAGCCGCGCGTTGTGCTTGTTGTCGGCTGGCACGATGAACCAGGGCGAGTCCGCCGTACTGGTTGCGCCCAGGGCATGGCCATAGGCTTGCATGTAGGCGTCCCAGTACTCGCGTTCGGCGATGTCGGCCGCGCTGAACTTCCAGTTCTTGTCGGGCTCATCAATGCGCGCCAGCAGGCGCTTACGCTGCTCCTCTTTCGACACGTGCAGGAACACCTTGATGATGCGCGTACCGTTGGCGTGCAAGTGTCTTTCCAGGTCAACGATTGAGCGGTAACGGCCGTGCCACACCGATTCGTCGGGCTCAGGGTCGGGCAGGTGCTCGCTGTGCAGCAGGCTTTTGTGCACGCGCACAATCAGCACTTCTTCGTAATACGAGCGGTTGAAGATGCCGATGCGCCCGCGCTCAGGCAGGTCGCGGGTGGTGCGCCAGAGGAAGTCGTGTTTGAGTTCGCGCGCACTCGGGTGCTGAAAGCTGAACACCTGGCAGCCTTGCGGGTTGATACCCGACATCACGTGACGGATGGCGCCGTCCTTGCCCGCGGTATCCATCGCCTGAAACACCAGTAATAAGGAATGGCGGTTAGACGCGTAGAGCATGCGTTGCTGGTCGCTTAAGCGATCAACGTGGCCTTGCAGCACTTTGTGGTACTTCTTCTTCGACTTGCACAGCGGTTTGACGTTGGTAGGCCAAAGGCCGAGGTCGACCGTATCGCCTTCGCGGAGTTTGTATGCAGTGGCGTCGATTTTCATGTGATGTCCTTTTTCGTCGCCGGGCAACCGTTGTGCTTCTCGCGTTAGCGGTCTAGCTCGATTGCTGGGTCGTAGGCGGGGGCGGCCTTCACTGCCTCACGGCTCAGGTCCACGGTCACGGTTCTGTCGGGCCAATGCACGCCACTGACCTGCTCCGGCGCGATGAGCACCTTGTGCCCGACCCACCAGTTGCTGGTATTGATCACCAGGTAGCGGATGGCCCAGCTTTCATCATCAATCAGAAACCCATCAACATGGCCCACTTCGCCATCGCTGGCGTGGATGTGGTAACCGATGACCGCCTGGCAACTGCGTAGGTGCGGATCGTCGTCACGATGGTTCGCCTGGTCGGCCATTGCGCTTTGTTCGTTGCTTTGTTCCAGCGCTACGTTGCCACCGGGCAGCACAGCGGAGCCGGGGTACAAGCCCATCGGCAGCATGCCGTTGCCCCACATCCCGGTGCCGCCCCAGTAATTGGGATAGCCGTAGTAGCCCATGTACTGCACCTCATGCTGCCGGGATACGGGCTTGTCGGTGTCGATGATGGGGCTGTGTTTGACTTGCTCCTGGGTGATCGCGACGTGAAGCTTGTTCGCCTCCCACTCGAGGCGGTTGATGGCAATGGGCGAGATCAGCACTTTGCGTTCTGCCAACCAACGCCCTGTGTCGACGATGAGGTAGCGGGTCGCCCAGGCGTGATCGTCGAAGTAGATATCCTTAACTTGGCCAATGTCGCCGTCGGCGGCGCTGATAACGCACTTCTCGATGTCTTTCTGGCTGTGCAACATGGGGAGTCTTCCTTTCGGGATGGCGACCACTGCGCATCAACAGGATGCGTGGGTGAATCGTGGGTGGCAGGGACGTCAGCGGGGCGAGGTGACAGCCGCCGGCGCTGATGTACGCGATGAGTTGGCGATGCAACCAATGTGCTGGCCGGCAGGGGCTGACGTCTGTTCGTTGGCGCACACACTGCGGTTGCGGCAAGGCAAAACCGGCATACAAATTCGGGTTCTGTTCGGCAACCGGCTGAACAAGTCCGAGCATCCTCCACGCTCTCTGTGCGCCAGCGAACAGACTCGAGCAGGTAGCGCGGGCAGGCTTTTGCTTTAGGTAGCGAAGGATGCCCCTGCGCATGCCGACCGTGCGGATACTGTTGGTTGGCATTACTTAGTAAGGGCCGTCTGCTTGTTTGGCTTGGTGACTCGCGCTCGTTATTCAAGGAGACGCAGCATGATGACGTTACTAAGCAATCTTCCTGATCATCTAGTGGGCGTCAGTGCTTCGGGTCAGATTTTTTTCAAATGCGCAGCGCGCCGATGCCGAGAAGTGGATTGCGGCCTAGAACCCATTCACGCCGCAGGCGCCATTGACCCCAGCGTCAACGCGAGATCCTGCCTTGCGGTGTGTCGGTCGGGCAGTGACCGCTGTGATGTCAGCCGCGCCTTGTTCATGGCTCCTCAGACCCGCCTAATAAGGAACAACGGCAAATGGTACTGACAGTTATCACCGCATCGATTCTCATCCTTCTCGGCACCGTCCTCGTTGCTGGGGGGGCCTGGCTTGCCACGCTTGGCGGCAGCTGGGCGTATGGCGTCGCGGGCATCGCCTTGGTGGCGTGCGGGATCTTGCTGGTTCGCCGCCGCCGCCGCGCATTGGCTGTGTATGCGGCACTGCTGGCGGCGATGGCAGTCTGGTCACTATGGGAGGTGGGGTTCGATCGCTGGGCGCTGATTCCCAGGGGCGCGCTGCTCGCCGTCGTCGGCTTATGGCTGTTGAGCCCATGGATCGACCGGACGCTGCAGGCAGTGCCGGTCTCACCGTCCTCTTCATGGCGCGGCCCGCGCGGCTGGTTGGCAGCCACCATGCTCAGCCTGGTCGCCATCGCGGCTATTTCGATTACGCGCGACCCCTTCGATGTAGCGGGCAGCCTGCCCGATTCAGCTGCCGCGGCGGCTGCAGCGCAAGGTCGCGCGGATACCCCTGACGCTGCGGGCGATGACTGGCCGGCCTATGGCGGAACTGGCCTTGGCCAGCGCTACTCGTCGCTGGCGGACATCACACCTGCCACGGTAAGCCGATTGGATCTCGCGTGGACCTTTCACACTGGCGAGACGCCGCGCCCGAGTGACCCGGTTGAACGCACTTTCGAGGTCACGCCGTTGAAGATTGGCGATCTGCTGTACTTGTGCAGCGTGCGGCAACACGCCATTGCGCTGGACGCCGCCACCGGGCAGGTGCGCTGGCGCTTCGATCCACAGATTGACGTGGGCCACAGCAGCCAGCATCTGACCTGCCGCGGCCTGGCCTATTTCGATAGCTCCGCCGGGACATCGCAAGCGCCTGCCAGCGCGCCGGATGCAGTTCAGCCGCCAACTTGTACCCGTCGCATCTTCTTGCCCACCATCGACGCGCGTCTGTTTGCGCTGGACGCGCTGACCGGCAAGCCCTGTCTCGAGTTTGGTGAACAAGGCGTGGTCGACCTCAACACGGGTATGCCGAACCTTCGTGCGGGTTCCTACATGCAGACCTCGCCACCCGTGGTGGCGGACGGTGTGGTGATTGTCGGTGGTGCAATCAACGACAACGCGTCGGTGCTCAACCCGTCCGGCGTGATCCGGGCGTTCGATGCGCGCAGCGGGAAGTTGGTATGGAACTTCGATCCAGGCCGTCCGGATGCTACCGCGCCACTGCTGCCGGGCCAGACCTATACCGCTGGTGCGCCGAACAACTGGGCACCGTCCAGCGTCGATGCGCAGCTCGGGCTGGTCTATATCGGGCTGGGCAACCGCTCGCCCGACCAACTGGGTGCGGGCCGTAGTAAGCAGGTCGAACGTTTCTCCAGTGCCCTCATCGCACTCGACGTGGCGAGTGGAAAACTGCGCTGGCTGTTCCAGACAGTGCACCACGACCTCTGGGACCGTGACGTGCCGTCGCAACCGTCATTGATTGACTTGACGATTGACGGCAAGCGGGTGCCCGCACTGGTCCTGCCCACCAAACAGGGCGACCTGTATGTGCTGGACCGTCGCAGCGGCCAGCCGATTCTGCCGGTGCGCGAGTTGCCGGCCCCGGCCAGCACGGTGCCCGGTGAGTTCGCCGCGCCGACACAACCCCATTCGTCGCTGAGCTTCATGCCAGCCGCTCTGACTGGCAAGGACATGTGGGGCGCAACGCCACTGGACCAACTTCTCTGCCGCATTGAGCTGCGCCGCATGGGTTATGACGGGTCCTACACGCCACCCGCGACGCGGCGCACGCTGGTGTATCCGGGCAACCTGGGGGTCTTTAACTGGGGCGGCGTGGCGGTCGACCCTGTGCGCCAGATCATGGTCGGCACACCGGCGTTCCTGGCCTTCACATTCGAGTTGATTGCCCGCCCCGATGCTACGGCGAATATCGTCAGCGCCGGCTCCAGCGAGCACTGGAACGAGAACCATGGTGCAGCTTACGCGGTGAAAATCGGCCCGTTCCTCTCGCCACTCGGCCTGCCGTGCCAAGCGCCGCCCTGGGGTGCGATTGCCGGGGTCGATCTACGCAGCGGTCAGCGCGCCTGGATGCACCGCCACGGCACCGTGCGCGATCAGATGCCGAGCGTACTTCCGATTCCTTTGCCGATGGGCGTGGCCAGCCTGGGCGGGCCCTTGATTACGGCCGGCGGGGTGGTGTTCTACAGCGGCACGCTGGACAACTACCTGCGCGCCTATGACGTGACGACCGGGCGCAAACTCTGGGAGAGTCGGCTGCCTGCAGGCGGCCAGGCGACCCCCATGACCTACCGCATCCATGGCAAGCAGATGGTTGTCGTCGCCGCGGGCGGCCATGGCTCATTTGGCACCACGCTGGGCGATACGGTCCTGGCTTACGAGCTGAAGTGAGGCTTCTTGAACGCACCGCTACGTCGGGAGTTATCAATCGCTCCGTCGCCGCTGTGTGTGTTGCCGTGCCGACACCTAAAGCACGTCCCGCCCGCCAAGGCTGCGCGGCGCAGTAAAGCAGTAAGGAGAACCAGCATGAAAGCACCGGTCACGCTTGCGCTGCTGGCACCGGTCGGCGTCTGCGCACAGCTCTCGAATAGCCAGATTTCAAGGCGCCCGTGCTGATTGATTAAAACCGGCGGCACGCCTCACCCCGAAATGGGGCGGGCAATCACTTACTGCGCGTTCGGTGTCTTAGTTGCCTTCGTCGTCAGCAGGATGCTGATGCCGATCGCTGCGGCCAGCAATGAACCGATGAGGATGGCCAATTGCGCTTCGCGCACGAAATGGCTGTCCTGAAACGCCAGGCTGCTGATGAACAGTGCCATGGTGAAGCCGATACCGGCCAGGAAGGCGGTGCCAATCAGCTGCCGCCAGGTCGAGCCTTCGGGCAGTTCGGCCAGCCCGCTCTTCACGGCCAGCCAGCTGGCCAGGCTGATGCCGAGCGATTTGCCGAGCACCAGTCCGACCATGATGCCCAGTGGCACAGCGGTGGGTAGCGTGCGCAACACCGCGGCGTCGATGGCGACCCCGGCATTAAACAAACCAAAAATCGGCAGGATGGCGTAGGTGACCCACGGCTGCCCCCCGTGCTCGAAACGCTGCAGCGGCGCGGTGGCTGCATCGAGGCTGCCGTCGAGCGCGCCTATGATGGCGACACGATCGGGATGCAGCGCGTCGGAGTCGTTATCGAGGTCCTGGGCTTCGATGTCGTCGGCGCCACGGTGGATGACCTCCGGCAGCGCACTCGGCAGGATTTTCACCCGTGCTGGCACAAACAATGCTGTCAGCACGCCGGCCAGTGTCGCGTGCAGACCGGACATGAAAAATCCGGCCCACAACCCCAGCCCGAGCAGCAGATAGATCGCGGCCCGGCGGGCCCCGAAGCGATTGGCCACCCACAGCCCGAGCAGCACGGCGACGATCACGGCGATGCCGCGCCAATCGATCGACGCGGTGTAGAAAATCGCAATGACCAACAGTGCGCCGAGGTCGTCGACGATGGCCAGTGCGACTAGAAAAACCTTCAGGGCTTCGGGAATACGCGAACCCAGCAAGGCCAGCGCACCGAGGGCAAAGGCGATGTCGGTGGCCATCGGAATGCCCCAGCCTTTGGCGCCTGCACCATCGAAATTGAACCCGGCATAGATCAATGCCGGCAGCACCATACCGCCCACAGCGGCCACGATGGGCAACATGGCCTTGCGGCGTTCGGCCAACTCACCGACGAGGAACTCGCGTTTGATTTCAAGGCCGACGCCGAAGAAAAAGATCGCCATCAGGCCGTCGTTGATCCAATGCAGCAGGTCCAGGCGCAACACCTGATTGCCGACGGCAATGCTCAGCGGAACGTGGAGCAACTGCTCGTAGGTCGATGCCCACGGCGAGTTGGCCCAGGCCAGTGCCAGAATGGCGCAGCCCAGCAGGACCAAGCCGCCGGACGCTTGCCGTTGTGCGAACAGCTGAAACGGCCGCACCACAAGGTCACCCGCGCGCTCAGCGGTCGTCTGATCGCGCAGCTCCTCGTCCCGCACCAAGCTATTCGGCTTCATGGTCGCAAGGGCAGGTGCAAGCTGCCTAACAAACGACTGTGCGGGGTGGGTCGCGGCAAATTAGCGTCTGTGCTGTTCATCCGCTAAGCCTATCGCGATCTGCGCGCATTGCACGGTGCGTTAGCGAACAGTCGAGTGTGCGCTGTCGTACAGACCCGCTCGCGCAAATTGGGCAGGCTGTATTTGAGTTGCATCCGCCAATTTCTGCTGGCTTTCAGCCCGGTCAGGGCAAAGATGATAGGTCGCAGCCGACAGCGCTGGTGTGCGCCCGTGAGCTCGATTGCCCCACCACCGGCTCGCAGATACCCGCGAAGGAATCGATATGAAGACCACTGAAACTCTACTCAGTAGCGAGCGCCTGTGACGCTGTCCGGCCGGCCCGCCGCATGGTGGGGGCTGACCAAGCAGGTCGCGAGTTCCTGGCTCGACGATTACGTGCCGAGCATGGGCGCCGCGCTGGCCTACTACACGATATTCTCGCTGGCGCCGCTGCTGCTGGTGGTGATTTCGATGGCTGGGCTGCTGTTCGGTGAAGACGCCGCTCGCGGTGAGATCCAGGCGCAGTTGCAGAACCTGATGGGTGAGCGCAGCGCTGGCGCGGTGCAGAGCCTGCTGGTCAGCGTGCGCGAGCCCGCCGAGGGGCTGACGGCCACCGTTGTGGGTTTGGTGCTGCTGTTCGTTGGCGCGACCACCGTGTTTACCGAACTGCAGAACGCCCTCGACCGGATTTGGCGGGTTCCGGAGGGGCTGCGCAAGACGGGTTGGTTCTCGCTCGTACGCGCCCGTCTGATGGCGTTCGGTATGGTGCTCGCATTAGGCTTCCTGCTCATTGTGTCGCTGGTCGCCAGTGCGCTGCTGGCTGCTGTGGGCCGCCAACTGGAACCGGTGCTGGGCACCTGGCAGACCGTGCTGGAGGCCGGCAATGCGCTCGGCGGTTTCCTGCTGGTGGCGTTGATGTTCGGCCTGATCTACAAGATCATGCCGCGCCAGCGTGTCCTAGCGTCTGATGTGTGGCTCGGCGCATTGCTCGCGGCTTTGCTCTTCACTGGGGGCAAGGTGGTGATCGGCGCTTACATTGGCCGCAGCGACGTCGCGTCGGGCTTTGGCGCGGCTGGCTCGTTAGTGGTGGTCCTGCTCTGGGTGTACTTTTCAGCGCAGATCCTGCTGGTAGGCGCAGAGTTCACCTGCGTCTACGCCCGCACGTTCGGTTCGCGAAAAGATATCGACTGATCGCTGCCAACGCCGTTGCCGATTTCCATGTGGTGCCCGGCCAACAATGAGCGGTCGGCGACGAGACGCGCCGTTGCGTCAGCTGCGAACATTGCGCAGAGCAAGCGTCGCCGCGGCGAAGCGCACCTCAACGGCGAGCACATCGTCCGCTTCCGGCACCGCTTCTCGCGCCCCTTTGACGATCATCCCGGCCTGGCGCTGAAGGCACGTCGCCTGCTGCTGGGAGCTCACATGACCCGCGATCTGGGCGATGGCATCAAGCATGCGGATGGCCACGGCCGGGTTCGATCGAGCGCTTTGCCTGATCTGGTTGAAGGCCGTATCAATAATGCCGGCAAACGTGGCACCCGATGCTACCAGCCGCAGCTGCCCGTGATCATCGAATCGATAAGGGGAGGGTATGTCGTGCTCGGCCAGACGGCACAGTGCCGATTCCAGCCGATCCACGCAGGCGACTGCCGTGAATGGGTCGTTGATACCCGGTGACAACGCACGCAAGGCGATTTCGACCAACTGCTGGAGGGAGAACTCGACATCCTGTGCGGCACTGCGCTGGTTGCCCAGCACAAAGGCGGCGTTCAATTTGCCCGCAAGGGTTTCAGTCACGCGATCCCCGGGCCAGACCATCAGCATCGCTCTGCCCTTGGCGAGGTAGTGCCCAGGCCGGCGCTCCAGTCGCAGCAAGAGATCTTCTTTGCAGGCCAACGTCATCAGGGCGTCAGCATCGATCATCTGGATATAGCCGTCTGCAAGGGCACCCACAGGGCATGCCTGGCGTGCGAAATCGGTTGGCAGCTTGGCTTCGCTGGTCTCTCCTGAAACGTCGGCCCCAGGGTTGCCAAGGTCAGCGGGAAACAACCTGTCGATACCGTCAGCGAGTTCCCGGCCGACCCGAGCCACGACCTGATCCGCCTGTATCGAGACCGAGATGTGGTGGATGAAGTAGATCAGCACGCCAACGCTGACAATGGCCAGCAATACACCGATGCTGATAGAGAGATGAGGCACGAATGCCACTTCGTCGGCGCGCCGGATGGTGCGTAGCACCAGCAGGCAGTACAAAAACGTGGCGACGAAGGTGCCCAGCACCACCTGGTTGGCGGTGTCGCGCATGAAGTTGCGCAGCAGGCGCGGGCCCAACTGAGACGAGGCGAGCGAGAGCGCCACCAGTGTCATCGAGAACACCGTCCCGGCGATGGCGATCATCGACCCCGCCACGGTGCCCAATAGCAGGCTGGCGCCCTCAGCACCCCCCGAGTAACTCCAGCCTAATAGCTGCAGCCAGTCGTTAGTAACGGTCTTGTCGAGACCGACGGCGCATAAGGCCAATGCCACGGCTAGGAACGCCATGGTCGCTGGCACGAACCATAAACTGGATCTAAGTCGATACCAGTATTTCTGCAACAAAGTTTTCACGACGCCTCATTTCAACTCGACAGCTTCGAACTAAGCGCCCAAACAGGCGCTGAACAAGCCTTTTCTACCCTGTAAGTTTTCGAACCGAAGTTAGCTGTTCGTCCTTCTATATCGTGCCAAGCCTTTCTTTCAGGGGGCGCGGCATCTCATGCACGGACCGCGCGCAGCATCGCCGCGAACTCGTGGAGCGTCTCGCTGCCGCTGGCCTCGGCTGTCTTCAGCCAAGCCTGCAAGTCGGCTACACGTTGTGCGCCGGAGGCGTCCGAGGGCGTCCACAGCGGTCGCAGTTGTTCGCGCATCGTGACCAGCTCTTTGAGTGTCGGGCTTTGCTGAATCGCGCTCGACGCCTGCCGCTGCTGGCTGATCGGGATATGGCGCGCGTCTCGGTGCAGCCAGCGGCGCGCGCTGCGCAGGTCCGCACGCTTGAGCGAGTGCCCTCCCTCGCGTAAGCGCAGCCATTCGGCAAGGGCCGCGCGGCGCACACGCCTTGCATAATTCGCCATCAGCTCGTAGCGGTTCGCAATGATTGCGTTGAGCATGGTCGCATCCACCACCGGCCGCGCGGAACCAAGCCGCAACTGCGGGCGGACCCGGCGCACAGTGGCCAGCCCGAGCATTTCGAGGCCGCGGATGTAGGCCCAACCGAGGTCGAACTCATAGCGCCGTACCGACAGCTTCGCCGACGTCGGATAGGTGTGATGGTTGTTGTGCAGCTCCTCGCCGCCGATCAGGATGCCCACGGCACAATATTGCGGCTTGCATCGGCGAGTTCGAAGTTGCGATACCCCCACCAGTGGCCGATGCCGTTGACGATGCCAGCGGCGGTGATCGGGATCCAGAGCATCTGCACTGCCCAAACGGTTGCGCCGATCGCGCCAAATGCCAGCAGATCGATCACCAGCATTAAACCGACGCCGTAAAAACTGTGCGGCGTATAGAGTTTTCGCTCGATCCAGTCGTTGGGTGTGCCGGCTCCGTACTGCTCAAGCATCTGGCGGTCCTTCGCGGCGGCCGCATACAACTCGCTGCCGCGCAGCAGCACGGCTGAGATGCCACGGGTCTGAGGGCTGTGCGGATCTTCGGGTGTCTCGCAGGCGGCGTGGTGTTTTCTATGCACCGCCACCCATTCGCGCGTCACGATGCCGGTGGTGAGCCAGAGCCAGCACCTGAAAAAATGTGAAGCCAGTGGTCGCAGTTCGACCGAGCGATGCGCCTGGCTACGGTGCAGAAAGATCGTGATCGCAGCGATCGTGATGTGCGTTGTCACCAGCGTATAAGCGACGATCTGCCAACCGCTAAAACCAATAAGGCCATGCGCAAGCCAGTCGAATAAAACGTCTTGCAGTGTGGTCAGCAGTTCGCTCATGAGCATTGGGATGTCTCCATGAATAGCCTGGGGTCGGCCGGCACCGCACTAGCAGGCTGTTGAAAAACCACCTACGTGGCCGATACTTCGTTAAAAACGACCTGCTACTGGGTCGAGCGGACCGCCATTTCAACCTCGCTGACCGTGGCCTCGTTCGGCGCGCCCTCGACGCGTGCGATGACCTTGCCCTGCGCGTCGAGCACGAATACGAATGCCTTGGCACTGTCGCGCGGGATGTTCAAAGCGCTTTCAAGGCTCGCCTCGTTCAAGATCCAGGTCTGGTCCTGGTAGCGCCGCGGAATTTTTTCCTTGGCCCGGCTGATCGCGTCTTCCTCGCTCATGAAGAACGGCAGGTCGATCGCCAGCACGTCGCGGATCCGCACCGCGCTCTGGTCAACGTTCTTACGCAAGGCTTCGGCCCACAGGCGGGTGTGTTTGGCGGCGTCCGTGCTCGGCGTGACGATCAGGATCGTCGGCTGGCCGATCAACTGGGCGGCGCTGACTTTTTCCCCCGTCAGCGCGGTTGCCGTAAAATCGGGGATCGGGCTGTTCGAGAGCTGTGCCCAGGCGTTAACAGGCAACAGCAGCGCAAATGTGAGCGTGATAGCTGTTTTCATGGCAGTTTTCCTGAGAGGTCGGACTGCACTGCGCAGCCTCTAATCAGATTTCAGCCTACGCAGGACCTGCTTGGGTTGTCGGTACGGCAACACACACAGTGGCTGCGCAACGATTGCTCACTGAGGCCCGCCCTGGACGATGTCAACTCAGCAAGGCAACACTGTGAAAGCCGTAGTAGCTGGATTACGGGGTGATCCTTGAAAAGCCAATCGTTATTCAGCAAAGACCTACAGCAAGCTGCCGCGGGTGACAGCCGTACCCTAAGACAACGAGTATTCTTGGATCGTCAGGCGTTCGACTGCGGGACGGTGAGGGTGTGCAGGATTTGTTTAAACGAAATTTTGCTGAAAGCTGAGGACGTCGCGGCTCAGCCTTGGCCAATCTAAACAACCCCAAGGCACACCCATGTGCTCAGGAGCAGAATGCACTGGTGCTGGAGTGATGGGCCGCTTTCTACGGGTGGTCAGCGGCAGCTTTGGAGCGGTTTCGGCCGGTCATTGACCAGTAAGATAGATCGAGCGTAGCGATACCTAGCGATCAGCGTCCTGCTTGCCCCAGTTGAGAATAGCCAGGGTCAGCAAGCCGGCGACTATCCCCCAGAAGGCCGAACCCACCGAGAACAAGGTCATGCCCGAGGCCGTCACCAGAAAGGTGATCAGCGCCGCTTCACGCTCTTTTGGTTCACTCATGGCTTGGGTCAGGCCGCCGATGATTGAGGCAAACAGAGCTAGCGCCGCGATGGACAGGATCAGCGCTTTCGGCAGTGCGCTAAACAGTGCGGCCAAGGTAGCGCCAAAAATCCCGGCTATGCCGTAGAACACTCCGCACCAGATGGCGGCGGTGTAGCGTTTCTGCGGGTCTTCGTGGGCTTCTGGGCCGGCGCAAATGGCAGCGCTAATGGCGGCCATATGGATGCCGTGGCTGCCGAACGGGGCCAGCAAGATTGACGTCAGTCCGGTCGTGGTTAGCAGTGGGCTGGCCGGTACGTCATAGCCATTGGCACGCAGCACGGCCATGCCGGGCAGGTTTTGCGAGGCCATGGCGACGATAAACAGCGGAATGCCGATGCTGATGGCTGCTGCGAGGGAAAAGCTTGGCGTGGTCCATTCCGGCACCGCCAGTTGTAACTCGAACTGCTCGAAATTGAGCAGGCCGAATAGCCCAGCCAGCACGCTGCCGACAATCAGCGCGGCGAGTACCGCATAACGCGGCAGCAGGCGTTTGCCCAGTAGGTAAGCTAACAGCATGGCCACTACTAGCACCGGTTGCTGTTCGGCGGCCACGCAGATTTCCAGGCCAATTTTGAACAGCACGCCGGCCAGCAGGGCGGCCGCCAAGGAGCCGGGAATGCGCCGCATCATGCGGTCGAAGGTACCGGTTAAGCCGATCAGCACGATCAATCCGGAGGCGAGGATGTAGGCACCTATGGCTTCGCCATACGGCACGCCGGGCAGGCTGGTGATCAGCAAAGCGGCACCGGGCGTCGACCAGGCGATCATGATCGGCGCGCGGTAGCGCAGTGACAGGCCGATGCAGCAGATGGCCATGCCAATCGACAGCGACCAGATCCACGAGGATATCTGGCCATCCGTCAGTCCGGCGGCTTGGCCTGCCTGGAACATCAGCACCAGTGAGCTGGTGTAGCCGGTGAGCATGGCAATAAAACCGGCAACGACCGCTGAGGTCGAGGTGTCGGCCAAAGGGCGTAAGCGGGCTGGTGATAAATCGTGCATCAGAACAGCCCCGTGTCCGCGATGATGGGGTATAGCGATGCCACCAACAGCAGCGCCATACCGATATTAAAGATGCGTAACCGTCGTGCATCCTGCAGCCAGTTACGCAGCAGGCTGCCGAGCACGGTCCAGACGCTCATGGTCGGGCAATTGACTACTGCAAAGAGTGCTGAGATTAGCAGCACATTGACCACGAAATTTTCCTGCGGGGTGTAGGTGGTGATCGCCCCGATCGCCATGATCCAAGCTTTGGGGTTGACCCACTGGAAGGCCGCGGCCTGGAGAAAGCTGAAAGGTTTGCCGCTGGCTGAGGCTTGGCTGTTCGGCGCGCCGGCATTGGCAATTTTCCAGGCTAGATAAAGCAGGTAAGCCGCGCCGACATAACGCAGCACGCTGTACAGCACAGGCACTTGCTCGAATAACTGACCAAGCCCCAGCCCGACCGATAGCACCAGCAGCATCAGGCCCAGGCTAATGCCCAGCATGTGCGGCAAGGTGCGGCGCAGGCCAAAATTGGCGCCAGAGGCAAGCAGCATGGTGTTGTTGGGCCCAGGTGTCACCGAAGTGACAAAGGCAAACGCGACAAAAGCAATCAACAGTTCGAGGGTCATGGCGCAGCACTCATAAACAGTGCTTAACAGCCTAGGGACAGATAGGCAGGGCGTCGCGGTACAGCGATGCAGGCAATGATCGGTACAGTTTAGATTAGGTTATTAGCAGTAGCAGTACAGTTAAACGGTAGCGAAGTGCAGATCATTGGTCAGCCATCGCACGCGCTGCTGTTAGCGGCTGTTGCCTAGCGTTTGGTTGACTTGCAACCAGCCACTGACGGCCGCTTCACCCGCCTCATTGAAAGCGCGCTGCAGCAGCTTGGTCTGTTCGCGGCGCAGCGCTTTTTCCAGCTTGGTGCCTTCGGCGGTAAAGCCGAGCAAACGTTTGCGCTTGTCATCTTCGGCGGTAAGGCTCTGCACCAAGCCCATTTCCAGCAACTGACGCAGTGGGGTATTCAGTGCCTGCTTGCTCACGCTCAGATAAGCCAGCAGTTCTTTCATGCTCAAGCCAGGGTACTTGGCGATAAAAAATAGGATGCGGTGATGCACCCGTGACAAACCGCGGCGCGCCAGCATCTCATCGGCTTTGGCGGTAAAGGCCTGGTAGCCGAAGAAGAAAGCTTCCATGGCTACTTGTTGAGTGGCTGTGCTTTTGAAATCAATCATTAAGGTCAAGCCTATTGACGTATATGTGGTGGCCGGCGTAGTTTCTGGCAACCAGAGTTTCAGTCAAACAGTTTGACCTATTTTTATTTGCCTTTGCTACCGGTGTATCCATGGCCTTCTCCGAACGTGTTGCCCGCCTGAAAAGCTCTTTGATTCGTGAAATCCTAGCTGCGGCGCAGCGTCCGGAGGTGATGTCGTTTGCCGGCGGCTTGCCTGCCGAGCCGATGCTGCCGAAGGTCGAGTGGGATGCGATGCCGGCGAGTATGGGCCAGTACGGCACCAGTGAAGGCGAGCCGGCATTGCGTGAGGCCATTGCCGCCGAAGCGCGCGCCTTGGGCGTGCCCTGCGATGCCAGCCAGGTGCTGATTGTCAGCGGTTCGCAGCAAACCCTCGACTTGGCCAGCAAGCTGTTTATTGATCCGGGTACCGAAGTGCTGCTTGAAGCACCGACGTATCTGGCCGCGCTGCAAGCCTTCCAGCTATTCGGTGCTGATTGCATCGCCGTACCGCAGGAGTCCGATGGCCCGCAGCTCGATGCGTTGCGCCAGCGTTTGGAAAATCATAAACCAGCGTTTGCCTATCTGATCCCAACCTTCCAGAACCCCTCGGCCGTGCGCTACAGCGAAGCCAAGCGCGATGCCGTTGCGGCACTGCTAGACGAGTTCGGCGTGACCCTGATTGAAGATGAGCCATATCGCGAGCTGGTATTCGATGGCGGCAGCGCCACGCCGATTGTCAGCCGCTTAAAGAAAGCCAGCTGGATCTACACCGGTACCGTGTCGAAAACCCTGCTGCCGGGGCTGCGCATCGGCTACCTGATTGCCACACCGGATCTGTATCCCTACTTGTTACGCCTCAAGCAGTCCGCGGATTTGCACACCAATCGCATCGGCCAGTGGCAGGCGTTGCAGTGGTTGGGCAGCGAGAAATATCGCGGCCACCTGGCCGAACTGCGTGATTTCTACCGCATCCGCCGTGATGCCATGCAGGCCGTGCTGGCAGAACACTTCAGCGATCTGGCTGAGTGGCAAATTCCTCAAGGCGGCTTGTTCTTCTGGCTAACCCTGAAGAAACCGCTGGATACCCGCACCCTGCTGGCCCCTGCACTGGCGCAGAACGTGGCGTTTATGCCGGGTGAACCCTTCTTTATTGACCCGGACGCTCACCCGGGTCACCTGCGACTTAACTTCAGTCACGTGGCGCCGGAGCGTTTAAGCGAAGGCCTCAAGCGGCTGGCCGAGGTGATCCGTCAGGCCCAAGCGAGCTAGTTGAGCGGCTTCAGTCAGAGGAGGGTGAGATGTACAAGGTGTATGGCGATTACCGTTCTGGCAACTGCTACAAGGTCAAGCTGATGCTGCACCTGCTGGATCAGCCCTATGAGTGGATAGCGATCGATATCCTCAAGGGCGAAACCCACAGCGAAGCGTTTTTGGAGAAGAACCCTAACGGTAAGATCCCGGTGCTGGAGCTAGAAGACGGCACCTGCCTGTGGGAATCCAACGCCATTCTGAATTTTCTCGCCGATGGCAGCGGGTTTTTGCCGACCGAGCCGCGCTTGCGCACGCAGGTGCTGCAGTGGCAGTTCTTCGAGCAATACAGCCATGAGCCTAATGTCGCGGTGGCACGCTTTATCCAGCTGTATCAGGGCCTGCCGCCAGCACGCCGCGCGGAGTACGAAGCGTGTCATGCGCTCGGTTACAAGGCGCTCAAGGTCATGGAGAAGCAGCTGCTGCGCACCACCTATTTGGTCGGTGAGGATTTCTCGATTGCCGATATTGCACTGTATGCCTACACCCACGTGGCGGATGAAGGCGGCTTTGACCTCGCGCAATTCCCGGCGATTCGTACGTGGCTGGCGCGGGTTACCAGCCACCCGCGCTATGTAGGCATGCTCGACTAACTATCTATCCGCATTGGCTGGTGAGCACGCGTTGTGTCTGTACGCCAGCCAATCGCCAGCTCAGCGTAAAAAGCACATATCATTCAACGATCTATCTACATGACTGGGTCGCGGATGCCATCTGTTGTTCAGCGCTACACGCGGCGGCTTGCCGCCGCCTTGGCGCGCTACTTCCCCCACACCACCGCGTACCTGCGTGCCGAGCGCGAAGCGCACGCGTTGCCGAAGCAACCTGGCGCACGCACCAAGAAGTCGCCCGCTACGGCTAAGCCCAAAACCGCTAACGCCAAGCAAGCGGCAAAACCACGCCGCGCCAGCACCTCGGCCAGGGCTCAGGGTATTTACGGACCGGCCATGCTCGCTGTCGATGCGAAGCAGAGCCAAAACATGCGCGAGCAAGTGGCCCGTACCGTAACGGCTGGCGTACTCAGCGCACCCTCGGATGAGCAGTGGGCGATGATCCTGAGCGATCATCCGCTGACACGCATCTTCGCCGGGGCCGGCTCGGGTAAGTCGACCACCTTGGTGTTGCGGGTGGTCTTTATGCTTTGTCACTTGGGTATCAAGCCTGAACAGTTGACAGTGATTTCCTTCACCAATGCCTCCTGCGCCGAGCTGCGTGAACAGTTGCTCAAGGTGCTGGGGTTATTCAACTACCCCTTCGATGCCGTCCAGGCGAGCCAGACGGTGCGTACCTTCCATTCGGCCATGGGCGGCATGGCCAAGAGCCTGCTCGATAATCCGCGTTGGTTCGAGCAGCTAGATGATCGCCAGGCCGCCAAGCGAGAGCTGGATAACCCGCTGATGGCGGGCCGACTTCGCCCGGCGCAGCAGCGCTTACTCAAGCAGGCGTATCAGCAGTGCTATGCCGAGCAGCCAGTGTTCCGTGAGCAGGTCCACAGCCTCTTGCAGCTGCCGATGCCAATACCGTCGGATGAGGCCAAGCGCCAGCCCAAGGCGCCTCTGGATGCCTTCAAGCTGCAGGGTGAGTTCAGTGCCATGCCGCTATATGAGGCTTTTTATGCTCAGGCTGGTTTTATCGAGAGCATTGGCATTGACCTGGCCACTTTGCAGCCACAGGCGCTGAGCGGCCCGGAGCAGGTGCGCAGCTTTAGCACGGCGCTGGTGCTGTTCTGGCCGTACTTCGAACGCGCCTTGCAGGAGCAAGGGTTGATGACCTTCAATGCGGCGTTTCAACAACTCACGGCGCGTTTGAATACGGGCGCGCAAGGCGTTGCTGCGCAGGTGCTAGCGCCCTTCAGTCACCTGTTGATCGACGAGTTTCAAGATATCTCGCCACAAATCGTGCAGTGGCTGCAGGCGGTGCAGCGCGCTCAAGCCGAGCGGGGCAGTAGCGTCAGCCTAATGGCGATTGGTGATGACTGGCAGTCGATCTATGGCTGGCGCGGCAGCTCGCCGGAGCTGTTTATCGACTTCGATCAGCATTTCCCCGGTAAAGGCCGAGCCAAGCACAGTGCCGTGCTGACCCTGGCCAACAATTACCGCTCAATCGAACCGATCATCCGTGACGCTGAAGCGCTGCTTGATGGTGTGCGACATAAACAGGCGAAAATCAGCCAGGCGATCAAGGCCATTCAACCGGGCGACCATGGGGTACGTTTGATACAGCGCTTCGACAGCAAGGCCCGTTTGCCTGAGTTGCTCAAACAGATTCAGGAGCAATGCGCGCACGCGGCTCAGCGCAATAGCCCTGAGCGCAACGCCGTGCTGCTGCTCAGCCGGCGTAACGAACCGTTGCAGGCCATTACGGCGCAGCTGGACAAAAAACTGCCGTTCAAGGCCTACACCATTCACCGCGCCAAAGGCCTGCAAGCGGAGGTGGCGATCATCCTCGATGACTGCATAGCACCCGCGCCGCATCCGTTGCGTAATGCGCTCTATGCCTACTCGGGGTTCTTCAACAACAGCTACGACCAAGCCATGCAGGATGAAAGCCTGCGTCTGGCTTATGTGGCAGTTACCCGTGGCGTTAGCCGGGTGTTTTGGTACTGCCAGAAAACCCAGGGGGCGACGCAGGTACTAGCGGGGCGGGGACGGTTTTAGAGCGGTTGAATCCACAGCCTAAATCTGCCGGTTACGATAGTCGGCAATCACCCCAAAGGACTTATTCGCTAGGGGCGGTAACCGGCAGGGGGCCAAGGGCAGGGCGCAAAAATAAATCTACGCTCTTATCTGTTATGCCGTCGTCGAGACTAAACCTTGTAATAGGCCAGTAACGTGCGCAGCTTGTCGGCGAGGAGCGTTAGGTTCTGACTGGCGTCCCGTGTCTGTGCTACCAGCTCTCCATTCTTCAAGGCTTCGTCGCTGATGCGCAGCACATTGCGGTTGATGTCTTCGGCTACGTGACTCTGTTCCTCTGCCGCACTCGCGATTTCAGTGTTTACCTGGTTGATGCGTGTAACGGCCTCCATTACATCGCTAAAGGCCCTGCCAGCATCTTGAGCCGCCTCGGCGTTACTGACTGCGAGCGTACGGTTTTCGGCCATCATCGCGGAGGAGCGACCAACGCCCTGCTGCACACGCTCAATCATGCCGCGAATCTGTTCGGTTGAGGCTTGTGTGCGCTGCGCCAGTGAACGGACCTCATCAGCCACTACCGCAAATCCGCGTCCCTGTTCGCCCGCCCGCGCTGCTTCGATTGCGGCATTAAGTGCCAGAAGATTGGTCTGCCCGGCAATGTTCACGATCACCTCTAAAACCGAGCCGATATCATCGCTGGCGGATGCGAGCTCTTCGATGATGACCATGGACGAGGAGATTTCCTTCGCCTGCCCCTGAATGCTGCTGATGGTTTTACTGAGCGAGTCTCTGCCCTCAAGCGCCTGCGCGCTCGCCTGATTGGCTGCATCCTCACCGGACACTGCACTTTGCGCGACACTTTGCGCGGTTAGGCTCATCTCATGCATAGCCGTCGCGACCATTTCGGTCTCGCGATTCTGAACGTTAATTGACTCGTTGGATTGTTCCGCGACCGTTGCCAGTTCATTGGCCTGAAGGAGCAGGGTGTTAGCGGACGCCAGAGCTTCGCGAATAGTATGTTGTATGCGGCCAAGAAGCCGGTCGAATGCCCGGGCCATAATCCCGAATTCATCTTTATTGGTGCTGTTGAAGCGAACTGTCAAATCGCCGTTGCCATCGGCGATTTCTTCAATGGCTTTGATATTGGCCTTCAGAGGCTGGCTGATTAAAAGGTTCATCAGCAGACTGATACACAGGGCTAATACAACGCCAGCCAAGGTGATCATGATGGCTACTGAGATGGAACTGGAGAGCACCAGTTGACGCACCTCATTGGTGGAATAGCCAGCGATGATGTCATAACCCGAAGGCGCAAATGTACGTGTCTCGATATGCCACTTTTCGCCGTTATCCTTCATGGCGGCATTAATTTCATCTTCAGTCAGATTATTAGAGTGCATCCTGAGATTGCCGTTAGGATCGCGCAGAGCAACAAAGCCGTTGTCCAATATTCGTGAGTTGGATATGGCTTCGGATAGAGCGCTGAGGTCTGCGGAGTAACCGACATACCAGATACCTATCGTGCTTCCTTGCGCATCCTTGATGGGCTCGTAGCCGGTTAAATAGGGCTGCCCTAAGATGTCAACTTGGCCATAGAAGGCGTTGTCTGCCAGGATGGCCTTAACTGCGGCGCCATTTGGGTCTAATGGCGTGCCAATTGCGCGCTTTCCATCGCGCAATACGTTAGTTGAAACACGTACGAAATCGTTGCCCTGCCGTGAGAAGAGCGTTGCCGTGCCGCCCATGATTTTCGTAACGCCATCTACCAACTCAAAGTCATTGGCCTGTGGCAGACCACCTAGCAAAAGCTGGGGTACAGACGCTGTACCCACAGTGACATTACTACCCAGTTCCGGACTGCCAATTGAGGTGCCGCGCTGAATTAACAGCTGCATACTGTTTTTAACACGCTCACTCATGATCGAGTCGGTCAAGCCGAGCAGCCTGGTAGCTTCACTTTGCCGGCTGGTCACTTCTGCTAACGCCTGATCATTGATGCGTTTGCTTTGTGTGACGGAACTGATAACGACCGCCGCAGCAATAAATACCAACAGTAGGCACGCAAGAGTAAGGATGAACTTTT
Source organism: Pseudomonas guineae (assembly GCF_900113745.1). Classification (GTDB taxonomy): domain Bacteria; phylum Pseudomonadota; class Gammaproteobacteria; order Pseudomonadales; family Pseudomonadaceae; genus Aquipseudomonas; species Aquipseudomonas guineae. The sequence goes on along the minus strand of NZ_FOQL01000003.1, from coordinate 308,132 downwards.
TTTGCAGTGTCATAATTAATCCGCATGCTAAGAAGGGTTTTTAAGTCGCGAGCATAGTGTCATTTGCAAACGAGCGATTAGAACGGCTGTATTTTAATGTTGTTTCCCCCTTCAATGTAAGCGCTTGTCCAGCCGCAGTGTAACGATACCTGCCGGATCCTATTTCCGGGTATTACTTCATCATAAGACTGGCTGTAGATTTTTGACGTGTAGGTGAATATCAGCAGGCGTTGACCTTGGCGACATTGGCCCACACCACGTGATGAGGTGATTGTGAGCGCCATCATGATCTGAGTTGCCCGAGTTTCCCTAGATATACCTGACCTGCTGACTTTAGCCGCGTACTGCAAATATTCAACGACGGCTATGCGTCGGAAACGCCAGACCAGACAGGCCAAAAGCTTATGTGTAGGCCACGGAAAATAAATCTGATCCTTTTGGCCGGCTAACCCCGCCAAGACTGAATACAATGTGCGCCCGATTATCCCGGGCCATGAAGATGGCTGCACTGAACAAGGAACGCGCCTCCATGGCCTCCCCAGATAAACAGCAAAAACGCGCTCAGCGGGCCAAAGCCAAGGCCAAGCAAAACCGCGCGGGCAATGCAAAAGTCAATGTTGTCCATCCGCTGCTGGCCAACCCGCTGATTAACGAGCCGTTCGATGATGTTGAAATCGACCTGAGCACCTTTGACTTCAAAGACATTGAAGAGAACGGCTTTGATCCGGCGCACTTCGACGACCTCTTCCAGGCGATGAAAGTCGGCGAAAGCATCAACCTACTTGCGATGTGCGTGGTGTTCCTGCAATACCCGGTACTGGAGCTGGTGGTCGCTGAGGAAGCGGAAGACGCGGCCACCGACTTCATGATGGGCCTGCTGATCACCTATCGCGGGATCTTCCATGATGAAGACGAAAACACGGCAGTTGATTGGGTTGGCGGCGACGCCTTCCAGAACGCCTACAACGAAGCGTCGATGATCCTGCAGAAGAAGAACGCTCGCGGCGCCCCAGGTGCACGCGCCTAAACGAGAAGAAGAGCAAAAGGGACTGATTTATTTGAGTTATCGGCGGCAGACCACGATTTAGAAAATACGGATCTGCCACCGACTTATATTGGCCTAGTTAGCCCGGCTAACACGCCATCGATCTCCCCGCTCCAAGCTACGCAGTTGCGCTAAAAACCCTTGCCCAGTATCTGCCCATTAACGGTTTCACCGTATAGGCTCACCCCGTCATTGGCGTGGTACTTATCGCGGGTCTTTTCCACCGAGCCTTCGACCAAGCGCGGGTCCTGAGGTCGTTCGTGACTGTTCATGAATGCCGCCACATGCCAGGCATCCTCATCCGACAAGGTGCCGCCTTTTCCAAACGGCATGTTCGCCTTGATAAACCCCGCAGCGGTGTTGATCCGGTGCATGCCAGCGCCCCAATTAAACGAATCAGCCCCCCATAGAGCTGGGAACACATATTCCTCGCCTGACGTCTGTCCTTCGCCACTTTTCCCATGGCACACCGCGCACTGTGCGGCGTAAATCTTTTCCCCTTGTGCAAGGTCAAACCCGCCTTTGGGTTTCGCTACTTCTGGGTAGGCGCGGCCTGGCAGCTCTTGCCCTATTGGTGCACCGGTTGCGAGCCAATAGGAGTAGGCGGTAAGCGCCGCGATTACGGGGCCGGTCGCGTCCGGTGCTTTGCCGTTCATGCTGAATTGGAAGCAGCCTTGCAGCCGCTCGGCATAGCTATTGACCTTGTCGTTCTTTTTACGGTAAGCCGGATACATGGCGTACGCGGCCCATAGCGGCGCAGAGTTAGCTTGTCTTCCCTGTTCAAGGTGACAGTTGCCGCATGCGAGACCATTGCCTACATATTCCGGTGCGTATGTTTTGGTGTCTACGAAGATGGCGCGACCTTCCTGTACCAGCTTTCCAAATGCGTTGTCTGGGAGCTCACTTAGCTTAGGCGGCTGGAAGTACTGACGGCTGGCTGGGTTAACTGCATCGGTGAGGATTTGCGTCTGATCCTCCATGGCGATGTTGTCTGCATGAGCAGGTAGGGCAAGTGCGAACAGTAACAAGGCGCTTGTGCGAGCGTTCATCTTCCTGCTCCTGTTTCGGTCAAGTTGGCGAAGTACTCCGAAACGGCCTTGATCTCATCGTGAGTGAGGCTGCGGGCGATGTGCCCCATCAGGTCGTTCGGGTCATTCTTGCGAGTCCCTTGCTGCCAGGCGATTAGCTGCGAAGACAGGTACTGGGCGGACTGTCCCACGAGTGGCGGAAAGGCTTTGCCGACACCGACACCGCTGGGTCCGTGGCAGGCCACGCACTCAGGAATATTGCGCTCCCAAGCGCCACGCAATGCAATGACAGCACCTACCTCCTCGGCCACAGCGGCGCGGCTGATGCGCTCGACTTTCGGTCCTGGTTTGCTGGCGAGCATTGTCGTGACCGCGTCGACTTCCTCGGGGCTTAAGGCTGCAGCAATAGGTTGCATGATGGGATTGGCGCGCTGACCGGAAGCGAAGTCCATCAGCTGTTTTTTCATGTAGTCAGCGGACAAACCGGCAAGCCGTGGAAACCCAGCTGCGGCCAGCCCTTCTCCCTCGGCGCCATGGCAGGTGGCGCACGCCATCGCGGCAGGATTGGTGCCGCCTTTGGCATAGATCGCGTTCGGGTCGGCGGCCTGGATAGATACGGATAACGCTAAGAAAAGCCCTGCGAAGGTCCAGCGAGCGACGTTCATATAGCCTCCACATCATTTTAGGTAACGGCGCTGAGCCGCTGGGGGAGTGATTTAGCGCTTCGCGGAAAGCGCCCCATAAGCTGATTCAGTGGAGCGGGACGTGGAAAGCCTTGTTATTGCAGTCGCCAATTCACCCATCGGCGTTACATTCGCTCAAGCTGTTCATTTACCTTAGACGAAATGCTTACGAGTGTTCGTTGGGCGCACAGAGGGTTTAAATCGGGTGCGCAGTTATTTTCGTTCTGATGGTGTTTGTTTGGGGGGATGAGCAGTCGCTAGTAACGCCGGCACATTTAAATGGCTGCGCTCAGGTCCTGGTTAACGCTCTTGCCTGTTTAATGCTTAGAGGTAAGTAGCAACGGCTTTAGTCAGTGCTACCCACTAGTAGGCGAAGGCTATGCAGTCACTAATGACAAAGACATCCAGCCACTTCGCGATGGAGTGGTTGATTTGGAAACTGGCGTTATAGAAGCGTTGACAGCGTCGGAATTGAGGGTTCAAGTGCTGTTCCGGGACAGGTATGTAGGTGTGGTGCGCTCACAACACCCACTGAGCCAAGAGGCAATCACAACGGCGAGTTATGCCGCGGGCAAGCATATCTTCGTCTCGCGTGCGGGGCTTGATGAAGGCCCCATTGATGAAGCGCTGAGGTCGCTTGGATTGAAGCGAAAGATCGTCATCATTGTTAGCGGTTTCTTGACCGCCCTGGGTTTAGTACGGGGCTCCGACCTTATCGCTAGCGTACCTGAGCGCCATACCGCAAATTTGCGGCAAGGGATGTTCAGCTTCCCACTTCCAGTTAGCACTGCGCAGTTCACCGTCTCCTTCCTTTGGCATCCACGACTAGGTGCTGATCCAAGCCATCGGTGGCTGCGGAAACGGGTGATAGGTATCTGCGCAAAGCCTACCTGAGTGATATTAATCGCCCTGAACCTGCTAGGCATTTGATGACTGCTTTGGCCGGTTGGTGTTTGTCGCAGTATCCACTCCAGCCACTGCGATTTCCCTTTACGCAGCGCCTCAAGTATCCCGAAACAGGTCGTGGGCGTTGAGCAGGCTATAGGCGATCTCTGGGCGTTTTTCCAGCGCGCGGCGGATGGCGGTGGGGATGGCCTGGCGGGTTTTTCGGCATAGGCCGGGAAGGGTGTCGATCTGGACCGCCATGCCGCGCATGCTGCGCACTTCATTGAAGCCCGGAGCGACGGCGACGCGTAAGCCCAGTTGCTCATAGATACGTTGCTGCATTTTCTCCAGGTCGGCCAAGCTCTCGAGGTTTTCCAGCCGCTCAAGCAGGCGCTTTTCCTCGGCGCGGGTAAGCCGCAGGATGCGCGCGTCGCTGTCGGCGTTTTCCAGCAAGGCCTCACGCCCGCAGTCGCAGGCTCCGGGAGGGCAGGGTTGGCGTAATGCTGGTGTGGGTGTCATGGGGTTCGATCATAGCCATCTCTTATGGCTTTTGCCCATAGGGCACACGTTGTGCGGCTGGGGGTAGGCAAAGGGTTTAGATCGATATGTGGGAGTGATCAATGGGGCCGTTAAACGGCCCCGGTTGCCTGATCAAGCGGTGGCGAAGCGCTCGTTGAGGTAGGCAATGATGGCCTTGGATTCGTACAGCCAGGTGCTCTGGCCATTTTCTTCGATGCGCAGGCAAGGCACCTTGATCTTGCCGCCTTGCTGCTCCAGATCATTGCGTGCCTGGGCGTCGTTTTTCGCATCACGCAGCGCTACCGGCACGTTCAGTTTGTGCAGGGTGCGGCGCGTTTTCACACAGAACGGACAGGCGTGGAATTGGTACAGCGCCAGGTTGCTGGCGCTTTGCGCGACGGAGGCCTGGGCTTCAGGTGTGCGCTTGAGCTTGGCCGGACGGCTGATCCAGTCGAGGAAGATGATCAGCTGGCCGAGGCCGATGCGCAGTGCCTTGATAATCATGCTGAGATAAACCTTGGGTCGATAAACACGGGCGGGCAGCTTACCCGAGTTTGTCGACGCTGGCCTGCACCTGAGCTGAACGGCATAATTCTCGACCTGGGTGCGCGCCAAACCAGAGTGTGCACAGGCAACCCCGCGAGTGCGTGATGAAACCCGACGATCTGCTGTTGCTGGTAACCCGCGAAATGCCCTTCGGCAAACACAAAGGCCGTTTGCTCGCCGATCTGCCGGGTAACTACCTCAACTGGTTCGCCCGCGAGGGTTTCCCTAAAAGTGAGATTGGTCGGCTGCTGGCGTTGATGCAGGAAATCGATCACAACGGATTGTCTGGCCTGCTAGACCCGCTGCGAACCAAGCCACGCGTGCCGTTCAAGGGCCAGTAAGCTGTTGCTCAGACAATAAAAAAACCGGCGCTCGGCCGGTTTTTTTATTGCGCAGGTGTTGCTCAGTTATTAACCAGACTGAGGAACTCGCTGCGGGTTGCCGCGTTTTCACGGAACTCGCCGAGCATCACCGAGGTGACCATGGAAGAGTTCTGCTTTTCCACGCCGCGCATCATCATGCACATGTGCTGGGCCTCGATGACTACTGCAACTCCGAGGGCGCCGGTGACCTGCTGGATGGCTTCGGCAATCTGCCGGCTAAGGTTTTCCTGAATCTGCAGGCGGCGCGCGAACATGTCCACAATGCGCGCGACTTTCGACAGGCCGAGCACTTTGCCGTTGGGGATATAGGCGACATGGGCCTTGCCGATAAAAGGCAGCATGTGGTGCTCGCACAGCGAATACAGCTCGATGTTCTTCACCAGCACCATTTCGCTGTTATCGGAGCTGAACAGCGCATTGTTAGTGACTTCCTCAAGCGTTTGTTGATAGCCCTTGCACAGGTACTGCATAGCTTTGGCAGCGCGCTTGGGGGTGTCGAGCAGGCCTTCGCGGGATACGTCTTCGCCAAGTTGGCCAAGGATCGCGGTGTAATTCTGTTCCAGAGACATGGACACTCTCGTAGGTCTTTGCAGAGCGCGCAGGGTAGGGCGCAGGGATAAGGCTGGCAAGTGCGCCAGCCGCTAGTTGCAGGGGCTTATTCGTCGCGACCATCCATCATGGTGCGCTTGAGCATCACGTAAACCGCGCCGGTGCCGCCGTGCTTAGCCAGGCAGGAGGTAAAACCGAGCACTTGGGTATGCTGCCGCAGCCAGGTGTTGACGTGGCTTTTAATCATCGGCTTACGGCCGTCCATGCGCACGGCTTTGCCATGGGTGATACGCACGCAGCGAACCTCCAGCTTGTTGGCTTCGGCGATAAATTCCCACAGGGTGTCGCGGGCTTTTTCCACGTTCATGCCGTGCAGGTCGAGACTGCCTTCAAAGCTGATTTGACCCAGCTTAAGCTTGCGCATTTGGCCTTCCTGCACGCCATTGGCTGCCCAATACAGCGGGTCTTCGGGGCCGACATCAATGACAAACTGATCGGATAGGCCATCAACCTTGATCGCGTCTACACGTGCCGTAGCCGCCTGGCGCAAGGTGGCCAATTGGGCACGATTGGTCTTTGGCTTGCCGGTGTCAGCACGGTCATATTTGATCGGTTTGACGCCATGCAGTTGGGCTTTAAACAGGGAAAAGTCGTCGTCTTGCATTTAGGGCCTGTTACCGTTTTGTTGGTGGCCGCGCCGATACGGCAACAGCCCCTACACTTGCGCGAAGGCCGCTAGTGTAACCAACCTGACGGCCTTGGTGCTGTGTGGATCAATCCGGCTCAGTCACGCTTTTTCATCAGGTGCGGGGCCATACTCAGGTCGCTGGGGCGGCGCAGGCGGCGGCGGCAACGACGCCAGAGCAGTACACCAACGCTCAGCAGCAGCAGACCAATGCCTACCAGTACGCTTGCCGTTGTCGGCGACTCGTTGAGCGGGCCGAATGCCGCTGGCTGGCCGAGTAGGGTGGCGGTGCCAGCCATGGTCAGCATCACGCCGAATGTGGCGAACAGCGCCGCCAGCCCAGCACCCAGGCGAAAGCGCCAGTTGCTGCCATTGCGTGGGCGCAATCGGCGTGCATCAAACCCATTGGAGAATTTCATTCCGATTTTCTCATGCCAAATTCCTCAGTGGCTATCGGCGTTATGACCGGCGTGTGCTGGCGTGGTTCAACGGGGGCGGCTGTTCCCTGTGTCGGCGCCCGCTACCACGCGGCGTAAGGCGGCTCAGATCAGCGCGCTGGCGTTTGGCACCACCGCGGCAAAATTGTCGGCTAGAGCGATCATCTCGGCGCGATGCATGTCGGAGGCACTGATGATTTGGCCGTCGAGAGTCGGCAGGTCACGGGTGGCGCATGCAGCATCGACCACGGTGCAGCGGTAACCATAGTCTTTGGTCGCCCGCACCGTGGTGCTGATGCTCGAATGGGTCATGAAGCCGCAGACGATCAGGTCCAGGTGCCCCAGCGACTGCAGGCGCTCATGCAGGTCGGTGCCATTAAAGGCGTTGGGCATGCGCTTTTCGACGATGATTTCCCCGGGTAGCGGCGCGACTTCGGGCAGGTGCAGGCCGCGTGGACCTCGGGGGTCGAGCAGACCGTCGGGAATACCCAGGTGTTTGATATGGACAATGGCGCTACCGCGTTCACGGGCAGCTGCCAGCAGTTTGGCAACCTCTTCCAGTGCTGCATCCAGCCCTGGAAGCTGCAAAACGCCGCTGCGGTATTCCTCTTGCGCATCGATGATCAGCAAGGTCGCATTGCTCAAGCTGGCGGGGGCATGGCTGCGGCCAGTGAGGGCGAACATCGTTTTTGCGGACGACATGGCAGAAACTCCAGGCTGGCATTGACGGACTGACCATTGTCCACCCGTGTCGTGCTTCTGTGAACCTCTGTCACCAATCATCTGCTCGTCGCCTGAGCGGCGAGCAGGCGCGAGTGGCTGCTGAGGCCCGGTGATTGCGCGTGACCCAGCGTGCTATTGAGCCGCCCGCTGAGTCCGGTTACAGCGCTATCGGTTGCGCTTAGTACAGGCCAAACAACTCGAACTGCAGGTACCAGATCCCCAGCGAGCCGAAGAAGTTGACCAGGATGGCGGGTAAAAACTTCAGGTGCACGGCGAAGCTATAGGTTTTGTCCAGCGACATGGCCATGATCCCCGCTGCTGAGCCGACCACTGTCAACGAGCCGCCGATGCCGACCATCAGGGCATTCAGCGCCCATTGGTTAAGCCCTAGGTCGGGATTCGACATCAGCGCCGCCGCTTCTACTGGCACGTTGTCCATCACCCCGGACGCGACACCGAGCACGACGTTGACGGCGGTGGGGTGCATCACCTCGAACAGCCGCGAGATATATGACAGCCAGCCCACATGGTTAAGGCACGCCACCGAGGTGATGATGCCGATAAAAAACAGCAGGGCGTTCCACTCGACCTTTTGCAACTGGTCTTGCCAGGGTAGTTCGATGCCGCGGCGCATCAGCAGCCAGGCGTAGAGAGCGACGATACCTAAGCCAATGCCGATGGCAAATTCGATGCTGACTTTCAGCAGGACATTGCACAGCACCGCACCGAATACTGCGCAGAAACCCACCAATGCTAAGCCTGCACCGCCAGGCTTGAGGGCGGATTCGGCGGAGTCCGCAAGGTGAACCAAGCTCTCTCCATTGAGTTTGCGCAGGTAGAAAAAATGCAGGGTAGCGGCGAACAGCAACCAGCCAATCAGCGCAGACGGGATCAGCAGCAGTAAACCGGCGATGCTGATTTTACCGGCCAGTACCACCATTAGGCTGGTCGAGGTGCCAAGAAACCACACCCCGGAGTTGGAGGCGACCACGATGTTGCACAGCGATATGTGGGTGTAACGCTGATTGGTCGAAATGCTTTTCACCGTTTTGCCGAAGATCATCGCCGTGGTGATGTTGTTGAGAAACGGCGAGAGCAGCGCCGACAGCGCCCCGGTGGCCCAGAACATGCCGCGCGCGCCGAGGCCTTTGCGCATCAGGTAGCCGTTGAGCGCGGTGAACACGTTCCGCTCATTGAGTAGCTCGACGATCATCCACATAAACGCCATAAAGGCGATCAGACCGAACAGTTCTTCCTTGATCTCGCTTTGTGCATGCAGGAAGTACTGGAAGCCGTTCGGATCATAAAACGCGTAGTGGGCACCGATAACGATCAGGCCGGACATCATGAACATCGCCGGCTTGAACTTATCCATCTCCAGTTGTGCTTCGAAAACGATCAGCGTCATGCCAATCAGGAATATCGCCAACACGAGCAGGCCCGTGAGCGAGAAGGGATCTATGACCATTTTTAGAGGATTCTTGAGAAGGGAGGGAAGGGTTATAAATTGGTAACAAAATTATACGGCGGTGCGTAATGCTTAGGCAGGTTTACTTTGTGACTGCTGCGGCCTTAACGGTCAGCAATGCGTCACCCCGATAAGCCGGCGCGCAGTCCAAGCGCGAGCAAAGGTGGCAGGCTGTTAGAATGGTGAACTTTTTCCTGTGGAGAGCTGCTGTGACCGACGCTATACATGCCCACCCAACCCGCCTGCGCACTGTGCGCGACTACATTCGCTGGGCGGTCAGTCGGTTTCATGGCGAAGAGCTGTTCTTCGGCCACGGCACCGACAATGCCTGGGACGAAGCCCGCCAGCTGGTCCTCGGTGCCCTGCACCTGCCGTATGAAATTGCCGACAGCTACCTCGATTGCCGCCTGGAAGACGACGAACATGCGCATCTGCATGCGCTGCTCGCACGGCGCATCGACGAACGAGTGCCCACCGCCTACCTGTTGGGCGAAGCTTGGTTTTGCGGCATGTCGTTTATTGTCGATGAGCGCGTGCTGATCCCGCGCTCACCGATTAGCGAGCTGATTGAGCAGCACTTTGCGCCCTGGCTGGCCATGCCGCCGACGCGAATTCTTGACCTGTGCACCGGTTCGGGTTGCATTGGTATCACGTGTGCGTATGAGTTCCCTGACGCCGAGGTGGTACTGGGTGACCTGTCTTTCGAAGCCCTAGAAGTGGCCAACCAGAATATTGAGCGTCATGGCCTAGATGAGCGTGTGTACACCGTGCAGGGCGATGGCTTTGACGGGCTGCCGGGTCAGCGTTTTGACTTGATCGTGTCTAACCCGCCCTATGTCGATGCCGAGGATTTTGCCGACATGCCGGCCGAATACCAGCACGAGCCGGAGCTAGGCTTGGCCTGCGGTGAGGATGGCCTGGACCTGGTGCGGCGCATGCTGGCCGAGGCCGCCGACCACCTGAGCGAAAAGGGTGTGCTGATTGTTGAAGTCGGCAACAGCCAGGTGCATGTCGAAGCTCTCTACCCAGAAGTCGATTTCACCTGGTTGGAGTTCACGCGCGGCGGCCACGGCGTATTCCTTCTCGCTGCCCAGCAGTGCCGTGAGCATCAGGCGTTATTCCGCGCGCGCCTTTAGTTCTGAAGTAAAGACGCTGCAGTTGCAGCCTGATGAGCCCGTTGTTTGTCCTAACGCAGGGGCAAATGACGGCTAATCAGGGCGCGCAAGGCCGCTGGCTTGACCGGCTTGGGCAGGAAGTCGAGGCCGGCGGCATGCACTTGGGCGATCAACTCGGGGCGACCATCGGCGCTGATCACCACGCCCGGCAGTGGCTCACTCAAGTATGTACGCAACCAGGCCATCAGCTCAGTGCCGGTTTCACCGTCATCCAAATGAAAGTCCACCAGCGCCAGCTGCGGCCGCACGTCTTCACTGAGCAGGTGTTCGCATTCCAGGCGATTACGCGCGGTCCACACCTGGCAGCCCCAGCGTGATAGCAGGCTGTGCATGCCCGTGAGGATGCTGTCTTCATTGTCCACGCAAAGCACCTGAATGCCGGCCAGCGGCTGGCCGTGCTGGTCTAGCTGGGCAACCGGCGCAGGGGTTTCGGCTTGCTGTGCGAGGGGCACGGTGACACTGAACACGCTGCCCTTGCCCGGCCAGGAGCGCACTCGCAGCGTGTGCCCGAGTACTCGGCACAGGCCATCCGCAATCGCCAGGCCCAGGCCCAGGCCTTTCTCGGCACGGGTCTGGTGGCTGTCCAGGCGTTTGAATTCTTCGAAAATTACTTGGCGTTTATCGTCCGGTATGCCCGGGCCGCGATCCCAGACTTCCAGGCACAGATGCTGGCCTTGTCGGCGCACACCCAGTACCACGCGCCCCTTGGCATAGCGGAAGGCGTTAGTCAGGAAGTTCTGCAGGATACGCCGCAGCAGTTTGATGTCGCTGTCCACCCGCAGGCGGCTGCCGCGCATACGGAAGTCCACGCCCTGCTCTGTGGCCAGTACTCTGAACTCTGCACCGAGGGTGTCGAACAGGTTGTTCAGCACGAAGGCATGGCGATCCGGGGTGATGCGGCCGTTTTCCAGGCGTGAGATGTCCAGTAGGTCGCTGATCAGGTCTTCGGCCGAACGCAGCGAGCTGTCCAGGTGGCGTACCAGTTCACGGGCATCCGCAGGCAGCACATCGTCTTGGTGGGACAGGGCGGCGGAAAACAGCCGCGCGGCATTCAACGGTTGCATCAGGTCATGGCTGACGGCAGCAAGAAAGCGGGTTTTTGATTGATTGGCGCTCTCGGCCACGCGCTTGGCGTCGGTCAATGCTTGATTGAGTTGCGACAGCTCATGGGTGCGTTCGCTGACGCGCTGTTCCAGGCCTTCGTTAGCGTCCTTGAGCGCGCGCTCGGCTTCACGGAACTCGGTGATGTCAGTAAAGCTCATGACAAAGCCGCCGCCGGGCATGGGGTTGCCGATCAGCTCAATAAACTGACCGTTGGGGAACAGGCGCTCGGAGGTGTGGGCCGTGCCCTGGCGCATCCAGTAAAGACGTTTACTGACCTGCTCCTCAACATCGCCACCACCGAGCAGACCCCGCTCGGCATTAAAGCGGATCAGCTCAGCCACCGGGCGGCCAACATACACCTGCCCTTCGGGGTAGTTGAACAGCTCGATATAGCGGTTGTTCCAGGCTACCAGGCGCAATGATTGATCGACCACGCTGATGCCCTGAGTGATGTTCTCGATGGCCCCTTGCAACAGCGCGCGGTTGAACTGCAGCACCTCCGAGGCTTCGTCGACGATGCGCACCACGTCCTCGACCTGCATCTCGCGGCCTTCGATGGCCGCTTTGACCACAGCACGGGTCGAAGAGGCACCCAGTACGCCGGCCAGCAGGCGCTCGGTGTGGGCGATCCAGTCACTGTTGGCGGTCTGGCTGGGGTCGAAGCCTTTGCCCTGGCGGTAGGCAAATCGCATAAAGCTCTGGCGTGCACGGTCTTCGCCGACAAAGCGGTTGGCTAATAGCAGCAAATCGCCGACCTGTACCGCGAGCATGCTGCGGTTGCTCGGCTTGTTGCCCAGGTCATGACCAATAAAGCGCCCGGCCTGCCAGTACTCCGCCACCCGCGCGCGGGAAAAGTAGGACACCCAGGCAAACAGCAGGAAGTTACCGGCCAGCGACAACACCACGCCACGGGTCAGTGGATCGACCGTAAAGCCAATGGTGCCGTAGAGCAGGGTTTGGATACCCGGCAACACATCCACGGGCCAGCCGAGGCTGCGGGCGAGCAACGGCATGACCAAGGTGTAAAACCAGATCAGTGCGCCGATAAACAGCCCGGCAAAAACCCCTTGGCGGTTGGCTTGCTTCCACACCAGTGCGCCGAACATGGCCGGTGCCAACTGACCGATGGCGGCAAAGGAGACCTGGCCAATGGTGGCCAAGCTGGCATTGGAGCCGAGCAGGCGATAGCAGACGTAAGCCAACAGCAAAATCACTACGATGCTGACGCGGCGCGCGGTGAGCATCCAGTGGCGGAAGGCTTCGAAGGGGCGCTCGGTATTTTGCCTGCGCAATAGCCAAGGCAGCAGCATATCGTTGGAAATCATGGTCGACAGCGCCACAGAAGCCACAATGACCATGCCCGTGGCGGCCGACGCGCCGCCGATAAACGCCAGCAGGGCCAGGGCCGGGTGAGCTTCGGCCAGCGGCAGGCTGATGACGAAGGAGTCTGGTGTAACCCCAGCCGGCAGCAGCATCTGCCCGGCCAGGGCAATTGGCACCACGAACAGTGCGGCCAATATGAGATAGGCGGGAAACACCCAGCGCGCCAGCTTCAAGTCCTTGGGCTCGATGTTCTCCACCACGGTCACGTGAAACTGGCGTGGTAGGCAGATGATGGCGATCATCGCCAGGCCGGTCTGCATCATCATTGCCGGCCAGTTGACGGTTTCCGCCCAGAAACTCTCCAGTGCAGGGCTGGCATTGGCCTGGCTGAATAGGTCGGCAAAACCGTTGTACAGGCCATAGGTGACAAAGGCACCGACCGCGAGGAAGGCCAGCAGCTTGACCAGCGACTCGAAAGCAATCGCCAGGACCATGCCGCGGTGGTGTTCGGTGACATCCAGGTTGCGCGTGCCGAACAGTATTGTGAACAGCGCCAGAACCAGTGACACGATTAGCGCGGTGTCCTGAGCGCCTGTACCGTTGGCGCCCGCGCCAGCTCCACTCAGCAGATTCACGCCGAGCACGATGCCCTTAAGCTGCAGAGCGATATAGGGCAACACCCCGACCAGACAAACCAGCGCCACCACCACCGCCAGCGCCTGGGATTTGCCGTAGCGTGCGGCAATAAAGTCGGCAATCGAGGTGATGTTTTCCTGCTTGCTGATCATCACCATCTTCTGCAGCACCCAGGGTGCGAAAACCAGAATGATGATAGGCCCGAGGTAAATCGGCAGAAATGACCAGAGCTGCTCGGCGGCCTGGCCGACCGCGCCAAAAAATGTCCAGCTGGTGCAGTACACCGCCAGTGACAAGCTGTAGACCCAGGCCCGCACACGCGGCGGCATGGGCGCGGCGCGGCGGTCACCGTAGAACGCGATGGCGAACAGAATGGCCATATAGATCAGCGCAACCGCGGCGATCAGCCCGCTGGACAAGGTCATGCATACTCCAAAAACAAACGAGAGGGGCGGCGCGTTCGTAACGGGCAGCGCAATGGTCGCCAAAGCCTAACGCATCAGCGCCCGAGACAGATTATGGGCTGCAGTTTCGCAGTAAAGTTGCGATGCGTCAGGCACGACCAAGGTCGCACGCGCAAAGGTCATATGATTGTTGTGGATTGTGCACACTGATGCGCGCTGTTAGCGTGTCGCGCCTGCGACTCTGTCCGAGGAGGGACCCTATGTTCAAGCCGCAACTGATTACCCTGCAGCGTGGTGGATTGCGCATCGAACCCATGGTCGATGCGGATATTCCAGCGTTGGTAAACCTGGCCGAAGCCAATCGTGCGGAACTGGTGCATATGAATGGCACTCAGCGTCTGGACTGGTATCGCGAGGGCTTGCATGAACAGCGCGAAGGGCGCGCCTTGCCCTTTGTCATCCGCCTGGATGAAAAGCTGGTCGGCACCACACGCTTTGCTGATTTTGTCAGCAGCCTGCCGGCCGCAGAAATCGGCTGGACCTGGTTGGACCACAGCCAGCACGGCACGGGCCTTAACACCCTGATCAAATACCTGATGCTCAAGCATGCCTTCGAAAATTGGGGCATGGTGCGTGTGCAGCTAAAAACCGCTGCCAGCAACCTGCGTTCGCAACGCGCCATCGAAAAGCTCGGGGCGCTGCGTGAAGGCGTTCTGCGTAACCACCGTCGGCTGGCCGATGGGCGTTTGGATGACACCGTGTTGTACAGCATCACTGACCATGACTGGCCCGTGGTCAAGCAACAGCTGGAGGCGCGCTTCAGCGGTTGATGTATGGCGCAGGCGGGCATCGAGCAAACACGGTTTTGGCAATCACCCGAGTTGGCCGGCGTGGAGTTGCTGCACGCGCATTTTATTGAGCAGCGCTTTTCGCCCCATGTGCACGAAGGTTTTGTGTTTACCGTAATCGAGCAGGGTGCCCATCGGTTTCAGCATCGCGGTAGCGAGCATCTGGCGCCGGCCGGCAGCATGATCCTGATCAACCCAGACGAGCTGCACTCCTGTTCAAAAGCGCATGATCAGGGCTGGCAATACCGCGCGTTCTACCCCGAGGTTGGGCAGGTGCGTGAGGTGTTGGCAGAGTTGGAACTGGAGCGCGGCGGTCTACCCAGTTTTGCCGCGAGCGTGTTGCACGATGCGCTGCTGGGGCAGACGTTTGCCGACTTGCATCGTCTACTGGACAGTCCGGCCAGCGCTTTGCAGCAGCAGAGCGCCTGGCGTGAGGCGATTCTGCTGTTGTTTCAACGTCATGGGCGTATTCCAGCGGGCCTCACGCCAGGCCACGAGCCACAGGCTGTGGCGCGGGCCAAGGAGTTACTGGCCAGTCAGTTGGCGGCGCCGCCGTCGCTGGAGCAATTGGCGCAGGCCGTGGGTTTATCACCGTTTCATTTCGCCCGGGTGTTTCGCCGTGCCACGGGCCTGCCGCCACACAGCTGGCTGATGCAGCGCCGGCTGGAGCAGGCGCGCGGGCTGTTGAGGGATGGCTGCGCGCCGCTGAATGTGGCGATGCAATTGGGCTTTGCTGACCAGAGCCACCTAAGCCGTCAGTTCAAACAGGCCTATGGCGTGGCGCCGGGGCAATATCGCCAGGCCCGCGCCATTCGTTAGCGTGTCGCCATCCAGATCAGCAACCCCGCCTGAAACATGCAGAAGGCCACCAGGCAGGTGATGGTGAAACGTAAACTGCCGTCTTCACGTTTGAAGAACTCGATGCGCTCGGTCAGTTTGCGCACCTTCACATCCAGCTCGTGCAGGCTCTGATCGGCTTGCTGCAGCATGCCGGCAGCGTCCAGTAACTTGATGATTTGCACTTTTTCCGACTGCCAGTCGCCATGCAGCGAGCTGACCCGTGGTGCGCTGCACTGTGCCTTGATGTTTAACGGGTCGAGGTACTCGACAGTAAAACCCTGGGCCTTGAGGCAATGGTCGCGGCGGGCGCGAGCTTCATCACTGAAGGCGCTCTGGCTCGGCAGTGGGGTGCTTTCCACCTGGTAATGGGCGAATTGCTGCCGCGCCCAGGCAATCCCCTGGGCCAGCATAAACCGCCCCAGGCCACGATTTTCAGGCTCTACGCTAAGACCTTTGTCCGGACCAAAGCGCACTATCCGTTGCTCATGGTCCGCCCAGACGTCGAGGATGTTCTGTTCCGGACGTACCCGTTGCCCGGGCAGTTGCAGGGTCAAGCGCAGCAGGCTTTGCTGCTTACTCTGGCGCTCGACGCGGCCCAGCTGGATAAAACGCAGCGGCCGCGCGCCGGTGTGGCGGTCGGTGGGCAAGGGGGCCAAGCGCAATAACAGAAAGTGCTCGGGTACCAGCTCGGCCCAAGGGTGAGCGGGTACGACTTCCTCGGGTGCGGCTTCGGTATCGGTTTGCGGTGCGGGGCTGGTGGTCATAAACAGCGATCCTGTACGCGACGCCCTCACGATAGCGCCTGTCAGTGCGCTTATCGGCCGTTAATCGGCTAACTGGAGGCTGGCACTTTGCTGCTGCGCAGGATGAATCGGACGATCTGCTCGCTGAGGCCATGCGCCAGCGGTAACTGGGGGTTGTCATAGCTGGCCAGTTGCGCAGGTAAATCCAGCGCGCTGATGCGCAGCATATGGTTCATTCCCGGGATGATCAGCAGCTCGGCATCCGGTTTGGCCGCTTGCAACGCCTGAGCATCGGCGACGCTGACTTGAATGTCATGGCTGCCTTGTACGATCAGCGTCGGGATTTGCAGGCGGGCAAAGGCCTGGCCGGGGTTCTGTTGCAGCAGCGAGATCAAGTAAGGCTGCACGCTGGGACGAAACAGCACCTGCAACTGCTTGGGTACCTGCGGGCTCAGCTGTCCGGCTAACAATCGGTCGAGCAGCTGATTGCTTTGTTCGAGCAACGGCGGCGGAAGGCGCGCCGCCAGCTGCTCACGTAAGAGTTGATCAATCGGGCGCGAGCTGCCAGCGATTGCTACGAGAGCGTCGGCGCGGGCCTGTTCGGCGGCCAGGCTGGCAATCAGCGCGCCTTCGCTATGACCGATCAGAATCAGCTGGTCAAACGCCGGGTTGGCCTTGAGCAGCTGCGCCCAGGCCACTGCATCGCTGACATAACTCTCGACACTGAGGTCGCGCTCATCCGGTGTGGCGGCGCGGCTGGCGGCCACGCCGCGCTTGTCGTAGCGCAGGCTGGCGATGCCTTGTTTGGCCAGACTCTGCGCCAGGCGCTTGAGGCTGTCGCTCTGGCCGCCTTCAGGGTTGTTGCCGTCACGGTCGGTGGGGCCGGAACCGGCAATCAGCAACGCCACCGCCACTGGCGTCGTAACGCTGGGCTTAAGCAGCGTGCCGTAAAGCATGCCCTCGGCCGTTTGCAGGTGCAGCGCTTGCTGCACGCTGCTGTGTGAGGCGCTGTTGGCAGCGGCTTGAGCCAGGGGCGGGAGTAAGCAAAGGGTCAATAGAAGCGCTCGCAACATGGATAACAACTGCCAAAGGGGGAACCGTTGGACGGTTATACGCGCTGAAGGTTCGAGGATGAACTGTGCGAACGCCACGGGTATACTCGCCGCCTTACTTAAGCGGGGCTTGGCGCTGTTTTGCGCGGCCCTGCGTTGATTTTCGCGGAGCGTTTTGCACATGTCCGGCAATACCTACGGCAAGCTGTTCACTGTCACCACCGCTGGCGAAAGCCATGGCCCGGCGTTGGTCGCCATTGTCGATGGCTGCCCGCCGGGGCTGGAGATTAGCCTGGAAGACCTGCAGCGCGACCTTGATCGACGCAAGCCGGGCACCAGCCGCCACACCACCCAGCGTCAAGAAGACGACGAAGTGGAGATCCTCGCAGGGGTGTTCGAGGGTATGACCACCGGTTGCTCGATTGGTCTGCTGATCCGCAATACCGACCAGAAGTCCAAGGACTACTCGGCGATCAAGGATTCCTTCCGTCCGGCCCATGCCGATTACACCTACCACCACAAATACGGCGTGCGTGACTACCGTGGTGGCGGTCGCAGCTCGGCGCGCGAAACCGCGATGCGCGTGGCCGCCGGAGCCATCGCCAAAAAATACCTGGCCACCCAGGGCATCGTCATCCGCGGCTATATGAGCCAGCTGGGGCCGATTGAAATCCCGTTCAAGAGCTGGGAGTCGGTCGAGCAGAATGCTTTTTTCAGCCCAGACCCCGACAAAGTGCCGGAGCTGGAAGCCTATATGGACCAGCTGCGCCGTGATCAGGACTCGGTTGGGGCGAAGATCACCGTGGTCGCCGAAGGCGTAATGCCCGGCCTGGGCGAGCCGATTTTCGACCGTCTGGACGCCGAACTGGCCCATGCGCTGATGAGCATCAATGCGGTCAAGGGCGTGGAAATCGGCGCCGGGTTTGCCAGCGTTGCGCAGCGCGGCACCGAACACCGCGACGAGCTGACGCCGGCAGGTTTCCTCTCCAACAACGCTGGTGGCATTCTGGGTGGGCTCTCCAGTGGCCAGCCGATTGTCGCGCACCTGGCACTCAAGCCAACGTCGAGCATCACCACACCAGGCCGCTCGATTGATGTTGATGGCAACCCGGTGGATATCATCACCAAGGGCCGTCACGACCCCTGCGTGGGCATTCGTGCCACACCTATCGCTGAGGCGATGATGGCCATCGTGCTGATGGACCATCTGCTGCGTCATCGCGGGCAGAATGCTGATGTGCAGGTCAGCACGCCGGTGCTGCCACAGCTGTGATCAGCCGCGCGGTTCGGCTGGTATCGCCTCACGCCACGGCCTCGGGTTTATGCGTCGCATGAGCCCGGGCTTGCCTTACTGGCGCCTGTCCGGGTTCTACTTTTTCTATTTCTCGCTGCTCGGCGCCACCGCGCCGTTTCTCGCGTTGTATTTCGACCACCTGGGGTTTTCTGCCGCGCGGATCGGCGAGCTGATCGCCATTCCCATGCTGATGCGCTGCATTGCGCCGAATATCTGGGGCTGGCTGGGGGATTACAGCGGCAGGCGGCTGGCCATCGTGCGCTTTGGCGCACTGTGCACACTGCTGTGTTTTGCCGGCATCTTTATCAGCCAGAGCTACGCCTGGCTGGCGTTGATCATGGCGTTACACGCGTTCTTCTGGCATGCGGTGCTGCCGCAGTTTGAGGTCATCACCTTTGCCCATCTCAAAGAGCAGGCCGCGCGCTACAGCCAGATTCGCCTGTGGGGCAGCATCGGCTTTATTGTCGCGGTGGTGGGCCTGGGCAAACTGTTCGAGCTGCTCAGTTTAGACGCCTATCCCTGGGCGCTGATTCTTATCATGGCCGGCATTGTGCTGAGCAGCTGGTGGGTGCCCAATGCGCAGCCACAGATGCGGCCCAATACTCCGGATCAAGGCGGCTTCCTGCAGCAGCTACGGCGACCGGGAATTCTCGCCTTCTACATCAGCGCCGGTTTGATGCAGCTGAGCAACGGCCCGTACTACACCTTCCTCAGCCTGCACCTGGAAGCGCTGGGTTACTCGCGCGGGGTGATTGGCCAACTGTGGGCACTGGGCGTGCTGGCCGAGATTATGTTGTTTATGGTCATGGCCCGGTTGCTGGCACGCTATTCAATACGTACCGTGCTGCTGGCGAGCTTTCTGATTACCGCGCTGCGCTGGCTGCTGCTGGGCAACCTGGCCGGGCATCTGCCGGTGCTGCTGTTCGCCCAATTGATGCATGCGGCGACCTTCGGTGCTTTTCATGCGGCGGCCATGCATTTTGTTCAGCGCAGTTTTGCCGATCGCCAGCAAGGCCAGGGCCAGGCGCTGTATGCCGCGCTGGCGGGTGTCGGCGGTGCCTTGGGTGCACTGTATTCCGGCTACAGCTGGCACAGCCTTGGGGCGGCCTGGACTTTTGCTATCGCCAGTCTGATTGCCCTGTTCGCCGCTGTGATCACCGCGCGTTACATGCGAGATGAGCGTCCGTAACCCTATTCACTGAATTCCAAGGCTTGAATTGAGCCCTTTCTGATCGTACGAGAGCCCTGCCCATGAGCTGCCTGACCGTCTACCACCAGTCCGCACCCGCGCATCCGAACAAGCTGCTGAGCCATGCCGAAGACATTGCCAGCACCCTAGCTGCCGTCGGCGTGCAGTTCAGCCAAGTGCCTTTGCAGCAGCCGGTGATTGCCGGCACGGCCAGCGCTGAGCTGATGACGGCCAATCACGCGCAAATCAATCAGCTGCTGACTGCGCATGGCTATGCCAGTGCCGAAATACTGAGCCTGTGTGATGAGCGCGGCGAGGGCAGCGAGTTGGCCCGCGCGCTGAGACAGGAACAGGCCTGCCAGCCCGCTCACCTGCACTATTACTTGGCGGGTCGTGGCCTGCTGGCGCTGCATATCGGTGAGTATGTCTACGGCCTGTTGTGCGAGAAGGGCGACTTGGTGCAACTCTCCGCCGGTACCGCGCACTGGTTTGATGCTGGCGAGTATCCGCGCTTTGCCGTGCTGCGCCTGTTCGACAGTGCGCAGGTGCCCGTTTTTAGCCCGGTAGAGGGTGATTTCGCCGCTGCGTTTGCCGGCCTAGATGACTGCTAATAGGTCGAACAGCTGAACTCTTCTGCCGAGCGTCTATCCTAGGTAAGCGATCCCTTCGCATAGGAGCGACACTCTATGGGTTCAATGTTTAACGGTTTACTCGGGCTGGTCATTCTGGCGCTGGATATCTGGGCGATTCTCAGCGTGATCAAAAGCAACGCCGAAACGGGCATCAAGGTGTTGTGGATATTGTTGATCGTGTTGCTGCCGGTGCTCGGCCTGATTATCTGGGCGTTGATGGGGCCACGTGGCACGGTCAAGTTCTAATGCTTTGGCGGTCTGGTGCGTGGCTGTTAGCGTTGTGCTTATTGAGCGGCGCCGCCCAGGCCGATGATAAGCACGCCTGGACGGCGCTGCGTGAAGGCCGCGCCGTTTTGCTGATGCGTCACGCCACCGCGCCTGGCACCGGTGATCCGGCGAATTTTCAGTTGGGTGACTGCCGTACTCAACGCAACCTCAATCAGGTCGGTCGCGAGCAGGCGCAGCGCTGGGGGCAATTGCTGCAACGTCAGTGGATTAAACCGCGTCTGCTCAGCAGTCGCTGGTGCCGCGCTCAGGATACGGCTCGGGAAATGGGCATTGCTGCAGTCCAAGCGTTGCCCGCCCTGGATTCGTTCTTTCAAACCCCCACCACTGCCCGAAAGCAGACGGCTGCGCTGATCGAACAGGTCAATGCGCAAGCCCGTGGCACGCCCATGGTGCTGGTCTCCCATCAGGTCAATATCACGGCCTTGACCGGCATCTATCCGGCGTCTGGCGAGGGGCTGATTCTGGCCTTGCCGCTGCAAGCACCGGCACGCTTATTGGCGCGTATTCAGCCCTGAATTATCGTGCGTTAAATACTCAGCAGCCGCTGTTCCGGTAGCTGCGCCCCTTCCAGTTTGAGCAGCAGTGCCTTGCGCGGCAAACCGCCGGCATAGCCTGTGAGGCTGCCGTCGCGGCCGATTACTCGGTGGCAGGGAATGATGATGGCAATCGGGTTAGCGCCATTGGCAGCGCCCACCGCGCGGACTGCTGTGGGCCGTGCGATCTCGGCGGCGAGGGCGCTGTAACTGCCGGTCTGCCCGTAGGGAATGCGCAGCAGCGCCTGCCACACGGCGAGCTGAAAGGCCGTGCCTTGCGGCGCTAGGCGCAGTTCGAAGCGCTGCCGGCTACCGGCGAAGTACTCATCCAGTTGCTTGCACACCTTATCCAGCTCATCTGTCGCGTTGCGCCAGTGTTCGCCGATATGCCAGGGCTTGTCATCGATATCCATGAGCAGCTTTTGCAGGCCGGTTTCGTCAGCGGCCAGCAGCAGGCGACCGATCCGGCTGTCGTGGTAACGGTAGAACATCGGTTCAGCCCTCTGAATAGTTGTGCCACAGGTGCGCGGCGGCGTAGGCGCGCCAGGGTCGCCAGGCTTCGGCGCGGGCCTTGAGCTGTTTTGCGTCGATGCCAGCCACGCCCCATACCGGTGCCTTGAGCAGGCCCAGGTCACTGGCGGGAAAGGCATCGACCTCGCCAAAGGCGCGAAGCGCAATATATTCCGCGGTCCACGGGCCAATGCCAGGCAGGGCGCACAACCGCTCGACAAAGGCCGTGTAGCCATCCTGCAGGTCCAGGCGCAGGTCGCCGCTGGCCACCTGCGCGGCGAAGTGTTGCAGGGTTTGCACGCGCTTGCCGGGCATGCCGATGCCATCCAGATTGGCGTTGGCGATTGCCTGAGGACTGGGAAACAGCCGTTGAATCTCAGGTGCGTCAGCAAACTGCAGCGCTTCACCCAGACGGCTAACTAGACGGCCGGTAATGGTCACTGCTGCTTTGACCGTGACCTGCTGGCCAACGATGGCGCGTACGGCTTGCTCAAATGGCTCGAAGGCAGTCGGTAAGCGCAGCCCAGGGTTGCGTGCTACCAGCGGCCCGAGCTGCTCGTCGGTGGCAAAATGCGCGCTGATCTGCTGCGGTTGGCAGTCCAAATCAAACATCTTGCGCACCCGCGCGGTGAGGGTCGCCAGGCAAGGCTGCAGCGATTGGCTGTAGTGCAGCTGCAGTGCGGGTTGATCAGCCAGCGCCTGCACGCGGAACCAGCCGCGCTGGCCATCGAGGTGCGCGCTACGTGCGTAACTGTGTGGCTGCAGGCATTCCACTCCAGCCAGGGCACGCAAGGCAAAGTGTGCATGGAACTGTTGCCACTGCCAGGGCGGCTGATAGCTCAGTAGCAGGGGGGTGGGTGATTGGCTCATGGCCGAACAATACCCGCAGCCCGGCCGGCTGTCAGTGCAGAACTGACTTTCAAACTGAGGCGAGTAGCGAGCGGTTGAGGCGTTTGCCCCCTCTCTGCTCGGCAAAGGGGCCTCGATTAATGCTGCCCGGCCACGCGCTGATGCAGCTGATGGGAAAGCTGCTCAAAGCGCTGCCGAATCGCTGACCTGGGCCGCACCGGTGTCGATGATTTGCTGCGACTGGCTGAGAAGGTCAGCCTGGGCGATAGGCGTCAGCTGCGCCGTTCAGCTCAGCGTCTGGCGGTACTGCCCAGGCGTCAGGCCCTTCCAGCGCTTGAAAGCATGGAGGAAGTTTGACACTTCGCTGTAGCCCAGACGTTCGGCAATATCTTCCTGGCTCAGACTGGCTATGGCGAGTAGCTCTTCGGCCAGGGCTTGGCGCACTTCCTCCTGCAGTTGGCGAAAGCTGCTGCCCTGGTCTTCCAGGCGACGGCGCAGAGTGCGGCTGCTGATATTCAGCTCACTGGCGATCACTTCCATATCGGCCAGCCGGCCCGGGGTACTCAGCAAACGATCGCGAATCTGTCCGGCCAGGCCGCTACGCACCTGACGTTTGGCCAGCAGGGCCTGGCACTGCAGCTCGCAGAGCTGGGCGCTGTGCGGATTGGCGCGAGGCAGGGGCAGGTCGAGCAGGTAGCGGGGGAAACTGATGCGATTCTGCGCGCAGGCAAATTCCGGTAATAGGCCGAACTGTTCGGTAAATCGCGTCGGATCGGCCGGTGTAGGCAGGCTCAGTTGCACGCTGCTCAGGGGCACCTTGGCGCCGGTCAGCTCGCGTTGAATCACCATCACCGCGACCGCGTCGCGTAGCAGCAGGAAGTCGCGCACGCTGTCTGGTAGGTGGCTGCCATCCAGCTCCAGGTGCGCTTGGCTGGCATCTTCGTACAAGGTGATGCGGTTAAAGGCAAAGGTCAGGTCTAGGTAGCGCAGGCCCAGTTCAGCCGCCTGGCGGAAGGTCTGGCTGCTGAGTAGAGCGTACCCCCAGATACCGTAGGTGGTCAGCTGATAGCGCAAGCCAGCCTGTAAACCCAGGTCATCCTGGTCGGGCAGGGCGTTGATCAGGTTGCGGATCAGTTGCAGTTCCTGCGTGCCTTCGATTTCGCTGTGCAGCTCGGCCAGTTGCAGGGGGCTAAGGCCGGTATTGAGCAGGCAGCGTTCGACACTAAGGCCATGGTCGAGGCCTAACTGGGTCAGCAGTTGTGCGCTGGTGATGCTGCGTTTGGGCAGGCTCAGGGTAGTGCTTGGCATAGGGTGTCCGCTGCGATTGTCCGAAAGTCACAATCGATTGGCCGACTATGCCATAACTGATCAGGCGGCAGGTAAGTAGCATCCAGCTACCGCTACTGACAGCGATTGGGGAATAACAATGCATAACAACACCCAACGTCCGGCCCCCTTGCGCGTGCTGATTATTGGCAGCGGCTTTGGTGGCCTGGGTATGGCCATTCAGTTGCAGAAGGCCGGTATCGAGGATTTTCTGCTGCTGGAAAAAGCCGCAGAAATCGGCGGCACCTGGCGCGACAACAGCTACCCCGGTGCGGCGTGCGATGTGCCGTCACACCTGTACTCGTTTTCTTTCGAGCCGAAAATCGACTGGAGCCGTAAGTTCGCGCCGCAGGCGGAAATTCACGGCTACATGCTGCACTGCGTGGCCAAATACCAACTGCGCACGCGTATTCGTTGCAATGCCGAGGTGGCCTCGGCAGCGTTCGATGCGGCTGAGGCGCTGTGGCGAGTGACCCTGAGTGATGGTGACGAGCTCTGCGCCGACGTGCTGATCAGCGCCTGTGGCCAGCTCAACCAGCCGGCCTACCCGGCGCTACCCGGAATCGAGGGGTTTCAGGGCGAGGCCTTTCATTCGGCGCGTTGGCGACATGACCTGGACCTGTCCGGCAAGCGTGTGGTGGTGATCGGCACCGGTGCCTCGGCAATCCAGTTTGTCCCGCAGATCCAGCCTAAGGTGGCCGAGCTCAAGCTGTTCCAACGCTCGCCGGCTTATGTGCTGGCTAAGCCGGACCGCGCCTACAAGCCTTGGGAACTGGCGCTTATGCGCAGGCTACCCTGGCTGCAGCGCATCGATCGTGGCCTTAAGTACCTGCAATATGAGATGCGCGGCCTGGCGTTTATCAGCCTGCCGTGGCTGATGAAGCTGATGCGCTTCACCTTTGACCGGCATTTAAACAAGCAGGTCAGTGACCCACACTTACGTGCGCAGTTGCAGCCGGATTACCCTATGGGCTGTAAGCGCATCTTGATCAGCAATGATTACTTCCCGGCATTGGCAAAGCCCAATGTGACGGTGATCAGCGAGGCGATTAGCCGCGTCAGTGAAACGGCGATTATCACCGCCGATGGCCGCGAGCACCCCTGCGATGTGCTGATCTACGGCACCGGCTTTGCCGCCACGGATTTTCTCGCGCCGATGCAGATTACCGGGCTCGATGGGCTGGAGCTGAACCAGGCTTGGCAGGCCGGCGCCGAGGCCTACAAGGGCATCAGCGTCAGCGGTTTCCCCAACATGTTTATCCTTTACGGGCCCAATACCAACCTGGGGCACAACTCGATTATCTACATGCTGGAAAGTCAGTTCCGTTACGTGCTCGGTTGCATCGATGTGCTGCGCGAGCAGGACGTGCGCTATTTGGATGTGAAAGCAACGGTGCAACAGCGCTACAACCAGCAAATCCAGGCCAGCTCGCATCGCACGATATGGGAGCAGGGCTGCTCAAGTTGGTACAAAACTGCATCTGGAAAAAGCACCAACAACTGGCCGGGCTACACCTTTACCTACCGCCAACAAACCCGCGCACCGGAGTTGAATGACTATGACTGCACCCGTTGAGTTCACTGCGCCAGCGGCCGATCAGACGTTTTTACGCGGCGTATTGCGCACCAGCTTGCGTCTGTTATTCCGAGGTTTAGTACGCCCACCGATGCCGATTACCGGGCAGCGCGCGGTGCTACGTCTACTCACAGCTGCTAGCCCGGCGCTGCGTGGTATCACCCGCAGCACCGGCATGCTTGGCGGGCGACCCTGTGAGTGGCATAAGCCACCGAGTGGTCGCGGCAGCGTGATGCTGTACCTGCACGGCGGTGCTTACCTGATTGGCGGAGCGAATACCCACCGGGCAATTTGTGGCCATCTGGCCAAACGTGGGCAAATGGATGTGTGTGCACTGGATTACCGCCTAGCGCCAGAACATCCATACCCGGCCGCCCGTGATGATGCGCTTGCAGCATTCCAAGGGTTGATCGAGCTGGGTTACAAACCGTCGAAAATTGTTTTGGGGGGCGACTCGGCCGGCGGCAACCTGAGCCTGATTACCAGCTTGCGCTTGCGCGACTTGGGCCTGGAGCAACCGGCAGCGTTGGTGTGTTTTTCCCCCGTTACTGACTTTACCGGCACCCAGTTGCATGAGCCGCCAGCCGGTGACCCGCTGATTCACCCTAAGTGGATAGAGCAGGCGCTGGCGTTGTATTGCCCGGCCGACGTGGCACATGACGACCCCGGCTTGTCGCCGCAGTTTGCCGACCTGCACGGCCTCGCTCCACTGCTGATTCAGGTGGGCGAAGACGAAATTCTGCGCAATGACAGCCTGCGTTTTGCCGACAAGGCCCAGGCCGCCGGTGTTGATGTGCAGCTGCAGCGTTACCCAGGCCTGTGGCACGTGTTCCAAGCGCACGCCGGTATGCTCAATGCAGCGGATTTTGCCCTGGCTGAAGTGGTGAGCTTTCTGCGCGCGCGGGGCTGCTGATGAACAATATTCTGATTACCGGTGCAGCCTCTGGCATCGGTGCCGCAACGGCCCGGTTGTTTCATCAACAGGGCTGGCAGGTGGGCTTGCTGGATATAAACCCGCAAGCCCTGGCCGAGTTAGCTAGCGAACTGGGCAATGCTTGGCATGCCCAGCTGGATGTGACTGACGCGGCGGCGGTTAAGGTTGCCCTGGCAAACTTCTGTGCCTTGCAGAGCGGCCAGTTGCGCCTGCTGTTCAACAGCGCCGGTGTTCTGCAGTGCGGTCACTTTGAGGCAATTGAGTTGAGCGAACATGCGCGTATTTTGCAGATCAATGTGCAGGGCACGCTAAACATGACCCATGCGGCGTTTGCCTACTTAAAAGCCACACCGCAGGCCCAGGTGATTAATATGGGCTCGGCCTCCGGGCTGTATGGCGTGCCGCATTTGGCCAGTTATTCGGCGTCCAAGTTCGCCATACGCGGGCTGACCGAGGCGCTGGAGTTGGAGTGGGCCAAACATGACATTCGCGTTGGCGACCTGATGCCGCCCTTTGTCAGCACGCCGATGCTCAACAACCAGCGTTTCCAAGCGCCAGTGCTGCGCCGCCTGGGCGTCAAGCTGGAGGCTGAGGCAGTGGCGCAGGCGGCTTGGCTGCAGGCGCAGCGTAACCATGTTCACCGGCCGATCAGCCTGCAGTTTCAGTTTTTGTATTGGTCGGGGCAGTTAACCCCGTCATGGCTGACGCGGCGCATCATGGCCTGGCTGGGGCGTGAGTGATGTTTCAGTCAGGCGGAGTTAAACCCATGATGCATAGGCGCTTACAAGTTTCGCTGGGCAAGCGCCGTGTGATAGGACTAGTCTGCAAATAACGCTCCTGACTTGCTCGCTCTGAGCAAGCCTGCGTTGGCCAGCCTTGGTTTCAGGTCTGGCTTATGACACATCAAGCGGCGTGATCGCTTGATTCTCGGGCGGCACTGCCACTGGTGCCGCGACATCGCTGAAGCTCAAGCGGTAGCAATGGGAAAGCGTTTAACAGGTCTTCGCACTGCAGTATCGACATCGAGTTGGTTCTTTAGCGTCCTGTAAATTTATCCATCGCCTGAGGAGTTCACTTCATGAGCACAGCCTTGCACGACGATGTTAGCAATGGGGTTCTACGGCGGATGAAGGAAGGTGGCTTCGACTTCGCCAGCTTCCATCCCATCGAGTTCTACGCCCTTTTCCCTGATGAGGCGCGAGCCCGCCAGGCCACCCGTAAATTTCGCGGTGAGTCGTTACACGCCTTGGTGACCGAGCGCGATGACGGCGTTTGGCACCTGCAAGTCAGTAAAGTGATGTTTGCCACCTGTTATGGGATTGATGACTTTGAGCATGACCTCGGGTCAGTCGTGATCCCTCTCGGCGGCAAGTTGGATGGGTGGGGCGTAACCCAGGAGGTGAGGCAGCCCTGAGAACCGGCTTACGGTCTGCTGCGCGTCGGCCTTGCTGGGTTAAAAACAGGTTCGGAATGCTCATTTACAACCCGTAAACTCCGCTTGGTCGTCGTTTTGACCAGCCGGAGGCTGTTACTAACGTAGCGCCTTGCATGACTCTAGCTCGCGAGATCGTAAACAGGTTCTGCAATCCATACACCGGCCAGCCATACGCTGGCCGGTGTCATTTCTACCTCGCTAACTCACGCCTCAATCAATCGCCCCTCGACCCCAACCTGCGCTTTGCTTCAGACTTGGCGCATGACCGACATCCTGATTTTTACCCATATTGATTACTGCCCACCGGCCCACCTCGGCAAGGTGCTGGAGCAAGCAGGCCATGCCTTTACGGTGTTACGCGCTGATCTTGGCGAGCTGGAGGGCATCGACCTCGACCGCCCCAAAGCCGTGGCCATTATGGGCGGGCCGATGAGCGTGAATGACCCGCTGCCCTGGATAGCCACTGAAGTGGCGGCGCTGCAGCATTTAATCCGCCGCGATATCCCGCTGATCGGCCATTGCCTGGGCGGTCAGTTGCTGGCCAAGGCTTTGGGCGCGCAAATCCAGCGCATGCCCTTTACCGAAAGTGGCTGGCAGCCGCTGAGGCGGCTCGATCAGGCCGCACCAAGCCCGTGGCTGGCGCATTTGCCCGACAGCTTTGCGGTGTTTCAGTGGCATGGCGACAGTTTCGCCATCCCGGCCGGTGCGCAGCCGTTGCTCAGCAGCCCCTGGTGCAGCAATCAGGCGTTTGCCTGGGGCGATAAAGTGCTGGCCCTGCAAGGCCACCCGGAAATGAATGAAGCCCTGGTACGCCAGTGGCTCGGCGATTGGCACCACCTGCTGGATGACACCCAGGCGAGCCAGCAGAGTAGGGCGCAGATGCTCGACGACCTGCCGGCTAAGATCGCTGAGCTGAATCGCGTGGCCGAAGGCTTCTATCGCCACTGGCTGCATTTGGCCGGTTTGTAGGCCGCCGCCATAAAATGGCGCGGCCTGTCATGGGCAAATCAGTGGCGCGTCTCATCTTGGTGCGTAATGAACACGAGTTTTATTTAACCGATTGAAACGTAAGGTTTTTAAGTAGTGGCGCGGGCTTTGCAATGTTGACTCCATGACCGGCTGACAAGGAGTACGGCATGGCCCGCACCTTTTATGATGAGATGTACGACGCGAGTGGTGCAGTCCGCCCGCACTATCAGGCCTTTTCCCGTTGGCTGGCGGACACCCCGGAGGAACTGCTGGCCCAGCGCCGCCGTGAAGCTGACCTGCTGTTCCACCGCGCGGGGATCACATTTACCCTTTATGGCGATGATCAGGGTACCGAGCGCCTGATTCCATTCGATATCATTCCGCGCAGTATTCCGGCCAGCGAATGGCGCATCGTCGAACGCGGCTGCATCCAGCGCGTGCAGGCGCTGAATATGTTCCTTGGCGACCTCTACCACGACCAGCGCATCATCAAGGCCGGCATTGTGCCGGCCGAGCAGGTGCTGGCCAACGAGGGTTACCAGATCGCCATGCAGGGCCTCAACCTGCACCGCGACCTCTACGCGCACATCGCCGGGGTCGATCTGGTGCGTGATGGCGACGGCAGCTACTACGTGCTGGAAGACAACCTGCGCACCCCCAGCGGCGTCAGCTACATGCTCGAAGACCGCAAGATGATGATGCGTCTGTTCCCCGAGCTGTTCGCTGCCCAGCGCGTGGCACCGGTCGACCACTACCCCAACTTGCTTCTCGACACGCTGAAATCCTCCAGCCCGCTGGATAACCCCAATGTCGTGGTGCTGACGCCGGGGCGCTTCAATAGCACGTACTTCGAGCATGCCTTCCTCTCCCGCGAGATGGGCGTGGAGTTGGTCGAGGGCGCGGACCTGTTTGTGCGCGACGACAAGCTCTTTATGCGCACCACCTCCGGGGCTGTTCAGGTGGATGTGATCTATCGTCGCCTCGACGATGCCTTCCTAGACCCATTGGCGTTCAACCCGGGCTCCATGCTCGGTGTGCCCGGCTTGCTGGCCTGTTACCGCAGCGGCAACGTGGTGCTGGCCAATGCCGTCGGCACCGGCGTGGCGGACGATAAATCGGTCTACCCCTATGTCGACGACATGATCCGCTTCTACCTGAGTGAAGAACCGATCCTGAAAAACGTGCCGACCTTTCAATGCCGTAAACCGGCCGAGCTGTCCCACGTGCTGGCCAATCTGGAACAGCTGGTGGTCAAGGAAACCCAGGGTTCCGGCGGCTACGGCATGTTGGTGGGTCCTGCGGCCAGCAAGGCTGAGATCGCAGAATTCCGCACGCGGCTGATCGCCCGCCCAGAAGCCTATATCGCCCAGCCGACCCTGTGCCTGTCGACCTGTCCGACCTTTGTTGAGCGCGGTATTGCACCGCGGCATATCGACCTGCGCCCGTTCGTGCTGTCGGGCAAGGAAACCCGCATCGTCCCTGGTGGCCTGACCCGCGTGGCATTGCGCGAAGGCTCGTTAGTGGTCAATTCGTCTCAAGGTGGCGGTACTAAAGACACCTGGGTCGTGGAGGATTCATCATGCTGAGTCGAACGGCCTCTGACCTGTACTGGATGTCGCGCTACCTGGAGCGTGCGGAGAACCTGGCGCGCATGCTGGATGTCAGCTACTCGCTGTCGTTGATGCCGCAAGACGGTCGCGGCGACGGTCTAGAAGAACTGGCCCTGCCGCTGCTGATTACCGGCACCCTGGATGACTACCTGGAGCGCCACGGCCCGATGCACGCCGAACGCATGCTGAATTTCTTCGCCTTGGATGCGAGCAATCCGGGCAGCATTTATTGCTGCCTGCAGGCCGCACGCAGCAACGCTCACGCCGTGCGCGGGCGGATCACCGCCGACATGTGGGAAAACATCAATGCCACCTGGCTGGAGATTCGCGGCATCGCCGAACAGGGCCTGGGCCGTTACGGCATCAGCCGCTTCTGTGAGTGGGTTAAGGAACGCTCGCACCTCTTTCGTGGCGCCACTTTCGGCACCATCATGCGTGGCGACCCCTACCGTTTTATCCGTTTGGGCACCTTTATTGAACGCGCCGACAACACCCTGCGCCTGATCGATGCACGCTATGAAATGCTCGGTGAAGACATCGATGAAGTCGACGGCCGCCCGGCCCGCAGTTACTACCAGTGGACCGCGCTGTTGCGAGCCTTGTCGTCATTCGAGGCGTTTGCCGAGATCTACCGTGGCTCGCCTGATACGCGCAAAGTCTCCGAACTGTTGCTGCTGCGCGCCGATATACCGCGCTCGCTGCGCGCTTGTATGGACGAGCTCAACCTGATGCTCGCCAGCCTGCCCGGCGATAACGGCCGCCCAGCCCAGCGCCTGGCCGCTGAGCTGGAAGCACGGCTGCGTTACACCAGCATCGAAGAAGTGCTCGACGAGGGCCTGCACGCCTGGCTCACCGATTTCATCCTGCTGGTTCGCCAGTTAGGTCAAGCCATCCAAAGCTCCTACCTGGAGGTCGCATGAGACTGTCAATTAGCCACGACACTACCTATCGCTATGAAGATCAGGTACGCAACAGCATTCAGTATTTGCGCATGACCCCGCACGACAGTGAGCGCCAGCATGTGCTCAGTTGGACGTTAAGTTTGCCGCGCCCAGTGCGTGCGCAGATTGACCCCTACGGCAATATCCTGCATGTGCTGACCCTGGATGAACCGCACGAATCCATCGTCATCGGTGCCCGTGGCCAGGTGGAAATTGACGAGTCGCGCGAAGCCGAGCACGAAAGCCAGTCGGCCTGGCCGTTTCTGCGCTTTACCCGCCTCACCGAAGCCGACGCCGCCCTGCGCGAGTTCGCCCAGTTGCAAAGCCACAGCCGCGCTGACCGCAGCGGCCTAATCGACCTTATGTACGCGCTGAATGCGCACATCAGCTACCAGCCCGGCACCACCGCTGTGGAAACCAGCGCCAGCGAGGCCTTCGCCGGCGGCAGGGGCGTCTGCCAGGACCACGCCCACGCCTTTCTCGCCTGCGCGCGCAGCCTGGGTGTTCCGGCGCGTTATGTGTCGGGCTATCTGTTTACCGACAGCGAAGACCATCTGGCCAGCCACGCCTGGGCCGAAGCCTGGCTGGATGGTGCCTGGTACAGCTTTGACGTAACCAACTGCCTTGCCAGGCCGGAGCGGCATTTGAAGTTGGCAGTAGGCCTGGATTATCTGGATGCCTGCCCGGTACGCGGCATGCGCCGCGGTGGCGGCATCGAGCAGATGCACGCACAGGTGGATGTAGCGCCGTTGTTGCAGGTGCAACAGCAGTAAAGGCGCTGCGCTGGCTTCGTAGGGTGGGTTAGTGGCGCTGATTCGAGCTTAATCAAACCGCACGGTATTTGTGCGACACGTAACCCGCCGAGCGATGGTCGCCGCTATCCCGCGGTGCCTGCTGGAGTTTTTAGTCCGTAGGGTGGGTTGAGCGCAGCGATACCCATGCTGCATGGCAATTTGATAAGTATCGTGTTAATCAACCTGCGCGGCCCGCCACATCCTTCGAGCTGGCAGGCTCTGCAAAACCTTTAGGAACGGCAGGAACGCCTAGTTATTGGCCGCGCTGTTTTTTTATTCAGCTCGATTTGCCGGTAAGCCCGCGCCTACAAAAACACAGCGTGTCGAAAACTGTTGGTGGTTAAACAACGTGCTGTCCACGGGTGAAGCCCTCAAGGCTTCACCTTCCGGCCCGCCATATGCCGCAAATACTCAACCAACTCCCCCAATGCCTTATCACTCAACACTTCAACCGCAAATCCCGACATTTTGCCTTGCGGCCAGCGCCGCAAGCTCTGTGGATCGCGGATATAGCGGGTTAGAAAGTCACTGCTGAAGTACTCCGTCGGGTTATGCGGAATATTCAGGTCCGGGCCGAACTGCGAGTCGCCGGCACCGTTAAGGCGGTGACAGGCCATGCAGTTCTTCTGGTATTGAGCAAAGCCCGCTGTCGCCGCCGGGCTGGCGGCGACAGCGGGGAGGAGTTGCGGGAAGCGCTGCGCCACGGGGGGCAGTTTGCGAATGGCGGCCAGCTGGAACGGCCATTGCTCCGGGCCGATATGGCTGGCGGCTGGTTTTAGCCAAACCAGGTAGAACGGCCCGGCACTGGGTTTACCTTTACCCAGAGGCGGCCAGGGTTGTGCCGGGTCTTCAATAGCCAGCCAGGCTTGGCTGCCGGTTTTACTCAGCACAGGCGCAGCGGACAGTTCGGCGGCAAAGCCGTCGCTGGCCACCAACTGCAGGTGATCACCCGGCTGCACGCCTTCCAGCAGCGCCGCCAGTGGTATGGCGCGGTAGTGCATGCGGCGTTTGTAGCTGACGTCGTTGTTGATCTCGACGGTTTGCGCCTGTGGGTGGGCGAGCAGTTGGGCGCTGCTCAGGCGCTGGCTGCCGTTGCCCAACTCCAGGGTCAGTTCGGCGGCGTGCAGCTGGCTGAAGGGCAACAGACTGAGCAGGGCAATGCAGGCGATGCGGGGATTCAATCCTGCGACTCCAGGGCGAATTTCAGCTCATCATAGCCGCCGGCGTTGATCAAGTTGGTGTAACCCATAGCCTGCAGGCTTTTTTCGGCGATGCTGGAACGGCGACCGCTGCGGCAATAGAGGACGATGGGGGTGTCTTTGTCTGGAGCCAGGGCGCTGATTTGGCTGGCGATCTGCTCGTGACCAATTCGCTCGGCGTTCGGCAACGCGCCGGCTTCGAATTCCTCTGCGGTGCGTACATCGATCAGCAGCGTGTTAGGGGATTGCAGGGCGGTGACCGCGGCGTTGAGTTCAGCTTCTCCGGCCATCAGCGGCATGCAAATGAGTAAACCCAGAGTGGCAATTAAACGGCGCATGGCAAGCTCCTAGGATGATTGTGGCAACCCTAGCATAGGCGCTGGTCTTCTCGCTTTAGTGAGGTTTGTGCTGCCGCTGCCAGCGCACTCCACGGTGGCGGGCAGGGCAGGAACGCTGATGATTAGCTGACCAGGCGGGTCAGGTTGGGAAGGATCAGGATCACGGTGGTGGCAAAAACGATCATGCCTGCCTGACGCATTTTTATCGAATTGAGCATGGCGATTGGCCTTGTTGTTTTTTGCGGCGGGCGGTCACTGTCCGATTGACTGCGCGGATGTACCGTCTCGCCTCATGCGATCATTCAAAACATCCCGGCAAAACCCGGCGACGACACCTACAACGGCCGACCTGCAGAGCATTTCAGGTGGCTTGAATCAACTGTAGGAGTGAGCAGTGCCCTCCTATAGACGTCTTAACTCCTAAGGTGCACGGGCTAGTTTCAAGCAGTTATTACGCCAGCCTTGTCGCCGACTGGCGGGCCTTGAGCTAGACGCCCTTAGGCGCACTTGCTCAGTGATTGACCGTTGGTCTGAGCTGAGTGGTCAATAGGCCTGAGCATTTCGGTCATTGAGACTGTGTTGGTGCGGCGTATGGTGGGGCCACTTAACAAAAACAGGTGCAGGTTCAACCTGCGCCGCCAGCCACCCTCCATTGGAGGTCTGAGGACGCCATGACCGAAGCATTTATTTTCGATGCGGTGCGCACGCCCCGCGGTAAGGGCAAGAAAGACGGCGCGCTTTACAGCGTCAAGCCCGTCGACCTTGTCGCTGGCCTGCTCAAGGCGCTGCAAGCGCGCAATAACCTCGATACCAGCCAGGTCGATGACATCGTGCTCGGCTGCGTAACGCCCGTGGGCGATCAAGGTGCTGACATCGCCAAAACCGCAGCCATGGTCGCCGATTGGGATGTCAGCGTATCGGGCGTGCAGCTCAACCGTTTCTGCGCCTCAGGTCTTGAAGCGGTGAACCTCGGCGCAATGAAGGTGCGTTCCGGTTTTGAGGATTTGGTGGTGGTCGGTGGCGTCGAGTCGATGTCGCGCATCCCTATGGGCTCCGACGGCGGCGCTTGGGTGATGGACCCGGCCACTAATATGGCCACCCACTTCACCCCGCAGGGTATTGGTGCGGATCTGATATCCACCCTCGAAGGTTTCAGCCGCAGTGACGTCGACAACTACGCCCTGCGTTCGCAGCAAAAAGCGGCCCGTGCCAGCAAAGACGGTTCCTTCAAAAAGTCGCTGATTCCGGTCACGGATCAGAATGGCATTGTGCTGCTCGATCACGACGAATTTATCCGTGGAGACTCCACCCTCGAAGGCCTTGGCAAACTCAAACCGAGCTTCGAGATGATGGGTCAGATGGGCTTCGACAGTACTGCGCTGCGCGTTTATAGCCATGTTGAGCAGATCACTCACATGCACACACCAGGCAACAGCTCGGGCATCGTCGATGGTTCGGCGCTGATGTTGATTGGCTCCGAAGCCAAGGGCCGTGAGCTGGGCCTCAAGCCGCGCGCACGTATTGTTGCTACTGCAGTCACCGGCACCGACCCTACCATCATGCTCACCGGCCCCGGGCCGGCCACGCGTAAAGCACTGGCCAAGGCCGGGCTGAACATTGCGGACATCGATCTGTTCGAGGTCAACGAAGCGTTTGCCTCGGTGGTGATGAAGTTTATGAAGGACATGGGCGTTAGCGAAGACAAGGTCAACGTCAACGGCGGCTCCATCGCCATGGGCCACCCGCTGGGTGCTACTGGTTGCGCCATCCTCGGTACCTTGCTCGACGAGATGGAGAAGCGCCAGTTGCGTTACGGCCTGGCCACCCTCTGTGTGGGCGGCGGTATGGGTATTGCCACCATCATTGAACGAATTTAAGGCGCTATCACGGGCTGCTGCGCTCGGCCATGCTGCGTTGGAAATCCCCCGGGAATGCTCATTTGCATCAGCAAACTCCGCTTTCCGAATGCTTTCCGCCTTGCCTGACCTTGACTCGCGACGCCCCTGAAGCGCTCCCCCGACACCTGGGAAGAGAATTTAAAATGACTGACGCCATCCGTTACGAAAAAGGCCAGGACAACATCGTTGTACTGACCATGGATATGCCCGGCCAGAGTGCCAACACCATGAACGCGGTCTACCGCGAGGCCATGGGTGCGATCGTTGCCCGTTTGGAAGCCGAGAAAGAGTCCATCGCCGGGGTGATTGTTACCTCGGCGAAGAAGACCTTCTTCGCCGGCGGCGATCTGGGTGAGCTGATCAAGGTCACCAAGGCCGACGCAAAAACCTTCTACGAGATGATCCTCAACATCAAAGGCCAGCTACGCCGCCTGGAAACCCTGGGCAAGCCTGTAGTGGCTGCCATCAATGGCGCAGCACTGGGCGGCGGCTGGGAAATTGCCTTGGCCTGCCATCACCGTATTGCCTTGGACAATCCCAGCGTGCAACTGGGCTTGCCGGAAGTGACCCTTGGCCTGCTGCCGGGCGGCGGCGGTGTGGTGCGCATGGTGCGCCTGCTCGGTCTGGAAAAAGCTCTGCCGTATCTTGTCGAAGGTAAGAAGGTGCGCCCGGATGCTGCGCTCAAGGCTGGGCTGATTCATGAGCAGGCCTCTGACAAAGATGACCTGATGGTCAAGGCGCGTGCCTGGATTACCTCCAATCCAAACGCGGTGCAGCCTTGGGATGTTAAGGGTTACAAGATTCCTGGTGGCACGCCGTCCAGCCCTAACGTGGCGCAGATGCTGGCCATCGCTCCGAGCGTGCTGCGCGACAAAACCAAGGGCTGCTTCCCCGCGCCGGAGAAAATCATGTGCGCCGCTGTCGAGGGCGCTCAGGTCGACTTCGACACCGCGCAGATCATCGAAGCGCGCTATTTCACCGAGCTGACCACCGGGCAAGTGGCGAAGAATATGATTGGTACCTTCTGGTTCCAACTTAACGAAATCAATGCAGGTGGTTCGCGCCCGCAGGGCTTTGAACCCTACGTGACCAAGAAGGTCGGTGTGCTCGGTGCCGGCATGATGGGGGCTGGGATTGCCTATGTGTCGGCGGTGGCAGGCATCGACGTGGTGCTCAAGGATGTCTCCATCGAAGGCGCCGAGAAGGGTAAGGACTACTCAGCCAAGCTGCTAGAGAAGAAGGTCGGCCGTGGCCAGATGAGCGCCGAGAAACGTGATGGCATCCTGGCGCGGATCAAACCGACCATCAGTGATGCTGACTTTGAAGGTTGCGACCTGATCATCGAAGCGGTCTTTGAGGATCGCGACCTCAAAGCCAACGTCACCGCTGCGGCTGAGCGTGCGGCGATGTCTGATGCGGTGATCGCGTCCAACACCTCGACCTTGCCGATCACCGGCCTGGCTGGCGCGGTGCAGAAGCAGGACAAGTTTATCGGCCTACATTTCTTCAGCCCGGTAGACAAGATGCCGTTGGTGGAAATCATCAAGGGCGAACACACCAGCGACGAAACCTTGGCGCGCGGCTTCGATTACGTCATGCAGATCAAGAAAACCCCGATTGTGGTCAACGACAGTCGCGGTTTCTTTACTTCGCGGGTGTTTGGCACCTTCACCAATGAAGGCTTGGCCATGCTGGGTGAAGGCGTAAGCGCCGCGATGATCGAGAACGAAACGCGCAAGGCCGGTATGCCGGTCGGACCGCTGGCGATCAGCGATGAAGTATCGATGAGCCTGATGAACCATATCCGTCAACAGACCATCAAGGACCTGGCCGCCGAAGGCAAACAGATTCCCGCGCACCCAGCGTATGCGGTGATCGACATGATGCTCAACGAGTACAAACGCCCCGGCAAGGCAGCCGGTGCAGGCTTCTACGACTACCCCGTGGGCGGTAAGAAGCACCTGTGGCCAGAGTTGAAGGCGCGTTTCGAGAAGGCCGATGCACAGATTTCACAGCTCGACGTGCGTGACCGAATCCTATTTATCCAGGCTATCGAAACCGTACGCTGCATGGAGGAGGGCGTATTGAAGTCGGTCGCCGACGCCAATATCGGTTCAATATTCGGCATTGGCTTTGCCGCCTGGACCGGCGGTGCGCTGCAGTTCATCAACCAGTACGGAGTTAAAGATTTCGTCGCTCGCGCCCAGTACCTGGCCGAGCAGTACGGCGAGCGCTTCCTGCCGCCGGCATTGCTGCTGGAAAAAGCGGCGAAGAACCAGCTGTTCTAAGGCTGCGTTGGTGATGCATATAAGAGCCGGCTCCCTGTGAGCCGGCTTTTTTATAGGCCGGCAAAGGGCCGTAGCAGCGAAGAAGGTGAAGCCTAATTTCAGCAGACTTGGCGACCGCAAACCAGCTGCTGGATAGCCTGGCGCTCGTTCAGCTCAGTCGGCATGCGTAAGGTGGTCAGGCTGCCATTACTAAGCTGGATGGTCAGCTCGGACTCAAAGTGGATGCCACTGCTGTCGACCGTGGCGTAGGTCACGCCGTAGACGTTCTGATTGCTCAGTGATGGGCTGTTCATGACAATGCTCCTGGCGAGATACGCAGTTATTTGCCGGCGCGTTGGTCTGCGTTGAGTTGTGCGGCTTGCAGGTTGCGGGTTTGGCGTTGGCTGCTGGTGCTGAGGCGGCTATTGAAGGCCGAGGCGGCCAGCAGGCTGGCGATAGCGGAGAAACGGCTCATGCGGGTGTTCTCTTAAGTGGTAGGGCGATGTGCCCGATGCCCCGATCATCCGCGCCTACTGCTATCGACAGAAGTAAAGGGTGCTCATGATGACTATCGAGGCCGCTGATGGGGGGAGGCTAATTGGTCGGGTTTAGCCCTGAGCTATTGCCTTGCGGGCTGTCAGCAGGCAC
Organism: Pseudomonas guineae; assembly: GCF_900113745.1. Classification (GTDB taxonomy): domain Bacteria; phylum Pseudomonadota; class Gammaproteobacteria; order Pseudomonadales; family Pseudomonadaceae; genus Aquipseudomonas; species Aquipseudomonas guineae. Next base: position 269,826 of record NZ_FOQL01000003.1, on the reverse strand, counting down.
GCTGGCGCGCTGAACAACAACCCTCCTGCGCCCTAGGTAACCGCCCATATGCCGCTGCAGATCTGCATCCTAGAAACCGATGTTCTTCGCCCTGAATTGGTCGACCAATACGACAGCTACGGTCGTATGTTCGAGCAGTTGTTCGCCCGACAGCCGATTGCTGCCGAGTTCAAGGTGTACAACGTGATGGAGGGGTACTACCCGTCAGACAGTGAGCGCTACGACGCTTATCTGGTGACGGGCAGTAAGGCGGACTCCTTCGGAAGCGACGCCTGGATTCAGACACTGAAAACCTACCTGCTGGAGCGCTACCGCTGTGGCGAAAAGCTGTTGGGCGTATGTTTCGGTCATCAGATTTTGGCGCTGCTGCTCGGCGGCAAGGCTGAACGCGCCGTGCAGGGCTGGGGCGTAGGCATTCACCAGTACCACATGGCCAACAAGCCGGGCTGGATGAGCCCCGACCTAGAAGACCTGACCCTGCTGATCAGTCATCAGGACCAAGTCACTCAGCTGCCGGAGAATGCTACGCTGCTGGCCAGCAGTGAGTTCTGCCCGATTGCTTCTTACTGCATTGGCGATCAGGTGCTGTGTTTCCAGGGCCATCCTGAGTTTGTCCATGACTACTCGCGTGCGCTGCTCGACTTGCGCCAACAGCACATCGGTGAGGCGGCCTACACCAAGGGTGTTAACAGCCTGCAGCATGACCACCAGGGCCACACCGTTGCTGAGTGGATGATGCGTTTTGTTGCGCAGGGTCGTGCCGGCCTTGCTGAGTAATAGCTGATTGAATGAAAAAGCCCGGTCAGTGACTGGGCTTTTTTATGGCGTGCCATCCATGGCCGCCACCCTTCGGGCCGCGGCTACGCGACGTTAAAAAATCGCTCCAGACGATTTTTTATAGCCAGCCTGAACGCTTGAAGCTGGCGTAGAGCCCGACGCAACCGGTGGCGATCAGGCCAAGCACGGCGAAGTAACCGTATTGCCAGGCGAGCTCTGGCATGTTGTTAAAGTTCATCCCATAGATACCCGCCACCGCGGTGGGAAACGCCAGGATAGCTGCCCAAGCGGCGAACTTGCGCTGGGTCACGCTTTGCCGGGAGGATTCCAGCAACAGGCCAATTTCAATGGCATGGTCAGCCATCTCACGCAGCGCAGTGAGGTCTTCCAGCAGGCGATTCACGTGGATTGCCACGTCACGGAAATAGGGGCGCATGTTTTTATCGATAAACGGAAAGTCGAGGCGCTGCAGTTCCTGACAGATTTCCGCCAGAGGCCCGATATAACGGCGCAGCCGAAGCAGATCACGGCGCAAACCCTGAATGCGCTCGACATCGGCCTGGCTCAGCGGGTTTTTCAGCACGCGCTGCTCCACGTCCTCCAGTTCGCTGTAGTAGTTGTCCATCAGTGGACGATAATTTTCTATGACGAAACTGAGCAGGGCGTACAGCACGAAATCTTCGCCATGCTCAAGCAGTAGCGGGCGTGCCTCGCAGCGCTGGCGTACCTGCGATTAGGGCGCGGATTCACCGTAACGGGCGCTGATGATGTAGCCGTTGCCGGCAAACAGCTGGGTTTCCACAAAGCTCAGTTCGTTGTTAACCAGAACCGGCGAGTAGAGCACCAAAAATAGCGCATCGCCGAAGGTCTCCAGCTTAGGCCGGGTGTGCCGCTGCAGGGCGTCCTCTAGCGCCAACTCATGCAGATCAAACTGTTGCTGCAGCTTGCCCAGCTCTTCGCTCGCAGGATCATGCAGGCCAATCCAGACAAAGTGTCCAGGCTTTTTTGCCCATGGTTTGCCTTCATCAAGGCTAATAGTGGCGACCTTCAACCCCTTGCTGTACACGGCGGCGGCAACGACGCGACCCATGATGCATCCCTTATTAGCGGTAATTTTGGCACCCAGCTTAGCGGTTTGTCCGTCCTTGATGTGACTCAACCTTTGCATTCAACCCGCCGCGAAAGATAAAAAAATGCCCGGCATTAACCGGGCATTTGGATTGCTAGCAGGCCGTTAGGCGTGACCTTCAATCTCGGCATCAAGGCTGTCGATGCAGGCACGCATCTGTTGCTGACACTGCTCCATCAACGCGGGCAGATCAGCTTGGGTTAAGCCGCAGGTGGGGATCGGTGCGAGGGAGCGAATCTTGACAGTGCCGCTGTTCCAGCGATTCAGCTGCATGTGTTTGACGTAGGTGCTGGTACACACCTGAATAATAGGTACGCCGGCGGCAATGGCCATTTGAAAGGCGCCTTTCTTCAGCGGCAACAGCCCCTTGCCCAAATTGCGCGTGCCTTCGGCAAACACCCATATAGAGGTGTCTTTATGCTGCAGGGTATCAGTGGTGGTGAGCATCGCCTGCTTGGCCCGCGCTGGATTGCCACGGTCGATAAGGACATTGCCCGACAGCCAAAACAGTTGGCCGAAAAAAGGTACCCATTTCAGGCTTTTTTTACCCAGGCACACCGTACGCTCAGGTACTACGCTGCCGACCACGAACAGGTCGTAGTTGGACTGGTGGTTGGCGACTATCACTGCGCTGCGCACGTGGTCACGCAAGCTGGTGGTGTCGGTTTCAACCCGCAGGCCGAGAATGCACAGGGCTGGCCAGGAATAGAACCGTGCACACAGGCGGCTGTTATCCGGGTTGAACGGCCGGCAAATACCAAGTAACAAGCCGAGGATGCCAGCAATGATGAAGTGAACGCCCATGGCGAGCATGCGCAGAAGAAAAAGCATTTGGTACGCCCGTCATAGGAAAAAGGCGCGCAGTGTACGGGCGTGCACTGCTTTCGGCAATTTATGCTGATTAGCGGATGTTGCCTGTTGCGCCAGCCTAAGAATTACCTGGGTTGGCGACGGTTTTTCTTTAAATAAAAAGCCCGGCGTTTGGCCGGGCTTCAGGGTGTTGCGCAGGGTGTTTTACAACAGCTGCTGCTTATCCAGCTCAACAGCTCGGTCGAGGGCTTCGAGCAGCGCCTTGCGCACTTTCAGTTTGGTGTTCTTGTGCGCGGTCATGTTGATCTTCTTCATCTGCTGAGCAACCGCCAGCGCAGTGGCCTGCAGTTGATCGGCTGGCACCACCTTGTCGAGGAAGCCCGCGTCCACAGCACTTTGTGGGTCGAACATCTCACCGTTGATCACAGAGCGGTGGAACGCCGACTTACGCAGGCGGTCACGGGCCAGTTCGATGCCGGCGTGGTGCATGGTCATGCCTATTTGCACTTCATTAAGGCCGATACTGAACGCACCTTCGACGCCGATGCGGTAGTCGGATGACAGCAGAATAAAAGCACCCTTGGCCACCGCGTGGCCTGGGCAGGCGACGATGATCGGGAAGGGGTGGGCGAGCATACGCCGCGCCAGGGTCGAGCCGGCGGCAACCAAGTCGATGGCGTTCTGCGGGCCGGAGGTCATCACTTTGAGGTCGTAACCACCAGAGAGAATGCCCGGTTGGCCGGTGATAATAACGATAGCCTTATCTTGCTCGGCGCGGTCCAGCGCGGCATTAAAGGCCGTGATCACATCCGGGGAAATGGCATTTACCTTGCCATTACACAGGGTCAGGGTGGCAATGCCATTGTCGAGTTGGTAGCTGATCAGGTCGCTCATGCTGGGTTCCTTATGCTGAAGTGCAGCAGACGTTACTCATCCGCACCGGCCAGGTAAAGCGCGGCGGCTGACTGCTCGGTCAGTGATATTCTCTTGATCGCGCTATAGAGCGACCAGCATCGACACTGAGTCGGCGTTACCGGCACGCACTAAGGTCAGCGCTTTATTATTAAGAGAGCCGCTTGCATGACATAACTCGCCTTATCTCGTTATGGCGTGTCTTACTGGTCTTACTGTTGTCGGATGCTTTGCTCTGGTTGGCCATCAACCCATACAACCCAAGCCCTTATGGCGTGCATCGAGCTTAAGCGCATGAATTTTTTGAAAAAATATTTTGCCTTTGGGCGGCTGTTCGGCTACATTTGCGCGCCTCGACAGACAGCAATGACCGTCGAGACCCGGTGAAGTGTCCGAGCGGTTGAAGGAGCACGCCTGGAAAGTGTGTATACGAGAAATCGTATCGTGGGTTCGAATCCCACCTTCACCGCCAGATAAAAAAAGCCCTGTAAATTCAACGATTTACGGGGCTTTTTGCTTTTCGATTGTACGTACCAATTGTACGTAATCCCTCCCCATATTTTCGTCTGCTTTGATGTAGTGCCCGACTGAGTCTTTGAGCTGCTCAGTTGGCGCTTTGCCGTGCAATTTATTCGGGTCATCTCGGCTAGGTGGTAATCATTTTGGACAGTAAGAATGTGCCAGTTTTTGAGGGGAAGAAGGCTAGCGCCACGAGCCCGGGTATAGTGCCTGAGCAGGCCTAGCACGCCCGGGGGGCGGGCTTCTATCTGCCATTGCAGAAAAATTCAGCAAAACACATGCCACGGCGACGAACGGTATATAGGAGGCAACCCTAACAACTGCGTGGCCTTGCGACAGTTAACCCGAAGTAACCCCCAAAGTTATCCACAGGCGGCGCAGATTTAGCGACTTGCCTTCCCTCAGATGGCCCTTTATCGTGAGTGAACTTTTCGGAGAGCCAAAGAGTACGGGGCTTTGAGGGCTGAACTACAGTCTGTCGGACGTGTTTGCGGGCTGTGCTTTACTGGCTCATTTTTGGCTGGAATTTGCTGTTACTATGCGCGAACTGCCGTATGTAACCAGCTTATTGAACGCTAGGCCTTTTCAGTGGGTATGGCAGTTTTCCAGCGTCAAAGAACACTGTTCAGCCGTACAGTAAAAAGAGCTTGAATCTTGCAAGGAATGCAGGGAGAATTTCTACTGGCAGCATTTTTTGTGCCAATAGAGAAACACTGGCCCTTACGGGCCAGAGCAGTACTCAACGTCAAATTAGGGCCGGAATCTTCTCACGGACTAGCTCTAAGACGACAAAACCCCAGACCAGAAGCATGAGGTTTAAGCGAAACGAAGTATAGGTTCACACCATAACTTAATACAACAGCGTGTTGTCAGTTGCTGATGATTGGTGTGGGCTGGCCTTGTGCCATGGTGATTCGTAGGAACGCATCATGAGCCACCGCAGCAGCAGTACCCGTCGCACCCGTCGTAGCAGCCCGCGTAGTCTTAGGACTGTGCACGTTAATCCTTATTACCGCTGGCGTTTTCAGCGGTGGGAAACAGTCTGTGAACACTGGCGCACACACCCGGGGCAAATGGCATTTGATTTCAATGTCTAGTGTCTAGGGCGCTGTAACGCTAACGGGAGCCTTTGGGCTCCCGTTGGTTTTATCAACCCCCGGCGTCTAGTACGTTGATCGCTGCTCCCTGAAGCAGGATGCCAACGGTGTTCTTGGCGGCGCTTTCCATTTCACCACGAACCACCCGCAACACGTCATCAGCTACGGCTTTGCTGTCTGTGGCGTTACTGTGGACAACGATATCTCCCACCGTGAACGTGTTGCTTTGATTACTGGCCGTAGGGATTGGGAAAGGGACGGCTGCGCCTTGCTTAGAGAGCCCAACTAGAAGCCGGGACTGCGACGCAAGCAACACGTTTAGCTGGGATTGGAACGTGTTTGCCAGTGCCTGTACGTCTGACTGGCCTACGCCTCTTAGAGGGTCATCAGCAACGCGCTTGATAGCATCCATGCCCAATGTATTACGTAGGAAATTAATCCACGCGTACATTGCATCTAGCAGCGTATCAACGGCCATGCCTAACGCATCAAATCCAACTGTTAGCACTGGGAAGGCTTTACCTAAACCATCTGCTAGACGGCTGAACAACTCCACCAACACCTCGAAGCTACCCGACCACAGGGTGTTCACATCTTGAACAAAAGACGTCTGTCGCAACTCGTCCAACCAATGCACTGCGTCGGCTGCCAAATCAACGAATGAAGTGTTGAGATTGAGCGCGCTTGTCTCGAGATCGCTGAAGCGAGGTACAAGGGTTTCTAGGGATTTCTGGAAGCGCTCCTTGGCTTGGAATAACTCTGTGGAAGCTTGCTTGAGTTGAGAAGCATTGTATTCAGCTGTGGCAATGCTTCGTTCTACGGCCATGTTAGTGATGCGTGCTTGGCTGCTTTCAGCGCTGGCGCTGGCAATGTCTAAGCGACCTTCTAGGTTGGCATTTCCTGCCATTTTCTTACCGAGAGTGATTAGGAAGGCATTCAACACCTCACCACTGATAACACCGTCTGCCATATCGCTTGTGAAGGCTGTCTTGGCGGCTTTGCCTTTGAGCTTGCCCCCTGTGGCTTCTTGATAGGCTTCAATGCCTAGCTTATCGGCCCCGCTGATACGTTCTGCGAATTGGCCCTTCCACTCTTCGGCGTACAGCTGCCCCTTGCTCACCATCTGCTGAATGGCCCTTAACGCTCCCGCCATATCGTCTGTGGTGGTGCCTGTACCTTTGGCAAAGCTCATAATTCCTTGAATCAGCTCTGTGGCTTGGGTGCGTTCAATCCCTCCGTCTTTGAGGTTGATAGCTGCCATGGTGTAAGGCTTGGCGATGCTGGTGCGTAGAACACCCAACTTATCCGCGAACTTGGTTAGCTCAGCTTCTGCCTTCAGGGCTGCTGAAGTATCACCCCCAGTAAGAACGCGCATGTTCGCCCGCTCTACGTTCCTTGTATCACTCGCAGCGACATCCACACCGGCTAGCTGTGTAAGTTTCATTTGTAAGAGAATTGCAGCACCTGCAACACCGGCAAAAGCAGCAACTACAGGGTTTACCGCCATTGGAATAGCAGAAAGGCTACCTGCTAGGCCACCTGCTGCACCTGCTGGGAGAACACTTCGAAGGTGATTGAGGGTTTCACGCATAGCTCCATAACTTGGGCTGGCTGCAACACCACTACGAATACGGGCGCTTTGCTGTTGCGCTCGCTGGGCAAGCATTTGGCCCCTAACAACAGTTTGACTTAGGCGATGCTGGGCGGCTGTTGTCTGGAGTTGGGATCGCTGTAATGCAAATGCCTGTTGCTGGCCTAGGTGTTGCTGGCGCTGTGTGCTGGTGACAAGGCGGGACTGAGCCAGGGCGGCTTTATATTGCTGGGTTTGTAGTGCGGCCTGTTTGGTTTGGGTGGCAAGGGTGAGTTTGCTGCCTTCTAGCTGCGTTTTAAATTGCTGAGCTGTCAATTTAGCTTGAGCTGTCTGGAGGCGTAGTGCTTGGGCTTGGTTTGCTACGGAGGCTTTACTCGCCTTCAGTGCTGCGGGGGATAACCCTGCATTGGCCATAGCTTTATTAGCATTAACTTGGAAGGCTTTGAGTTTGGCTTGCAAGGCTGTCAGGCGTTTTTCAAAGGCGATTAGGCCGCTCTGATCCACCTTGAAGCCTAGGGTTGCGTACAGAGACGCGATGTTCTGTGTCATTTTTATTGATCCATTTTCTATGGATATCCCTTCCCCGCGAAAATTTGCAGATGTGTTTTTAGAGAACACCCTGTAAGCGCAGAGGAGAAATATCGGGGGGGAGTTGCTGGGGAATTGCTGAAATTTGCCCGGGGTGCTTAACAACCCGCCAAGGGGCACTGCCAAGCGCTGGATGATTCTGAAATATCACAGGCTATATGCTTGGCATGCTCTGTAAGCTCCTAGGAGGCTGTTACAGAGGCTTTGCTAGCAAGGCTATGGCAGTGGTGCTGTTATTCGTAAACGTTGCACAGAGAGCCTTGTAGGAGCTTACAGGGCTTCTGTGCTACTGGGAGGGGATGCTAAGAGGGCTTGAGGCTAAACACAGAGGGCCATAGAGGGTTAAGCCCATAACCGTTTTACTGTGGAAAGGCTAACCCCTAGCTTCTCTACCACCTGACTCTGGCTCAGTCCCTCAAGCTTCAAGGCTTGCACAGCGTCCTTTGAGGTGGCCTGTGGACGGCCTAGGGTTTTACCTTCTTGCTTGGCACGTTCAAGCCCGGCTTGGGTGCGCTCTATCAATAGGTCACGCTCAAACTCTGCCACAGCAGCCAGAACGCCCATAGTCATCTTACCGGCTGCACTCGTGAGGTCTACGCCACCAAGGGCAAGGCAGTGAACACGGATGCCCTGAGATTCAAGCTTCTGCACTGTCTGTTGTACGTCGATTGCGTTACGGCCTAGGCGGTCTAGTTTGGTCACAACCAACACATCACCACTTTCCAAGCGTTCCAGAAGCTTCTGAAAGCCTTTGCGCTCGCTGGCGCTGGTGCTGCCTGAAATAGTCTCTTCAACTATGCGCTGGGCTTCAATGGCAAACCCTGCTGCCTTCACTTCCTGCACTTGGTTGGCTGTGGTTTGGTCACTGGTGCTAACACGGCAGTAAAGGAAGGTGCGGGACATGGTGGCTACTCCTAGGTGGTATCAATAACGTGGTGTCATTATACATACTAGGTTCAGAATTGAAATCCCTACTTTGTGACACCAGAAGAAACTGGTTTTGAGCTAGGGCCATAAACACTCGTATTTGACACCATAGCTAGCGAGGGCATTGCACCAACGTAGCTAGGGAAGCTTCACACACATCTGATTCCAGTCTTAGGAGGCGTACAGCCTGCTGGCGCTGTTCCAGCTCAACACTGGCTTGGGGCTGAAGCTGAGGGGCTTCTACTGAAGACGTACAGGCTGACACGAGAAGGAACATCACCACGGCCAAGGCCTTAGCCAACGTGAGCACCTTCTAGGAGGATGCTAGCCGCTCCTAAGAGCGAAACTTGCAGGGCGTCACGCTCAGAGCGCAATGCTTGGGCTTCTTGTTCCAATTCTGAAATAAGGAGATTGGTTAGAACACCTGCCACTGTCTGACTTAAGCAAACACCGCCTTCATTGTTAGCGAGAAGGATAGCGATAGTTTCGCGGATAACTTTGCGTGTGGCTTTCTCTGAACCAATATATTCAATGAGAGAGGCGTAAATGTAATCAGGGATGGTTACTGTGCTACGTGTCTTGTTTGGTGTGATGTATGTGATTCTCATTTAGTTGATTTCTCCTTTGATTGATTGATCAAGCGGGACACCATATCGAGTTGAATCTGCATGGTGTTGAGGGATGACTCAGTTGTAGGCGCTGCTAAGTTATGTTCGGCAATAAGTTTGTGTGCCAAGTCTTTGGCTTCGTCTGGCGTTAAGTGTGTTGTGCGTTCTGGGCTTGCTGTTTGTTTGGTCTTTCTGGCTTTGGCTTTGGCTTTAGCGATGCTTCCTGCGTTGTAATTGATAGGCATGTTAGTCGCTCTCTTGAATGTTTAGAATACGCATAGCTTCAGCTCTGGCTTCAGCTCGAGTTTCTTCTGCTTCTTGTGTTCGGGCTTTAGCTTTTTTTGCTTCAGCCTCACCAATCAAGCGATTCGTCATAGCGTCTACAGCTCGTAACTTCTCAGCTTCTAAGTGTGAGGTATATTCAGCAGTCACTTGTTCGGTTATAGCGGCCAACTCCTTCTTCACTAGAGTAGCTGGTTTTAACAGACGGGCGTGGATGATGGCAAAGCCACTCTGTGTAGGGATAAGCAATGGAAGGTACGACCAGTCGATTTTGTATCCGGCTGATTCCTTCTCTTTTAGGTCACGCAGGAAGGTTGCAATATCTGCTGCTTCGAGGAGGATTGTATTGTTGTAACGTGTGTGAGCTGAGGCTATACGCTTATCAAGTTCTTCTTGGTTGAAGGTGGAAGGGATGAATGTGTCATATTTTTTCATATATTCTATTTCCTTTAATTAAAGTGTTATGCAGTGTGTTATCTGGAAACACCTAGCAAAAGGTGAAATCCGGGTATTGAGGCCACGGGAGACTAAGTCTGTAGAGGTGCAAAAGTGGCAAGCCATAGGGTAGCTAGGGGTGGCAGAATTAACGCTCTACAAGCCCCTGAATACGTTGTTAGCGTAGGCGTGTAAGTACAGGCTTAGTTGTGCCTGATCTATCACCTGTCACAATATCGAGGGTATAAGGTGACACAGCCATTAATTGGCCAATGTCGGGGAATATTCCGGGGGAGTGTTCTAGGAGCTTGTAGTAAGAGTCTAAAGCTTTGTCAGAGGCTTTGATAAACCGTACGTCTTGACTGTCTGTAGGAGTGAAGCTTGAAGCGATAACACCAACAACTAGGTTGCTGGCTCTGTCTAGTACAAAGTAATTCATTGTTTGTATTGTTCCTTTCTTTCGTTCCTCTTGTCGCCATGGGGAAGTGGTGGTGTTGCTTGTGTGTTGTGTAGGGGATACTTTTATTAAGTGTGGGGTGTATATATCTGTATATCTTCTTCTTTAAGCTTCCCCCTAAGAGAATCTTAAAAGAGACTTGAGAACTACCTGAAGAACATTTAGTGAGGAGTATTAGCTTTGATACTCCGTATCTTCAGCTACTACTTGGAACGCTTCGCTCCACTCCCTTCGGTCGTATACACCGATCTAACGTTATGAACCTTTCGACCATCCGGTCTCAGATTCGTATGCCACAGGAAGCCTGTAAGTTACCCTGTAACAGAAAGATAAATAGATACATATAGACGAATACCTACTCACGATGCTTACGCATAGCTACTAGGTAGAGAGAATAGATGAATATATATGGTGTTAAGATTAAAGGGTAATGGGCACCTTTAGACACCACTCACCAATAGCTATGCACAAACCCTCTAAGGAATGTTATTCCGCGTCAGAAAGTGTAATGCACTTTCTACTACCCTTAAAGAGTAGTCCAAAAAGTGCATTTAGTCAGGTGCCTGAAGAGTAGCCTCTCCTATCCGACGTTTAATTCGTAACCCCTTAATTATATCCGGCGTTTAATTCGTAACCCCCGAGATAGAGCGGTTTGCTGTTGTTTCTAGTCGCCAGATTCTCTAGTCGGCTTCTAACCTCTGGGTTTCGCTCTAGGTATAACTCGATTCCACCTAGTGCGTGTCTAGCCACCTGTGCCGTCCTTTGTTTGGCTCTTAGTGAACAACCAAGTCCAAAGCCCACGGTTTCTATGCTGATGCTGGGGCGTGTTAGCGTTCGTAGCACGTGGCGTGGGCAGCAGTTCATCTTGCCATTTGACACCCCTCCAGACGTTACGCATGCGCCATAGACAATATCCTCCAGCCACGGGAGACCTAAGTCAGCTGCTTCGCTGATCAGTGCGTAAAGAGGATTAGGAGTGCTGGTGATTGCTCCAGCTGGCCTACCACGCTTAGCGGGGCGATCAGTGGAAGGTGTTGCGCTTGGTGTTTCGTCCGGGGCGTAACAGACAAGGTCACCGAAATCGTTAACTAGGTAGGTGTAACTGCCGATTGTCTTCCTTTGCATGGTTCCTCTTATGGGTGACTGGGAGCGCTGTGTGGGCGCTGGCTTCTTTACTGCTGTAGTAGTTGTTTCTGCTTCGCCCTGTAGGCCACTGACTGGCAGCGGCTAGAGCAAACTTTCTTTTGTGCTGATTTGGTTTCCATGCGCTTACCGCAAATGCAGCAGGCACGGAGAATCACGATTGCCAATAAGGCCTCCTTGTGAGTGCGTGAATTGTTTTTTGGAGCCAATAAAAAAGCCCCTGAGTTTGGGGCTTCTTAAGAATGGGGCTGTAACCAAAACGGAGGGAAGTGGCTACAGCGGTCTGTTGCCTCTTTCGAGGTGCGTTACCGCAACAGAAACGGCCTAAAAGGAACGCGATAAGCAGAAGCGAGGAAGACATGAATATTCCTGATCTACATATACAAGTATAGCACGAATCACTGATTTGTCAAGGTAAATCTGTTAATATTTCACACTTGAATGTGTTTTACAAGAAATTTCTTTGATTTGGGAGAAATAAATCACCCTGTGAGTGGTGTTTAGGGGCTGCTGTTCGAGAAATCCAAGGGCCACGGAGGCGGGAGAATTGCTGGAATTTTCTTCAAAACGATAAGAAGGGCGCTACGGGTGTGCTTGAACCTGAGGCAGGCAACGCTAGGAAACTCGGGGCTTGGAACTGGGAGGGCGTTAGATATCCTGACTACTTGGTCAAGTATTTAGGGGGAATTTCTAGTATTTAGGGTATTAAAACAATGATTTATATATCATTTGGTTATGTTGTAACGTTTAAAACTCAGGCAGCTTTGAGATAGCTTCCAGCTTCTGTTTGGAGCTTGCCCCTTGGCTGTACACGTCGAAAGTGACTGTCCCTGTTTCGTGGCCCACCAGTTCAGCAATGAGGGTGCCTACCACGTCAGCCTGCACGAGCTGAGTGATGGTGGTCATTCGTAAACTATGGAACACATAGTTGGAGCTGAACCCTAGCGAGGTGCGAAGTCTGCCGAATTTTTTGGACAGGGAATCAGAGCGCTTACCGTATTTGTTAAGGGCTTTGATTGATAGCAGCCAGCCGTCCTTGGAGGCCTCAGTTAGCCGATCTACTACAGGCAGTAAGGCGGGATGTACAGGAACCTGACGAATACCTGCTGCTGTCTTACTGTCTGTGATGTCGAACGTGAGTACCCCTGCGACCTTAATCAAGTGCTCTTGGCGAAGCTGGCAAAGTTCTTCAATGCGAGCGCCCGTGTAGTAACCCAGAGAAATTAGATCGGCCAGCACGGGTTGATCGGTAGAGAGTGCGCCAGCGTGGAGCTTGGAGATTTCAGCTAGTTCGTAGTGTTTGCGGCTGGCTTCAACCTTTGCTTTGCCCTTGAGCTTCGGGAAAGCATGATTGGCAAAAGGGGACGGGGAGTTCTTGAATTCGGCTCGCCAACTATCGCTGTATCTCATAGCCCATTTCCAAAATGCACCACCAGCCAAAACGTATTGCTGCTGCGTTGCGGGGGAGCGTTCGATGGTTTGGATAAAGCTCGCCACACTATTAAAATTCAGTTCTTTGCCTTCTTTGGCTAGGTAGGAACTGAGCTGATTCAGTCGTGACTCTTGAGTATCAATGTTCTTGGCTGAAATATTGTGAGCTGTCCTGTACTCCCGAAACTGGCGAAGTAAAGCCTTCGTAATGGGTGAGCGGTGCTTAAAGTCTGCTGGGTCTGACAGTACGGCGTTCACTTCTTCCTGCTGCTCGGCAGAGAGATTGAAGTTGCGGATATAGGCTTTTGGGATCATTCCTTGAAAGGCCTTAGCCAGCGTGTTCATTAGCCTAACCTTGCCCTCAAGCCCATCTTTCAGATGTTCCTCAGCTAGGTTTTCAAATGCAGCAACGAGTCTGGGGTTGCTCTTCATTCGAGCTTCAATATCTGGATTGATAGTTGGGAGTGGTGGGGCGGGTACACCAACAAGAGCAAGTTTTTGGTTCGAGAACATCTGACCTATATCGGTGTGGAGGGATATGAGGTCGTTCTGCCAGCCTTCTGGTAGTGGGATTCCTTCTCTGGCTGCCTTTATCTTGGCTTTCCATTCAGCAAGGATAGGGAGGCGACGATCAAGAGCTTCTTTGCGACTACCAGTCTTCAGGGATTGGGACAGTATCCGACGACCGCCGAACGCCTTCTGTACGTCCTTAGGGACTGCCAAGCGCACGTGGTAGGTTCCGCCTTGAAGTTCGAGATTGTTTGCCTTTGCCATGCGCCACCCTAGAGCTAAATTGTACGTAACAATTGTACGTAAAAACTGTATGATAGCCAGCAATATAGGGGCTTATAGGGGTGTGGGGGTGTTTGGTTCGAATCCCACCTTCACCGCCAGATAGATTCAGCTAAAGCCCTGATGACTAACAAGTTGTCGGGGCTTTTTGCTTTCTGGCGTTTGGCTAAGTCGGTGGCGTGTCGAACCGACTATCCGGCCTTTGGCTTTACGCAGTGTACAGCAGGGTAACTTGCCGGTTACTTCAGGCTGCATAGAGGGTTCAGGTTCAGCGTGAGCAGCAGGTGCCGTAATATTTACTGACGCCGGACTTACTTCAAGGAAGAGGATATGAAATCAGATTGGGAAGATGCACCCGACTACATACGCTACAAGAAGAAGGAGTCCCCCTGGCAGATGGTCGCGATCCTGGGCGTTGGTTCAGTCATCACGTTGGGGCTGATCGCGCTGTTGGCTAAGCCTATGGTGATCGACCTTAACCAGCTTAAGCAGGGCATCCGTATTGGCGGTCAGCCGATCTTCAGCCAGCAGAGAGCCCAAACGTATAGCGCGCCTTTGCACACCATTAAAGAGGTGCCGGCACCTTTCGAACCTGCGCCACAAGTGGCGGGAACGCCGCTTAGCCAAGCGGATATTGAGTGGTCTAAAAAACAAGCTGAGTTTGCTGTAGAGCGGATGCAGAACGCTTTCAACGATAACAACTACACGCCCAAAGGTGCTACCAACATTGTGCCTGCGACGCCGGTGACGAGAGAGCCCGTGGCGAGGCAACAAAAGCGGCATGAAATCGTAGTAGTAGGTAAAGAACAAATACGGCTTCGGGACTACTGCCCATACCCCAGAGGGAGTATCGAGCACCGAAACTGCAAGATGCGGGCGGATCTGGATAGCAGGAATCGTTAAGCAGCGAGTTCAGCATTTAACGGGGCGGTATATGCGCGCGACATGGGATATTTTCTGCAGCGTTGTCGATAACTATGGGGACATAGGCGTGACCTGGCGTCTGGCCAGACAGTTGGTGGCCGAGCATGGCTTGGCGGTGCGGCTGTGGGTGGATGACCCGGCTGCCTTTGTGCACCTGTGTCCACAAGCGGATAGCCGACTGTTGAGGCAGGAGCAGCAGGGCGTTGAGGTGTGTGCCTGGGCCGCTGATTGGCATGCCGTTGAGCCGGCGGATGTGGTGATTGAGGCCTTTGCCTGTGAGCTACCGGCGGTTTATATCGCGGCGATGGCCGGGCGTGAGCAGAAAGTCCTCTGGCTTAACCTGGAGTACCTCAGCGCCGAGGATTGGGTCGAGGGTTGCCATGGCTTACCGTCGATGCAATCCAACGGGTTGTCGAAGTTTTTCTTCTTTCCTGGGTTTACGTCGGGCAGCGGTGGTTTGCTGCGTGAGCGGGGGCTGTTAACGCAGCGGCGAGCATTTCAGGCTGATGAAGGTGCGCGTGAGGACTTCCTGCGCCGCCTGGGTGTTGAGCCGGTGGCCGGGGCACTGCTGATTTCGTTGTTTGCCTATGAGAATGCAGCCTTGGGTCGGTGGCTGCAGGTATTGGCGGCTGGGCCGCAGCGCGTTCAACTGTTAGTGCCTGAAGGACGCATTTTGAGCAGCTTGCAAGATTGGCTGGGCGGCCCGGCATTGCAGGTCGGTGATACTCGCCAGCGTGGCCAGTTGCATATCCAGGTGCTGCCGTTTATCCCGCAGGACCAATACGATCGGTTGCTGTGGAGTTGCGATTTCAATGCGGTGCGTGGCGAGGACTCTTTCATTCGTGCGCAATGGGCCGGGCGGCCGTTGCTTTGGCATATCTATGAGCAGGCGGATCATGCACATCTAGAAAAGCTCGATGCGTTTCTGGCGTTCTATAAGGAAGGCTTATCTGCCGATGCGCAGGTAGCGTTGGTTGCGTTATGGCATGCCTGGAATAGCAACGGGCCGATAGGCGAATGCTGGACGCAGCTGCTGAAAAGCTGGCCAGAGCAGACCACACATGCCGAGGACTGGTGTCTAGAGCGGGCCTCGCAGGCCGATCTTGCTGAGGCGCTGGTGCAGTTTTACCTAAATTGGCTATGATACGCGGCCAAGAATTCTGTAATTCCATCCAAACCCGGATATTCGTATGAAAACCGCACAAGAAATGAAGCCCAACAGTGTGGCCCTGATCGACGGCCAGCCTTGGCTGATCCAGAAGGCCGAATTCACCAAGTCCGGTCGTAACAGCGCCATCGTTAAAATGAAGCTGAAGAACCTGCTGAGCGGTTCCTCGACTGAAACTGTGTACAAAGCCGACGACAAGCTTGAGCCGGTTATTCTGGACCGCGTAGATGTGACCTACTCCTACTACAGCGAGCCGAACTATGTCTTTATGGACAACGAGTTCAACCAGTACGAGCTGAACAAAGACGACCTGGAAAGCGTAATGCCGTACATCGTTGATGGCATGACCGACGTCTGCGAAGCCGTCTTCTTCGAAGGCAAAGTGGTTTCGGTCGATCTGCCGACCACCATCGTTCGCCAGATCACCTACACCGAAGGTTCCGCTCGCGGCGATACTTCCGGCAAGGTGATGAAGCCAGCCAAGCTGAGCAACGGTACTGAAGTTAAGGTTGCTGATTTCTGCAACATTGACGACTGGATCGAGATTGACACCCGTACCGGCGAGTACAAATCCCGCGCTAAAGCTCCGGTCTAAGACTGGCTTTAACGGCGAGAAGAAAAGCCCGACCTGGTGTCGGGCTTTTTTATGGCCAGCCATCCATGGCGGCCCCCCTTGGGTCGTCGCTGCGCGACGCTAAAAATGATTCCCGATCATTTTTTCTGCCTGCTGTTTTTGTGCTCAGCTGCGTTGTAGGCCGCTCTGCAGCGCCAGGTCCCAGGGCGCTATTGGGCCAAAGCGAGCTTTGAGAAACTCCAATAACAAGCGGCTGCGCGAGTCGGTTTCGCGCTCCAAGCGCAGGGCGTAGATGCCGCTGGGTTCGGGCGCGGGCAAGCCGTTCTCGCAGAACAGGGGGAGCAATTCACCGCGAACCAGATAGTCGCTAATCAGCCAGGTGGGTAGGTGGGCGATACCCAGGCCGGCGAGGGCGCTGAATAGCAAGGCTTCGGCGTTATTTGCGGTCATGCGCAGGCGCTTGGGGCGGCACAATTGCAACTTACCGTTCTGCTCGAAACGCCATGCATAGGGCGGGGCGAGGCTGTCCCAGTCGAGGCCGTCATGCTCCAGCAGTTCTGCAGGTGTGCGCGGTACGCCGCGCTGTGCCAGGTACGCGGGGCTGGCGCAAACGATTCGCACCATCGGTGATAGCGCGGTAGCAACTAGGCGCGTATCGGCCAGCGGGCCGATGCGCAGCACCAGATCGACTTCGCCCAAATGCGTGCCGTGCAGATCGACGAAGCTGTCGATCAAACGCAGTTGTACATCCAGCCCCGGATAGGCAATGAGAAACTCGGCAATCGCCGGCGCGAGATGTCGGCGACCGAACGGTGCGGGTGCATCGATGCGGATCAACCCTTCCGGGGCGCTGCTCAGTGATACCGCTTCGGCGCGGGCCAGGTGCAACTCAGCAAGAATGCGCTTGGCTCGCTCGGCAAACGCCAGGCCGGCGGAGGTGGCGCGCACGGCATGGGTGCTGCGGCTAAACAGCTGGCTGCCCAGTGAGCGCTCCAGCGTATCAATGCGCCGTGCCACGGCAGAGGGCGTGAGTGGATGGCGACGAGCGGCGGCGGAAAAGCTGCCCGTTTCCAGCACATCGAGAAACAGGCTGAGCTGGTCGGTTAGGTAGTCAGGGTTCATGCGTTGCTTCTGCTGTGCGTTTGAGGCATAGCCATTTTGCTTCGCTATGCGTTTCGCGGCCAGTGGCGAAATACTAAGGTGTGCAACATCTTTGTGGAGCGTGCCGATGACCGTGCTCGATTTTGTCTTGAACCTGCTGCTCGGACTCGCCCTTGGCACCTTGGGTGGTTTGTTTGGGATTGGTGGTGGGCTGATCGCCATTCCTGCGCTGGGCGTGTTGTTTGGCCTGGATCAACAGTTGGCTCAGGGTACGGCGCTGGTGATGGTGGTGCCCAATGTATTACTGGCGTTGTGGCGCTATCACCAACGCAATCGAATCGCATGGCGGCATGCATGCGCGTTGGCGGCCACGAGTCTGGTTTTTGCTGTGCTGGGTGCGGGGTGGGCGGTCACTTTGGAGGCGGAGCGCATGCGCCTAGGCTTTGTGATTTTCTTGGTGTTACTGGCGGCGTACAACTTCTCGCGCCTCTACAGTAAGCCCGTCATGTTGTCGGTGGGGCTGCGCTACCCCTGGCCCTGGCTGACGCTGCTGGGCAGTGGTGCAGGTTTGCTGGGTGGGTTGTTCGGCGTCGGCGGCGCGGTGCTGGCGACGCCCGTTTTAACCACGGTTTTTGGCACCAGCCAAGTGGTGGCGCAGGGGTTGTCCCTGGCACTGGCGGCGCCGAGCACAGCGGTGACCCTGGTCACCTATGCGGCCCATGACCATGTTGATTGGCTCCTGGGGGCCCCCTTAGCATTGGGCGGTTTGTTGAGCATCAGCTGGGGTGTGCGTTTGGCGCATGCGTTGCCCGAGCGCTTGCTGCGTGCGCTGTTCACGGTCTTTCTACTGCTCTGTGCCGTGTCGCTGGGGCTTAAGCTTTAAAGCCTTCGGCGATCTGCTCGGCCAAGGTTTCGGTAACATGGGTTTGCGTGTTGCTGTTACGCAGCAGCACGATGCTGGCCGAGGGCAGGGCTGGCATGCCTTGCGCTTCGCCAATGACCTGCAAGTCCGGAGTAATAAGACTTTGCAGCTGGGCGGTAATGGCCAGGCCGGCGCTGACTGCGGCCATGATGGCCGACAGGCTCGGGCTGGTGTAGGCGATACGGAAGTTACGGCCCATCGCATCCAAGCCATTGCTGGCCCAAGAGCGGCAAAAACACTGTGAGTTGAACATCGCCAGGGGCAGGGTTTCCAGTTCATGCAGGTTGCTGTTGCGGGCCTGGGCCCACACTAGGTGCTCCTGACGCAGCAATTGACCGATCTCAGTACCAGGCTCGCGGGTGACGATCGTCAGGTCGAGATCCTGGCGTTGCAGCAGCTGGAATGACGGTTCGCAATGCAGCTCTACCTGCACCAACGGATAGGACTGAGCGAAGCGCACCAGAATGCCCTGCATAAAGCGCATCACATAATCATCTGGCGTGCCGATGCGCACGGTGCCGACCATGTGTGGCTCGCGCATGCTGTTCATCACTTCGGCATGTAATTTCAATATACGTCGGGCGTAGCTCAGTAGCAGTTGGCCTTCGGCGGTAAGACTGAACTGGCGACCATCGCGAATAAATAGCGCGCGCTGCATCACGTCTTCTTCCAGGCGTTTCATCTGCATGCTGACGGCCGACTGGGTGCGGTTAACCATCTCCGCGGCGCGGGTAAAGCCGCCCTGATCAGCAATTGCAACAAAGGTGCGCAGCAGTTCACTGTCGATACTCGGATAATTGGCCATTCATCAATCTCTGAGATGTATTGCATAAGAAACATTCGTTGGATTGATCATAAGCCCAGCGCGAGACTGTCGCCAACCCCACAAGGAGGGCGACGAGATGAAAGGTCAAAAAGGTTGTGCGTTAGTTGGAACTGGGCGCTTGCTGGGTCGGCGGCCGCTTGAAGTGTTGCGTGCAGTCGGGCGCCAGCTCTATCGTTGGTGGCAGTTGTCAGAGCAGCGCCGACGTTTATCCATGCTCGATGAGGCGGCGTTGAAGGATCTCGGCCTGAGCCGTGGCGATGTACTGCAGGAAAGCGAGCGGCCCTTCTGGGATGATCCGCTTTCGCGTTGAACCGCTGAGTTGCAGCCCTACGTTGTACGGCTGCACGGCGTTGGGACTGTGCGCTAAGGGCAATGGTTAATCAGGAAACTACTTAAAAAGGAGCGTGTCGATGTCTGCCTACCAACTTGCGCAGTTGAATATTGCAACGATGAAGGAGCCGCTGGAGTCGCCGAGCATGGCCGATTTCGTCGCCAATCTGGAGCGCATTAACGCGCTTGCTGAAGCATCGCCAGGCTATATCTGGCGATTGCAGGACGAGGCGGGCGACGCCACGGCGCTGCGCCCGTTTGGTGATGAGGTGCTGGTGAATCTGTCGGTGTGGCGCGATGTACAGGCGCTGAGCGATTACGTGTACAAGTCCGCGCATACCGAGATGCTCAAGCGCCGCCAGGAGTGGTTCAGCAAGGTCAGTGCGGCGCATATGGTGTTGTGGTGGGTGCCGGCGGGGCATCGTCCGTCAGTGGTCGAAGCGGCCGAGCGTTTGGCCCTGCTGCGCGACCAAGGTGCGAGCGAAGACGCGTTCAGTTTCCGTCAGGTATTTGCGGCGCCCAATGCGCCTGTGGCTCAGCCTGTCGAATAACCGCAACTCATATCTTTTGCGTGCTGCTTTAGCCGTGAGCGAGGCTGGCGGATCACCGGAGCGGCAAGCGCGCTGTGCATCCGCTACAATGCGCGCCGAATTTGTCATGCCCGAGAGCCCGCCCATGTCCGCTTGCCAGACCCCGATCATCGTTGCCCTGGATTTCCCGACCCGTGATGCCGCGCTGGCATTGGCTGATCAGCTCGATCCTGCGCTGTGCCGGGTCAAGGTCGGCAAAGAGCTGTTCACCCGCTGCGGGCCGGAGATCGTCAACGTGCTGGCCGGTAAGGGCTTCGAGGTGTTCCTCGACCTGAAGTTCCACGACATCCCCAACACCACGGCTATGGCCGTCAAAGCGGCGGCCGAGATGGGCGTGTGGATGGTCAATGTGCACTGCTCGGGCGGCCTGCGCATGATGGCGGCTTGCCGCGAAACCCTGGATAAGCTCGCCGGCGCCAAGCCACTGCTGATTGGCGTGACTGTGCTGACCAGCATGGAACGTGAAGATTTGGCGGGTGTTGGCCTTGATGTTGAGCCGCAGGCCCAGGTGCTGCGTCTTGCCGGGCTGGCCGCGCAAGTCGGATTGGATGGCTTGGTGTGCTCGGCCCAAGAAGCGCAGGCGCTAAAGGCCGCTCATCCGGCGTTGCAGTTGGTGACCCCCGGGATTCGTCCGGCCGGCAGCGCTCAGGATGATCAGCGGCGTATTCTGACCCCGCGTCAGGCATTGGATGTGGGCTCGGATTATCTAGTGATTGGCCGCCCAATCAGCCAAGCCGCCGACCCGGCGCAGGCCTTGGCCGCTGTTGTCGCCGAGCTGGCCTGAGGCATTGCCGTGTGGCAGAAGCTTTAATGCGCCTGCCGCGCTGAAGTCACTTTCAAGCTCTACTCACTATCGCGTTTCGACTAACCAGGTTCTCTCTATGCATCCCGCCGCCGAAGATTCGCCACTGGGTAAATCCAGCGAATATATCGCTACCTATACGCCCGCATTGTTGTTCCCCATTCCGCGTGCGGCGAAATGGGCCGAGCTGGGGCTGAGCGCTGAAACGCTGCCGTATCAGGGCGTGGATTTCTGGAATTGCTTCGAGCTGTCCTGGTTGCTGCCGTCGGGCAAACCGGTGGTGGCCATGGGCGAGTTCGCGATTCCCGCCGACTCGCCGAATATCATCGAGTCGAAATCATTCAAGCTCTACCTCAACTCATTGAACCAGTCGGTGTTCAACACGGCTGACGAACTGGTGGTCGTGCTGGTGAAGGACCTCTCGGCAGCGGCGGGCAAGCCAGTGGGCGTGCGTGTGCGCAGCCTAGCCGAGGTAACGGCTGACGGTGTGACCGCTGCGCCCGGTACCTGCATTGATGAGCTGGACGTGAGCATCAGCAACTATGCGCAGCCGCAGCCTGAGTTGCTGCGTTGTGACTCCGCGCGAGTGGTTGAGGAAAGCCTGCATAGCCATCTGCTCAAGTCCAACTGCCCGGTCACCGGTCAGCCGGATTGGGGCACGCTGGTGGTGCAATACCGTGGCCTAGCGCTGGATCACGCCAGCTTGCTGGCCTACCTGGTGAGCTTTCGCCAGCATGCGGATTTTCACGAGCAATGCGTTGAGCGGATCTTTCTCGACCTGCAACGCTTGCTTAAGCCCGAGCATTTGACGGTGTATGCGCGTTACGTGCGCCGCGGTGGGTTGGATATCAATCCCTATCGCAGTACTGGGCCTATCAGCCCGGATAATCAGCGCTTGGCGCGCCAGTAACGAAAAACCCCAGCCGTTGAGCTGGGGTTTTCTTGGCGTCGCTCTCGGCAGTTTTGCCTCGACCCGCATGAGCTTGCGATGTACGCCCCGCGCTTACTGATAGCGCTTAAATGCCCATGTTAGCTAAGCTCTGCACGATGTTGCGCAGGGTGCCCGCAATGGTCGGATGGCTAGCTTCGAAGCGCTCTACCGCCAGGTTGACCCCGTCGATCAGCGTCGCATCGGGAGCCGCGGCGGCCTGGCGGGCCAGTTGCAGTTCAATTTCCTGGGTCAGCACAAACAGCTCGGCGCTTTCTTCTTCGGTCAGTGGCGGTTGCTGCGCCAGTTGGTCGCGGAGGTCTTGCAGTTGTTGCTGGAGGCGGCTTGCAGGCATGGAGTTCTCCCTTAAATGATCGACAGGTTGACTGACCTTGCGCAGAGGCGAAAGGTTCTGCATACGTTTAGGGTAATCCAAGCACGCAGGCTTTGCTTGCTTTGGATCAAGCGTCGGCCCTGGCTTGGCGCTGGATCAGGGTCTCTCGCCCTTGTGCCGACGCAGGCTGAGGTCTGCTAGGCAGGTGGGCAGATCGCTGAGTTGATCAATCACCGAGTGCACACCGAGTCGGTACAGGCTTAGGGTGGCCTGGCTGCGCAATCGATCACGTTCAGTCATGGTCAGGCTCTGCCAGTCCGCCAGCGCCAGTCCGCACAGCGGGCCGCTGATGGCCAGTCCTATGGTCCAGATGCCGGCATTAAGCGCCGCCTGTAACAAGCGTGGTTCGCCACTGACCAGTACGCAGCCTTCGAGCTGATTCACCTGCAGTTCCATCAGGCTAAGCCAAATTGCGTCCGGCGCTGGCCACGGGCGGCAACCGCGGCTGGGTGTGCCGCGCAGCCAGCCCGGTAACACGCTGGCCAGGCAAGTGCTGGCATTGAGTGGCAGTTCATCCAGCCAGGCGCAGGGCACGCCTTGCTGTTGCAAGTGCTCCAGCAAGGGTAAGGCTGCGTGCGCGGCTTGCGCATGCGCGCGCGCGGTCTCGCAAAGTGCTTGTTGGTAAGCCAGGTATTCATCGGGCAGGGCTTCGCGCCCCAATACTTGTTCAAGACTCTGGGGATTATGTGCATTGGGATAGAGGCGTTGCAGGGCCAGCGCAATGGTGCGTGCGCCAAAGTCAGCCAGGCAGCCGGATAGACTAAATAATAGGGCGTTGAACGCGGGCGAGGTGGTAGGCGTTTGCATGGGCCTTCCTTGAAATGATCTAGTCCAGGCTATTCCTCGCAGGTTACAGGCAGATGAATAGATTATTTTCGTGCAGTGTCGCTGCCAGTCAGCACGGTGTAAGGCCTTACCAGGTCGGTTTTTCAGGTGCTTGTTCGTCCGCTATGCTGCCCATTTAGCCAGCTGTCGCCTTATACTGCGCCACCTGATTTGGCCGCCTGCGGCAGCCTGAGCATTTTCAAGGAGTGACTGTGATGCGTATGACCGGTGCGAGCTGGATTAAACGATTGAGCCTATTGGTTGCCTGTACCGGCGTGCTATCGCTGCCTGTACTGGCGCAAGCCAACGAAGAAGACCCTTGGCAGGGCTACAACCGTTTTATGTTCCGCATCAACGATAACGTTGATATGTATACCCTCAAGCCTCTGGCCAAAGGCTATCAGGCTGTAACGCCGCAGTTTCTCGAAGACGGTGTGCATAACGTCTTCCGCAACATCGGTGATGTTGGCAACCTGGCCAACAACCTGCTGCAAGCCAAATTTCATGATGCCGGGGTTGATAGCAGCCGTTTGATCTTTAATACCACCTTCGGTCTGCTGGGCTTCTTTGATGTCGGCACCGCCATGGGCCTGCAGCGCAGTGATGAGGACTTCGGGCAGACCATGGGCGCGTGGGGGCTCAACAGTGGCCCATACGTAGTGCTGCCACTTTTGGGCCCCAGCACCGTGCGTGATGCCTTCGGTAAGGTGCCAGACAGCATGCTTGTCGCGCCTGCGTTTATCGATCATGTGCCGACACGCAACGTGGTGCGTGGAGTTCAGTTGGTCGACCTACGCGCCAGCTTGCTCTCGGCAGAGCGCCTGATTAGCGGCGATAAGTACATCTTTGTCCGCAATGCCTACCTGCAGAATCGCGAATTCAAAGTAAGTGATGGTGAGGTTGAGGACGATTTCTGATTCGTCTGTGCATAATAAAAAGGCGGCCATCTGAATGGCCGCCTTTTTATTAACTGAGTACCTGTCAGTTCATGGAGATAATCGCCAGGCCCAGCGCCTGACGGCCGTCGTCCATGGGGCTGACGCGAACCACCTCAGCTTGTGCGTCAAGTCCGCGCAGTTCGTTGTGATCGGACGCGATGTGAATGCGTACCTTGTCACCCATCTTCACAGCGCTTTCGGCCTCTAACTGCATGCCGGTGCTGGATAGGTCGAGGCACAGTGCGGGAATCTCTTTGCCGTCATGGTGCAAGGTGACCGGGGCCTCAAGGCGCATACGGATGTAATCGCGTTTTTCGCTGTAGTCTCGATCATTTTGGCTCATGGGCATTTTCCTCATGTTGTCAGGGCTATCCTACCGTTCTTATAACCTTGGCTGATTTGAGGTGTAAAGGCGTGTTTCGACGGCCGGCGTGCGCTTGAATCACTTAGCGGATGGGAGTACCGTCTGCGCCTTGAAGCAAGCTGAGTTCGCGCGTCCAGGCAGTTGCCCTGACGTATAAGCCAACCCATACCCGGCGCAGTTTGCCTGGATACCTCATGCACAAAACCAGTGCCACGCTGCTGATAATCGACGACGACGACGTAGTGCGTGCAAGCCTCGCCGCCTACTTGGAAGACAGTGGTTTTCATGTGCTCCAGGCCGCCAATGGCTTGCAAGGGCTGGAAGTCTTTCATGCCGAGTCGCCGGATCTGGTGATCTGTGATCTGCGCATGCCGCAAGTCGACGGCCTTGAGCTGATCCGTCGTATCAACGCCCTGCATGTGGAAACCCCGGTGATCGTGGTGTCCGGTGCGGGTGTCATGAGTGATGCCGTTGAGGCTTTGCGCCTGGGTGCCGCCGACTACCTGATCAAACCATTGGCGGATCTCGCGGTACTTGAGCATTCAGTTCACCGGGCGCTTGATCGCGCTAATTTGCGCTTGGAAAACCAGCGCTACCGTAACGAGCTGGAAACCGCCAACCGCGAGCTGCAAGCCAGCTTGCACCTGTTGCAAGAAGACCAAAACGCCGGTCGCCAAGTACAAATGAACATGCTGCCCATGACGCCCTGGCAGGCTGACGGCCTGAACTTCGCGCACCAGATAATTCCTTCGTTGTATCTCTCTGGCGACTTTGTCGACTATTTTCGCGTCGACGACAGCCGTATCGCTTTTTATCTAGCGGATGTCTCCGGTCATGGCGCCTCTTCAGCTTTTATCACCGTGCTGCTGAAGTTTATGACCACCCGTTTGCTTTACGAGTCGCGCCGCGCTGGCAGCTTGCCGGACGTCAAACCGTCCGAAGTGCTCGGCCATATCAATCGCGGCCTGATCGACTGTAAGTTGGGCAAGCACGTGACCATGCTCGGCGGTGTGATTGATCATGTCAGCAATCGTCTGACCTACAGCATTGGTGGGCATTTGCCGCTGCCTGTGTTGTACAGCGAGGGCCAAGCGCATTATCTGGAAGGCCGTGGCTTACCGGTCGGGTTGTTTGTGGAGGCCGAGTACAACGATTTGGAGCTGGAGCTGCCTGATGCCTTCAGTTTGACGTTGCTCTCCGATGGCATCCTTGATCTGCTGCCGGGCGATACCTTGAAAGACAAAGAAGCGCTGTTGCCGCAATTAATCAGCACGGCAGGCGGCACTCTAGATGGCTTGCGCAAGGCTTTTGGGCTGGCCAATCTAGGGGATATGCCGGATGATATTGCCTTGCTGGTGTTAAGCAGGAACCTTGCATGAGCCTTGGGATAAGCCCCGGTAGAATTCAGTTTGCTGAGCAAGATGGCACCTTCATCTTGAAGTTCGTCGGTGAAGTGCGCCTGACCCTCTGCTCGGCTCTGGATTCGACCATTGAGAAGATTTTCACCGCGCTGAATTTCTCAGCCATCGTGATTGATCTAACCGAAACCCGCAGTATTGATAGCACTACGCTTGGACTATTGGCCAAGCTGTCGATTTTATCGCGGCAGAAGGTCGGCCTATTGCCGACTGTGGTGACCACCCACGCCGACATTACCCGGCTGCTGCAATCCATGGGCTTCGATCAGGTATTCAATATCGTCGACACGCCGTTGCCATGCCCAGATTGTCTGGATGACTTGCCATCGCAGGATCAGTCCGAAGAGCTGGTGCGCGCCAAGGTGCTCGAAGCGCACCGTATTCTGATGGGCTTGAATGAGTCCAACCGCGAAGCCTTCCACGACCTGGTCAGCGCCCTCGAGCATCACTGATGCTTGCTTGGCAAAGAAACGGGGCGCTTATAGGCGCCCCGTTTGCATTTAGCCTCGGCCAGTTAGGAGTTTTTCCAGCTTTTCCTGATCACGAGCAAACTGGCGAATACCTTCGGCAAGTTTTTCCGTGGCCATGGCGTCTTCATTCATACCCCAGCGGAATTGGCTTTCACCGAGGCTCTGCTTGGCCTCAGCGGGCTGATCTGGTGTGAGTAGACGAGCCAGCGGCTGTTGATCATCGGCCAGTTGCTGTAACAGCTCAGGGCTGATGGTCAGGCGATCACAGCCGGCCAGTTGTTCGATCTGGCCGATATTGCGAAAGCTCGCGCCCATCACCACGGTTTGGTAGGCGTTGGCCTTGTAGTAGTTGTAGATGCGCGTGACTGACTGCACGCCGGGGTCTTCTGCGCCGACAAAGTCACGACCTTCGGCCTTCTTGTACCAGTCATAAATGCGCCCCACAAAAGGCGAAATTAGAAACACGCCGGCATCGGCGCAAGCCTGAGCTTGGGCGAAGCCGAATAGCAGCGTCAGGTTGCATTGAATGCCGGCCTTTTCCAGCTGCTCGGCGGCACGGATGCCTTCCCAGGTTGAGGCGATCTTGATCAGCACGCGTTCGCGGCCGATGCCAGCCTCTTCATACAGGCCTATCAAGCGTTCGGCGCGGCGTAGCGTGGCTTGAGTGTCAAAGGACAGACGTGCATCCACCTCAGTGGAAATCCGCCCGGGGATGACCTTGAGGATTTCGCCACCCACCGCCACGCCAAAATGGTCGCAGGCCATGCCCAGGTCGCCTTTGCTGGCGGTGACGGCGTTTTTTAGCAGCTCGCTGTAGCCTGGCATGGCTGCGGCTTTAAGCAGCAGGGAAGGGTTGGTGGTGGCATCGACCGGCTTAAGGCGGGCGATGGCATCAAGGTCGCCGGTATCGGCGACCACGGTGGTGAACTGCTTGAGTTGATCCAGCTTAGAGGTCATGACACGGCCTTGTCGTTGCAGATGCACCGACCTTACCCGAGTCAGCGACCTTGCAGCAATTGCGCCGCTTGATCGAACAACGCCAGCGGCTCGCTGGTCTTATGAATATCCACCGAGAGCAGCTGGCGAAAGCGTCGCGCGCCGTTAAAGCTCTGACCCAACCCGAGCAAATGGCGGGTGATGTGGTGCATGCTGCCGCCCTCGGCGAGATGAGCGGCGATGTAGTCGCGCATGCTATGCATGGCTTCGAAACGGCTCATCACCGCGCGCTCCGAGTCGAACAGCAATTGATCTACCTGAGCGAGCAGGTAAGGGTTGTGATAAGCCTCGCGGCCGAGCATCACACCGTCAAAGGTTTGCAGGTGTTGCTGGCAATCCCCCAAGGTCTTGATACCGCCGTTGAGGATGATCTCCAATTCCGGAAAGTCCTGCTTGAGCTGGGCGGCTACGTCATAACGCAGTGGCGGTACCTCGCGGTTTTCCTTGGGCGATAGCCCTTCGAGAATGGCGATACGTGCATGCACGGTGAAACTGCGGCAGCCTGCATCACGTACCGTACCGACAAAATCACACAGCTCGGCATAGCTGTCGCGACCGTTGATGCCGATGCGGTGTTTCACCGTTACTGGGATCTCGACGGCATCCTGCATCGCCTTAACGCAATCAGCCACCAGTTGTGGATGGCCCATCAGGCAGGCGCCGATCATGTTGTTTTGTACCCGATCACTGGGGCAACCGACGTTAAGGTTCACCTCGTTATAGCCCGCTTCTTGTGCCAGCTTGGAACAAGCCGCCAGATCTGCAGGCACGCTACCACCTAGTTGCAAAGCCAACGGGTACTCCGCCGCGCTATGACGTAAAAAGCGCGCGGTATCGCCATGCAAGATGGCGCCGGTGGTAACCATCTCGGTGTACAGCAAAGCGTGATGTGAGAGCTGGCGCAGGAAAAACCGGCAATGGCGATCCGTCCAATCCATCATCGGCGCGACGCTGAATTTCCTGCTTATATGTCTTTGATTCATATGGATATTTTTCAAATTGACGACCAGGGAAAAAGCTATGTTTTGCTGTATTGGTGCACACGAGGTGCACACAAGGTGCATAGCGGATACAAGTGCTAGGCATTATACAGATGCACCGTAGCGCACACGCTGGTTGGGTCGAGTGCTGGAGGTTCAACGGGGGAAATGGAGTTTTTTTCTGGATTTCCCTCCTCTTCGGATTTAGCAAGTTTTCTCAGAATCATGGCGGCAGGCAGTTAACCGTTAATGAATGAGGAATTGAATATGGCAACTTTCAATAAACTGAAGAGTGGGAAATGGCGCGCGCAGATCAGGAAGTTTGGCGTCTATCGAGGGGCGACATTTACGACAAAAACAGAAGCTAAGGCTTGGGCCGAATTGGTTGAGCGGCAACTAATGCATATGGCTACTGTAGGCTACTCTCAGCCGCCGAAGGATGCGACTGTCAATGATTTGATTTGCAAATACATTGAAATTTCGGTTGCTCGCTTTGGAAAAACTAAAGCAGCCACTCTCGATATGCTAATTAAGAAAGTTGGTCATGTCCGCTTGAGGGAATTGAATGCGCTGGTTATGCGTGACTTTGTGGACTCTAGGATTGAGGACGGAGCCGGTGGGGTGACAATTGCGGGGGATTTGTCTTTTCTGTCTTCCGTACTTAAGTGGGCACGATACTCGCGGCGGCTTGATATTCCTGTTCGGCTAGCGCTTGAAGCTAGAGAAAGTCTTAAGCATATGGGGCTTATGACGAGAAGCTCTGAGCGGTCAAGGGAGCCCACAGATGCGGAACTTGATCTACTTTATGCACACTGGGCGCAAAATTCCAGGCAGATTATTGATATGACTATCATGGTGAAATTTGCACTTGCTACCGGGATGAGGCAAGGGGAAATAGCCCGAATTAAAGTTGAGGATGTTAATAAGAAATTAAGGACTGTTTTAATCAGGGATAGGAAAGATCCCAAGAAGAAACATGGCAACAATCAATTGGTTCCATTGCTCGGTAATGCTTGGGAAATACTGGAGCCCTATTTCTCTAATAGGACGCGCGGCAGTATTTTTGGTGTTAAGGAGGCTTCAGTTAGTGCGGCATTTACTCGTGCCTGTAAACAGCTGGGAATCCAGGACTTGAGGTTCCATGACCTACGGCATAAGGCTACAGCGGATTTCTTTCGTCATGGGCTGGGAATTCCGCATGTGGCGCTTATGACGGGGCACAAGACCTGGGCAATGCTTAAGCGCTATACCGAGATAAACGCAGCGGATGTGCACAGCGCTAGCGCCCGTCTGACAAAGGCCTAAATGACGAGGAGGGAAAACTTGGATTTTTTCTGAATTTCCCTCCTCTGCCTACAGCGGCTGCTTGGTTAAATTGGGGCCATCAGATCGAGTTAGGGTGAGATAAGATGGTAAATGAGCCGAATTTTAATATTGAGAAGCGCCAAGAAATTGCTCGATCACTAGGATTTCTGACAGCTAGTGAACTGGCTATTCTGGGAGGGGTTAAAGTTACTACTATTGAGGCTTGGAGAAAGAGAAGGCAGGGGCCAAAATACGTACAGTTTGGTAATGAGCCCCTTTATCCGATCAATGGGGTTAAAGAATTTCTTGATGAAATGTATTCAGCAATTGAGGGCGTCAAGGAAAGTGCTAGACGTCATCGTGTAAGGGCTGTTCTGTAACCTGTCACGAATATTGCATTTAGTGATTGATGTGGTCAATGACAGGCTTTCTGTTCTTTTCCTGATCAACCTCGAAGCCGCTTTTAAAAACATCACAATACAAAGACGGCACGCAGTGGCGTCGCGTAGTAGCACCGGGGCTTTCCCCGGTCGCCGTGTGGGGGCGATACCCCACGCCGGCTGCGCACAAGGAGCGCGACCTTGCAAGGAGCATCGCTCCGCGCAGATACCCCAGCGGCACGCTGGCCCACCATCGGCTTGCCGATGTGTAGTGGGTTACACATTTGTGTAATGTTTTTAAAGCGTTGTACTTCTCTCGGATCATAATCATAATACTGTATATATACAGTCGACGGAGAAGCGACATGAATAAAGATATATCCTACCTAACCATTTCTGATACTCATTTGTTCACTCAAGCAGCTTTAGAAATTCGGCTCAGTGAGCTTAAAGAGTTAATCAATAACTGTATTCAGCATGGCCCAGCTATTTCATTGAGCGGGCGGTTGCATCGTATTGATCAGAAGGTAATCCCTCCATTGTGCTGGGAGGCACTTATGGAGTTTGTAGATTGGGGCGCTGGGATTATCGCTTGTGATCCGAATGACCAATTTAATTATCTACTGGCCGACTCAAATCACATAGAGGGCGTTCTACGGTTAATCATGAAGCGGCTCGATAGCGATTCGGGCCAGAGTGAAGAACAGGCATCACTGAAGCGCCAGAGGCAGATTCCGTCAATTAGGCCGTCAAAAAAACATGACGACTCACTAGCGTTAGGGTGAGCGATATGTACGCAATACTTCGCGCTCAAAAGCACAAATCCTTGGCTGGGGTCGCACGTTCGGCACGCCATACATTCCGTGAGCAGTTGACGTTTAACGCCGACAGTAACAACACATATAAGAATCGATTTTCCGGTTGTCGAGGCACGAAAGACTTACTCAACAAGCTCACAGATCGGCTCCCAGCATTACGACGGCGGGATGCTGTCTTGTGCATCGAATACTTGATCACAGCATCGCCAGAGGCTTTCAGCAGGCATGGCGGCCATCTGGACGACCTAGGCTCAGGCTATTTTGCAGATGCGCTTAATTGGCTTCGGGCGCGGCATGGCGAAGAAAATGTGATTAGTGCTGCACTGCATCTTGACGAGACAACGCCGCACCTCGTCGCTTATGTGACCCCGATAACTCGTGATGGACGCCTCTGCGCGCGTGAGTACTTGGGTGGGCCAAAAGTCATGCGAGGGATGCAGGATAGCTTTCATCTTGTTTGCGGAGAGCCGCATGGGCTAGTGCGTGGTGTTCAAGGCTCGAAAGCGCATCACACAGAAGTTGCGCAATTTTATACAGCGCTTCACGGGCATACCCCAACCATTAAATTGACCGCTCGGGACTATGCAGCCAAGGCTCTGGGACATGAAACTGAAGTCTGGAGGCAAGCCCAGGCACTGGCAAACCAGCACGCTCAGCAAGCAGCGGTTGTATCTCTACAGCGCAAGGCATTGAGCTCACGCTTTCAGGCCCTAGCTGACGCAGAGCAACAGGCCGAACAGGCTGTACGCCGATTGGATCAGTTCGCTCGGGATCTGGAGAAACGTGACCGGTCATTAGCGCAGCGCGAGCGGGAGCTAATGAGGCGTCAACCAGCGCTAGATATAGCTATTGCAAGGGCCGAGTCATTGGAGCGGCTGTGGGGCGAGCGTGAGAAGAAGGCCGAGCCTGAAAAGTATCTGAACTTTCCCAGGCCCGCTCCATGCCCTAGCTGAGTCAGAAATACTTCTCAGGGAGCCTTACAGAGGTTTGACTATAAGCTTTGAAAATACGTTGTTTAGCCCCTCGATCATTAGTGCCATGTGCTCTACATAGCCTTCTTGTATCATGTTTTTTTGCTCGATAAAGTCATTATCTATGACGATAGTATTTCCATCTCCGATTGAAATCGGGAGTCCAGATACTATTTCGTACGAGTCTCCATCCCTGCTCAAGAAAAATAATTCTTCTATGGCGTGTGACATGGACTTTATTGATAGAGACCCCGTAATGGCTCGGATATTTGACTTCTTTGTTTCAATAGAATCCCTCTGCTCAACGTTAAGGCATTCAAGGTTGACCTGATCTAGCACTTGAAGTCTGATTTCCAGATGATGCTTTTTGTAGAGTGCTTGCATGTTGGTTTCCTTGTGGTGGTGTGACGTTATTGCGTCTGGTTAGCTTTCACACTGCTTTTTGCTGGAGAGGGTTTTCCCTCTCCAGCCTTGGATAACTATGTGTAACTCTAATTATTCATTTGGCTGATCCTTTCGATCTTGTATTCGGATTCGGTGCTAACCACCATGCTTCCTATTTTGATAGCTATTACCCTCTTCGTCGGTTCGCCATAGCTATTGCGTGAAGGTTCAGTAACTAGGCTTATGTTTCCTCCGTTTTGAAATGGCTCGTTATTTTTTAGCATGTAGTAAAAGCCAAGCTTGTTCCTCCAGATTTTTTCCTTTATTAGCTCTGCTAGGCTTCCTGTGGGTATGTCTAGCTTGTCCATATTTAGCTTATTTATTTTCCTGTACATTGTGATTAGGTTGTTTACTCCAATTGATTGATACTGTCGCGCCCCGATTGCTTTGATTGCTGCTTGTACTCGATGTTTGTTTCTTATGGTTGCCAAGTCACTTTTTTCTCGGGTGTCGTCGTCTATATCATTTTGTGCACTTTTTGCTTGTTCTTTTTTGGACAGTGATTTTGAGATATATTTGTAAATATATGACGCTGCTTTTGCGCTTCCTTTTTCCGCATGTTCTCTGCCGATCACAATTGTTGCTGATGCTTTGGTCTTGAATTTTTCTCTTATAGCTTTAATTATTTTTTCAATCAGTTCTGCATTTACGAATAACAGCATGTGCCAATGCATGCTTCCGTCTTTGTGAGGCTCCACTGTTCTTAATCCAAAATATGTTTCAGGTGATGCAGGAATGCCTCGTGTGTTAAGTACTGACTGAATTCGTGCCCATTGGCATTTTATATATTCGTGGCTTGCGCCTACTGATAGCTTATAGTCATATCTTCTTTTTCCTTTTGCAGGGTTGGGGTGGTACTTGGCCGGTGCTGTTAAGGTGATAAATACCCATTTAAAGCCTATTTCATCTGCAAGGTGTTCAAGGTTTTTGACTATGTGGTACGTTTCCGAAGCTCTGTTTTCTTCGTTTCTTTTTGCAACCTCCAGAAGGTTTTCGGTTTTCCCAGTTTTTATGTGAGTTACAAAGCATTTGGAAAGTGTTTTTTCGTTTCTATCTGACTTTTCTTTGGTTCTTTTAAGGGTTTTGTCAGAGCAGTAGAGCTGGGTTTGTTTATTAGAACTGTTTTTTTCATTTTGTTGTTCCCCTACGATTTTATTTCTTGCCTCATAATTTAGGCGACTTTCGTTTACCTTTTTCTCGATTGATCTTGTCCAGAATTTTTTGCATTTTGCACGTGCAATTACGCCTTCTGGATTTTTTGACTTTATGGTTATCCCATATATTCCACTATTATATTCATAGGTTTTTTTAATTTCTGTAGGTGTTGGTGGTCGGGTAGTAAAGTGTTCACTGATTCTGTGCGCATACATACGGACAAAATCTATGGAAAGATGTCGTGCGTCTGGAAGATCATATGTCTCTAGCGAGATTAGAAATTTTTCAAAATTATATTTGAAGATAGGATTTGTCATTGCTGTGAGCTCCGTCTGTTGAACGGCTCTTACAGTGATGTTTCTTTGAGATATTGCAGAGAAGTGAGAACTAGGAAAAAATCCTGAAAATCCTTCTTCCATACTTGTCGACGAACAGATTGAAAATTTGGGTTGTGTGGGTAATTGCACGAATCGCCCACCCGCTAGCATCGGATTTGACCAACTCGTCTCGTGGCAGTGACGGGCTGAAAGCGATCATTAACTGTCGGTGGTGTCAGACCCAAAACGGCAAAAGCTGCTGGTCGAGTCCGGGGCCTTAAGGCCAGAAGTAGGCACTCAAGAACTCTTCAGGTTGGCATCTCCGTTGTCAGCTTGACCTTCTGCATCGGGATTAATTTGTCTCGATCAGAATCCAATAGGGATTTAGAATCATTTATGGCTGGTTTGGCCACTGAAGAGACCCAGTAAATCAACCGGGGCGAGTGAGGTGAGTTTGTGTCGATCAAGGATGAAGATAAAAAGAAGTCGCTGATGGATCTGGCGACTCTGGAAGATTTCTCACATATCAATCCAGCCTCAATTATGGCGATGAGCAACTCGTTGCACTTTCATACGCTGGAGCAGGCGTTTAGAGAGGCGGCTCAGACCGCAGAAAGCTCTGGCGATGCCGCTGCTTTTAGGGCGTTCAACGTCTTGGCGGTTGTCTGTAGCTACCACTTCAATCCCAGCAGACCAGACACCTTCTCTCCCCAGATCATTTTTAAGGGCAAGCGGACGCTTATCCCGAGTGATTTCCTGGGCGAGCAACAAGGAATTCTTGTCCAGATAGCAGAGCAGATTGACCACCCATTGATTCGGGCTCGGATCGCCGATAGCTGTTGGTACGTCAACCGAAGGCTCCATGCTGTCGCCGCGCTTGCCGCGAGATCGTATTTGAATGCGGTAGAGCTCTTTTTCAAAAGAGAGCTACTTGATCAGTACGAAACAGACTTTGCAGTTCCATTCAAGGTAGCTGATCTAATTGATCGGGCTTTCGCTATCTACGCCTCTGCTGGCAAGCGTAAAGAGATCCCGGACAGTGCCAAGGAGGTGCTTAAACTGGCTTATGAAACGGCCAAGGACAATGAGTGCCTTGTCACCTTCGTGAGGTTGTCATCAATTGCCCAGTCCAATGGACTGCTTGAATGGCAGCAAATCGCGGCTGCGGCCGAAGCATTGGCGCAATCGACGAAAGATAAACAATATGCTGAGGCCGTGAAGAGAGTATGGCTTCATGCGGCTCGTGCTTATCTCAAGGTGGGCGACAAGGAATCTGCTGTCAGATGCAGGGTGAATGCCGTCGAGCAGACGTTACGGATGCGGGACGCAGTCAGCACCGCCATGGCGAAAGCCTCATGGACGCGCAGTGCAATCGGTGAACTCCGTGCAATTGGTGGTATGACGCAGAGAGTCGAGAGCCTCAAGACGGAGCTCCAGCAACATGAGGAGGATTCGCTTTCCGAATTTGGCTCGTTCAGTGTGCCGATGGACTTAACGGATGAGCGTCGGGCGACGATAGAAGAATTCGAGCCCCTTGATGTTCACGAAATGCTGCTGCGGCTGGCATTCACAAGTCGCGCCCCAGACAAAATAGCGCTTCATAAAAACTGCCTGGAGAAGAGAGACAAATACTTTTTTTTGTCGATGTCCGGCAAGTCCTATACCGATGAACGAGGAAAGGTGATCGCGACAGCGGCGCACTTGCCGCATGGCATAGAACCGCCAGGGGAGTGGTTTGATCACGAAAGCCTTAGTGAGGCGGGACTTCATTACCATATAGCGACAGAGGCTTTTATTCGGCCAGCCTGCATCACGATGAGCCGTTGTCAGCTCATTGATGATCGGCATTTTGAGCCAATTGTCTGTAGCAGTGAATTCGTGCCGCCAGGGTTCGAGGCAATTTTCTCCCAGGGTTTTTCTAAGCTTGTACAGGGGGACATGGTCTCGGCAGCTCACCTGTTGATCCCGCAGATTGAGAACGCCCTTCGACATGTGCTGAACAATCGCAGATCGAATACCGCCAAGCTAAATGTGGATCTCACGCAGGAAGATCAGTCACTCAAACAGTTGCTCTCGAACTACTGGGGGGAAATAGAGCAGGTGTTCGGGGTAGATAACACGTATCTATTCCATATCCTGTTCAACCTAAAAGGTGGCCCCATGCTAAGGCACGTAGTGGCGCACGGTAAGCTCTCAACGGCGCAATGCTATGAGCCTTCATGCATTTATGCGTGTTGGTTTATTTTCCACCTTACGTGTGCCCCTCTCGCCCAGCAGTGGAGCTCAGCAATAGCGGGAGCGATTCAAGAATTTGCGAGCTAAGAGGCGGTGCTTAGGAGTTGCTAAATCTGAATTTTGCAATGAGCTCCACTTCGTTTGCGCCCCAAAGCTTGTGAAGTTGAGCCTGCCTTGCTTGAATGCTTCCGTACGAAACAAGCATTCAAGCTGGGAATCGATCCAAGCTAATCCAAGTCAGCTGAAAATTATAATTTCATGTATGTATTTTGAAACTAAAAGGTCACCTGAATGGCTAAGAAATTTGAAATATCGTTTGACGGCGTAAATAGCGAAGCGAAAGTTAAAAGAACAAAGAAAGGTCTGGTTGTAATTTATGGCCAAGATACGACATTTTTGTCGAAGCTTATTCTTATCGCTTTTTTTTGTTTTCTTGTTCTACTCTGCTTTTAAAAACGGGAACACCAATATTCTCCTGACGTCAGTTGTCTCTCTTTTTGTCTGCGGAATAGCTTATTTAGTTTTGAAGATTCTAGCTTTTATGCTCGGGCCTGTAGGCAGGTTCTTCATCAATCCATCAAAAATTACTATTGAAAAAGATCTTATTTTTGCAAGCGGTTCTTCCGAAGAGTCAGATAAGCTTTCAAAGTTGGGAGTGGCGACGAAGTTTGCTTCGCTTGCTATGGCCGGAGCTATGTCTGAGAAAGGAAGGAAGATCGGTAGAAATGTTTACTTGGGTGCTGCAACTATGATCCCCAGCTCTTACAAGAAAACGAATAATTTCATTACTTTTTTCCATAAAAATGGGTTGTCCGGTAGTTTTTCAGCAGACGCGAAAACTTGCGAAAGTATAATTACAGCGGTAAATCAAGAAGATATTAAGCTGGTTGCTGAGTATACGATTTATCTCAAGGACGCTAAGGTCAATCCAGTGCTTGTCAAAGAGGAAGTAAAAAATGAGTTACAAGCGCTGATGCTGGAAATAACTAAGCAGGCTGATATTGCTAAATCTGGTTCTAGTGCAAAGTCCAGGCAAGGTGCTGTTTCAGTGCACGAAAGCCTTCTAAAGAAGTCTAGAAATCTTAATATGCTTCTAGATTTTATAAGTGCATAGGTAGCTAACGTTAAGCAAAAATAAAGAGAGTAATTGTGCAAAGATACCAGTGGTCACATCTGAATAGGCAGCAGGTCGGCGCTTACGCTGAGTATTTCGTTAAAATGGAATTAACAATGTATGGCTTTCAAGTGTATGAGACAGAAGTTGATGATCGAGGAATCGATTTTATCATAAGATTTAATGAGCTTCCATTTCTGGAGATTCAAGTAAAATCACTCCGGTCATTAGGGTATGCTTTCGCACAAAAAGAAAAATTTAAGATTCGTGATAATATATTCATGGCGTTAGTTTTGTTCAAAGAGGGTGAGGCGCCATCACTTTTTATTATCCCGGCTACTGCTTGGCTCGAACCAAACGAACTTATTGTGAGTCGCGATTACACCGATCTAAAGAGCAAGCCGGAATGGGGCATAAATATCTCGCAGCGAAACATGCCAATATTGGAGCAGTATCAGTTTGAAAATATGATTTCAGTTATTCGCGGTGAGCTTTGACGTTCACGGATGGCCGGGGCATCTCGCTCATCAGTTTTGTTGGCGGCCAGTTTGTCTTGATTACATAAACTTTGAGTGACCGTCTTTCGCTGATTAGTGCTGGTCGGGAAGGGTTGCATTGGTAGCGCTCAGTTCAATCATCTTGGGTATTTCGCATGACCAGTGCCCTGGTTACAGTAAAACTTGATGGCAGTCTGCTTGTGAATGGTATCGTTCAGGATCTTGTTACGCCTGGCATAACGCCGGTTCTTGCTATTGAGCGCGCCCTGGAAATTTATCTTTATCAAGCGTTCTCGCGCGCATTCTCTGAGCTTCTGATCAAGCCGCCGAAGGTCAAGTTTCACTCGATGTACTTTAAGCAACGTTTCGCATCGCTTGCTGAGCTGCTTGAAACCGGCTACGAGACTTGGTATCCGGAAGTCACAATAGCAACAAGGCCAGAGGATTGTTTTGACGAGCTTATTCTCGACTCGAAAGATCTTGAGTTGCTCCCGATTAGCTACGGCTGGGGAATATCCAGAATTCACCAGGTCAAGGTTAAGGAGATGAAGAAGCAGACGAATCATGTTGTACGGATCAATCATATCCGTATCGGCGAGGCAGTCATTCGGATGATTTTGGACGGACTGATTGAGAGTCCACCGGTACAACCACTGATTGCCAATTTTGATTCTATGGCCAGCTGTTCGGGGATGCGGATCGTTTCGTTCGATCACATGCTGTCTGGCCAAAAGTTACTTTGCGAATGCGCAAGACCTTTTCATTTATCTGCTGCTGCACCAACAGATAATGACGGCAATTTCATCAAAGCATTACGCGCCTATCTTGTTCAGTGTGATTACAAGCTGGGTATTTGCCATCTCTGCATTGCTAAGTCTTCACCAGAAGACGAACGGTATGGCACGAGCATAGAGACGAGTTTCAAGGCATACGTTGATCAGGTGATGTTCGACCTTGGTGTTGACGGCCGAACAGCTCAAGCAGAAGTGATGCACATCCTCGGGCTGAGTCGCTGGCAGCGCGAGTCCGAGCTTTACGGCATTGTGCGTGACCTTTTCCCCGACTATAGAGTACTTCGTGAAGCTTCACCGGATTGGTTAGGTAGGATGCGTATAGATATTTACGTGCCAGATTTAGGGTTGGCTGTAGAGCATCAGGGTGAGCAACACTACCGGCCAATCGCTGTTTTTGGTGGGGAAGAAGCGCATCGTAGAGTGGTTGAGCGCGATGGGCTAAAACGTAGGCTGTGCGCCGAAAATAGTGTTGAGGTCTTTGATTTCAGGTTTGATGCACCAATAACTAAAGCATCAGTGAAAAACAGACTCAAACGGTTCCTGGCATTAGATAAATAAAAACGCCTATCTCGGGCACTGCCGCTTTGACGGTGGCACTTTAGAGTGCGGCTTAGCTTCAATTAGAGTCATCAAGCTTCAAGCGTGTTTCGAACCAGCTTGGATCAGCTGTCAGGCAGGGATTTGGGCTTTTCTTGAGAGAGAGGTTTGCTTTCCTGATGATGTCGGTGTAGCTGGAGCGCTCACTGGTATCGCCCCCAACCTTAGTGTGTCTGAAATAGGTATCGACGATTTCAGTAAATCGGCTGGTAGTTGTGGGGGAGGGGTCGATGCCATAAGTCTGGCACTGTTCCGCGATGTACATGACCGCATAAAGAGTGGGGTCTATCTTTGCGCTTTTTTCTGGTGCTTCGAACTCAATCCATCTCTGAGCTGCGCCAACTAAGAGATCTAGCATCTCTGTATCTAGTCCCCACCGCTCATGTTTGCGTTGCCTCAATGCTGCCGAGCGCCATGGCGCAATGTCTTGGGTTAGCCTGAAAGATGTGAGGAGGGGCTCAAGCCCGATCTCATCAATAATGGCGTGACCTGAGTCGATCTCTGACATGCATTTTGTCAGGGCGTGTTGGTCGTCATTCTCCATCTCCATCCAGATATCTCTAGCCTTTTTAAGCGCGTTCAAATAGCGCTCGCCAAGTTCATTGCGCTCACGGGAGGGAAGGAATTTGTTCAGTTGTTCAGCTCGTATTTGCTCGTCCAGCGTACTTTGGTGAGCTATCAGCGCGGCCAGCTGGTTTTTGTAACCTATGAGTACTTTGGGTGTGTACCCAGTGTCGTTGGGCTCGCCTTCGCCGATGCCTCCCCAGTTGTGGAAAAGTTCCGCGAGGTCTTCATAGAGGATGTGATTAACAGTGACGTTCTTGTGGTTGATGAGGCGAGGCATACGGGGGTGTCCGTGAGGGCATTATCGGGGCATTATAGAGTAGTGCGGGTGTGCACACCTTGCGCACACGCCAGCTTGTAAGCTATTGATTTATGAGGAGTTTGCTAACGATCCATCATGGGGGCACAGGAAAAACGGCGGGAAAGGGAGGTAGGTTGCTGCATTGAAAATGCCGGTAATAAATGTTGGAGAATTTTATCAGCCTACGCTGTGCCTGTCCGCGTCCTGCTCTGGCTCAACGGTAATTAACCACGGGTAATTCTCGACCCACAGCGGTTATTGGGTAAAAGCTGAGAGCAGCAAAAATAGTCACCTACATCAGGCTATTTTCGACCCGCGTGTGTAAAAAGCCGCTGAAACTAATTAGCCGACAGAACCAGCCCTAGAAGCGAAAAGAGGCTAGCCAGTGGCGACTCATCGGTCAGATTGAGACGTTAGGTTTGTTGGATCATCCCATCAACCAGAAGAAGCCTGGCCAGTTTTTCAGTGCATGCATCCAACCGATCTCTAGCGTTTACCTGCGCCAAGCTCTTTAGATATAGCTTTTGCCGTGTCTAGCAGATGCTCTGTATAGCTGAGTTGAGTTTTCGGGTTGTCGAGAATGGCTTCTGGCCCGGATAGATTGATTGCCGCAACCACCTTACCGCTGTGATCGTTTATGGCGCAGGCGATGGCGGTGGAGTAATCGGAGCGGTGCAATACCCAACCGTTTTCGCGGTCGCTGGCGAGCATGTTGATCAACTCAGGCAGTGTTTTCGGTGCGGGTGGCGGGTAGTCGTCCAAGCGCACGTGGCGGTATAGGTTATCGAGTTCGAGTTGCGACAAGTCACTGAGCAGCACGCGGCCCATCGCCGTGCAGTGGCAGGGCAGGCGCGAACCAATCGGGATGTTGACCGAGAGGCGTTGTGCGGCGAAGGCACGGTAGATATAGAGGCTATCCGTTTGCTCACGGATGCTTAAGTGGCAGGTCATAGAGGTGCGGTCGCGCAGGTTGTTCAGGTGCGGCATTGCGATTTCGACAATGTCACGGCTGGCTAAGTAACTGAAGCCGTTGCACATCACCTGAGGCCCAAGCTCGAAGGTGTTCTTGCTGATTTTGTTCAGGTAACCCATCTCTAACAACGTGTGCAGAATGCGATAGATCGCTGAGACGCTAAGGCCCAAGCGTTCTGCAATGTCGTTACTGCTCAGTTGGCGCTGCTGGCTGCTGAACATTTCCAGCACCATCAGGCCGCGTTGCAGGGCGGGTACGCGATAGTCAACGTCGCGCTCAATGTCGAGGTTCATAAGGGCTCATCCCTTCCATGATTTACCGACGTGTTTCACAACACGCCAGTTTCTGGCCTCAGTCGAGGAGGACTGCGATACCTGCTGGCTTACCACCAAACTCCAGCATGGCATCCAATACGGCGTCCCAGAAGTAACTCGCAGAAGCGCGATCGCAGAGGATGTGAAAACTAGGCAGCGCTGTAGCGTGATTATTGATGACGATCACGTTGATTCGCGCTGCCGACGTTTGCGCCACTGCACCCTGCGTGAAATTGCCATTGCGCAGGTCAACGCCACAGAGTTTGGCCATTACCGCGGCGCAGTGTTCGCCGGTGAGGAGCAGCCACGCGTGGCTGTCCTGACGAGGGAGCAAATAGTTTGCCTGTTCGCTCAATTGCCACTGCGCCTCCAAATCCGCCACCCGAGTGCCGGCATCGCGCAGGCTACCCAATACTAGGTACTCGGTTTGCGATAAGCGCGCGACCATGCTGCCGTCATCCTGCGCGTTGGCACGGTTAGGTGTTTCTGGCAGGTCGTAGCCTTTGCTGTGCAGAAAATCTGCAGTATCAGTGCCACGAAAACAGACGCGGGGCAAATTGCTGAGGTCGACCAGCGCACAGCGCGCTAATTGCATGTTTTCTGCAGCCTTGCTGTAGCGTGCGACGGCTACAGTGTCAGCAAGCGCTACCAGCGAAGCATCCTGATGCTTGGCGTATAGCGGGCTGCGTTCTTTGAAGGCTTCTGCTGTCAGGCTGTTCATGCTTACAACTCCTGGCGTTGATTAGCGGGGTCGAAGAAGGGCAGTTCGACAACGGTGGCGTGCACCATTGCCCCGCCTTCCACGCGGATCGGCAGATGGCTTCCGGGGATACTCTGGTTGGCGCCGGCATAGGCCAGGCCGATGATCTGGCCGAGGGATTCGCTGAACTCGCACGAGCTGACATTGCCTGTAATGTCATTGCCATCAAGTACCAGATGACCCTCCAGCGGTTGGCGACTGCCTTTTTCCAGGGTGAAACCCACCAATTTACGGTGCTGGGGTTGCTGCTCGAGAATCTCAACCGAGCGCTTACCAACGAAGAAAGGCTTGGTGCGGCTGATTGCCCAGGTCATGTCGATCTCGCCCGGGGTGGTCATGCCGTCGGTGTCTTGGCTGATGATCACATGGCCTTTCTCCAGGCGCAGCAAGCGTTGTGTCTCGACACCAAACGGACGGATGTCCTCCGTTGCGCCGGCCTCCATCAACACGTCCCAGAGGTATTCGCCGTAGCGCGCGGGAACGTGGATTTCAAAGCCCAGCTCGCCGACAAAGCCCACGCGCATCAGACGCGCCGGGATACCTGCAACCGTGCCCGTGCGCACGCCAAGATAGGGGAAGCCCTCTGGCGAGAGGTCAACATCGCTACACAGCTTTTGCAGCACGTTGCGTGACAAGGGGCCTGCCAGGTTGACGGCTGCCAGTGCCGCGGTGACGTTGGTCACATCGACATTCAGGCGCCACTGGGCATTCCACTTGAGCATCTGTTGGTAGATACGGTCGACACCGCTGGTGGTAGCGGTGACATAGAAATGGTTATCGGCGAAACGTGCGCACACACCGTCATCAATCACCACACCGTGCTCGTTGGTCATCAGTGCATAGCGCGAACGGCCAACGGGCTGCTTAAGGAACGCAAAGGTGTAGATGCGATTGAGGAACTCAGCAGCATCTGGCCCACGCACATCCAGCCCGCCCAGCGTCGATACGTCAATCAGGCCAACTTTGTTGCGCACATGTTTAGCTTCCGCCTGCATGCACTTATCGCGCTCTGCGCTAGCGCCGTAGTAGGCCGGACGCTGCCAGACGCCCGCCGGCATCATCTTCGCCCCAGCCGCCAAGTGGCGACGATGCATAGGCGTTTGACGGTAAGGGTCAAAGCCGCGACCCGCGACATGCGCCAGCTTTTCCGCAACGAAAGGCGGGCGAGCAGTGGTCACCCCGGTTTCGCTGATATTGCGTTGGGTCGATTGAGCGACTAAGCGGGCGGTCGGTAGGGCTGAATGGCGACCCTGCGACGGGCCCATGCCGACGGTTGAGAAACGCTTGACCAGCTGTACATCGCGGTAGCCGATTTTGGTGGCATTGATAATGTCGCGTACTTGCAGGTCTTCATCGAAGTCGACGAAGTCCTTGCCTTTAGGGTGGGCAAAGATAGGCCACGGGAAATTGACCTGCGCTTCCGCTTTCAGCTGGGCGCGGCCAGGGTCGTCGTTCAGGCCCAGTGCCGCGATGATATCGAGTGCGCAGTTCGTCGCATCAGCCAGCACGTTATCCAGTGCATGGCAGCCGTTGGCCGAACCGCTCACGTGGAGAATCTCCGGTAGGCCGCTGAGGGTGAACTCGGCCAGTTGATCGTCATACGCCAGCTTGCCGCCCGCCTGACACAACAGTTGGTAGACCGGCATATAACCGCCAGACATACACAGCAGGTCGCAACCGAGTGTCAGTGAATCACTGGCCACTTCGCCCTGACTGGTGATTTTGCGCAGATCGACGCCGCTGACATGACGCATGCCTTTTGTGTGCAGGGCCTCAAATACGGTGGTGCTCAAGTGGCAAGTAATGCCGCGCGTTTGCAGGAGCGTGAGCAGTTTCGGGTCAGCGGGCTGGGCACGCATGTCGACCAAGGCTGCTACTTCTACGCCTTGCTCGTGCAAGTCGAGAGCCGCCAGATAGCCGTCGTCGTTGCCGGTCAAAACGACTGCACGCTTGCCTGGCTTCACGGCATACAATTTCATCAGTCGTTGTGCCGCGCTGGTCAGCATCACGCCCGGCAGGTCATTGTTGCGGAAAATCACCGGCTGATCGAACGAGCCGCTGGCGACCAGGCATTGCTTGGCGCGCACTTTGTAAAGGCGCTTACCCTGAATCACCGGCAAGTAGTTGTCGGTGAACCAGGCGTTGCAGGTCGCTTTTTTCAGAATCTGGATATTGCAGTGGCCTTCAACTGCGGCGATCAGTTCCTGGCGCAGGTTTTCAGCACGCACGCCTTCGGCGTCGAAGCGGGCATAGGTCAGCGAGCCGCCGAGAATCGCCTGTTCTTCTACCAGCAGTACCTTGGCCCCGGCATTGGCAGCGGTCAGTGCGGCCTGCAAGCCTGCCGGGCCAGCGCCTACTACGGCGAGGTCGACGAACAGAAATTGTTTGTCGTAGTACTCAGGTTCGAATTTTAAGTCGAGCACACCGAGGCCGGCCTTTTTGCGAATGATCGGCTCCCAAACCTTCCACATGCCCTTTGGCTTATAGAAGGAGCGGTAGTAAAAGCCCACCGGCATAAACTTGGAAAACTTGCCCAGGTAGGCGTCGCGGTCGTTGTCCAGTGAACCGGACACATTCTGTGCGCTGACCTGCATGCCGGCTTCAACGTTAGTGATGTCGGCCAGAACATTAGGTTCGCTGGGCAGTTGCACCAGGGTGTTAGCGTCCTGTCCGGCTAGTGTCAGCGGGCCACGCGGGCGGTGGTACTTGAACGAGCGAGACATCAACCAGCGACCATTGGCGATCAGGGCACTGGCGATGCTGTCACCGTCCAGAGCGCTAAATGATTGACCGTCGAACTGAAAGTTGAGCGCCTGGTTACGGTCGATCAGCAGGCCCATAGGGGCGGGCAAACGGTTCGAAGAACTCATGCTGTGACTCCCTTGAGCGCGGTGCTATTGGTGTGAAAATCGATGCGCTGGTTGAATACTTCTTTCGGGTCGAAGGTGCGAATGATCTGGTCTGTCACGGTGTGACGCTCGGCCAGAAACCAGTAGCTCGAGGGTGTGTGCATCCACCATTCAGTCACTACGCCGGCAGCGTTATCGCTGTTGAACACATAGTCAGCCCACTCGATATCGCTGCAGGTAGCCGAATCGGGCATGGCTTTGAGTTCGCCGCCATAGGTGAATTCACTGATGTTGCGCGGCCCGTTGAGCGGGCAATTCATGATTTTCATTGTCCGGTCCTCAATGGCTGGCGGCGGTTGCGCCCATTTCGTTGACTTGCTGAAAGCGCGAGAAGCGTTCCAGGGCAAAAGGCTTGATCAAGTCAGGCACCTTGCCGCCGCT
The DNA here is from genome assembly GCF_900113745.1 of Pseudomonas guineae. Taxonomy (GTDB): domain Bacteria; phylum Pseudomonadota; class Gammaproteobacteria; order Pseudomonadales; family Pseudomonadaceae; genus Aquipseudomonas; species Aquipseudomonas guineae. The sequence continues at coordinate 224,949 of NZ_FOQL01000003.1, read as the reverse complement.
GGCAATCAGTTCAGCCATGGTCTTGCCGCAGATCGGCGTGGCCTTGAAGCCCCAAGTGCCCCAGCCCGCGTCGAGGTAATAGTTCTTCACTGGCGACAGCCCCATGATCGGGCTGTAGTCCGGCGTCATGTCGGTGATCCCGGCCCACTGACGCATCAGTTTGGCGTTGGCCAGGAATGGGAACATTTCGATGGCATGGGCCAGCAGACTTTCCTTGAGATCCAGGGTCGAGCGGCTGTTGTACAGCGGGTAGGGGTCGGAACCGCCGCCAAACACCACTTCGCCACGGCTGGTTTGCTGCACATAGCAGTGCAGTGCCGAGGAACTTACCAGGGGGTCAAGGAACGGCTTGAATGGCTGCGTAACCATGGCTTGTAATGGGAAGGTCTGGATCGGCGAGCGGATACCGGCCTTGGCCATCATCAGCGAGCTGTGCCCGGCGATGGCTTGTACCGCACAGCCGCACTTGATGGTGCCACGGTTGGTTTTAACCGCGGTAATAGCACCATTTTCGATGACCAGGTCTTGCACGTCGGTCAGTTGGTGGATTTCCACGCCGCGCTTGGCCGCCTGCTTGGCGTAGCCCCACGCCACGGCATCGTGACGCGCGGTGGCGCCGTCCATGTGCCATAGCCCGGCGAGTACTGGCAGGTGACCTGGGTCGAGATTGAGGCTCGGTACCAGTTCGCGAATTTGCTGGCGGTCGATCATTTCGGTGCGTCCACCGAAGTGCTTATTAACCTCGGCGCGCTGGCGGAATGCGCGCACGGTTGCATCCGTGTGGGCCAGGGTCAGCTGGCCGCGCTCGGAATACATGATGTTGAAGTCGAATTCGTTGGACAGGTTCTGGAACATCTCCACCGACTCGGCGTAGAAGCGCACGCCCTCGGAGGTGAGGTAGTTGGAGCGGATTACTGCGGTGTTCCGTGCAGTATTACCGCTGCCGAGGTAGGACTTTTCCAGCACGGCGATGTTAGTAATGCCGTGATATTTCGACAGGTAGTAGGCGATGGCCAGACCGTGGCCGCCAGCACCGATGATCACCACGTCGTAGGAGCTCTTCAGCTCTTTTGGCGCGGGAAGATCCACCTCAACCGGGTATTCGGAACTTAGGCCGTATTTCAGGAGATTGAAAGGCATGGTGCCTCCGCACGTGTGGAGTGGGTGGACAGGGCAGGTTGCTGCAATTGGGTTGCGCTGACGGTGTTCTTCATCAATAGCGCAATGGTCATTGGGCCTACACCGCCGGGAACCGGAGTGATGGCCGAGACCACGCTCAACGCGCTGTCGAAGTCGACGTCACCGACTAAGCGTGTTTTGCCACCTTCGTCGATCCGGTTGATGCCGACATCGATCACCACGCTCCCCGGTTTCAACCAACTGGCATCGAGCATGCGCGGGCGGCCGACGGCAGCGACCACAATGTCGGCCTGACGGCAGAGTTCACGGGCGTTGACGCTGCGTGAGTGGAGTACGGTAACGGTGCAGTTGGCCTGTAGCAGCAGTGCTGCCATCGGTTTACCGACGATGTTTGAACGCCCGACCACTACGGCGTGTTTGCCGTTCAAGTCACCGAGTGTGTCGTGCAACAGGTGCATGCAGCCGCTGGGTGTGCAGGGCGTAAGCACGTCACGGCCCTGGCTGAGGCCGCCGACGTTTTCACTGTGAAAGCCGTCAACGTCTTTCAGTGGATCAATGGCTTGCAGTACGCGGTTCTCGTCAATGTGCGCGGGCAGCGGAAGTTGCACGAGGATGCCGTTAATCGCTGGGTCCGCATTGAGGCCTGCGATCAGATCAAGCAGTTCGGCTTCTGTCGTGTCGACCGTTAGCTTGTGCTCGACTGAGCGAATGCCAGTCTCTTCAGCGCGCAGCACCTTGTTGCGTACATACACCTGGCTGGCCGGATCATGGCCGACCAGCACCACGGCCAGAGCCGGGTGCAGATCGTATTCCTTGAGGGCGCTGACAGCGTCGCGAACGTCGTTCAATACGCGGGCGGCGGCGGCTTTACCGTCGATGATGGTGACACTGGAAGGGCTGTTCACCGGAATATCACCGTACGGTCCTGGTTGAGGAAAACCCGGTGCTCGAGGTGATATTTCACCGCCTTGGACAGGGCCACGGTTTCGGTATCACGGCCGATGGCCACAAGGTCGTCGGGCAAATAAGCGTGATCAACGCGCTGCACTTCCTGCTCGATGATTGGACCTTCGTCGAGGTCGCTGGTGACGTAGTGGGCGGTGGCACCGATCAGTTTCACGCCTCGTGTATACGCCTGGTGGTAAGGCTTGGCGCCTTTGAAACCAGGTAGGAAGGAGTGGTGGATGTTGATCGCGCGACCGGAGAGCTGCTTGCACAGGTCGTTTGAGAGGATCTGCATGTAGCGGGCGAGCACCACCAGCTGGGTCTGGGTCTCGTCGACGATCTTCATCAGCGCAGCTTCCTGCTCGGCCTTGGTGTCCTTGGTCACTGGCAGGTAGATGAAGCGGATGCCCTCACGTTCGGCCATTGGGCGTAGGTCGAGGTGGTTGGAGACAATCGCGGTGATCTGCATGTCGATTTCGCCTTTCTGGTGGCGATACAGCAAATCTGTCAGGCAATGGTCGAACTTGCTCACCATCAACAACACGCGCATCGGCTGTGAGGTGTTACTCAGTGACCATTCCATATCAAAGCGTGCGGCTACATCAGCGAAGCCTTGTTCAATCTCGGCGATGTCGCCCTCTATACCCTGGTTAAAGCGGAACACGGCACGCATGAAAAAGCGGTTGCTGATGTCATCATCAAACTGCGCCATCTCGCCGATGTAGCAACCTTTATCCGCTAGATAGGTCGTCACTGCCGCGACAATACCGGAGGCCGCCGGGCAGCTGATCTTAATAATGAAGTGGCTGTTGGCGTGTTGCATGTCATGTCCTCGATAGGGGGCGGCAGCTGATTTCAAAGCGTAAATACGTGGGTGAAAGTATTTTTTATAGGTGAATGCTTTTAACTGGAAGGAATATAAATTTCCCTTGGCGCTTTTATATGCGAAGTAATCCTGCTGGTCTAGCGTTTTGTGAAAATTTATATCCTGCCAGGAAACTTTGCCGGTGCTGGTCTAGCCAGTGAGGCTGTTCAGGGCATCAAAGGTGGGGTGCACGAGATCGAGGGTGAGAAGAGCATTTTGCAGCGGGGGTATCAGAGGTCAGAGGCGTCGAAGGAGGAGGTAGCTCAGCGCTTATAGGGATAAGCGCCATGAGCCTGCGATGCAGCCTTTGTAGATTGTGTAATGCAGTCACAGCCGAATGGCTCATGAATCCTTACTGTAGTTCATGATCGAGAGCAGGCGGATTGGGACGTGCAGCAATTGCTCGGGTCCGTGCGGGACTTCGCCCTCAAAAGTCAGGCTGTCCCCAGCCTGCATATGATAGAGCTGATTACCGTGACGGTAGACCAACTCACCTTCCAGCAGGTGCAGGAATTCGGTGCCGGGGTGGGCGAAGGTGGGGAACTCCTCACTGGCGTCATCCATGCTCACCATATAGGCCTCGAAGTTCTTCTTCGGCCCTCGCGTATGGTTAAGCAGCCGATAGGTATGACCCTTCTCTGTGCCACGGCGGACTACTTCAAGGCCTTCACCGGCTTTTACCAGCAGCGCACTGCCGTCAGGCTGGTCGTACTGGCTGAAGAGTTTTGACATCGGCATGCCGAGCACGTCGCAAAGCCGGCTGAGAATCTCCAGGCTGGTCGACACCTGGGCATTTTCAATTTTACTCAGCATGCCCTGACTGATGTTGGCGATGCGCGCCACATCCGCCAGCTTCAGCTCCTGCTCCTGGCGCTGCCGTTTGATCTGCATGCCCAAGTATTGCTCCAGCCTAAGGCGGGGTTGGGTGTCATTCGACATAGAGCGATATTCCTGCACAATTTAGGTTCAAGAAATTTAATTTTGCACAAGGAAAGTGCGAGCTAGGCATCTCAGTCTTCGGCCACCCCCCAAGCTTTCCCTCTGGGAAACGTATATTCCCATATAAACAGAAGGCTGACCGCTCCTCAGTGTTTTTTTAGTGGCCGACGCATTCTGGCAAGGTGATTGCATTCCTGTAGGGAAATAAAGTTTCCCTCATGGAATTAGCATACCGATATGAGCCTGACCTCCTCGAATCAACTGCTTCTCGCAGTAACAGCCTTCTCCCGGTTTTTAGCGGTTCGGGCATTTCAAAGTGCCCACGTTTACCTGCCGCTCTTTAACTGCTTTGCCTCTAAATTAGGAGTGAAATCTCATGTTGCCATCTGAAACGCAGCGGCTCATTGATCAGCACGGCATCAAGTATGTGCTGGCCCAGTTCGTCGATATCCATGGTGCAGCGAAGACCAAGTCTGTCCCCGTTTCCGGCCTCATGACTGTGGCTGAAGAAGGGGCCGGTTTTGCGGGCTTTGCTATCTGTGGCATGGGGATGGAGCCTCATGGCCCGGACTTTATGGCGCGTGGCGACCTGTCCACATTAACCCCTGTCCCTTGGCAGCCTGGTTATGGTCGCGTGGTGTGCGTGGGTCATGTCGAAGGCAAGCCGCATCCGTATGACAGCCGCTACGTACTGCAACAACAAGTCGCGCGTTTGAGCGATAAAGGCTGGACCTTGAATACCGGGCTTGAGCCCGAGTTCAGCCTGTTCCGCCGTGACGTCGACGGCAAGCTGCAGCTGGTTGATGGTTCAGATAATTTGGACAAGCCTTGCTACGACTATAAAGGCCTGTCGCGCTCTCGCGAGTTTCTGGAGCGTTTGACCGAGGCGCTGCAGCCGGTAGGTTTCGATATTTATCAAATTGATCATGAAGACGCCAACGGCCAGTTCGAGATCAATTACACCTACAGCGATGCCTTGGAGTCGGCTGACCGCTTCACCTTCTTCCGCATGGCCGCCGGCGAGATCGCCAACGATATGGGCATGATTTGCTCGTTCATGCCCAAACCGGACCCTAAGCGCGCCGGTAACGGCATGCACTTCCATCTGTCGATCAGCAGCGACACGAACAAAAATATGTTCCATGACGCCAGCGATCCAAGTGGCATGGGCTTATCGAAAATGGCCTACCACTTCGCTGCAGGTCTCCTGGCACATGGGCCGGCGTTGTGTGCCTTTGCTGCACCAACGGTTAATTCTTACAAGCGTTTGGTGGTCGGCAATTCACTGTCCGGCGCTACGTGGGCACCTGCATTTATCGCCTTCGGCTCCAACAACCGCTCGGCCATGGTGCGCGTGCCCTACGGTCGACTTGAGTTCCGCTTACCAGATGCAGGCTGTAACCCTTACCTGGTGACAGCCGCAATCATCGCCGCCGGTTTGGACGGCATCGACCGCAAGCTAGAAATCGACAATGTCTGCAACGAGAACCTCTACAAGCTCAGCCTTGAGGAGATTGCTGCCCGCGGTATTAAAACGCTGCCGCAGTCACTTAAGGAAGCCTGTGACGCACTGGAAGCTGACCCGCTGTTTCGCGAAGTTCTGGGCCCCGGGATTGTTGATGAGTTCATCAAGCTAAAGCGCATGGAATGGGTGGAGTACAGCCGTCACGTTTCTGATTGGGAACTGAAGCGCTACACCGAATTTTTCTGATCATTTGATCTATTAACTGTTTTCGACGGCCTGCGAAATGGGTGGGCCGTCTTCTGCCGTGGAGTTTTGACTATGTGTGGAATTGTTGGTCTTTACCTGAAAAATCCGGCGCTCGAGTCTCAGTTGGGTGCGTTGTTCGAGCCGATGCTCGAGGCGATGACTGATCGTGGCCCCGACAGTGCCGGCTTCGCCATTTATGGTGATGAGGTCCCTGACGGCTGGGTCAAGCTGACCTTGCAAGCCACCACTGAAGACTATGATTTCAAGGCGCTGGTTGCAGCTCTAGAAGGCACGTTAGGTGCAGCGCTGGATTGGTTCCAGAACGCCAGCGCCATCGTACTGAAAATCAAGGCTGGAGAAGCCACCGTGCGCGCTGCCTTGGCTGAGCTGGCGCCAACGATACGCATCATGAGCGCGGGTAAAAGCATTGAGATCCTCAAGGGCATGGGCCTGCCGAAGGAAATCTCCGAGCGCTTCGGTCTTAAAAATATGCAGGGCAGCCACATCATTGGTCACACCCGTATGGCCACTGAGAGTGCGGTGACCATGGAAGGCAGCCACCCGTTCTCTACCGGTGCCGACCTGTGCCTGGTGCATAACGGCTCGCTGTCCAACCACTTCCGTTTGCGTCAGGAACTGCGCCGCGAAGGCATCAACTTCGACACCGAAAACGATACCGAAGTCGCTGCCGGTTATCTGGCCTGGCGCCTGCAGCAGGGCGACTCGTTGAAGACCGCGCTGGACAGCTCCCTTGAAGCACTGGACGGTTTCTTCACCTTCGCCATCGGCACTCGCAACGGCTTTGCCGTGATCCGCGATCCGATTGCCTGCAAGCCGGCGATCCTCGCCGAAACCGATGACTACGTGGCCATGGCCTCGGAGTATCAGGCGCTGTCCAGCCTGCCAGGCATCGAGAACGCCAAAGTATGGGAACCCATTCCCGCCACCATGTACATCTGGGAACGCGCGCCGGCTTAAGGAGCTCACACATGAAAACTATCGATCTATCCAACGCCACCGTGCGTGACCTCAATCAGGCCCTGCACGATCAGGTCAAGCAACTCGAAGAGCGCGAGTGGGTGGTCACTCATCCCAATGGCGCGCACAACCTAGCGGTGGGCGTCAATGAAGCGGTGTCCGTCGATATCCAAGGACATGCCGGCTATTACTGCGCAGGCATGAACCAGAAAGCCTCGATCACCGTGCATGGCAACGTCGGCGTAGGCTGCGCCGAGAACATGATGTCTGGTTACGTTCGTGTTAAAGGCAGCGCTTCGCAAGCGGCCGGTGCTACCGCTCACGGCGGTCTGCTGGTTATCGAGGGCGATGCCGGTGCGCGTTGCGGCATCTCCATGAAAGGCGTCGACATCGTCGTCGGCGGCAGCATCGGCCACATGAGCTGCTTTATGGGTCAGGCCGGCCGTTTAGTGGTCTGCGGTGACGCCGGCGATGCGCTGGGCGATTCGCTGTACGAGACACGTATCTACGTTAAGGGCACGGTTGAATCCTTGGGTTCGGACTGCATCGCCAAAGAGATGCGTGCCGAGCATATCGAGGAGCTACAGGCGCTGCTTGATCGTGCCGGTTTCAACCAAAAAGCGGCGGACTTTAAGCGCTATGGCTCAGCCCGTCAGCTGTACAACTTCAAAGTCGATAACGCCTCCGCGTACTGATCCAGGAGCAAGAACATGAGCGTCCAAATTACCCAGAAAGCAGCCCCACCCGTGCTGCGCGAGTCCGCGACTTTCGACCGCCTGACGATCCAGGAAATTCAGCGTGCTGCCGAAACCGGCATCTACGACATCCGGGGTGGTGGCACCAAGCGTAAGCTGCCGCACTTCGATGACCTGCTGCTGCTCGGCGCCAGCGTGTCGCGCTATCCGCTTGAAGGCTACCGCGAGAAGTGCGGCACCGATGTAATTCTCGGCAACCGCTTTGCCAAGAAGCCGCTGCACCTGAAGATCCCGGTAACCATCGCCGGTATGAGCTTCGGCGCACTGTCGGCCAACGCCAAAGAAGCCCTGGGCCGCGGCGCTAGCATCGCCGGTACCAGCACCACCACCGGTGACGGCGGCATGACCCCGGAAGAGCGCGGTCAGTCGCAGCACCTGGTGTATCAGTACCTGCCATCGCGCTACGGTATGAATCCGGATGACCTGCGCAAGGCCGATGCCATCGAGATCGTCCTCGGTCAGGGCGCCAAGCCGGGCGGCGGCGGCATGCTGCTGGGCATGAAAGTCACTGAGCGTGTAGCCGGCATGCGTACCTTGCCGATTGGCGTTGATCAGCGCAGCGCCTGCCGTCATCCCGACTGGACCGGCCCGGATGACCTGGCGATCAAGATCGCCGAGATCCGCGAGATCACCGATTGGGAAAAACCGATTTACGTGAAGATCGGCGCTAGCCGCCCGTACTACGACGTCAAGCTGGCCGTTAAGGCCGGTGCTGATGTGATCGTCCTCGACGGCATGCAGGGCGGTACTGCGGCGACCCAGGAAGTGTTCATTGAGCACGTCGGTATTCCTATCCTGCCGGCCATCCCACAGGCGGTGCAGGCTCTACAGGAAATGGGCATGCACCGTAAGGTGCAGCTGATTGTCTCCGGCGGCATCCGCAACGGTGCCGACGTGGCCAAGGCCATGGCCTTAGGTGCTGATGCTGTAGCCATCGGTACAGCGGCGTTGATCGCCCTGGGCGACAACCATCCGCGTTTGGACGAGGAGTTGAAGAAGATCGGCTCGGCTGCCGGTTTCTATGACGACTGGCAGAACGGTCGTGACCCAGCGGGTATCACCACCCAGGACCCGGAGCTGTCTAAGCGTCTGGATCCGATCGAGGGCGGTCGTCGCCTGGCTAACTACCTGCGCGTGCTGGTGCTGGAAGCCCAGACCATGGCTCGCGCCTGCGGCAAGTCGCACCTGCACAACCTCGATCCTGAGGATCTGGTTGCGTTAACCGTAGAGTCTGCGGCGATGGCCCGTGTCCCGTTGGCGGGTACCAGCTGGATTCCGGGTAAGGGTTACTAGCCGCTGATCTGCAGTGTTAGGCCGATTCGCAGTGTGCCAACACCGCTGCGATCGATTATCAAAAGGGCCCGCTTCGGTGGGCCTTTTTTTGCATAGCGATTATTTCGCTGAGCGAGGTGCATGAAGCTCTGCTCACTGCGTGATCCCGTTTTATATAAAGGAGCTTATATGACTACTTATGGTGCATGGATGGTCTTGCTGGCGGCCGGCGTTTGCGAGGTGATGTACGCCGCAGCAATCCCGCGAACTGAAGGCTTCACCCGCCTGTGGCCCAGCCTTTACTGCGGGCTATTCATCGTTATCAGTCTGTACCTGCTGTCGCTCGCGGTGCGCACCCTGCCGGTAGGAACAGCCTATGCGGTATGGGTTGGCATCGGTGCATTGGGTACGGCGATCTATGGCATCGCGGTGCTCAATGAGCCTGCCCAGTTGGCGCGTTTGGGCTGTTTGGGCCTGATCATCGCGGGTGTGGTGGGGCTCAAGCTCGTCAGCACGACAACGGTGGTCTGAACAACCTAATGCAATAGCCGCCGGCTGCGGGTCGTGCATAGCGCATGGCCCGCAGCCGGTTTCGCCTTTGCGTCACTGGAGTGCAGTTGTGAAAAATTGGCCATTATTCTGGCCCTGAAGGTGGGCGTGAACGCCGTAAGTACCTGCCAATAACGTTAATTACCCAATGGCGGGATAACGCTTCGGACGTCAGGCCGCCCGGCTGGCGCAGCAGCGCATCAGATCGTTTTTGAGACCAGCAGCGACCTGCTGCAGGTATTGCGGGTCGGTGTCGGGATGGCCCTGGACGATAAACAGGGCGGAGTCGCTCGTTTCATCTAAGGCGGTGGCCGCACATTGACGGTATTCCATGCGGCAAAGCACCTGGCCTTGGGCGTCTATGTAGGCGTATTCGCCAGTAGGTAGGGGATGGCCGGTTTGGCTGCCCAGTGCCTGAAAGCATTCACCGCCCTGGGTTAGGGTCAAGCTGGCCGGCAGCTGTAGATGCCGTAAATCATGGGCGCCAATCGATAGGCCACTGTTCAATGACCATTGATTATAAAGATCGACGATCGGTGAGATTGGCCGTAGGCAAGAGTGACGTTGGTACTGGTCGAGTAGGGCCTGCGGCGACGCTGGAAAACGTTTGGGCGAACGGCCCATACGCAAGCGTAATGCAGTGAAACCCGCCATCTGCCGTTGGCTGTGCCGGAGGTTTAGTTGATTTCGCAACCGCGCCAGGCTGACCTGCAACGTATTGCTGTAGTGCAGATTACTCAGTGAGTGCAGGCTGAATGCGATGGCCTTAAGGCCAAGGTTGGGAGGTGTGAGTAAACAGAAAATTGGGCTAAACATGGCTGACTCCAGGCCGTCCGACGCCCCGTAGGGCGGCGGACGGCTGAACTTACTTCTTGATCATCGGGCTTTTATAGCTGACCTGCTCGTGACGCACGGTGGCGTAAATGGCGAAGATCGTTAGGGCAACGGCTACGACGAGGATGAAGCCCAAAACCATTGGCTTGTCGGCGAAAGTGAAGACGGTGCTGGCACCTTCCCAGCTGCTTATTGGACTGCTCATGACATTTCTCCTAGATGGTGTCACCCGGTCGTAAATACCGAGTGACGGGGTTCAAACTCACGCAGGTTTAGTTTCACCAATGATCGTATTAGGGCGCACTTCGCTCTCCGACACAGTGGTGATGCTCGCACCCGTGATGGCCCATTCTGGATAGGCTTGAGCCGGTACTTCTACCAGGTCCAGGCCACGTTCTTCAGCATGCGCAGGTACGCGCAGAACGCCCATTTTCTTCATCAGCAGCGAGATGAAATAGCCAGGGATGAAGCCCAGTGCAGCCAGTACGATTGCGCCACCGGTTTGGCCGAGGAAGTTGACGGCGGGGGAGCCTTCGATCACGTTCGGGTAGCCCGCGATGAAAATACCGCTGAGCACCAAGCCGGCAAAGCCACCGAAGCCATGGACGGCGAATGCGCCAACGGCATCATCGATACCACGCTTGCCCAAGAACTTGTGCACCAGCGGCGCGGCAGCGGCAACCCCCATACCAATAACAAAGGCCAGTGGCGGGTAGTAAACGTCCAGACCTGGAGCCACGGAAACGATGCCGATCAGTCCACCAGACATCATCCAGAAAGGCTCGCGAGTGGTCAGGTAAGCACCGATCAAACCGCCGGAAAAACCCATCAAGGTGTTGAAGGCAAATGCCGAGAGGGTAGCTGGCTGACCGTAGATGTTGGTCCACTGACCGCCGCCGTTATAGATGATGCAACCACCGAGGAAGCCGAAGAAACCGACGATAACCAGCATCAGGCCAATCACGCTCATCGGCATGCTGTGACCAACGATGTTATTCGAACTGCCATCGGCATTGAAGCGACCAATACGGGCACCTACGTTCATCACCACACCTAGGGTGAAGAAACCGGCGATGGTGTGCACGCAGCCGGCAGCACCGACGTCATGGAAGCCCCACTCGGTGGTCAGCCAGCCGGCTGGATGCCAACTCCACGCGGCCCCCAGGATCCAGACGCCGGAGCCCAGAATGATGGCTAATACGATAAACGCACTCATCCGTGTACGCTCGATAAGCGCACCGGACATGATCGATGCCGTGGTGGCGGCGAACAGGACAAAAGCGGCCCAGAAAATACCGGTGGCGTTGTCAGTGATGTTCGGTCCCATGCTGCTGGCCCACGGCAAGCTGGCGGCGGCACCGTCTAGGTCAGGGATCAGTCCACCGGAAAAGCCGTTGTAGATCCACCAGCCGAAGAAAAAGAACGTCGGCACAATAAAGGCGAACGCCAGAATGTTTTTGACACCCGCGGTCAGGGCGTTTTTCAGGCGTGATGCGCCAATTTCATAGGATAGAAATCCAGCGTGGATCACCATCATCAAGGCGATACACCACCAATAAAATATTTCCATATTGATGGTGTTAGACATCTGAATGAGCTGTTGTAGCTCTTCCAGTGTGGGGGTGGCCTGTTCCATTGTTGAGTCCTCGATGCAGTTTTCAGAAGTGGATTTGTATTCGCCAGGTCGAGTGTTGAGTGCGTGCGGGTGATCTTTTAATTTATCTCGGGTTAATAAAAGTTCCCTTTGAGAAAGTGCAAGGCCTGTGCCATTTCTCTATTCGTCCGCAAAAAGCGCAACTCTGCGGGTTAGTGCTACTGGTTGGCGGCGAAAAAGCCCTATTACTGTTCGTTTCCCGTGGCGCGCGCCTGCTCTTGGGTCATCGGGCAGCTCAGATCACAGCGTTTAGTTGCGTTGCTGCAACATGGTTTGAATCTGTTGCACCGAATCCTGAGTGCGCTTGGCCAGCGTGCGCACCTCATCTGCGACTACGGCGAAGCCACGACCTTGTTCGCCAGCGCGAGCGGCTTCGATGGCAGCGTTGAGTGCGAGCAAGTTGGTTTGATCCGCAATGCTCTTGATGACGCCTGCTACTTGGGCGATCTGGGTGTAGGTGCTTTTGATGTTGCTCTGTTCGCGCATGCGTAAATCTTCAGCGGCTTTCTCATCGGTGATTTCGCGTACCGCGCCGATCACACGTTGCAGTACACCTTGGCTGTTGCGTAAGCAGCGACCCCGCTCGCGGAACCAAAGCTCGCCGCGCTGCTTGTGTTGCATGCGGTATTCAACGACGTAAGCGGGCTCACCTTTGGGGTTAGCAATGAAGTCAGTGAAGACCTGCATAACTTTCTTCAGGTCGTCGGGGTTGACCACTGCAAAGAAGCTATCCCAGCCATCAGTAAACTCGGTGCGGTTGTATCCGATCAGGTTGCGGAACTGTTCGGACCAGCAAATCAGGTTGTCGGGATGATCGGCATCACCCTTAACAACGGTCAGATCCCAGCAGCCTTCTGTGAGGGTTTGCTTGGTCAGTTGCCACGCCTGTTCATCCTGCTGCCATTGCACCTGTTTTGCCTCAGCGTTTGCGAGTTGCACATGGCTTTGTTGAAGTTGCTGTTGAAGTTGTTCGTGATGCCGGTTTGCATCGTCGAGTTGTTGCTGTAAGAGCTGATATTGCTCAGTAGTGCACGGTGGCTGCGCTTGCATCTCGGCTTGGCGCTGCGCATTGTGTGTGTGCCAGCGTTGGCTGAGCCGTTCGATGGCAGTGAGCAAATGGGGGTAGCGTTGCAGCGCAGAAGGCTGCTGTTCCAGATGGGCGTGCTGATCTGGTAACTGGGTCAGCACGTTGGCGATGTCGCTAGCCAGCTGCCGGGCGTTATTGTTGAACCACATGGATTAATGCTCCTCTTAGGGAAACTGCGTTGCTGGCAGCCGTTGCCAAAGCATGACGACCAGAGCGCTAGCAATTTCCCCGCCGTTCCTTGCGGTTAACTCCGGACCCTTGATTTATCCGGGTCGTAGGCAACTGTTCCGCTGGAAACGCGTGCGCTAATGCGCTTCTGCAGACCGTCGAGTTTGCCGATTTCAACGGCCGTACCGGCTTCGCAGTAGTCGATTGCCAGGCGGCACAGGGCGATGTTCTTGCCCAGTACTGGTGAACGTGTGGCACTGGTAATCACACCGACTTGTGCCCGACCAACGCGAACACAATCGCCATGCGCGGCCGGCTCGTTGCCCTCCAGTTCCAGCCCAACCAAACGTTGTTGTGGGCTGGCATTGCGCCGTAGCAGGGCAGCGCGGCCGATAAAGTCGTCCTGCTTGCTCTTTAGCGGTACACAAAATCCGATACCTGCTTCGTAAGGATCGGTCTGATCGCTAAAGTCATACCCCGCAAATACCAGCCCGGCTTCGATGCGTAGCATGTCCAGCGCTTCCAGGCCGAGGGGTACCAAACCGAGTGGTTTGCCGAGCTGCCACACGCGCTCCCATACACGCATGGCGTCGCTTGGGTGGCACCAGATTTCAAAGCCCAACTCGCCCGTGTAACCGGTGCGCGAGATCATCAGTGGGCAGCCGTTGTAATCATCAAGGCGACCATTTAGGAAGCGAAACCAACCCAGCTCGCTCACCGTTGGCTGACTGGGCGGCGTCCAGATCATCTGGCTTAGCAACTCGCGACTGAGTGGCCCTTGCACGGCAATGTTATGGATTTGCTCGGAGGCCGATTTTATCCAGACCTTCATGCCGAGTTTTTCAGCCTGCTCGCGCAACCACACGCCGCCGTGGTCTTCGCCGCAGATCCAGCGGAAAGCATCCTGGCCAAGGCGCAACAAGGTGCCGTCGTCGAGCATACCGCCGTGCTCGTAGCACATCGCTGAATACACCACTTGACCGATAGCCAACTTGCGCACATCGCGGGTCAGGCAGTGGTTGAGCAGGGCTTCGGCATCGGGGCCGAGGATTTCAAATTTGCGCAGGGCCGAGAGGTCCATCACAGCCACATGCTCGCGGCAGCCGTGGTACTCCTCCAATGCTCCAAAGCCTTCGAAGTGAGTGGGCGTCCACCAACCGCGATAATCGACAAAATGGCGGGTGAGGGCGCTGGTGCCTGCATGGAAGCCGCTCTCGCGAGTCAGCACAGGATCGGAATCTGGGGATATGCGCGTGGCCATGGCGATACTGAAGCGCTCCTTTGCAGAATAAACGCGGATGTGGATGTCGGTAGGTTGCCAGCCGTTGGCCGGGTCGATGTCGTCCGGGCAGGAACTGTTAGCGCAGATCAGGTCATTACTGGCGCGCATCAGCACGTAGTCGCCGGGGCGTGACCAAGGCTCGTCCATGGTCAATTGCTGATGATCATCAATCGCCGTGTTGAAGAAGAAGTTGATCGCGGGCCAGCCCGATCGCGCCGCAACACCATGTTCTGCCAGCGCACGGCTGATGTTGTCGCTGCAGTTAGCGTGGCCAAAGTAGCCCTGATTTTCGTAATAGCGGGCAGTGCAGGCCAGGGCGAAGGTGTCGTGACGCCCCACTGTGTCGCGGCAGACTTCGAGCATCGGCTGCATATTGCGATCAAAGAAACGGCTAAATAATCCTGGGCCGGGGTAGGCGTGGTGATTAATCGTGCGCGTGACGGTGGGATCGAGGTCGATCTCCCGGCCCGCATCGAGGCTTCTGCGGTCGAAGGCGACGAAGTCCGAACACTGTCGGCCGGCCACGTCGAGCACTTGAATGTATTGACCGGCGGCTACGGCATACGCCTGCGCTGTGCCGGGCTTGATGGTGAATTCATCGATCACCTCGCCAAGCGGCTCTGGCAACGGCGGCGCAAGCACTTGGCGCGGGTTAGCACGCTGGATGAATAGACGCAGTTCACTGGCGCGTAGCTGGCTGAACACCGGGCTGTCTTCACCGGGTGCGGCGACCATAACCACTAATGCTTCGGCCGCATGCAGGGTGCGACTGTATCCAGCAGGTGTGCTGGCGGGCCACAGATTAACCGCGGTTTGCATGGCGGCGGTATTGATACCTAGGCCCAATAGCCTGCGCTGGCTGCGGATTGATTCGGTGCTGCCATTGGCGAGTAAGCGTTGGCTGAACTCGGCGTGCGGTGTTGCGTTAAGCCCTAGCGCGGCAAGTGCTGGCTGGCCATTTTTGGCAAATGCATGCAGCTCGGCGCGCTGATCACCCTCGAGGTCAATTACTTGCAGCGTATCGCCGGGCTCGAGGTTAATCAGCGTAAGGCCGCCGGGGGCGACTCGATGACGCTCTAGGCTAGGCGCGCAGGCAAACAGGGCCGGTTCCCAGGGACGAGAAATGACAGGTTGGCGCATGGTGAGGCTCCACATGGGCGGGAGGGGGGTAACGCCCCCGCACGGCTTCAGATAGCGGTTACTTGGCTAACGGCCGGAGTCTCGCTGAGGTAGGCGTCTAGGGAGTCATCAAGTGCTTCCAACCACGGCGTGTGATGCGGTGTGGCCATGGTGCCGCTGATCAGCGAGCGGAAGCATTTGTTGCGATACCCCATGATGTCCTCGTACTTGTCATGCTTCCAATCAAGGAATGTCTGATTGACCGCGGCAATATCAAAGCTCGGATAGTCCGTGGCTTCGATCAGCTGACGGATGTACTCGCCCTGAAACTCAAACATTTGCTGCGCCGTTTCGAGCATTTCCTCTTCTTGTCGCCACGCCAGATCTTCAGCTTTCATTTGCGCGAGATCGGGCAGATTGATGCGCCCGAGAATGACGTCGCGGGCATACCAAGCCTGCGCGTCGAACATGTTGAAGCTGTACCACTGATCCTGCATGCCGAGGTAAATCAGCTTGGGGTTTTGCTCCCAGAACACGCCCTTGTACAAGCTCAGTGGCCACAGCCGGTTATCAGTCTTCAGGCGCAGTTCTTCGGCGAGGAAGGGGAAGTGGTGCTTGTAGCCGGTGCACAAAATGATCGCGTCGACATGGTGGTGCGTGCCGTCGGCAAACCAGGCAGTTTTGCCGGTCATGCGTTGCAGCAGTGGCTTCTCTTTCCAGTTCTCCGGCCAGCGGTAGCCCATCGGCGCACTGCGGTAACAACTGGTGATCGAGCGGGCGCCGTACTTGTAGCACTGAGAACCGATGTCTTCGGCTGAGTAGCTGCCGCCAACGATCAGTACATCTTTGCCTTTGAATTCCAGCGCATCGCGGAAGTCATGGGCATGCAGCACACGACCGCCAAAGCTTTCGAAGCCTTCGAAATAGGGCACGTTGGGGGTGGAGAAATGACCGCTGGCGACCACCACATAATCAAAGACTTCGGTGCTGGTTTGGTCATTGTCGTAGCTGTGCACGGTGACGCTAAAGAGGCTGCTGTTTGCGTCATAGGTAACGCCGCGCACCGTTGTATTGAACTGGATAAACTGGCGAACGCCGGCTTTTTCGACGCGGCCCTTTATGTAGTCCCACAGCACTTCGCGTGGTGGGTAGGAGCCTAGGGGGCGGCCGAAATGCTCGTCGAAACTGTAGTCAGCAAACTCCAGGCACTCTTTCGGTCCGTTGGACCAGAGGTAGCGGTACATGCTGCCGTGGACCGGTTCACCGTGCTGGTCGATGCCGGTGCGCCAGGTGTAATTCCACATGCCGCCCCAATCCGACTGTTTCTCGTAGCAGACCACTTCCGGACAATCTGCGCCTTGCTCCTTGGCTGACTGAAATGCACGCAATTGGGCCAGGCCGCAGGGGCCAGCACCGATGATGGCAACTCGCTTTTTCATGCTGGAATCTCCATAGAAGGTTTAGCCTGGCGAGCAGCCGGGTATTGCAGCTGCGCCGCAGTAACGGTGTTTTTCATTAGATAGGCGATGGTCATTGGGCCGACGCCACCAGGTACTGGAGTGATCGCTGAGGCTGTGGCTTTGGCGCTGTCGAAATCGACATCACCGACCAGGCGACTCTTGCCGTCTTGCTCGATGCGATTGATCCCTACGTCGATCACCACGGCGCCGGGTTTGAGCCAGCTGGCATCGACCATTTGCGGGCGGCCGACAGCGGCGATCACAATATCGGCCTGGCGGCAAAGCTCGCGGATGTTGTGGCTACGCGAATGAACCACCGTGACGCTGCAATTGGCCTGCAGCAGCAACGCGGCCAACGGTTTGCCGACGATATTCGAGCGGCCAATGACCACCGCGTGCCTACCACTGAGGTCACCGCACGTCTCTTTGAGCAGGCGCATGCACCCGGCAGGCGTACAAGGTGTGAGGACCTTGCGGCCTTGGCTCAGGCCACCGACGTTTTCACTGTGAAAACCATCGACGTCTTTAAACGGGTCAACGGCCTGCAGGACGCAGTTCTCATCGATATGCCCAGGCAGCGGCAGTTGCACCAGGATGCCGTGCACCTGTGGGTCGGCATTGAGGCGCTCGATCAGGTTGAGCAACGCTGTTTGCGAGGTGTCGGCGGCCAGCTTGTATTCAAACGAGCGAATGCCGGTCTCTTCGGCGCGCAGTACTTTGTTGCGCACATACACCTGGCTAGCCGGGTCGCTACCGACTAACACTACGGCTAGGCCCGGATCAATGCCCACGTCCTTGAGTGCCTTGACCTCGGCACTCACCTCACGAATGACTGCTGCGGCACAGGCCTTGCCATCGATCAGCGTCGCGGCACTCATGGCAGGATTACCGTTTTGTCGCAGTTAATGAAAACGCGGTGCTCGAGGTGATATTTCAGCGCCTTCGACAGCGCTACGGTTTCGGTATCACGGCCAATCGCTACTAGATCTTCCGGCAGGTAGGCGTGATCCACGCGTTGTACTTCTTGCTCGATGATCGGGCCCTCATCGAGGTCGCTGGTGACGTAATGAGCGGTTGCGCCGATCAGCTTCACACCCCGTGCATAGGCCTGGTGATAGGGCTTGGCACCCTTGAAACCGGGCAGGAAGGAGTGATGGATATTGATGGCACGCCCGGCCAGTTGCTTGCACAGGCTGTCCGAAAGTATCTGCATGTAGCGGGCGAGCACCACAAGGTCGGTTTTGGTTTCATCGACGATCTGCATCAACGCAATTTCTTGCTCGGTTTTCGTCTCTTTAGTCACCGGCAGATAGACAAAGCGAATGCCCTGACGCTCGGCCATAGGACGCAAGTCGAGGTGGTTGGAGACGATGGCGGTGATGGTCATGTCCAGCTCGCCTTTTTGGTGGCGATAGAGCAAATCGGTTAAGCAGTGGTCGAACTTGCTGACCATCAGCAGGACGCGCGGCGGCTGGCCGGCCTCGAATAACTGCCAATCCATGTCGAACGGTACGGCAACGTCTTCGAAACCCTGACGCAGCGATGCGGTGTCACCCACGCAGCCATTGTTGAAGCGAAATACCGCGCGCATAAAGAAGCGCCCGGTGAACTCGTCATCGAACTGAGCCAGTTCGCTGATGTAGCACTCATGCTCAGCCAGGTAGGTGGTCACAGCCGCGACGATTCCCGAGGTTGCCGGGCAACTGATCTTGAGGATGTGTTGGGTTGATACGGGAGCCATGAAGCTCTACCTCTCTATAAAAAGAATGACTTAGGGTGGTTAGCCTTTGGCTGTGCGTTTCTTTTTTTCCGGATCATCGAAGGGCAGCGTGTGAGAAATCGCGTTGGTTTGCAGGCTGCCGCGGACCTCCAGTGCCACGCCTTGTTCGGCGTAGCCCGGCTCGAAGCGGGCAATTGCCATCGAACGATCGGTGAGGCGTGAGTACATGCCGCAGGTGATCACACCGACCTGGTGGCCTTCGTGCCAAAGGGTGTCGCCGCCTTCGGCCGCCTGCTGACCGTCGAGCAGTACGCCGAAAATCTTGAAGCGCTCTTTGCCTTGCAGACGCTGGTGCTCGCTGGCGCCACGGAAGTCCTGCTTGCCTGGTGATACGGTGAAGTCCAGGCCCAGCTCCCAAAGGGTGTCGCCGGCTTTCTGATCGGCGAAGGGGTACATCTGCGAGTTGTCGTAGGGAAAGAACAGCAGGGAACTTTCGACCCGCAGCCAGTCCAGCGCAATAAAGGCACACGGGATAATGCCCATGCCCTTGCCGTGTTCGAGGATGCCGTCCCAGATGGTCGGTGCATCGGCGGCTTTGCAGAAAATCTCATAGCCGCGTTCGCCGGTGTAACCGGTGCGCGAGATCATCACCGGGCGGCCAAACAGCTTGCCTTGCAGGTGATGGAAGTAAGGCAGGTCACGGATCCCAGGTACGTGCTCGGCCAAGAAATCGACAGCCAGTGGGCCTTGAAGGGACAGATCGTGCAGGTCGTCATCGAACAAAACAGCGACCTGGCGGCCCTGGGCTGAGCGGATCAACATCTCGTAGCCGGTGCCGGCACCATGCACCACCATGAAGGCGTTGGGACCGGTGCGATAGACGATGCAGTCATCAACAAACTTACCGTCTTCATCGAGCATGCTGGCGTAGACCGATTTACCCGGATAAAGCTTGCTCATGTCGCGTGTGGTGGCGAAGTCGAGCAGGCTTTCGGCGTGAGGGCCGACGTAGTGCACTTTCTTTAGACCGGATACATCCATCAGGCCGGCGCGGGTACGGATCGCTTCGTGTTGGTCAGCCAGGTCACTGGAGTAGGTCCAGGGCGTGCCCATACCATTCCAGTCCTCAAGGGAGGAGCCGAGCGCTAGGTGACGGTCGCGTAGAGCAGTGATGCGCCATGAATTAGCCATGGTTAATGTCCTTTTCTGAGGTCGTAAGTAGGGTTCAGGCCTGGCTGTCGAATTGGCTGAGCCAATCCACCAGTGTCTGGCGATAGAGGGTCATGCCCTTGTAGTCGGCAATAGCGTCCGGCAGGTCGCGCAGCACGCGGTGCAGGCGTTGGGCCCAGGCGGGCTGGGTAACCAGTTCGTCCATGCTGATCAGGTAGGTGCGGATGCTGAACATCATTGCGTTGGAGCGCGGTAAGCGGACCATGACCTGGAGCTCGACGCGCAGATGGACGAGGCTGCCGACGTTTTTCGGGGTGATGCTGGCGCGATCGCTTCCCCACTCGTGGAAGGTTTCCGGCGAGGTGTCGAGGCGCGGGTTGATAGTCAGTGTCCAGTTCAGGCGGCGCACTGGCTGGCCGACCTGGATGTTCACCAGGTACTTCAACGCACGGTCGAATACGCCCATCTGGTGTGCCATTGGCACCGGCGAGTGCCATTGCTTGAAGCTCATGCCGGCATCGAATGCCAGGGACCAGTCGGCCGGGCAGGTGACAATGCCGGCATCCATGAACAGGTCACCGTCGCGCTGGTCGAGCAAGGCGAAGTCGCCCTGCACCTGACGGCCGATATATTCCAACGGCTCGCATGGCAGCGTATCGGCATCGCCATAAGTGAAGCGTTGCTCGATACCCAGTGCGTGGTTTTGCCACTGCCATTGATCACCGTTACGGGCCAGTTCAAACCACTGCGGATAATCTTGGCTGAGGTGCTCCATCAAGATGGCCAGGGTGTCCCAGGCCGATGTCTGCATATGCGGCATCACTAAGCAGCGGCGCGGATCGCGCTCCAGTACTCGGCCGCGCTCAGCCATTTCCGAGCGGTAGTGCTCATCGATGTCGAAGCAGTGCTCGAAAATAGAACCGGGGTCGCGCGAGGTGGCCGGTTCCAGATTGACCGAGTACATGTAGTGGTCTTCCGGGAACGGGAATGGAAAGCGCTGTATGGCCTCTTCGCTGTTACGGAAGCTGAAATCCTGGTGATAACTCTCCAGCGGTTTAAAAGTCAGGCTCATAAATACGTCTCCTAAAGGTCGAGCAAAAGGGGCTGGCCGCAACCGCGCGAGACGCAGGGCATCAGGCTGGCGGTTTGTTCTTCAGGGCTCAGAAAGTGATCACGGTGCTCAACATCACCTTGCAGGTAAGCGGTTTGGCACTGGCCGCAAACGCCGCCGCGACACAGGTTCGGTACCTCGACGCCGGCGGCTTCGAGGGCCTCGAGCAGACTTTGATCAGCGCCGACGCTCAGCTGTTGCTGACTGCGCAGCAGTTGCACGCTGAATGGCTCGCCAGATTGCGCCGCAGTAAAGGCTTCGCTGTGAATACGGCGGTCACTCCAGCCGAGCGTTGCCGCTTGCTGGTGCAGGTCATCCAGCAGGCGCTGTGGGCCGCAGGCATAGATGTGACTGCCTAGTGGTCGGTTGCTGAGCACGTACTTGAGGTCAAGGCGCTGCTGCGGGCTGTCATAGCAGTGCAGGCGCTCACCGATGAGCTCACGCAGCTGTGCCACATAGGCATCGCTGACTCCGCCGCGGTAGGCGTAATGCAGCTCGAATGGCGCGCCGCGTCTTAGCAGCTCTGCGCAGTAAGGGATGAATGGGGTAATACCAATCCCAGCGGCGAGCAGAATGTGCAGGTGCGCCTCGTTGTGCAGCGGGAAGAGATTGGCGGGCGGTGCAATGCGTAATTCATCACCGACCTGCAACTGCTCATGCACATAGCGTGAGCCACCGCGCGAGTCGTCCTGATGGCGCACTGCGATCCGGTAGTGGCGCGTATCCAGTGGGTCGCTGAGCAGCGAGTAGGCGTTACGCTTGCCGTTGGGCAGCAGCACTTGGATGTGACTGCCCGCCGAGAACGCGGGCAATGCGCTGCCGAGTGACTGCAGGCTGACTTCTCGAATCACCGGGGTGACTTGGCGTATGTCGGTTACGCGCACCGGAATAAAACCGCTCATGCTTGCACCTGCGCAAAAGGCTGGCGAGCGTCGGCGCAAACGCCGAGATAAGCACCCAGGCGCCTGGAAAAATGCTGGCGAATCTCAAGCACCACGCCACATTCAGTACAGGTGTGAGGACTTTCGAGGGCGCCATGTTGGGTGGTTGAGCAATGCACGCAGTAGATTGAATGGCCACCTGCGACACTCGGGATTACCTCGATTTCTTCAGCCTGCAAGCCAGCAACTCTGGCCAATGCATGCAGGGGCCAAATGAAGTCTTCATCGCCCAACAAGTAAACGCGCAAACCTATTGTGGCTTCACGCAATGTGCTGAGCATGACCCGTTGCAGCTCGGCTGTACTCGAGTAATCAGTCAGTGTCAGGTGAGTCATCGGCACCGACGTGCGGTTCAGGCTAGCACAAATGCGGTCTTGCTCCGTACATCCCCTGCCTTGTGAAACCAGCAGGTGATGTGTCGCCAGCTGGTTAGGTTCGCCGTTGTAATAGCGCGGTATGCTGGTCGAAAACTGTTTGGCTGTAGTGCTCATGTCGATCCTCTTGCTGGCTTGCGCCAATCGCCATTTTTGCCCCGTAGTAATGCGTTGAAGCATTCAGTTGGTGCATGAGAAACACGGTTGAGCTAGGTCATTCGAGTTTCCTGCTTGGGAATATAATTTCCTTAAGGGAATTAGTTGTCGATCTGCAGGAGGGGGTACGCACAAAGGGGTAGTGCGAGGTGAAAGGCACGTAAATTGCTGTTCTCTTGGGGTTGTTGAGCCACGGCCACCCGCCGCCGAGGGGGAGAGTGATGATTAACACCAGCCTGTTGCTGACCGCTGCGCGGCCTCAGCTTGCTGCGCCACCTGCTGCGTTGCCGAATGAACTGACCGAGCGTGAAAGCCAAACGTTAGCGTTGATTGCCAATGGCTGTAACAACAAACAAATTGCCCGCGAACTGGGCATTAGCGATGGCACTGTGAAAATTTACGTGCGTAATTTGCTACGTAAATTTCGACTTAATTCACGCCTTGAACTGGCAACGTGGGTGCACCGTAGTGACGTCCAACAGCAACCACTCGAAGAGCCGAACGCTAGGCTTAATCAAGCGCAAAATTCCGCGCTGGGGTTTGGCGGGCTCATTGATGAGCTGCCGGGGCTGATCTATCGGGGAGATAATCAGCGTAACTGGCCGATGCAATATGTCAGCGCGGGCTGTAAGGACCTGACCGGTTATTCCCCGGATTACCTCTCGAACAACCCTGAACATCACTATGGCGCGCTGATCCTGGCTGAGTATGTGGATTACATCTGGTACTGCGTGCAATGCGCATTACTGCGTAATGAGCCCTATCAGCTGAGCTACCGTATTCGCTGCGCTGATGGCCAGATCAAAGATGTGTGGGAAAAAGGAGTGGGCATCTACTCAGCCTCAGGTGAGGTGCTGGGCGTGGAAGGTGCCATCTTTGAAATGCGCGGATGAATATCCAATTGAGCACGGCACATAGCAGCGGGTCATGAACTTCTGCTTTCGGCCAAAAGCTGCCTGTCGTAATCGGCTGAAATCGACGCTTTGCAGTCGTTGGCGGACATATTGGAACTAGCAAAAAAGAGACTTGAAGGCGGTTACCGAAATAGAGTTGATTCAGCTGACCTGACTCATGTCGAATCAAGTGCGCACATCCTGATCGTGTGGCGGTGCTTCGAAGTCTAATAAACCGGACGAAGACTCTGCCAACTGCGCCAGCTTGAAACGCAGCGTGTCGGTAAAATCAAGGGTCATTTGCGATTTCGCTCTTTGTCCTGGATACAGGACGTTGAAAACGAAACTAATCCTCGGCTCGAACCGTTTTACCACCAAGCCTTGCGGCGCAAAGTGTAGAGCTGTCAGTGGGTCGACGAGGGTGACGCCGCTGCCCGCCAGCACGAACGAGCACGCCACGTAGCATAGTTGCGTGTCCACAATCAGCTGACGACTTACCTCTGCGCGATTGAACACCTCATCGATCTTGTAGCGCACGCTCTGCTCTGTGCCGAGTGAAATGAAGGGCTCGTCTCGCAAGTCCTCGGGCGTGATCACCGACTGATCAGCAAGCCGGTGACCGACAGGCAGTGCGCAGACCATGCGGCAGTCGGCCAGCAGTTGTACCTCAAGGGCGGGGTCGGAGACGTTAGTGGCGACTATGCCGACATCGTAATGCTGGGTAGCGATCCAGTCGGCGACCTGCTGCGAACTGCGGACCTGCAAGGTCACTGAGACGCCGCGGTGATCGCTGATGAAGTTCTGGACCACATTCGGCAGGAAGCCTATGGACACAGCTGGCATGGCTGCGATCCTCAAGGAGCCGCGATGATAGCCGCGCAGCTCATCGGCGGTTCTGGCCAACTTCTCGATACCGACGAAGGATTTTTCCACCTCTTCGAACAGAATCAACGCCTCTGGCGTCGGCGTTAGACGTTTCTTGTGACGCTCGAACAGCCTGAGTTGAACGGCATCCTCGAAGTCCGCCAGCAGTCGGCTCACGGCCGGTTGCGATACGCAAAGAATCTCTGCTGCGCCGGTAATAGTGCCGGCGATCATCACCGCACGGAAGGCTTCGGCCTGCCGATGACTTAATTTCGCCACATACCCTCCAGCTGGCCCTGAGGCCTAAAAGCACGATAGATGCAAAGCAAGATCATAACATTTAGTTATCTAGTGCTAACAATAAACGATTTGATGTTATCAAGTTGACCAAGCAACATCTGCATCACAAACGTCCAACAAGAGAGAAAAAATGGAGACGTTCTTCCGGTATGCGCTGGCATTGCTAATCAGTACTGTTGCAGGCTTCCAATTCGTGCAGGTAATCACCCGCTACGTCTTTGAAACTCCAGTCATGGGGCTAGAAGAGGTATCGATCATCCCAATCATGTGGCTTTACATCCTCGGCAGCGTTAACGCATCGCGGGAAGACACCCAAATCCGTGCCAACGTGCTGGAGATTTTTCTCGACACCGAAAAGGCGCGACGCCTGCTGATGGTCATCTCTGAATCCCTCAGCATCATCATTTCCGCCTGGCTGACCTGGTGGGCGTGGGATTACTTCCGCTACGCCTTTAAGGTATGGAAGGAAACTCCCACCCTCTACCTACCAACGTTCATTTATGAATGTTCGCTGTTTCTCGGCCTGCTGCTGATGACGTTATACGTCTGCATGCACCTCTATAAAAACCTTCGCGTGCTGTTCAAAGACGGCGCCGCACTGAACGCGTCAATAGGCCATGACTACCCAGAAACGACCGAAGTTGCTGAGTTCCAGGTGCTGACCGAAAAACAAGAAGGAAACCGCCATGATTGAAGTCGCGCTGCTCGGTTTTGCCCTGCTGATTATTCTGCTCAGCCTTGGGGTGCCGCTGCCTTACTGCTTCGGCGCCGGGCTAATGGTCATGGTGCTCGTCGGCGATGCCACCATGAAAGGCACGATGCTTTGGGGCTTTAACCAGCTGACCAACCCGGTGCTACTGGCTATCCCTCTGTTTGTGTTTGCCGGGACCATCATGAGTGTCAGCGGCATTGCGGCCAGTCTGCTGAAGTTCGTCAATATCTTCGTTGGCCGGATCCGCGGCGGTCTCGGTGTGGTGGCGACTGTCAGTTGCGCGATTATCGGTGCGATCTCCGGCAGTGGCCTCACCGGCATTGCAGCCATTGGGCCGCTGCTGATCCCCGAAATGGAGCGTAAAGGCTACCCACGGGCCTATGCCACAGCCTTGATCGCCAACTCCTCGATTCTCGGTTTGCTGATCCCGCCGAGCGTGACCATGATCGTCTACGGCTGGGTCACAGAGACCTCAATCCTGGCCAGCTTCCTCGCCACCTTGGGCCCCGGCCTGCTGATCATGGTCAACATTGCCGTGGTCAACCTGGTGATGTCGCGTAAGTTCCCGCTGGTGCTGGATGAAACCATGTCCATGCCCGACCTTTTCAAGGAAGGCATGTCGCGCACAGTGAATGCCCTGCCAGCATTGATCATGCCGGTGATCATCCTGGGCGGTATATACGGCGGGATTATGACCCCTACGGAAGCGGCCGCCGTCGCGGTTATCTACGCCTTGCCCGTCGGTTTCATGATCTACAAGGGCCTGACCTGGCGCACGTTTATCGAGTCAGGCAAGGAGTCGGCCACTGCCGTGGGCTCGATCATGATCATGATCCTGTTCAGCCTAATGCTCAGCCAGATCTACGTCATGGAAGAGATTCCGCAAGCGTTGGTGGCCGCGATTTTCGAGATCACGTCTGACAAAACTACGCTGCTGATTTTGGTGACGTTGTTCCTGTTCTTGATCGGCATGGTAGTGAATGACATCACCGCCATTATCCTGACCGCGCCATTGCTTTTGCCACTGATGATCGCTCTGGACGTCAGTCCGATCCAGTTCGCCGCAATTGTTGGGGTGAACACTGCGATGGGCGGTGTTACGCCCCCGTACGCCAGCATCCTTTATTTGGGCGCTCGTATTGGCAAAGTGAAATTCACCGATGTCGTTAAACCCGCCATGTTGATTTTACTATTCGGTTACTTACCGGTCGTAGTTCTAGTCGCTGCATGGCCCGACCTCTCCGAATATATCCCTAGGCTGTTTGGTTACTGATTTCCCTACTCCGGCCCTAGAACAACAACAAGGAAACCTAAAGTGAACCTAGTACTCGTAAAAAAAACCGCCCTCGCGCTGGCTCTTACGCTCGCGACTACCGGCCTGATTCAGGCCGAAACTTTGAAGCTTTCTCACGTCCGCCCTCAAGGCACGGTCATTGATAATGAAGTCAAATGGTTCGCTGAGAATGTCCAGAAAGCGACCGACGACAAGATCAAAGTCAAGATATACGCCGCCAACGCTCTAGGTGATTACACCGTGGTGCAGGAGCGTGTGGGTCTCGGCGCTATCGACATGGCGGTTCAACCGCCAGCCTCCGGCGCAGACAAACGCTTCCAGATTATTTACATGCCCTACATGGTAAAAAATTGGCAAGAGGCACAGGAAGTGTTCGGTTCGGGCACACCACTGCGTGACACTGTTGCCGAGCTGTATAAAGAACAAGGCATCAAGGTGATGGGCGCTTGGCCGGTGTATTTCGGCGGTATCGCGCTGAACCGCGAAGTACAGGGCGCTGGCGATCCGAATGCCGTTAAGGGCATTAAGCTGCGCGTGCCACCCATTAAAACCTTCCAGCTGTTGGCGAATCAGGTGGGCTACATTGCTTCGCCACTGCCGTTCTCTGAAGCCTTTACCGCCGTGCAAACGGGCGTGGTTGATGGGGTGATGGGCTCAGGTGCCGAGGGTTACTACTCCTCCTTCCGTGACGTGACTAAGTACTACGTACCTTCAAATACCCATTTCGAAGTGTGGTATCTGCTGCTCAATCAGGAGCGTTACGACGACCTCGATCCAGTGCAACAAGCGGCGCTAGATAAGGTTGCTCTGGAGTTTGAAAACCGTCGCTGGCTAACCGCCCAAGCTGACCAGGCCGCCAACGAGCAACTGCTAGCTAAAGCCGGCGCCACCATTGTCGACGTGTCCGAGGCAGAGCTTGAAGCCACGGCCAAGAAAGTCCGTACAAATGTATGGCCTGAAATCATCGATGACATCGGCAAAGAGTGGGCCGAGAAAGTACTCAAGGCCGCGTTGAAGGACTGAGCCTGGCTGAGCAAGGCACCCGGAATATAAGCGTCCGGGACGGCCTTGCCGCTTTCATCCCGCAGGTCCTATGCCTGCACCCTCAATATTTTCAAAAGGAGTAGGCCATGTCGGTTCGCTTACGGGCAGACTGTCGCGAAACGGATGTCACCGTGATCGGCGGCGGACTTGTTGGCCTGGCCATTGCGCTAGGCCTTATCCGCAATGGCCTGAAGGTCACCGTGCTGGATGAGGGCGACATCGCCCTGCGCGCTTCGCGGGGAAACTTCGGCCTGGTCTGGGTGCAGGGCAAGGGCGATACCTGTCCCGAATACGCCCAGTTGTCACGTTTGTCGGCGCGCTTGTGGGGAAGCTTTGCCCAGGAGCTTGAGTCCTGCACAGGCATCGATGTTCAGCTTTCCCAGCAAGGTGGGCTGCTGATTTGCCTGGACGACGCCGAACTGGAACAACGCCAGCGCATGCTTTGTGCTATGCGCGAGCAGGCGGGCGGCGATTACCCGTTCAAGGTGCTCGACTATGCACAACTCAAAGCTCTAGTGCCCGCGGTCGGCCCCCGTGTTGCCGGCGCTACACTGGGGCTGGAGGACGGTCACCTGAATCCGTTACTGCTGTTGCGGGCCTTGGCCGAGGCTTTTATCGCCCGAGGCGGTAAGTTGCTCAGCAATGCCTCCATCGGCGAGATCCGCCAGCAGGACGGTGGCTTCAGCGTAGTGGCCGGGGATGACTGCTGGAACTCTGCAAAGGTGGTGCTGGCTGCCGGTCTCGGCAATAAGGCATTGGCCCCCCAGCTGGGGCTGTCGGCCCCGGTTCAGCCCAATCGCGGGCAGATTTTGGTCACCGAGCGCATACAGCCGTTTCTCCATTATCCCACCGGTCATGTGCGTCAGACAGGGGACGGCACCATGCAGCTGGGCGACTCCAAGGAAGACGTCGGCTTTAACAGCGGCACCACCACCGAGGTGATGGCGCAGATTGCTCATCGGGCAACGCGGATGTTTCCGCTGCTGGAAAACGTACGCATGGTTCGCGCCTGGGGCGCATTGCGGGTGATGACCCCAGATGGCTATCCAATCTATGAAGAGTCGCGTGTCTGCCCCGGGGCATTTCTAGTGACCTGCCATAGCGGTGTCACCCTTGGTGCTGCTCATTCGGGACCGATCGCCGACTGGATAGCAGGAAAACCTGAATCCTTTTCTTTGGAGGTGTTCCGTGCAGCACGATTTGATGTTTAAACGCCTGGAAAACGAAGGCTGTGGCACGGTGCTGGTAGAGATCGACGGCGCGGCATTCCATGCCCGAGCGGGAGAAACAGTGGCCGCAGCAGTGCTGGCCGCGGGCATGATCCCTTCACGCACGACTCCCCTGTCCGGCAGCTCGCGCGCACCATACTGCATGATGGGTGTGTGCTTCGAGTGCCTAGTGGAGGTCGATGGCGTGCCCAATGTGCAGGGCTGCATGACGCTGGTGGTCGAGGGTATGAAAATCCTCCCGCAGACCGGCGCCAGACACCTCTCGATGGCAGAGCAGGAGATGTACTCGTGAGCGAGCGGATATATGACTTGGTCGTAGTCGGCGCCGGACCCGCCGGGATGGCCGCCGCGACTACGGCCTGCCAGCATGGCCTGGATGTCGCCTTGCTTGACGAACAAGCCGCCCCGGGTGGGCAGATCTACCGCAGCGTAGGCAAGCCTGCTCCGGCTGACACCCGAGTGCTTGGCCCCGATTACTATTACGGGCGCAAACTGGTGGATGCGCTGCAGCATACACAGATCGATTACTTCAGCTCGACCACGGTCTGGGACATCAGCTCGGAGCGCGTACTCAGTGTGTCCATCGGCGGACATAGTCGCACCTTGCGTGCGGCGAAAATCCTGTTGGCCACCGGCGCACAGGAACGGCCGGTCCCCTTCCCGGGCTGGACCCTGCCCGGCGTGATGAGCTGTGGCGCCGCGCAGATTCTGTTGAAGAGCAGCGCCCTGACCCCGCCAGGCCCGCTTGTGTTGGCAGGCAGTGGTCCGTTGTTGTTGTTGATTGCCTGGCAGCTGCATAAGGCCGGAGTGTCGATCAGCGCAGTGCTGGATACCACGCCGTCAGCCAACTACTTCAAGGCATTGCGCCATGGGCTCGGCGCGCTACGGGGCTGGCGCATGCTGCTCAAGGGCCTTGGCTATCTGGTTTCGCTGCGCAAGGCTGGGATCAACATGCTCAGTGGGGTGACGAAGCTGCGCGCCGACGCTGACAGCAGCGGCCGCCTGGCGCAAGTGCACTTTCAGCAGCAAGGCCATAGCCGCGTTATTAACTGCAAGTCACTTCTGGTGCATCAGGGTGTGGTGCCCAATGTGCAATTAACCCGTGCCATGGATGCTCGGCATTTATGGCACGAACAACAGCAATGCTGGCATCCGCAGACAGATGCCTGGGGCGAAACCTCGATCGACGGTGTCTTCGTCGCCGGCGACTCCGCTGGGATAGGAGGCGCACTGGCTGCAGAGCACTTCGGGCGTCTGACGGCCTGGCAAGTCGCCTGCCAGCAGGGGCGCCTCGGCAGCACTGAACGGGACATGCTGGTACGGCCGGTGCGTCAGACCCTGGATAGGTTGATGGTTATCCGGCCGTTTCTAGATGTGCTTTACCAACCGGCTGTCGAATTCCTGCTGCCGGTCGATGAAACCATCGTCTGTCGTTGCGAGGAGGTCAGTGCCGGCGATATCCGCCGTTTCGTGGGGCTTGGCTGTAGCGGTCCGAATCAGACCAAGGCGTTTAGTCGTGCCGGCATGGGCCCCTGTCAGGGCCGCATGTGCGGTCTCACCGTGGCGCAGATCATCGCCGCCGAGCGCAATGTCGCCATCGACCAAGTGGGTTATTACACTATCCGCGCGCCGATCAAACCGCTTTCCCTGGGTGAACTGGCTTCGCTGGTGAGCCACGGGGACAAGTAGTAGCGTGTCATTTCAACATGAAACACCAATAGGAAAAGTGATGAGCATTAGCCGATACGAAACAGCCGCGCGGATGAGCCGAGTCGTGGTGCATAACCAGACCGCCTATTTATGCGGCCAGGTCGCAGAAGATCGTAGCGCCGGCATTCAAGAGCAAACCCGCACCATGCTGGCCAAGGTCGATGCGCTGCTGGCGTCGGTCGGCAGCAATCGTGAGCAGCTGCTGTCAGCCACCATCTACCTGAAAGATATGAGCCTGTTCGCCGAGATGAATAGTGTATGGGACAACTGGGTTCCAGCAGGCTTCGCCCCTGCGCGTGCCTGCGTCGAGGCTAAGATGGCCAGCCCTGAACTGCTGGTAGAAGTCTCGGTAATTGCAGCCATTCCGCAGTAGTTAAATTTCCTGCGTGCAGGTTCATATTCACTTTCTGGCCTGCTCAACTTTGAGAGTAAGGCAGCGGCGGACACAGTAAGAAGCACGGCTTACTTGTAGACGAGGAGAAGCTGAGTTACTAGTCCGCCTCTGCTTTTGTAACCAATTTCGAATGACCGCTCTTGGCCGATTCTCGCCTGTCATGATCGGCAAAGATCGGCCAATAGCAACCACTCCTATTCGTTGGCAACATGGCTGTTTCAACGTTGGGAAGCGTGAATCGCTCCTAATTTAAGCCAACTCGCGTTCGGCTAATCAGCAGATCTGACATTTGCGTTGAAGCGAGTTTTCATTTCTTAACGCTGCACCCGTTCAATAGAGGCTTGACGCCGTCTCGATCGAAAACACTCATTCACCATCATGTGCGCCCCCGGAGCATGGTTCACCTCGGCTATACCCGGTAGCATGACAACTCAAATCTGCGGAACGACAATTTCATGCTAACGGTACAGGACCTGATCAATGTCGAGCTGCTGAAACTAAAGGCAATCGCAGGCCAGGCCGCCACCAGCAGACCAATAACTTGGGCCCATGCCGTTGACTTGCCCGACCCATGGCGATGGATTTCTCCCGGCGACTTGGTCATGACCACCGGGGTGGGCATTCCTCATGCGGCGAAAGATCAGGTTGCTTGGCTGGAGCAACTGGCGCAATGCAATGCCAGTGCGTTGGTGGTCGCCCCCAGACACGATGCCCCAAAACTATCGCGCCAGATGCTGAACGCCGCGGATCGCATGCTGTTTCCGATTCTTCACGCCAGCTTCGAGCTCGAATTCGTCAAGCTTTCTCACTATGTGATCGAAAGCGTGCTGAATGCCCAGCGCGAACGCTTTAACGCCAGCGAGCGGCTGTTCCAGACTTACGCCGATGCACTGCGCAAGGCACCCGACATGGCAGGCCGCCTCGCCATCCTCGCCAACACGCTGGACCTTGATTTGGCTATTGAGGATGCGGTCAGTGGCATCAATATCGTCGATACCAAACCATCCGGGCAGCAAGATCTAGAAGGGGTTGAGCGGATAGCGATCGCTGGCCGAGCCCGAGCCAACCTTGTCATGACCCGCAACGGCAAGCGCACACTGGATGACGCCATCCTAGTACGCTCGCTGGTCGGCCTGCTCGGCGTTGAACTCGAACGTTTGATGATCCAACGTGACCTGCAGCGCGAGGAAGGATCGGCACTGTTACGCAGCCTGCTGGAGAGCGAGACACAGTTCATTCTCGCGCGCCCCTTACTGGAGCGCCGCGGTCTCACCGGCACGTTAGTAAGTCTTGCTATACGCCCAGGTCTTGAGGGGTTTTGGTGCGCCGATGAGATCCACCATGCCCCAGCTCTGCACATTGCCACGCCCCTATTACTCAGCGACAAAGGTCTGCTGCTAGCCATCAGTGCTGATGACAACGCGACCCTCGATGCCCTGCGCAGCAACCTCGGTGATTGCACTGTGATTGGCATCAGTAGACCGATCGCAGAGGCCACGGGCTTTCGTGAAAGCGTCAGGCAGGCGCGCTTAGCGTTAACCCAGGCGCAGGAAGTCGGCACGGACAGGCTGCGCTACGGCGATACGGAGACGGGGCTGATCATGGCGCCAAAATCGTTGACCGAAGCGCGCGCATTAATAGCGCGATACCTGGGGCCGCTGATGGAGCATGACCGCACGCAAGGGGCGGCACTCTTGCCAACATTAATGAGTTTTCTAGCAAACGATGGCAACTGGAAAGCGACCGCCTTCGACCTCGGCGTTCATCGCCAGACACTGGTCTATCGGCTCAAGTTGGTGGAGCAATTGACGGGAATCAAGCCCACCACAACCAATGGCATTGCGCGTTTTTGGATCGCAATCCAAGCCGGTAAAAATACTGAGCTGCTCGACAGCAATCATTAAACGCAAAAGGCCCCGCACTGAGTGCGGGGCCTTTTGCGCGACTTAACCGATAGCCTTAATGGCTGGTCGGCATCGCGAACTCAGCACCCTTTGCAGTAGCCTGCGGCCAGCGCTGCATGATGCTCTTTTGCTTGGTATAAAAACGCACACCTTCTTCTCCGTAAGCATGCATGTCGCCGAACAGGCTCTTCTTCCAACCGCCAAAGCCGTGCCACGCCATGGGCACCGGAATAGGCACGTTGATACCGACCATACCGACCTGAATACGACGACCAAACTCACGTGCAACGTGACCGTCACGGGTGTAACAGCTCACGCCATTGCCGAATTCGTGATCATTGATAAGCGCCACTGCCTCGGCGAAATCCTTGACCCGCACACACGCCAGCACCGGCCCAAAGATCTCTTCCTTGTAGATGCGCATGTCCCGGGTGACATGATCGAACAACGTGCCACCCATCCAGAACCCATCGCCGCAGCCTTCGCCTGCGGCCTCGCCATCAAAGCCACGGCCATCGACCAGTAGCGTTGCGCCTTCCGCGACACCTTGCTCGATATAACCGGTGATGCGTTGATGTGCAGCACGGCTGACAATCGGCCCCATCTCGGCGTCGTTGTTGGTACCGTTTAGCACTTTCAGTGCGCGGGTACGCTCGATCAGCTTAGGAAGGACCTGTTCTGCTGTGTTTTCACCCACGAAAACTGCCACGCTGACGGCCATGCAGCGCTCGCCTGCCGAACCATAGGCTGCACCCATGAGCGCATCCACGACTTGATCCATATCGGCGTCTGGCATAACTACCAAGTGGTTCTTGGCACCGCCTAAGGCTTGAACACGTTTGCCGTGGCGAGCGCCAATCTCGTAGATATGGTTGGCGATGGGCGTGGAGCCCACGAACGAGATAGCCTCAACATCCGGGTGTTCGAGCAGCGCGTTGACGGCCTCCTTGTCACCCTGCACCACGTTGAACACCCCATCGGGCAGACCGGCCTGCTTAAGCAGTTTGGCCATAAACAGGCTGGGGCTTGGGTCTATCGGGCTGGGCTTGAGCACGAAGGTATTACCCGTAGCCAGCGCCAGCGGGAACATCCACATCGGCACCATTACTGGGAAGTTGAACGGCGTGATACCTGTGACCACGCCCAATGGCTGGCGCAGCGTCCAGTTGTCGATATTGGTGCTGACCTGGTCGGAGAAGTCAGTCTTAAGTAACTGCGGTGCGCCACACGCGAATTCGACGATCTCGATACCCCGCATGACCTCACCTTGGGCGTCGCTGAACACCTTGCCATGCTCGGCAGTGATCAGCCGAGCCAGATCATCACGATGCTCGTTGAGCAGTGCCAGGAATTTATTGAGAACACGTGAGCGGCGCAGTGGCGACAGGTTGCTCCACGCCGGAAAGGCCGCTTTGGCTGAGGCAACGGCAGCGTTTACGTCAGCGTGGCTGGCCAGTTGCACTTGGCCTGTGACCACGCCAGTGGCAGGGTTGTAGACCGGCAATTGCTGGCCGCTGGTGGAGTTCACAAGGGCACCGGATACCCAGTTTACGATCGTATTGGTCATTGGAGTTTCTCGAAAATAGGATGGCGGCGGGTTGCAGTTCCCACCATGAAAGCGGCGCTGGTCAGTAGATCGCGTAGACCTTTCTGACGGTTTCAAGCACGTCCCAGCGCCCCGTCCAGCCAGGCGGGAGAATGATCAGGTCACCACCCGTGACCTCTACCACTTCACCGCTCGCGTCATCCGTCAACAGCGCAACGCCGGAGATGATGTACGTGAACTCGGTGTCGGGACGGTTAACCACCGGCCATCCGCCAGGTTGGCATTCCCAGACACCCAGGCTGCCAGTGGCTTCTGGTGCCAGTTGCTGGAGCGCTATTTGTGGGTCGCCCTTGTCTGCACCGGCACGCTGGCCGGCGGGATTTAATGGCAACGATTGGATCGCGGCAGACTTGATAATCGTGAAAGTAGTCACGGCATGCTCCTATTAATGTGCACCTGTTAACTTTTCCAGCAACATTGCAGTGCGAGATGGACGATGGGTGATGCGCTCTTCGATATCGCTGAGCGAGGCCGCAGCTAGCCCGCTGTTGATACCCAGCCAGCGCAGCGGCTCGCGCTCCCAGGACGGGGAGCAGTGATTGACCAAGGGCAGGGCGTTGATGTCCTCGTCTTGCTCAAGGATCAGGTTGCGCAGAATGCGACCTGCCAAGTTGCTGGTGGCGACACCGTCGCCGACGTAGTTGCCAGCCCAGGCCAGCCGGTTTTTCCGATCGATACTCACCGTAGGGCACCAGTCACGGGAAACACCTAGGGCACCACCCCAGCGATGGGTGATTCGCGTGTCGGTCAGGTCCGGGAAAAACTCGACCAAGGTCTCGTGGATCTTGGCGTGAATGTTGTCCACCAGATCAGCGTCTTCGGACATTCGTGAGCCCCAGTGATAGGGCGCGCCCCTGCCACCAAACACTAACCGTCCCTCGGCCGTGACTTGCCCATAAACACGCAGATGGCGCATGTCATTGAACGCCATGCGGTGGTCAAGATTGAGCTTGGCAAGCAGGTCTCTTGGCAGTGGCTCGGTGGCCAGCACCAATGAGTACAGCGGGATGACAAAGCGCGAGTGTCCAGGCTGCTGCGAGGTGAATGCCTCGGTGGCGCGCACCGTGAACTGGGTCGTAACCGAACCCTGTTCTGTGCGCACGCTGCCAGGAACAAGCTCTGTTACGGCAGAGTGCTCATAAATTTTGGCACCCATCTGCTCGACCAACCGTGCCAAGCCACGCACCAGTTTGCCTGGGTGGATGAGGGCGCAGTGCTCAGTGTAGAGCCCGCCCAGAACGCCTTGTGCTCCGGCCTTGGCGCCGGCTTGCGCGCCATCGAGAACTTGCCACTGGTTCGGTAATCCGAAGCGCGCTGAGGCCTCGACTGCGGCACGGGCGCGGGCCATTTGCGGATCGCTACGGGCTAGCGAGAGGAACCCTTGCTTCGAGTAATCCGCGTCGACGCCCTCAAGGGTCAAAACGCGACCGATTTCATCAACCGTATCGTTCATGGCCGCCTGCAGACTCAAGGCGGCATCATGGGAGTACATCTCGGCCACCCGAGGAAGAGAAATCGGGAATATCGCCGAAGCCCAGCCACCGTTTCTACCTGAGGCGCCAAACCCAACCTGATGTTTCTCAAGAAGCACCACGCGCAGCGAGGGATCACTCTTGAGCAAGTAGTAGGCCGTCCAGAGCCCGGTATACCCAGCACCTACGATGGCTACGTCGGCGTGTGTTGCGCCGTCCAAGCGTTCGCGAGGCGAGTCCTGCTCAAACCACAGTGGTTTGTTGGGTAGCTGACTTAATTCGATCTTTGCTGGCATGTGGTTGGCTTCCCAATGAATACTCTGGATATGGGTGTGCTTTTGTATGGCTGGGTCTGCTAAACGACTTTCGCCGGTAGCACGTCCTGTCCACGAACACGGGATAGCCGCATGAGTACGTATGAGGCAGCTATGGCGGCAATAGCGAGGACGCATTGCAGAAGACTGATCTGCATGGTGGGATCGAAGGCCATGCTGACTAAGACAGCCACGATCGAAGCGGCCACCATCAGTGGTAGCCATGGATGGCCCCACATCGCGAACTTCAATGTCCCTTCCGCTACCCATTTACGGCGCAACTTGATTTGCGACAGGCAGATCATCAGGTAGACGAAAAGAAATACCGTGCCGGACGAGTTGATGAGGAACTGAAACACCGTATCGGGCCAAATCGCCGCTATCACGACACATCCATAACCCACCAGTGTCGAGGCGATGACACCACGCACAGGCACACCATTGCGGCTTACAGACGCCAGCCAGCTTGGTGCCTCATCATTGGAGGCCAGGACGAACAGCAGTCGAGACGAGATGTATAGACCCGCATTCAACACTGACAGCACCGCCACCAAAATCACCGCAGTCAGCATGGTGCCGGCACCCGGAATACCGATGTGCTCAAGCGTGGTCACAAAGGGCGATTTACCTGGAACGATGTCAGTCCATGGTTGTGCTACCACGATGAAGAAGGTCGCCAGGACAAAAAACACCAGGATGCGAATCATCACCGTATTAACGGCCTTACGAATGTTGCGAGACGGATCTTCCGACTCCGCCGCAGCGAGAGTCGCGACTTCAACGCCGGTCATCGAGAAGATCACCACGACCACGCCGGTGAACAGTGATGACACCCCGTGAGGTAGGAAGCCGCCATGCTCGGTAAGGTTACTGAAGCTAGCGGTCGAACCCGGCCAGAGGTTGAAGACATAGGCGCCCACCACGACCAGGAAAGCGATGATGGCCACTACCTTGATACCGGCAAACCAGTACTCGGCCTCGCCGAAGGAGTGCACCGACATCAAGTTGAGTAATGTCATGCTTATCATCAGGCCAAGCGCGATGACCCAGACCGGAATATCCGGTAGCCAACCATTGATGATCTGGCCGCCGACGACCGCTTCAAAGCCAACCACGATGACCCAGAAGTACCAGTAGAGCCAACCGGTCATGTAGCCTGCTGGGCGTCCAAAGGCCATGCGGGCATAGTCGACGAACGACCCTTTTGAGGGGTGTGCAGCGGCCATTTCACCCAGCATTCGCATCACCAGGGCCACGATGAGCCCGGTGATGGCATAGGTAATAAAAGCACCCGGGCCGGTTGATGCGATAACAGCGCTAGAGCCTACAAAAAGCCCAGCGCCTATGACACCGCCCAGTGCCAACATACTGATGTGTCGCGTCTTTAATGTGCGTTTCAACCGCGGGTCGTGCTCGGTCTGAATAGGCATTGGTTATCTCCTTTTATTGTTAGTGATCAACGGAGCCTGCTCAGAAGGTTATGCAGATCAAACAGGGCTGAACATCGTCAAAATTCATGCGACGTGCTGCGCGCCTGTACAAATGTATGAATGACATGGTCATGGGGGAAGGGCGTGATTCGCCGTCACTCGTCAGCGAAGGATCACAACTGAGTTGCGACGAGTTGATTGGTAGGTATTACGAATCTCTATTTCTGGCCGGTTACTGCCGAGGCTGTGTAAAAACGTTTTTGAGCCTGTTTGATGGTCTGAGGCGGAACATAAATCGCGGTCCTACGCAAATTTCAAGTCTGCTGATTGACCAAGCTGCGGTAGATTTTAAGTAGCAACGTAGACTTCAAAATGGAGCCTACGTTTTTACACAGCCTGGGCCAGAAGCGATCACCGAGAGCCTAAGAAATTCGGGCCGATTCACAGACCATCTCTCCGCGAGGCAATGCGCCGCATAGTCAAAGCTTGGGTGACAGCTATTTGAGCGCCCTGGATCAGTGCGCCTTTCATCGTTGAGGTAGGCAGAGACTTGGTTCAATGCCTGCCGCTTGTACGTTGCATCCAATGCACCGTTTTAAGTCAGATCCGCACTCGGCTGGAGCATTTAATTCATTATATAAATAAATTGAAATATTTAATTCAGATGCTTATGCTCAATCTCGAAACGTCTGTTTATGTAGGCAGGCGGTCTGTAGGACTGACTTGAATCGAGGAGCTAGACATGAACGTTAAAGTACTCATAGGCATGGCGATGGCCACTGCATTTTCAACATCGACTATGGCCGCTGATTGGACGGTAGGTGCTAACGTTGGCAACGTGCCATGGGAGTTTCAGAATGCTGAAGGCGAGATTGTTGGCTTCGAAGTAGATGTCGTCAAAGAAGTCGCAAAGCGCGCTGGCAAGAGCGTCGAGTTCGTTAATATTCCTTTCAACGGTCTGTTCAGCGCCGTGCAATCCAAGCGTGCTGACATCGCTATTTCATCGATCACCATCACCCCTAAACGTCTAGAGTCGGTTGGTTTTGCCCAGCCGTATTACGACAGTGACCAGTCGTTGTCAGTACTGACCAAGTCGGGCATCAAGGGCCTAGACGGCATGGCTGACAAAGTCGTTGGTGTTGATACCGGTTCCACCGGTGACATGTGGGTTGGTGAGCATAAGAGTGCATACAAGTTCAAGGATGTATCGCGCTACGAAGGGTTATCACCTGCGATGCTCGATCTGGCTTCGGGCCGCTTAGATGGCTATGTCAGTGATATTCCTGCGGTGCTGTATTACATCAAAGATAAGCCGCAGTACGCAGTGGTTGCGAGGATTCCGACCGGCGAAAAGTACTCGCTGATGCACGCTAAAGATTGGTCTGACAGCGCCCAGGTTAACGACATCATCACCAATATGAAGAAGGACGGTGTGATTGCTGACCTGCATAAGAAGTGGTTCGGTGCAGATGCAGCTGCAGACTCGAGCACAATTAAGGTCACCGACGTACCTAAATAATCCCGATTAACTGCTCACGACCAAGGTGTTTTTTATGGAGCTGCTAGACACATTCTTCAATTGGGACGTATTTGTAGATGCGTTTCCACTGATGCTTCGCGGCCTTGGCGTGACGGTGTTGTTGGGCGTGGTGAGTATTATTCTCGGCTTGGTTGGCGGCTTACTGCTGGCCATGCTCAGACTTTACGGTTACGCCCCGATTCGTTGGTTTTCGCGAGCGTATATCGATGTAATGCGTTCGATTCCGCTGCTAGTACTGCTGGTGTTGATTTATTACGCATTACCGTTCGTGGGGATTCGCTTGTCGTCATTCGCGGCCGCCGCTGCAGCCTTGTCGCTGGTGTCATGTGCCTATTCGGCGGAAATTTTTCGCTCGGGTATCGAAGCTATTCCGCGCGGACAATTTGAAGCTTCGGCTTCTCAAGGCATGAGTTTTTTTAACACCATGCGTGATGTGATTCTGCCGCAAGCAATGCGTATCGTCATGCCGCCGATGACCAGTAACTGCATCAACGTGATGAAAGACACGGCGCTGGCTTCCGTGGTGGCAATGCCGGACTTGCTTAAACAGGCGACCCAAGCCCAAGCGCTGTCCGCCAACCCGACGCCACTAGTAGGTGCGGCGGTGATGTATCTGTTGCTGCTATTGCCAATGGTGCAGTTGGTTAGCTGGGTGGAGCGGCGCAATGCAGCGGGAGGTAAACGCGCATGAGCAACGTCATTGAAATCGAACACATGAATAAGTTCTACGGTCAGTTTCAGGCCTTGAGCGACATCAATATGACGGTTGAGCAAGGTGAGGTAGTGGTTATTCTCGGGCCTTCAGGTTCGGGTAAATCCACGCTGATTCGTTGCATCAACCTGCTGGAGGCGTATCAGGACGGTGACGTTCGAGTCGCTGATCAACGCGTAGAGAATGGCCCTAAGCTGGCAGGCATTCGCTGTGAGGTCGGCATGGTGTTTCAGAATTTCAATCTGTATCCGCACCTGACTGTGCTGGCTAACGTTGCGCTAGCTCCGGTACGGGTACGGGGCATGTCACGCCGCGATGCGCAGGTGCGAGCCCGAGCACTATTGGAAAAAGTAGGCATGGCAGCACATGCCGACAAGTACCCGAGCCAATTATCCGGCGGCCAACAGCAGCGTGTGGCTATCGCCCGGACCATGGCAATGGAACCGCGCGTCATTCTATTTGATGAACCCACTTCAGCCCTGGATCCAGAAATGGTCGGTGAAGTGCTCGACGTGATGCAGAGCTTGGCGCGCTCTGGTGTGACCATGATCGTGGTCACACATGAGATGGGTTTTGCCCGCAAAGTCGCCGACCGGGTGATCTTTATGGAGAACGGACGAATCATCGAACAGAACAATCCGCAGGACTTTTTTACAGCCCCGCAAGAGCCTAGAACGCAGGCTTTCTTACAGGCGATCCTGCATCACTGATAACCCGGGAGACTCATTTTGACTTTGCTCGATATTAATTACGTTCGCAGCCAGTTCCCCGTTCTGGCCGACGGCTATGCCTATCTCGACAACGCTGGTGGTTCGGCGGTACTGAAACCCGTCGCTGAGCGCATCAGCCACTATTTGCTCAACCATTCCGTGCAGCTGGGGGCTTCTTATCAGCCGTCTGTGCAGGCCGGGGCTAAGGTGTTAGAAGCGCGGGAGTCGGTGGCCCAGTTGATCAACGCGTATCACCCTGAAGAGTGCGTGATGGGCGGTTCGACCACGCATTTGCTGCAAATACTGACGCGTGCAATTGCGCCGTCTATCAAACCCGGTGATGAAATTATCGTCACTCACAGCGACCATGAAGCCAACATTGGCCCTTGGCAGCGCTTGTGCGAAGAGCGCGGTGCGGTACTGCGGGTATGGCACGTTGATGCGCAAACCTTAGAGTTGGAATTGGCTGACCTTGATACTTTACTCTGCGCCAAAACACGTTATGTGGCGATGACTCACGCCTCGAATATTTTAGGCAGCGTTAACCCTGTCGCCGAGGTTGCACGCCGGGCGCACGCAGTTGGCGCGCAGTTGTGCGTCGACGCCGTGGCCTACGCGCCGCATCGCTTGGTCGATGTTCAGGCCAGTGGCGCAGATTACTACGTGTTCAGTTTCTACAAAGTATTTGGTCCGCACTTCGCCGTGCTGTGGGGTAAGCGCGAATTGCTGTTGGAGTTGCCAAGCCTCAACCATTTTTTCATTGGTGCCGAGGTACTGCCTTACAAATTACAGCCGGGCAATCTCAACTATGAGCTGTCTTATGGCTGTATCGGTATCAGCGATTACTTACTTGATATTGGCCGCCGTATTGGCGCTAAAGGCAGCCCGCGTGAGTTGATGCAAGCGGCGTTTGATGCCTTTGAAATACAGGAAGATCTGTTGGCTGAAACGCTGCTGGCTTATCTGCGTGAGGCACCGGCTGTTCGTATCATCGGCAAACCACGGGTTACCCAAGGTGACCGAGTACCGACCATCAGTTTTGTGGTTGAAGGCGTACAGTCCGAAGCGATTGTGCGGCGTATTGATGAGGCACGTATCGGTATCCGCTTTGGCGATTTTTACGCGCGTCACCTGATCGAAGAATTGGGTTTGGCGCAACAGGGCGGAGTGGTGCGCGTATCGATTGCACACTACAACACCGTCGAAGAAATGACGCGGTTAGTCGCTTGCTTGGCAGAGGCCATTACCGAACTGCGCCACACCTGATATTTAATGAGCGATCTGCCTATGCCACTACCACAAACCCTAGTTGAATTGCGCTCCGCGATTGCGCTGGGTCAGGACAAACTCACAGCACGTATGCGTGACGCCGCCCACTATTTGATTGAGCACCCACATGACGTGGCGCTTAACACGTTAGCGGCATTGGCTAAGCGCTCGGCTATTCCTGCTTCGGCGTTTATTCGCTTGGCGCAGGCGTTAGGTTATGGCGGCTTTAGCGACCTCCAGCGAGTCTTCAAAGCACCGCTGGAAAAGGCCGGGCAGGGCAGTTTCAAGGAACGTATTCGTCACTATCGTGGTGAGCAGTTACTGGATGATCCTACGGATATTGGGGCCATGCTCAGTGCATTCAGCCAAGCCAATATAGTCTCGCTTGAACACTTGGCTGAAGGTGAGCAAGTGCAGGCGCTGGAGCAGTCGATTGCCTTGCTGCAAAAAGCCCGGACCACGTTTGTGGTGGGCATGCGCCGCTCTTTCCCAATGGCTGCTTATTTGAGCTATGCGCTCAGCCGAGTAGGGCGCCGAGCAGTGCATATCAGTGGTTTAGGCGGCAGCCTGCGCGAGCAGGTCGGAGCGTTACACTGCGATGATGTTCTGGTCGCCGTAAGCTTCCCGCCTTATGCCCAAGAGACTATCGATGCTTGTGAACAGGCCGTCGCTGCGGGCACACCGATTGTGGCAATCACCGATAGCATCCTCAGCCCAGTCGGCCAATGCGCCTCTGTCATGATCGAGGTAAACGATGCAGAGTTGCTCGGTTTTCGCTCGCTCACTGCCGCGTTTTGTATTGCCCAAACATTGGCCATGGGTTTGGCGTTTGGCGATGGCCAAACGTTCACCGGGCCTGATCATGAAGCATTGAAAGATATCGATTGCTGAGCCTGAGCGGCTGAGCAGTTTGCCAAACCTGTAGGAGTGTTTCCCATGGCGTTACCCCTTCGAGATCTTGTTGGCTATGGCCAGCAACGCCCGCAAGGCACTTGGCCCAATGGTTCGCGGTTGGCTATCAGTGTGGTGATCAACTACGAGGAAGGCTCCGAACGCTCACTGGCGATGGGGGATCCTGACCAAGAAAGCATGACCGAATGGGGCAGTTATCAATTCCCCGATGGCGTGCGCAACTTGGCCATGGAGTCGATGTATGAATACGGCTCGCGTGTCGGTATTTGGCGGATTCTCGATATTCTGCAGCAAGCTAATGTTCCCGCGACCTTTCATGCTTGCGCGGTCGCCTTCGAGCAAAACCCAGACGTTGCTAAAGCGGCGGTTACTTTGGGTCACGAAGTTTGCAGCCATGGTTATCGCTGGGAAGAGGTATTTCGCCTTAGCGAAGAACAGGAACGTGAGCATATTCGCTTAGCGGTTGAGTCATTTGAGCGTACCTGCGGTAAGCGCCCAGTGGGTTGGTATTGCCGCTATGGAGCCAGTGTGCGCACGCGTCGGCTGGTCTGCGAAGAAGGCGGTTTTTTGTATGACTCCGACGCCTACAACGATGACGTTCCGTACTTTGTTGAGGTCGAAGGCAAGCGCCACTTAGTGGTGCCGTACACCAGCGACGTCAATGACTTTCGCTACTGGAACTCGCCCGGTTTATCGCAAGCGTCAGACTTCCTTGAGTACATGAAAGAAAGTTTTGAGGTGCTGCACGAAGAGTCCGCAGACGGCCTACGCATGATGTCCATTGGCCTGCACCCACGCATGGTTGGCCGTCCAGGCCGGGTACGCGCATTGAAGAAGTTCATTGAGTACGCCCAAGCCCACGAAGGCGTGTGGTTTGCCACGCGCGAACA
This sequence comes from Pseudomonas guineae, assembly GCF_900113745.1. Taxonomy (GTDB): domain Bacteria; phylum Pseudomonadota; class Gammaproteobacteria; order Pseudomonadales; family Pseudomonadaceae; genus Aquipseudomonas; species Aquipseudomonas guineae. The sequence goes on along the minus strand of NZ_FOQL01000003.1, from coordinate 181,520 downwards.
AATCGCGGAAGCCTGGCTGCAACGCGACGCGGCTGCTTCGGCCTAAAACACGCTGAAGTTTGGCAAGGTGACGGCATCCTCACCTCGCTAATTGCCCATTTACTGCGGTTCAATCGGCTTCACTTGCTGAGGCCAAGTCCTGTTTGATGAGGCCTACTATGCAACCTTTCGATACGGTCATTCGCAATGCTCGCGTGGTTACCGCGGCTGACACATTTACCAGCGATATTGGTATTCGTGATGGGCGCATCGCAGCGCTAGCGTTGGACTTGTCCCAGGGCCTGAAAGAGATCGACGCAGCTGGCCGTCATGTCACGCCGGGCGGTATCGACAGTCACGTGCATTTTGATCAACCGACCGGCGATGGCTCGCTAATGGCCGATGACTTCTTCAGTGGTACGGTTTCGGCAGCTTGTGGCGGTACCACGACGGTGATCCCGTTTGCCTGCCAGCAGAAGGGTGAAACGTTGCGCGCTGCGGTGGATGATTATCACCGGCGTGCAGGCAACAAGCCGGTGATCGATTACGCGTTCCACTTGATCGTCACAGACCCGACGCCGCAAGTGCTGCGTGAAGAGTTACCCGCGTTAATCGCTGAGGGCTACACCTCGTTCAAAATCTACATGACCTACGATGCTCTCAAGCTGGGGGATCGTGAAATTCTAGAAACCCTGTCAGTTGCTCGGCGTGAAGGTGCGATGGTCATGCTCCATGCTGAAAACAGCGACTGCATTGCTTGGCTGACTGAACGCTTGTTAGCCGCTGGTTTAAGTGCGCCGAAATATCACGCCAACTCACGGCCGATGTTGGTGGAGCGTGAGGCGACTCATCGTGCCATTGCCTTAGCTGAGTTGGTGGATGTACCGATTTTGATTGTGCACGTCTCGGGCCGAGAAGCGCTTGAGCAAATTCGTCGGGCGCAAACTCAAGGCCTGAAGGTGTACGCTGAAACCTGTCCCCAATATTTATTTTTGACGGCTGACTCGCTTGGCTGCGATGACAGCTTTGAAGGTGCAAAATGCATTTGTAGCCCGCCACCACGAGATACGGCTAATCAACAAGTGATCTGGGACGGGTTGGAAAATGGCTCGTTTGAGATTTTCTCATCTGACCACGCGCCTTTTCGCTTTAACGGCCCAGACGGTAAGAAAGCCCATGGCGAAGATGTGTCGTTCGACCAGATCGCCAACGGCATTCCCGGGGTCGAAACACGCATGGCCCTGCTCTGGTCCGAGGGTGTGCGAAGCGGGCGAATCAGTGCACAAAGCTTTGTCGCGCTGACGGCGAGCAACGCCGCAAAAATGTACGGTTTATACCCACGCAAAGGCAGCATCGCGATTGGCTCAGATGCAGACTTAGTGATTTGGGATGAAGGCCAAACGGTCGAACTGAGTAATCAAATGCTCCATCACAACGTCGATTACACGCCGTATGCCGGTATGCAACTGAGCGCGTGGCCAGCCATGACCTTGTCACGCGGCGAGGTGGTGTGGGATGGCCAGCCACGTGGCGCAGCAGGGCGTGGTCAGTTTCTGGCTTGTCAGCGACCGGTTCCGGCGCAAAAGCGCAGACGCAAGACGGAGTTACCGCTGTGAGCATGGTTGAGCAAGTTGTCGAGTGCTTAATTCGCAGTTGGCGCAGCGGTGAGCGCCAGTCGCATCAAGGCTTGGTCCTCGCAAATGAAGCCCAAGCTTATGCCGTGCAGCAACACGTAGCGCAAGCGCTTGGATGGTTTGCAGACGGCCCTGCTCAAGCTTGGAAACTAGGTGGCGCTCCGAACACGTTTATCAGCGCCTCTGGTGTACCGTCTAAGGCTATTCACATGTCAGGTTGGCAGGTGCCGCCCGGCTATTGTCATGCCTTTGGTATTGAGAGCGAATTGTTAGTGCGCTTGGGTTGCGACCTCGATGAACATACTGACATGGCCGCTGCATACAAAGCGGTTGAAGAATGGCTTCCAGCTATCGAGTTATGCGATACGCGTTGGGTGCATGCTGAGCAAGCTTCAGCGCTATTGCGCTTGGCTGATCAACAGTTAAACCGTGCCCTGATTACGGGACAGCCCTTTACGTTTGAACATAAGCCTGACTGGTCAAAACAAACGGCTGAAGTTCGAGTGAACGGTGTAATGCAGATTCATAACATCGGCACTCACCCGTTTGCTCAGCCGCTAAACTCGCTGCCTTGGCTAGCAAAGCATGCCGTAGCGCAGGGCAATCCATTACGTGCCGGGGATATAGTCGCTACAGGTAGCTGGACCGGTATTTATTGGGCACCAGCGGGGGCGAGGGTTGAAGTTGAGTTTACCGGTCTTGGGCGCGTTACTTTAAACACCTAAAGTGCGCTGAGTGAGCAAATAAGATCTGTCGTATTCTGAATACGTCCTTAACTTAGTCGATACTTTGATGATCTGCATTTGATGCAATGATTGCATCAAACTCTCCTATTTGTGCGAGCTTTTTGACGTGCAACGGCAGTTCAAATGCGCCAGGTAATATATAAATGGCGATTTCATCGCTCATAAATCCATTTTTTCAAAAAAATCCCTAGAATCTTTCACGGCATTTTCAACTATAGGTTGATGCCAGGTAGGGTAGGCAAAAGCTATATTTTTAGGCTGTCTAAAAATATAGTTTCTGAAGTTTTATTTAAAATAAGCTGACTCATAAGGCTCTCATAGCAAGTTGGGTTTAATCATTTCTCCAAAAAAATAGTTAATGTATTAAAGTATTTGCGGAGCCGAAATAATAACTATGCGCTCAAGCCATACTTGTTATTTAAAATCGGCGGAGCATGGTGTGTGCATCACCTGAGTTATAATGCTACGATTCGCTAAAGTTCGTCTAGCGACCAATTAGCACCAGTCATCGAATAATGGACATATCAAAGCATTTACCATCCAGTGATAGCGTAGCTGCAACGGCAAGCGGTGTGTCGACCCTCACTTTGGATCTCAACGATGGTACTGATATCGACGTGCACCATCATCAGCAGGCTCAGGTGCTGCTCACCACTCAAGGGGTGTTGATGGTCACCACCCAGAGTGGCTGCTGGATAGTGCCGAGCAACTATGCGTTATGGATACCTGCCGACGTTCAGCACCGCACTAGAACGCTCGGTGCCGTAAGCATTAAAAGCGTCTATCTTGGCGAGCGAACGATTAGCCTGAGCAGCGACTGCGTGGTGCTAGAGATAACACCGTTAACCAAAGAACTCATGATCACAGCGTCACAAATTGATGGAGGCGAGCTCCCCGATCGGCGTAACGAGCTTGTGTTCAACCTGCTGCTTGAGGAGCTTTCTCGAGCTAAAATTGGATCGGTTTTTTTACCGCTTCCTAATAAAGGTCCGCTACGCGAGCTATGCCATCGTCTCGTGGCTGCGCGGACTCTGGATTGGGGGCTGGCTGAATGTGCCTCGCATCTGGACGTCAACGTAAAAACCATTCAACGATGGTTCGCCAGTGAACTCGGTATCACCTACGGGAAATGGCGAACGCAAGCTCGATTGCTCGTGGCACTCGAAGAGCTTGCGCTGGGACGAAGCATCCTTAATGTTGCGCTGGACGCCGGATACGCCAATCCAAGTGCCTTTTCAGCAATGTTCCGTCGCGAGTTCGGTATCGCTCCAATGGCTTTCCAGCGATCGCAGCACAAAACATCGGATTGATGCGCCCTACAAAGCTAATAAGCGAGTTTGCTCACGGGTTGAGCCGGGCTTGTCTGTCTTTTCGGTGGGTCTACCAATAACGCGTAATTCATCCGAAAATGTCCATTAATCGACGATCTAGGTCTATCCGTCGTTAGACGGGAGTGACAGCTGTTGGCAAGCTTAAAACTCATCGAGAACCCAGGTTACACGCAATGATCGCTAATCAATCTACGCCCTTTGAGCACGAGCCTCTGAAACAGTTAGCGAGCATTGCGGACGCTCTGGAGCGCGCATACCCCAATAGGCAGGATCAGCAATTAGACCCCGATGTCATCGCTTTTAAATCCCTGGACAACCCAAAGAGGCTCCCGTCCTGGACGTATTGCAGCTCAATTTGCTCGTGACTATGCCGGACAACTTTCTTGATCTTTGCGTTTAAAGTCCCGACAGGTAATGCGAGATGAGCGATTTCCTGAAGCTGGGTAAGAATACCAGTGGCCGTGATTTTATCGTCGGCGATATACATTTCAAAATGCCGGATTTTTTCTATGGCCTTAACGCGCTTAATTTTAACCCCACGCGCGATCGTATTCTTTCTGTCGGGGATCTAGTCGACCGAGGTCCGGATCCAGCGAGTGGGTTAAAGCTATTAGATCAGCCTTGGTTTCACATGGTTATGGGTAACCACGAGCAGATGCTCATTCAGGCCTACGATAATGATCCGTATGGATCTTCTCCTGCACGAGGGGCAGCTTGGTGGGACCTAATAGATGAGCGATCTCGCTACCAGATAGTCCAGCGACTTAAATCGCTTCCCATTGCGATCGAATTGGAGGCTGAGCAGGGGTTGATTGGTATTGTTCATGCTGACGTCCCTATTGGGATGGGCTGGTCCGACTTTAAGAACGACATCGTCAATGATGAAACGAAACATTACGCGCTTTGGGGTCAGGAGCGAGTCAGAGATGCAATAGTGTCAGGCGTTCATGAGGTATGGCGTGTTTGTGCGGGCCATACTAAAGTTCAAGCACCGCTCCGGCTTGGTAACTATCTCGCCCTCGACTGCACTGGTGGAAACGAAGGTGCTCTCGCTTTCTACGCTGTTAAGGAGGATCGCATCTACAGTTTTGATAAGAGCTTCGAGGGCGAGGAGTGGGATGGGTCCTTATCACCTATATCCTCATGCAATACGCTCAGAAGTTGATAACAGACTTTTAACCAGTAACCAGCCAAACCTCTGGAACCTCATGATCGACATCCACAACATCACCGCTTATCAGCAACAGACTCGTGTGTTCAGCGGTTTTTCCCTACACATCGGTGCCCATGAACGCATGGCTATCCTTGGCCCCAACGGCGCCGGCAAGAGCACGTTACTCAAGTTGATCGACCGTGAACTGTATCCGCTGCACCAAGAAGACAGTTGGCTGAAACTGTTTGGCGATGATCGGGTGAATATCTGGGAACTACGCAGCAAGATCGGCTTTGTCTCCCAAGACCTACAAGAAGATTACACGCCCTCCACCAGCGCTCTTGATGTGGTGATTTCTGGTTTCTTTGGTGCCATCGGCAGTCACGGGCATCTGCAGGCAACGGCGGAGCAAATAGCCCTAGCCAAAGAGCAGATGGCGGCAATTGGCCTCACCGGCATTGATGACAGCATGTTCCAGCGCCTGTCCACTGGGCAGAAACGTCGCTTGTTGCTGGCAAGGGCGTTGGTGCACAAGCCGCAGGCGCTGTTTCTCGACGAGCCGGCCAACGGCCTTGATATGGGTTCCGGCCTAGCACTGCTGACATTGCTGCGCAGTTATTGCAGCAGCGACCGGGCGATGGTCATCACCACCCACCATATCGACGAGATCATTCCAGAGATCGAGCGCGTGGTGTTGCTCAAGCGCGGCAAGATTGTCGCCGATGGCCCTAAGGCCGAAATCCTCACTAGCGAAAATCTGTCGGCGTTGTACCAAACACCGTTGCGCGTCACTGAGCAGGATGGCTGGTACCGCTGTTGGCACGGTTGAGAAGCGCTGCGCTGATTCTGAGAAAAATGAGTAAAGGCTCAGGCATCTAGCTGATAGTTAGCCTTCACCGTCCGCTTTTGGCCCAGAGCGTGTAAAAACGTCACGGTAAACTGAATCGCCCCGGATTTCTTAGACACTTTCCAGGCTCAGTAAATGTCGCTTCTTAAACTCTACCGGTGACAGCTGGTTGTTGAAACCATGTCGGCGTTTTGGGTTGTAAAACATCTCGATGTAGTCGAACACATCAGCGCGGGCATCCTGCCTAGTGCTATAGATCTTTCGCCTGATCCGCTCGCGCTTCAGAAGCTGGAAAAAGCTTTCCGCTACTGCGTTGTCATGACAATTTCCGCGTCGACTCATGCTGCCAAGCAAGTTGTTGGCTTTCAGGAAACTCTGCCAGTCGCCGCTGCTGAACTGACTACCCTGGTCTGAATGGATCATCACTTCCTGCTTTGGCTTACGCCGCCAAACCGCCATCAGCAATGCATCAATAGCCAGGTCGCTGGTCATCTGCGGCTTCATTGACCAACCGATTACCTGCCGCGAAAACAGATCGAGCACTACCGCCAAATACAACCAGCCCTCGTAAGTGCGGATGTAGGTGATGTCCGTGACCCAGACTTTGTTAGGTTCGGTGACATTGAATCGGCGCTCCAGATGATTTGGTGAAGCTACTGGAGGCTTACCGCCATAACGGCCTGGTCGACGCCGATATCCTGTCTGCGAGCGCAGTCCTTCCAAACGCATTAGTCGAGCAACACGGTGCTTGCCGCACGCCTCTCCAAGCTCACGCAGGTCGTCATGGATTTTGCGGTAGCCATACACGCCGCCGCTCTCTAGCCATGAGTGCTTGATCAGACCAAGCAGGCGTTGGTCATCCTGGCTCGCGCCGACGTAGGCTCTGCCAGCCAGGCGTAGTAACCGCTGGCATGTACTTTCAAAGTCAGGCACAGACGGCGAACCGTATAGTCTGCGGATAGCTGATTGATGAAGGCGTACTTCAGCCGCATTCCTTGGCAAAGTACGCGGCGGCCTTTTTTAAGATGTCTCGCTCTTCGGTCACGCGCTTTAGTTCGGCACGCAGGCGACGCAACTCAGCTTGCTGATCGTCTTCTTGCGCTCGTTGTTCTTGGGGTTTGCTGTAGCGCTTCACCCAGGCATAAAGGCTGTGTGTCGACATGCCCAAACGAGCAGCTACCTCAGCCACCGGCAGACCCCGCTCGGTAACTTGTTTGACTGCTTCAATTTTAAATTCTTCGGGATAACGCGGGTTGCTCATGGCACCTCCTAATGGGCCGTATTATGAGGCATGGAGGTGTCTACGAAACTAGGGGCGATTCACTAAGCCGGCAGCCAATGTTCCGGCTCTCGCCTGCTCATGGCTCTCGATCAAAAAACGCTTCGTGCAGCGATGCTTTGCGCGGTGATGGGGTAAGGAAAATTATGTTGCAGGCCCTGCAGTGAGCGGGGCCTCGAGTGTCTTCAGTTTGTCTGGTAGCTGAGGACGCTGTCCTGTTCCTTAAGCGCTTTGCGCATGTCGGCGGGTATGTTGCCAGAGCGCATTGCAAGCTCTAGGCGGATGTCTTCAAGGCTTTGTATGAAGGCTTGTGAGTCAGCGCGTTGAGCGGCGCTGAGTACGCGGCTATAGGCTGTGGCGTCGCTTGCATCCAGTAATGAGAGGACGATTCCGCCATCTGGGCGGGGCGGGCTGAATGTGGCGCGCAGTGGAGAAAACAACTGTTCGACGAGTTGGCGATTAATGCTATCCATAACGGTGCTCCATCCTGAGGGTGATAGATTCAGACCTCAAGATAGCTCGATGGTTCGCCGCTTTCGGTGATCAGGCCGCCAGTGATTGTCGGGCACGCTCAATGACTTGCTGCAGGTGCGCGGCACCGTACTGGCCGGGATATAGGCGCTGACTGTGCTTGGCGATGCCAGCATCGTTGACGATGGTGAAGCTAAAGCTGCCTTTGCGGGCGGCAAGGATGCGGCAATCAAGCGGTGCAAATGCACTGGATAGGGTGCGAATGGCATCCTGAATTTGGTGTTGAGTATTCATTTTTTGGTATTTCCTAAAACAGCAGGCGCGTCATTGCGCTAAATAGAGCTCCAGGCGGTCGACTTGAATTGTCTATTGCATGTGCAAATTGGAGCTGGACTGCGCGCACAAGTTCCCATTGAGGTTGCTATGTGCGGGTCGGTACTTCGGAGGCGGGCTTGAGTCAGCGCTTGCGCGGGACGGCCAGATCAGTCAGCAGGTTGGGTCAAGGGCTCGAGCTGTGCGGCATTACCTTTGGGTTATGCGCTCTTACCTGGAAACCATCGAGGCGGCCAAAAGGCCTGATTGACTTACAGCGTGGTACGAACAGTGCGGATAATACTCGTTTGGTTAATTATTAGCCAGCTCATTTGTCAGTAATGTGCTGGGCGGTCATTCGTGGGCTGCGCATCAGATGCAATTTAGCCCATGCTCCGTTAGCATTAGCGCCACTTTTGCTTTCCTCTCGTGACGGGTTTCGATGAGTTATCAGGTTCTTGCACGTAAGTGGCGTCCGCGCTCGTTCAGCGAAATGGTTGGCCAGACTCATGTGCTTCGTGCGCTTATCAATGCGCTCGATAGTCAACGTCTGCACCATGCCTATTTGTTTACGGGCACGCGTGGTGTGGGCAAGACAACGATTGCGCGGATTATTGCCAAGTGCCTGAATTGTGAAACTGGCATTAGCTCGACACCTTGCGGTGTTTGTTCGATCTGTAAAGAGATTGACGAAGGTCGTTTTATTGACCTGATTGAGGTCGATGCAGCCAGCAGGACCAAGGTTGAAGACACCCGCGAATTGCTTGATAACGTGCAGTACTCGCCCAGTCGTGGACGTTTCAAGGTCTACCTGATAGACGAAGTACATATGCTCTCTACCAGTTCCTTCAACGCATTGTTGAAAACACTGGAAGAGCCGCCTCCTCACGTCAAATTCCTTTTGGCTACAACTGATCCACAGAAGCTGCCGGTCACAGTGCTGTCGCGTTGTCTGCAGTTCTCGCTGAAGAACATGCCGCCCGAGCGGGTGGTCGACCACCTTAGTCATGTTTTGGCCGCCGAACAGATTCCATTTGAAAACGATGCGCTCTGGCTGCTCGGCCGAGCGGCAGATGGCTCCATGCGTGACGCCATGAGCTTGACCGACCAGGCGATTGCCTTTGGCGAGGGCAAGGTTTTAGCGGCTGATGTGCGCGCCATGCTGGGGACTCTCGACCATGGCCAGGTTTATGGCGTGTTGCATGCCTTACTTGAGGGCGATGCCCGTGGCCTTATTGAGGCCGTTCGGCACTTGGCTGAGCAGGGGCCTGACTGGAATGGTGTGTTATCCGAAATACTCAATGTACTACACCGTGTGGCCATTGCTCAGGCGTTGCCCGAGGCCTTGGATAACGGCCAGGGCGACCGTGAGCGGGTTCTTGAGCTGGCTAGCGTTCTGCCCAGTGAGGACGTGCAGTTCTATTATCAAATGGGGCTGATTGGACGACGCGATTTACCATTATCGCCAGATCCGCGTAGCGGCTTCGAGATGGTGTTGTTGCGTATGCTGGCCTTCCGCCCTGCGGATACCCGTGATGCGCCCAAGATGGTGCTAAAGCCGCTAGGGATTAGCCAGGCCACTGCTGATCCCACGACCAACCAAGTGGCCGGTTCTGCTCATGTAGGCCCGGTCAGCGATTCTGTTGCGATTGTCGCCGAATCTCAGCCAGCCCCAGTTATCGAGGCTACACCCGCTGCTGTTGAGCAGCACGTTGTGGTTGCGTCAGAAATTGTCAAAGAGCCCGCTGCGCAGTCTGCGCTTGTCGGCATTGCGCCTAAAAAGGTTGTTGATTTGCCCTGGGAAGAGCCGGTTCAAACGCCGGTTTCTAATGCGCTTGAACCTGTCGTGCCTAATACTGGCGATGTAATTGTTGAAGTGCCACAGCCCGCAGTACCTGAGCCGATCCCCGTGGCATCGCTGGTTGACGACGACGATGAGCCGCCGCTGGGCGACTATGACTATGTCGAGATGGATGCCGAGTCGTTTGATTATGATTTTGACGCCGTAGAGCGCAGTGAGTCTGCCGAGCCAGAGGTGTTGCCCGCCGCCCAGCCCGCAACAGGACTTGCTGCTGAGTGGCTGGAATTATTCCCTAGGCTTGGGCTGTCTGGGATGACCGGCAGTATCGGGGCCAACTGCACGCTGATTTCTGTTGAGGGCGATAACTGGTTGCTGCACCTTGATCCTGCGCAGTCGGCGCTGTTCAATTCAACTCAGCAGCGACGTCTTAATGAGGCGCTTAATCAGTTTCACGGGCGCGAACTCAGTGTATTGATTGAGTTGAATAAGCCTGAGCAGGAAACACCTGCGCAAGCTGCGGCGCGTAAACGTGCTAATCGACAGCGTGATGCAGAGGCGTCTATCGAGAAAGATCCTTTGATCCAACAGATGATTCAGCAATTCGGTGCGGTGATTCGCGCAGACAGCATTGAACCCCTAGATACTCCTGTTAACCCCTAATTACCGAGGATTACCCCATGATGAAAGGTGGCATGGCCGGCCTGATGAAGCAGGCTCAGCAGATGCAGGAAAAAATGCAGAAGATGCAGGAAGAGCTGGCGAACGCCGAAGTAACCGGTCAATCCGGTGCTGGCTTGGTCAGCGTGGTCATGACTGGGCGTCACGATATCAAGCGTGTCAGTCTGGATGACAGTCTGATGCAAGAAGACAAGGAAATCCTTGAGGACCTAATTGCCGCTGCGGTGAACGATGCCGTGCGCAAGGTTGAGCAGAACAGTCAGGATAAGATGTCTGGTGTGACGGCGGGTATGCAGATGCCTCCAGGCTTCAAGATGCCGTTCTAAAAAGCTATCCCGGCTAGCGCAGATGACTGCGCTGCAAGCGCGTGTAGGCGTCCTCAGTCTGCACTCGCTCATTGTTAGCTCTGCAAGTCTAAACAACCTGTAGGGTGGCTGACTAGCAAGCGCTTGAGTCTTTGTCGTCGTTGAGTATGCCCCTATGAGCTTTAGCCCGCTGATCCGCCACCTGATTGACTCTCTACGCATTCTTCCCGGCGTTGGGCAAAAGACCGCTCAACGTATGGCGTTACAGATGCTTGAGCGTGATCGGACTGGGGCGCTGCGTCTGGCCCAGGCGCTAACCCAAGCGATGAACGGTGTCGGGTACTGCAAGCAATGCCGCAGTTTGAGCGAGGAGGATGAGTGCCAGATTTGTCTTGATCCGCGTCGTGATGATCGTCTGCTGTGCGTCGTTGAAGGGCCAATGGATGTTTATGCCGTCGAGCACACCGGGTTTCGTGGGCGCTACTTTGTGCTCAAGGGGCACTTGTCGCCACTCGATGGTCTAGGGCCGGAGGCGATAGGCATTCCCGAACTGCTAGCGCGCATCGCAGTAGGAAGTTTCGATGAAGTGATTCTAGCAACCAACCCAACGGTCGAGGGTGAGGCTACAGCGCATTACATCGCTCAGCTGTTGGCGGGAAAAGGTCTGATTGCTTCGCGCATTGCCCACGGTATGCCGTTGGGTGGTGAGCTGGAATTGGTCGACGGGGGTACCTTGGCGCACTCGATTGCTGGGCGGCGACCTATTCTGCTTTAGGCTGCGATTGGCGAGCGACTCGATTACCGTTGGCGCCGTTTTAAGCATTTCCTTGTAAACCAAGCAAGCGCTTGGTAATTTCGCTGAAATCTCAGCGGAGTCGCCTCATGTCTGTCTTCCAGGAATATTTTGATGACTCGCACCAGTTGGTGCGCGATTCAGTTCGGCGTTTTGTCGAGCGTGAAATTCTGCCGCATATCAATGAGTGGGAGGAAGCTGAGGAGTTTCCTCGTGAGCTATATCTGAAGGCCGGTGCGGCTGGGATTCTCGGCATCGGTTACTCGGAAGCGTTTGGAGGTAGTCATGAGGGTGATGTGTTTGCCAAGGTTGCTGCCAGTGAGGAGTTGATGCGCTCCGGCTCTGGCGGTCTCGTGGCTGGGCTTGGCTCGTTGGATATCGGCTTGCCACCCGTGGTGAAGTGGGCCAGGCCTGAGTTGCGTGAACGCATTGTTCCGCAGGTACTTGCGGGTGAAAAGATTATGGCGCTGGCGGTGACCGAACCATCGGGTGGTTCTGATGTGGCCAATCTAAAAACACGAGCTGTGCGTGAGGGTGATTTTTACCGTGTTACAGGTAGCAAAACTTTTATTACCAGTGGTGTGCGAGCCGATTATTACACGGTTGCCGTGCGTACCGGTGGTGATGGTTTTGGCGGCGTCAGCTTGCTGGTGGTGGAGAAGGGTACACCTGGCTTCACCGTTGGCCGCAAACTGAAGAAAATGGGCTGGTGGGCATCTGACACGGCCGAGTTGTTCTTCGACGACTGCAAGGTTCCAGTCGGTAACCTTATTGGTGTTGAAAACATGGGCTTCGCCTGCATCATGGCTAACTTCCAGAGTGAGCGCTTGTCATTGGCCATCATGGCCAACATGACTGCGCAACTGGCACTCGAGGAGGCATTGGGCTGGGCCAAGGCGCGTGAAGCGTTCGGCAAGCCGATCGGCAAGTTCCAGGTGCTCAAGCATCGCTTGGCAGAGATGGCCACTCAGCTGGAAGTGTCGCGTGACTTTACCTACAGACAAGCTGCGAAGATGGCTGCCGGTAAGAGTGTGATCAAAGAGATATCCATGGCCAAGAACTTTGCTACGGATATTGCCGACCGCTTGACGTACGACGCAGTGCAGATCATGGGGGGCATGGGGTATATGCGCGAAAGCCTGGTGGAGCGGCTTTACCGCGATAATCGTATTTTGTCGATTGGCGGTGGCTCACGTGAAATCATGAACGAGATCATCAGCAGGCAGATGGGCTTATAGATTCGGTCGGGGTTTCAAAAAGCAGACAAAACAAACCCCGCGAGCGCGGGGTTTGTTTTAAAGCAGGACAGAGGCTTAAGCCACCTGTACCTCTTCAGCTTGCATACCTTTCTGACCGCGAGCGGCCACGTAGGTAACAGTCTGGCCTTCTTTCAGGCTTTTGAAACCGTCGCTTTGGATAGCTTTGAAGTGAACAAAGAGATCATCGCCGCCGTTAGTCGGGGTAATGAAGCCGAAGCCTTTCTCATCGTTGAACCATTTGACGGTGCCAGTTTCGCGATTTGCCATGGTGTGTCTCTTAAATCGATACGAATTGCGGTGCCAGAGTGCTCATAGCACCTATGCGGTTTTGCTGAATACTGCAAGTCAGCTCAGCCATAATAGGCCGTTTTTACGGATAGTGTTGGTTTTAACTTTAAATAATCGCATTTTTATCAGAAAAAAATGCGACAGCCCTCTATTTGACTGGGCTGTAGGCCATTCAAGCATCTAGTAAATGATGTTGCCTACGCCCCGCATAGTGAGTTTGCTGCCCAAAAAGCTGAATGCAACGCGTCTCATTAGTGCTTTCTTGCCTGGTATAGGAACGGTACCAGCCGCTGGCTAGCTTATTAGTCGAGCAGTGTGAGGGTCACATCGATATTGCCGCGGGTGGCATTGGAGTAAGGGCAGACGATATGTGCGCGGTCGATCAAGGCCTTGGCTTGCTCGCGATCCATGCCCGGCAGGCTAATACGTAGCTCAACTTCGATACCGAAACCGTTAGCGATAGCACCAATGCCCACCACGCCTTCAATTGACACTTCAGCAGGTATAGCCAGTTTGTCGCGACCGGCGACAAATTTCATCGCGCCAATAAAACAGGCCGAATAGCCGGCTGCAAACAGCTGTTCAGGGTTGGTGCCCTGGCCACCTGCGCCACCAAGCTCTTTTGGCGTGGTCAGAGCGACATCGAGCACGCCGTCAGACGAGATGGCGCGGCCGTCACGACCGCCGGTGGCTTCTGCATAGGCGCGATAAGCAACGGTTTGAATTGACATAGTGATGTTCCTCTGCGGCGTTTAAATTCGAGTAGGATTTTAGATTGCTCACTAAAGTATTGTGCGCCAACTAAATCCTCGATAACGAATATATCGACCAACTGTTTTGCGTGCAAAGTAGTTTTATGATTATTTTGCGATAAGAAACTTCTTACCCGTTATAAGCGGGTGCTCTCGCGGGTGATGGCAATATAGAGGCGAGGTAATCGGGCGATTGGCTGATCGCCTAGCGTTTAAATAGCCTTTTGCAGGTTGTCACGCAGCGCGATCAGCTCATTTTTCAGCGTACTCAGCTCAGCCATCGATTGCTCGCTAGCACTGAGGATGCAAGTGGGAATGGCTTTGGCGCGCTCTCGCAGGGTGAGGCCTTTATCCGTTAGAAAAAGTTCTACAACGCGTTCATCGACACTGCTGCGGGTTCGCTTGAGTAGGCCTTCGGCTTCGAGGCGCTTGAGCAGGGGAGTGACAGAGCCTGGATCAGTCAGCAGGCGGCTGCTAACGTCGCCTACGGTGATGCCATCGTCTTCCCAGAGCACCATCATGGTCAGGTACTGCGGGTAGGTCAGCCCCAGCTCTTGGAGCAGGGGTTTGTAGACCTTGGTCATCATCAGCGACGTTGAGTAGAGGGCGAAGCACAGCTGATTATCGAGTAACAGTTCAGCGCAAGGTGCTTGCGTGGTCATGGAGTGCTCCGAAGGCGAAGTGCGAGTGCAGATAATTTATCGCGCTAACTACCGTTATACCAATTGAATGCGCATTGCCTTGGTTAGGGTCGGCTTCGCACCAGGTATAAATAAGCCTAGACACCCATAGCGCTGGGGCTTATTGGCTTGGCATTACTCCATGGCCTCTGGTGCTTGCTTACTGGCTTTTTTAGTCGAAAAGCGGGCGGCCAAGCGCATCGAGGCGGTCATCATTCGCTGATAGAACGCTGGACACAAGCGCTGTAGGGCATCCAATAGGTAAGCGTCTGTACCGATCAAAATGCGTCGCTTATTCGCCAGCACGCCGTTGATAATGACTTGCGCAGCCTTCTCTGGCGGGGTGCACAGCAGTTGGTCGTTAAACTGCTGGCGACCCTGATCGATATCTTGCCCGGTGACGCTGCTCAGGCTGGCGTTCATTCGTGCGGTGGTGGCGATATTGGTCTTGATCCCGCCAGGGTGAACGCAGCTCGCCGAGACACCACACTTGGCCATGTCTAACTCCTGGCGTAGCGATTCGGTAAAACCGCGTACGGCAAACTTGCTGGCGTTGTAGGCGCTCATGCCCGGTTGCGCGAATAGTCCGAAGACGCTGGAAATGTTAACGATATGACCATTACCCGACGCCTTGATATGCGGCAGGAAGGCTTTGGTGCCGTTGACCACCCCCCAAAAGTTAATGTTCATGATCCATTCATAGTCGGCGTAGTCGTTGCCTTCCACCGTGCCGCCCTGGGCCACGCCAGCGTTGTTGAAAATCACATTGACCTTGCCGAGCTCACTCACGATCAGATCGGCCCAGGCATGCACAGCTGCGCGGTCAGCAACGTTAACCACGGTTTCACTGACCTGCACCCCCAGTGTGCGAAGTTGTGCGGTTGTCTCTGCCAGCGCTTGTGCGTCAACATCGCAAAGGGCTAGCTGGCACCCTGGCGGGCCAAGCCGAAGGCCAGCGCGCGGCCGATGCCGGAGCCTGCCCCCGTGATAGCAGCTACCTTGTTTTCAAACGACTTCATGCGCGGGTCTCCTGGCTCGTTAATCAGTAGCGCTGTTCTACGCCGAATATGTTGCGTGTGACTGACAGGATAGATTGCTAGGTGAGAGTCGCGCCGAATACCTAATCTATGCGCGATTTGAGCCCAGACACCCTCGAAGTTTGCCGCAAGTGCGTTCTCGGCCAGATTACTTAACGATGCGCTAAACGGGTCTTGCCGGTTGGTGATTACCCCTTAACCGCTAAAAGCCTGGAGCTACTGAGACGGCTATGACCTGATACGGGTCAATGTCGTTGAGGAGCTGCGCACGTATGCTAGGAGATGAATTCGCTTTGCGTACCTGAGTTGTTTTATGTTGCTCGGCAGATACTTACCTGCGCCGATAAGGATTGCCGATGATTGAAGCCGCCTGGATCGCCTTTGCTTTTGGCATGGGATTGGCTGCACGAGTTGTAGGTCTGCCACCATTGGTTGGTTACTTGGCTGCAGGTTTTGCTTTGGCTGCTGCCGGTGAGCTGCTTGGGTTTGGTCCACGTGACAGCGCTGCGTTGCAGCATATTGCCCATTTGGGCGTATTGCTGTTGCTGTTTACGGTGGGACTCAAGCTTAAGCCGAGTAATCTTGTGCGCCGTGAGGTAGTGGGTGGCGCGCTGCTGCACTTTGTTATTTCCAGTGTGGTGTTTCTCCCCGCGATCATGTTGCTGCTTGAGTTGCCTTGGCACCAATGCCTGTTGCTGGCCATGGCCTTGTCGTTTTCCAGTACGGTATTGGCGGCCAAGGTACTTGAAGCCAAGCGAGAGCTGCGGGCGTTCCATGGCCGAGTGGCGATTGGCGTATTGGTGATTCAGGACATGATCGCCTTGCTGGTAATGAGCCTGGCTGCGGGGGATTTACCGTCTCCTTGGGCGTTACTGGTGTTTGGCTTACCGTTGCTGCGGCCATTTTTATTTCGCCTACTCGATGCCAGCGGCCATGAGGAACTGATGCTCTTGCTAGGCCTGCTATTGGCGCTAGCGGTTGGTGGTTTCGGTTTTGAGCAATTGGGGCTGAGCTCAGAGCTGGGTGCGCTGGCGTTCGGTGCGTTGTTGGCCAAGCATAAGCGCGCCACCGAGCTGTCTAACTCCCTGTGGGGGATCAAAGAAGTCTTCTTGGTCGGCTTCTTTCTGCAGATCGGTATTGGCGGGCTTCCGGATGCTGACGCCCTGAAGTTTGCCCTGGTCATGACGCTGTTATTACCGCTCAAAGGTGTGTTGTTCTTCTTTCTGTTCCTACTTTTTCGCTTGCGCGCGCGCAGCGCCTTCCTCACCAGCATTAGCCTGACCAATTACAGTGAGTTCGGCTTGATTATGGTTAGCGTGGTCATGCCTCAGTGGCTGATACCGCTGGCCATTTCGGTGGCGTTATCCTTTGTTATCTCGGCACCACTCAACCGTGTTGCTCACCCGCTTTACGAGTGGCTGGCTAAGCGACTGATCCCCTTTGAACGCAATATTCGCCATCCCGACGAGCAGCCCCTGTCTTTGGGTGATGCGCAGACCCTGGTGATGGGCATGGGGCGAACCGGGCGCGCTGCTTACGATTATTTAACCGAGCAGGGCTATCGCGTGGTGGGGCTGGACTCCGACCCGGTGGTGATTGAACAGAGCAAGGTTGCTGGGCGTGAAGTGCTGTTCGCCGATGGCGAGGACTCGGTGTTTTGGCAGCATTTGGATATGCCCGGGATTGATGCAGTGATTCTTACGCTCAACGATGAAGAGGCAAAGATTATTGCGACGCAGAAACTCCGCGCGCGTGGCTTTAACGGCCTGGTGGTGTCCCATGCCTTGTACGAAGACATTGCTAGGCGTATCCAAGATGCAGGAGCAGACCGGACCTACCTGACCATGAGCGAAGCTGGCTCTGGCTTGGCTGAACATGTGATCAGAACGCTGGAAACCCGCACCGAGGCCTCCTGAAGGCCTTGATCTCAGCCTACGTGAGGTGAGAAGGCCACGGATACGCCTGCTGAGAAACGCAAACGCCCGCAAAAAGCGGGCGTTTGTCTGTATGACGATTACTGATCGTTTAGGGCGAAGCAGGTCAACGCGAACGTTGGGATGCCACTGTCCTGCAGCTTCTGCGAGCCACCAAGCTCGGGTAGATCGATGATTGCTGCCGCCTCGATGATGCTTGCGCCCATGCGCCGGACTAATTGTACGGCCGCGAGCAGGGTACCGCCGGTGGCGATCAGGTCATCGAAAATAAGCACTTTGTCGCCTTCGCAAAGGCTGTCGGCATGCACTTCAAGCTTGGCTTCACCGTATTCGGTTTTATAGCTCTCGCTGAGTACGTCGGCGGGTAGTTTACCTTCCTTGCGAAACAGAACCAGCGGCTTGTTCAGCTCATAAGCGATGATCGAGCCAATCAGAAAGCCGCGTGCATCCATGGCTCCGATGTGGCTGAAGTCTGCTTCAACGTAACGCTGAATAAAACTGTCAGCAACCATGCGCAAGGCACGTGGCGACTGAAAAAGCGGCGTTATATCGCGAAAGATCACCCCTGGCTTGGGGAAGTCCACCACCGGGCGGATCAGTGTTTTGATGCTGAATTCGTCGAAGGTCATGTGTTTGGTCCTGCGCTGGGCGGTTCTGTCAGCCGTCGAGATTACCGCCGGCCAGGGCGCACAGTTCGATGGGGTCGAGGATCTGTACTTCTTTGCCTTCGGCTTCAAGCAGCTTGTTCTGTTGGAAGCGGGTGAAAACCCGCGATACGGTTTCGACCGCAAGACCTAAATAGTTGCCAATTTCGTTACGCGACATGGCCAGGCGAAACTGATTGGCCGAGAAGCCGCGTGCGCGGAAGCGTGCTGAGAGGTTAACCAAGAAGGTGGCGATGCGTTCATCGGCAGTTTTCTTCGACAGCAGCAACATCATCTGCTGATCGTCGCGGATCTCTCGGCTCATAACGCGCATCAGCTGGCGGCGCAGTTGCGGCAGTTGTACCGACAACTCGTCGAGACGCTCGAAGGGGATTTCACACACCGAGGTGGTCTCTAGCGCCACAGCCGAGACGGGGTAGGCTTCACTGTCCATGCCCGACAAGCCGACCAGTTCGCTGGGCAGATGAAAGCCGGTGATCTGCTCATCGCCGCCGTCGCTCAGGCTGAATGTTTTAAGCGTGCCGGAGCGCACGGCGAACACCGAACTGAAGGTGTCGCCCTGGCGGAACAGAAACTCGCCCTTTTTCAGTGGTCGACCGCGTTTGACGATGTCGTCGAGAGCGTCCATGTCCTCCATGTTCAGCGAGAGTGGCAGGCACAAGCTCGACAGGCTGCAATCCTTGCAATGCGCTTGATGGGGTGCGTGCAACTTGATGCTTTCGGACATCACGGGTGATCCTGGATAAACACACAATAGCCGTAAGGTTACAGCAGGGCGCATTGCAGGGCCACTAGGACGCAAGTCTTAAGAGAATCTCCAAAATCTTGAGGGGTTATCCGGGTGCGACAGCGTCCGCACCGTTAAAGGTTAGATCACCCGGGAAAAACGTTGCCGGCTGACATCACCCATGTAGCGATCAAATAGCATGCACAACGAGCGCACCATTAGACGACCGGCGGGCTGCACGTCGATGCCTTGGGCGCTCAACTCAATCAGGCCATCACTGGCCATCTGCTGGAGTGGCGGCCAGATCTCGGCAAAGTAACTGCGAAAGTCGATGGCATAGACCTGCTCGATATCGGCAAAGCGCAGCTGGAAATGACAGATCAGCTGCTGGATCACCGCACGCCGTAGGCGGTCGTCGGCATCGCAGTGCAGGCCACGCAGGGTAGCCAGCTCGCTATGGCCGAGGCTGTCTTGGTACTTGCTCAGGTCGCTGCTGTTCTGGCAATAGAGGTCGCCAATTTGGCTGATCGATGACACGCCTAGGCCAATCAGGTCGCAATGGCCGTGGGTGGTATAGCCCTGGAAGTTACGTTGCAAGCTGCCATCTTCCTGAGCGCTGGCCAGTTCGTCATCGGGCAGAGCGAAATGATCCATACCGATATAGCGGTAACCGGCGGCGTTAAGTTGCTCGATGCTGGCCTGCAGCATAGCCAGCTTGTCGCCTGGGCTGGGCAGGTCGCTGGTGTTGATGCGCCGCTGCGGCATAAAGCGTTCGGGCAAGTGGGCGTAGTTGAATAGCGATAGGCGATCGGGTTGCAGGGCTATGATTTCGTCCACCGTGCGGGCGAAGCGTTCTGGCGTTTGCAGCGGTAGACCGTAAATCAGATCGATATTTACCGAGCGGAACTGTAGGGTGCGCGCGGCTTCGATGATGGCGCGGGTTTCTTCCAGAGTCTGTAGGCGATTGACTGCTCGCTGTACGGCCGGGTCGAGGTCTTGCACGCCTAGGCTGACGCGGTTAAAGCCCAATTCACGGAGCAGGCCCATGGTCGACCAATCCGCTTCACGCGGGTCGATCTCAATGCTGTAATCACCAGAATCGTCATCGAGCAGATTGAAATGCTGGCGCAAGTGAGTCATCAGATGGCGCAGTTCATCGTGACTAAGAAAAGTCGGCGTGCCGCCGCCGAAGTGCAGCTGTTCAACCTTTTGTTTTTGGTCGAGATGACGGCTGATGATCTCGACTTCGCGTTCGAGCTTTTCCAGGTAAGGCTGAGCGCGCCCGCGATCCTTGGTGATCACCTTGTTACAGGCGCAGTAGTAGCAAATGTGCGCGCAGAACGGGATGTGCACATACAGTGACAGCGGGCGCAAGGCTTTGCGGCTATCACGCAGGGCGTGCAGCAGATCGAACTGGCTGACGCGCTCATGGAATTGCACGGCAGTCGGGTAGGAGGTGTAGCGCGGTCCGGCCTGGTCGTAGCGACTGATCAGATTGCTGTCCCACTGGATAGCGTTGAGCATGCGGGTATTCCCGGTTTGGCTTTCAATACCGGGGAGTCTAAGTGCGACACGTTGGGGGTGTTTTGACCTGTATCAAGCGGCTGCGTGCTTTGGTCGATTGCCGATCAGTGGCCCATTAGCCAGTGTTGGTGCGGGCCGGGCAGGGTCCACAGGCCGAACAAGATAACCAAAATACCGCCGGCCATGCGGATGCCTCGCTTGCGCAGCAGGGCCGTTAGACGTTCGGCGGCTAGGCCGGTGGTCAGTAGAACTGGCAAGGTGCCCAAACCGAAGGCTAGCATCAGTGCGGCGCTGTCGAGCGCGTTGCCCTGGCTCGCGGCCCATAACAGGGTGCTGTAAACCAAGCCGCAGGGTAGCCAGCCCCACAGGCTACCCAGTACTAACGCGCGGGGCAGGCTGGTGACCGGCATAAAACGTCGGGTTAGGGGTTGGATGTAGCGCCATATGCCACGACCGAGTGCTTCGATACGGGTCAGGCCGCTCCACCAGCCGGCAAGGTAAAGGCCCATGGCAATCAGCAGCAGTGCGGCAACAACGCGTAGGCTGGTAACCAGGGGGCTGCCGGCTACTACCCAGCCGGCCAGACCGAGTAATAGACCAGCCAGGCTATAGCTGAAAATACGCCCTAGGTTGTAGGCCAGTAGCAGCTGAAAGCGCCGTGCGCGTTGCTCGGGCGGAATGGCCAAGGTGAGGGCGCTCATGAGGCCGCCGCACATCCCTAAGCAATGGCCGCCACCGAGCAGGCCGAGGATCATGGCCGAGACCAGCAGCGGTAGCAGTTCAAGCACGTGGAGGTACCTGCGGTTCTTTCTCCGCGTCTTGCTGCTGGACTTGGGTAACAGCTGCTTTGTGCTTAGGGTCTTCGTCGTCGAACAGAATGCTGTGTGCCGGGCCGTCGAGGTCGTCGTACTGGCCGCTGTCTACCGCCCAAAAGAACAGCCAGATGGCAAAGCCTACTAACGCAATTGCGACCGGAATCAGGATATAGAGGGCGGGCATAAGGTCTCCAGGTACGGCTTGGGTGAGGCGTGAACCACCCTAAGGGCGCGTCAGCCTTAAGGCATTAAGGACGACCAGCAGTGAGCTGACCGACATGCCCAGCGCGGCCCAGATCGGGGTAATCCAGCCGATGGCGGCGAAGGGCAGCACCAGGCCATTGTACAGACTGGCCCAAGCGAGATTTTCGATGATCACCCTGCGGGTTCTTTGCGCCATGTGTAGCGCCTGCACCAGGCTGCTCAGCCGGTTGGAGAGCAGTACTGCATCGGCGCTGGTTTTCGCCAGGTCGGTGGCGCTGCCCATGGCCACGCTGATGTCGGCAGCGGCCAGGACGGGCACATCATTGACCCCGTCACCCAGCATCAAGACTCGGCGGCCCTGACTGTGCAGCCGTTTCAGTTCGGTCAGTTTGGCATCGGGCGTTAGTCCGCCACGTGCATCATCGATACCCAGTTGACGCGCCACTTCGGCGACCATGGGCGAGCTGTCGCCGGACAGCAGCATAATCTGCCAGCCCTTGGTTTTGGCCATGGCGATTAATTGCGGTGCATCGTCACGCAGGCGGTCATCGAGCACAAACCAGGCCAGCGGCCCATGCTCGTCGCCGAGCAGCAGCCATTGACCGTGCTCACCGGTAATCGCGGGGACGGCATGAGCGCTCAGTACGCAGACGAAGTCCGCCTGACCGATACGCAATAAACGCTCCCCGACACGGCCCTGCAAACCGAGACCTGGATGGCTGTCGACTTGCTCAGCCGCTTCGGGGGCCTGGCCGAAAGCGCGAGCAATCGGATGTTCTGAACGATTTTCTAACGCTGCAGCCAGGGCCAGACAGCTGTCTGCATCTAGTTCGCGCAGAGGATGGATGGCGCTAAGTGTCAGGCGACCTTCAGTCAGGGTGCCGGTCTTATCCAGCACCAAAGTGTCGATCTGATTAAGGCCTTCAAGTACATGGCCACGGGTCAGCAACATGCCCAACTTGTGTAGCGAGCCAGTGGCAGCAGTCAGTGCGGTGGGCGTTGCCAGTGCGAGGGCGCAAGGGCAGGTGGCGACCAGTAGGGCGAGGACAATCCAGAAGGCGCGTGATGGATCGAGCTGCCACCAGACCAAGCCGACTAAGGCGGCAACCACCAACACAATCAGCAGGAACCACTGCGCGACCTGATCGGCCAGCACTGCGAGGCGTGGTTTGTCGTTCTGTGCGCGTTCCAGCAAGCGAACGATGGCCGACAGTCGAGTTGCGTCACCTAGGGCCTGTACTTCGACCGTGAGCGGCCCGTCAACGTTGAGGGTTCCAGCGGTCACGGCATCGCCAGGGTTGCGTGCGAGTGGCAGGTATTCGCCGGTCAGCAGTGACTCATCGACACTCGACTGACCTTGCACAATGCGCCCGTCAGCAGGCAGTAGGGCGCCTGGTGGTACCAGTACCTGATCGCCTACGTGCAGCTCGCTGAGCAGAATGCGTTGGCTCTGACCCTGGGCATCCAAACGCAGGCAGGATGCGGGTAACAGGTTGACCAGTTGAGCGGTCGCCGCGGCCGTGCGCTCGCGGGCGCGGCGCTCCAGGTAACGGCCGGCCAGGAGGAAGAGGGCGAACATGCCGACGGCGTCGAAATACAGCTCACCTTGGCCGGAAATGGTTGACCAGATACCGGCGATGTAGGCACCGCCAATTGCTAGGGATACCGACACATCCATGGTCAGGTGGCGGGTGCGCAGGTCGCGCAGCGCGCCACGGAAGAATTGACCGCAGCAGTAGAAAACAATCGGGGTGGTCAGAAACAGGCTGACCCAGCGCAGGATCTTATCCAGCTCGGGAGATAGATCGATATTGAATTCCGGCCAGGTCGCCATGGTCGCCATCATTACCTGCATCCACAGCATGCCGGCAACGCCCAGCTCACGCATGGCGCGGCGGTTCTCGCGTTGCAATTGTTCGGCGGCCGCGTCGGCCTGCCAGGGGTGGGCGGCGTAGCCTATCTTACGCAGCGCCTTGATTAGGCTGCTGAGTGGTAACTGGCTGTCGGCCCAGCGTACCTGCAGGCGGTGGTTGGAGAGGTTGAGATGCGCTTCGCTGACGCCTGGGATGCCTCGCAGGTGCTTTTCAATCAGCCAGCCGCAGGCCGCGCAGCTGATGCCCTCAATCAGCAGGCAGGTTTCACTGAGTTCGCCGTCATGCTCGACAAAGGGCTGCTGCACATCGCTGCGGTCATATAAGGCCAGTTCGTCCGGCAAGGCCTGGGGCAGGCTCTGCGGGTTGGCGGCGCTTTCACTGCGGTGCGTGTAGTAATGCTCCAGGCCGCCACTGATGATGGCTTCGGCCACTGCCTGGCAACCCGGGCAGCACATCTCACGGGTTGCACCCAGTACCTGGATTTGGAAACGGCCGCCGCTTGGGGCCGGCAAGCCGCAGTGGTAGCAGGGGGTTGGATTGGTCATCGTTGAGCTTATTGGGCATCCCCAAGGAGGATGTTCTGACCACTTTGTACGTTTTCTTCTTCGAATAGACGCCAGTCTTTGCCGCCTTCCTGGCCGATCAGTTCGATAAAGCGCCGGCCCTGTACGGGATCGATCATCTGCCCGCTGTAACTGCCGTCGGCCTGAGGTTGCAGGATTACCCGGCGGTCACGCTCCGGTTGGGTCGGCGAAATCAGGTTGAGCA
Organism: Pseudomonas guineae; assembly: GCF_900113745.1. GTDB lineage: Bacteria > Pseudomonadota > Gammaproteobacteria > Pseudomonadales > Pseudomonadaceae > Aquipseudomonas > Aquipseudomonas guineae. Next base: position 157,664 of record NZ_FOQL01000003.1, on the reverse strand, counting down.
CTAACTGCTGAGGGCGGCTGTTGCCGTTCAACTGCAGGGTGGCGGTACCGTTGTCATCGTTGAGTAGCAGGCTGGCATGCAGCTTGAGGCGGATCGCATGGTTCTCCCGCTCCAACGACTGGTTGATGCCTTTGCCGACATCGTAATAGTCATCAGAAATCAGCCCTGGCGGGTTCCGCGTGGCGATGGTCAGCAGGGTCAGCCCCTGAATCACTGAATAGGCCAGCAGGCCAATCAGGAACCAAGGCCAGAACTGCTTGTACCAAGGCTTGATGATCTCGGCGTTTTTTTCAGCTATGGGCTCGGTCATGATCTTCTCTGGTCAGCGTACGCTGGGGCCGATAAAGCGGCTGGCGGCGTGGGTTTGGATACTTGGATCATCCACCGCGTGCAGGCGGAAGCTGATTTCATTGGCGCTCGAAGGCAGTTTTTCCGGCTCGATGGACAGTTCCACAGGCAGCGAGAGCACTTCGCCAGCCAATGCTTTGATCTCACGCTTGCCCTCATACACCAGGCCGTCTAGGCCGTCGGCTTCGATCCGGAAGGTCACTTCGTGCTGGGCCTTGTTCATGATCTTCAGGGTGTAAACGTTTTCGATCCGGCCTTCTTCGTTTTCGCGGTAAAGCACACGGTCTTTGAGTACATCCAGTTCCACCAGTGAGCGATCAACGATGGCCCAGCTAAAGACACAAAACATGGCCAGCAGGGCGATGGCGTAGCCAATCAGGCGTGGCCGTACCAGCTGGGTCTTTTGTCCGGAGAGGTTGTGTTCGGTGGTGTAGCTGATCAGACCTTTCGGGTAGTTCATCTTGTCCATGATGCTGTCGCACGCATCGATACAAGCCGCGCAACCGATGCATTCGATTTGCAGTCCATCGCGAATATCAATGCCGGTGGGGCAGACGTGCACGCACATCTTGCAGTCAATGCAGTCGCCTAAGCCGTCAGCCTTGTAATCAGTATCACGCTTACGTGGACCGCGCTGCTCGCCGCGCCGAGGGTCATAGGAAACGATCAGGGTGTCCTGGTCGAACATCACGCTCTGGAAACGTGCATAGGGGCACATGTAAATGCACACCTGCTCTCGCAGGTAACCGGCATTGCCATAGGTAGCCAGGGTAAAGAAACCGACCCAGAACAACGCCCAGCCGCCAGCTTGTAGGGTGAACAGATCAGGGATTAGCTCGCGAATTGGGGTGAAGTAGCCGACAAAGGTGATCGCAGTAACAAGTGACACGCCGACCCAGATGCCGTGCTTGCCTAGCTTGCGCAAGAACTTCTGCGAGGTCATCGGTGCCTTGTCGAGTTTCATGCGCTGATTACGATCACCTTCGGTGACCTTTTCCGCCCACATGAATACCCAGGTGAAGACGCTCTGTGGGCAGGTGTAACCGCACCAGACGCGGCCAGCAAATACGGTGATAAAGAACAGGCCGAAGGCAGCGATGATCAGTAGAGCCGAGAGCAGGACAAAATCCTGTGGCCAGTAGGTGGCACCGAAGATATGGAACTTGCGCTCCGGCAGGTTCCACCAGACGGCCTGACGGCCATTCCAGGTCAACCATACGGTGCCGAAGTACAACAGGAAGAGGGCTGCACCACCGAGCATGCGCAAGTTGCGGAAAATACCGGTGAAGGAGCGGGTGTAGATTTTCTCGCGGTTGGCGTACAGGTCAACAATTTCGACCTTGGCCTGGGCAGGGGTGACGTCTTTAACGGGGATCTGTGCGCTCATCAATGGGTACCACGGCGAATGATTGGCTGCTCCTGCCGATACGTGTCGGTGGGAGTCATACGGGCTCTTGCGCTATGGTACGCCTGACGATTGCCCGACAGGTGCGACCTGCGGTCGCGCCTGTCGGGCCAGAGAATTACTTCTCGGTTTTACCTTGCGACAGGCTGTACACGTAAGCCGCTAGCAGATGCACTTTGTCATTGCCGAGGAAGTCTTCCTGGGCTGGCATCTTGCCGTTGCGACCATAGCGCAGCGTTTGTTGCACTTGAGCGAAGCTGGAACCGTAGAGCCAGACTTTGTCGGTCAGGTTAGGTGCGCCCATGGCCTGTTGGCCCTTACCTTCAGCGCCATGACAGACTGCACAATTGGTCGCGAAGATGTTTTGACCTGCGGCAAGGTCGACCTCAATATTTTCTGGATTTTTCAAGCCAGAAAAGGTGCGGATATAGCCGGCAACGTTGCGGATGCCTTCTTCACCAATGCTGTCCTTCCACGCAGGCATGGCAGCCTGGCGCCCCTTCAGCAGAGTGGTTTTGATGGTTTCTGGCTCGCCGCCATACAGCCAATCGTTGTCTGTCAGGTTAGGGAAGCCGTAGGCACCCTTGGCATCGGAACCGTGGCAAACTGAGCAGTTGGACGCAAACAGGCGGCCGCCCATTTTCAGCGCTTGCTCGTCCTGAGCCACTTGCTCGATCGGCATGGCGGCGTATTTGGCGAAGATAGGGCCGTACTGCGCATCAGCTTTGGCCATCTCTTTTTCCCACTGGTGCACACCGGTCCAGCCCGCATTACGCTCTGCGCCGCCAGCGATTTCGATGTTAGTGGCGAAGGGCGTCTTGGCCTCGGTATCGAGGTGCTCGTAGCCAGGCAACAAACCTTTCCAGTTACCCAAGCCCGGGTAGAGCACGAGGTAGCCGAGGGCAAAGATGATGGTGCCGACAAACAGCATGAACCACCACTTGGGCAGCGGGTTGTCGAACTCTTCGATACCGTCAAAAGAGTGGCCGACGGTTTCTTCGGTGGTTTCTTCGCGCTGGCCCTTGCGGGTGCCGAAGACCAACCAAGTCAGGGCAAAGATGGTGCCCAGAGACAGAATGGTTACGTACCAACTCCAGAACGTGGTCATTGGTTATTGCTCCTGGAAGATTGCTCGTCACGATCAACGGGTTTTGGGTCATCGGCAAAAGGCAGGTTGGCAGCTTCATCGAAGTTCGATTTACGCTTGCTGCTGTAGGCCCAGAGCACCACAGAAATAAAAGCAATGAACACCACTGCAGTGCCTATGCCGCGAATGGTCCCGACGTCCGTGAGGAAAGAAGGCATCGTGAGTTACCGCTTATTCTTGATGGAGGTGCCAAGAACCTGTAGGTACGCCACCAGTGCGTCCATTTCGGTCTTGCCTTTCACCGCGTCCTTGGCCCCTGCGATGTCTTCATCGGTATACGGGATGCCAAAGCCACGCATGACTTCCATCTTTTTGGCGGTGTCCTTACCGTCAAGCTTGTGCTCGACCAAGAAGGGGTATGCCGGCATTTTGGATTCAGGCACCACGTTGCGCGGGTTGTACAGGTGCGCACGCTGCCATTCATCCGAGTAGCGTCCGCCAACACGTGCCAGGTCTGGGCCGGTCCGCTTGGAACCCCACAGGAATGGGTGATCCCAGACGCTTTCACCGGCTACCGAGTAGTGACCGTAGCGTTCGGTTTCCGCACGGAATGGACGGATCATCTGCGAGTGGCAACCAACACAACCGTTAGCGATATATACGTCGCGGCCTTCCAGTTGCAACGCGGTGTAGGGCTTAAGGCCTTCCACCGGCTCATTGGTCACGTCCTGGAAAAACAGCGGAACGATTTGAGTCAGGCCACCGATGCTGACGGCCAGAACCATCAGCAACGCCATCAGGCCAATATTTTTCTCAATGATTTCGTGTTTCATCAGTGCGCTACTCCGACTGGAATCTGTGCAGCCACTTCGTATTCCGAAGCTTTCGCGGCACGCACGGTACGGTAAGTGTTGTAAGCCATCAGCAGCATGCCAGTGACGAAGAACGCACCACCAATCATGCGCACCACGTAGCCTGGATGGCTGGCTTCCAGCGCTTCAACGAAGGAGTAGGTGAGGGTGCCGTCTTCATTGACTGCACGCCACATCAGGCCTTGGGTGATGCCGTTAACCCACATCGAGGCGATATAAAGAACGGTGCCGATGGTGGCCAACCAGAAGTGTGCGTTGATCAGACCAACGCTATGCATCTGCGGGCGACCAAATACTTTCGGTAGCAAGTGATACAGCGCGCCGATGGAAATCATCGCAACCCAGCCGAGGGCACCGGCGTGAACGTGGCCGATGGTCCAGTCGGTGTAGTGAGACAGTGCGTTGACGGTCTTGATGGCCATCATCGGACCTTCGAAGGTCGACATGCCGTAGAACGCCAGCGATACCACCAAGAAGCGCAGGATTGGGTCGGTGCGCAGCTTATGCCAGGCGCCTGAAAGGCTCATCATGCCGTTGATCATGCCGCCCCAGCTTGGAGCCAGCAGAATGATCGACATTGCCATGCCCAAGGACTGTGCCCAATCCGGCAGTGCGGTGTAGTGCAGGTGGTGCGGGCCCGCCCAGATATACAGGGTGATCAGCGCCCAGAAGTGCACGATAGACAGGCGGTAGGAGTAGATCGGACGCTCTGCCTGCTTGGGGACGAAGTAGTACATCATGCCCAGGAAGCCAGTGGTCAGGAAGAAACCTACGGCGTTATGGCCGTACCACCACTGAATCATCGCGTCGGTCGCACCAGCATAGGCCGAGTAGGACTTGAACAGGCTGACCGGTACGGCCGCGCTGTTGACGATGTGCAGCATTGCGGTAACCAGAATGAAGGCACCGTAGAACCAGTTGCCCACATATATATGCTTGGTTTTGCGCTTCACGATAGTGCCGAAGAACACCACGGCATAAGCGACCCAGACAATCCCGAGAAGGATGTCGATTGGCCACTCGAGCTCAGCGTATTCCTTGGAACCGGTGTAACCCATAGGCAGAGTGATGACCGCTGCAACAATGACTGCTTGCCAGCCCCAGAAGACGAAGGCCGCAAGGCCGTCGGAGATCAGGCGAGCCTGGCTGGTGCGTTGCACTACATAAAAGGATGTTGCCATCAACGCACATCCGCCAAAGGCGAAGATAACCGCGTTGGTGTGTAGCGGACGCAGACGGCCGAAGGTCGTCCATTCCATGCCTAGGTTAAGTTCAGGCCACACGAGTTGCGCGGCGATGAAAACACCAAGAGACATGCCAATGACTCCCCAAATCACCGTCATTACGGCGAACTGGCGAACCACCTTGTAGTTATAAGCAGTCTGACTGATTGCTGTGCTCATTATGGGTTCCACGGTTAATGGATTTTTTAGGGGCAAAAATCGGCGGCAAGTATGTATAAAGCAGGTGCTCATTGCAACGACACAAGCCGGTGCGATAGGCGCTTTCAGCGCTGTAGACAAGCATGCACAGGGGTAGCTACATGGCATTGCCGCAGGTAACAAATGCCTTAATAGGCGTAGCGCAAAGATGGGAATCGCCTTGGAGTTATGGCAGGTGGCGACTGTGGACAAGATTAGCTCAACTCAAACGTTGCGCGTGTACTTGATCTGATGGGTGCGACTCTGGGTCGCACAGTTCGGACGGGCACCCAGGTGCTGGGAGAGGCGTTTTAGTACGCCTGGCGACATCAGGCGCCAGGCGCATGTTGCCTTTTGATCGGTTACTGCGCAGCAGCGCTCTGCTGATTCTGGCTTAGGCTCAGTACATAAGCGGCCAGCAAGTGCACTTTATCGTTACCCAGGTATTGCTCTTGCGCCGGCATTTGGCCGTTGCGACCGTGGCGGATGGTTTGCTGCAACTGCACCAGGCTGCTGCCGTAGATCCAGCCCGCTGGGCTGGTCAGGTCCGGCGCACCGAGCACGGCCATACCTTTACCTTTGGCACCATGGCAAGCCAGGCAGTTGGCGGCATAAATAGCAGCGCCCTTGTCGAGGTCATACGGTTTATCGGCGGGTAGCGACAGGTCGGCTAGGTTTTTACGCACATAGGCCGCGACTTGTTGCACGCCGTCTTCGCCGATGACCGGCGCCCAAGCGGGCATTGCGCCCATGCGGCCATTGAGAATGGTGGTCTTAATGATGGATGGCTCGCCGCCCCAGCGCCAGTGGCTGTCGGTGAGGTTAGGGAAGCCCACTGCGCCCTTGGCGTCGGAGCCATGGCAGACCGAGCAATAGGTGGCAAACATGCGGCCGCCCATTTTCAACGCCTGCTCGTCTTTGGCCACTTCCTCCAAGGGCATGGCAGCGTATTTGGCGAAGATCGGCCCGTACAGCTCATCGGCCTTGTCGACTTCGTGCTGCCACTGCTTGACCTGGGTCCAACCACCTTCGTAGCCCGGCAGCACACCTTTCCAGTTGCCCAAGCCGGGGTACAGCACCAGGTAGCCAATTGAGAAGACGATGGTGCCGACAAACAGCATGAACCACCACTTGGGCAATGGATTGTCATATTCCTCGATGCCATCGAAGGCATGACCCATGGTCTGATCTGTTGGATTCTTGTGAACTTCGCTTTTGCGGGTGGCAAAAATTAGCCAGGACAGGGCGAGCAGGGTGCCGACAGTCAGCAGGGTGATGTACCAGCTCCAGAACGTGCTCATGGGGTCTTGCTCCTTATTACTGCCAGCGGGGGTTCATCGGCAAAGGGCAGTTGTGCTGCCTGGTCGAAGGCCACGCGGCGCTTGCCGCTGTACGCCCACAGGGTGACGCAAACAAAGGACAGCAGAACCAGTGCCGTACCAATGCCGCGCATCGTGCCGATATCAATAAGTTCGAATGACATAGCCCTACCTCTTGTTCTTCACGGCAGTGCCAAGCACTTGCAGGTAGGCAACCATGGCGTCCATTTCGCTCTTGCCTTTGACGGCGTCGCTGGCCCCGGCAATGTCTGCGTCGCTATACGGCACGCCAACCATGCGTAACGCCTTCATCTTGGCCGGGGTGTTATTGCCGTCCAGTGTGCTTTCCACCAGCCAGGGGTAGGCAGGCATCTTTGACTCCGGCACCACATTGCGCGGGTTATACAGGTGTGCACGCTGCCATTCATCTGAGTAGCGACCGCCTACGCGGGCCAGGTCTGGCCCGGTGCGCTTGGAACCCCAGAGGAAGGGATGGTCGTAGACGCTTTCACCGGCCACCGAGTAATGGCCGTAGCGCTCGGTTTCGGCGCGGAATGGGCGGATCATCTGCGAGTGGCAACCGACGCAGCCTTCGCGGATATAGATGTCACGACCTTCCAGTTGCAGCGCGGTATAAGGCTTGAGGCCCGCTACCGGCTCGTTGGTGACATCCTGAAAGAACAGCGGCACGATCTGCGTCAGGCCGCCGATACTCACGGCCAGGACCATCATCAGCGCCATTAGGCCGATGTTCTTCTCGAGTATTTCGTGTCTCATCAGTGAGCTCCCTCAAGCGAAAACTGCGCAGCGGCGTCCATTTCAGCCGCCTGGGTATGACGCACGGTTTGCCAGACGTTCCAGGCCATCACCAACATGCCAGCAAAGAAGATCGCGCCGCCGATCACCCGCACGACAAAACCGGGGTGGCTGGCTTCCAATGCTTCGACGAAGGAGTAGGTGAGGGTGCCGTCTTCGTTGACTGCACGCCACATCAGGCCCTGGGCGATGCCGTTAACCCACATCGAGGCGATGTAGAGCACGGTGCCGATGGTGGCGAACCAGAAGTGCACGTTGATCAGGCCGATGCTGTGCATCTCGTCGCGGCCAAAGACCTTGGGCAGCATGTGATACAGCGAGCCGATGGACACCATCGCCACCCAGCCGAGTGCGCCGGCATGGACGTGGCCGATGGTCCAGTCGGTGTAGTGGGACAGGGCATTCACGGTCTTGATCGCCATCATCGGGCCTTCGAAGGTCGACATGCCGTAGAACGCCAGCGATACCACCAAAAAGCGCAGGATCGGGTCGGTGCGCAACTTATGCCAGGCGCCCGAGAGGGTCATCATGCCGTTGATCATGCCGCCCCAACTGGGGGCCAGGAGAATCAGCGACATCACCATGCCCAAGCTCTGCGCCCAATCGGGCAGGGCGGTGTAATGCAGGTGATGAGGGCCGGCCCAGATGTACACGGCAATCAGTGCCCAGAAGTGCACAATCGACAGGCGATAGGAGTACACCGGACGACCCGCCTGCTTAGGCACGAAGTAATACATCATGCCGAGAAAACCGGCGGTGAGGAAAAAGCCCACGGCGTTGTGGCCGTACCACCACTGAATCATCGCATCGGTCGCACCGGCATAGGCCGAGTAGGACTTGGTCAGGGTGACTGGGACTTCCAGGTTGTTGACCAGGTGCAGCAGGGCCACGGTGAGGATAAAGCCACCGAAGAACCAGTTGCCCACATAGATGTGGCTGACGTTACGCTTCATTACCGTGCCGAAGAAAACCACCGCGTAGCTGACCCAGACAATGGTGATCAGAATGTCGATCGGCCATTCCAGCTCGGCGTATTCCTTGGAGCTGGTCCAGCCCATCGGCAGGCTGATCGCTGCCAGGACAATCACCAGCTGCCAACCCCAGAAGGTAAAGGCGGCGAGCTTGGGCGCGAATAGCGTGGCCTGCGAGGTGCGCTGCACGGCGTAGTAACTGGTGGCGAACAGTGCGCAACCGCCGAAAGCGAAGATGACCGCGTTGGTGTGCAGCGGGCGTAGGCGCCCAAAGCTGGTCCACGGCAGGTTGAAGTTGAGTTCGGGCCAAGCCAGTTGCGCGGCGATAAACACGCCGAGCCCCATCCCGACAATGCCCCATACCACTGTCATGATGGCGAATTGGCGCACCACCTTGTAGTTGTAGGCGCTGCTGCTGGTTGTGTTCCTGGTTGTGTTCATCTGTGCGGGCTTCCATCCACGGTTATAGACCGATCATCGAAAATCAGCGGCTGCGGACCTGTACGATCTGTTCCGCAGTCCAACTGATTTTTTAAGCGAGGCAAGCATGAGCAAAGGGCGCGAGGCAGGTATTGACGAGGATCAATGTCAGCAAGGTCAGGACGGAGGCAGTTGGTTGTGGGATCGCCCGGTAGGCGAGCCGCGCGCGACCTTGATCCTGGCCCATGGTGCAGGTGCGCCGATGGACAGCGCGTTTATGCAGGAAATGGCGCAACTGCTGGCTGCGCGCGGAATTGCGGTGCTGCGCTTTGAGTTTGCTTATATGGCGGCGCGGCGTTTGGACGGCAAAAAACGTCCGCCTAATCCACAGGCCAAACTGCTCGAGCAATGGCGCGCGGTCTATCTGCAAGTGCGCCAACAGGTCGCAGGACCATTGGCCATCGGTGGCAAGTCGATGGGCGGACGCATGGCCAGCCTGCTGGCTGATGAGTTAAACGTGGACGCGTTGGTGTGTCTGGGTTATCCCTTCTACGCCGTTGGCAAACCGGAGAAACCACGGGTAGCGCACCTGGCCGAGTTGCAAACGCCGACACTGATCATCCAAGGCGAGCGTGATGCCTTGGGCAATCGTCAGGCGGTTGCCGGCTATAACCTGTCGGAGTCGGTCAGGCTGCACTGGTTGGTCGCCGGTGATCACGACCTGAAACCGCTGAAAAGCTCAGGCTTTACCCATCAACAGCACCTGCTTAGTGCCGCTGATGCGGTTGCAGCTTTTCTCTGCCGATAACCGCGTGCTGGGATAATTAGGCCGATTGAATGCTATTCCTACTAAAACACTAGGACTTTGCCGGCGCTGGCGAGTGGCGTACACTGCGCCCATGTTTGCGAGGAGTTGCCATGAGCACCATTATCATTACCGACGCTGCCCACGATTATCTGGCTGATCTGCTGAGCAAGCAGAACACCCCAGGCATCGGCATTCGCGTGTTTATCACCCAGCCAGGCACCCAGTACGCCGAAACCTGCATTGCCTACTGCAAGCCGGGCGAGCAGAAGGCTGAAGATACTGCCTTGGGCCTGGCTACCTTCACCGCTTGGATTGACGCCGTTAGCGAGCCGTTTCTCGACGATGCTGTGGTCGATTACGCCACCGACCGCATGGGCGGCCAGCTGACCATCAAAGCACCGAACGCCAAAGTGCCGATGGTTAATGATGACAGCCCACTTAACGAGCGCATCAGCTACTACCTGCAAACCGAGATCAATCCCGGTTTGGCCAGCCATGGCGGTGAAGTTAGCCTAATCGACGTGGTTGAAGATGGTATTGCGGTGCTGAAGTTCGGCGGCGGCTGCCAGGGCTGCGGTCAGGTCGACCTGACCCTTAAGGAAGGCATCGAAAAAACCTTGCTGGAGCGTATTCCTGAGCTCAAAGGCGTGCGTGATGTGACCGATCACAGCATCAAGGAAAACGCCTACTACTAAGTAGATGGCCATAAAAAATGCCCGCGCACTGCGGGCATTTTTTATGGTGCTGGTTGTTTGATAAAGCGCTGGTTCGCGGAAACAGTGCAGTCATCACTTATGTACGGCTTATACGGCGCTCCAGTACTGCGGTCGCCCGGGCCCGTAGCTGCCCGCAGCCGCCATCAATATCCTGACCCGCCGAGTTGCGTACCTTGGTCAGTACGCCACGGCTGTGCAGGTAGCGCACGATTTGCACGATACGGTCGCCCTCGGGGCGTTGGAACTCGTCTGCTTCCAGGCTGTTGTAGGGGATCAGGTTCATGATCGCGTACTTGCCCTTGAGTAGCCGCAGGATGCCGTCCATTTCCTCTTGGCTGTCATTGATGCCCTTGAGCAGTGTCCATTGGTACTGGATCGGATAGTCGATTTTCCGTGCGTATATTTCACCCAGCTCAACCAGTTCTTCAGGGTCAATTCGCGGTGCGCGCGGCAGCAGCTGCTGGCGCAGTTCGGCATCGGTGCTGTGCAGCGATAGCGCTAGGGCCGGTTTGACTTGCTGCTGCGGCAAGCGCTCGAATACCCGAGGGTCACCCACGGTGGAGAACACCAAGTTGCGTTGACCAATGCCGCCCTCTGTGCCGAGTAGGTTGATCGCCTCCAGCACGTTGTCGAGGTTGTGTGCCGGCTCGCCCATGCCCATAAACACCACTTTCTTTACCGGGCGAAAGCGCCGGGCTAGGGCCACCTGAGCAAGAATCTCAGTGGTGCTCAGCTGGCGCAGCAGGCCGCTCTTGCCGGTCATGCAGAATACGCAGCCCACCGCGCAACCGACTTGGCTGGACACGCACAGGCCATCGCGCGGCAGCAGCACGCTTTCCACCATTTGCTTGTCGGCCAAATCCACCAGCAGGCGTGCCGAGCCATCTGCAGCAGGGTGTTCGGAGCTCAAACGGGCCAGAGCGTCGAGTTCGCGGCTCAGCTCGGGCAATGCGTTACGCACCGCCAACGGTAGAAAGTTCTCGGTTTTCTGATTACGCGTACCCGTATCCAGCGGCTTGCCGCCCAGCCAGGCACGGGTAATCCGCCCGATGTGCATAGGCTTGGCACCGAGGTCGGTAAGGCGCTGGTGGAATTGGTCAATATTCATGGGGCGCGCATGCTATCACCGGTCAGGCGGCGGCGGTATGCGTTGAACTAGACAAGCGTTGAGCGGATACAAAATGGCTTAGCCTTTGCTCAACCTGTGCCTGACACTCATACTAGCGGCCTGATAAGCCTGACCCAGCTGTGCGGAGCGGTAGATGAAATTTATACACCAGCGCGAACACCTCAATGAAGACGACGTCGTCGAGATTGTATGCTCGCAAACCTGCAATATTCGACTGATGAGCGATGCCAATTTCCGCAGCTTTAAGAATGGCGGCCGCCACACCTACCACGGTGGCGCATTTGACACCTTTCCGGCGAAGATCACCGTACCTAGCAGCGGTTTCTGGAATATCACCATAGATACGGTGACCCGAAAAGCCATCAGCGTAACGCGCAAGCCGACGCTTAAGCACTCGATCAAAATCGTTCGCAAGTCGACGTCACGCTTGAGCTGATGCTTGGTTTGCCGGTACCAATAGCCTGCACGACAGCAGGTTATTGAGCGGTTCGTCGAACCCCCTCATGCATAAAAACCTTGTTCTTATTGTCAGCGGTGTACAAATGGACTAATCGGTGGATAATCGCTTACCCATGTTGCTCGCAGACGCCTGATTATTATGCGCTCACTGAAAACTGTCCTGATCTGGATGCTAATGCTCGCCCTCCCGGCGCAGAGCATGGCGGCTATCAGCATGCAGTTATGCGCAGTTACGCAGTCCAGTGGCTCGGCGGCTCAAGATGATCCGCAAATGGCTGCGCATCATCCAGGCGCCATGCTCATGCCCCAATCTGCCGTTGCTGATCACGCTGTGCATCACGCCAGTAACCTCGACAGTTCAGACACGGGTGCGCCTACCGCGGATAACAGCCTGTGCAGCCTCTGTGCGTTCTGCGTCGGTGCTGTGACCCTCAGTTCGTTGACCAGCAGTGCTTCCCCGTTGCACGCCATTGAGCCCTCGATGGCACGCCTGAATCAGTTTGTCGGTTTTATCGCCGAAACCCCGGAAAGACCCCCCCGCCTGTTTCTCGCCTAAGCCAAACCATGCGTTGACGTACCGGCCTAAGTTTAAGCCGTTTTGCGTACTCCGTGTATTTAGCTCATAGCGGTCGCTCGCCTGTCCTACGCAGGCAACGCCGCTGCATGCGAGATGTTTCGATGAAGTGTTGTCTTTTTTTTCGTCAGCAGGCGCTTGCCTGTCTGGTGTTGCTACTTCCCGTCGGCGCTTGGGCTGAATTGCCCGATCCGCTTGACAGCACGGCTGCCACCACGGCCCTGGACTATCAATCGCCGCTCAAAACCTACCAAGGTTTTCGCGAGCAACCGCTGCAAAACTGGCGCGAGGCTAATGACCTGGTGGGTCGCATCGGTGGCTGGCGCACCTATGCCATGGAGCCCTGGGAACAGCCGAGCGAAAGTGCGCCTGCGCCCTCTGCAATGCCGATGGGGGATAACCCGCATGACCATCATTGAGGCGCGACCTATGACGCTCTTTTCACGCGCTAAGGGCGGATTGCTCTTTGCATTGCTTGCGCTGCTCGGCGGTTGCGCCAGCTTTACCCCGGATGGCGGCTTCACAGCCGTGGAGCAGGCTGGCGCGCAACTGGATAAACAGGTGGTGTGGGCGAAAACCCCAGAGCAGCGCAGCCAGCTGGCCGATCGCGTCGCTGAGTTGTTGGCGCAGCCGCTGACGGTAGAAACGGCAGTGCAGGTTGCCTTGCTGAATAACCGCAGCTTGCAGGCCAGTTTCGACGAGCTGGGCATCAGCGAAGCCGAGCGTGTGCAGGCGGGGCGTATCCCTAACCCTGGGTTTTCCTTCGGCCGGCTGGAGAAAGGCACCGAGGTGGAATATGAACGCGGTCTGCATATCAACCTGGCGCGCCTGATTGCCATGCCGCTGACCTCCGGCATGGAGGCCAAGCGTTTCGAGCAGGTGCAACGGCAAACCAATCTAGCCCTGTTTGAATTGGCTACACAGACGCGCAAGGCCTGGTATGGCGCAGTAGCGGCGCAGGAAAGCTTGGGCTTTATGCGCCAAGTGATGGACTCCGCTGAGGCGGGTGCTGAACTGGCACGGCGCTTAGCGGCAGTGGGCAACTACACCCTGCTGCAGCAGGCGCAGGAGCAGAGCTTTTACGCCGATGCCGGCTTGAATTTGATTCGCGCTGAACAAGCACGGGTGCAGGCGCGTGAGCAACTAACGCGGTTACTGGGATTGTGGGGCGAGCAGATCGATTATCGCCTGCCTGAGCGTCTGCCGGAGTTGCCGGCTATGGCCGAGCAGCTTCCAGATGTTGAGCGCCTAGCGATGGCGCAACGCGTGGATATTCAGGCCGTGCGCCTGGACGCCGAACGGCTGGCCAGCAACCTGGGACTCAGTAAAACCACGCGTTTTATCAACGTGCTGGAGCTGGGTGTAGTGAGCAACCGCTCAAACGAGGAGCCAACTCAACGCGGTTATGAGATCAGCGTCGAGTTGCCGCTGTTCGACTGGAGCGGGGCCAAGGTCGCCAAAGCCGAGGCGCAGTACCGGCAGATGCTTAATCGCGCGGCCGCGACGGCGGTCAATGCCCGCTCACAGGTGCGCGAAGCGTACCTGGGCTATCGGGCGGCCCATGACATCGCGCGGCATTACCGCGATGAGGTGATACCGCTGCGGGCGCGTATCGCCGAAGAAAACGTCCTGCAATACAACGGCATGTTTATCAGCACCTTCGATCTGCTCGCCGATGCGCGCAAACAGATCCTCGCGGTCGATGGTTACCTGCAGGCGCAGCGTGACTTCTGGACGGCCAAGGCCGATCTGGATATGGCCATGTTAGGCACTCCCAGCCTGTCAACCAGTATGGCGGTCACCACCGTTAGCGACGAGCCCGCCGGGCACTGATCAAGGATATTTCCCATGGTTTCACGACGTGATTTTTTCCTCGGTGCCAGCGCTATAACCGCCGCTGTCGCCACCTCTGCCGTTAGCCGGGTTTCGCTGGCAGGTATTCCCGAGGCTGTGTCGCAGAGCAGTGCCGACACCATGCCGCCTTTACAGCCGCAAAGTGGCCGCCCCTATAACCCGGTGGTCACGCTCAACGGCTGGACACTGCCGTGGCGCATGAACAACGGCGTCAAGGAGTTCCACCTGGTTGCCGAGCCCGTGGTGCGCGAGCTGGCGCCCGGTTATAAGGCGCATTTGTGGGGCTACAACGGCCAGTCACCGGGGCCGACCATCGAGGTGGTGGAGGGCGATCGGGTGCGCATTTTCGTCACCAACAAGCTGCCCGAGCACACCAGCATTCACTGGCATGGCCAGCGCCTGCCCAACGGTATGGACGGGGTGTCGGGGCTGACCCAACCGGCAATTCCGGTGGGCAAAACCTTTGTCTATGAGTTCGAGGCGCGCCGCCCCGGCACCTTTATGTATCACCCGCATGCCGATGAGATGACGCAGATGGCCATGGGCATGATGGGCTTTTGGGTCACCCACCCCAAGGGTCATCATCCGCTGATCAGTGAGGTCGATCGTGATTTCTGCTTCCTGCTTAATGCTTACGACATTGATCCGGGTGCCCATACGCCGAAGATCATGACCATGCTTGATTTCAACTTGTGGACCTTCAACAGTCGCATCTTTCCCGGTATTGATCCGCTGGTGGTGCGCCATAACGACAAGGTGCGGATCCGCGTCGGCAACCTAACCATGACCAATCACCCCATCCACCTGCATGGTCACGAGTTTGAGGTGACCGGTACTGATGGTGGACCGACACCTGTTGGCTCGCGTTGGCCGGAGGTCACCACCGACATTGCCGTGGGGCAAATGCGCCAAGTCGAGTTCCTCGCCGATGAGGAGGGCGATTGGGCGTTCCATTGCCACAAGAGCCACCACACCATGAATGCCATGGGCCATGACGTGCCGACGTTGATCGGTGTCGATCATCGCGGCATGACGCGCAAGATCGCCAAAATCATCCCGGACTACATGGTGATGGGTGAGCGCGGCATGGCCGATATGGCAGAAATGCAGATGCCGCTGCCGGCCAACACCGCGCCGATGATGACCGGTGACGGTCCCTTCGGTTCAGTGGAAATGGGCGGCATGTTCAGCATGCTCAAGGTGCGCAAGGACCAGCCCGCCGGTGATTACCGCGACCCCGGTTGGTACAAGCATCCAGCCGGCACGGTGGCTCATGAATGGACAGGCGAGCTGGCTAAACCGGCGCGCTCAAGTGAGGCGGGTGGGCAGTCGATGCCGCTTAAACAACCGCTTAGCGAGCCGGTCGAAGTGCAGGTGCGTAAGCCCAGCGGGCATGACGGCCATTGATTGACCCAGTAGCGGCACTAGCCGCTCTAACGCTGCATATGCAGCCTGTAGCTTATTTGAGGTGTTAATGATGAATGGATTTATAAACCTGAGTGTCCTGATTCTGGGCTTTGCCGGCATCGTTGCGGTCAGCCCGGCCATGGCGCATAGCGAGAAACACACCCAGCCTAGCGCTGCCGTAATCAAAGAGCAGAAGGACTGGGGCATCGCCGGAGACCGCGAGCAGATCACGCGCACCATTGAGATCGGCATGAGCGACCAAATGCGTTTTAGCCCCGATCAGCTGGAAGTTAAACAAGGCGAGACCATCCGCTTTGTACACCGTAATGCGGGCAACATGATGCATGAGTTTGTGCTCGGTACTCAGGCTGATCTGGATGCGCATGCGGCCATGATGGTCAAGTTTCCCGGTATGGAACATGACGAGCCCTATATGGCTCATGTCGCTCCAGGGCAGGACGCAGAGATTATCTGGACCTTTAACCGCGCAGGCGAATTTGAATTCGCCTGCCTGATTGCCGGTCATTACCAGGCCGGTATGGTCGGTAAAATTCGCGTGCTGGCGGAATAACGTTTTACCCAATCGAGAGGAATCAAAATGAAAAAGCTATTAAATGCGATCGCTATGGTCGGTATGTTGAGCGGTCCAGCCCTCACCACTGTTCAAGCCGCTGAAACAGCGTCCAGCAATGCCGTGGCCATGAGCCAGGCAGAGGTGCGCAAAATCGATTCGGCTAACCAAAAAATTACCCTGCGCCATGGCCCGTTAGCCAACCTGGGCATGCCGCCGATGACCATGGTGTTTACCGTGCAGGATGCCACTCAGCTTGAAGGGCTGAACGTCGGCGACAAGGTGCAGTTTGTTGCGCAGCAGCAAGGCAGTCAGTTTGTCGCAACCGAGTTGCAGCCTGCGCAATAAGGGCTGGATGGGGCTGTTATACGGCCCCGTTTGCCTATTCAGGCCCTCGCGCAGCGTTCGCTCAAGTGGGCGATGTTCGCCTGAACACTGCCGCCAGGCACTCTTGCTGCTTTATCAGCTGGCGCCAGCACAGACACTGATTCTATTGCCGGCTTAAGTGTTGCAGCGTACAGACCGGCAGCCTTGACGCGACGGATTATCTTTAATGAAACGCTGAATATCGCCTGAGTTCATTGTTGATGAGCTCAGGCGATACCTTTTCATCATGACAAGGCTAATAGCGGCGCTTGGCATTATAAGTTTCAGCGCCGAGCAAATTTTTGCTTGACCTTGCCGCGATGGTAAGGCCGAAAGTTGAATCATCAACCATTGCTCTTAAAGGAGCGCGCGATGACTACCTTCGAAGTAAAAGACATGACCTGCGGACACTGCACAAACGCTATTACCCAGGCCGTGCTGGCCTTAGACCCAGCCGCCAGCGTGCTAATCGACCTGCCATCACACCGGGTGAAAATTGAGTCGGCATGCGCCGAAACTGATCTTAGCCAAGCTATTGAGAAGGCCGGCTACTCCCCAGTTGCGACGAGCATAGTCCCGGCACCTTCAGCGCCGATCAAGAAGAGCAAGGGCGGTTGCTGCTGCAATTAAGCAGTGCCAACTCAGCACGTTGACACCGATCAATACGGCCCGACCATTCAGCCCTAAGCTGATCCCAATTCCAATGGAGAAAGCCATGAACACTAAACAACTTATCGCCACCCTGGGACTTGCTTTCGTTGCCAGCGCCCATGCTGCGACTCCGATCACGCAGGGCAGCCAACCGGTTCCGGCTGCCTCTGCCGTACAACCTGATGACGCGAAGATTGAGCAGCAGACCAAAGCCATGCAGGACATGCACGAAAAGATAATGGCGGCCAAGACGCCCGAAGCGCGTGCCGCTTTGATGCAGGAAGGCATGACCTCGATGCAGAGCGGCATGACGATGATGGGGCACATGCGCCGTGGCATGGGTGCCGGGATGGGCAGCCATATGGGCGGCATGGGCATGTCCAATGGCATGCAAATGGACTGTACTAACCTAGATAAGCACATGGACATGATGGACGCGATGATGCAACTGATGACGGACCTGCAAGCGCCTGCCAAGCAATAAGGCGGTCTGTCACCACCCCTTTGCCAAACCGGGATAGATGAACGCATGGACACCAACGCGAGCACGAACCACGACGAGCACAGCGAGCAGAAACCGGCCGGTTCATCCGAGATGCCGGTGCTGAAGGATCCCGTATGCGGCATGACGGTCACCGCTAAGTCGTCGCACCATGTCGAGCATGCGGGCAAGCCTTTCTACTTCTGTAGCGCCAAGTGCCTGGCTAAGTTCAGCGCCGAACCGGATCAGTTCACGCAAGCGTCAAAGTCGGCTCCGGTTGCTGCGCAGGAACCGGCAGGACAGGCAAGCACGGCTTACACCTGCCCCATGCACCCGGAAATCCTTCAACATCACCCAGGCAGTTGCCCGAAGTGCGGCATGGCGCTAGAGCCGCTTGTTCCCGAGCTTGACGATGACGAGAGTCCCGAACTCGCCTCTTTTACCCGGCGTTTTTGGTGGACGTTACCGCTGTCCTTAATCGTCATGATGCTGGCCATGTTTGGCCATCAGCTCCGCTGGTTCGACATGGCTACCCAGAGTTGGATCGAGCTGGTCCTGTCATTGCCGGTGGTGTTATGGGCGGGTTGGCCATTCTTTGTGCGTGGCGTGCAGTCTGTCATCAAGCGCAGCCCCAACATGTGGACGCTGATCAGCCTGGGTACCGGGGCGGCCTTTATCTACAGTGTGGTAGCGACCGTGGCGCCCGGTGTATTCCCGTCTTCATTTATTTCGATGGGGCGCGTGGCGGTTTACTTCGAAGCGGCCGTGGTGATTATTTCCCTAACGCTGTTCGGCCAGTTGCTGGAGCTGAAGGCGCGCTCGAAAACCTCAGCGGCGATCAAATCCTTGCTCGGCCTGGCCCCTAAGACGGCGCGCCGGGTTAACGCCGACGGCAGTGAAGAAGACATCCCGCTGAGTAACGTGCATGAGGGCGACAGCCTGCGCGTGCGGCCGGGCGAGAAGGTGCCGGTGGATGGCGTGGTACTCGAAGGTAGTAGCTCTTTGGATGAGTCGATGCTCACCGGCGAGCCCTTACCCGTGAGCAAGCGCGCGGGCGACAAGCTTATCGGCGCCACGCTCAATACCAGCGGCGCCTTACTGATGCGCTCCGAGCACGTCGGCTCGGCCACCGTACTCGCGCAGATCGTGCAGATGGTGGCGCAGGCGCAGCGCTCCAAAGCGCCAATGCAGCGCATGGCCGATACCGTGGCCGCCTACTTCGTTTATGGCGTGGTCGGGGTCGCGTTGCTGACGTTCTTTGCCTGGGGCTTTTTCGGCCCGCAGCCAAGTTGGGTCTATGGGCTGATCACAGCGGTAACGGTGCTGATCATTGCCTGCCCCTGCGCACTCGGCCTGGCCACGCCGATGTCGATCATGGTCGCCACAGGCCGTGGTGCCACCCAAGGCGTGCTGTTTCGCGATGCCGCCGCCATCGAAAACCTGTGCAAGATCGATACGCTGATCGTCGACAAGACCGGCACGCTGACCGAAGGTAAACCGGCGTTTGAGCGGGCGCTGGGCGTCAACGGCTTCGATGATGACGAAGTATTGCGCCTGGCCGCCAGCCTCGATCAGGGCAGCGAGCACCCTTTGGCCGCCGCCATCGTCAACGCCGCGCGTGAACGCAAGCTGGACCTGGAAAAAGCTGAACAATTCGACTCCGCCTCGGGTATCGGCGTTAAGGGTGTTGTGGGCGGCAAGTCCCTGGCTATTGGCAACACGGCATTGATGGCGCAGTTGGGCATCGATGTGGCGTCGTTGGCCAGCCAGGCCGAAGAGCTGCGCGGGCAGGGTGCTAGCGTCATGCATCTGGCGGTGGACGGCAAACTGGCAGGGCTGCTGGCGGTTTCCGACCCGATTAAGGCGACCACCGCAGATGCCTTGGATTCGCTACGCAAGTCGGGGCTGCGCATCATCATGGCCACCGGCGATGGCCTGACTACGGCAAAGGCCGTGGGCAAGCGCTTGGGCATCGAGGACGTGCACGGCGAGGTCAAACCGGCAGACAAGCTGCAACTGGTCGAACGCCTGCAGAAAGAAGGTTGCATCGTGGCGATGGTGGGTGACGGCATCAACGATGCGCCGGCGCTGGCCAAGGCCAATGTCGGCATTGCGATGGGCACCGGCACCGACGTGGCGATGAACAGTGCGCAGCTAACGCTGGTTCAAGGTGATTTGCGCGGTATTGCCACCGCGCGGGCGCTGTCGGTGGCCACCGTGGGCAACATGAAGCAAAACCTCACCTTCGCCTTTGTCTACAACATGCTGGGTGTCCCGCTGGCCGCTGGCGTACTGTTTCCGTTCACTGGTTGGCTGCTATCGCCAATGATCGGCGCCCTGGCGATGAGCTTAAGTTCAGTCTCGGTGATCAGCAACGCCCTGCGGCTGCGCTTCACCGCACTCAAGCCGGACTCATCCCCCTCCAAAAAAACTGAATCGAGCTGATTGTTTTCGACGAACCTGACTGTTCGCTGTGGGCCGACCCGCCTCTGCTCAGGCGTCATAAGCGGTAAGGCTCCACCTTCCACCACGCAGGCAATAGGTCTTTGACCTTGCTCTGGCCGAAACGATCATCCAGCAGATACACCACACCCTGATCATCGGTGGTGCGGATCACTCGGCCTGCGGCTTGCACCACCTTCTGTATGCCAGGGTATAGATACGCGTAGTCATAGCCATTCTCTTTGCCGAACATCTTCTGCATGCGCGCTTTGACTTCTTCATTGACCTCGTTAATTTGCGGCAGCCCAAGGGTGGCGATAAAGGCGCCGATCAAGCGTTTGCCGGGCAGGTCGATGCCTTCACCGAAGGCGCCGCCGAGCACGGCAAAGCCAATCCCTTCGGAGTGCAGGGTGAAGCTGTCGAGAAAACTCTGGCGCTCGCCTTCGTTCATACTGCGTGTTTGCACGCTGGTGGGAGTGTTCGGGTGCAGTGTTCGGAATAGCTCGCGCACCTGTTCCAGATAGGCATAGCTGCTGAAAAACGCCAGGTAATTGCCTGGCTCATGCTGGTATTGTTCGGCCATCAGCCGGCAAATAGGCGCCAGACTCGACTCACGATGCTGGTAGCGGGTCGACAGGTTGCGCACCACGCGCACGCTGAGTTGCTCGGCGGCAAAGGGTGAGGCCACGTCGATCCACTGTGCTTCGTGCGGCAGGCCGAGCAAGTCGCGGTAATAGTTATCCGGGCGCAGCGTGGCCGAGAACAGCGTGGTGGTATGCGCATCGCTGAAGCGACTGGCGAGAAACGGCGCGGGCACCACGTTGCGCAAGCAGAGGGTGGTGTCGATGCTCAGCGCCTGCTCTGTTTGCCGGGTGATATCAAACAACGAGTGTGGGTCGTAGGCTTCGCTCAAGCGGCAGAACAACATGGCATCCAGATAAAACTGCAGCAGGACGCGGTCGTTGCCGTTGGGCTGTTCGCTCAGGTGGTCGGTGATCGCGCTGACGGCTTTTTGCAGGGTCGCGACGAACAGCTCGGGCACCAGCGGATAAATCTGGTAATCCCCTTCTTGAACTCGATTGAGTTGCTCCCAGTGTCGGCTGACGCGCTGCAAGGCGCTGCGTAAACCCGCCGGCGCGCGTTGGCAGAGCTGGTGGAACAGCCCTTGATCAAGCTCGGCGGTGTACATCCCGCGAGCACGGTCGACCAAGTTGTGCGCCTCGTCCACCAGCACCGCGATGCGCCATTCATTGAGTAGCGTCAGGCCATAGAGCAGGGCGTTCATATCGAAGTAGTAGTTGTAGTCACAGACCACCACATCGGCCCAGCGGCAAAGCTCTTGGCTCAGGTAGTAGGGGCACACTTGATGCTGCAGGGCGATGCGCCGAACCTGCTCATGGGTTAGCCAGCTTTGTTCAAGAGCCGCTAAACGCGCGGCGGGCAGACGGTCATAAAAGCCTTTGGCCAGCGGGCAAGATTCGCCATGGCAGCTTTTGTCCGGGTGCTCACACGCCTTATCACGTGCCACATGTTCTAGCACCCGTAGCGGTGCGTCTTGCGCCTGCTCGCGCAGGCTGTGCAGAGCGTCTAGGGCTAAGCGCCGACCGGGGGTTTTCGCGGTGAGGAAGAACAGCCGATCCAGTTGCTGACCGGGCATTGCCTTGAGTTGCGGGAACAGCGTGCCCAGTGTCTTACCGATGCCCGTGGTGGCTTGCGCCAGCAAGGTGTGACCGTCACGGGCGCCGCGATAGACCGCCTCGGCCAGTTGCCGTTGCCCGTGCCGGAAGGTCGGGTAGGGGAAACTCAGGGTCTCTAGGTAGCGGTCACGCCGTTCGCGATGGGCGTGCTCCTGCAGTGCCCAGCTCAAAAAATGCTGGCACTGCTGCGCGAAGAAGACTTGCAGTTGATCGGCGCTGTGCTCTTCGACAAAGGCATGCTCGGCGTGGCTCATTACGTCGAAATACACCACCGCCAGCTCGACTTTTTGCAAGTTGAACTGCTGGCAGAGTAGCCAGCCATACACCTTGAGCTGCGCCCAGTGCAGCAGCCGATGATTGGCCGGGATGCGGCTGATGTCGCCGCGATGGGTTTTGATCTCTTCTAGGCGATTGGCCTCGGGGTCATAACCGTCAGCGCGGCCACTGACCAATAGCGTTTTATAGCTGCCGCTCAGTGGTAGTTCGGCCAGGTAGTGTTCACCGCGCCGGCCGACCACAGTCTGGTGCCCGGCCATGCCTTCTTGCGCCGTGGGCGATGGCGTGAAGCGCAGATCAAGATCGCCCTGTTTGGCGGTGAACTCACACAGCGCGCGCACCGCCACCCGATAACTCATGCCGCCTGCCAGCTGACGTAACACACGTCCACGGCAATGCCTTGCTGCGCGGCGAAGGCCAACCAGCGTTTCTGGTTGTCTTGCAGGCGATCGCCGGGGCCTTTTACTTCGATCATGCGGTAGCGCTGCTGTTGCGGGTAAAACTGGATCAGGTCGGGCATGCCGGTACGATTGGCTTTGAGGTCCAACAGCATGCGCCTGAAACAGGCCTGTAGATGCTGCGCCGGGATGCACTGCAGGGCCATCTTCAGCAAGGGCTCATCGAGCAGCGTCCAGAATACAAAGGGCGATTGGATGCCGAATTTATCGCGGTAACGCTCAAGCAGCAGTTGCGCATAGTCGGGCTGCTCAAGGCGCGCCAGACACGCCTCGAACAGCACTTGGCGACGCGGATAGAACTCCGCGCTGTACAAATCTACGGGGCCGTTGTGGAACGGATGAAAGAACGCTCCCGGCAGCGGCGCGAAAATCGCATCCCAACAGAGCAGGCCGAACAAGCTACAAAGCAGAGTGTTTTCCACGTAATGCACCGGCGCATCGTCCTGATGCAGGTGATCACGCACAGCGATTTCCACACTGCCTCGTTCCGGTAAGGGTAAGACCAATTCGATGCGTGACTCTGCGACTGCCTTGGGTCGCTTCACCACCGGCAAACCTAACGTGCGACCCAGGCGGTTAAGGGCGCGCTCAAGACGCTGACTTTCTTCATCACTGCTGGGCAGTTGGCTGAAGGCGCTTGCCCGTTGATGCGCCTCAGCATGCCGACCTAAGGATTCCAGCACCCGAATCTGCCGCCAGCGCGCCTGACCGTGCTCGCTGCGCGGATAAAGCGTTAGGGCAAGTTCCAGCTCGCTTTGTTTTTCCACGTGCTGAGCGATTTGAAATAACAGCCGCGATTGTCGGCTGCACAGATAAGGGTTGCTCGATGAGAACGCCAGCAGCGGCGCTAGAATCGTCTCGAAGGCTTCGCCTTCCTCGAAGCGCACTCGCAGTTCACGTAAATGCAGGTAGTCATCAATATCTTGCCGAGACTGAAAGCCGCGTGACTGCGGGCTAATGTTCACCGCCTCGTAGCGGTAGATGCCCAGATCTGCCAAAACAAACTCGGACCAGTCTTGAGCTAGGTTGCCAAAAAACATCAGGCGCAGGCGGTCGCACAACGCGCCCACCAGCACGCTTAATAGCTGATCATCCAGAGCAGGGCACCAGTCAGTGAAGGTCTGCGTGGGTAAGTCTTGCGCTAGCAACTGCTCGACCAGCTCGCTCTTCTTCTGCGCGGCGCGTTGCCCAGGCATGGGCAGGTGCAGCAGCAGTTCATCCTTGCGTAGCAGCTCGACAATTTCGGCCGGCGCCAGCGGCGCTTGGTCAGTCAGCCAGCCGAGTTCGAGCAACGGTTTGGCGGTGCTTAGGCAATCGCCCAGTTCCGGGTAGTCGAGCTTGCTCAGACGAAAGTGACAGCCGCGGCGCATGATCATCCGCACTAGCAGCGCTTGGGCCTGCCACTGCAGATGGTGGAAAGCCGCAATAAACGCTTGCTCCTCGGCCGTCAGCAAATCGGCATAGCGCTCGCCCACCCAGGCGAGCGCAGTACGGAAGTTGCTGAGGTAATAAAGTTCAGGAGGGAGCGGGGTGGGCATGGCGGCATCACTGTATTCTTGTACAGGATTGTCCGCGTTGTAGCGGGATTGATCAACCACCTAGGGTGCAGCCTTTTCAAGGCATGTTGATGGGTATTGTGCATACGAACCCCGGTAAGTTGAGCGCTGTACTGCAGTCTCTGAGCGGCGCTGATTAACGCTCGCCCAGAGATTGCCAGCCCTCAGGCGTGCGCCGCTCAAGCCTGTTTACGCAGTCGCCATCAATGCGCAGCAGATGAAGCCAGCCGTTTATAACGAGGTCACGGACCGCAGAATGCTCGGCGATGACGTTATCAATCAAGCTTTGCGGCGCGTCAATAATCACGGTCAACCGCAGTGGTCGATGCACCCAGCGCTTGCCGTTATGCAGCGACTGGTGCGCCAGGCCGATACGCAGGTCGCCGCCGTTGCCTTCGAATACCCCAATGCAACCGCCGACAACGTTGTGCAGCACCTTGTTGCCGCTGCCAAAGCGCAGGTTGTCGGTGGTGGAGGTCAGGTACTGCAGGTTGATCCAGTGCGCCACCACCATAGGCGCGGTCATGATCAACTCCAGCACCTTGCCATCGGCATCCTGACGCCAGTCGTAGTCATGCAGGAATACGCGCCCCTGCAGGTTTTGACCGAGGGTCCGTGAGCGCGGCGCGGCGATAAACCCCGCATTACCGGCCAAGCCCCACTCTGGCCGGGTCTGCGCCCAGTCAGTGGCACGCTGGCGTAGGCTGCTCAACAGCTTTGCGGGCTTTTCGCTCAGGTGCGCGAGCCCTAAAAGACTGGCGCGTTCGCGCCGCGCGATGACACCGGCATCATCGAGTGCCTGACGCAGAGTCAGCCACGCTGGCTGCAGTGCAGCCGGCAGCGCTGTGTTGTCAAATACCTGAATCTCGTCGGTGCTGGTGTTGTGCAGCCCTGCCAGCACACAGCAGTCTGTTGGCAGGTGGATACCCTGCTCGCGAAGCAGGCAGCGCACGTCGGCGTCATTGAGCAATTCGGCCAGTAAGCGTGCATTGATCTCGCCACTCTGGCCGCAACAGGCACCGCAATCCAATCCGGCTGCCTGCGGATTGTTGGCGCTTTGGCTACCATGCCCCAGCAGTAGCACCAGCGGCGGGAAATCCTGGGTCAGGCCCATTGCGCGCAAGATACGCGCTGCCACACTCACACGCTGTTCAAGCTCAAGCACCGGGAGAGTAGGTCTCAACTGCTGCCATTCATGCGGCCGTAAAGCCATGCGATCAGGCGCGGCCGGGCGAGAGAAGAGACCGCCGACGCGTCCAAGCAGTGCACCGGCATAGCCCACGCCCAGCGCCTCAACCAATGTGAAGGTCGAAGCAGGCAGCCGCTCAAACAACTGCCAGCGCCCGGCGCGCTGCAAACGGGTTTGTCGCTGGTTGGCCAGGCGCAGGTCGCGGGTGGCATCGCCGGTGCTGTCCGTAGCGGTTAATTGGGCCGCCAGCAGTCCAGGCAGTTGCGGTCGCGTGGTCTGAGTGCCCAGTGGGGTGTAGGCGATCGGTAGGCCAAAAAAACCGGCGAATCCGCTGGTCTGCACCTGCGGGCTGACCTGCTCAATGGCACGTCGCATCACCTCCGAGCGCACATCGATGCAGAAATACACGCGTGCCACCGGGGAGCTATAAGCCTGAGCGGCAGGGGGCTGGCACAGCAGCCCTTGCAACTGCTCCTGCCAGGCCAGTTCTTCGGCCCGCTGCCATACCTGCAGCGCCTGCCAGCCCGGCGAAGGTGACGCACTGCGCGCAGCCTGCCATGCCAGGCGCCAGGCGCTCCAGCGGCTGTCCGCATCACGCCGGCGGTCGTCCACTAGCCACTCCCAGGCGGCCCGGATCGCCAGTAATTCCATGAGTATGGGGGCGTCGCCCGCTTGCAGGCGCGCCTGCCAACGCAGGTAGGCACACCAGGATGCCCAGCCAAGGCTGCGCAGCAACAGGCAGTCGAACCATTCGGCTAGCTCATCCTCGGCAAGCCCCAAGTGCTGCACAGCAGTCTGTAAGGCTGCGTGCGGTTCAAGCGGCAGCTGAGCAATCCGCTCACTCAGCGCGCTGCAGGCGCTTAGCACACTCAAGCCGCGATCCTGCACCATGGCCGAACGCCAACTCTGATAAAGCCCATGCTGCGCATCAGGTCGCCAGTCAGCCTGGTTTTCATCGAACCAGGCCGCGCAGCACTGGCCTATTTGCTGGGTAATTAACGCGGGCCAACCGGGTAGGGTGATTTGGGCCTCAGCCATGTCTTCGAGCAACGGCAGGCGTTGGCTATTGCTCGGCGACTCATGCAGTAATTGCAGCAACTGCTCGGGTGTCCAGGCGAGCGATGTTTCGGTCAGCGCCTGCTGGAGATGACGCTCGGCTATGCGTGCCTCCTCCCAGGCTGCTCGGTAGTCAGTTGCGGTCAGCGTTAGGCCGCTGCCAGCGCGCCTGTGAAGTTGCTCAGCGACTGTGGCCCAGGGCTGGTCACGCCGCTCCCACAAAGGGTTGACGGCGATCATGCGGTCTAGCGGCCAGGTCGGTGCAATGCGTTCGCAAGCCTCGCGGGCGAGGGTATTTAGGACGTCCTGATCAAGGCTAAGTCCGTGTTCGAATGCGCTCATTGGCTGTCTCCAGTTGCGTCAACGGAACTCGGTGCATGGCGTACCGGCCACAGGCGGAAAGTCAGACGGGTAAAGTGTTCATCCAGATAAAAACCGGCAAAGGCCAGGGGATACAGCCGCCGCGCTAATGCGCCATTGGGGCGAGTGATGATCAGCCCCTGAAACACATAGAGCGTGACGAACAGCAGCAGCGCCAACAGCCCCAGGTAATGCTGCAGAACGCTTGGCGCAGGGCTGCTGCCCAACACGTGGGCGGCGGCGAGGTGCCATAAGAGGTAGAGGCCGAGTACCAGTGTGAGCATGCCCAGGCTGTGCCACGCACCGCTCAGGCGCAGGCACCAGGGGGCCAGGCCAATGGCCAGGATGACCAGCGCCATGAGAGGCAACGAGTGGGCCGGCAGTAGCATGTTCCAGAGACCATGCAGCAGCGCGACCCAAAGCGTGGCCAGACCAAGCGCCAGCAACACTTGTTGCAGCCCAAGCGCTGGACGCGGGTCACACAATGCTTGGCGTCGCACCTGGGTGACCGTTTCACCTGCACCGAGGAAGGCATAGGCCTTGTACAGCGAGTGGGCCAGTAGGTGCACCAGCGCCAATTCATAGAGGCCCAAACCGCACTCGAGTAGCATCAAACCCATCTGTGCACAGGTGGACCACGCCAAACGGACCTTGATGCTGATGCGGGTCATCATCACTAAGCCTGCGAGTACCGCCGTCCCGCCGCCGACCACCACTAACAAGGTCTGCGCCGTGGGGGCGGCTGACAGCAAGGGGGCGAAACGCAGCAACACAAAGCCGCCCAGGTTGACTAGGCCGGCATGCAGCAGCGCTGAGACCGGCGTGGGCGCTTCCATGACCTGAATCAGCCAGCCGTGTAGCGGTAACTGAGCGGATTTTAGAATCACCGCCAACACCAGCAGCACGGCCGCCAGTTGCAGGTCCCAGCCCAAGGTGGCGTTTGCTTGCAGGCGCATGGCGACCTCATCGAGGATCACCGTAATCGCGCTGTCGCCGCCTGCGCGCACCAGCAAGAGGGTCGCCATCATTAAGCAAATATCAGCCAGGCGGCTGGCAATGAACTTCTTGTGCGCCACCACCTGGGCCATGGGGCGGTCGCGATAGAAGGTCAGTAACTGATGCAGGCACAAGCTGGAGGTAATCCAAGCGCCGACCACTACGAACAGGTCGCGGCTGGTAACCACGAGAGCCACCGCAGCCAGCGTGCCAAGTAGCGCTAGAACGTAGCGACGTTGACCCGGCTCACCCTCGAGGTAGCGTTGCGAGAAGTCGATGATAACCAGCGCGAGTAGGCTGATCAGGGAGGCCATGGCCAGACCCAGCCGATCGTTTTCACGTCCGTCCAGCGTGGCCTGCAGTAGCGCTAACAGCACTAAGGCAAAGCCCAGGTAGCCCGCGATTCGCGCGGGCCACCAGAAGCGTGCAACTGGCGAGTTGGATGCACTCATGGCCACAGGTAGTAAAGCCAGCAGGTAAAGCCAGGGCAGCAAGGTACTCAATTGAGAAAGCAGAAAAGGCATTAGAGAACCTCCGCAGATGGTCGGTAGGTTCAGTCTCTAGCAGTTGCTTTTTTAATTAAAATAGATTGAATAGAACTTAATTATCTTAAATAAAGAACGAATCATGCGTCGGCTGAACTTTCATCACCTGCACTATTTCTGGGCCGTGGCCAAGGAAGGCAACCTGACCCGCGCCGCACAGTCGCTGCATGTCGCTCAGTCGGCGCTGTCGAGCCAGATCCGCGCCTTGGAAGATCAACTCGGCTATGCGCTGTTCATCCGTTCAGGCCGCAACCTGCTGCTCACCGAGGCCGGTCGCCTGGCGCTGGATTACGCAGAAAGTATTTTCGCCCTGGGCAATGAATTACAAATGACCCTACAGGGTGCCCAACAAGCCAATCAGCCACTTCGCATTGGCGCGGTGGCCACGCTCTCGCGTAACTTCCAGGAGAACCTGCTGCGGCCTTTTTTGGGCCGCCGTGATGTGCGCATAACCCTGGAGTCGGGCAGCTTGGGCGAATTGCTGGAGCGCCTCGCACTGCACAAGTTGGACATCGTGCTCAGTAATACGCCGGTCAGTTCGGATGCCCAGCGGTCTTGGCGCTGTCGGCTGTTGGATCGCCAGTCGGTGTGTTTGGTCGGGCCACCGCGTATTGATCAGCCACCTTTCGACCTGCTCCGCGACCTCAATCAGGTGCGCTTAATCGTGCCAGGCCGTAGCAGCGATATTCGCAGTCAGTTCGAGCTGTTCTGCGATAGCCAGGGCTTAAACCCGATGATCTGCGCTGAGGTCGATGACATGGCCATGCTACGCCTGCTGGCGCGCGACTCCGGCGACGTTGCGCTACTGCCGGCGGTGGTTGTGCAGGATGAATTACAGGCGGGCGTGTTACAGCTTTATGCACAAATCCCAGAGATTGCTGAGCAGTTCTTCGCGGTAACCCAGCAACGGCACTTCAACTTGGGGATTCTCGATGAGTTGTTATCGGCTCATTGAGCATGATGACGTCGTGATTCAAGCCCTTTCAGTCGCGCCAGCACTGGGGTTTGCTTGCATCGAGCAGGCGCAGAGCCCGCTCAGTGCGCCCAGTCTACTCGGCGGGCCAGGCGCTCAAAGCCCATGTCCACCACCACGGCCAGCATGCCTACGACCACCGCGCCTTGCAGTACGTAGGCGGTGTTGAAGCCGCTCAAACCGACGATGATGGGTGAGCCCAACGTTTTGGCGCCTACGGTGGAGGCAATGGCTGCGGTGCCAATATTGATGATGACTGAGGTGCGCACACCTGACAGCCACACCGGCATGGCCAACGGCCCCTCGACCTGACGCAGGCGCTGCCACGGCGACAGGCCCATGCCATTGGCCGCTTGCAGCACGGGCGCAGCCACGGCTTGCAGACCTGTGATCGTGCCCTGTACCACCGGCAGCAGCCCGTATAACGCCAGCGCGATCAAAGCGGGCAGTTCACCAAAGCCCACCGCCGGCACCGCCAGTGCCAACACGGCCACTGGTGGCAGCGTTTGCCCCATGGACACCAGCGTTTCCAGCACCGGGCGAAAGGCCCGTCCTGCGGGGCGGGTTACCCAGATCCCCGCCAGAGTGCCCACTAGTACGGCGGCCGCGCCCGATGCGCCCACCAGCAACACGTGTTGCCAGAGTAATTGGGTGAACGGCTCCTGGCGGTATACCGGGCGTTCCAACTGCGGGAACAGGCTGGCGAATAGCGCTTCGCTGTGGGGCAGGCCGAACACCAAGGCCGCCAGCAGCAAGACGGCCCAGAGCAGCTTGTCGCCCAGCCAGGCGTAGCGCGGCTTAAGCATGCTGCCCCTGGTCATCGCTTAACGGCAGAGAGCCAGTGTGCCGGCGATTGAATAAGTCGGTCGCGTGCAGAACCCCCGCGTGCGCGCCCGTATCGTCCAGCAGGTTGAGGCTCTGGCAGCCGTGCAATGCCAGGGTCGAAACGGCTTCGCGCAGGCTGGCGCTGGCAGGCAGAAAGGGCGTGCTTTGTGGCGCCTCAACGCGTGCCAGGCTGCCTGCGCTCTGCAGTGACAACAGCTTGATGCCGACGTCGCTGCGGCCGATAAAGTCAGCCACCTGCTTATTGGCGGGCTGGCTCAGCAGAGCCAACGGTGAGCCGACTTGTACAATCCGACCCTGCTCCAACAACACGATCTGGGTGCCCAGGCGCAGTGCCTCGTCGATGTCATGCGTGACCATGACGATGGTCTTGCCCGAGGCTTGATGAATGCGCTTCACCTCGTCCTGTAAGGCCGTGCGAATAAGCGGGTCCAGCGCGCCGAAGGGCTCATCCATCAGCAGCACCTCCGGGTCGCCCGCCAACGCGCGCGCCACGCCCACACGCTGCTGCTGACCACCCGACAACTGGTGCGGGTAGCGCGGGCCGTAGGTGGTAGGGTCAAGGTCAAACAGGCTCAGCAGCTCGGTCACACGGGCGGCAATGCGCTCGGGTTTCCAGCCGAGCATGGTTGGCACCACGCCAATATTGCGCGCCACCGTCCAGTGCGGAAACAGCCCCACCGACTGAATCACATAGCCCATGCGCAGGCGCAGCTCACGCAGCGGCATATGCACCATGTCCTGGCCGTCCAACGCTACAGTGCCGGTGTCGGGCTGCTCCATGCGATTGATCATTTTCAGCAAGGTAGATTTGCCCGAGCCCGAGCCGCCAATCAACACCACCAGCTCACCGCTGCCAATGCGCAGACTCACATCATCGAGGGCTTTAGGCGCATCAGCCGTATGGCCATAGGTTTTCGAAACGTTTGCAAATTCAATCAATGCGCCGACTCCATGTTGGGGGTGGCTGGGCGGGTGCGGGCGATCAGCAGTTTGAACACGCCGTCCACCAAAACGCCCAGCGCGACGATGGGCACCACACCGAGCAACACCAGATCCTGGGCGCTGCTGAACAAACCTTCAAACATCAGGCTACCCAGGCCACCCGCGCCAATCAGCGCCGTGACTGCGGCCAGGCCCACCGCCTGAATGCTGGCGATGCGCACACCACTCAACACCACGGGCAGTGCCAGCGGCACTTGCGCCTGCCAAAACAATTGCGCCGGTGAAAAGCCCAGGCCTTGGGCGGCCTGTGTCACTGCAGACGGCACCTGCGCCAGCCCGGCCAGCGTGCCACGCACCACCGGCAACAAGCTGTACAGCGTCAGCGCCAACACCCCTGGCGCCAGGCCTACGCCACTGATGCCGGCGCGGCCTAGTGCCGGCCAGCTCGCGGCCAACCAGGCCAACGGCGCCATCAGCAGGCCAAACAGCGCAATCGAGGGGATGGTTTGGACGATATTGAGCAACGGGAACATCGCCCGTCCCACACGTACGTAGCGGTGGGTGGCCCAACCGAGCGGCAGGCCAATGGCCAGGGTGAAGAGCAGCGCCAGCGCGACGATCTGACAATGGCGCGCAATCACGCCCCAGTACTCATCGCTGCGATTGGCGTATTCCTTCATGATCGATAACTCATCGGCACCGCCGCTGACCAGCATGAGTCCCAGCGGTAGCAAAACCGCCGTAGCCACACCCAGGCGTGCCAGTGTGCCGGCTCGCAGCGCTTGCAGTGCATCGGCCAACACCAAGCCCAACAGCAGCCACACCAGCCACAGACCACTGCCCAATGCCGTGCGGGCAAACGGCGTGCTTGCCTGTACCACCTGGGTGGCGTGGTTGGCGGCCTGAATGCCGAGCCCCACCGCCAAGACGGTTGCCGCCACTACGGTCAGCCACAAACAGATGCGCCTAGGCGGTGCTAGCGAGAGTAATAGCAACCCGATCAGCAAGACGGCCAAACCCCATGCCGAGCCTTGCAGCAAGTCGAAAAATGAGACCGCCTCACCTGACACCAGACGATTGGGCGCCACCCGCACCAGCGGCAGGCTCCATAAAGCAACCACAGCCAACAACGTGAGGACGGCTTGGGCCGTTCGCCAGCGAGGGTGGGCCGCTGGGTTCGAGATTCTAACCACGGTTATTGCCGCGCCAGTGCGCTGCCAGCAGCGGGCTTATTACAGCAGCCCTTTGGATTTGAGGAAGTCTGAGGCGACTTTCTTCGCGTCCTGGCCTTCGAGCTGAATCTTGGCGTTCAGGCTCTGCAGCGTGGGGCCGTCCAGCAGTTCGAATACCGGCGCCAGGGCGTCGGCGATTTGAGGGTGTTGCGTGAGGGCGTCTTCGCGAACAATAGGTGCGGGGGCATAAATAGGCTGAACACCTTTGGGGTCTTCGAGAATTACCAGGCCTAAGGCAGCCACGGCGCCGTCTGTGCCATAGGCCATGGCCGCGTTGACGCCGGAAGTTTTTTCACCAGCCGCACGAATCGTTACCGCCGTGTCGCCACCGGCCAACGTCAGCAGCTGCTCGGGTTTGAGGGTGAAGTTGTAGGCCGTTTGGAAGGCTGGCAGCGCGTCCGAGCGCTCGACAAACTCAGCCGAGGCGGCCAGCTTGAACTGCCCACCTTTGCCCAGCCATTGGCCCAGGTCGTCGAGGGTTTTCAGTTGGTTGGGGGTGGCCACATCTTGGCGAATGGCAATCGCCCAGGTGTTGTTGGCCGGCGCAGGCGTCAGCCAGACAATATTATTCTGCTCGTAGTCCAGCGCCTTGACGCGTTCGTAACCAGCTTTAGCGTCTTTCCAAACCGGGTTGGACTCTTCGGCAAAAATGAAGGCGCCGTTACCGGTGTATTCAGGGTACAGATCAATCTCGCCGGCGGTCAGCGCGCCGCGCATCACCTTGGTGTTGCCCAGGCCAGATTTGTTCTCGGTCTTGATGCCATTGGCTTCCAGTGCCAGCACAATCATATTGCCCAGCAACTTGCCCTCGGTATCGATCTTGGAGCCCACCCGCACGGGTGTATCCGCTTGAGCGAAGGCGCTGCCCATGGCCAGTAAGCCAGCCAAGATGAGCGCAGTTCTACGTTGCATGAGAGTCATGGTGAGGCTCCTGTAAAGATAACGAGTAAAACAATAGCGGTCTTTCAGTTAGAAACCCACCGACCAGGCATTACCCAGCGCAGAGACCATGATCGATTGCAGCGCCGATGCAGGGGGCTAGCCGCTGCTGTTTTGCGTGCAGCAAGGTTGTGGGTTTGCGATGTTTAGCCGGGCAGCACACTGATTTTTTTCACGGCTTCGATCCAGTTGGGGTTGAGTTGCGGCTGATCGATGTCCATCCCCAGGCTTTCCATGCGCTCTTTGTGCCGGTTGATCTCCGCCACGGCTTCGCTGAGTGCGCTGGAGTTACCGTCCAGCTGGTGCATTTGGGTCAGGCCGAGATGATAGAAGCGCAGCAACTTCATGGCGTCCGGGTCATGTGCAGCCACTCCGGGTTTGACGTGGTGCATCACATTGGTGATGCGCATCAGGCTGCGCTTGAGTTGCCAGCCATAGGCCGCTGCGGCCATCCAGGGTTGTGACCACATAAAGCAGCGCACCAGGGCCACAGTCAGCAGCAGGGCGATAATCACGCCGGCCAGGTTCCAGCGGAAATTATCCCCGCCCGGTTGGCCAAACAGCATGACGGTGGCGGTGGACAGCAGCATGGCCAGCACAACGAACGTCAGGGCGATGATTACCGTGCTGCGGCGGGTCTGTTGGCGGTAGCGCTCTGGGTTCTGTTGTTGGATTTCGAACATCGTGGCCACGGGGCTCTCTCTGCGGTGAAGTGGGTGCGTTGATTGAGGTTGATTCGGCGTATGCGCGATCGCTGCTGCAAGGTATCTTGCCCACCCACGGGTGACGTTGCTTAAGGAATTGTCGGATTTATGGGCCGTAGTGTGTTTCAGGCTGTAATTATTGGCGTGGTGACGCTGTGTGCGAGCGCCGCGCAGGCCAAGGTCGAAGTGCAGGCCGGCCAGCATAAGACGCTGGGGCGGATCCTGGTGGCTAAGGTTTCCGAGGATATTGCGCCGGGCGATTATGAGGCCTTGCTCAAAGGCATCAAGGCCAATCCGGGCACATTTGCCAGGAAAATTGTCATGCTCGACAGCATTGGTGGCAGTGTGGAAGAGGCCATGCGTATCGGCCGCCTGCTGCGCGAAACCCGCTTTGACAGCCTGGTGCCATCCACCGGGGTATGCCAAGGCAGTTGCGTGTACCTGCTGGCGGCGGGGCAGCGTAAAACCGTGCGTGGCTATGTGGGTATTCACCGGCCCTATTACGCGGGCAGTGACTCGGTGCATTCGGCCTCCAGGCACGGTGTTAATCGTGCCAGTCAGGTGGCTTACTTCAAGGATATGCAGGTGCCGCTTGCGCTGCTTGAGGCGATCAACCGCACCGAGCCGCAACGCATGCGCGTGCTGAGCCCTAGCGAGCTGGCGCACTTCCGCTTGCAGTGAGGCGCGGACAATTGCCAGCGTTAGACCGGCTCGTGATGCCTGGTGAAGACGCTTTTGCCCGGCTTACTGGCAGCCGCGCGGATCATCTGCTCGCACTGCTGCCTTGCACTGCGGACCCTGAGCGAGAAGGCCGGTGGGGGCAGCGTCTATGGCGAGCGGGTAGTGGCCATATTGATGTCCTTGACCAAACCGGCAGTGGCTTTGATCACTTCACGGGCCATGCTGGTTTGCTGCTCGTTGTCGGTTTGCGCCACCAGCACCACATCGCCGTGAGTAATGCTTTTGCTCACCAACGCGGCAAAACGACCGTGATGCGCGCCGGCGGCCGATGACGCCCCGATCACGCTGCCAAGAAAACCCCCGATAAACCCGCTCATGCCCATTAGCGTTAGCGGTGCGAGCAGCGGGCTTGCATAAAACAGGCTCACCTCGCTGACAATCATTGCCACCGCAATCAACGCGCCGATGCCAATACCGATCCCTGTGCCAATGGCGATGTCGATCAGCATGTCCTTCAACACCTTGTTGCTTCTGGCCTGGGGCGCGGGGGCGGGTGGGGCATCTGCGTTGCTGGCGACTATCTGCAATTGCTCGCTGTGCATGCCCCGCTGAATCAACTGGGCCAGCGCCTGTTCGGCGGTGCTGCGTTGGCTAAAGAAGCCCGATACGTGGTGGCGGTAGAGGTCCATCGTGTTGCTCCTGCTCATGAACCGTCACTGACGGCCGAAGCACCAGCTTAGGCAGCACTGCCAAGCCCGTCTGTGCGCCGCCGTACGCAGGCCAATAGCCATATCTGAGCTATTTGTGCGCCTATGCGTGCCAGCGTACCGACAGGCCTATGCGCCGCGGTGATTCTGTCCCCAGTGAGCTGCGTCCATGCGTTGAGAGCAGTGTTGCACTGGGAGACACAGCATGTGTAAGGCCATTCGAGCTGATTGCTCAACCTGCTCTGCAAGGTGTGATGCCCACGTTTTTGCGCGTGCTGCGGTGAGGCGCCCATGAGCTTGCAGCGGTTGCAGTTCCTGCATGGGCAATGGCGTCAGTCCGTGGGCGCTCTGCAGATGACTTGGGCGCGTTTGAACCATAACCCCGCGCTGCACCATGCCGGCCACATGCAGCGCCTAGCAGGCTTGCTGCAGGCGCGTTATGGCTTCTCCCGCGGTGATGCAGATGCTCAGGTCAGAGGTTTTTTTGCCCGTAAAGGCCCGCGCGGTAACGGCGCGGCTTGAGCCCTTATCGCCTTGTCCACTGATTGGAGATACGTGATGAACATCGATTACCGCCCGCTTTTATTAGTGTTTGCGATTGCCTATGCCGGGATCGCCGTGGGCAGCCTGCTGATCGCCATGAACCTGGCACAAAGTGCGCCGCCCGGCTGCGTCGTCAGCCAGTGCGCGGGCCGCTAAGAACGCTCTCTGCAGCGCTTAAAGAACGCTGTGGTCTAGCCAACCTGAGCTGGCACGCGGATACCTGCGCGGCGCGCTCATCCTTCATTGTTTTGAGGACATACCTATGAACAGGACTTCATCGATGCTTTCTGGCAGGGCCGCGTTGCGCCTGGCCGGCGTTTTTAGCGGGCTGCTGTTGCTGAGCGCCTGCGCTACGCCGCCGGTTGCGCCGAACCTGGCGTTGCAAGCGGCAAAAACCGCAATCAGCAATGCCGAACAAGCGCGTGTGGCCGACTACGCCTCGCCGCAGTTGGGCGTTGCACGGGAGAAATTGGCGTCGGCCAATTTGGCCGTGCAGCGCGAAGAGATGCTGCTGGCTGAGCGTCTGGCCGAACAATCGCGGGTTGAGGCCGAGCTGGCCCTAGCCATGTCACAGGCGACCAAGGCCAAGGTGGTCAATGACGAAATGCGCAAAAGCACCAACAGCCTGAAGCAGGAAATGCAGCGCAACACGGGAGCACCACAATGAACACTGCCTATCACGTTAAGTACCTGCTGGCCGCTGCGATCAGCCTAAGTGTGGCCGGTTGTGCCTCGCCACCCAGCATGCCGCAAGGCGCTGCCGAAGTTCGCAACAAGCTCACGCAACTGCAAGCCGATCCACAACTGAATACGCGTGCACCGGTTGCGCTCAATGCGGCCGAGCAAGCGGTGATCGTGGCCGAGCAACCGCGTAAGGACCAGCCTGAAGAGCAGGCATTAGGCCAGCATTTGGTCGTGATGGCAGACCGCCGGGTAGAAATTGCCAATGCCTTGGCGCAAACGCGCTTTTATGAAGACCAGCGCAAGGTACTCAGCGAACAGCGCGCAGGCGCGCGCTTGGATTCACGCACTCAGGAGGCCGACCAGTTGCAGCGCCAGCTTGATGAGCTCAATGCCAAGCAAACCGAGCGTGGCTTGGTCATGACCTTGGGTGACGTGTTATTTGCCACGGGGCGCTCCGAATTACGTGCGGGCACAGCGAATAACCTGGGCAAGCTGGCGATTTTTCTTAACCAGAACCCTGAGCGTCGCGTGATGATTGAAGGGCATACCGACAGCGTTGGCAGCGAGGAAAATAACCTGAGCTTGTCCCAGCGTCGTGCCACGTCGGTGATGCGTTACCTGACCATTCAAGGCATTGCGCCAAGCCGTTTGAGTGCGTCGGGCAAAGGCGAGAGCATGCCGGTTGCCGGTAATGAATCGGCCTCGGGCCGGCAGATGAATCGCCGCGTGGAACTCATCATCAGCGAAGAATAAAGCGCGCAACGTCTGTATGCCGGCCCGCGCATTAGCAGCCCGGCATTACGTACAACTCTAAGCGTGCTCGCGCAGTGGCAGCGTCTGACGTTACAGGTGTTGCCACTGCGCCGAGTAAAAACGCTTAAACCGCCTCGGCGCGCTGCATCAGCGTGCGTTGCCGCCATTCCATAAAGGTTTTCAGCAGCAAGGTCAGCAGTGCCATGCAAGCCAGCAGCGCGGCAGCGGTAAAGGCGGCGGCGGGTTTGTAATCGTTGTTGAGCTGATCGACCAGCAAGGGCAGGGTCAGGGTCTGGTTGATGATGGTGCCGGACACCACCGACACTGCACCGAACTCACCCACCGCGCGGGCATTGGTGATGACCACGCCATACAGCAGCGCCCATTTGATCTTCGGCAGGGTGATATGGCGGAAGATCTGCCAGCCATTGGCACCCAGGCACAGCGCAGCGGTCTCTTCATCTTGACCTTGGGACTGCATCACTGGAATCAATATGCGCGCGACATAGGGTGCGGTGACAAACACCGTGACCATGACGATGCCCGGCCAGGCAAACATCAGCTGCATGCCGTTGTCGTAGAACCAGCGCCCCAGCGCGTGTTCCAGCCCATACACCACCAAGTAACAGAGCCCGGCGACGACCGGCGACACTGCATAAGGGATGTCGAGCAGAGTGGTCAGTAGCTTGCGCCCGCGAAAATCGTAATGGGTTACGCACCAGGCCAGCAGAATGCCGAAACACAGGTTGATCGGCACCGTCAGCGCCGCCACCAGCAGGGTTAGGCCGATGGCGTGGAGCATGTAGTCCTCGCCCAGGTTGCCCCACAGCAGGGCCAGGCCACCGGAGAAGGCTTTACTGAAAATCAGCGCCAGCGGCACCAGCAGAATCAGGGTGATCAGGCTCAGCCCGAGGCCGATCAACAGCCATTGGTGCCAGTATTGAGGTTTTTTCATATGCCTTGCCGTTGCCATTTGAACAGGCGGCCTTGCAGCACTTGCAGGCTAAACAGCAGCACCAGTGAGGCCAGCAGAATGATCGAGGCAATTGCCGCAGCCGCGGGGTAGTTGAACTCCTGCAATCGCACGAAAATCATCAGCGAAGTCACTTCAGTTTTGAACGGGATGTTGCCAGCAATCATGATCACCGCGCCAAACTCGCCCAGGCTGCGGATAAACGATTGCGAGGCTCCGGTCAGCAGCGCCGGGATCAGGGTGGGCAGCACCACGTAAAAAAACGTTTGCACCCGATTAGCGCCCAAGGTGCTGGCGGCTTCCTCATAGTCGCGGCCTAGATCCTGTAGCACCGGCTGCACCGTGCGCACCACAAACGGCAGGCTGGTAAACACCATGGCAATCAAAATGCCGGGGTAGGCGTAGGCCAGTTTGATGCCCATGGGTTCCAGCCATTGGCCTAACCAACCGCTTGGGGCGAGCAGGGTGGCCAGGGTCAGCCCGGCCACCGAGGTCGGCAGCGCGAAGGGCAGGTCGATCAGCGCATCCACCAGACGCCGGCCAGGGAAGTCGTATCGAGTGATGATCCACGCCAACAACAGGCCGATCAGCACGGTGGCGATGGTGGCGTAGAACGCACCACTGATCGTCACCTTATAGCTTTGTACCACGCGCGGATCGCTGATCGCCCGCCAGTACTGCGCCCAGCTCATGTCGCTGACATACAGCAGCAACGCCGAGAGCGGAAACAGGATCACCAGCGAGATGTAAAAGGTGCTGAAGCCGAAACTTAGACCAAAGCCTGGTAGCAGCGGGTTCTGCAGAAAGAAGCGAGGTGTCTTAGGCACACGTAAATCCCTGAAAGCACAAACCGCCGTAAAGACGGCGGCTGTTTGTTGCTCAAACCGATGAGGTCTTAGCGACCTTCGGCCAAAAGTTGGTCAAGGATACCATCGGCATCGAAGTGCTTGGCAGTGATCTCATCCCAGGTGCCGAGGACTTCGGTTGGGTTGATCAGGCGAATCTGCGGGAACTGCGCCGCGGTAGCCGCTACTACTTCCGGGTTATGCACACGGTAGTTGTAGGTTGTCAGCAGCTGCTGGATGTCCTTTGTGTACTGGAAGTCCAGGTAGGCTTTGGACACTTCACGGGTGCCTTTTTGATCGACCACCTTGTCGACCAGCGCTACTGGGAACTCGGCGAGCACGCTAACCGGTGGCACGACGATTTCGTATTCGCCGGATTTGAATTCCTCACCATTGGCGATGTTGACCACTTCCGATTCGAAGGTCAGCAGCACGTCACCTTGGCCGTTCTGGGCGAAGGCAACGGTGGCGGCGCGGCC
The DNA here is from genome assembly GCF_900113745.1 of Pseudomonas guineae. Taxonomy (GTDB): domain Bacteria; phylum Pseudomonadota; class Gammaproteobacteria; order Pseudomonadales; family Pseudomonadaceae; genus Aquipseudomonas; species Aquipseudomonas guineae. Next base: position 118,113 of record NZ_FOQL01000003.1, on the reverse strand, counting down.
ACCAGTGGGGAAGTTTTCGACGTTGCGCAGCACGTTGCCGACAAAGGTTTTGATCTGGCCTTCATCGCCTTTGAACTGCTCGTTGGCATACAGCCAAGCGCCCAGGTAGCTGTAGCGCGCGTTACCGGAGGTTTTCGGGTTAGGGAACACCAGCTTGACGTCTTCACGGGCCAGGTCGTTCCAGTCCTTGATGTTCTTCGGGTTGCCCTTGCGCACCAGAAAGGCTGTGGTGCTGTAGTACGGCGAGCTGTTGTTGGGGAACTGTTCGGCCCAGTCCTCACGCAGCAGGCCGCGCTTGGCCAAGATGTCGACGTCGGTGACTTGGTTGAAGGTTACGGTATCGACCTTCTTACCCTGGATAATGTCCTGAGCCTGGCGCGAGGAACCGGCGAACGACTGGTCGATCTTCTGCTCTTTGCCGGTTTGCGCTTGCCAGTGAGCGACGAACTTGGGGTTGATTTCGGCAAACAGCTCACGGGCGATGTCGTAGGAGGCGTTTAGGATCGGCGCGTCTTCGGCCAGTGCAGCGGCACTGACCAGCAGACTTGAGGTGATGGCGCTGGCCAGCAAAATTTTCTTGAGCATGATGCAGACGTTCCTCGTCACGGCGCCGGCAGGCAGCGCGGGGTAGAGCCTGACCTGTTGGCCAGAATGTGGCGCCGATACTGCACAAGTTTTTTATTCTTAAAAAGAAACTTTTAATGCTATTGATATAACTAAAAGTGATTTTCGTGCCAGCATTTTTGCAGCCTTAAGCCGCTGGCTTGAGCGGCTAAAGATCTGTCGTGACAGCTTAGGCGCCGGCAGTCAGGCGCTGCGAAGCCTGTGCTGGTCAACACGGTTTTGTAGGCGGTACAGGTAGGTGAAGCCCTGCTCCCAGCGCTGATGCCCGGACTGCACATTAATATGCCCGGCGCCGCTAAGGATCGTCACATAACTGCCCCAGTCGCGGGCCAGCTCGATCGCGCGCGCCGCGCTGGCGGCAGAGTCGTTGTCCGAGCCGACCAACTGGCTGGGAAACGGCAACGGCTGCTGCGGTATCGGTGCGAAGTTCTGCAATGCTGACGGGCAATTGCTCCGTTGCACATCGGCTGGGGCGACCAACAAGGCGCCTTGTACCCGACCCAGCAACTCGGCTGGCGCTTGAGCCGCCCAGTGCGCCACGGTGATGCAGCCCAGGCTATGGGCGATAAGAATGGTTGGGCACGGGGCGCTATCGATGTTGCGTTGCAGCTTGGCCACCCAGTCTTCGCGATTAGGGGTTAGCCAGTCGGCCTGCTCCACACGTGCACTGTTCGGCAGGCTACGGTGCCAGTGACTCTGCCAATGCGCGTCGGCCGATCCTTGCCAGCCCGGCACTATCAGGTGACGGATAGTTTGGTTGCGCATCATGCGCTCTCCAGTAGGTGTGAATGGCTGCAGTGTAGGGAAGCGCTAAAGATACTAAAAAGACTTAAAAATTATTTTCTTATTCCATAACTGTTTTTAATGCGGTTGGTCGGTGGGCGTTTCGTTTATTCTAAAAATGCATATCAATGTTCTTAAATGGTATTTTTAAGAATATAAATCTATCACTAGCATCCGCTCCACACCCACTGCTCACGGCACTTATCAGCCGTTGCAGGTGGGGATTTCAAGGAGCAAGACCATGACCCTTTATTACTACTGCAGCTGTTATCCGCGAATGCGTTGTTGATCGCCCCTGTCTGACAGACCGAGCACACACATATTCGAAGAGTTTAGGAGCTGCACCATGTCCATTCGCCGTTTTGCCCTCGCTGCCCTTGCCAGCGCCCTGATTACCGGCCCGGTGGTCGCTGCTGAAACCCTGCTCAACGTCTCTTACGACCCGACCCGTGAGCTTTACAGCGACTTCAACAAAGCCTTCAACACGCACTGGCAAGCCCAGGGCAATGCAGCGGTGACCATCCAGCAATCCCACGGTGGTTCGGGCAAGCAGGCCCGTGCGGTAATCGATGGTCTGCGTGCAGACGTGGTGACCCTGGCCCTGTCCGGTGACATCGACGAACTGTACAAACTTGGCAAGTTGATCCCGGAGGACTGGCAAACACGGCTGCCAGACGCCAGTACGCCGTATACCTCAACCATCGTGTTCCTGGTGCGTAAGGGCAATCCCAAGGGGTTGAAAGACTGGGATGACCTGGTCAAGCCGGGCGTTGAAGTGATCACCCCGAACCCGAAAACCTCTGGCGGTGCGCGCTGGAACTTCCTCGCGGCCTGGGCTTACGCCCAGCAGAAGTTCGGCAGCGAGGCGAAAGCCCAAGCGTTCGTGGGTCAGCTCTACAAGAACGTGCCGGTTCTCGATACCGGTGCTCGTGGCTCGACCATCACATTCGTTAATAACCAGATCGGCGACGTGTTGCTGGCCTGGGAAAACGAAGCCTTCCTGGCGCTTAAGGAAGAGGGCGGCGACAACTTCGAGATCGTCGCGCCGTCGCTGTCGATCTTGGCCGAGCCGCCGGTGGCTGTAGTGGATGCAAACGTCGATAAAAAGGGCACCCGTAAAGTGGCTGAGGCCTACCTCAACTACCTGTATAGCGATGAAGGTCAACGTCTGGCGGCCAAACACTTCTACCGTCCGCGTAACCAGGCCATTGCGAGCGAGTACGCCAAGCAGTTCCCGCAACTGAAGCTGGTGACCATCGATAAGGATTTCAACGGTTGGAAAACTGCCCAGCCGAAGTTTTTCAATGATGGTGGGGTGTTCGACCAGATCTACCAGGCCCAGTGAGTTTGACGCGCGAACGTAGGATGGGGCGGGCCGCGTAGTTTAGCAAAGCGATACCCAGCAATGTGCTGCATGGGTATCGCTGCGCTCAACCCACCCTACGGGCTACGGATTCGTCACGCGCCATTCCTTCATCGTTTAACCCGCCAAGGCCAAACCATGTCTCGTCGTACTTCCCCCGTCATACCCGGTTTCGGGCTGACGCTGGGTTACACCCTGGTGTACCTCAGCCTCGTGGTATTGATTCCGCTGGGCGCCATGTTCATCCACGCCGCTCAGCTCAGCTGGGCGGAGTTCTGGGCAATCATCAGCGCCCCTCGGGTTTTGGCCGCACTCAAGTTGAGCTTTAGCGCTGCGTTTGTCGCAGCATTGATCAACGGCATTATTGGTACGCTGCTGGCTTGGACGCTGGTGCGGTACACCTTCCCAGGACGCAAGGTTATCGAGGCAATGATCGACTTGCCCTTTGCTTTGCCTACCGCCGTTGCCGGTATCGCTCTGACCGCCTTGTATGCCCCAAGCGGCCTGGTGGGCCAGTTCGCCACTGACCTGGGTTTCAAAATTGCCTACACCCCCATCGGTATCACCCTGGCACTGACCTTTGTCACCCTGCCGTTTGTGGTGCGCACCCTGCAGCCGGTGCTGGCGGATATTCCACGTGAGGTCGAAGAGGCAGCGGCCTGCCTGGGCGCAAAACCCTTGCAGGTGTTCCGTTATGTATTGCTACCGGCGTTGCTGCCGGCCTGGCTCACCGGCTTTTCCCTGGCCTTCGCCCGTGGGGTCGGGGAGTACGGCTCGGTGATTTTTATCGCCGGCAATATGCCGATGAAAACCGAGATACTGCCGCTGTTGATCATGGTCAAACTCGACCAGTACGACTACCACGGCGCCACGGCGATCGGTGTGCTGATGCTGGTGGTGTCCTTCATTCTGTTGCTGCTGATCAATCTGCTGCAGCGGCAAATCGCTAAGCCCTGAGGTGGTCGCTATGTCTTCTACTACTCTGACGCTGGCCACTAGGGCGAATGCCTCGCGGCGCGGTAATAAGCTGGGCCGGCGCTTGCTGATTATCAGCGCCTGGTTGGTGTTTGTACTGTTCTTATTGCTGCCGCTGTTAATCGTGCTGAGTGAGGCACTGAAGCAAGGACTGGGGACTTTCTTCAGTGCGATTTTTGAGGCTGATGCCCTCGCGGCCTTGCAGCTGACACTGCTGGCCGTCGGTATTTCGGTGCCGCTTAACTTGGTGTTTGGCGTGGCCGCTGCCTGGTGCGTGAGCAAGTACGAATTTCGCGGCAAGAGCATTCTGGTGACCCTGATCGACTTACCGTTCTCGGTCTCGCCGGTGATTGCCGGGCTGGTCTATGTGTTGCTGTTCGGCGCCCAGGGCTTTATTGGCCCTTGGCTGCGTGAGCATGATATTCAGATCATCTTCGCTTTGCCGGGTATCGTCTTGGCCACCATTTTTGTCACTGTGCCCTTTGTCACTCGCGAGCTGATCCCGCTGATGCAGCAGCAAGGCACCCAGGAAGAAGAGGCCGCGCGCCTGCTCGGGGCCAATGGTTGGCAGATGTTCTGGCATGTGACCCTGCCCAACATCAAATGGGGTCTTATCTACGGCGTGGTGCTGTGTACCGCACGGGCCATGGGTGAGTTTGGTGCGGTGTCGGTGGTGTCCGGGCATATTCGTGGTTACACCAATACGCTGCCGCTGCATGTCGAGATTCTCTATAACGAATACAATCACGTCGCCGCGTTCAGCGTCGCCAGCCTGCTGTTACTGCTGGCGCTGTTTATCCTGCTGCTCAAGCAGTGGAGCGAGTCACGTATCAACCGCCTGAAAGCCAATGCTGGCGAGGAATAAGCCATGTCGATCGTAGTGTCCAATGTCAGCAAGAACTTCAATGCGTTCAAAGCGCTGAACGACATCAACCTGAATATCCAGAGCGGTGAGTTGGTGGCTCTGCTCGGCCCGTCTGGCTGCGGCAAAACCACCTTGCTGCGCATCATTGCCGGTCTGGAAACTCCGGACAGCGGCAGCATCGAGTTTCACGGCGAAGATGTCTCCAGCCACGATGTGCGCGACCGTAATGTCGGCTTCGTGTTTCAGCATTACGCCTTGTTCCGCCACATGACGGTGTTCGACAACGTCGCCTTTGGCCTGCGCATGAAGCCTAAAGGTGAACGGCCGAACGAGAACGTGATCAAGAAAAAGGTCCATGAACTGCTCGATCTGGTGCAGCTCGACTGGTTGGCGGACCGTTACCCGGAGCAGCTCTCCGGCGGCCAGCGCCAGCGTATCGCCTTGGCCCGCGCCCTGGCGGTAGAGCCGAAAGTGTTGCTGCTCGACGAGCCCTTCGGCGCGCTGGATGCCAAGGTGCGCAAGGAGTTGCGCCGTTGGCTGGCGCGCCTGCATGAAGAAGTGCACCTGACCTCGGTGTTCGTCACCCACGACCAGGAAGAGGCCATGGAAGTCGCCGATCGCATCGTGGTGATGAACAAAGGCGTGATCGAACAGATCGGCTCGCCCGGTGAAGTCTATGAAAATCCGGCCAGTGACTTCGTTTATCACTTCCTCGGCGATGCTAATCGCCTGTATGTCGGCGACGATCATCATGTGCTGTTCCGTCCGCACGAGATTCACCTCTCGCGCCAGGCGGAAGAAGGCCATCAGGCCGGTGAAGTGCGCGATATTCGCCCGTTAGGCGCGATCACCCGCGTGACCCTCAAGGTCGCCGGGCAGAGTGAGCCGATCGAGGCCGAAGTCGCCAAGGATCACCTCAGCCTGGCCAACCTGAGCCGCGGTGAAACCCTGTACTTCAAGCCCAAAGCAGGGCAGCCGGTGATTCAGCAACGCTGAGTTCAGGCGGATAAAACCAACAAGGAGCGCATCGCGCTCCTTGTTGGTTTTGGGCTTCAGGCTATTTGCGTTGCCACTTACCTTGCCGCTGGATGTACTGCCCGGGCGGGGTTTTATCCATAGCTTTCTGTCCGGCTATGACCTCCACATCACTCAATTGAATGCCATTCTGGGCCGCCAGTTTTTGATATTCGGCGCGCCGCGCTTGGTTGATCAGTTTGGCGATTTCGGCGGCCTGGCCGTTGCTACTGACAACCCCCAGGTATCCGTTAGGCATTTCGCCCAGCTGACCGCTGGCTTTAGCATCGCCCAGAGCTGACATGGCATCGTTAAGATTAAGCGCGACGGCTGGCAGGCTCAGGCTGAGCAGCAGTAACAAGCCGGCAAGGCGTTTATAAATAGTCATGTTCGGGCTCCTTAGAACAAACCGCTGGATTCGCTGAACATGCTGTCCAGGGCTTTATCCACCTTGATATAAATTTCGTGCTCGATCTTCACATTAAGGTTGATGTTGATCGGCTCATTGGGCATCGCTAGCTGCACAGTCGGGGTGCAGGCTGTGCTGATCAGGCCGAGCAGCAGAGCGGCGAAACAATTACGCAAGCGCATGGCGCTTCTCCTTGATCATGAATCAGGGCTCTGTCGGAGCCGTCTTGGCATTGCGTTCCAGCATACGCTGTTGCACGCGTTGCCTGATGATATCGCTGACTTTGTCAGTCAATTGCAGGCTGGCCAGCAGGGTAGGGATGTCTTCTTCTAGATTGATATTGAAGTGGATCGGTCGGCCCTGTTCGATGGCCGGGTTCTGCCCCTCAAGGCGCATGGCTAGGTTCAGCTTACCGTCTCGGGTGTAGTCAACTTGGCTACTGAGGACGGTGAAACGAAAGTCCTCCAGCGATTGGGTCACCAGTTGCATCGCCGGGTTGCTGCGACCCAAGGCGCGGATGCGTTCGGAATGAAACTGTAGCTGGCCGCCAGGCTTGCGTGCGCTCAGTTGGCCTTGTCCGATGGTCACGCCCTGGCGGCTAACGTGCAGCGGTAAGCGGCCATCCAGGGTACCTGTGCCGGCCAAACCCTCTGTGGGGTAGAGGGTAAACAGTTGCTCAAGTTCCAGGCCTTGCACCTCGACGGGAAATAGCAGCGGCTCAGCGGCCAGGTTCCACTGCCCAGCGGGGAGATGCAGGTTGCCGCCCATCAGCGCTGCGTCCGCTTGGCGTAGCTCTAAGCGGCCTTGTGTCGGGGCTTGTAACGAGGCGCTGTAGCGGCCGCTGAGCTGCACTGGGCCCAGCGGTATGCCCGGGTCGGCTTGGGCCAGGCGCAGATCAGACAACTCAAGTTGCAGCTGTTTTGGGCCGATTCGCAGATGGAGATGGCTGTTCAAGCCTTCCAGCGCGGTACGGTCATAAATCCCGGCCAACCCCTTGCCGGTCAGCTCAAGCTTAAAAGTGGGCAGCTGCTGGTCGCTGGCCAGGCTCAGGTTAGCGTTGGCGCTCAGGCGGCCGTTATTCAGCTCGAGCAGGGCAGGCCAGGCGGTGAAGCTGGCTTGTAATGGGTTGCCGCTGCGCAAAAACACTTCGTTGAGTTTCGCTTGCAGGTTGAGGCTCTCAGCGCTGTTGTGTTGTGCCTGCAGCGTGAGCTGCAGCCCGGCGTCGTTGCGCAGTGTGCCATTCAATTCTGTCCGCTCTTGGCTGGCATTCAAAGGGCCTTGCCAGTACCAACGCTGGGGTTGCAGTTGTTCGTGCTGCAGCTGTGCATTGAGGTCGAGGGGGCCTTGCAGCTGCCAGTCGAGCAGCGTACCGGCTGCTAGCTGTGCCTGGAGTTGTAGTGCGTTGCTGCTGGCCGTGAGCTGTTGGGCGCGAAAGTCACCATTATTTAGGTGCTGCAGGCTGAGTTGCGAACCTTTACCCAGTTTCAACTGCAGTTGCTGTTGATCGACATAGCCGTCGAGGTGCACCTGCGCCTGCAGCGGGCCTATATCCCAACCCTCTAGCTGCAATGCAGGGCTGCTGGCGCTGAGCGTACCCTCCAGCAGTTGCAAGCCCCAGGGCAATCCATCGGCCAGAATCAGGGTGCCCTGTAATGCAAATGGGCTGGGCCCTTTGCCCGTGAGTTGAACCTGCAGGGGCAGGGCGCGGCCGCTCAACGCTTCGGCAATCAACGCTGGCATGGGCGTGGCCTGGATCTTCAGCTGCAAGGCTTCGGGATGCAGGGGTGTCGGTAAACCGCTAACCAGCGCCTGGGCGATGTGCTGCAGGCTAAGGTCGGCGCTAAGGCTATCGGCCAGCCACTGCCCATCCAGCCCACGTGCAGAAAGCTCAACGCTGCCCTGCAGCTGCCCGATAGCAGGCAGCGGCCAGGGTTCTTCCAGGCTGGCGCTGGCTTTGATCTGGCCGCTGGCCTGCTGCAGCAGCGCCAGGCTAATCGGGCCAGACGCCAGTTGCAGCTGCCAGCTCGCTTGAAACTGTGCCGCCGTTGGCGCTTCCGGCAGCTCGCGACTGCTGGGTAGCCACTGGCTAAGCCAGCTGTGCAGTACCGTGCTGTGCTGTAGGTCACCACTCAGATCACCTTGCCAGCGCTGGCCGATGGCCGTGCGTTGCAGGCGGCTGTTGAGCTGCAATTGCGCTTGCTGGTTGACAGCCAGGCTTAGCTGCAGTGCTGCCGCTGAAGCATCACCTTGTAATTGAGCGTGCCAGCCCAGCTGATCTTGCTGGTGCTGCAGGTTGAGTTGCACGTCGAGCTGCTGCCCAGTTTCTGATGGCTGTTTGAGAAGGCGCAGATCGCCCTGCAGTTGGCAGCGCGTTGCAGCGCAGGGCAGCTCGATTTGTAGTGCATCGATCTGCAAACGTTGCGGCATCAGGCTGATGACTGCGCCAAGCTGTTCAAGCAGCGCGTCCAGATTGCTGCTGTCAGCGCTTGTTGGCTCGGGGCGAGAGGGCAGGCTCAGTTGCAGCTGGGCAATATCAATCTGCTGCCAGAACGGCAGCGCCAGGCTGAAGCCGCGCCACTTAAAGTGCAGCTGCTGCAGGGCTACTGCGCCGTTGGGGTGCTGCAGGCTCAGTTGCTCAAGCTGGATGCCCTGAGTGGTGAGGCCCAGACCGTGCCATTCAACGTTTTCTATTTGCTCGCGGTCGAGTACGCGGCTGAGGCTCAGGTAGCCGTATGCGCCAAGCAATATAAGCAGTAAAACCAAGCAACCAATAAGTCGCAGCCAGGTGCGCCGGCTGGGCATAAGCACTGATCCATAGTGGGGAGTGTGGCGTGGCAGGACGTTAACCCATGTCCACCATGCTGCCAATCACGGCTGCTGTGTGACTGGGTTACGTAGGCTGTTCAGTTGCAGCCTCCACTGTGGGCGGATTTTAAGCGAAGCACCATGCGCCATGCCTGCGGCTGCTAACCCTGACAAGCCTAAGGTATTGCCACCCTCTGCATAGACGGGGTGGCGATTACAGGCTTTTTTGCGCTGAAAAAGGGCAGTGCGACGGCTTGCCGCAGCGACTTGTGCACAATTGCGATGCGTCTCGTCAAGTTAAATTCAGTGTTTGACGTAAACCCTTGATTCTTTTTAATGATTTTATAAGTCAATGAAATATATGAGTTTTTTATGCTGGTGAAAAAATCACCAGTTTGACCTCAGGCCCCACGGGGTAAGCGATAACGACGCTTGATCCCATGTTATCCACCAAGTTATCCACAGCTTCTGTGGATTAACCCGAGCGCTTGCTCTAGACCGCGGGTTTGCGCTTTTTACAAGGCTTTACCTTGGCGAAAATAAGAGTAGAGTGGCGCGCCTTTCCAGCTACCTCTGCTTTTTATGCCACGCGTAATTACTCGTATCCCTGCTGCTCACTCTGTTGTCACGCCTCGTTTGCCTGCGCGCGTTGCACTCTGGTTGCTGGACAGCCCGCGCCTGAGTGAAGCGCCGAGCGTCAAACGCTTTGCCGGTCGGCTGCTCAAGCAACCCGCCTTACAAGGTGTTGTGCAGGCGCAAAGCCGTTTGGGCCAGCTGCTCTGCCGCGATTGCGGCAACCCGCGTGATCGGCGCATGGGCTTTGAGCTGCTGCGTCAGGCGGCGCGCGCCGGTGATATGGGGGCTCAGCTTGAGCTTGGTCAGTTGTATTGCCAGTCTCGCCACAACGAGCCGAAAAAAGCGCGGCATTGGCTGGAGTTAGCAGCTGGGCAGGGCTCGCTAGAGGCGCAACAACTGCTTAAACAGCTCTGACTCTGCTTAGGGTACTGGTTATACTGCCAGTACTTTTCTGCGGAGCTGCTTATGCCCATTGATCTATCCACCGCGCTGGCGCCTGCATTACTTGGCATTGCCGCTGCAGCCCTTCCCCTTATTTATCTCGCTTGGTCGCTGCAGCGCCGCCTGGCGCGCCAGCAGCTGGAATTCAGCTTGTTGCAGGAGCGCCTGAGTAACGCGCAACTGGCCCAGGCCGGCCTGGCAGCGCAGCTGGACGATTGCCGTGAAGAAATCGCCGAGATCAGTGAGATCAAGGCCGATCAACAGGCCGAACTGGCGGCGCTGCGCCGTGAAGCTGACCTGCTGCAACAGGAACGGCAGATCGCCCGTGACGCGGCGCAGTCCTGGACGCGCCAGCGTGAACAGCAGGAAGCCGAAATCCGCCGCCTGGATGCATTGCGCGCTTCGCTGAGTGCTGAGCTCAAAGAACAGCAGGACAGCCATCAGCAGCGCCTGAGCGATCTGCAAGGCTCGCGCGATGAGTTGCGTGCGCAGTTTGCCGAGCTGGCTGGGAAGATTTTCGATGAGCGCGAGCAGCGTTTTGCCGAGACCAGCCAGCAGCAGCTCGGCCAGTTGCTCGACCCGTTGAAAGAGCGCATCCAGTCGTTCGAAAAACGCGTGGAAGAAAGCTACCAGCAAGAGGCCCGCGAACGGTTTTCTCTCGGTAAGGAGCTGGAGCGTTTGCAGCAGCTCAATCAGCGCTTGAGCGATGAGGCGACTAATTTGACTCGCGCCCTCAAGGGCCAGAAAACCCAAGGCAACTGGGGCGAGCTGGTGCTCGAAAGAGTGTTGGAGCACGCCGGCTTGGAGAAGGGCCGCGAGTACCACACCCAGGTCAGCCTGAAGAGCGCCGACGGCGAGCGCTTCCAGCCGGATGTGCTGATCCAGCTGCCGGGCGACAAGCAGGTTGTGGTGGACGCTAAGGTCAGTCTGACGGCCTATCAACAGTTTATTGCCGCCGATGACGAGCCGACTCGGCAGCTGGCGTTGAAGCAGCATGTGCTGTCACTGCGTAATCACTTGAAAGGCCTTTCGCTCAAGGACTATCAACGTCTTGAAGGCCTGCACAGTCTGGACTTCGTGCTGCTCTTCGTGCCGATTGAGGCGGCCTTTGCCGCAGCGCTGCAGGCGGATCCCGGCTTGTTTCAGGAGGCCTTTGATCAACATATCGTCATCGTTAGCCCGACTACCTTGCTTGCCACGCTGCGGGTGATTGACAGCTTGTGGCGGCAGGAACGGCAAAGTCAGAATGCGCGCGAGATTGCCGAGCGCGCCGGGGCGCTGTACGACAAGTTCGTTGCCTTTATTCAGGACCTCGATGAAGTCGGTGCACGCCTGCAGCAGCTGGACAAGGCCTATGCCGGGGCGCGTAACAAGCTTTGTGATGGCCGGGGCAATATCATCAGCCGGGTGGAGAACCTCAAACTGCTGGGCGCGCGTGCCAGCAAGAGTCTACCTACCGAGCTGCTCGAACAGGCGGCTGGGGTGATGGCGCTGGATGATCAAGTGGCCGAGTAGGGCGTATTAATCAGGCTGTTGGGCGAGTATTCGCTCAACAGTCTGAGGGTTTATGGCGCGGCGTTGCTTTAAAGCAGCAGTAATACCGCGGCACCGGCCAGCAGGCCGGCCGCCATAACGGGCAGGGTCATCAGCGCGAGCTTGCGGCCGCCAATCAGCGCGACGAGACAGGCCTTGACCACGCTGTTGCTGAGCGCGGCAAGAAAGATCCCCTGCACAGCGACCTGGGCATTTAGCTCACCTTGCGCGCTGCGCGCCAGCGACAGGGTGATGGCATCGACATCGGCCAGCCCCGAGAGCAGTGCGACCAGGTAGACGCCGACATCGCCGAGCCAGCGCTGCGCCGCTTCAACCAGTAGCAGAATCAACGCCAGCAGCGAGGCGAAACGCAGGGCAGGACCTAGTTCAAACGGGTTTTTCAGCGGCGGTTCGGCCGCTTCCTCACTCTCGGTGCCGGCGCGACGGAAATACAGCAACGCACCGCTGGCGTATACCAGAGTGGCGACGCCCAGTGGCCAGACCAGCTGTGGCAAAAGGCTGGCGTTGACGATGCCGACTTCCAGCAGGATGCGCGGAAACATCAGGGCCGAGGTGGCGAGTAGGCCGCTGGCCAGGATCGCTTGCAGGTTAGGTCCTGCCGCCAGTCGGGCCAGGGTTATGGTCATGGCGGTAGAGGAGACCATGCCGCCGAGCAGTGAGGTGATCAGCAGGCCACTGCGCATACCCACCAAGCGGATTGCCACATAGGCAGCAAAGCCGATGCTGGCGATCAGCACCACCATCCACCACATAGCGTAGGGGTTGAATACCTGCCAGGGGCCGTAACCCTGATTAGGTAGCGCCGGCAGCAGCACCAGGGAAATAAACAGCAGCTTCAGCGCGCCGGAGAGCTCCGCCTCGCTGAGGCGCTGCAGGGCACTGTGCAAGGATTGCTTGAGGCTCAGCAGCAGTGCCACGGCCACCGCGCCCCCAGCGGCCAAACCGGCATAACCGGCCATGGCCAGGCTACCCAGCAGAAAAGTGATCAGCAGCGCGACTTCGCTGGTCATGCCCATATCACCCAAGCGTTGCAGTTCGCCAAAGTAAGAAGCCACCACCAGCAGAGCAAAACTGGCAAAAATCACTGCCCAGGCGATGACGCTGAAGTGTTCGCCAAGCAACATGGCAAAGGCCCCGAGCAGGCTGCTTAGGGCGAAGGTGCGAATTCCCGCCACCAGCGTGGTGTCATCGGCATTGCGTCCCTGCCAGCCGCGCTCGGCACCAATCAACAGGCCGGCGGCCAAGGCGCTGGCAAAATTGAGCAAGGTGTCGAGAGCTTCCGGCATGAGCGCGTCCTAAGTGAGCAATGCTGGCAGTTTAGCCAGTGAGTGTCAGGCTGTATTGCGGCACGTCAGTGTGTGGTTGCGTCAATGCGCAAGATTGTTCAAGACGTTGCGGCTGGGATGCGGCAGGCTGTCCTGCTCAAGGAGGGCGCATGAGCCGTTTACAGCATTTTCTCTATGGTAGTCGCGACAGTATTCCAATGATCGTAGGGATTCTGCCGTTCGGTTTGATCTACGGTGCGTTGGCCAGCCTGGCCGGGCTGAGCCTCGGGCAGGCGCTGGGCATGTCATTGCTGGTGTATGCCGGCTCCGCGCAATTTATTGCCATCAGCCTGCTGACATTGGGCAGCGGTACGTTGGTGATTTTGCTCACCACCTTCGTCGTCAACCTTCGCCATGTGCTTTACAGCGCAGCGCTGCAACCTTATGTGGGTGGGTTGGCGCAGCGTTGGCGGGTGTCGTTGGCGTTCGGTTTGACCGATGAAACCTTTGCCGTGGTGCAGCGCCGTTACCTGGCGCGCGGAATGGCTGAGCATGGCCAGTGGTACCACGCCGGTGTGGCACTGGCGCTGTATGTGTCGTGGGTGAGCAGTTCGCTGGTGGGCGCACTGTTTGGTCAGAGCGTGCCGAACCTGGCGGGCTGGGGGCTGGATTTCGCCATGCTGGCGACCTTTATCGGCATTGTGGTGCCGGCGCTGCGCAGCCAACCGCAAATTGCCGCCGCATTGGTCGCGGGCGCAGTAGCCCTGTTGTGCCATAGCTGGCCCTACAAGCTGGGGCTGATGGCAGCGGCGCTCAGTGGTATTGCAATTGGCGTGCTGCTGGAGCGCTATAAAACGCCAGCCAGTGGCGAGGACGGTGGGGTATGAATACTTGGCTGCTGATTCTCGGCATGGCGCTGATTACCTTTGCCATTCGCTACAGTTTGTTTGCCTTTCCTGATCTGCGTTTTCCGCCATTGGTGCGCCAGAGCCTGCATTACGTGCCAACGGCCGTGTTGAGCGCGATTGTACTGCCGGGCATGCTCATCCCCGATGGTCAGCAGTGGGCGTTTAATCTGGATAACGCCTACTTGCTGGCAGGCATGGTGACGATTGCCATCGCCGCACTCACCCGGCACTTGCTGGCCACCATCGGTGGCGGTTTGTTGGTGTTCTTTGTGCTGCGCGGGTTGCTGGGCCAATTGCCGTTGTAGGCGCCATTAATTTGCTGCGGGTGCAGCAAAAAGTGCGCGTGGCTGTGGCTTTGTCAGGTGTTCTTGCAGTCAAATGCCTGACCTCCTCGCAGACAGGTACACGGACGATGACCGAACAATCACAATTCGCATTGCTGGGTAAGAAACGCTTTTTACCGTTTTTCATTACCCAGCTTTTGGGCGCCTTCAACGACAACATCTTCAAACAATCACTGATTCTCGCCATTCTGTTCAAGATCAGTTCCGGCACCGACAAGGCTTTGCTGATCAACCTCTGCGCCTTGCTGTTTATCCTGCCGTTCTTTCTGTTCTCGGCCCTCGGCGGGCAGTTTGGCGAGAAGTTCGCCAAGGACGCGCTGATCCGCAAGATCAAGTTCGCCGAGATTGTGATCATGCTGTTAGGGGCCGCCGGTGTGCTGCTCGGCAGCCTGCCGCTAATGCTCGCGGTGCTGTTTGCCATGGGCACGCAGTCGGCGCTGTTCGGCCCGGTGAAGTACTCGATTCTGCCGCAGCACCTCGAAGAACAAGAGCTGGTGGGCGGTAACGCGCTGGTGGAAATGGGCACCTTTTTGGCGATTCTGGCCGGCACCGTTGGCGCGGGGATCATCATGGCCAGCAGCGGTTATGCGTCTATCGTCGCCGCCTGCGTAGTGTTGGTAGCCGTGCTCGGGTATTTGGCCAGCCGGGGGATCCCCGCGGCTTCGCCGGCCATGCCAGAGCTCAAGCTGGATTGGAACATCCTGCGTCAGTCCTGGCTGATCATGAAACTCGGCCTGGGCCAGCGTCCGGCGGTGTCGCGCTCGCTGGTGGGCAATTCCTGGTTCTGGTTCCTGGGTGCGGTGTACCTGACGCAGATTCCGGCCTATGCCAAAGAGTGGCTGAACGGCGATGAAAGCGTTGTCACATTGATCCTCACCATGTTCTCCCTGGGCATTGGCCTGGGCTCGATGCTGTGTGAGCGCATGAGCGGGCACAAGGTGGAAATTGGTCTGGTGCCCTTCGGCTCAATCGGCCTCACGGTATTCGGTATTTTGCTGTGGTGGTTTTCCGGCGGTTTCCCGGAGGCCGCGGTGGCGCATGACTGGCTGACGGTGTTGAGCTACAGCCAGGCGTGGTGGATTCTCGGCTCGATTCTGGGCATCGGTTTGTTTGGCGGCTTCTATATCGTGCCGCTGTATGCACTGATCCAGTCGCGCACGGTGGAGCATGAGCGGGCACGGGTGATTGCCGCCAACAACATTCTTAACGCGCTGTTTATGGTGGCTTCGGCGATTGCCTCGATCCTCTTTCTCAGCGTCGCCGAGTTGTCGATCCCACAGCTGTTCCTGACCATTTCGCTGATGAACATCGCGGTCAACAGCTACATCTTCAAGATCGTCCCCGAATTCAGCATGCGCTTTATGATCTGGCTGCTCAGCCACTCGATGTACCGGGTTGAGCACAAGGGGCTAGAGGCGATTCCGGATGAAGGCGCGGCGGTGCTGGTGTGCAACCACGTATCGTTTGTCGATGCGTTGTTGGTCGGTGGTGCGGTGCGCCGGCCGGTGCGGTTTGTCATGTACTACAAGATCTACAACCTGCCGGTGCTCAATTTCATCTTCCGCACCGCCGGTACCGTACCGATTGCCGGGCGCAACGAAGACCTGCTGATCTACGACGCCGCCTTCAAGAAAATCGCCGAATACCTGCGCAATGGCGAGGTGGTGTGCATCTTCCCGGAAGGTAAGCTGACCACCGATGGCGAGCTTAATGAGTTTAAAAACGGCATCGAACGCATCATCGAAACTAACCCGGTGCCGGTGATTCCCATGGCGTTGCAAGGCTTATGGGGCAGCTTTTTCAGCCGTGATCCGCACAAGGGTTTATTCAAACGCCTGTGGTCGCGCATCACCCTAGTAGCGGGCACACCGGTAGCCGCCGAGTCGGTCAAGCGCGAACTGCTGCAGGCGCAGGTGGCTGCGTTACGCGGTGATCGGCTGTAGCACGGCTCAATTAACCCTCAGCCACTGGGGGTTACTCGGTGGCTGATTGACAGGTTGGTCGAGCTGTTTATTCAGCAATTGCCGGCGACTCTGGAAATCAAAGAGCGCTGGGCTGAACAAGCGTAACTGCGAAACAGGCTGAAACCTTTGCCCCGTGTGCTGTCTGCTGCTGCGCTTGGTCATCCGGACACTGCGGACTATGGTTGTTGTTCTGCTCAACCCCATCAGGAAATCGCCATGTCTACGAAAACTCTATTGCCCCTGTTATGTGCTGGGATGATCGGTATGGCCGATGCGGCCATAGTGGTTAAGCCGGTGCCGTATGAAATTGACGGTGAAGCGTTCGAAGGCCTAGTGGTCTATGACGATGCGGTCACTACGCCGCGTCCGGGTCTGCTGATGGTGCCTAACTGGATGGGCGTTAGTGAAAACGCGGCAACCAAGGCCGCGCTGCTGGCTGGCGACAAATACGTCATATTCGTTGCTGACATGTACGGCAAAGCTATTCGTCCGACTAATGCCGATGAAGCCAAGGTAGCGGCCACGACGGTGCGCAGCGATAGGCCGCTGATGCGTAAGCGTGCGCAGGCGGCGGTTGATGTGCTCAAAGCGCAGGCTGGGCAGCTGCCATTGGATACCACGCGGTTAGGCGCTATTGGTTTCTGCTTTGGTGGCGGAACCGTACTGGAACTGGCCCGTTCTGGTGCGCAGCTGAAAGGCTTTGTGTCTTTCCACGGCAACTTGGATACGCCTGATCCGCGTGATGCACAAAACATCAAGGCGCCGGTGCTGGTGCTGCATGGCGCGGATGACCCGGCGGTGCCGCAGGAGCAGGTCGATGGCTTTATTGCGGAAATGAAAGCGACGAAAGCCGATTGGCAATTGGTCAGCTACGGCGGTGCGGTGCATTCCTTCACCAACCCGGAGGCCAATGTGCCGGGGCGCAATGAGTACCACCCGCTGGTGGCCGCTCGCGCGTTCAAGGCCATGGATAATCTGTTCGATGAAACCTTTGCCAAATAAACCGTGAACGGGAAGGCCAGGCGGCCTTCCCGCATCCTTGCTTAGAACCTGTTTCGAGTCTCGCCAGCTAGATCGAGACAAGGCGCTACGTAGTAACAGCATCTGGCTGGTCAAAGCGCCGAGGAAGCGGACTGGGCTCGCACACGAGTTTACGAGCTGTAAATGAGCATTACTCGTTTCACTCGCCCTGCGGGCCGCGCTAAAGCGCGTTAGCCGCAAGCGGCTTGCCGGGGCCATTTGTAACGCCGTATCGCCGACGCGCAGCAGACTCGATATAGGTTCTACATGCCTGGCAGTACGGCGATATCAATGATATTGCCCGGCAGGTCGGCAACATCGCCTAGCGTCATTGGCTTACCGCTGGCCAGGTCCACGGTATGCAGCGTGGTGCCGGTCAGCAGGTAGGCGGTGTTGCCGCCTTTGCCGTCGCTGGCGATGTCCATCGCAGCGTTTTTCAAACCATCGGCGACCATGCCAACCACTTGCTGAACCCCATCGTTTGGCGGGTTTTGCAGCATCAGGCTGCTGCTGGCCAGGTCGACGTTGTACAGCGACGTCGCCTGGGTGCCGGCATAGGAGTTGGTGTAGGCCCCAGCCACCACTTGTGCACTTTTGCCTGCATAGGCGCCGTCAGCGGCGTAGGCCACTGAACCATCGACCGTTACTTCACCGGTGTCGACATTGACGCGGAAGTTGGTGCCGTCGGCGGCCAGCATGCGCATTTTGTCAGCCACCGGATTGAAGTCGATGACCGCCTGGCCGCTGCCTGGTAGCTGCTTGTTCAGGCTGGCGACCTTGCTGGCTGCGCCAGTGGTCAGGTCCAGGGTGTAGAGCTGATTGTCACCGCCTAGCGCATAGAGCATGCCGTTGGCCGGGCGCACATCGATGCCGCGCAGTGGGCTTGGGCTGCTGGCAGGCATGGTCGCGATGACTTTGTGGCTAGCGCTGTCAATCTTGAACAGCTGGCCGTCGGCGCCCAGGGCCAGTAGGGTCGCTGCGCTGGCAGTGCCAGCGGCGAGGCTGAGGGTGGCAGTGGTAACGGCAGCGGTCAGCAGGGTATTGAGGCTGTTCATATGCGTTCTCTCATCTGTGGTTATCCAGCATCGATGCAAGGCCGAACATTGCCTGCCTTGCAGGTGCCTCGATGAAACACCTGATAGCTATACCCACGAGAGAACGTCTGGATGTCGTCGCCTGAAAATAAATTCAGTTTTTGCAAACAACCTCAGTTGATCGATGCCATCACCGCACGACCGATATACAGCACCTTACCGGTTGGCCGGTCCTTGGGCGAGCCGCCGGCCGGTTCCAAGGTCAGTTCGAACAGCTGGCCGGGTTGTACCGCGCCAATCTGTTCGGCAGACAGTTGCAGCGGTTTACCCGGTTCGACCAAGCCTAGGGAGCGCGGGCCGATGGCTGGGTCGATGAGGGTCCAGAACTGCACGGAACGATCGGTCGGGATCTGATCTTCCAGCAGCGGTTGCAGGCGCAGGCTGCCACTGCCATCCACATGCACTACCCAACCTGGTTTAGCCGCTTCACCTGGGGCTTGCAGGACTACGGTGTAGCTGTTGGCGGCAGTATCCGTGCGCCATAGATCAGGCAGCACGGCGATGATCAGGGCGAAGGCCAGGGCGGCGCTGGTGAGGCGCCAGGTGGTCAGGCTCTGCCACCAGGCCAGCCAGCTGTTGACGCGGCTGACGGCTGGCGTCAGGCCGAGGCTGTTCTGCAGGCGTTGCCACAATTGCGCTGAGGGTGTCTGTGGGGGCAATTGGTCGCTCAGCTCAAGAAAGTGCTGCTGCCACTGCAGGGCCATTTGCGCGGCTTCGGCATCGTGCTCAATCAGCTCGTGCACCTCAGCGGCTTCGGCCTCATCGAGCAGGCCCAAGACGTATTCGCCGATCAATGCGCGGCGTTCGGCAGGTTGCTGCGTAATCATGCGTGCAAACACTCCTGCAGCGCGCGCAAACCGGCGCGGATACGGCCTTTGATAGTGCCCAGCGGGGTGGTCAGGCGGTTGGCGATTTGTTCATGGGTCAGGCCGCGATAGAAGGCCAGCAGGATCGGGTGACGGCGATTGCGTTCGATGTTCTGCAGGCAGCGACGAAGCTCTCGATGTTCGCCTTGTTGTTCCAGCAGTTCGGCGGCCTGCGGGCTGTCATCGGCGGCGCGTTCGATAAAGTCGTCATCCAGTTCCACCGTGCGACCCCGGCTGCGTAGCTGGTTCAGCGCGCGGTAGCGCAGGATGCTGTAGATCCACGCACGACCGCTGCCAAGTGCCCGCTGAAAACGCTGGGCGTTGCGCCAGATCTGCACAAAGGCATCGTGCACACAGTCTTCGGCTTGATCACGACGGCCGAGCAAGGTGATGGCCAACCCGAGCATCTGCGCGGCCTCCTGTTGGTAGAGCGCCTGGAATGCGCGGTCGTCCTGCCGAGCACAGGCTTCCAGATGGCTTTCGTAATCAAACAGCGGCTGCGCCATGCACCGGGTTCCTGAGTGTGTGAGCGTGCCAAGGGTTATACCCGAGTGCGACCTGTTTGGATGTCGCGCGAGTGCAACAAATGTTCTCTGTCAGCTTGCAGCCGGCGGTGCGATAGCTGTAACTCGGTTCGCGAGTTGCCAGTTGGAGGACAAACCGGGATGAACTTGCGCTTAATACGTGGAGTCTATGTGCTCAGTCTGTCAGGAGGACGCCCACTTGCATGCCCTACGAATCAGTTTTGCCTTAATCCTGGGCCTTACCGCTCAGTTTGCCCAGGCTCGCGAGTATCGTTACAGCGATGCGCACCTGCACTACGTCGATTTCTTTCAAGAAAGCGCCGGCATGACCGAGCTATTTGAGCAAATGGCCGCTGGTAACATTGAGCATGTGATGCTCTCGGGCATTCCAGTGGCGAAGAAGTGGCATGAGGACGAGCCTAAGCGCCCGCGTTACTACGCCGGCGATGATGCCGACGCCTATTGGTACAGCGCCACCGATGTGCTGGTGGCGCATGCATACAAACAAGTGCCCGCCGAACAGCGTACGCGCCTGCACCCATTTCTCTCGGGCTTCAACCCGAATGACAAGAATGCCGACGCTCATATACGCCGCATGCTCGAACTCGATCCAGGGCTGTGGCAGGGTATTGGTGAGGTATTTACCCGGCATGATGACCTCACGGCGCTGATTAATGGCGATACCCCACGGGCCAATAACGAGGCCCTGGCGCGGGTTTTCCATCTGGCGGCCGAGTACGACCTGCCGGTGATGTTGCATTCCAATATCACCTCCAAGCGTGAGCGTAATCCGTTGTACCTGCAGGAGATCGAAGACCCGCTGCGCAACCATCCGCATGTGCGGTTTATATGGGCGCATGCCGGCACCAGCATGGAGATTCATCGACATCAGGAAAAGCTGGATTTCCTTCTGCCGACTCTTCAGCGAATGCTCAAGCAGTACCCCAATCTGTATATCGACCTGTCTTGGACCATGCTCCAGCCCTACCTGCTGGACGCCGAGGGTAAGCCTGATCCGGCTTGGGTGAAATTGGTCAGCAGTTACCCGGCGCGCTTTATGTTGGGTTCTGACGTGGTTGGCCGTTTTAATGGCCTGGCTGAAAATATGACGGGTTTTAAGCCGTTTCTCGACGCCTTGCCCGAGGATGTCGCCCAGCAGGTGGCGCGCGATAACTTCCTGGCCGTGCTGCCACGCAAGGTGCAGGCCGAGCTGGCAGAGTAAGCCTGTCATCGCGCTGTCACATCGGTGTCATAGGCTCGCGCTCATCTAAAAAGGAGCGCGACATGCACTACACCCGTTTCAGCGGCCTGGCCGCACTTGCCCTGATCAGCAACCTGGCTCATGCCGAAGTCCATGTTGAGGGTCCGGTCGAATATGGTGTGTTCGTCAGCGATTATCAGGACTTCCAGGCGGGCGAGCGGGTGCTGGCCCGTAGCAACCAGCAGATCGAAACCGCTGAGCTGATCCCCGCCAAGCTTGGCAGCAAATTCGGTCTGCGCTACAGCCTGGCGGGTAAGCAGGCCAATGACTCGCCGCTGACCCTGCTTTATCTCACCCCAGGCGTTGTCACCCCGGATGGCAAGCGGCATGACAAATTTGTCGTGACGCAAAAGCTGGTGCCCGCTGCGCCGCAGGATGTCATGGCCTTCGAATTCACCGAGGCGCATGAAGTGGTGCCGGGTGAATGGCACTTTATGGTGTTTCAGGATGACCGCATGTTAGTGGAGCAGCGCTTTATTGTGCGTTAATTGACCTAGAGCAATGAATGTAAACCCGGGTTATGCTCGGGTTTTTTATTTTCAGGCCTAAAGTAAAGCGCGCGTAAGCCGTTAGTATGTTGAGTAACATTTTGCGTCAGGTTGTAAGGCGACTTTAACTATAAAGCCCTTGTGCGGCTGACATCACGACTATGCAGGACGGCCCTATGACTCTAAGAAACCTCAATATCGCGCCCAGAGCATCACTTGGCTTCGGCTTGTTAGCCTTGCTGGTGTTACTGCTTGGCAGCTTTTCACTATTGCAGATGGCTGAGATCAATAAAAAGTCAGAGGAAATTAACGGTAACTGGTTGCCGAGCATTCTCAGTCTGGGTGAGATTAACCAGGATATTTTGCGTATTCGTGCACTGACCCTACGCTCGATGCTTAATCACGACGACGGCATGACCCAGCAAAACCTCGCAAGTATTAATGAGCTCGTGGGTAAATTGAACGTTGCTCAGGACAGTTATGAGCGGCTGATTGCTAGCAGTGAAGAAAAAGCTATATTCGATCGTTTCAAACAAGCCCAAGGCGGCTACTTCCAAGAGCAGCGTAAGATTTTGGAGGCGCTGCGTCAGAACGATCTCGACGCTGCCTTGGCGGTGGCTAGTGGCTCACTTAATGCGCATGCTGACGGTATGGCCAAGGCCCTGAGTGATTTGTCCGTGCTCAATCGAACAAGCGCTACCGCGGCTGCCGACAGTGCCGCCGAAGTGTTCGCAAGTGCCCAATTCTGGGTCGTTGCGATGATTGTGTTGGCGCTTTTGCTTACCGTGGTTCTGGCACTGCTGCTGACCCGCAGCATCGTCGCGCCGCTGATCGAAGCCGTGAAGGTTGCCGAAGTGGTGGCCAGTGGCAATCTAACGCAGTCCATCAATGTATTGGGTACGGATGAGCCGGCGCGCTTGCTGGGGGCGCTGAAAAGCATGCAGCAAAGCCTGCGTAGCACCATTCAGAATATTTCTGACTCGTCCAACCAGCTGGCTTCAGCCTCAGAAGAGCTTAATGCGGTCACTGAGGATTCAACTCGCGGCTTGCTGCAGCAGAATAATGAAATCGAACAGGCCGCGACGGCCGTTAATGAGATGACCAGCGCTGTCGAGGAAGTGGCGCGCAATGCGGTCAGTACCTCCGAAGCGTCCAGCGAGTCCAACCGGACGGCGCTTCATGGGCGCGAGCAGGTGCGTCAAACTGTTGATTCGATCAGCTCTCTAGCGGATGACGTTACCCATACTGCATCCGAAGTCGAGCAACTGGCTGGTCAGGTACGTGATATCAGCAAGGTCTTGGATGTGATCCGTTCGATTGCCGATCAGACCAATCTGCTGGCGCTGAACGCAGCTATTGAAGCAGCTCGGGCGGGTGATGCGGGTCGCGGCTTTGCTGTGGTAGCGGACGAGGTACGCGCCTTGGCTCATCGTACTCAGCAGTCGACAAGTGAAATCGAGCAGATGATCAGCGGCATTCAGCAGGGCACCGATAAGGCTGTTAATGCCATGCAGAATAGCAACACGCGAGCCCGCTCGACGTTGGACGTGGCTAAGGCTGCGGGGCAGGCTCTGGAAGAAATTACCGCGGCCATCTCACACATTAACGAACGTAATCTGGTGATTGCCAGTGCTTCTGAGGAGCAGGCCCAGGTGGCCCGCGAAGTGGACCGGAACTTGGTGAATATCCGCGACTTGTCGATGCAGTCGTCGGCAGGCGCCAATCAGACGACAGCTGCCAGTCAGGAGTTGTCACGCCTGGCAGTGGACCTAAATACATTAGTGTCGCGTTTCTCTATCTGATACGGGTTGCGCCGGCTGTAACAAGAGTTATACCTGAGCCGGTTGTTGTCGGCGCTCAGCTTTACGGCGTTGCAGGGCACGCGAGAGAACCAACAAAAAAGGCCACTCCAAGGAGTGGCCTTTTTCATGGTGCAAACAACAGGTGTTGGCTTATTTGCCAGCCCAGCGCTTGAGTACCAGTGTCGCGTTGGTGCCACCGAAGCCGAAGCTGTTGCTCATCACGGTATCGAGCTTGGCGTTCTCAACGGTGCTGCGCTGAATCGGCAGGTCGGCGATTTCCGGGTCGACTTCGTCGATGTTGACCGAGCCGGCGATGAAGTTGCCTTCCATCATCAGCATGCAGTAGATCGCTTCCTGCACGCCGGCGGCGCCCAAGGAGTGACCGGACAGGCTCTTGGTCGAGCTGATGGCGGGGGCCTTGGCACCGAACACTTCACGTACCGCGCGACTTTCCGCAACGTCGCCAACTGGCGTCGAGGTGCCGTGGGTATTCAGGTAGTCGATAGGCGTATCTACAGTGGCCAGCGCTTGCTGCATGCAGCGCACAGCGCCTTCGCCGCTCGGCGCGACCATGTCGTAGCCATCGGACGTTGCGCCGTAACCGATGATTTCCGCATAGATTTTCGCGCCACGCTTGAGGGCGTGTTCGAGCTCTTCGACTACCACCATGCCGCCACCACCGGCGATGACGAAGCCGTCACGCTTGGCGTCATAGGCGCGCGAGGCCTTTTCCGGGGTGTCGTTGTATTGGGTGGAGAGGGCGCCCATGGCATCGAACAGGAAACTCTGGCTCCAGTGCTCTTCTTCACCGCCGCCGGCAAAGACGATGTCTTGCTTGCCCAACTGGATCTGCTCCATGGCATTGCCGATGCAATGCGCGCTGGTGGCGCAGGCCGAGGAGATCGAGTAATTGACGCCTTTGATCTTGAACGGCGTGGCCAGACAGGCGGACACGGTGCTGCCCATGGTGCGGGGTACGCGGTAGGGGCCGACACGCTTGACGCCTTTCTCGCGCAGGATGTCCATGGCCTCCATCTGATTGAAGGTCGACGCGCCGCCGGAACCTGCAATCAAGCCCACACGTGGGTTAGAGATGTCTTCTGCGCTGAGCCCGGCATCCGCGATGGCTTGCTGCATAGACAGGTAGGCAAAGGCGGCGGCATCACCCATAAAGCGATAGACCTTACGGTCGATCAGCTCTTCGAGATTAAGGTCAACCGAGCCCGATACGTGGCTACGCAGGCCCATTTCGGCATAAGCAGGGTTGAAGCGGATACCTGACTTGCCCGCACGCAGGCTGTCAGAGACGGTGGCTTTGTCATTGCCTAGGCAGGAAACGATGCCGAGGCCGGTAATTACGACGCGACGCATGCAGAGAGTCCTTTAGAAATTGTCGGTGGAGGTGAACAGGCCAACACGTAAGCCTTCAGCGCTGTATATCTCGCGGCCATCAACGCTGACGGTACCGTCGGCAATAGCCAGGACCAGGGAGCGGGCAATGGTGCGTTTGATATGGATGTTGTAGGTGACTTTCTTGGCGGTTGGCAGCACCTGGCCGAAGAATTTCACATCGCCTGAGCCAAGAGCGCGACCGCGGCCGGGCTGGCCTTGCCAGCCGAGGTGGAAACCCACCAGTTGCCACATGGCGTCAAGACCGAGGCAGCCAGGCATCACCGGATCGCCTTCGAAATGGCAGGCGAAGAACCACAGGTCTGGAGTGATATCGAGCTCGGCGACTATTTCGCCCTTGCCATACTTGCCGCCGGTGTCGCTGATATGGGTGATGCGATCGATCATCAGCATGTTCGGCGCGGGCAGTTGCGCATTACCTGGGCCGAACAGTTCGCCACGGCTGCAGCGCAACAGGTCTTCCCGGGTGAAGGCGTTTTGTTTGGTCATGCGAGCTCCTCAATATGTCCCATGCGCCAAGGCTGGGCGAATCGTCCTGGCTGGCGGCGCAGTTTGCTGCGCCTGCCAATAACCTAGTCATAGACTGTTGCGTTGTAGTGAAAGTCACAGCCTTGTGAGTACAGTTGTACTCCGCTCTTGTTGGCCTGTCATAACGGCTACATACGTTAGCCTGCAGCACTTCGATCTTCTTGACTACCCGTCGAAGGTCGAGAAGGTAACCAGCGCTGCAGTATTCGCTGCAAATCCGCCCGTTTGAACGGCTTTGCCAGGTAGTCATTCATACCGCACTCCAAGCAGGCTTCGCGGTCACCCTGCAGGGCGTTGGCGGTCAGGGCAATAATCGGTATGTCAGCGCAACCTGGCAGCTGGCGGATCCGTCGCGTGGCTTCGTAACCATCGATAACCGGCAGTCGGCAATCCATCAAAATCGCCGCATAACGCTGTCGGCTGACCTGATGTACGGCCTGTACGCCGTCTGCGATCAGGCTGACCTGGTAACCCAGGCTGCGCAGCATGGCTTCAATCACGGTCTGGTTGACCGGGTTATCTTCGACTAACAGCACTGACTGACCGCTGCCTTGGTCTGACGATTGCTGGATATCGCTGGCCGTAAGGACGATTTGCTGAGTAAACGGCAGGGGTATTTCTAGGGTAAATACCGAGCCATGACCTTCCTCGCTGGCGGCTCGCAACGTGCCGCCCATACGCTCTACTAGCGTGCGCGCGATAGGTAAGCCCAGACCAGTACCTCCGTAACGTCTTGAAATAGAAGAGTCGGCCTGCTGGAAGGCGTCGAACATGCGCTCCAGACGCTCGGGGGAGATACCAATACCACTGTCCTGCACCGCGCAACTGAGCCACAGCACCTGGTTATCCAAAGCTTGCCAGGTGCAGTGCACACGGATGCTGCCGGTTTCAGTAAATTTCAGCGCATTACCGATTAGGTTGACCAAGATTTGCCGGATACGTGTCGGGTCGCCTTGGACCTGCAGCTGCTCCAGGCCGGCCTGAGCATCCAGTTGCAGTTGCAGACCGCGCTGCTGGGCGCTGTGCTGGAATACTTGAATTGAGCTTTGTAGCAGCACCTGCAGGTTAAAGGGGATGTGCTCCAGCTCTAATGCGCCACGCTCGATGCGGGAGAAATCGAGGATATCGTTGATGACTTTAAGCAGGTGTTCGGTGGACTCGGTGGCCATGGCCGCATACTCCGCCTGCTCCTGGGTCATTTCGGTGGTTTCCAAGAGCTGCAACATACCCAGTACACCGTTCATTGGAGTGCGCAGTTCATGGCTCATCATGGCCAGGAAGTCAGACTTGGCACGGTTAGCCAGTTCTGATTGTTCGCGTGCCTGGATCAGCAATGTCATGGCCCGCTGCTGTTCTTCACTGGCATTGGCAAGGCCGTGGGCAAGGCTGTTGATGTGCCGCGCCAGGGCCTGCAGTTCGCCTTCGCCGACCTCTGGCAGGGTCGTTTGGTAATTGCCAGTTTGAATCGCTCTGACGGCTTCGCCCATGGCGCTAAGGGGTTGCGACAGGTGGCGGGCAAGGCGACGGGCAAGAATAAAGGTCAACGCCAAGGCAAACAGGGCGAGCAGGGCGGCCTTGAGGAGAATTTCCTGCTGACGGGTGTTGAACGCGTCGTTTGCGATGCCAACCACCACACGGCCCAGGTAGTCATCGGATAGGGGGGCAAGATTGGCGTTATCACTGTGCATAAAGTCTGCGTTGAGGGTGACTTTCTGCAGCAGGATCGGTGCCTCGAATACGCTGATCTCGGTACGGCTAAGGGCATCAATGTTGGGCTGCTCGACGTAAATAAGGATGCGATTGTCGCGATCGCGTACTTCGAGAAAACGCACATGCGGGGTCTGCAATGTCACCCCGAGTAGCGATTTGAGCACCGTCAGGTTTCCAGAAATAACCCCGTACTCAGTGGCTGGAGCCAGTTGGCTGGCGATCAGTTGGCCCGTTTGCTTGAGCTCTTGCTGCAGTTCCTGAATACGCGTGAAGGTAAAGAACCCTGTCAGCAGCAGGGTTAACAGCAATGCTGGCCCCACGCTGATTAGCTGCGTGCGGGTATGGATATTCCAGTGGCGTGGCAGCTTCATGGGTGTTCTCCTTCAGCGAGCTTCTGCGCCAGTGATTCGTTGCTGGGCAATTTAATTGCCAGTGAGCGCGCGACCTGGGGGTTGCTAGTGACCTTAAAGTGACTGGGATAGCCGCTCTGCGGCCAACTGGCTGGAGGCTGATCGAGGCGTTCCTCTAGGCTGTCCAGCCAGTCACTTTGGTCGCTGTAAATACTTGCTAAGCTGCCCGCTTGGACGAAGCTGGCGCTGGGGCCAATTACCGGGCGCTGATGCGTGTAGCTGGTGAGCAATAGGTTTTTTACTGTGTGTGAGTTAAACAACTCAACGTTGTTCATACCCAGCAGCAAGTCGCTGTGTGCCAGCAGGTAAAGCAGCGGGCGGCCGTCGCGCGTATCACTCCAGCGCCGGGTTACGAGCGTCATGCCTTGAGCCCTGGCGGCCTGGCGGTATTCATCCAAGAGGAAGGCGCTGTTGGCGTCATACAACAGCCCGACCCGTTTCGCAGCGGGCAGCAGTAAGCGCGCCAAGCGCATCTGGCGCTGCGGTGAAGGGTCGCTCCAGAGCAGGCTGAGCTGAGCGGGTAGGGGGGCGGGTAGGCTATTGGCTTGTAGGCGACTGATGCGTAGGGCCAGGGTAGGCGGGCCTGCAGGATCGGCTAGGCGCCAATCCAGTGATGGTCTATCGAGCAATACCAGGCGACTCGTATCAGGTAACTGCGCGGGCTCTGGCAGATCCTTTAAAGCTACAAACCTGATCAGGTCGTCCGGTCTGCGCTGTTTCAGCTCGTTGACGAATGCCTGAATTGCAGGGTTGTCCGTGCTGCTGCTGAAGATGATTTCAGCTGTCCAGGCGGGCAGTGCAATCAGGAGGCAGCAGCAGAACAATAGTAGGCGGCTCATCCATTGGCCTCAGTAGTGATCCTTGAGCGCTCGGGCATCTAAAATTCTAGCTGCGCACTGACATACACCAAGCGGCGCTCGTCGTACAAATTCTCACGCCATGTCAGTGCTTCGTCATCAAGGCGCTGTTGCATCATTAGCGCCAGCTCCAGATCGCTTTTGCCTAGGTTAAAGCGCTTGGCAATACGCAAATCGGCCCGTTCGAAACGGCGCTCATTGAGTAGGTCCGCACCATAATAGAAGAGACTACTCGACCAGCCGCCGCCCCATTCATGTAGCCAGCCTGCAGAACCACTGTAGCGTGCGGTTAGGCGTCGGTAGGATTTCTCCGAGGTCTCGTAATCAACATAGGCATAGGTCAGGCGCAGGCGATCTGAAGTGGTGAACGTCCAGTCGATTTCGGTTTCCGCCCCGCGCAGCCACATATAGTTGTCATTGTTTTGGCTGAACTCCTTGATCTTCAGGGGCTCAGCGATCATCTGGTGAATTTCGTCGTTGAACAGTTTGATGTCGATCTGTAGGCCAAAGTCGAACTGGCCGTTATAGCCAATTTCTCGCGAGCGCATGATTTCTTGCTGTAGGTCGCCAGGGCCTTGTGCAGTCGCGTAGTAATACGCTGAGTTTCTGCCGTTAACGGGTTGGGACAGGTTCTCCAAGCGGTAAGTCCAGTCGACGTTATTTTCCTGCATGTCCGGTGAGCGGACCGCTTCGGAATAGACAAAACGTAGACCGTGGCGCGGGGTAATCAGATAGTTAAGGGCGATTCGTGAGGTCAGCGAGCTGCCGCTCAGGGTGTCGTCCTCGTGCATAGCCCCGCCCTGCAGGACGAAATGTTCGCTGAGGTGCCATTCCAAGTGCCCAAACAGGCGCCAGATCTCATTATTCAGACTGCCTTGAAAATAGCTCTGTGAGTCGCTGCTGTCCTTACGGTAGCTCAGGCCGCTGAGTAAGCGCAGGTCATCGCTCAGGCTGAGGGTGTCCTGCAGTTCGAAGTCATAACGGGTTTCGTTGATGTTGTTGTTGATGTCACCACACACTGGCGCCTGCAGTGCTCCACCGTTTTTGTAAAAATTATTACCGATGGTGAACGCCAGTGGCCCTGCGGAT
This sequence comes from Pseudomonas guineae, assembly GCF_900113745.1. Taxonomy (GTDB): domain Bacteria; phylum Pseudomonadota; class Gammaproteobacteria; order Pseudomonadales; family Pseudomonadaceae; genus Aquipseudomonas; species Aquipseudomonas guineae. The sequence continues at coordinate 89,164 of NZ_FOQL01000003.1, read as the reverse complement.
GCGGGTATTTGTTTCCCATCCCGAAGTAACCGAGCGACTGTATCGAGCAGATCCGGATTTAGCTTTTGCAGCGCCGCTACTTCTGGGGTGAAGGACAGCTCCAGATCGCAGGTGCGCCATTCCTGGGTACGCTCCCAGCGCTGAGCATAGGCTTGTAGCTGCAGGTTGTGCGTGCTGCTGGTGTCCAGGCTCCAGCGTACCGAGCCGGAAAAGTCGCGTGCGTTGATGTCCTTATTGCTATCGCCCTTGGGCACTATGCCTTTGACCAACGCCTCTTCATCGGAATAGAAGTTTTTTTGGTTGCTGCCTTCTTTGGCGGACAGTTGCCAGTCGAGAACCTGACTAGCGTCCAGTGCATGGGTAGCGCTGAGCTGCATACGCGTACTACGGCGACTGTCGCGGTATCGCTCATCTTCGTCGGTGTGGTCAAAACCGCTGTCTTGTTGACCGGACAACGACAGGCGAAAGTCACCGTTACCGCTGCTGAACCCCTGACTGCCATACCAATCATCAATACCGCGCTGGCCGTGGATGTATTTCAGGCGGGTGCCGTGGCTATTGGCGGGGTTGCGTGTGGTGATGCTGATGACCCCAGTCAGGGCATTGGCACCGTAGCTGACGGTGTTGGGGCCGCGAAAGACTTCGATTCGCTCGATATCCTCCATGGCCAGCGGCAGGTCGGTCCAGTCAACGGTGGCCAGGCCTGGTCGATACACCGAGCGCCCATCAATCAGCACCTGCATGCGCCGGGCTGTGCCTACTTGGCCGCCGTGGTAGTTGACCGTCATTTCGTTGCCTTTGACATAGCCGACCATCATGCCTGGCACTAAGCGCATCAACTCTGGAATGTCGCGAGCACCACTGGCGTCGATCAGCGCGCGGTCAATCACTGAAACACTCCCCGGTACCGCCGCAGGTGACTGCTTCAGACGGGTCGCACTGAGAATTTCAGGTAGCGCTTGGCCCTGCTCGAACAGGTCTTCGGCTACGACCAGTGTGGGGGCCAGCAAGGACAATACGCCAATCAGTGACGCCAGGGAGTGAGTGTTAGCCACGCAAAACGCTCGGATGGTATTCAAAGGCCAGCATGTTAACCGAGGCACCAGGCTTTTGCAGTGGTCTCGGCCAAGGGCTTAAATTGGTCGCGCGCGCTCAGCACCGTATAATGCGTTTAATTTGACCCTTTCAATGGTTCACCACGGATGCGTTATGACTGATCAGCAACCCATCGCAGTGCTTGGCGGCGGTAGCTTCGGCACTGCAATTGCTAATTTGCTGGCGGAAAACGGCCAGCACGTTCTGCACTGGATGCGCGACCCACAGCAAGCTGAGTCAATTCGGCTGAACCGGGAAAACCCGCGTTATCTCAAAGGCATCAAAATCCACCTGGGCGTAGAGCCGGTGACCGATCTCGCCGGGGCGTTGAGCGCCTGTCAGATGGTGTTCGTGGCATTGCCCTCGAGCGCCCTGCGTCAGGTCTTACAGCCAGTGGCCCAGCAGCTTGCCGGTAAGTTATTGGTGAGCACCACCAAGGGTATCGAGGCGCAAAGCTTTCTGTTGATGAGCCAAATTCTCGAAGACATTGCCCCGCAGGCGCGGATCGGCGTGCTTTCTGGGCCGAACCTGGCGCGTGAAGTGGCTGAGCATGCGCTCACCGCTTCGGTGGTCGCCAGTGAGGATGAAGACCTCTGCCAGCAAGTGCAGGCGGCGCTGCATGGCCGCACCTTTCGTGTCTACGCCAGCGGCGACCGTTTTGGTGTCGAACTGGGCGGTGCACTGAAGAACGTCTACGCCATCATTGCCGGCATGGCTGCCGCCATGGGCATGGGCGAAAACACCAAGAGCATGCTGATTACTCGCGCCTTAGCTGAGATGACCCGCTTTGCCGTCAAACTGGGCGCTAACCCTATGACCTTCCTCGGCCTGGCCGGAGTGGGCGACCTGATTGTGACCTGCTCCTCGGCGAAAAGCCGTAACTACCAGGTTGGTTTTGCCTTGGGTGAAGGCTTGAGCCTGGAGGATGCGGTTGAGCGCTTGGGCGAAGTGGCGGAAGGCGTTCACACGATTAAAGTATTAAAAGCCAAAGCCGAGGAGTTGGATGTCTACATGCCGCTAGTGGCTGGCTTACATGCGATTGTGTTTGAGGGGCGGACGTTGGATCAGGTGATTGGTGCACTGATGAATGCAGAGCCGAAAACTGATGTCGATTTTATCCCCACCACTGGTTTCTGAATTTCACCTTTAAAACCTGCAAGGAGATGAGCATGAGTGATGGCAATCAGGAGCTGCAGCGCGAGTCGATTCTGCTGCGCATCCTCTGGATGGTGATTTTCACCATCGTCTGGCAACTGGCGGAAATACTTTTGGGATTAGTGGTGCTGCTGCAGTTGGGCTATCGCCTGTTCTACGGTGCACCAAATGCCGGCCTGCTCGGTTTTGGCGACAGCTTGAGCCAGTACCTGACGCAGATCGGTCGGTTTGGCACCTTTAATAGCGATGAAAAACCCTGGCCGTTTGCTGATTGGCCGACGCCGCAAGCACCACAAGGCGAAACCCCGCACAGCATTCCACCGGCTGCTCACCCGGTACGTGATGAAGAACCTAAGTTGTGAAGAATCTGACTGTGGGGGCTGAGCGATGAAGTTATGGCTGTTGCGTCACGGTGAGGCTGAGTCAGCTGCGCGTACTGATGCCGAGCGCAACTTGACTGCCTATGGCCGGCAGCAGGTGCGCGAGGCGGCTGCGCAGTTGCAAGGCCGGCCGTTGCAAGCGGTACTGGTTAGCCCTTTTGTCCGGGCTCAGCAAACCGCGGATTTGCTCTGCGAGGTGCTGGCTTTTAGCGGTGCGCGGGAAACTGTGGCCTGGCTGACGCCGGAAAGTGATGTGCGTCAGGCCATGCGTAAGCTTGATGGCTACCCATTCAAGGAGCTGTTGTTGGTGACCCATCAACCGTTGGTTGGTGCCTTGGCCGGGCTGCTAATACATGGTCATCGCCAGCAACCATTAGCCATGAATACCGCTAGCCTGGCCTTGCTTGAGGGGGATGCACTTGTCGCTGGGCTAATGGCGCTGTCTGTTCATCAACACCCCGCGTAGCTCTGGCGCGACACTACACACCGAAACATTTCTCCTCTTGCGGGTCGTCTTTGTGCGTGGAATAGTCCAACCAAGCAATTGCTTGGTTGGCTCCACAAAAATAACAAAGGAGGAAGCCCTGTGACAGACGCAATCCGTTTGCCGCTTGAGATGTTTTATGAGCGTGAGGCTCGTCACCCGAATAAACGCTACATGGTGCAACCGCTGCCCGGCGGTCAGCTGCAAGAGCTTAGCTGGGCTGATGTCGGTGAGCAGGCGCGCCGTGCGGCCAGCTGGCTGCGTAGTCGCGAGCTGCCGCAGGACAGCCGGATTGCGATTATTTCCAAGAACTGCGCGCACTGGATTATCAGTGATCTGGCGATCTGGATGGCCGGCCACGTTTCCGTGCCGCTCTATCCGAATCTTACCGCCGAGTCGGTCGGCCAAGTGTTGCGCCATTCTGAGGCGGCGCTGGTGTTTGTGGGTAAGCTGGACGACTGGCCAGGCATGGCCCCAGGTGTACCGGATGATATTCCGACTATCGGTCTGCCACTGCGCCCACAGGGCGAGTTCAGCTTTACCTGGGCTGACTTGCAGGCTTGCGCGCCGATTCAGGACAGTCCTAGGGTGCCAGCCGATCAGCTCGCCACCATCATCTACACCTCGGGTACCACCGGCACCCCGAAAGGGGTGATGCACCACTTTAGCAACTTCGGCTTCGCCGCCAGTCACGCCACCGAGCTGTTCGGTGTAGGCGAAAATGACCGGGTGCTGTCATACCTGCCGCTGTGTCACGTGGCCGAGCGCATGTTTGTCGAACTGGCATCGATTTATTCGGGGCAGACGATCTTCTTCGCCGAGAGCCTGGACACCTTCCTTGAGGACCTGAAACGCGCCCGTCCCACAGTGATATTCGGCGTGCCGCGGATCTGGACCAAGTTCCAGATGGGCGTCTACAGCAAGATGCCGGCTGAGAAACTTAATCGCCTGCTTAAGCTGCCCATCATCGGCCGCATCGTCGGCAAGAAGGTACTGGTCGGTCTGGGCCTGGATGCCGTGCGCTACGCCTTGTCGGGTGCGGCGCCAGTACCGGAGGCCTTGCTCAACTGGTACAAGCGCCTGGGCCTTGATGTACTAGAGGTGTACGGCATGACCGAGAACTGCGGGTACTCGCATGTCTGTCGGCCGGGTAAATTCCAGCAGGGCTGGATCGGTCAGAACAGCCCGGGCGTTGAAGTACGGGTTGCCGACGATGGTGAGGTGCAGGTGCGCAGCGGTGCGACCATGCAGGGTTATTACAAAGATCCGGAAAAAACCGCAGAAACCATGACCGCCGACGGCTACCTGCGTACCGGCGATAAAGGTCAGCAGGATGCCCAGGGTAACCTGCGTCTAACCGGGCGAATTAAGGAAATCTTCAAAACCAGCAAAGGCAAGTACGTTGCGCCGGCACCGATTGAAAACCGCCTGGGCGAGCATTCGCGTATTGAGCAGGTGTGTGTGGTTGGCGATGGCATGGCTCAGCCGATGGCCTTGTGTGTGCTCTCCGATGTGGGGCGCAGCGAAGCGCTCAATAGCGGTCGAAGCGAGCTGGAAAGCAGCTTGAGAACCCTGCTGGAACACGTCAATCAGAGTCTCGATAAGCATGAGCGCCTGCAGCGCCTGGTGCTGGTGAAGGACGTCTGGGCGGTTGACAACGGCTTCCTCACCCCAACCCTTAAAATCAAACGTGCAGTTGTCGAAGGCACCTACGCTGAACGCTTTGGCGAGTGGGCCGAACGCAGCGAAACCGTGCTCTGGCACGAGTAAACAGACGAAGTGCCGGCATGTGTGTCGGCGACTTTATCGCCCAACATCTCTTCAAGGACTGACTATGGCCCTCTGGCAGCAAACGCCGAATCTTGAACAGCTAAATGGTTTTCTGAAGAACACCATTGGCGAACAATTGGACATTCGCTTCGAGTCTTTCGATGACGAATCGATCACGGCCAGCATGGCGGTCGACTCGCGCACTCACCAACCCTACGGGCTGCTGCATGGCGGCGCGTCAGTGGTGCTGGCGGAAACGCTGGGCTCCACCGCCAGTCATCTGTGCATCGATAGCGGCAAATTCTATTGCGTGGGCCTGGAGGTCAACGCCAACCACCTGCGCGGTGTACGTAGCGGCCGCGTGACGGCAGTGGCGCGACCGATACACCTCGGGCGGACCACCCACGTCTGGGATATCCGCCTGAGCGGGGAAGACGGCAAGGCCAGCTGCATTTCTCGGCTGACCATGGCTATCGTGCCGCTGGGTGAAAACGGCCCTGGCCAACGCTAAGGACACACTCCGTCAGTGCTGCTGAGGCTGACGGGCTCTCATTAGGTTTGGCTGCAGTGCCATCATTCACTGGCCGTTATGTCGTTGCTGCAGGGACGGTGCTGCAGGACAATCTCAGTCAACTATTTAGATAAGCCATGTGCCATGACCCCAAACGTGTTCTTCGCTCATGCCAACGGCTTTCCTTCGGCCACCTATGGCAAGCTGTTTGCCGCGCTAGCCCCTGACTACCGGGTACAGCACCTTGAGCAGCATGGCCACGATCCGCGTTTTCCGGTGAATGATAACTGGAGCAACCTGGTCGATGAGCTGATCCATCACCTCGAAGCCAATCAGCAGCCGGTATGGGGCGTGGGCCATTCGCTGGGCGGGGTGTTGCATTACCACGCCGCTTTACTGCGCCCTGATCTGTATTGTGGGGTGGTGATGCTCGACTCACCGGTGCTGACCCTGGCCGACAAAATAGTGATTCGCGCCGCCAAGCGCTTTGGCTTTATCGACCGCATCACCCCGGCTGGGCGAACCTTGGGCCGGCGTGAGGAGTTTGTCGACTTGGCCGAAGCGCGCGGCTATTTCGCCGCAAAAAACTTGTTCAGCCGCTTCGATCCGGAATGCCTGGATGCCTATGTTGAGCACGGTTTGAAGGTAAGCGCGAACAACCTGCGCCTGCGCTTTGATCCAGCCACGGAAATCAGCATCTATCGCAGCGTGCCGCATACCAGCCCTGGGCGTCCGCAGCAACTGCAGGTGCCGCTGGCCATGGTCAGGGGTCGGCACAGCCGGGTGGTGATGCCGCACCACACCCATCTGGTGCGGCGCGTACCGAAAGGTGAATACCTGACGCTGCCGGGTGGCCATATGTTTCCTCTGGAGCGCCCGCAGGATACCGCAGACCTGCTGAAGAAACTCTTCCAGCGTTGGTCCGGTCAGCCCATAACTGAGCAAACTGCATGAGCCTGAATTTTGAAGAGGTGCGCCTGCGCCTGCCGCATATAGAGCTTGCCGCCCATGTTTACGGACCAGAAGATGGTAGGCCAGTGATTGCCTTGCACGGCTGGTTGGATAATGCCGCCAGCTTCGCGCGCTTGGCTCCGTTGTTGCCAGGATTGCGTATCGTGGCTTTGGATTTCGCCGGGCACGGTCATTCCGACCACCGTCCGCCCGGCAGCAGTTATGCCATTTGGGATTATGCCCACGATGTATTGCAGGTCGCCGAGCAGTTCGGCTGGCAGCGTTTTTCCCTGCTTGGGCACTCCATGGGCGCGATTGTCTCGGTGTTGCTGGCAGCGGCCATGCCTGAGCGTGTAGAGCGCTTGGCGTTAATTGATGGGCTGATTCCCTATACCGGTGAAGCCGACAGCTCACCGCAGAAACTCGGTGAAGCGCTCAAGGCGCAGCTGGCTCTGGCAGATAAGAGTAAACCGGTATACGCCGAGTTTTCTCGTGCGGTTGAAGCACGCATGCGCGGCGTTGGCGCGGTCAGCCGTGAGGCCGCCGAGTTGCTTGCTCAGCGTGGCCTGATGCCGGTGCCGGGTGGCTACACCTGGCGCACCGACAGCAGCTTGACCCTGCCGTCGCCACTACGCCTGACCCATGCCCACGCGTTAGCGTTTGTAGGTGGCTTGCAATGCCCGACCAAACTGCTACTGGCGCAACAAGGCATGCTGCTGGCGCAGTCGAGCATTAGCCAATTGCTCGAGGGCTTGGCTATTGAGGCGGTGCAGTTGCCCGGCGGGCATCATTTGCACTTGGATGACGACCAAGGCGCAATGCTGGTAGCAGACTGTTTCAAAGCTTTCCTGGGTGCGCCTTGACTTGATCTAGGTAACTGGGGAAGGTGTTGCGATAGCCACGGAGATTCGCATGATCGACCTGTATACCGCCGCCACCCCCAACGGCCATAAAGTGTCCATCGCACTGGAAGAGTTGCAGTTGCCTTACAACGTGCAGGCATTGAGTTTCGACAAGCAAGAACAGAAGGCCGCGGCCTTTCTCAAGATCAACCCCAATGGTCGTATCCCGGCGATTGTTGACCGCGATAACGATGATTTCGCAGTGTTCGAATCCGGTGCGATTCTGATGTACCTGGCCGAGAAAACCGGGCGACTGCTGCCCAGCGATGCCAAAGCGCGTTCACGGGTGATCCAGTGGCTGATGTTGCAAATGGGCGGCGTCGGTCCGATGCAGGGGCAGGCCAATGTGTTCTTTCGCTACTTTCCGGAAAAGCTACAAGGCCCCATCGACCGCTATCAACATGAAACCCGGCGCCTTTATGAGGTGCTCGACACGCGCCTAGGCGAAGCGCAGTACCTGGCCGATGACTACAGCATCGCTGATATCGCCACCTATCCTTGGGTGCGTATTCATGAGTGGTCCGGTGTTTCGGTCGACGGGCTGGAGCATCTGCAGCGCTGGATGAATGAGCTGGCTGCACGCCCAGCGGTGCAGCGTGGCCTGTTAGTGCCGCAGCGCGAAGAAGACGGCGAGAAAATCGTCAAAGCCGCCCAGTCGATGTTGATCAAATGAGCCGGTTTAATGGTTATTGCCTCGGTCTGAGCCTGCTGCTGGCCAGCGCTGTTGCGGGCGCAGAGGTGCCTGGCAGTCACGACCTTGACGTGCTGCCGCGTTTTGCTGGGAGCAAAATTGTCAGCTTCAAGGATGTTGCCGAGCAGGAACGCACTTACCCGCAAGGGTCGATACGGCGCATCAGTGGCACCTTGCGGTACGAGCGAGAAGTCGCCGTTAAAGGCCAGCTAACTACCGTGACCTATGAGTTACCGAGTACCCACTCGGCCAATGAGGTGTTCGCCAACGCCCGTACCGCACTGCAAGCGCAAGATGCCGAACTGCTGTACTGGTGCGTGGGTCGTGAGTGCGGCTCAAGTAGCTTGTGGGCGAACGCGGTATTCGACAATACCAGGCTGACGGGCGCTGATGACGAGCAAACCTATGCGTTGATGCGTCTGGCTGAACCGCGCCACGACAGCTTGGTGGCGTTGTACAGCATTACCCGCGGTAACAAACGTGCCTACCTGCATGCCGAATTACTCACGGCCAATGCAGCGCTGGGTGAGGTGTTACCAACACCGGCCACCTTGCAGCGCCAGCTAAAAAGTACCGGTGAACTGCGCCTGGCCAAGCAGGTCGAACCCAGCGCTGCCTGGGCTGAACTGCTAGCGGGTAGCCTGCGCCTCGACAGCACCTTACGGGTCAGCATCAGTGGTGCGCAGGCTGAAGCTTGGCGTGAGGCGCTAGTTGCACAGCGCGTGCGTGCCAGCCGCCTGGAGCTGGGTGAACCAGATGTCAGCGGCGTGCAACTCAACGTGCTGCGCTAGTCATTCAGCGGCGTTACTCTTGTCGTTATAAATTCCTCCGGCTCTGCCCCTTATGGCAGAGCCTTTTTTGTTGTGCAGGGAGCTGGGTGAATGGCCAATAACGATCGGCTGCTGGTGCAGATACTGCTTCTGTTCTTATTAGGCGCCAGCCTGTGGGTGCTGGCACCGTTTTGGTCGGCACTGTTTTGGGCCGCGGTGTTGTCGTTTGCCAGTTGGCCGGTGATGCGCGTGCTGACGCGCTTACTCGGGGGGCGCCAGTCCTTGGCGGCTGGGCTGTTGACCCTGGTCTGGACTGTAGTGGTTGCAGTGCCGTTGGTGATGCTCGGGTTCAACCTGGCGGATCACATCAAGGATTTCACCGCTTTGCTCAAGGGTTTCCAGGTCGAGGGATTACCCCCAGTTCCTGCTTGGCTGGCTGGCGTACCGCTGGTGGGCGAGCGCCTGGTGGGCTTCTGGCTGACCATCGACCAGCAAGGTGCAGCGTTTTTTGCGACCGTACGCCCGTACCTGGGGCAGGTGGGTAATTGGCTACTGGCGCGCAGTGCGCAGATCGGTAGCGGTATGCTGGAGCTGGCCCTGAGCTTGATTCTGGTGTTCTTTTTCTACCGCGACGGGCCGCGTTTGGCCGCGTTTGCGCAAAGTCTGTTGAAACGCTTGATTGGTATGCGCGCCGACCACTACTTGGAATTAGTGGCTGGTACCGTACAGCGAGTGGTCAACGGGGTGATCGGCACTGCGGCCGCGCAGGCCATTCTGGCGTGGGTAGGCTTTGCCATCGCGGGTGTACCAGGCGCGTTGGTGCTGGGGGTTTTGACCTTCGGTTTTAGCCTGATCATGGTGCCGCCATTGATCTGGGGTCCTGCCGTAGCTTGGTTGTTCTGGCAGGGAGAGGTCGGCATGGGAATTTTCTTGCTGATCTGGGGCATTTTTGTGATCAGCGGGGTCGACAACATCCTCAAGCCTTATCTGATCAGCCGTGGCGGCAACCTGCCGTTGATCGTGGTGCTGCTCGGGGTGTTTGGCGGCATCCTGGCGTTTGGCTTTATGGGCCTGTTTCTCGGCCCAACCTTGTTGGCGGTGGCCTACAGCCTGCTGAGTGATTGGGTTGGCACGCCCGTCGGCAGCATAATGCTCAGCAGCACTGAGCCGGCTGAAAAGACGCAGCGCTGATTTTCACTGGCGCCACCCAGGTATGCGAGCAGACACCCTCAAACACAGGGCGTCTGGTCGTTTGTTAAGGCTTAGCGCTCGCCGCGCTCGTATTTATCTAGGGTATCGCTGGCGATCTGCCGGCCGAGCATGATCAGCTCCGGGGCCTTGTAGAACTCGAAGAAGCGACACACGCGCTTGGGCACGTTGATCAGGATGTCTGGCGGGTAGCCGGCAATCTTGTACTGCGCCAAGGAGGTTTGCATGACCTCGAAGCTCTGGTTAATCAACTCAAGCAACGAAGCGGGGCCGCTGAGGTCTGCTACCCGCGAGCCACTGGCTGATTTCGGTGCGGCGGGCTTGTCCATGTTGCCGCGGGCGTTATGCTGCCAGGGATTGATGGCTTCAGGTTGCAAGCTGTTGTCGCGCTCTTCCAGCAAGAGCATTTCGTCGTCTTCGCCATGTTTACGTTTGAACGAAGGCAGGTGCGATCCCAATGAGCTCATGAGCAGGTCGAAACGCCCTTTGAGTGCGGGCGTGCGCTCTATTATCGGCAGCTCGTAGTGCCGCTGGTGGGTCGAGTTAAGATTGACCGCGACAATCAAATCGCAGTGGCTGGACACCACAGGTACGATGGGCAGTGGGTTGAGCAGGCTGCCATCGACCAGCATACGGTTGCCTTGGACCACTGGGGTGAACAGGCTGGGAATGGCCGCCGAAGCGCGCATGGCCTGATGCAGGCAGCCTTCTTGAAACCAGATTTCCTGTTGGTTGGTGAGGTCGGTGGCCACTGCAGTAAAAGGGATACGCAGGTTTTCGATGTCGATCTCGCCGACCATTTCACGAATCTTGCCGAAGACTTTCTCGCCGCGAATCGCGCCGAGACTAAAACTCACATCGAGCAGGCGCAATACATCCAGATAATCCAGGCTTTGGGTCCACTCACGGTATTCCTTGAGTTTACCGGCAGCGTAGATTCCGCCGACCACCGCGCCCATGGAGCAGCCGGCAATGCAGGCAATTTCATAGCCGCGTGCTTCCAGTTCTTCAATTACACCAATGTGCGCATACCCACGCGCGCCACCGGAGCCTAATACCAGCGCAATGCGCTTACTCATTGGTAGGTCCCTCGTAACGGTTTATGCAGCGAACATACGCGCGGCAAAGCGCGCCGCCAAGGCGCGATTTGCTAGTATCCTCAGCATGCGTGTTTGAGTGCGATGTTGACTGGGCTGTGGGCACTTTTATCTGTTTCGTGCGTCTTAAAGGCTGTGTTGATGCGTGGCGATCAGGTGTGACAAAACGTCCTGATACGCAAGCAATGTACGTCTCTCTTCTGGAGTTACCTGATGAAACTGTGGATCGTGTTGCCTATGATGTTGCTGGTGCTCAGTGGTTGCGCCGGAAAAACTGCTTATCGCGACAGCTGTGCCAACCAGTTGGATGCCGCTTGGCGTGAAATGGACTTGGCCAAGGCCGAGGGATTTGCTGGCACCGTGAGTTATTCCAAAGCCTTGTCGCTGCTGACCGCGGCGAAAACGCAGCAGCAATTTGAAGCCTATAAAGGTTGTACGGCGAAGTCCGAACGGGCGCGCTTCTATATTCGTGAATCGCGAGCGGGGCGTTAATGCAACTGGACTTCAGCACCCTTGAGCCGCTTGAACGTTACCGCTGGTTAGCCTCGACCATCACGCCGCGGCCGATTGCCTGGGTCTCCAGCCTATCGACAGACGGAAACAGTAACCTGGCGCCGTTCAGCTTTTTTACGGTGATCAGCGATGACCCAGCGACCCTGCTGATCAACGTCAATCACCGTGGTGATGGCAGCCTGAAAGATACTCTGCTGAATGTGCAGGCCAGCGGCGAATTGGTGATTCAGTTGGTGTCTTTCGAGCAGGCCGAGGCCATGAACGCCAGCGCGGCGGTCTTACCGTACGGCATCAGCGAATTCGAACACTGTGGCATCGCCAGCCTGCCATCGGTGCAGGTTAAACCGCCGCGGGTAGCGGCGGCGGCGGTGGCGTTCGAGTGCCGGCTGGTAGACGCCATGCCTTATCCAGCCACGATGCCCAACTGCCACCTGCTGTTTGCCGAAGTATTGGTGGCGCATATCGATAAGCGCGTGCTCAACGAACAGGGCCGCATTGATGCCAGCAAGCTCGACGTGGTTGGTCGTCTCGGTGGCGCAGCTTATACCCGCACCACCGAACGTTTTGATCTACAGCGGCCTTAACCTATGCGTTTAAGCCTGCGCAGTAGCCATTTCTCCGCTTCGACACTGCCGCACACCCCTAGCGCCACCAGCAGGCACCAGCCCCAGGCGAGCGCTGGTAGGGCGGCAGTGGCAAACACCTGCTGCATGGCTGGCCAGTAAGTGAGCAGCAGTTGCAAACTTAGAAGCAGGCCTACCATGCACCAGACCATCGGGTTATCGCGCAGGGCGAAGTTGGCTCGCCCTTCAAGGCGACGACTGCTGAACAGGTAGCCAATTTCGCAGGCGACTACGCTGTTGACCGCCAGCGTGCGGCTGCTGTCCAGGCTCCAGCCTAGCGTTTGGGTAAAGAGAAACAGGCCGAGGCTGGCCAGGGTCATCAATAAACCGATAAATACCACCCGCCAAAGCAGGTGTGGGCTGAGTAAATTGACCTTTGGATCGCGCGGCGGCCGGCGCATTAAATTGGCTTCTGCCGGTTCAAACGCCAGCGCCAGTGCCAGGGTTACGGCGGTGATCATGTTGATCCAAAGAATCTGTAGCGGGGTGATCGGTAAGGTCAGTCCCAAGGCAATGGCGGCCAATAGAATCAGTGCTTCGCCGCCATTGGTGGGAAGGATAAATAAGATAGTTTTTTTCAGGTTGTCGTAGACCGTACGACCTTCCTCGACCGCATGAGCGATGGAGGCGAAGTTGTCGTCGGCCAGCACCATCTGCGCGGCTTCCTTAGCCGCTTCAGTGCCTTTGATGCCCATGGCGATGCCGATATCTGCGCGTTTTAATGCGGGCGCGTCGTTGACCCCGTCGCCGGTCATGGCCACCCGTGCACCACAGGCCTGTAGCCGCTCGACTAGACGTAGTTTGTGCGCCGGGCTGGTTCGCGCAAACACGCTTGTGGTCGGCAGTAACTGATCCAGTTGTGAGTCGCTGAGGCTATCGAGGTCGGCGCCGGTCAAGGGCTTACCATCACCCAGGCCAAGGCGTTGCGCGATGGCGCTGGCGGTGCCGGCATGGTCGCCAGTGATCATTTTCACAGCGATACCGGCTCTGTGGCATTCAGCGATCGCGGTTATGGCTTCCTGACGAGGTGGATCAAGCATGCCGACCAGGCCGAGCAGCACGTAATCGCCATTTAGATCCTGATAGTCGAGCGTTTGCTGCGGCGCGTTAAGCGGTCGAATGGCCATGCCGAGCATACGCAATCCTTGGCGAGCGCCGCTGTCCAAGGCCTGATGCCAGTGCCTCAGGTCGAGCGGTTCGGGATGGCCGTCACGCCATTGGCGGTTACAGGCGGCGAGCAGGCGTTCAGGCGCGCCGATCATATAAATCAGCCCATGACTGGCGTGGTCATGATGCAGGCTGGCGGTGCAGCGCTGTTCTGAGCTGAAGGGGATGGTATCGACCTGCGGTAGGTTACGTGCCTCATGCTCCAACTCCAGCCCGGCTTTACCTGCCAGAGTTAACAGGGCGGCCTCGGTTGGGTCACCGGTGATGCTCCAGCCATTCTCGCTGCTGCGCAGGCTGGCGTTATTGGCCAGCAGGCCGGCACGGGCCAGTTCGCGTAGGTCATCGGCGGCGTCAAGTTGGCATAGCTGGCCGTCATCGCAGTGAATGCTGCCCTGGGGGGCATAGCCAACGCCCTCGACGCTGTAACGGTGGGCGGCGGTAAACACTTGCTGCACAGTCATCTCGTTGCGCGTCAGCGTGCCGGTTTTATCCGAGCAGATCACCGTGACCGCACCCAGGCTCTCCACTGCGGGTAAGCGGCGAATGATCGCGCGGCGCTTAGCCATGCGCTGCACGCCCAGGGCAAGAATAATCGTCAGTACCGCCGGCAGGCCTTCCGGAATAGCCGCTACCGCCAGGCTGACAGCTGCCAGCAGCATGGCGTCGACACTGTAACCACGCAGCAGTACGCCGAAGACAAAAGTCAGCACCGCCAAAACGATAATGGCCAAGGTCAGATGGCGGGCAAATTTAGTCATGTCGACCAGCAGCGGCGTCTGCAGGCTGACCACGCTTTCTAGCATGTGACTGATCTTGCCCAGCTCGGTTTGCTTGGCCGTCGCCACCACCACGCCAGCGGCGCTACCGGCACTTATCAGAGTGCCTGAGTAGGCCATACAGCGACGATCGGCAAGGCTGGCAGCCACATCAACGGCGCCGTGATGTTTATCCACGGGTAACGATTCGCCCGTCAGTGCGGCTTCATCAATACGCAGGTCGCGGGTTTCCTGTAGGCGCAAATCGGCGGGTACGCGGTCACCCGCCTCCAGCAGCACCCAGTCGCCGGGCACCAACTGTTCGGCGGCAATGCTGTGCACCTGGCCATTTCGGCGCACCCGGCTTTCCAGGCTAAGCATCTGCTGAATCGCCAGCATGGCGTGTTGCGCTTTACCTTCCTGGATAAAGCCGACCACGGCATTGATCAGCACCACGGCAAAGATCACCGCACTGTCGAGCCATTCACCCAGCAGCAGGGTAAGTAGGCAGGCACCGAGCAATACGTAGATCAGCAGGTTGTGGAACTGCAGGGCAAAGCGTTTTATCGGCCCGGTGACTTGCTGTTGCGGCAGCAGGTTGGGCCCATATTGAATAAGGCGTTGCGCCGCATCATCAGCATTTAGGCCCTGAGCGCTGCTGCTGAGGTGGTCCAGGCTTTGCTGCGCCGACTGAGCGTGCCAACTGTGGCCAGGTGATGCTTGCATGATGGGCTCCAGTGCTGTTCGGAGCTTCAGCTTAGCCACCTTCATGAGGCTAGGCGCTGGCCTAGATCAATTGAATGGCGCACAAGTTCGTCAGTAAAGGTTTCCAGGCGCTATGCCGTAACAGCGCCACGCAGTAGCATCGCCGTTGGTCTTAAAGGAGTGGTTTATGCGCGCTAAACTGGAAACTGTGCTGCAGACGGTCAATCACGTGCTCTTAGGCAAGGAGCCGCAGGTGCGTCTGGCCTTGACCTGTCTGTTAGCCCAGGGCCATCTGTTGATCGAGGACTTGCCCGGCATGGGCAAAACCACTCTTAGCCACGCCCTGGCCAAGGTGCTGGGGCTGAGTTTTCAGCGCATCCAGTTCACCTCCGACTTATTACCCGGCGATATTCTTGGCACCTCGGTGTTCGACAAGGACACTGGGCAGTTCGTCTTTCATCCCGGGCCGATCTTCGCCGAACTGGTGCTGGCCGATGAGATCAACCGCGCCACGCCGAAAAGCCAGAGCGCGCTGCTCGAAGCCATGGAGGAAGGCCAGGTGACTATCGAAGGTGCGACCCGGCCCTTGCCCGAACCTTTCTTTGTGATTGCCACGCAAAACCCGGTGAGCCAGGGCGGTACCTTCGCTTTGCCCGAATCGCAGCTAGACCGCTTCCTAATGCGCCTGTCGCTGGGCTACCCCGGTAAGGCGGCGGAAAAAGCACTGCTGCTGGGTGAGTCGCGGCGCTCTTTGCTGCCCACTTTGCCCGCGCTGCTGGATCACGCTGAATTGGCGCTGATTCAGGCTGAAGTGCCGAAAGTACGCGCCAGCGATGCCTTGGTTAATTATGTGTTGCGCTTAGTTGATGCCACCCGCACACAGCCGCAGTTCGCTTGGGGCTTGTCGCCACGCGCCAGCCTGGCACTGCTAGCGGCGGCGCGTGCTTGGGCTTTCTTGGCGGGGCGTGATTATGTAATTCCGGAAGACGTGCAGGCCGTGTTGCCCTCGGTGGTGGGGCATCGCCTGCGTGAGCGTGCTGACCCGGCCGGGCATGGGGCTGGCAGTTTGGTGCAGTGGCTGCTGCGTGAGGTGCCGGCGCTTTGATGCATTTGTTCAAGTCGCGCTGGAAGCGCTGGTTGGCGCGGCGTATTCCAGCTGCTGCCAACGTGCGCTTAAACCAGCGGCGGATTTTTATCATTCCGAGCCGGGTTGGGGCGGTCTTTATCTTGGCGTTGCTGTTGATGCTGCTGGCGGCGATCAATTACCAAAATAGCCTGGCTTATGGTCTGACTTTTCTGCTGGCCTCGGTGTTTGTGGTCGCCATTCTGCATACCTACCGCAACCTGGCTGGGCTGATGCTCAAAGCGGGCAGTGCGCCGGCGGTTTTCGTCGGTGAGCAGGCCGGCTTTCGTGTGCGCTTGGAAAGCAGCCAGCGGCCTCATCAGGCCGTTAGCCTGGGTTGGCCGCCGGCCGAATTACAAACCCAGGATGTGCCCGCGCAGGGCATCAGTGAGTGCCAGTTAAACCTACCGGCGCTGCGGCGTGGCTGGCTGCAGCCGAGTCGACTGCGCGTCGAGAGCCGTTTTCCGCTGGGCATTCTGGTGGCTTGGAGTTGGGTTGATCTGGATCAGCGAGTGCTGGTTTATCCACGCCCCTTGCCGGGTGATCTGCCACTGTCTACGGGTGCCAGTGAGGATCAGGACGAGGAGGGCAGCCGCCCGAGTGGCCAGGGTGTAGATGATTACCAAGGCCTGAAAAGCTATCAGCCGGGTGACTCCAAACGCCGCCTGCACTGGAAAGCCTATTCCCGTGGCCATGGGCTGCTGGTCAAGGATTTTGCTTCACTCACAGGGCGTGACGTGCAACTGGATTTCGAGGCCTTGGCGGGTGATGTGGAGACGCGTTTATCACTGCTCTGCCATTGGACCCTGCAGTTGTCTGAGCGCCATCAACCGTTTGCCCTGAGCTTGCCGGGCCAACTGCTGCCTGCCGACAGTGGTGAGTTACACCGTGATGCCTGCCTGCGTGCGCTGGCATTGTTTGGACGTGCGCCATGAGCCGTATGACTTCAATCCCGCGCGTGAGCCTGACTTGGTTGTTGGTGGCGCAGGTGCTGGTGATCATCCCGCACCTGACGCATTTGCCGTTGTGGATCATCGGTCTGTGGCTGGGCAGTGCCGCGTGGCGTATTCAGATTTTCCGTATGCGCGCACGCTATCCAAACGCCTGGGCCAAGGGCGCGTTAATGCTGGCGGCGGCGGTTGGAGTGTTTCTCTCGCGCGGCAGCCTGATCGGCCTGGATGCCGGGGTGGTGTTGCTGATTTCGGCTTTTGTCCTGAAGTTGCTGGAAATGCGCACGCGGCGTGACGCGCTGGTGCTGATCTTCCTCGGCTTCTTTGTGGTGGTTACCGCCTACCTGTTCGACGACAGCATGCTGATGGCCTTCTACAGCCTGTTGCCGGTCACCGCTTTACTGGCTGCGCTGATTGGCCTGCAGCAGAGCAGCTTGGCCGCCCAGCCGTGGCCAACTGCGCGCCTGGCTGGCGGGCTGCTGTTGCAGGCGCTACCGGTGATGGTGCTGCTGTTTGTGTTCTTCCCACGGTTGGGCCCGCTGTGGTCATTGCCGGTGCCCAATGACAAGGCCACGACGGGCCTGTCGGACAGCATGGCGCCGGCGGATATCGCCGAACTGAGTCGCTCGGCCGCCTTGGCATTTCGCGCCAGTTTTAACGGAACAACGCCGCCGCGCAGTGAGTTGTATTGGCGCGCATTAACCCTCGATCGCTTTGATGGGCGACGCTGGTCGCAGTCCGATTACGCCGAGTTTGCCCCCGACGCACAGTGGCAGAAGCAGGGCGAAGCCTTGAGCTACAGCATCGTCATGCAACCGAGTGCGCAGCGCTGGTTATTTGCCCTTGATGTGGCGCAAACCAACCTCGCGCAGACTCGACAGATGAGCGACTTTCGCTTGCAGCGCCGGCAGCCGGTGGATCGTTCCTTGATCTATCAAGTCAGCTCTTGGCCGCAGGCATTACGTGAACTGCAACCGGCTCAGCAAACCCTACGCCGCGCCTTACAACTGCCGGCGCAGGGCGAGCCGCGCAGCCGAGCCTGGGCCGAGCAGCTCAAGCGCGACTACCCGCAGCCCGAGCAACTGGTGCAGGCGCTGCTCAATCACTTTAACCGTGAACCCTATGCCTACACCCTGCGTCCGCCCACGCTGGGGGAGAACAATATTGATGATTTCCTCTTTGAAACCCGCAGCGGCTTCTGTGCCCATTACGCAGGAGCAATGACCTTTGTTTTGCGCGCTGCCGGTATTCCGGCGCGGGTGGTGGCCGGTTACCAGGGCGGCGAGTTCAACCCGGCGGGCAACTACGTCCAAGTGCGCCAGTTTGATGCGCATGCTTGGGTTGAGTATTGGCAGGCGGAGCAGGGCTGGGTCAGTGTTGACCCAACGTTCCAAGTGGCCCCAGAGCGGATCGATATGGGGCTGGAAGAAGCTCTGGCTGGCGAGCAGAGCTTCCTTGAAGACTCGCCTTTTTCCCCGCTGCGCTATCGCAACCTCAGCTGGCTGAATGAACTGCGCATGGCATGGGACAACATCAACTACGGTTGGCAGCGCTGGGTTCTGGGTTATCAAAGCGAGCAGCAACTGGAGTTTTTAAAGCGCTGGCTGGGTCGCGTGGATGCGCAGTCATTGGTGCTAGGGCTGGTGGGCGGTGGTGGACTATTGCTAGGGCTGCTTGCGCTTTGGCTGTTCAAGCCCTGGCAGCGTGAGCGTGATGTGCAGCAGCGCCTGTTCCGTCGTTTTGAAGGGTTATTGGCGCGTCATGGAGTGGTACGTCAACCAGGCGAAGGGCCGCGTGACTATGCCGCCCGCGCAAGCCAACAATTACCTGCGCAAGCACACGCAATTGCTGACTTCGCCGCTGCATTCGAAGCGCAGCGATATGCCGGGCAAGTGCTTTCAACCGGGCAATTACACCAGCGCCTGAAGGCGCTACGGCGTGCATTACCTTGGCGCTTCACCCGTGCACAACCTTAGAGCGACCATTGGCCACTTGTGGCAAATCAATAAGGGCATAAGCTGGCAAGAGTTTTCAACGGAGTGAGACGATGCAAGGCTTGATTGATGAAGTACAGCAGCACGTAGTGCGTATCCAGGTTCGCCTGTTCGCCTGTCGTGAGCGACTGCTGGCGAACACCGATGACGAGGCCTTGCATGACCTGCGTATCGCCGTGCGCCAGCTGCGCAGCCTGCTGCGCCCGCTAACGGCGGCTCCGGTTTGTGCTGATCTGCAGCAGTATGCGGCACAGGTGGGTCGAGTTACTGGGCCATTGCGTGACCTTGAAGTGTTGCAGGGGTATTTGCAGCAACAAGGTTTGCGTGCGGCGGCGCAATCACGCCAGCCACTGCTGCTGCAGGGCTATAACGAACTGCTGGGCAGTCCGCCGCTTGTAAACCTCCTTAATGCCTTAGATGATTGGCCGCAGCAATGGCGAGCGGCAGCCAGTAACGGAGCGTTGCGCGGCCTGAACCGGCTGATAAGGCAGCGCTTGCGCAAGGACCGCAAGCGGCTCGTACAGGCGCTGCTTGATCCCACTCATGATCGTCATCGCTTGCGTCTACTGGTTAAGCGTCTGCGCTATGCGGCTGAGGCGTATCCACAGTTGAGTGCGTTGTCCAGGCGCACACGCCTGCGCCTTAAGCAGGCACAGGCGGCGCTGGGCGACTGGCACGACCATTGGCAGTGGCTGCTGCGCACCGAGACTGAAGCTGACCTACAGCCGTGTGTGCCGGTCTGGCGCGCAGCCATGCAGCGGGCTGAGCAAGAGGCAGATCTGGCCTTAGAGCAATTGGTTACGGCCTTTGCCCGCCCTAAGGGCTGATCAGCGGATATACCTTCGGCTTATTTGGCTGAAATGCCGTGCCAATCATCGCTGTCTTTGTCCTAAGATCACCGGCATCTTTAGTGGTTGAGGTGGTTATGGGCTTTTCTGAGTTACTTCAAGCTGTGCGCGACAATCCGCAAGCCGTGAGCATTCCTTCGCAATGGGGGCAGGGCCGCGCCAGTTTCGGTGGCTTGGTGGCGGCGTTGGTGTATGAGGCCATGCGCGCTCAGGTGCCGGCTGGGCGTCCGGCGCGTTCCCTGGCGATTACCTTTGTCGGCCCTGCCGCGCCGGATGTGCCGATCAGCTTTGAAGTCGAAGTTCTGCGTGAAGGTAAAGCTGTTAGTCAGGTACTAGGGCGCGCCGTGCAAGATGGCCACGTGGTGACCATCGTGCAGGGCAGCTTCGGTGCTGGGCGCGAGTCGCGCATTGCCGTTAAGGCCGAGGCAGCTCCAGCAGCCAAGGCTGTGGATGAGTGTCAGGAAATGCCTTATATCCCCAATGTAACCCCGGAATTTACCCGCTTTTTGGCCATGCGCTGGGCGTTCGGCGGTATGCCGTTTACGGGCAATCCATCGCGGGAGATGGGCGGCTGGGTGCGTCTGCGTGATCAAGACCGTGTCGAGCCGGCCAATGAAGCGCATTTGCTGGCGTTGGTCGATGCCTGGCCACCGGCGGTGTTGCCGCATTTGAACGCGCCGGCACCGGGTAGCTCATTGACCTGGACCATTGAGTTCGTTCAGCCCATGAGCGAGTTAAGCACCCTGGACTGGTGCCTGTACCGCGCGCAAATCGAGCACGCACGTGATGGCTACGGCCATGTTGCAGCTGCGCTGTGGTCGCCCGCAGGCGAGCTCCTGGCGATTAGCCGGCAGACCGTGGCGGTATTTGGCTGAGCCTGATTGCTCGATGTGTTAGAGCTTGAGCTGGCGAATGGCTGTGTTCAGCTCGCCCGCCAAGTTGGCCAGATCGGCACTGGTTAATGCTGATTGGCCAACTTGGCTGACGGTTTGCTCGGTGACGTCACGAATACGCATCACTGCGCGGTTCATTTCTTCGGCCACCTGGCTTTGTTGTTCAGCCGCCACGGCAATCTGCGTATTGCTTTCACGCATGTGCGCCACTGAGTCGGTGATGGCGGCCAGGGCTTGGCCGGCCGCATCAGCCTGTTTCACGCACTCATCGGCTTTGATCGAGCTGTCCTGCATAAAGTCCACGGCATCACGTGTACCGTTTTGCAGGGTGTTGATCATCCGCGTGATAACGGTGGTGGAGTCCTGCACGCGCTTGGCCAGGTTGCGCACCTCATCGGCCACCACGGCAAAACCGCGGCCCATCTCGCCTGCACGGGCCGCTTCAATAGCCGCATTGAGGGCGAGCAGGTTGGTTTGTTCGGCGATGCCATGAATTTCACTGACCACACCGCCGATCTTCTGACTGTCGGCAGCCAGTTGCTCGATCATTTGCGCGGTTTGTTGCACGCCGCTGGACAGCCCGGAAATCGACAAGGCCACACGATTTACTACCTGCTGGCCGCTGCGGGTCAGTTGTTCAGCGGTTTTTGCTTGGTCGCGGGTATCAGCGGTGTGCTCAGCAATATGATGCACCGTGGCGGACATCTGATTGATGGCCGTAGCGGCTTGTTCCGTTTCGCTTTGCTGCTCAAGCATGCCGTGGCGCACATCACGCATATTGCCCGCCAGTCGTTCGGCTCCCTCATCCAGCTGCGCCGCTGATTGCGCGACAATGCTTACCACCCGTTGATAGCCAGCTTGCATTGCATTGAAGGCACTGGCCATCTGGCCCACCTCGTCACGGCAGTTGAGCGGTACACGGGCGCTCAAGTCACCACTTTTTTCCACCTGCAGCATCACGTCTTTAAGGGTGTTGAGGTGGCTCAGGAGGAAGCGAATCAGTAACTGCGACGCGCCCAACAACAGCAGCATCAGCAAGGCGACGACCCAGGCATAGCTGAGCGCGCGGTCGAAAAAAACCTCACTAAGGCTCGGTGCTGAGGCACTTATGGCCAGACGCTGGCCGTCTTCACGACCGATGACTTCGACGCCGATCAGGCCTTCGCTGCCGTTCAGGTCGACCCAGCCTCGGGCATTGGCTAAGGCGTGGCCCTGATTATCCGGCAGGCGCGGCGGCTGGCCTGCGATAAAGCTCAGCAGGTTGTTGGCACGCGGCAGGGGCTGGCCTAGCGGCCACTGGTTGAGCAGATGGGCTTGTTGTTGCACGGCCTGCTTGGCGGCGGCGTGCTGCGATTGCTGTTCCAGATGCAGTGCATAGAGCACCAGCAATAGGGTGGTGAAAAAGGCCACGGCATTTACGGCCCAGAATTTGTATTTCAGGGAAAGGTCGCTGATCCAATGGCCCATGCAGGTGTCTCTGTGTGAAGTGTCGATACTTGGCTAAGTGCCAGTAGTGTCGACCAACCGCACGGAGGCTCTATTGATCCTCATCAACAAGCGTGTATTAACTGCAATATGGGCTGGTTACTCGGCAATGGCTTTGAACATCGGCAGTTTGAAGAAGTCCTGTGCGCTGGCGTTGCTGTGGGCGGCTAAGTCCTGTTCGGTTTCACCGCGGTGCAGGGCCACTTCACGCAGCACCTCGAACAGGTAGGCGGGCTCGTTGCGGCCGCTTTTCGGTTTTGGCCGCAGACTGCGCGGCAGCAAAAAGGGCGCATCACTCTCCAGCATCAGGCGACCACGCGGTATTTCCTTGACCAGCGGATGCAAGTGGCTGCCACGGCGCTCGTCGCAAATCCAACCGGTGATACCTATGTGCAGGTCCATGTCCAAGTAGTTGAACAGCGCCCGTTTCTCTCCGGTAAAGCAGTGCACCACCGCGGCCGGTAGCTGGTCACGAAAGTGGCGCAGGATCGCCAGCAGACGCTCGTCGGCGTCGCGCTCATGCAAAAACACCGGCAGTTGCAGTTCCACTGCCAGGGCTAACTGCTGTTCCAGCACCTTCTCCTGTTGCGGCCGGGGTGAGAAGTCACGGTTAAAGTCCAGCCCGCATTCCCCTACCGCACGCACCCGCGGTTCGGCCAACAGACCCTTGAGCTCGGCATAGCTGTCGTTGTTCCAGCTGCTGGCATCGTGGGGGTGGATGCCGGCGGTGCTGAACAAATGCTCAGCGCTGTCATCCAGCTGCTGGCAAAGCGTCAGGGCGTGCTGGCTTTCACTGAGGCTGGTGCCGGTCAGCAGCATTTGCTGGATGCCCGCTGCATAGGCGCGCTCAAGGAGTGCTTCGCGTTGGCCGGCAAAGCTTGGGTGAGTCAGATTGACGCCGATGTCGATGAGTTGCATGGTGCTACCTGCTTAATTGATCGGGCAGCATAGCAGAGCTATTTGCAATAGATTAAAAGTCAATAAATACAGTTACTTAAAGTCTATACATGATGTTGTGTGTGATAACTGGCTGGTATCCATAGGCGGGCTGTGCGAATCTCCGCGCCCCGCGCGAGCCGTCAGTTGTCCTGTACGCAGTCCTTTTTAGATGAGCTGCTGTACTGACCTGTTGGTCGCCTCTGCTCTGGAGCCTTGATGTTACGAGTGCTGCTCACCTGCTGCCTCTTGCTGCTGTCTTGGACCGCGGTCGCACGCGTGGCTGGGCCGCTGGAGGTCGAGCAACCCAAGGCTGCCCGCGACCTAGCGAGCATTCGCAGCAGCGGTGAGTTGCGCGTACTGGTCAATCAGAGCCGTAACAGTTCGGGCGAGGTCAAGGGTCAGAGCATTGGCGTTGAATACCAGCGTATGCGCGCCTTCGAGCAGTACCTCAACCGTAACTCGCGCGATGGTCGCACGCTCAAACTCAAGATTCTCCCCCGCGCCAAGGATCAGCTGCTGGCCGCCTTGCAGCGCGGCGAAGGCGACTTGGTTGCTCCCGGTGAGCTGCTGAATATACCGCGCGGCAGCAAGCTCAGTGCTAGCGCGGCCATCCGCAGCAATGTGCCGCTGATCATTGTTGCCAAACAGGGTAACCGGCGTTACCAGAACCTTGAACAGCTCTCCGGGCGCAGCTTGGCCTTGCCTGCGGGTAGCGTCGCCGGGGAAGCAGTACGGGCGGTCAACCAACGACTGATTAACAGCCAGCGCTCACCTATCATCGTCGAATGGGTCGACCCAACGCTGGCCGTCGAGGATGTGCTGGAAATGGTCCAGGCTGGCATCTTCAGCGTCACGGCGGTCGAGCAGCCGATTGCCGAGCGCTGGGCCAAGGTAATGCCCAAGCTGCGCCTGGATCGTCACCTGCAACTGTCTAATGACGGTGACATGCGCTGGTACGTGCGCCGCGATACGCCGATGCTCGGTACGAGCATCGATCGCTTTCTCAAGGGCTACCGTGACCCGGCGGATCAGGATGCAGCCTTTCAGCGTGTTTACCGGCGCTTGTACAAGGTGCATTACCCGCTGGGTCGCACCGAGCGCCAGCGCCTAGAGAAAGTCCGCCCGGTGTTGCAGCGTTATGCCAGTCAGCATGATTTTGACTGGCTGGCCCTGGCAGCTTTGGCCTTCAAAGAGTCCACCCTTAACCCGGCAGCGCGAGGAGCGGGTGGCGCGACTGGACTGATGCAGATTACTCCGGCGGCTGCGCGCACTGTGGGCGTGAGCAACATCGGTGTGCTGGATAACAATGTTCAGGCCAGTGCCAAGTACCTAGCGATGATTCGCCGCAACTACTTCAACAGTCCGCAGCTCAATGAACGTGAGCGCATGGCCTTTATCCTGGCGGGCTACAATCTGGGACCGCAACGGGTGCAGAGCATGCGTGCGGAAGCGCGCCGGCGTGGCCTGAACCCCAACCAGTGGTTCTTCCAGGTCGAACGGGTGGCCATGGAGCAGATGGGCATGGGTGTAGTCAGCTATGTGAATAGCGTGAATAAGTACTACCTGGCCTATAGCCGTGAGCGCTATTTGCTAGAACCATAGTTCATGCAGGCGTTTAATATATTGATTTATTAGATACTTTATAGCGAATTTATCGGCTTTAAATATCGAATAATTGATTTATTATTTGCTTCATCAACTCCCGCCTATAAGGACCTCTGTCGATGAATACGCTGATCACATCTGTTGTTGCGACCCAAGCAGGCTACGGCTTAACCGTGCTGCGCATTATTGCCGGCCTGACTTTTGCCGCCCACGGTGCGCAGAAGCTTTTTGGCTGGTTTGGCGGTTACGGTCTGGGAGGCGTGGGCCAGTGGATGGAAAGCATCGGTCTGGCCCCTGGCTACCTGATGGCGCTGATGGCGGGCAGCGCCGAGTTCTTCGGCGGTCTAGCCTTGGTCATCGGACTATTGGCACGCCCTGCGGCTGCCGTGTTGGCAGTGACTATGGTGGTGGCGATTGCCACGGTGCACTTGGCCAATGGCTTCTTTATGAGCAACAACGGTTATGAGTTCGCTCTGGCGCTGCTGGCCATCAGCGTGGCGATTCTTATTGAAGGTGCTGGCAAGCTGTCGCTGGATAAGCGCATCGCTGGTTAATCGTTAAACGACTCGGCAGCAGCCCGCTAAAAGCCCACTTCGGTGGGCTTTTAGCGTTTTAGGGTTGTGGCTTGTTTGGCGTCGCCAACTGTTCGGCAGCGTCCAGCCGCAATTGTTCGCGTTGATCGAAGTTTTCTACAGCCAGCTGGGCAATGGCGCTGCGCTTGTCGCCCGCGCTCAGTCCGGCATTGTTTTCGATGGCCGCTTTGTCGGTGCGGTACTGGGCGATACGCTTTTTCCAGGTCTGCCGTTGCTGATCAAGCACCTCAAGACGTTGTGTGGCTTCGGCGCCGACCAGTTGCTGACGCAGTTGGCGGATCTGTGCTGGCTTGGCTCCGCTGGCCTGCAGTCGTGTAGTTTGCTGACGCAGTTCGTTTTGCAGTTGCGGCAAAACCGCGTCCTGCATGTCGGCGGGCAAGCTGTTGCGCAGTTGATCGACGGCGGCGGCTTTGCCGGCATCGTCCAACTGACTGTTTTGCAGAATGGCCAGGCGCTGCAGGGTGAACTGGTTGTAGGCCGCTTCGCGGGAAAAAAAAGCCTGCTGGGTTTGGCTGTCGAAAATGCGCGTCCTTAACGCTTGAACGGCCATTTCACGATGGCGCAGGGCCTCGAGATTGGCCATCTGTGGCAGGTCGCGCTCGAGTAAGACCAGTTCGCGCTTGTAGTCGAGGTATTGGTTGAGCAGGCTCAGCGCTTGTTCCCGGGCATTGGCCGGCAGTTGCGCTGCAATATAGGCACGCAGCCGTTCGACACTGCTAAGCAGCGGCTCTTCACCCGCCGCTGCGAGGAAGTAATCGAAGATTTGACGGATGTCTTCGCTGATCAGCAAGTTGCCATCAGCATCAAGGCGAAAGGTGCCATCCACTGTGGTGCCGCTGAATGAGGCGGGCAGGTTTTTCAATGGCTGCGTTGTGTTTTTCGGGGGGCTTCGGCTTTGTTTGCCTGGTTGTATGTAAGCGCTTTCTTTGGGCGCGGGCGGCTTGTCGAGCCCGAGTTGCTGCGTAATGCCTTCGGGTTGCAGGTACAGCGCTAAAGCCAGGCATGCAGCGAATAGCAAAGGGGATAGCAGCAGGAGTTTTTTCACAGGGACTCTTTAATACGGGTCATCCAGTTGAGCGATTGGGCGCAATGACGCCAGGGGCTGCATCCAGCCCCTGACGAGTCTTTACAGGCCGTCGTTTTTCAGGCGATTGGCATGTTGGCGATAGACCGTGATCGGGTCGGTCTCGAACAGGCTGGTCAACCCGAGAGTCTGGTTGACCTCGTCGAGATGATTCATCCGGTAGTTGTCACGGATCACCTTGCCCATATGTGAGCTGCAGCGGCCGACCAGGCCATCGTTGGCTTCGCCGTTGAAGGTCAGCGAAGTGGCGCCCAGCAACAGGTCGCTCGGATCGATGATGTTGGTTACTGGGCTGGTGCCACTCCACGAGTAGTAACGCACGCCGCCGACCTTGTAAGCGCCTTCGCCGCAGGCTGTGGTGGGAATGCCCTGCGGAAACTTAGCATTAAAGCGGGCTGCGCCTTCACTGTTGAGCGACTCCAGCGTGCCCAGTGCGTTCTGCGGGCTGGTGCTGGAGCTGCCCGAGAGGAAGTTGATCAGGGTACCAAGGCCGTTGACGATGCCGGCCAGCAAGAGTTCACCAGCCGAGCCCGGCGGCACCTGGCGGATAAAATCAGCCGTGGCCGAGCCTTTGTGTGGTGCGCCGACACTGGTGGCGGATGCGACTAGATTGGGGCTCACGGCCGCAACGTAACGAATGGTTGGGCCGCCATGGCTATGGCCGATCAGGTTGACCTTGGACTTGCCGCTGATAGCGACAATTTCTTCTACTTGGGCCAGCAGTTGTTCGCCTCGCGCCTCAGAGGTATCGAGTTGGCTGACTTCTGTGACGTACACGCTGGCGCCGTCGCGGCGCAGCGCGCCAGGAATGCCATACCAATAGTCCACACCGAGAATGCTGTCGAAGCCGAGCATACCGTGGGCCAGCACCACCGGGTACTTGGTCTGGGTGTAACCGGAGGAGCCGAACCAGAAGGCGTGGGTGTTGCCTGAGGCCAGTAAACCAGCCCCCAGGCAGAGGGCGAGCAGAGTTTTATTGTTGTTCATTGGTGCTCTCGCTAGGGTTGATCGGACAGTTCTATGCACTCCATGCCGCTAAAACGCCCATCCCGTGGCGCGTGCTTCAGCCTCTAATTGATGGCACAAAGCATGCCAGCAGCCAAAAATTCAGCTGAAGAGCTCTGTTTCAGCTGTTTTCGTCGAATTTAAAGGATTTTTACGGTTTATCGGCTGGCGTGCTTGTTACGCAGCGTAACGGTACAAGGGTTAAGTCAGGCCCCAATTGCGTGTCGCACGGCACCGTATGCGTCAGCTAACTGCAGATAAACGCGCTGTTTTTTGCGCCTACCGAGCAGCGATGGATACCGCTGGCTGTTGGGGTTGTGTATTGACAGCTTTGCGCGAGCTTCTCTAGGATGCCAACCCATGCGCCGATTTAAACAGCTACTTGCGGGGCGCCGGGTTGCTTGCTCAATGCACAACCCTCAGAAGTCCTCTACTGAGGCTTCGAAATACCGCTAAAGCGCTGGTTCGGTGTCGCCTCTCACCGCTGCCCAGCGGACCCAATGAGGCGGAGACACACCGATGCTTTGTCCCCAACCGCTTATCCGTTTGGCCCCCATCACGTCCGGGCTGATTCAGCGCAACCCCAATATCCTTCTTGGTGGCAGTCACCAGCCAACGCTGCTGCGTTATCTCGACGGCTGGCCGAAGCGCTGGGCGGGGCCGCGCACCTTTCTGATCAATTTTGTCCACGATGGCGAGTCCTTGGCGCGCTTTGCCAGCAACCACTTTGATATGGCGGTGATTCAGGCGCCGACGGCGGCGCAGCTGGAAGAAACTGTGCGCCAGCTGACGCGAATAGCTAAGCAAGGACTGATTACTCGGCGTTAGTCGTGTTGACAGTGGCTCGGCCCACCCTAGCCACTGCTTATCCACTAGGCTTAAGCGATATTGTCAGGGAGTGAAGCATGTTCGAATCTGCCGAGATTGGCCGCTGCATCGATAAAGACACCTACGACGCCGAGGCGCCAGCCCTGCGTGAGGCACTGCTGGAGGCCCAGTACGAGCTGCAGCAGCAGGGCCGCTTTGCCGTGCTCATCCTTATTAATGGCATTGAAGGGGCGGGGAAGGGTGAGACGGTCAAGCTGCTCAACGAGTGGATGGACCCTCGGCTGATTCAGGTCAACACCTTCGACCAGCAAACTGATGAGGAGCTGGCGCGTCCGTCCGCCTGGCGCTACTGGCGACAACTGCCGCCCAAGGGGCGCATCGGCGTCTTTTTTGGCAACTGGTACAGCCAGATGCTGCAAGGGCGCGTGCATAAGCGTATCAAGAATGCGGTACTCGACCAGGCCATCGACACCACGCTTGGGATGGAGCGCATGCTCTGTGACGAGGGCACGCTGATCTTCAAGTTCTGGTTTCACCTGTCCAAGCAGCATATGAAGGCGCGCCTTAAAGCGCTGCAGGACGATCCGTTGCACAGCTGGCGGATTAGCCCACTGGACTGGCAGCAATCGAAAACCTACGACAAGTTTGTGCGTGTTGGTGAGCGCATATTGCGCCGAACCAGCCGCGATTACGCACCCTGGTATGTGGTTGAAGGGGTGGATGAGTATTACCGCAGTCTGACTGTCGGGCGCATCCTGCTCGATGGCCTGCAAGCCGCGCTGAAGGCAAAGAGCAGGCCGCTGCCCCATCCCCATGCTGCACCGCTGACCTCCAGCCTGGGTGAGCACGGGCTGCTTGATAGTCTGGACATGAACCAGGCATTGGACAAAGACACCTACACCGAGCAACTGATCAGTGAGCAGGCGCGGCTCTCCAGCCTGATGCGTGACAAACGCATGCGTCGGCATTCGCTGATCGCGGTGTTCGAAGGCAACGATGCCGCGGGCAAGGGCGGGGCGATTCGCAGGGTGATTGGTGCGCTCGATCCACGCCAGTACCGTATCGTGCCGGTGGCTGCGCCGACTGAAGAAGAACGTGCGCAGCCGTATCTATGGCGTTTCTGGCGGCATATTCCAGCGCGCGGTAAGTTCACCGTGTTCGACCGCTCTTGGTACGGCCGTGTGCTGGTGGAGCGGGTCGAAGGCTTCTGTGCACCTGGTGACTGGCTGCGGGCCTATGGCGAGATCAATGACTTTGAAGAGCAGCTCAGCGAAGCCGGCGTGGTGCTGGTGAAATTCTGGTTATCGATTGATCAGCAAACCCAGTTAGAGCGCTTCAAGGCCCGCGAGCAGATTCCCTTCAAGCGCTTCAAGATCACCGAAGATGACTGGCGAAATCGAGAGAAATGGCCACTGTACCGCGATGCAGTAGGCGATATGGTTGACCGTACCAGCACGGAAATTGCCCCCTGGACGCTGGTGGAAGCCAATGACAAACGCTTTGCCCGGATCAAGGTATTGCGCACCATTAATGAGGCGCTTGAGACAGCATTCGGCAAAGACTGAGGATGGACGCGCATACAGCGAGTGAATGATCGTCGCCGCTTGAGATTGTTCGGTCTTATTCTCTTGGGCAACTTAACCCGATGACAATGAGGTGCAGCATGCGTGAAGTGGTGATCGTTGACAGCGTACGGACCGGTTTGGCTAAGTCTTTTCGCGGCAAGTTCAATCTGACCCGTCCAGACGATATGGCGGCCCATTGCGTTAATGCCCTGCTGGCGCGTACCGGCATTGATCCGGCGCTGGTCGATGACTGCATCGTTGGCGCCGGTTCCAATGAAGGCGCGCAAGGCATGAACATCGGCCGTAACGTTGCTGTGCTGTCGGGCCTGGGTACCAACGTGGCGGGTATGACCCTCAACCGGTTTTGTTCATCGGGTTTGCAGGCTATCGCCATCGCCGCCAACCAGGTGGCGTCCGGCTGCAGTGATGTGATCGTGGCTGGCGGCGTCGAGTCGATCACCATGACCATGAAGAGCATGAACACGCAGAACCTGTTCAACCCGCGTCTGCAAAAAGAGGTGCCGGGCATCTATTACCCGATGGGGCAGACCGCGGAAATCGTCGCCCGTCGTTACAACGTCAGCCGTGAAGCGCAGGATGCCTATGCTCTGCAAAGTCAGCAGCGCACCGCTAAGGCTCAGGCCGATGGCTTGTTCGACGATGAAATCGTGCCAATGCACGTTAAGTACCAGGTTGAGGATAAGGCCACCGGTGACAAGAGCATCGTCGATGGCATCGTTGCCCACGATGACTGCAACCGTGCTGATACCACGCTGGAAAGCCTGGCCGCGCTCAAACCGGTATTTGCCGATGACGGTTCGGTAACCGCGGGTAATGCGTCACAGCTGTCCGACGGCGCGTCGATGACCCTGGTCATGAGCCTGGAAAAAGCCCTCGAACTGGGCCTCAAACCATTGGCGTTCTTCCGCGGTTTTGTTGCTGCCGGTTGTGAACCGGATGAAATGGGCATTGGCCCGGTGTTCTCAGTGCCCAAGCTGCTCAAGGTCAAGGGCCTGAGCATTGCCGATATTGACCTGTGGGAACTCAATGAGGCGTTCGCCTCGCAGTGCCTGTACGCGCGCGACCGGCTGGAGATCGACAATGCCAAGTACAACGTTAATGGCGGTTCGATCTCCATCGGCCACCCGTTTGGCATGACCGGCTCGCGCCAAGTCGGCCATCTGGTGCGTGAGTTGCAGCGGCGCAATCTGCGTTACGGCATTGTGACCATGTGTGTGGGCGGCGGCATGGGCGCAACCGGGTTGTTCGAAGCGGTGCGCTGATTCGCTTCTACGAGCTTTCCACCGGTCTGTAGGCAAGGGCTGTGGGCGAGAAGCGGCTGCCCATCCAAAGACTCTGTGCAAGACCCATCGCTGTATAGCCAATAAAAACCGCGAGTAATCGCGGTTTTTATTGGCTGAGATTCGGGGGTTTAAAACGCGCGACTTTCAATTATTTCGTTAGCTTGAATCATTCGCCGGATATAAAAAGCAATCTCACGTTCAGCATCGGTTCGGGTGAAGTATGGGCCCTCCAGTGAACCTTCGCGGGTGGAGAAGAAGTATTGGCCGTTGACCGCACTGACGCGTTCGCTGCGATAGTGGGTGCCAGGGCTGTGATCGATAGTACGTTGACCGAACATGGGTGAACCTCGCGCAAAATGAACAACTGAATGCAGTCTAACCCCGACCTGGCTGTCTAACTGAGTTGGCGATGGATGGTTGCTTTTGCCGATTATTCGCCGTATTTGTGCGCTTTTTTACGATTTTGACGTCAATGCAATGGCCTGATTCTACTCGGCCATCAGTACAGTTGCCGTGCATGCGGATACTTTGCTGTGGCTGTGCCGGTTGCTGCTGGCGACCTAGAATGCGCCTCGCGCTATAACCTGCATCGGGCAAAGGTTGAGGCGTTGGTTGCGGAATAAACATGCATATTTCTTCTGGTCGCTGGCTCTATGGTCTGTTTCTCGCGCTGCTAACTGCTCTGTTGTGGGGCGTGCTGCCGATCAAACTCAAGCAAGTGCTGCAGGTACTGGACCCAGTCACGGTGACTTGGTATCGCCTGCTGGTATCCGGTTCGATTCTGCTGGCCTATCTGGCCGCCAGCAAACGCCTGCCGGCATTTCGCCCACTGGGCAAAAAGGGCGCCTGGCTGCTGGTGTTGGCGATAGCCGGTTTGACCGCCAACTACGTGCTTTACCTGATTGGCCTTAATCTGCTTAGCCCCGGTACGACCCAGTTGGTAATTCAGGTGGCGCCGATTCTGTTGCTGGTCAGCAGTTTGTTTGTCTTCCGCGAGCGTTTCAGCTTTGGCCAAGCACTGGGTTTGCTGGTGTTGCTGGCTGGTTTCGGGTTGTTCTTTAACCAACGTCTGGATGAGTTGCTGAGTTCGCTGACGGCGTACACCACCGGAGTACTGACCGTTTTAATGGCAGCCTTTGTCTGGGCGTTTTACGGCCTGGCGCAGAAGCAATTGCTGACGGTGTGGAACTCGTTACAGGTGATGATGGTGATTTATCTGGCCTGCGCCTTGTTGCTCACGCCCTGGGCGCATCCATTGCAGGCGCTGGAGTTGAGCCCGCTGCAAGGCTGGTTATTGCTTGCCTGTTGCCTGAACACCCTGGTGGCTTACGGTGCGTTTGCCGAGGCGCTGGCCCATTGGGAGGCTTCGCGGGTCAGCGCGGCATTGGCGCTTACGCCACTGGTTACCTTTGCTTCTGTGGCACTTGCAGCCAGCTGGTGGCCTGAGTATGTGCAGCCGGAGCAGATCAATTGGTTGGCTTATGGCGGAGCGCTGTTGGTGGTGCTGGGGTCGGCACTGACGGCTCTTGGCCCTTCATTACTAGCCGGTTGGCGCGCACACAAGGTGCGCGTGGTCGCACAGCTTTAGCGGCTGTGCTAGCACGTTAGGCGCGAGCGCCCAGTGCTTCAGCACGGCGTAGCCAGCCCTGGCGTTGCTCTTCGGAGGAGGGGCGCACCGGCGCGAACTCGGCTAAACGACGGGTTTTGATGCCACTGAAACCGAGGATGGTACGCGTCATCTGCCGATGTGCGGGGGCACCGTAAATCCAGCGAAAGTACCAAGGCGGCGTGTCCATGGTCACCAGCAGGTCAGCGGTGCGCCCGCTGAGTAGCTTGTCCCAGAGTGACGAGCGGTTGCGGTACTTGAACGCAAAGCCGGGCAAGAATGTGCGGTCAAAGAAACCTTTGAGCAGTGCGGGAATACCGCCCCACCAGACCGGGTAGACGAATACTAAGTGCTCGGCCCAGTGAATTTGCCGCTGGGCTTCCAGTAGGTCGGGCTCCAGTTGCTGGCTGTGCTCATAGCCGTCTCGCAGTACGGGGTCGTAATTCATTTCGCCCAGCTTCAACTGACGCACCACGTGACCTTTGCTGCGCGCGCCTTGAGCATAGGCTTCGCCCAGTGCATGGCAGAAACTGCTGCTTTTCGGTGTACCGAGGATCATCAGGATGCGCTTGCCGTCGCCTTCCAGTGGCGTTGCACCGCTCTTTGCTGCGTCACTCATGTTGTCCTGCCTCCAGCATATTTTCCGGGCGTACCCAGGCGTCGAATTGCTCGTTACTCAGGTAGCCAAGTTGCAAGGCGGCCTCACGCAGGGTGGTGCCATCGTGATAGGCCTGTTTTGCGATGGTCGCGGCTTTGTCGTAACCAATATGTGGGTTCAGCGCAGTCACTAGCATCAGGCCGCGTTCCAGGTGTTCGGCCATGCGTTTAGCGTCTGGTTGCAGCCCAGCGATGCAGTGTTGCTGGAAGTTATGGCAACCGTCAGCCAACAATCGCACTGATTGCAGCAAGTTGTGAATAATTACTGGCTTAAACACATTGAGCTGCAGATGCCCTTGGCTCGCGGCAAAGGCAATCGTGGTGTCGTTCCCCAGTACCTGGCAGGCCAGCATCGACAGTGCCTCACATTGGGTTGGGTTGACCTTACCCGGCATGATTGAGCTGCCAGGTTCATTGGCTGGCAGGCGAACTTCGGCAATACCTGCGCGCGGCCCAGAGCCTAATAAGCGCAGGTCATTGGCCAGCTTCATAAGGACCACTGCGAGGGTTTTTAACGCGCCCGACAATGCGACCAGCGGCTCGTGGCCCGCCAGGGCGGCAAATTTATTGGGTGCGCTGACCAGTGGCAGGCCGCTCAGAGGGCCGAGTTCGGCCGCCATGGCTTCGGCAAACCCTTGTGGCGAATTCAGCCCGGTGCCCACTGCGGTGCCGCCTTGGGCCAGTTCGCAGACGGCGGGCAGGGCGACCTGGATGGCCCTTTCGGCGTAACCCAGTTGGGCGACGAAGGCCGACAGTTCCTGGCCGAAGGTCATCGGCGTGGCGTCCATCATGTGCGTGCGTCCGGTCTTGAGCAGATGGGTATGGCGCTCGGCCTGTTCCTGCAGGCTTTCACGCAACTCACGGATAGCCGGTAACAGTTGCTGCTGTACGGCCTGTGCGGCGGCGATATGCATGGCAGTAGGGAAGCTGTCGTTGGAGCTTTGCGCGCGATTGACATGGTCATTGGGGTGCACGGGTGACTTGCCGCCACGGCCATTACCGGCCAGTTCATTGGCCCGCCCGGCGATGACTTCATTGACGTTCATATTGCTCTGCGTGCCGCTGCCGGTCTGCCAGACCACCAGAGGGAATTGTGCATCGTGTTGACCGGCCAGCACCTCATCGGCGGCTTGCTCGATCAGCCTGGCCAGGTCGGCAGGTAACTCGCCAATGCGTTGGTTGACGCGAGCGGCAGCCTTTTTGATCAGCGCCAGGGCATGCACCACCGGCAACGGCATGCGCTCTTGGCTGATTGCAAAGTTGATCAATGATCGCTGTGTCTGTGCGCCCCAGTAAGCCTCATCCGGTACTTCAATCGGGCCCAGGCTGTCGGTTTCAGTGCGGCTCATTGCGGCTCTCCTTATCATGCGCATGCAGTATTGAGGGTTGCCGGGCCATTACCTGGCTCGACCTTATCTCAGCTTAGGTCGCCCAGTAGGCGCAGAGGTTCAACATTGAGGCTCTTCTACCAGCGCGCGCGAGTGTCGCCGAGCCAGCCAAGGGCGTTTTGGACTGGCACGCATTCGCCTTGCGGCCCACGCAAGACCCCGTCGAAATGCCCGAACCACTGCCGTGTATCGGCATAAAACGGACCTAGCCGACGATAGGCTTTGTGGCGTTGGCGCGGGGTAAAGGTCAGGTTGACGCTGTCATCCGCGCTACGCAGTTGCCAAGGCGCCAACGGGTTATGCGGTGACTGAGCGATGGCGATGGGCAAAGCCAGGTGCTGCAGTTCGCCGCCAAACCACAGGGTGTTTTCCGATAGACCGCTGTAGTCCGTCCAGCCCGAGCCAAAGTTACCGGCGATGCCGCCTGGCGCAGCGAAGGCGGCGCGGGTCCAGTGACTGTTGAGCGGCCAGACGCCGCGCCCGAAGTCCAGCGAGGCAAAGCTTTGCCCGGTGAGGCAGCTGTACTGCTGTTTACCCAAGCGCACGCTGCCGCTGCAGGGCAGGCCAAGATGACGGCTGGTGGCATGGAAGCACTGCGGGCCAAGCGGGGCGACCAAGTTGACTGAGTCCAGGTGGGACGGGCGTTGGACATCCAGATCAACCTGTAACGGCTGACCGCCAACACTCGAGGCGTTGATGGTGATGCGGCTGCGCCCCGCATGTTCGGCTACGCGTAATTGCAGGTGAGGATGGTTGAACGCGTGACTTTGCTGCGGTTGATCTGGCAGATCATGGCCGCGGCCGAACAGGTGGAACTGGCTATAGGCGGCGGCCTGACCGGTTTCCAGGTCAAGAAAATAGGCGGCGGCATAACCCAGATAGTCGAGGTCGGCTTGGGTAAAAGACAACATCCAGTCCGGCGTTGTGATGCACCAGTGATTCCAGCGTTTGCGCCGACCGAAGTGACCTGGGATGGCGCAATCAACCATCGGCCGAGGTGACCAGCCGACCGCTTGGGGGTTGAGTTGACCGCGGCTGTCGCATAGCGCGAGGGCTGCGAAGGGCTCAGGCTGAGCAAAACTATTCATCAGACACGTCCATGTGTGTACGAGTGCTTGGCCTTATAAGCCTGGGCACATTGAAGCGTAATAGGGCAATACGCCGAGCATGCCCGGGCGTGCGTTAGTGCGGCAATTGCTGGCATTTTGGCCTCTAAGCAGGCTGTGCGCCAGTGCACAGTTGTAGCGTCAATGAGCGGGAATATCCCCTGCGCTTGAGTAGGACGAGCGCTTGGGCACAAAATGCCGGTAGTTGAGTCAAACAGGCTCTTTCTCTGGTTCAGGAGTAGTACATGTCACGTTCACTTGCCTTTTGCGCTGCCCTAATACTGACGTGTGGCAGTGCTCAGGTGCTGGCAGATGCCGAAAGCCACGCCGCCGATGCCGAGCGCTTCTTGCTCCTGGCTCATGCCGACAAGCTGGCAGTGCCGGTGTATGCCCAAGTGCAGCAGATGTTTGCCCAGCGTTTTGCTGAGAGCAACGCGCCGCAGAGTGAGAAGGCCCTGCTCGAAACCTACCAGGCCCAGGCCAACACAGCTCTTCAGCAGGCGGTGGGTTGGGACAAGCTAAAGCCGGATATGATCACGCTCTACACCCGCAACTTTAATGAGCAGGAAATGAAGGAGCTGATCCGCTTCTACGAGTCGCCAGTGGGTAAAAAGGTCTTAGAAAAAATGCCGACTCTGACCGCGCAATCGGCCCAGCTTACCCAGAGCAAGCTCGAAGTTGCGGTACCCAAGGTCAACCAGTTACTGGCAGAAATGACCGCTAAGCTGACGCCAAAAACTCCCTGATTGGATGCCTGAAATGCCAAAAATAGATCTGTTGCAGGAAGTCCTGAACGGCCTGCAACCGCAACACCTCGAGGTGCTGGATGAAAGCCACATGCACAGCCGCGGCCTGGAAACCCATTACAAGGCAGTGATCGTCAGCGAGCAGTTCGCGGGGCTGAATGCAGTCAAGCGCCACCAAAAAGTTTATGCCAGCCTGGGTGAATTGATGGGCCAGATTCATGCACTAGCGCTGCACACCTATACCCCGGATGAGTGGGCGCTGCAGGGTGCTGCTCCCGCATCGCCGACCTGCAAGGGCGGCCACTGAGGCAATTCGCCTCTACACGGCGCTTCTCGAGAGCAGTAAACTACACACCCCGCCGGCCTAGCGCCGGCGGTTTTGTTTGTGGGCCGCCAGTCTATCAACGCGGCTGTTGGCCACTTTTTTATCCCAGTCCGCCCTTTACGTGGGTGACTACTGAAGGACATATCCATGACTGACAAAGTCGTCGTCGCTGCGCTGTATAAATTCGTCTCTCTTCCTGACTTCCATGAGCTGCGCGAGCCGCTGCTGCAAGCCATGCTGGATAACGGCATCAAGGGCACCTTGCTGATTGCCGAAGAGGGCATCAACGGTACCGTGTCTGGCAGCCGTGCCGGCGTCGATGGCCTGCTGGCTTGGTTTGGTTTGGATACGCGCCTGGCTGATATCGACCACAAAGAGTCGTATTGCGATGAGCAGCCGTTCTACCGCACCAAGGTCAAGCTGAAGAAAGAAATCGTCACCCTCGGCGTGCCCGGCGTCGATCCAAATCAGCAGGTCGGCACCTACGTCGAACCCAGGGATTGGAACGCACTGATCAGTGATCCCGAAGTCCTGCTGATTGATACGCGCAATGACTACGAGGTGTCGATTGGCACCTTCGAAGGTGCGGTAGACCCGAAAACTAAATCATTCCGCGAGTTCCCCGATTACATCAAGGCGCACTTCGACCCGGCCAAGCACAAGAAAGTCGCGATGTTCTGTACCGGCGGCATTCGTTGTGAAAAAGCCTCAAGCTACATGCTCGGTGAAGGCTATGCCGAAGTCTTTCACCTCAAGGGCGGCATCCTCAAGTACCTGGAAGAGGTGCCGCAGGAACAAACCAAATGGCAGGGTGACTGCTTTGTCTTCGATAACCGCGTCACCGTGCGCCATGATCTGACGGAAGGCGACTACGACCAGTGCCACGCCTGCCGTACGCCGGTTTCCGTGGAGGATCGTCAGTCCGAGCTGTACACGCCTGGGGTTAGTTGCCCGCATTGCTGGGACTCACTGCCGGAGAAAACCCGGGCCGGCGCCCGCGAGCGTCAGAATCAGATTGAACTGGCCAAGGCGCGTAACCTGCCTCATCCATTGGGCTATAACCCCCGTAAATCGCGCGAGGCTTAAACATGCACGCACGCCTGCTCTATGTGATGGACCCGATGTGTTCCTGGTGCTGGGGTTTTGCCCCCGTGCTGCAGTCCCTCGCCGAGCAGGCCGCTATGGCCGGGGTTAGCTTGCAGCTGGTGGTGGGTGGTTTGCGCCGCGACAGCGTGGCCATTGATGCCGCTGCGCGGGTGCGTTACCTCGGCTACTGGCAGGCGGTGAATGCCAGCACTGGCCAGTTGTTCAACTTCAATGACGGTTTGCCTGAAGGCTTGGTTTACGACACCGAGCCGGCGTGCCGGGCTTTGGTGACTGCGCGCCATCTAGCTCCGACATTAGCCTGGCCGTTGGCCCAGTTGATCCAGCGTGCGTTCTACACCGAAGGCGTGGATGTAACTCGAGCCAGCGTGCTGGTGGACCTGGCCGAGCGCGCTGGAATTGCGCGTGCCGCGTTTGCGGAAGCCTTTGACAGCGCCGCGCACCGTGCCGACACCGCCGCCGACTTCAGCTGGGCCCAGGATCTAGGGATTGCCGGCTTTCCGACCTTGCTGGCTGAGCGTAACGGCCAACTGGCGCTGCTGACCAACGGCTATCAACCACTTGAAGTGCTACAGCCGTTGCTGGCGCGCTGGCTGGAGCAGGTCGCCCATGCCTGATCGTTTAAGTTGGACGGAAATTCGTCGGCTGGCCCTGCAGCATCGCAAAGCTCTGGTGTGGGCCAATCTGGTCGCCGTGCTGGCGACCCTGTGCAGCGTGCCGATCCCATTACTGTTGCCGTTATTAGTCGACGAAGTGCTACTCAATGACGGCGACACTGCGCTCAAGGTGATGGATAACTTCCTGCCGAGCAACTGGGAAACGGCCGCCGGCTATATCGGCCTGATGCTGGTGCTGACCTTTTTCCTGCGCAGCGGCGCGTTGGTGTTTAACGTGTTACAGGCGCGGCTGTTTGCGCGCTTATCCAAGGACATCGTTTATCGCATCCGCATCCGTTTGCTTGAGCGGCTCAAACGTATTTCCCTTGGTGAATATGAAAGCCTCGGCGGCGGCACGGTGACCACGCACCTGGTCACCGACCTGGACACCCTCGACAAGTTTGTCGGCGAAACCCTTAGCCGTTTTCTCGTGGCGATGCTGACCCTGGCCGGCACCTCAGCGATCTTGATCTGGATGCACTGGCAGTTGGCGCTGCTGATCCTGTTGTTCAATCCTTTGGTGATCTACGCCACGGTATTACTCGGTAAGCGGGTCAAACACCTGAAGAAGCTGGAGAACGATAGCACCTCGCGCTTCACCCAGGCGCTGACCGAAACCCTTGAGGCGATTCAGGAAATCCGCGCAGGTAATCGTCAGGGCTTTTTCCTCGGCCGCCTCGGTGGCCGCGCTAAGGAAGTACGCGACTTTGCGGTGAACTCACAGTGGAAAACCGATGCCTCTAATCGCGCCAGCGGCCTGCTGTTCCAGTTTGGTATCGATGTGTTTCGCGCGGCCGCCATGCTCACCGTGCTGTTTTCCGACCTGTCGATCGGGCAGATGCTCGCGGTGTTCAGCTACTTGTGGTTCATGATCGGTCCGGTTGAGCAACTGCTCAGCCTGCAATACGCCTTCTATGCCGCCGGCGGCGCGCTGACACGGATCAATGAGCTGCTGGCGCGCCAGGATGAGCCGCAGTACCCCGCGCGCGTTGACCCGTTCAAAGGTCGCGACACCGTCGGTATTGAAATCAACGGGCTAACCTTCGCCTACAGCAACGCCGAACCAGTGCTGAACACACTCAACCTGAGCATTGCTCCAGGCGAGAAGGTGGCCATAGTCGGCGCCAGCGGCGGCGGTAAAAGCACCCTGGTGCAACTGCTGCTCGGCCTGTATACGCCGCAGGCAGGGACTATTTGTTTCGGTGGCAGCAGCCAGGAAGAGATTGGCCTGGAAGCTGTGCGCGAGCATGTGTCGGTGGTGCTGCAGCATCCAGCACTGTTCAACGACACGGTACGCGCCAACCTGTGCATGGGCCGCGAACGTACGGATGAGGCCTGCTGGCAGGCGCTGCAAATAGCCCAGTTGGCCGATACTATGCGCGCTTTGCCGCAAGGGCTGGACAGCATTGTTGGGCGCTCCGGCGTGCGGTTGTCTGGCGGCCAGCGCCAGCGCCTGGCAATTGCCCGCATGGTCTTGGCTCAACCTAAAGTAGTGATACTCGATGAGGCCACCTCAGCCCTGGATGCGGCCACCGAATACGCCCTGCACCAAGCCCTCAACCAGTTCCTGCGCGGCCGTACCACGCTGATCATCGCCCACCGCCTGAGCGCGGTGAAGCAGGCCGATCGGGTGCTAGTATTCGACGGCGGCAGCATCGCCGAAGACGGCGGCCACCAAGAGTTGATTGCCGAAGGTGGGCTCTACGCCAAACTCTATGGGCATTTGCAGCACTGATAGGCGCGCTGGGAAAAACCGTAGGGTGGATGACGCACTTTTCATCAACCTTGAAGTCGCATTGGTGGATGGATAAAGCGTCATCCACCCTACGATGCCTTTTGATCGCGCCTTTCCTTGCGGGTATTGACCCGGTTAGATGCACTGCGGCCCTGCACCTGGCAGTTAAATCGACCGCTTTGTAAATCTTTCGTTACGCGGTGTGGGTGGTTGCAGTCAGCAATCACGCTGTTTTCCTGGGTGTATTAAAAACTTGCCGGAAGGCCTAGCCAATCCTGCTGCAGGGTGCTCTGGGCCTGCTTGTTAGCGCGGCCGCGCTCGGTTGTTATGAGGTCAATGCGTGCCGTGCGACCAGGCGTCGCAGGGTTGATCAAAACAACAACGAGGAGGCGCAATGAACGCCGTGAACAAGATCGAACAGCACAACCCCATCGGCACCGACGGCTTCGAGTTTGTGGAATACACCGCACCGACGTCGGAAGGGATTCAACAGTTGCGTGAGCTGTTCACTGCCATGGGTTTTACCGAAACCGCCAAGCACCGCTCCAAGGAAGTCTGGCTGTTCCAGCAGCACGATATCAATTTCGTGCTGAACGGCA
This sequence comes from Pseudomonas guineae, assembly GCF_900113745.1. Classification (GTDB taxonomy): domain Bacteria; phylum Pseudomonadota; class Gammaproteobacteria; order Pseudomonadales; family Pseudomonadaceae; genus Aquipseudomonas; species Aquipseudomonas guineae. Next base: position 48,248 of record NZ_FOQL01000003.1, on the reverse strand, counting down.
GCCCGACTGGGCATGTGCGTGAATTCGGTCTGAAACACGGCCCCAGCGCCTGCGCCATGGCCTTCCGCGTGCAGAATGCCGCGCAAGCTGCGGCCTATGTCGAATCTCAAGGCGCCACACTGGTCGGCAGCCATGCCAACTTCGGCGAGCTGAATATCCCTTGCGTCGAAGGCATCGGTGGTTCGCTGCTGTACCTGGTGGATCGTTATGGCGACAAAAGCATCTATGACGTCGATTTCGAGTACATCGAAGGCCGCACGCCGAACGACAACTCGGTCGGCCTGAAAGAGCTCGATCACCTGACCCACAATGTCAAACGCGGGCAGATGGATGTGTGGTCGGGCTTCTACGAGCGCATCGCTAATCTGCGCGAGGTGCGCTACTTCGATATCGAGGGCAAGCTCACCGGGCTGCTGTCGCGCGCCATGACTGCGCCGTGCGGCAAAATTCGCATCCCGATCAACGAATCGTCTGACGACAAGTCGCAGATCGAGGAGTTTATTCGCGAATACCAAGGCGAAGGCATCCAGCACATCGCCCTGAGCAGCGAAGATATCTATGCCACCGTGCGCCAACTGCGCGCCAATGGCGTGGATTTTATGGTCACCCCCGGCACCTATTACGACAAAGTAGACACCCGCGTGGCCGGGCATGACGAACCCACCGATGTGCTGCGCGAGCTGAATATTCTGATCGACGGCGCGCCGGGTGATGACGGCATCCTGCTGCAGATTTTTACCAACACGGTAATCGGCCCGATCTTCTTCGAGATCATTCAGCGCAAGGGTAATCAGGGCTTCGGTGAAGGCAATTTCAAGGCGCTGTTTGAGTCCATCGAGGAAGACCAGATCAAGCGCGGTGTGATCAAAGCGGATTGATCTGCAAACCGTAGGAGGGGGTAGGCACGTCTATTGTTACGGCAGGCATAGCGCGATGGCGCCGCGCCGTAACCCACCGTTGCGCGCCAATGAGGTGAGTAGTGGGTTACGCGGCGCCGATGCATCGCAGTATCCGCACCTTCGCGTTTAGCGCCGCTAACCCATCCTACGGTTTTGCTTTATTCGCCCACAGTGGCGTTGTATCGAGGAGACACCGGCCATGAGCCGTAACTGGATCAGTTTTCCCCTGCGTGAAGGCGAGTGCTCCCGGCAGGCGCACTGCGACTTTCCCGAAGGCACCTACGAACGCGAGATGGGCCGCGAAGGCTTCTTCGGCCCCACGGCGCATCTGCACCACAAGCATCCGCCCACCGGTTGGATCGACTGGGAAGGGCCGCTGCGTCCGCATGCATTCAACTTCAATGACATTGCCAGTGAGCGTGATTGCCCGCTGGCCGCGCCGCTGACGTTGCATAACAGCGACGTGAAGCTGCGCGTGTGGAAAACCGTTGGGGCCATGCGTCATCTGGTGCGCAACGCTGATGGCGATGACCTGCTGTTTATCCATGAGGGGGCAGGGCACTTCTACTGCGATTTCGGTCATCTGACCTATCGCGACGGTGATTACCTGCTGATTCCTCGCGGTACGGCCTGGCGTATCGAGGCCGATGAGCCGACCTTTATGCTGCTGATCGAAAGCACCGACGGCGCCTACCAGCTGCCGGACAAAGGCCTGGTTGGCCCGCAAGCAATCTTCGACCCGGCGGTGCTCGATCATCCGCGCATCGATGACGCCTTCAAGGCTCAACAGGACGAAAACACCTGGCAGATTCGCATCAAGCGGCGCGGCCAGATCAGCACTGTGACCTATCCCTACAACCCGCTGGATGTGGTGGGCTGGCATGGCGACAACACCGTGGTACGGCTCAATTGGCGCGATATTCGCCCGCTGATGAGCCATCGCTACCACCTGCCACCATCGGCACACACCACCTTCGTGGCCAATGGTTTTGTGATTTGCACCTTCACTCCGCGCCCGGTGGAAAGCGACCCTGGCGCGTTGAAAGTGCCGTTCTATCACAACAATGACGACTACGACGAAGTGTTGTTCTACCACCGTGGCAACTTCTTCAGCCGCGACAACATTGAGCAGGGCATGGTCACTCTGCACCCGTGTGGCTTCCCTCACGGCCCGCACCCCAAGGCGCTGAAAAAGGCCCAGACCGATCCAGCGACCTTTATCGATGAAGTGGCGGTGATGATCGACACCCGCCGCGCCCTGGAAGTCGGCGAAGCCGCTGCTGGGGTGGATGTTCCCGACTATGTAAATTCCTGGCGTGCGCCGGGCAAGGAATCCTGATGAAACTCGCCTCACTCAATCAAGGCCGCGATGGCGCGCTGGTCGTGGTCTCCCGTGACCTCCGTCGGGCGGTCAAAGTGCCAGGCGTCGCCGCCACCTTGCAGGCGGCGCTGGATAACTGGGCGGTGGCCAAGCCCAAGCTGGAAGCGGTGTATCAGCGTCTTAACGATGGCCTGGAAGAGGGCGCGTTCGCGTTCGATCAGGCGGCCTGTCACAGCCCATTACCGCGCGCCTATCACTGGGCCGATGGCAGTGCCTACGTCAATCATGTGGAGTTGGTACGCAAGGCGCGCGGCGCTGAGATTCCGGAAAGCTTCTGGCATGACCCGCTGATGTATCAGGGCGGCGCCGACTGCTTTATCCCGCCGCACAGCCCGATTCAGATGGCCGACGAGGCCTGGGGCATTGATCTGGAAGCCGAGATCGCGGTCATCACCGATGACGTGCCGATGGGCGCCAGCGCTGCCGAGGCTGCCGGGCATATCCAGCTGTTGATGCTGGTCAACGATGTGTCGCTGCGCAATCTGATTCCTGGTGAGCTGGCTAAGGGCTTCGGCTTCTATCAGAGCAAGCCGTCGTCGAGCTTCTCGCCGGTGGCGATTACCCCGGACGAGCTGGGCGATACCTGGCGCGATGGCAAGGTGCATCGGCCGCTGGTGTCGCATATCAACGGCGCGTTGTTCGGCCAGCCGGATGCCGGCGTGGATATGACCTTTAACTTTCCGACCCTGGTGGCCCACGCGGCCAAGACCCGCCCGCTGGGCACGGGCACCATCATCGGTTCCGGTACCGTGTCCAATTACGACCGCAGCGCGGGCTCCAGTTGCCTGGCCGAGAAGCGCATGTTGGAAATCATCGAGAGCGGCGAGGCGAAAACCCCGTTCCTCAAGTTCGGTGACCGGGTGCGTATCGAGATGTTCGACGCCGCCGGCCACAGCCTGTTCGGCAAGATCGATCAGCTTGTAGAACCGTACAACACCCACTGACATGAGCCGGTGCCGTGGGAAGGGCTTCAACCGCGACGCACGTCTCTAAGGTTAATCGTGGCTAAAGCCACTCCCACGCTCGGTAAGGACTTCGACATGTTGACGCTCTACGGCTATTGGCGCTCCAGCGCCGCCTACCGCGTGCGCATTGCCCTGAACCTCAAAGGCCTCGCCTATGAGCAGGTGCCGGTGCATCTGGTCAAGGATGGCGGCCAGCAGCACAGCGCGGCGTACAAGGCGCTGAATCCGCAAGAGTTGCTGCCGCTGCTGGCGGATGAAGGCCATGGCGGGGTGAAAATTGCCCAGTCGCTGGCGATTCTCGAATACCTGGATGAAGTATTTCCCGAAACGCCGCTGCTGCCGCGCGATCCTTTGCGGCGCGCGCAGGTGCGGGCATTGGCGCTGCACATCGCCTGCGACTTGCACCCGCTGAATAACCTGCGGGTGTTGCAGTACCTCACCGGCGAACTGGGTGTGAGCGACGCCGCGAAAGACGCCTGGTACCAGCACTGGTTGCACAACGGCCTGGCGGCGGTCGAAGCTGGTTTGGCGCCGTTTGAGGGTGGTTTTTCGCTCGGTGAGCAACCGGGATATTTGGAAGCCTGCCTGGTTCCGCAGCTGTATAATGCGCGCCGTTTTAACTGTGACCTTGATGCGTACCCTCGCATCCTCGCCATGACGGCGCGCTGTGAAACCCTCCAGGCGTTTGCGCAAGCCGCTCCGGAGGTGCAACCCGACGCTGTTTAAGGTGTATCCGCCTTGCCCACTCCGCCGCGCCATAAGCGCTGCGGGTTCTATTTCGTCACAGATAAAAACAAACAGGTGACGCATGACCCGTGAAAAACCCAAGAACCTCTGGCTCTCACGCTGGGGCTTTATCCTTGCTGCAACTGGCTCCGCTGTGGGCCTTGGCAATATCTGGAAATTTCCCTACATCACCGGCGAATACGGCGGTGGTGCGTTTGTATTGATGTACCTGGCCTGCATCCTGGCCATTGGCATTCCGGTGATGATGACCGAGATCGCCATTGGCCGACGCGGTCGCGGCAGCCCGATTGATGCGATCAGCCGGGTGGTCAAAGAGAGTGGTGGCAGCCAGCTATGGAAGGCCGTGGGCGGCATGGCCATGCTCGCCGGTTTTATGATCCTGTGTTTCTACGTGGTGGTCGCCGGCTGGGCGTTTGCCTATACGGTGAAAATGCTCGACGGCTCGCTCGCCGCAACCAGTGTCGATGCGCTCGGCGCGGTGTTTGAGGCGCACAACGCCAACCCCTGGCAGCTCGGCGGTTGGAGCGTGCTGGTGGCGTTACTGACCCTGTGGATCGTCGCCAAAGGCGTGCAGAAAGGCATTGAGAGTGCCGTGCGCTGGATGATGCCGGGTCTGGCCGTGATGCTGGTGGTGCTGGTGGGGTACGCCTTTACCAGTGGTGGTTTCAGCGCTGGCTTTGATTTCCTGTTCAGCTTCGATGCCTCGAAAATCACTGGCGAAGCACTGCTGGCGGCCTTGGGTCATGCCTTCTTCACCCTGAGCCTGGCCTCTGGGGCGATCCTCACCTACGGCTCCTACCTGCCGGATGGCCAGTCGGTGGCGCGTACCACCTTTGTTGTGGCCATCTGCGATACCTGTGTGGCGCTGCTGGCGGGTTTGGCGATCTTCCCGATCATCTTTGCCAACGGCATGAGCCCGAGCGCCGGCCCTGGGTTGATCTTTATGAGCCTGCCGTTGGCGTTCCAGCAAATGCCATTCGGTACCGCCTTCGGCGTGCTGTTCTTCGCCATGGTCTCGATTGCCGCACTGACCTCGGCGATTTCCATGATCGAAGCCACGGTGGCCTACCTTAACGAGAAGTACGGCGTCAGCCGTTTCAAGGCTGCGGCTGCTTCCGGCGCGGTGTTGCTGGTGATCAGCCTGCTGGCGATGTTGTCGTTCAACCTGATGGCGGGCTGGACGCCCATGGGCAAGAATTTCTTCGACTGGCTGGATTACCTGACCTCGCGTTGGATGATGCCCCTAGGTGGGATTTTTATCGTGCTGCTGGCTGGTTACTCACTGCGCAGCGACATCATGCGTGATGAGCTGGGGCTGCCGCCGCTGGGCTACGCCCTCTGGCTGTTTATGGTGCGCTACGTCAGCCCGGTGCTGATCATGGTGGTGTTCCTGCACGCCTTGGGCTGGTTGATGTTTGATCCGGTTGGCCACTGGTACTGGATTGTCGGGGCTATTGGTCTGCTGGCGGTGCTCGGTGAGGTGCTGCGGCCGCGGGTGATGCCGGCGCTTGCCGGGCGTTAAATCGTCTAACTGAGCCATCATATAAAAGGGTACACGGGCAAAAGTCGTGCGCCCTTTTTGCTGCCTGCAGCTTATTTCGTCATAAGTTTGGCGCTGATTTTATGGCGATAACTCGCCACGCCCAATGAATAATCGGCGTAAACCCGCCGATAAAGCCTGCGCCTGCGTCTCCTAATGGGCGGATGTATCACGCGGGCTCTGCGCTAACGGCTTTGGCGCTGGCCTTTTAGGTTTATCTATGGCGGAGCAGGGCTATGGCGCAAGGCTTGCAGTAAGGCGAGGCTGAACTGCTAGCTGTCGCTGGCCTGGGCCGTTATTGCGGCATCGGGTCGCGCTCGATAATAAAAATGGAGTCGTTGTTATGTCCTCTTCTGTTGCCCGCCTGTTGGCCGACTTGTCTGTCGGTAAAAAGCTTATGTGTGGTTTCGGCCTCGTGCTGGTGCTGACGGTTGCCGTCACCGGCAGTGGCTTTCTCGCGGTGCAAGCGGTGCTTGAAGGGCATGCCAGTACCAGCGGCCTGTCGGCAATCGATGCGCAGGTATTACAGGCGCGTCGTGCCGAGCGTGACTTTGCCTTGAACCAGAGCAGCGAGGCGGCCGCTCAGGTGCATGAGCAACTGGATCAAGTGGGCGCGACACTGGCTCAGCAGCTAGCGGCGGCCTCGAGTGCCGAGCAGGCGCGCTTTAACAGCATGCAGCAGGCCCTTGATGACTACCGCCGCCAGTTCGATAGTTTTGTTGAGCAGCAAAACAAAGCCCGCGCGGCGCGCCCGCAGATGCGCGAGGCGGCCGGCGAGGCGCGTGATCAGTTTGATGTGATCGAGTTGGATATGTATGACGCTGTGCGTGAGTTGCGTCTGGAGGGCGACAAGCTGCGCGGCAGTGATCCGCTGACTCTGGCCGAAACCGCTTCTGGCCTGAGCAAGCGCATGCTTGACCTGCGCAGCCATGAAAGCCAGTACATCATCGACGGTTCGCCCGAGGCCTTGGAAGAGTGGACCTATATCAACGATGACCTGCAAAGCGTCGCGCGTAGCCTGATGATTTGGCTCGACGACGACCAAAAGCGCTCGATCGAAACCGCCTTGCAGGCATTGACGCTCTACCAGCAGGCGTTCAGCAATTACCAGCAGATGCATGCGCAGAGCCAAAAAAATGAAGCCGCCATGGTGGAGCAGGCTCGCAACGTGCTCACGCTGGTGGGTGAAGCCAAGGTGCAGCAAGAGCAGATGATGACGACTGACAGCCGTCAGGCCTTATTGATGCTCGGTGCCATGGGCATTGCTGCTGTGCTTGTCGGCATGCTGGCAGCGTTGATTATTTCCCGTTTAATTGTTGCGCCACTGCAGCAGACCGTGGTGTTTGCCCAGCGCATCGCCGCCGGCGACCTGACCCATGACTTGCCGCAGGACCGCCGCGACGAGCCTGGCCAGCTGATGGCAGCCATGCAAGTGATGAGCGTAAGCCTGCGCACCTTGGTCGGGCGCATTGGCGGTGGCGTCAGCCAGATTACCGCTGCCGCCGAGCAGCTGTCAGCGATTACCGCGCAGACCAGCGCTGGCGTGCAGAACCAGAAGATGGAAACCGAACAAACGGCCACCGCCATGCATGAAATGGCTGCGACCGTGCAGGAAGTGGCGCAGAACGCCGAACAGGCGTCCCTGGCCGCCCGCGTCGCCGACAACGAAGCACAGCAGGGTAATCAGGTGGTGCAGCAGGCGGTTAGTCAGATCGGCCACCTGGCCTCCGAGGTGGAGGAATCAGCCGAAGCCATCGCCGCACTCAATCAGGAAAGCGCGCGAATTGGCGGTGTGCTCGAGGTGATTCGCAATGTCGCCGAGCAGACCAATCTACTCGCGCTGAACGCGGCTATCGAGGCAGCTCGGGCTGGCGAACAGGGTCGTGGTTTTGCTGTGGTGGCCGATGAAGTCCGTGCCTTGGCTAAGCGTGCGCAAGACTCCACCGAGGAAATCGAAGGGCTGATCGCCAGCTTACAGCGCATGGCCAAGGGTGCCGTGGAGAAAATGGACAGCAGCCGCAGCCTGACTCAGCGCACCGTAGTTTTGGCCGGTGAGGCGGGCGCTGCGCTCGGGCGCATAACTCAGGCGGTGAGCACTATCGAACAGATGAATCAGCAGATCGCCGCCGCCGCCGAAGAGCAGAGTGCAGTGGCGGAAACCATCAGTGAAAGCGTGACGCGGGTGCGTGACATTGGCGAGCAAAGCGCCAGTGCTAGCCAGCAGACCGCAGCCTCCAGCGCTGAGCTGGCGCGTCTTGGGGTTGAGCTGCAGGGGCTGGTCGCGCAGTTTCGCAGCTAACCCACTTTTCGCAGCTAAATCCGTGCTAGGGCGTGCGGCTGCTGGCTAGCGGCGCTCGGCGCAGTTCCTCCGCCCAGGCTAGGAGCGGCACCTGCACATCAGGCTGCCAGGTGCGTGACCACAGCAATTTTAGGCGCGAGAGGTCGCCGCGTTCAGTTGGCAGGCGCTGAATCTCGTTATGTAGGCGCCATTGGCCGTTTTCCAGGGTGGCAAAATCGAAGCGAAACGGGTGAAAGCCGGTCATACCCAAGCGGATATCAGTGACCACCAACTGCTCGCCTAACTGGTCATAGCGCAACACGCCATCGGTAAACCAGGCAAGGCGCGCATGTGCCGGCGAGTCAGCCAGGGCAGCAGCCAGGTGCGTGCCACGGGGGATGCGCTCCAGCGTTGGCGGCGCATCATCAAACCAGCTGACCAAGGCTTCATGGTAGTCCTCGCCATCCAACACGATCACCCGCCACAGCAGGCTATTGAACGGCGTCGGCGTGCTGAACAATTGCTGCGCCTGAATACCTTGTCGCGCCAGTTCGGCTTCTACCCGCTGTTCAGCCATGTATTTGCCGCCCAGGGTTGAAGCCAGGTACAGCGATGAAATCAGCAACGCCAGTGCAGGGGCTTTGGCGGCTTTGTCGCGTAAGCCAAGCAGCAGCCCCAGCGCCACGGCAATACACAGTGGCACTGTGTACAGCGGGTCGATGATAAAGATGCTCGACCAGGCCGTAGGGATCGGCGTTAGCGGCCAGAGCAATTGCGTGCCATAGCTGGTGAAACTGTCGAGCAGCGGATGGGTAATCAACACCAGCCATATCGTTAGAAACAGATGTTGTGATGAGTAACCGGGGTTATGCCTAAAGCGCCGGGTCAGCCAGGTCAGCAGAAGCGCTAGTCCGCTGAGGAAGAACAGCGAGTGGCTGAAACCACGGTGATAGGTCATGTCGGCTACTGCGTCGCCGTAATCGATGACCACATCCAGATCCGGCAAAGTGCCGAGTATGGCGCCATACAGCAGCGCCTTGCGGCCTTGCCAGCGGCCGAGCAGTGCGCCCTGAATACTGGCGCCGAGTACCGCCTGGGTTATCGAGTCCATGACCGCTCTCTAAATTTAACAGGGGTTAAATTAGCCGACTGATCTAGTTTTAGCTGTGGCTAATGTTCAAGCAAAGGTTTCAGCTCAGAGCTGAGCCGCGAGACTAGCCAAGCAGTCAGCCCATCTGACCAAGCTGCTTGGCTACATCCCGTTTAGAGTTTGAAGAAACTAACTTTGTCGGTCAGGCGATTCGCCAGGACCGTTAGCTCACGGCTGGAGGCGGCCACCTGCTCGGAGCCGGCTGAGGTTTCCAGGGTGGCGTTATGGATGCGGTTGATGTTCTGGTTGACCTCTTCAGCCACTGCGCTTTGTTCTTCTGAGGCGCTGGCGATCTGCGCGTTCATGTCGTTGATGGCCGTAACTTCACTGCGGATTTTGTTCAGTGCAGTTTCTGCCTGGCCAGTCTGCTCGACGGTTTGCTGCGCCAGTTGACGGCTGTTGCGCATCACTTCGGCAGCTTTGCCGGCACCTTCCTGCAGTTTGCCGATCATGCCGCGAATTTCCCGCGTGGAATCCTGGGTGCGAGTGGCCAGCGAGCGTACCTCATCGGCCACTACGGCAAAGCCGCGACCATGTTCGCCAGCGCGCGCGGCTTCAATAGCTGCGTTCAGGGCGAGGAGATTGGTCTGCTCGGCGATGGCGGTAATCACCTCGATGATTTTCTCGATATTTTCGCTGTCGCTGGAGACCTGCTGCACACTTTCAGCGGCGCTCTCCAGGGTACGTGCTAGGTTCTGAATGGCGCTGGCTGTGGCGCTGACCACCTGGTTGCCGGTGGCAACTTCGCCGTCAGCATTGCGTGTGGCCGATGCTGCACTGGCCGCATAGTTGGCCACTTCATTGACGGTGGCGGCCATCTGGTTAATGGCGGTGGCCATCTGTTCGGCCTCGCTGGACTGCAAGCGTATTTGCTGGTTATTGCTGTCAGAGGTGGTGAGCAGTTGGTCTGAGGCCAGGGTCAGCTCACTGGCGGCGCTGCGCACCTGAGCGATAGTTTCGGCCAGGTGTTTGACCGTGTCCTGCAAGGCGCTCATGACGCTATCCGGGTAACGGGTCTGGATGCGCTGGTTGAGTTCGCCATTGGCCAGGCGCTGAATCACCTGGGCGACTTCGTAGGGCTCGGCACCGAGGGTCGATTTCAGCTTATTGATGATCAGCACCGAGACGCCAATGCTCAGCAAAATAGCCGCCCCGGTCATTAGCAGTATCAACAAGCGGAAGCCATTTGCCGCCTCGCGCACAGCATTAATGTCTTTGCTCGTACTCTGTTCCTCAAGGTCGATAAAGGCATTGATGCGCTTGAGCCACTCACTGTATGCCGGCGCTGTTTGCTCCAGTAGGAAGTCGTTAGCCAGGGCTATGTCACCCTGGCGACGCGTGCTTAGCAGTTGTTCGGTTAATGCCAGCGTACGGCGCTCGATCTCCTTAATATCACTCAGCAGGCGTTGTTCATTGGCCGTGGGTGCCTGTTCGCTGAGCAAGCGATCCATCGCTTGGGCTGAATCTTGATAAAGACCATTGAGGCGTTGAATTTCCTGCAGTTGCCGCTCGAGAGCCTGGTCGTTATCCACCAGCACGGCATCACGAATCGCAATGGCGCGGTCGTGCACGCTGCCGCGGAAGTTAATGGCATAGCGCTGTTTTATCGAAGCGCCTTCGCTGACCATGGTCAGGGTTTCATCGATAAAACCAACGCGCTGCACACCAATAAAGGTAATCAGGATCATCAGTGACAGGATCAGACCAAACCCTAGGCTCAGGCGTTGAGCAATGCTCAGTTGTGATTGCATGAAATCAATTCCTCATACCCTGTTGGGCGGCGACGGCTGACTGCGATTAAAGGACGAGACTTAGCAAAAGTTAGAAGTGCTCTCTTGTGCAAATCTTATACATTAGATCGATTTTGTACAATTATGTTTTGCCTGTGAATAATCTTGAGCGATAGCCGGTTGTCGGCCTGCCGTGTATGCAGGCGACTTGATCTGGTTGCTAGTTCAAGGGTTGTACAGCTTTTGCGGGGCGGGGTGGAGGGGCTATGGGCAAAGAAAGTGCCGTCACCTGGTGCTTAACTCGGCCAGCTTGCTGAGAATTAGAAGGAGTCGATGATGCGCCCAAGCACGACCATGGCCTGTTCGCTTTGCGCGTCCCAGGGATGGCCATAATTGAGCCGGGCGCAGTGGCCGAAGCGTCGAGTAGCCGAAAAAATTGGCCCGGGAGCCAAGCTGATGCCCTGGGCCAAAGCCAGTTGGAACAGGCGCAGCGCATCAACCTGCTGAGGGAACTCAAACCAAAGAAAATAACCGCCACTGGGCCGGGTGACTTTGCTGCTGGCCGGGAAGTGTCGTGCTGCCGAGGCCAGCATCGAAGCCTGTTGTGCTTCCAGGGCATGGCGCAGTTTACGCAGGTGGCGGTCATAACCGCCGTGTTGCAGGTAATCCGCCAGCGCGGCCTGGGCCGGTACCGAGGGTGAAATGGTGGTCATCAGTTTGAGCCGGCTGATTTGCTCGGAATAACGCCCGCCGGCCACCCAGCCGACCCGATAACCGGGCGCCAGGCATTTGGAAAACGAGCCGCAGTGCATCACCAGGCCTTCGCGGTCGAAACTCTTGACCGGCTTGGGCGGCTGGCTGCCGAAGTACAGCTCGGCGTAAACGTCGTCCTCAATCAATGGCACCTGATGGCGTTGCAGCAGCTCATATAAGCCGCGCTTCTTGTCGTCACTCATGCTCGCGCCCAGCGGGTTCTGCAGGCTGCTCATAAACCAGCATGCTTTGATCGGCAGGCTGCTCAAGCGCTCGGCCAATACGTCCAGGTCGATACCCTCACGCGGATGGACTGGAATTTCCACGGCCTTGAGCTGCAAGCGTTCGAGTACCTGTAAACAGGCGTAGAAGGCGGGCGCCTCGATGGCCACCAAATCTCCAGGCTGGGTCACCGTCTGCAGGCAAAGGTTCAGCGCTTCCATGGCGCCGCTGGTGATCACCAATTCCTCCAGTGGCAGCATCACCCCACTGAGCATATAGCGCAGGGCAATCTGCCGGCGCAGGTTGGGGTTACCTTCGGTTATGTCGGCGATTATCGCTTGCGGCTGCATATCGCGCAGAGCGTGGGCCATGGAGCGGGCCAGTCGCGGCAGGGGGAACAGTTGCGGGCTGGGGAAAGCCGAGCCGAACGGCACGGTGCCGGGGTCTTTCAGCGAAGCCAGCACCGAAAACACCAGTTCGCTGACACCCACCTCGGTGGTTTGCGTCGGCTGTTGGCTGGTTTCGGGTTCGGCCAGCGAATGTCGCGCCAGCTCTCTAACGAAATAGCCGGAGCGGGCGCGCGCCTGAATCAGGCCACGGTCTTCCAGCAGGTAATACGCCTGGAACACCGTCGACGGGCTGACCCCGTAGGTGCGGCTGGCGTGGCGCACCGATGGCACTTTTTCGCCAGGGGCAAGCACGCCGGTGCGGATCAGTTCGGCAATCTGCTCGGCAAATTTCTCGTAGCGTTTCATCGTGTCCATCGTTGCGCTGAGCGGCTCTGCGCACTTTACGGGGACTTGCTTGGCCATGCGACTGTCAGCGCCCGCGAGGCGAGAGAAAGGTGCTTCGCGTTTGCGCTTGCTCGCGGCTATCGGCCAGGTTGTGGATCGCAAAGTGAACGGGCATGGCGCTCGTCTTGGCCTGTTGATCTTCTAGTACCACGGTGACCGGTACATCGAGAATTTCCCCAGGGTTCAGCTGCAACTGTTGCGGTGCATCCAGGCGCAGGCCAGGGCTGTCGAGCAACGCCAGGGCATACTGCTGCGGTTGCTGAGTTTTGTTGATCACTTTGAGCAGGTAGGTGTTTTCAATCTGCCCCAGCTGGTTTTCACGGAACATGCTGCGGTCCTTGGCCGAGTCGATGGACAACATCGAGCGTGCGTTCAAGGCCCAGACGAAGGCGGCGAGCATCAGCAGCAGCGCGATGGCATAACCCACCAAGCGTGGGCGCATCCGTTGGGTTTTACTCCCCTGTAGTTGGCGCTCGGAGTGATAGCCCACCAGCCCTCTGGCGTAGCCCATTTTGTCCATGACCGAGTCGCAGGCATCGATGCAGGCACCGCAGCTGATGCAGTCGATCTGCAGGCCGTCGCGGATATCGATACCGGTCGGGCACACCTGCACGCATACCTGGCAGTCGATGCAGTCGCCCAAGCCCTCGGTTTTGTGATCGCTGTCTTTTTTGCGTGGGCCACGGCCTTCGCCGCGTTTGGCGTCATAGGCGACTAACAAGGTGTCGTCATCGAACATCGCACTCTGAAATCGCGAGTAAGGGCACATGTGCACGCAGACCTTCTCGCGCAGCCAGCCGGCGTTGAGGTAGGTGGCCGCCATAAAGAACAGCACCCAGACCAGCGTACCGCCGTCCAATTGCAGGCGCAGCAGGTCGCCGGCCACGTCACGGATCGGCGTGAAGTAGCCGATAAAAGTCACTGCTGTGAGCAAGCTAACGCCCAGCCAGATGCTGTGCTTGGCACTGCGTCGCAGCAGCTTGTTCAGTGACCAGGGCGCGGCATCTAATTTGACCCTTTGGTGGCGCTCACCTTCGGTGATTTTCTCCGCCCACATAAATACCCAGGTCCACACGCTTTGCGGGCAGGTGTAACCACACCACACGCGCCCAGCCACCACGGTGATGGTGAACAGGCCAAAGGCGGCAATGATCAGCAGCGCCGACAGCAAGATGAAATCCTGCGGCCAGAAGGTCGCGCCGAAGATGTAGTAACGGTGCTCGGCGAGGTTCCACAACACCGCTTGACGACCGTCCCAGTCGAGCCAGGCGGTGCCGAAGAAAATCAGAAACAGCAGGCCTGCACCGTACAGGCGCAGGTTACGATAAAAGCCAGTGAAGCTGCGGGTGTGGATTGGGCCACCGGCCTGCGAAGGCGTCAGGCGGATGGGCTTGCTCGGATCGATAGTCTCGATGATCTGCGCGGGAATACGTTCGCTCATTGCGGGCCTCGTGGGCTTTATCAGGCGGGGCGAATGATGCGACTGGAGCTGATCCGATAACAGACTCAGGTTTTCAAATAAAAAGCGGATCAGATGGCCGAGCAGGCTATGTGGCGGTGAGTGGTGGCAGGCTTAGAACAGTGTTGGCGCTCAACAGCCGTCTTAATGCGCCACGTTTCGGGCTGCTCAAGGCTGGCTCTGCTAAAGCGGGTCACTGGCGGATCGGCTCGGCAGCACTAAGTTCACCCGCAGGCCGTTGGCGCTGCTGACAAACTCAAGCGCGCCACCGCAGCGCTGAGCGATGGCGTTGACGATGGAAAGGCCGAGGCCGCTGCCGTCACCGGATGAGTTGCGCCAGAAACGCGCGGTCAGCTGGGGCAGCTTCTCGGGTGCCACGCCAGGCCCTGCGTCTTGCACGCTAAAGCACACGTGCTCCCCACGAAGTTGCACACTCAAACTCACGGCCGTGTCGGCTGAGTTATGCCGTTGTGCGTTGTCAAGCAGGTTGCGCAACGCGGCAATGGCCAAGGTGGGTGGCATCGCCAGTAGACGCTGGGCGCTGGCATCGAGCAGGTGCAGTTCGATAGGCTGGCTGCCCGGTTGCTGAGCATCACTGATGGCCATATGGGCCACTTGCGCGGCGCTGTATTGCAGGGGTTCGTCAAACGGTAGACGGCCTTCCACGCGGGCCAGTAGCAGCAGTTGTTCCAGGGTTTGGTGCAGGCGGTCAGTGCCGGCTTCGGCATGCGCCAAGGCCTGACGGGCAGTCGCGCCTTCAGTCATGCTGGCCACTTGCAGGTGGGTTTTGATTGCCGTGAGCGGGCTGCGCAACTCATGGGCCGCGTCGTCGGTCAGCCGGCGTTCGCGCTCAATCGCCTGGCCAATGCGTTGAAACAGCTGATTCTGGGTGGCTACCAGCGGTTGTAGCTCTTGCGGCAGGCCGTCGATATGCAAGGGTTCGATGCTGTCGGCGCTGCGCTCAGCCAACGCCTGGCGAATGCGCCGTAAGGGCGATAGCTCGCGGCTCAGGCCAACCCATAGCACAAGCAAACTGCCGAGCAACGCGAGCACTACAGGTGCTGCAGCCGCCAGCAAAATCGAGCGGTTGAGGGTGTCGCGCTCGTCTAGACGGTCTGCTGTGGTCACGCGCATGTCACCTTCAATTAAGGTGAAGGTGCGCCAGGTGACGCCGTCAATGTTGCGCTCATGGAAGCCTTTTTCCTCCACGCCCAGGGCGCTGCCCGGCGCGGCGCGGCTGCTGGCGAGAATCTCGCCACGCACCGAACTGATCTGGCAGGCAATGCCTTCCGGCATACCCAGCTGTTCGGTACTGAGCGGAGCGCTGCCCTCGGTTTGCTGCAGTTGCGGCAGTTGCAGGAGCAAGCCCGAGACCATCCGCGCCGAGGACGCCAGGCGTTGATCGAGGGTCAACATCAGTTGGTTACGCAGGTCGAACAGCATCCACACGGCGGCCAGCGACCAGAGCAATACAAAGGCAGAGCCGAGAATCAGGCTGAGGCGCAAGCGTAAGCTCATGGCGTGTGATCCTCGTCGTGTCCGGCAGGGCCGAGGCGGTAACCCAGGCCGCGCACCGTCTCAACGATGGCGCTGCCTAACTTGCGCCGCAAATGGTGAATATGCACGTTGAGGGCATTGCTCTCGACCTCGCCGTCAAGGCCATAGACCGCATCCTTGAGCTGTTCGCCACTGAGCACCCGGCGAGGGTTGTGCAGCAGCGCTTGCAGCAGCACCTGCTCGCGGCGTGACAGGTCGATTGGCTGCCCATGCAAAAATGCTTGGCAGGCCACCGGGTCGTAGCGCAGCGGGCCGTGTTCGATCAGTGAGCTGGCGCGCCCAGCTGCGCGGCGTAGCAGGGCATGCAAGCGGGCGGCGAGTTCACGCAAATCGAACGGTTTGACCAAATAGTCGTCCGCCCCCTCTTGCAGGCCAGACACGCGGTCGGCTACCGAATCGCGGGCTGTCAGCAGCAACACCGGTATGACCACACCGCGTTGGCGCAGGCGCCGCAGAAGGCTCAAACCGTCTTCATCCGGCAGGCCCAGATCCAGCACCCACGCATCGAACTGCAGCGTGCGCAGCAGGGCTTCAGCTTCAGCGGCGCTGGCCGCATGCATAACGCGAAAGCCCTGGGCGGTGAGCCCGGCCACAACGCCGCTGGCAATCAGGGCATTGTCTTCAGTCAGCAATATGTTCATGACGCCGATCCGTGGAGGGGAGGTGAAGTATCCATCAGCAGGATTAAGTCAGGGTTATAGCTGGGCCACGAATGATAACGGGCGGGGGACATTTACGCGGATTAACCCGGGTTTAATCCTGACTTAACCGCCAACTGCGATGCTCGCCGCCTGGTTATTTATCGGTGTGGTTTTGCATGCGTTGGTTTCTGCTGTTTTCGTTGTTCTGGGCTTGGCTGCTGCAGCCCGTCCAGGCCGCCAGTTTTTCCGCCAACCCGCTGCAGGCGGGCAACACCCAGCAAGCGGTTTTCCTGCCTGTGGAGCAGGCATTCAACCTCAGCGTCGAGCCGCAGGCCAGTGGTGAAACCCTGCTGCGCTGGGACATTGCCCCCGGCTACTACCTGTATCAGCAACGGTTGCAGTTCAGCGGCTTGCCGGCAGATGCCTACCCTGAGTTACCGGCAGGCTTGCCTTATAGCGATGAGTTCTTCGGTGATTCGCAGATTTATCGCGAGCACTTAACGCTGAAACTCCCCGCTGGGGTTGCCGGCAGCATTCAGGTTGGCTGGCAAGGCTGCGCCGATGCCGGGCTGTGCTACCCGCCACAGACCCAGCAGGTTGATGTGTCGAGCCCCGGTGCGCCAAGCGAGCCGGGCGCCAACCTGGCTGAGGACCAAGCCCTGGCCGGTGGTTTGCAAAACCAACACCTGGTGTTGAGCGTATTGCTGTTCTTTGGGCTGGGCCTGCTGCTGGCATTTGCCCCGTGTTCCTTGCCGATGCTACCCATTCTCGCTGGCATTGTGGTGGGCAGCGGAGCCTCGCCCCGACGCGGCTGGGCGCTGGCTGCCACCTATGTGGTGAGCATGGCACTGGTGTATGCCGCGCTGGGCGTGGTCGCTGCATTGCTGGGCGCTAATCTGCAGGGGCTGCTGCAACAGCCCTGGTTGCTGGCCAGCTTCGCCGCGTTGTTTGTGCTGCTGGCCTTGCCGATGTTCGGGCTGTTTGAGCTGCAGTTGCCCGCGGCCCTGCGTGACCGCTTAGCGCATGCAGGGCGCAAGCAGCAAGGCGGTAGCTTGGTCGGTGCGGGCATGCTCGGTGTGTTCTCCGGCCTGCTGGTGGGGCCTTGCATGACCGCACCGCTGGCCGCCGCGCTGCTGTATATCGGGCAAAGTGGCGACGCGCTGCACGGCGGCCTGGTGTTGTTCGCCCTAGGCCTGGGCATTGGTACGCCGCTGGTTTTGTTGGTGACGCTCGGCAATCGCTTCCTGCCGAAACCCGGCGCGTGGATGAATCGGGTCAAGGTGGTGTTCGGCTTTCTGTTTCTGCTCACCGCACTTTTAGTGATTCGCCCGCTGCTCGCGGAGCCGACCTGGCTGGGTTTGTGGGGCGCGCTATTGATTCTGCTGGCCAGTGCGTTACTGCACCTGTCGCGGCAAGTGCTGCAACACGCCAGCGTGGCCAAGGCCATTGGTGCGTTGCTGGGTATTTGGGGCATGGCGATGGTGCTGGGGGCCGCCGGGGGTGCCAGCGACCCGCTGCAGCCCCTCAAGGTGTATGCCAGCACGGGCATTGCGGCCGCGCCGAATGCACAGCACGTTATCGGCATGAGCGAGCCGGCCACGCTGGAGCGTGAGCTGGCGGCGGCCAAAGCCGAGGGCCAATGGGTGCTGATTGATTACTACGCGGACTGGTGTGTGTCGTGCAAAGTCATGGAGAAAACTGTGTTCGCTAACCCCGACGTGCAGGCCCGCCTGCAAGGCGTTCGCGTCTTACGCCCCGACGTGACTCAAAGCAATGCGGCAAGCCGTGCGCTGCTGGAACGCTTTAAAGTGCTGGGCCCGCCCACGTTGTTGTGGATCGGCCCTGACGGTGAGGAGCGCCGCGCACAGCGCATAACGGGCGCGGTGAATGCCGAGCAGTTCTTACACATATGGACGACCACCCAGGAGCGCGGTTGATGCTGACAGTGAATATCGGTCCTCTGGCCCTCAGCACCGCCCACGTGCTGTTGATGATCAGCCTGCTGCTGGCGACCGTTACCGGCTGGTACGTCGGGCGGCGCAGTGCGGTCAATCCGGAAAAACAGCTGTTTCGTTTGTTGCTGGTGGCCTTGCTAGTCGCACGGCTGGCGTTTGTTGCCGTGTACGTCGAGCACTACCGCGCACAACCTTGGCAGGCGCTGGATATCCGTGACGGTGGCTTTATCGCCTGGCCTGGCGTGCTGGCCGCGCTGCTGTTGGGGGTCTGGCAGGCCTGGCGTACGCCGGCCATCAGAACATCCTTAGCCAGCGCATTGGCCGTCGGCGTGTTCAGCTGGGGCTTGGGCAGCCTGACGCTGTATGGGCTTGAGCAGGGCACCCGGCTGCCATCGTTGTCCTTTAGAGACAGCAACGGCGCCACAGTGGCGCTGCACGACTACGTCGGTAAACCGCTGGTGGTCAACCTCTGGGCCACCTGGTGCCCGCCGTGCCGCCGGGAAATGCCGGTGCTGGCCGAGGCGCAGCGCAATCATCCCGAGTTAACCATCCTGTTCGTCAATCAGGGCGAGGGCCAGGGTGAGGTCAACCAATACCTGGACGCTGAAGCCCTCGGCTTGGACAACGTATTACTCGACAGCGGCGGCCGCTTGGGCCAGCACGTCGGCTCCATGGCGTTACCCAGCACGCTGTTTTACGACGCCAAGGGTCGCCAGGTTGGCAGCCACTTGGGTG
Organism: Pseudomonas guineae; assembly: GCF_900113745.1. Lineage (GTDB taxonomy): Bacteria > Pseudomonadota > Gammaproteobacteria > Pseudomonadales > Pseudomonadaceae > Aquipseudomonas > Aquipseudomonas guineae. The sequence goes on along the minus strand of NZ_FOQL01000003.1, from coordinate 29,442 downwards.
AATTGTCTCGCGCCAGCCTGGCTCGCGCGCTTGAAGTACTGAAGAAGGATCAATAATCATGCTGCGACCTACCCACCTGGCTGCACTGTTCTCGACGCTCTTGGTGATGCCCCTGGCGCAGGCCGAGGAATGGCCGGCCGCGATCAAGGCGATCGAGGCGCGTGGCGCTGAGATTATCCAGCGCTTTGACGCGCCCAGTGGCCTGCAGGGCTATGCCGCGCGCTTCAACGGCCAAGGCGTGGCCCTGTACCTGACGGCCGATGGTGAGCACGTGTTGGTCGGCAGCCTGCTTAATGCCCAAGGTGAAGACCTCAGCCGTGAACCGCTGGATAAACTGGTGTACGGACCGCAGGGTAAGGCAATGCTGATCAAGCTGGAAAACAGCAGCTGGATCACCGACGGCAAGGCCAGCGCACCGCGTATCGTTTATGTGTTTTCCGATCCTAACTGCCCGTACTGCAACCTGTTCTGGAAACAAGCGCGACCTTGGGTTGAGGCTGGTGCTGTGCAGGTTCGCCATGTAATGGTCGGCATGTTGCGCCAAGACAGCGCCGCCAAAGCCGCCGCATTACTCAGCGCCAGTGATCCCCAGGCGGCGCTGCATGAGCATGAGGCGGCCGGCAAAGCCAGCACCTTGCAAGGGCTGAAAAAGATCCCAGACGCCATTCAGCAGCAGCTTGACCACAACCTTGGCCTGATGGCTGAAATGGGCGCCTCGGCTACGCCGGCGATTTTCTATAAAGATGCAAGCGGCCAGCTACGCCAACAGCTCGGCGCACCGAGCCCCGAGCTGCTTATACAAATCCTGGGGCCGCGCCCCTGAGTTCAATACGGAGAAATGGGCTGGGGGATCGGGCGGTGAGTAGTCTGCTGTTTGGCTGCCAACCGCGTGGTGAGCGCGGTCGCAAGTCTCTGCGGGTTGCGCAAGCTTTTCTCTAGCAATCGCGATGCCGTTGGTTAAAAGCTTGGCGTTGCCGGCCACGAGCACATCACCTTTACTTAAACATGCGCTCCGTGTCGGCTACCATCGGCACAGCCGATTTAGGCAGACGCGTGCACAAAGGCGGTGCCCATTGACCGAATTGATTCCACTGGCTGACTACGCAGCGCCGACGATGCCGACTGAGCATGCCGTTCGCAAAGCGCTGGACAAGCTTAAGAAGAGGCTTGTCGGCGACAACGAAGAGTCAATGCTGCAACAGGAGGGGCTCGAACGGGCTTCGCTTAAAGGCCTCGACGAGGTGTGCTCAAACCCCAATGGCTTCTTCCGTGATGCCCTTGATGAGCATCTGGCCCCTTGGTTGACGGACGAGGAGCCGAACTCGTGGCTTAAGCTGCTGATTGTGCCCTCGTGTGACCCTCGGGGGCTCGCCGAGGACTGGGCCCATGCCGCTGGGCACCAAGTGCTTGCGCCGCCTCAGCGCCAGCAATTGCTGGAGGGTTACAACGTCGTACCGAACCTGCATGGCAGTGGTCTGTTGGTGATACCGCACCTTGAACACTGGTTTATCCGCCAGCGCCACGGCCTGCACATGTTTCGCGCCTTGCTAGCTCAGCTGGCGAAGCTGGAACGGCACTGTTTGATCTGTTGCAATTCCTGGGCTTGGCGCTTTTTGGTCAAGGCGGTGGGTGCCGATCTCTCGCTGCCAAGCCCACAAACCTTGGCTGCTACCGATGCGCCAAGCCTGCAAGCCTGGTTCGAGTCGATTGCAGTTGATGATGACGGCAAGCGTATTACCTTTCGCCTGGCGAAATCGGGCTATGACGTGCTGGCGAGCGGCGACAGCGGCAAATTACACAACACCCACTTGCAGCAGCTCGCGGCGCGCAGCGGCGGCATTCCCTGGGTGGCTGCGCACCTGTGGCGAGCGAGTTTGAACGTCAGGCGCAGCCCCGACGCCGACCTGCCAGAACGTGCCCGCCGCGCGACCGGAAACGACGAGCGCACGTTGTGGATCATCAGTGTGGATGACAGTCGTTTGCCACAGGGCCACGAGGACCGATCGTTATTGGTGCTGCAGGCATTACTGATTCATGGCTCGTTAACCGCCGAAGAGCTGAATACGGTGCTCCCGGCGACCGGTGAACCGGATGTACTGCCGGCACTGTTATCGACTGGAATTGTCGAGCGTGATGCAGCTTTATTCCGCGTCCGAGCAATCGCCTATCCCGCCGTGCGCCAGGCTTTGCGCTCGGCCGGCTTTCCGTCGGGAGGGCTATAAATATGGCCGCTGTGCATGAAAATCAGCAGAAAACCGCCCAACTGATTTACGACCTGCAGGACATTAGCTTTACCAAAATCGGCTTAATCTTATTCGGCACCTGGCTCATCGTTTTGACCGCGCGCCGGTTGCTGCCGTACCTCGCCGAGCGCGGACCGAGCCAGTTACGCCTGTATTTGCTCGGTGGCGTGCCCATCATCCGTATGCTGATGCTGGTGATCGCGGTTCTGTGGGTCATCCCGATCATCTTCAACATCACCTTCCAGAACTTTCTGATCATCTCAGGTGCGCTGGGCGTAGCCGTCGGCTTTGCGTTTAAAGATTACGTAAGCAGCCTGATTGCCGGCATGGTGGCCATTTTCGAGCGCCCCTATCGCCCCGGTGACTGGGTTGAGATCGACGGTGATTATGGCGAAGTGCGCACGGTGGGTATGCGTGCGATTGAAATTTGCACAGCGGACGACAACGTCATCCACGTACCGCACGACAAAATCTGGAAAAATAACATCTCCAATGCCAACGATGGCTCCCACACATTGATGTGCGTGACGTCGTTCTACGTCGCCCCTGATCATGATCCTGCCAAGGTGCGCGCTGTGCTGCGCGACGTGGCCATGACCAGCGCGTTCCTCGAGTATGACAAGCCGGTGCTGGTGATGCTGACCCAGACCCCGCTGGCAACGCACTACCAGCTAAAAGCCTATCCGTTCGATTTGCGCGACCAGTTTGAATTTGTCAGCGACCTGACCATCCGTGGCAAGCATGCCCTCGCTGACGCTGGTGCCACTGAGGTGCAAGCCATATCCAGCCTCGCCGGTTGAGGCAAGGCCGCGCAGCGCAAGGTGCGCGGCCCAAACATTAGGCTCAGCGGTCTTGGATAGCGCGCTGGTTAGACAGATAGATGTTATCTGATTGCAGCACTTCGCCATTGTCCAAGGCTGCCAGCCACTCTTCGGTGCTGACCACGGCGGCAAAACCGGTGTGCATGACGATGCTGAATACCCGGTGGATTTCCTCGGCGGTAGCCGTACCCAGGCTGTTGCGGTAGGGCGGCGTGCCGGTAGCGTCGTGCAGCAGTTCGACCTGCCAGCCTTCGTGGTGGGCTTGGCGCACAGTCGAGTCGTCGCAGTGCTGGAGCATGTAACCGACCACGCTGAGGGTGTCGATCTCACGCTCGCGCAGCCATTGGCCGAGCTCGGTGCCGACGAAGGAACTGGCCATGGCCTTCTCGATTAGAAGGTCGCGTGGGCGTTCGCCAACCAGCGGGTGCAGCTCGGCGGCCTGGCTGCCGCGCGCGAACACTGGTGAGTCGGCGCCGGCGAAGTGCTGCACCACGACTACAGGAATATTCGCGGCGTGGGCGGCGTCCATGGCTTTAGCGATGTTGCCCAGGGACAGCTCGATGCTTGGGTATTCGATACGTAGGTTGCCGCTGACGTATTCGTTCTGCACATCGATGACGATCAGTGCGCGCTTCGGCTGTTGGTTCATATCGCAACTCCTTGATGAGTGGGGGGTATCGATTGTTCTCCGGCGCCGATGCGGGCAGTGAGTGGCCCGATAGTCAAACTGCGCTAGGATCGGGCCAAGTCTTTAAGCAGGAATTCCCATGCAGCCTCATCGTGTTGCGGTAATTGCGTTCGACCAGATCAGCCCCTTCCATTTATCTGTACCTTGCTTGGTCTTCGGCGAGTCCTTGCCCGGTGAGCAGCACTATCAGCTGTCGGTGTGTGCGACAGAGCCAGGCCGCCTGCGCACCAATGCAGGCTTCGAACTGAACGTCGAGCTGGGGTTAGCGGCGTTGAGCGAGGCGCAGACAATCATCGTGCCGAGCTGGAACGACCCGGCCGTGCGCCCACCGCAAGCGTTACTTGATGCGCTGCGCGCCGCCCATGAGCGTGGCGCACAGCTGGTGGGTTTGTGCCTGGGCGCTTTTGTACTGGCTGAGACTGGCTTGCTCGACGGGCGCCAGGCCACCACTCATTGGGCCTGGGCACGGCAGTTTGCCGAGCGTTACCCGGCAGTGCACCTGGATGCCGACGTGCTTTATGTTGAGGATGGCACGCTGCTGACGTCGGCCGGCACCGCCGCCGGAATCGATTGCTGCCTGCACCTGTTGCGTCAGCACTATGGGGCCAAAGCGGCCAACCGAGTGGCGCGACATTTAGTGGTACCACCCCACCGCCAGGGTGGCCAGGCGCAGTTTATTGAACAACCGCTCCCCGCTACCGCCCGTGATGACCGGCTCAGCGATTTGCTCGATTGGGTGCGCAGCAACCTGGAGCAGGTACACAGCCTCGACAGCCTCGCGGACAAGGTGCTGATGAGCCGACGCAGCTTCACTCGGCATTTCCGCCAGCTCACCGGCACCACGGTAGGAGATTGGCTATTGGCTGAGCGATTGGCCTTGAGTCAGCGTCTGCTGGAAAGCACCGAGCAGTCGATCGACAGCATTGCTACGTTGGCCGGTTTCGGTTCGTCGGTGTCCCTGCGCCATCATTTCGGCCGCAGCCTAAGTGTGTCTCCCAGTGCTTACCGGCAGAGCTTCAGGGAACGCTAAATCGACTGACGGATTTGAAGAAATCAACCGCTGTTGCTGCAGCGAGTCTACCCGCTGCGCCCTTATCTGGCGGTGAGAGTCAGGGCAAGGGGCTTTACTAGGCGCAGCCTCAAGCTTTAGCGGTAGGGTGTATTGTTGATCAACCTCAACCCGTTAAACGACCTGACCGTCCAGCTGCTCACCTGGCTTCTCTCGACGCTTTTCTTTATTCTAGCTACCCGCCAAAAAGCTTGAGTAATCAATATGTTGGAAAATAATCTGAGTCAGTTGGAACAACTTGTCAGCGAGTTGGTGCAAGAGAACAAAGCGCTGCAGGCGGCGACCCAGCAGATTCGTAACGAATTGGCTCAACTCAAGGACGAGAATGAGGCGCTGCAGATGAGCGCGCTGGAGCAAGACGAGCTGCACAGCACCACCGCCGCGCGCATTCAAGCGCTGGTTCAGTTGGCCAGCGGCAGTGCTAGCGCGTCGCCGAGTCCTGCCCAGGCATGAGCCTCGAAGGGGACACGGTCACAGTCATTTCCATTCTCGGCAATGACTACAGCATCAAGGCGCCTGCCGGAAAACAGCAGGCCTTGAGCGAGTCGGTACGCCTGCTCAAAGAACGCCTGGCTGAAAGCAAGGCGGGCTCACCAGCACTGATTGGCGACCGCTTGCTGGTACTTACGGCGTTAAAACTGTGCGCCGAGCAGGCTGAGCAGGAGCAACGTCATCGTCAGGACGTGCAGCGCCTTGAAGAGCAGGTGAGTCAGCGCATCGCTGGCATTGCCAGCCTGATCCCGCGATAAATCGTCCTGTTCGGGCTCGCCGCCTATAGCCAGGAGCCCAAACCGGCTAGCTGCCCTCCACATAAACATCTCAGCCCGTGCATTCTGCGAACCATCTGATCCGTGTTTTTCCGCCAGATCTGCAGCTGTTTCCGTATCAGCTGCGCGGGCATAGTGTGGCGCAGATAAAAGCCACGCCCGTAGCCGTTCCCATTTTCTATACCCCGGCATATGAGTGAGTAGGTGATCAGCTTAGCTGTGCGCTAGGGCAAGACCGCCGAGGCGGCGTTCAAGGGACTGCTCGGCGTGAGTGTGGTATACGAGCGGTCGGCGGTTGAGCCGCACCACTGTTACGCCGGCACAATTAAGGAGTTTGTCATGGTGTTGAAAGGGCTGACCTGGCTGGTCCTGCTGCAAATTTTCGGCAGTCTCGTCAGTGAGTTGTTGTTACCCATTCTGCCCGGCAGCGTGATCGGCCTGCTGCTGTTGTTTGGCTATTTATTGCTGTGTGGTGAGGTCAGTGAGCCATTGAGCCAGGCCACCAGTACCCTGTTGCAGTACCTGCCGCTTTTGTTCGTCGTACCCGCTGCGGGGATTATGGTGGCCAGCGACGAGCTGCTCGCCGACTTGCCGGCGATCCTGACAGCCTTGTGTGTATCGCTACTGGTTACGGTGCCGCTGTGCGGCTGGATGATGCAGCGCCTAGCGCGACGTGTGGAGCAGCGCGCGAAGGCTGATCATGAGTGAGTTTTCCTGGCTGACGGTGGGCCGTCTGGTGGTCGATCACCCGCTGTTCCCCGTAGGACTGACGCTGCTGGCGTTCCAGTTTGCCTTGTGGCTGTACCGGCGCAGTGGCTGGCTGGTGCTGCAACCGGTGATGGTTTCTATGTTGTTGGTGGTGGGCACGTTGCTGGCCTGCGGCATGGATTACGCTACTTACCGAGAAGGTGCTGCGCCCATCGCCTTTCTACTCGGCCCGGTGACCATTGCCCTGGCCGTGCCCTTGTACAACAACATCAAACGTATTCGCCTGCTGGCTATGCCAGTGCTGCTGACTGTACTGGTCGGCGGTACGCTGACGGTTATGTTGACGCTGTTGATTGCCCATAGCATGGGTGCGCAACTGCCGGTGCTGGCGAGCCTGTCAGGCAAGTCGGTGACCATGCCCATTGCCATGCTGGTGGCCGAGCAGCTCGGCGGTCTGGCGTCTTTGGCTGCGGTGTTCGTCATGCTGACTGGGGTGATCGGTACCGCATTGGGCCCCTGGCTGCTGGGGTTGTTTAAGGTGACCCACCCGGCGGCGCGTGGCCTGAGTTACGGCATCAATGCCCATGCCATCGGTACGGCGCGTGCGCTGGAAGAGAGTTCGGAGTGTGGCGCTTTTGCCGCGCTGGGCATGAGCCTGCTCGGGGTGATCAGCGCGGTGTTGCTGCCGTTGTTGATGGGCTGGGTGTTGGCCGGCCTCTGATCTGCGGGTTGCTGTTGCGGGGCGCGCGCGTGTCCCGCAGGCCTCTAGGGTTCAGCTCATGCGGGCGGCGCGTCATGGTCTGGAGCAACCGTGGTTGCCTGCAGGGTGTTCGCCACCTCGCTCGCCACAAATTCGCGCATATGTTGCATAAAGCTTTCCTGAATCCGAGAAGGGCGGCTCTGCGCTGACATCAGCATGCTGAAGTCCACCTCAACAGCCGGCTCAAACGGCCGAAACACAATGCCGTCGCCGCGGTATTCCAGCGCACTGATGGTGTCCACCAGCGCCACCCCTGCACCCAGCTCAACGAAGGCGCACATGGATGCCGACAATTGGGTTTCCAGTTGCAGCTGCCGGGTAACCCCATGGGCGTCGAAAATGGCATCCAGGTGGTGCCGTGAGCCGACTGCCTGGGGATAGGAAATAAACGCCTCACCCTCGAGGTCCTCGGGCACTACCACGGCTTTATCCTGCAGGCGGTGGCCGCGGGGCAGGGCGCAGAGCATGCTCGAACGCAGCAACTGCTCACCCCGTGGGCTGGGGTAGGTGTTGGGTTCTGCGATAAAACCCAGATCGCAGCGCTGGCCCACGACCTGATCGACCACCTCGCGTGAGGGCAGCACCTGCAGGCTGATTTGCGCGTGCTGATGCTGCTTGGTGAACGCGTGTATGGCCCTGGGCAGAAAGGACAGGCCCATCACTGGCGCGCAGGCTAGATGCAGCGAGCCGCGCGTCAGGCTGCCAATCTCCTTGGCGGTGCGGGCGATGCGCTCCACCCCCAGCAACGAGCGCTGCACCTCTTCATACAGCACCAGCGCATCGGGTGTTGGATGCAGCCTGCCTTTGATGCGCTCGAACAATAGAAAACCAATGTCCTCCTCCAGCGCCGCGATCAGCCGCGTCGCGGCGGGCTGGGAGATGTGCAGCATTTCCGCGGCACGAGTCACCGTCTGCCCGAGAATGACTGCGCGGAAGGCCTCAAGCTGTCGTAGGTTCACTGTGGAGTCCATAACAAAAAGACATAGGCTGGCGAAAATAAAGCATTTTTAACCGACAGGTAAGCCTCCTAGCATCCGGGTTATTCAAATAGTGATCTTGAGTCTAAAAGCCTCAAGGGCATAGTCACCTTGCTGCAATGGCCGAGACGCACCCTATGCATAAAACACAGACGACAGTCATTGGTGGGGGCCTGTTAGGCATGGCCACCGCGTATGGCCTGGCTCGGCTTGGGCAAAAAGTCTGCGTGCTGGATGAAGGTGATACGGCATTTCGCGCCTCGCGCGGTAACTTCGGCTTACTTTGGGTGCAGGGCAAGGGCTACGGCATGGCCCCCTATGCGCGCTGGACCCGGCAGGCGGTTGCGCTATGGCCAGAGTTGGCCAGCTTGCTGCTGGCGGAAACCGGCATTGACGTGCAGCTGCGTCAGTCGGGTGGTTTCCAACTCTGTTTGTCTGAGGCTGAGCTGGCAGAAGAAGTGCGCCGCCTGCAGTGGTTAAAAGATGAATTGGGCGACTACCCTTTTGAAGTGCTACGGAACGCGCAGCTGAGCCAGCGTTTGCCAGGGGTTGGCCCGGCTGTGGTCGGCGCGTGCTATTCGCCTATGGACGGCGATGTAAATCCGCTCAAGCTGCTGCGCGCCCTGCATCAGGCCTGTCAGCTGCAGGGCGTGCACCTGCTCAGTGGCGATAAGGTCATGGGCATCGAGGCGGGTGATAACGGCTTTGTCGTCACGGCGGGCGAGCAACAGGTACGCAGTGAACAACTGGTGCTGGCCGCCGGGCTCGGTAATCGCGAGTTGGGCGCGCACCTTGGCCATGCCATACCGTTGCAGCCGAGCCGTGGGCAAATTCTCGTCACCGAGCGGGTCGAGCCTTTCCTCAGCCACCCCACCTCCACTGTACGGCAGACCGACGAGGGCACCGTCCAGTTGGGCGATTCGGCAGAGTCGGTGGGCTTTGATGATGGCACTAGCACCGCGGTCATGGCCGACATCGCTGATCGCGCCGTACGTAGTTTTCCGCGTCTGGGCAATGTTCGCCTGGTCCGCGCCTGGGGCGCACTGCGGGTACTGACCCCGGACGGCTTCCCGATTTATCAGTCATTAAGCAAAGCGCCGGGTGCCTACCTGCTGTCCTGCCACAGCGGCGTCACCCTGGCCGCTATTCATGCATTGCGCCTGGCACCCTGGATAGCCGGGAAGATCGCGCTGCCCGAGGTGGCCGCTTTTGCCCTGGACCGCTTCAACTTTGCTCCCGAGGTGCGCCATGCCGGCTGACAGTCTGTTTATCCAGCTGCCCACGGACAGCCCCTGCGTGATGATTGAATTTGAAGGTCAGCCACTGGCCGTGCCTTCCGGTATCTCTGTGGCCGCCGCTTTGCTGGCGAGTGGCATTCGCCAAACCCGCCGCACAGCGGTCAGCGGCGCACCGCGCGCGCCCTATTGCATGATGGGCGTGTGCTTTGAATGCCTGGTGGAAGTGAACGGCGTGCCTAATTGCCAGGCCTGCATGGTGACTGTCAGCGACGGCCTCAAGGTGCGTCGCCAGCAGGGGGCGCGGGCGTTGAATGCGCTGGCTGAAGAAGGCGCGCACGATGGCATCTGAACGTATCGACCTGCTGATCATCGGAGCCGGCCCTGCGGGCATGAGTGCGGCCGTCGAAGCCCGCCGTCATGGTCTCGAGGTGCTGGTATTGGACGAACAGCCAAGCCCTGGTGGCCAGATCTACCGCAACATCCGCGAGAGTGATCCGCAGCGGCTGGCGATATTGGGTGATGACTACAGTGCCGGCCGCCGCTTGGCCGATGAATTTATCGCCAGTGGCGCGCGCTATGTGCCTGGCGCGGCCGTCTGGCAGGTCGGCGAGCAGTGTCAGGTGCATTACCTGCTTGAGGGGCGCAGCGTGGTCGTCCAGGCGCGTCGGCTGCTGATCGCCACCGGAGCCTTCGAGCGTCCCATGCCGATACCGGGCTGGACGTTGCCAGGGGTCATGAGCGCCGGTGCCGGGCAGATCCTGCTCAAGAGCGCCGCGCTGCTGCCCGCCGGCCCCGTGGTGCTGGCCGGCTGCGGGCCGCTGCTGTATCTGCTGGCCGTGCAGTACCTCAAGGCGGGCATTCAACTGTCGGCCCTGGTGGACACCGCCGAGCACCGCGACATTCTGCAGGCGTGGCGACATATCCCGAAAGCCTTGCTCGGCTGGCGTGACCTGCTCAAGGGCCTGTCGCTGTTGGCGAAACTGCGCCTGGCCAAACTGCCGCATTACCGGGGGGCGCGAGCGCTACGCATCGAAGGCGCTGAGTGCGCCGAAGCATTCTGTTTCAGCAGCGGCGGCAAGGTCCATCGCTTACCCACCAACCTGGTGTTGCTGCATCAAGGTGTGGTGCCGAATACCCAGATCAGTTGGTCCCTGCGCATGCGCCACCAGTGGAGCGATGCGCAACTGTGCTGGCGTGCCGATCGCGACCAGTGGGGCGAAACCAGCCTTGCTGGGGTGTTTATCGCTGGCGACGGTGGTGCCATCGGCGGTGCACTGGCGGCGCGCGAGCAAGGTCGGCTGGTGGCCCTGGCCGTGGCCAGCCAGTTGCAACGGCTGGATGGCGCGCGTCGCGACCATCTGGCCCGTGAGCCTCAGGGCGCACTGGCGCGCTGCCTGGCCGCGCGGCCGCTGATCGATGCCCTCTACCGTCCGCAGGCGGAGAACCGCATTCCCCACAACGAGGTGATCGTCTGTCGTTGCGAAGAGGTCACCGCCGGCCAGGTCCGCGCCGATGTTCGGTTTGGCTGTCTCGGCCCTAGCCAGGCCAAGACCTTCAACCGTTGCGGCATGGGGCCTTGCCAAGGTCGGTTGTGCGGCCTGAGCGTGACTGAAGTCATCGCCGAGCAGCGCCAAGTGTCGCCGTCTGTGGTCGGCTATTACCGCGTTCGCCCGCCGCTAAAACCCATCACGCTCGCGCAACTGGCGAGTCAATCCAATCACGATCTAAGTCCGGAGACGCCATGAACAGCATCCAACGTATCGACAGCAACACCAAACTCAGTCGCGTGGTCGTCCATCAGGGCGTGGCCTGGCTTAGCGGCCTGGTCGCCGCTGATTGCAGTCAGGGCATTGTTGGCCAGACCCAGCAGGTGTTGGCGCGGCTTGATGAACTGCTGGCCTCGGTGGGCAGTGACCGGAGTCGGGTGCTCAGCGCGCAACTATGGATGAAGGACATGAGCGCCGATTTCGCCGCCATGAACGAAGAATGGAGCGCCTGGTGTGCGGGTGAGCCGCCGGCGCGCGCCACTTGCCAGGTGACCTTCGATGATCCCGACATCCGCCTCGAGCTGATCGTCACAGCGGCCGTCTGAAACAGCCGGCCAAGCCCCGTTTTACAACAACAATAGAAGTGGAGCCTGTATGAACCAGAAAATGAGCCTGACCACCCTCGGCCTGAGCGGTCTGATTGCCCTCTGCAGCAGCGTCCAAGCCGCCGGTGAAAGCCTGCGCTTAGGCATTGAGGCGGCCTATCCACCTTTTGCATTTAAAACCGCAGACAACCGCATTCAAGGGTTTGACTACGACATTGGCGAAGCTATCTGCGCAGAAATGAAGGTGCAGTGTGAATGGACGGAAGTGGAGTTTGACGGCCTGATCCCATCACTCAAGGTGCGCAAGATCGATGCTGCGATCTCCTCCGTGTCGATCACCCCGGACCGTCTCAAGTCAGTCGACTTCAGCAACAGCTACTACCGTTTGCCCGCCAAGATTGCGCACCGCAAAGACAGCGGCGTCCAGGCCATCCCAGCTGATCTGGCTGGCAAGCGTGTTGGCGTGCAGCGTTCTACCAACTTCGACCGCTACGCCACCGATTATTTCGAGCCTGCGGGCGCGAAGATTGTTCGCTACGGCAATCAGAATGAGGTGTTTCTCGACCTGCTGGCCGGGCGCATAGACGTGACTCTTGCCGGTTCGGTAGCGATTGAGGAAGGCTTGCTGAATAAACCTGAGGGCAAGGCCTTTGAATTCGTTGGCCCGAGCTACACCGATGTCAATTACTTCGGTATGGGTGCCGGTATTGCCGTGCGCAAGAATGATCCGTTGGCTGGACGCATTAACCAAGCGCTTGCCGCCATTCGTAGCAATGGCACCTACGACAAGATCCGTAGCAAATACTTTGCCTACGATATCTACGGCGAATAAGCCCATGCGCCTTTCTCCGCTTGAGCACTTCGCACTGGAGAAGCTACTGGTGAATGCGGGTGCGTCTTTCTGGGAGTGTGACCAAGAGCGATTCCAGGTGCTGGCGCGAGAAAGGACCAACGCTGGCTTTTACGCTGTTGTCCTCAGCCAGGGTGGGCTTGAACAGGTAAGTCGTCATCAGGAGCTGTGCCTGACGTTTACCCACTTTGCCCTGCGCCGCGGTGGTTACTTCGTCTGTTGGATCGAAGACGACACCACCTTCTGTCTTGAGGCGGTCGCCAACCAGCAAGACTGGCCTAGTGATCTGTCCCCCGTTGATATTCGCTGCACGGGTTAATCACAGCAGTCGCGAGTGTCGACATAACCTGCTCTGTAGCCGCTGTGGTGCAGCGGCTAGATCTCAGTCTTCGCCATGGCTCATGCGTCTTAACCGCTACTGGGTTAAACCCTTGGCGTGCTCAGTGTGCTCGGTGTGGCTGCTAGCGAGGGTTGTCTCGGCCTGCTGCTGGGTCGCCTGGTAAGCCTGCAGCGACATTTCGCGGGCCTGCTCCATATGCGCGAAGGTACGATCAGCACCGCCTTCGGCCATAGCAAGGCTGGAAACACTCAGAGCCGCGAGTACGAGTAGGCTTTTGATTGATTTCATTTCGGTAATCCTATGAGTTTGGTAACCCCTGCTAACTACAGAGGTTGAGCGTTAGGCTCGAAACAACAATAACCAAGGCACCTGGTCACTAAGCTGAAGCTAGGGTTACATTTTCGTAATCTTGGGCGTGCTGACGCCCTTTACTTGCGCCTGCTGGCCGCTGCTGAGCAGCCGTAGTTACACCGCCGTCATCAGCGCTGAAGCAGCAGGGGCGTGGTGATGTCTGCGGGCAGCCAGGCAGTGTTCGCGTTATCCTGAGCGTCCTTTTTTGTGTTGAAGCCTGGCCATGCTGGTTATTTCCAACAGCGTTCATCTCCCGGATGTCGAAATCGAGCTGACGGCTATTCGTGCCCAGGGCGCGGGTGGGCAGAACGTCAATAAAGTTTCCAGTGCGATGCACCTGCGTTTTGACAGCCAGGCGTCATCCCTGCCGCCGTTCTACAAGGAACGCTTGCTAGCGCTGCGTGACAGCCGTATCACCGCCGAAGGGGTAGTGATCATCAAGGCCCAGCAGTACCGCACCCAGGAGCAGAACCGCGCCGATGCCTTAGAACGCTTGGCTGAGTTGATACGCAACGCCGGTAAAACCGAGAAAGCCCGCCGTCCGACTAAGCCCACACTGGGCTCGAAAAAGCGCCGCTTGGAAGGTAAAACCAAGCGCGGGGCGATTAAGGCGGGCCGGGGCAAAGTGGATTTTTGAGCCTTGCCCCCAGCCACGACGCTTTCCGCTGCACGGCATACAACACTTACCTCAGACGCCGTCAAGGTGTCTGAAGGGCGAACCTCGCTGGCCAGGTGGGGTCTGCTTTAAAGGGTGGACGCTGCTGTGCCTAAGCTGATCTGCCTGTGACCGATGCATAACGACTGTTAACGCTAAGGAGTAAGCAGATGAAAATTCACGCCTATTTAACCTTCGATGGCCAGTGTGAGGCGGCGTTTACGTTCTATGCCGAGTGCCTGAACGGCAGCCTGGAGTTGATGCATTTCGGTGAGAGCCCTGAGGCCAAGAATGTGCCTGCGCAATTTCATGACCGCGTCATACACGTGTGTTTGACCAGCGGTGATCAGGTGCTGATGGGGGCTGACGCGCTCCCGGGTACGCCTTATGACGGCATCAAAGGCTGCTCGATTTCTCTGCAGGTAGAAAATGTCCCAGAGGCTGAGCGTTTGTATGAAGCCTTATCGGCGCAGGGCAGTGTGCAGATGGTGCTGCAGCCAACCTTTTGGGCGACGCGGTTTGCCGTGTTTACGGACCGCTTTGGCGTGTCATGGATGATCAATTGCACCATTGATGCGCAGATGGGCTAAGCCTCTACGCAACAGCCCGGCCATGGGCCGGGCTGTTTTTACACAGGCTTAGTTCAGACGACCAGGCCCAATGCGCGGTCGAGCTTTTCTTCCGGGTCACTGACGGCCGCCAGAAACTCATCGCCCCAGCGGCGGATATCGTTATAGCTGACGATATCGAACAGTTCACGCAGGCGATCTTGGGCTTCAGCTTTGGGCATGTTCAGTGCCACATAACAGGTTTGCACCATGTCCACCGGGTCGTGCGGATTGGTCAGCAATGCGCCCTTAAGCTCAGCGGCAGCCCCGGCAAACTCGGACAGCACCAGCACGCCGCGCCCACCGAGCAAGCCTTGTGCGGCGACAAATTCCTTAGCCACCAGGTTAAGGCCGTCGCGCAGTGGGGTAATCCACATCACGTCAGCCATGGCGTACCAGGCGCTAACTTCTTCGAACGGTAGGCTGCGGAAGAAGAACTGCAGCGGCGTCCAGCCGATGCGCGCGAAGCGGCCGTTGATCCGCCCCACAGCTTGTTCGATCTGCCCTTGCAGCTCGTCGTAGATGGTCATTTCTTTGGCCGCCGGTACGCAGACCGTGACCAAGGTGACCTTGCCTAGCAGCTCCGGGTTCTCTTCCAGTAAGCGCTCGTAAGCGTTGAGTTTTTCCAAGATGCCTTTGGTGTAGTCGAGGCGCTCCACCGAGAGAATCAATTTGACTGAGCCCAGATCTTTGCGCAAACGCTCCATCATCTCCTTGATCTTCGGCGACTCCAGGGCGCTGCTGACGCGATTGATGTCGAGGCCCACCGGGTGTGCACCGAGCTTGACCACTCGAGTGCCAGTGTCGACGGCGGTGGTCATGCGTTCCAGACCCACCGCGCAGCCATAGGTTATAAAGCGCGGCGCGCAGTTCTGCCGGCTGACAGTTTGCAGCGGCATTACACCGCGCGCGGCATCGACGAAGTTCTCAACCTGACGTGGGATGTGAAAGCCGATGTAATCGCACTGCAGCAGGCTGCCGATGATCTGCTTACGCCAAGGCAGTACGTTAAACACATCCGCCGAGGGGAAGTAGGTGTGGTGGAAGAAGGCGATACGTAGGTCTGGGCGCAGCTCACGTAAGTAGCCTGGCACCATCCACAGGTTGTAGTCATGCAGCCAGACGGTAGCGCCTTCGGCGGCTTCCAGCGCGGTGCGTTCGGCAAACGCGCGGTTAACCTTAAGGAACACCTGCCAGTCGTCTTCGCGGAACTGCGCACGCTCCCAGAAGGTGTGCAGGGTCGGCCAGAAGGCTTCTTTGGAGAACCGTTTATAGAAAATATCGACTTCTTCTTTGCTCAACGCCACCCGTGCGGCGGTCAGCGTGGGGTAGCGCTCTGCGTCGACTGTGGTGTGACTGTCGAAGGTTTCGCCGCTTGCTTCGTCATGCTCGGCCCAGGCCACCCAGGAACCGGCACGGCCGTCGCCGAAAAAGCTCAGCAAGGTCGGGATAATGCCGTTAGGGGAGGTCGGGCGGCGGCGTTGTAACTTGCCATCCTTGCCGCGAAATTCTTCATAGGGCAAGCGGTGATAAACCATCACCAGATCCGCTTTACCGGGCTCGGCAACTTGTTTGCCTTCGGCGGCAATGCCTTGCTTGCCGAGAAAACCAAAATGCACAAAGGCTTCGAGAATGCCGCCACAACCGGCACGTTCGGCATGAAATACCCGCGAGAACTGACGGGTGGCTTGCAGCAAGCCTTCTTCCGATTCACCCACACACACACCCTTGAACTGCCCGCTGAGCATGCTCAGGTCATTTAGGGTGTCGCCAGCGGTCAGGACCTGGTCGCTGTCCAGTTCCAACCAGTCAATCAGCGCTTGTAGGCTGCTGCCCTTGTTGACGCCTTTAGGCAGGAAGTCCAGGTAGCGCTCTGCCGAATACAACAGGTCGCAGCCCAAGCTCTCGGCGATTGTCAGGAGTTCTGGGTTACCCGCTTCTTCAGGGCTGCAGAAGTAGGAGCAACGACGTACTTGCGGCACGTCCTGGCGTTCTAGAGCCAGGTGTTCGATGGCGCTGGCGACCTGGCTGTCACCGGGCCAGAGGGCGTCTACCGCGCTTTGCAGCGGTTGGATTGGCTGCAAGGTGTCGCCATGTACCAGGCTGGCACCGACGTCAGAGATGATGAAATCCGGTTGCGGCAGGGTCGGGTCGGCCAGCAGTGGCAACACTGATTCCAGGCTGCGCCCGGTGACATAGGCCAGGCGTATTTCCGGGTGCGCGGCGATGGTCTGGTAAAGGCTCAAGCGATCCTTGGGATCGCCGCCGAGAAAGGTTCCATCGAGATCGGTAGCAAGTAACATGTGCTGTCCTCCTGTCCTGTTAGTGGGTGCAGTGACACGCCGAGATAAATCGACGCGCTGTACCAGGCGTTTACGCTTCATGCGTGCGCCTTTTATTTACGTCGGAGTCTGCTGCTCCTGATGTTGAGATTCTTCAGTGTGCTCAGTTGAGTCTGTATGGGGGGCGTCAGGCATCAACTCAAGCACCGTATGGCTGGTGCGTAGCATAGGCATAAAGTGTCCAGCAGGTGCGCTGACCAGATCGCTAACATGGCGCAGGCGATACAGGGTGTAAGCCGCAAGCAGGCCGAGGGTTGCCGCGAAATACAGCGGCAAGGCCTTAGCGCCTAGATGCTGCATCAACAGGCCAGCAAGCAGCGGGCCGCAGACTGAGCCGATGCCGTTGACCATCAGCAAACTGCTGGAGCCGGCGAGTATTTCATCGCTGTGCAATTGGTCGATCAGCTGCGCCACGGCAATCGGGTAGATAGCAAAGGTCAGACCACCCCAGACAAACATCATCCCAAGCAATAGAGGGCCTGCCGGTAGTAGGCTCATCAGCAACGCCACCACGACTGACAGCGAGACGACCCATAGCAGAACCAAGCGGCGGTCGTGTTTGTCTGAGTAAATCCCAATCGGCCACTGCAACAGCGCGCCGCCGAGAATGCTGCTACTCATCAACAGGCCCACGCCCGTCGCATCAAAGCCATTCAGGCTCGCATACACCGGGGCCATGCCCCAGAAGGCTCCCAGCGCTAAGCCGGATAAGCCTGCCGCGGCGATTGCCAGCGGCGCAATGCCGGCAATTTGGCGCAGGTTGGTGTGCAGGGTGTCCGGTACGCTGGGCTGGACCTGTCGAGTCAGGGTAATGGGCATCAGCGCCGCGCTGATCAACATGGCGGCCAGCACGAACAAGACAAAGTCTGTCGGCTCAGCCAGGTTGAGCAGCTGCTGTGCAGCAGCCAGTGCGCCGAGGTTGACCGCCATGTACACAGCGAACATCTGGCCGCGCTTGTCGTTTGGCACCTGGGCGTTAAGCCAGCTCTCGATCACCATATACAAACTGACCAGCGCCAGGCCGTAGAGCACACGCAAACCCAGCCAGACCCAGGGGTCGACGATCAGCACATGCAGCAGGGCAGTGATAGCCGCCAGTGCGGCACAAAAGGCAAACGCACGGATGTGCCCAACGCGGCGAACCAGCGGAATCGCTAGCCAGGTGCCAAGGAGAAAACCGACGAAGTACCCAGACATAATCAGTCCGAGCATCGAGGTGGAGTAGCCTTCGGCGACGCCACGCAGAGTCAGTAAAGTGTTAAGCAGGCCATTGCCGAGGAGGAGTAATGCAACCCCTCCTAGCAATGAGCTAATTGGGGCAAGTAAGGTCCACATAGGAACCTACCCTAAGCAAAAGAGGGCCGTTTGGCAAATCAGGGATGGTCGTCAATCTGCTATGAGGTCCATGTAAAGCATTGTTTTATATATATTTATTATTGTTCGTGAGCGTGCTAATTATTTTTTAAAGGCTATTTCTAGGTACGGTAAGCAATGCCAGAGGCTGCTGCAGATCGCAGGTCTGGTTGATGCGCTCCAGCAGCTGGTTGATGGCCTCACGCTCACGGCTGTTGTGCAGGAACTGGTCTGCGCTTTCCTGCACGCTACGAACATGCCTGAGTAAATCTGTTTTTTGTTGCGCGCGCAGGGGGTGATAAAACAGGCTCTTGTAGGCCTGTAGCAGCCCAAACAGCACGCTGGCATCAGCGCGGCCGTAGTTACGAATAGGGCCGAAAACCAGCAGCAGTAATTCATCCAGCGATAATTCGTAATGGAACAAGCGAGGCGGCTCATCGTCCAGCAGCGCGAAGTCCAGGTCAGGTAAGGCCAGGCGTTTACTGAACAGCACGCTGAGCAAGTCGATGGCGGTCAGCGCAGTGCCAGGGTCGTTGGTCCCTGGGCTGAGTGCCTTGACGGCAATTTCAGAAATTTGCGTGCAGCCAAACAAATAGTGGGAGTGGGCGTATTCTTCGATAAAAAAATCGAAACAGTCGAGTAGGGCGTTGGCTATATCTTCATCGACTCGCCGATCCAACTTGAACAGCGGGCGACCACTCATCACAAAAAAACCATGATGGATCATCACGGTCATGCGCAGGTCATGCTCACTCAATAGAGCGTTGATGGCATTGATGTTGAGTTCTTTAAAGTAGCCATTGCGTTGTGCGCGGACTTCCTGCCAGTGCTGATCATCGGGCCAGCTTGGTATGTCCTCGATATTGGCCAATTTGGCTTCTCTAGCGGCCAGTTTTTTCAGGGTGGTGTGGTAGAGGTTGTTGAGTATGTATTCGACCTGGATCGAGCGGGAAATGGAGTGAATAAAGTGCACAAACAGGCCGAGGCAGGCGATACCCATAGCCAGTGCCATAAGCACTCCGAGGCTGGGTACTTGCGTGGAGTTACCCTGTTCAATACTGGTGATCAGTAACAGCGAATAGAGAATAGTGCCGAGATAGAATCCAAGCGTTTTCTGGTGGCCTTTGTCACTGATCAGGCCTGGTATCACCCGGGGTGAGAGAGTGGCCGATGCGTTATTAAGTACCACCATAACCATGGAGAAGCTAAATACCGTCAGCGATAAGATGCCGCCGACCAGGGTGCTGAGAATCAAACGGGCATTTTCAGCGTTGCGCACCAGGCCCACATCCATGTCGCGCTTGAGCGACATCAGCCAGGGTTGATACTCGATGCTCATGACCAACAGACACAGAACGAAAAAGCCCAAGGCGATCAGCGTCGGATAAAGCGCCAGGCTGTGCAGTGTGCGTTGGTAAACGCGGAAAACGATGTTAGAGAGGCGGGACACAGGTATCTCGGCAGGATGGGCGTACTGCGACTATAGCAAGCCTATAGTCGCATGCGCTCAGCTGAGCCCTGGCGCTGCAGTGATGGGTTCAGCTGCACTTTAGTCGGCGCAGACACGCGCAATAGCACTGGCCAGTTGATCGAGACGATTGGCATCCAGTCCCGCCATATTGGCCCGGCCGCTGCCGACCATGTACACGCTGAACTCATCACGCAGGCGCTGCACATGCAACGCGGAAAGGCCGGTGTAGGAGAACATCCCGCGTTGTTTTGCGATATGCGCGAAGCGCTCTGCCAAACCGTGGGGTTTTAAGGCCTCAACCAGACCACTGCGCAGGCTGGCAACCCGTTGCCGCATGCTTTCCAGCTCGCTCATCCACAGTGCTTGCAGTTCGCTATCTGCCAGAATAGTGGCGACCACTGCCGCACCGTGGGCGGGCGGTGTGGACCACAGGTTGCGGGCCAGAGATGCTAGCTGGCTGCGCACATCTTGGAGTTTTTCCGCTGTTTCGGCGCAAACGATCAGCGCGCCCGTGCGCTCGCGGTAGAGACCGAAGTTCTTTGAGCAGGAACTGGTGATCAGTAACTCTGGCAATTCAGCGGCAAACAGGCGTACGGCAAAGGCGTCCTGCTCCAGGCCATCACCAAAGCCTTGGTAGGCAAAGTCGATCAAGGGCAGCAGTTCGCGGGCTTTGACTATCTCTAATACGCGCTTCCAGTCACGGGGGGTGAGATCGAAGCCGGTGGGGTTGTGGCAACAGGCATGCAGCAGCACCACATCGCCTTTCGGGACATGGCTGAGCGTGGCGAGCATGGCCTCGATATTCAGCTGGTTGTCCGCCCCTACATAGGGGTAATGGCTGACGCGCAAGCCGGCGGCGGCAAAGATGCTTTCATGGATCGGCCAGGTCGGGTCGCTCAGCCAGATGCCACGGCCCGGCAAGCAGTTGGCAATAAACTCGGCGCTTAGGCGCAGCGCGCCGGTGCCACCAGGGGTTTGCGTGGTCGCCGCGCACTCTTCCAGTAAAGGGTTCTCTGCACCCAGCACCAGTTGGCACAACAGCCTGCCGAACAGTGCGTCGCCATGGCCGCCGATATAGCTTTTGGTAGTCTCGCTCTGGTGCAGCGTCAGCTCCGCCAGTTTTACAGCCTGAGGAATAGTTGTCAGACCGTGGGCGTCCTTGTAGACGCCCACGCCGAGGTCGAATTTAGCCGGGTTGCGGTCAGCCCGATAGGCGTCCATCAGACCGAGAATGGGGTCCCCTGGCACGCGGGCAATATGTTGGAAATGGCTCACTTGCGTCCCTCGGCGCTATCAGCCAGTACATCGGTGCGTGCAGCCAAGATGAAGTCATTGCGGTGCAGGCCGCCCATTTCATGGCTCCACCAAGTTACCGTGACTTTGCCCCACTCGGTGAGTAATGCCGGATGGTGACCGACTTCTTCGGCGATGGCACCGACAGCGTTGGTAAAGGCCAAGGCATGGCGGAAGTTTTTGAACAGGTAAACCCGCTCCAACTCCATGTGGTCGTCACGTACTTCGATGTTCCAGTCGGGTATCTCGCGAATCAGTTCGGCCAGTTCATCGTCGCTGACTTTTGGCGCATCGGCGCTGCAGGCTTCACATTGGGCTTGGGCAAGGGACATCGGCTTTCTCCAAATTAATTGAGCTGCGTAGAGGCGGTCTGGCTGCGAAATGCTAGCGACCAATACTTACCCTACAGAATGTTAGGCGGCTTTTGGCGCAAATTTCGGCGCATGCAAGCCCATTTTCATGGCCTGTTGGACCATACCCATAATGTCTTCATGGGCCAGGTCGAACAGGCGCTTGAGCTCCGGCAGGGCGAAATACACAGGCTGCAGAATGTCGATGCGATAAGGCGTGCGCATCGCCTCGATTGGATCAAAGGCCAGGTGCTCAGGTTCATTGGACAAGCAATACACGGTTTCCTTCGGCGAGGAGAGAATGCCACCACCGTAAATTTTGCGGCCCTGGCTGGTATCGACCAGGCCGAACTCGATGGTCAGCCAATACAGGCGCGCCAGGTACACCCGTTCTTCCTTGCTGGCCGCTAGGCCGAGCTTGCCGTAGGTGTGGGTGAACTCGGCAAACCAGGGGTTGGTGAGCAGCGGGCAGTGGCCGAAGATCTCGTGAAAGATGTCCGGCTCTTGCAGATAATCCAATTCTTGCGGGGTGCGAATAAAGGTGGCTACCGGGAATTGCTTGCTGGCCAGTAATTCAAAGAAGGTCTGGAACGGAATCAACGCTGGCACCCGCGCCACCCGCCAGCCGGTGCTGGCTTCGAGCACTTTGTTAACTTCGCTCAGTTGCGGAATGCGCTCATGAGGCAGGCCGAGTTGCTCGATACCATCCAAGTACTCCTGACAAGCACGCCCTTCGATCACCGTGAGCTGGCGGGTGATCAGGGTGTTCCAGACGTGATGCTCGCTTTCCGGGTAAGCGATAAAACCACAGTCATCCGGTTCACGAGCCTGGTAGTGCGTGCTCTTCATTGCTGCCTCCTGCTGGGGCTTTGTTGTTGTATTGGAGTTAGAAATACCCTGCTTAGTGCCCTTGCGCAGCGCTTCAGCATGCGAGGGGGCTGTGATTGACCTGTTTTTTTGTAAAGAATTGATTACGCCTTTGCTGGCATGGCGAACTATCGCCTTGCTGTTGCGTCAATCTGTCACATATTCTTGACGAACAATCCGCTGCTGCCGCCGATTTCCTCTGCCGCCGCCTATAAAACTGCCTGATCAGAGCTCTGCCATGCGTATCAAAGTCCACTGCCAGAACCGAATTGGCATCCTGCGTGACATCCTTAATCTGCTGGTTGAGTACGGCATCAACGTCGCCCGTGGCGAAGTGGGTGGCGAGCAGGGCAACGCCATTTACCTGCATTGCCCGAACCTGATCAATTTGCAGTTCCAGTCACTGCGGCCCAAGTTCGAGGCGATATCCGGGGTTTTCGGGGTTAAGCGCGTGGGGTTGATGCCCAGCGAGCGGCGTCATCTGGAACTCAACGCCTTACTGGGTGCGCTGGACTTCCCAGTGCTGTCGATTGACATGGGTGGCTCGATTGTCGCCGCCAACCGCAGCGCCGCACAGCTGTTGGGCGTACGGGTGGATGAAGTGCCGGGCATTGCACTGTCGCGTTACGCCGAGGATTTCGACCTGCCGGAGCTGGTGCGCACCAACAAATCGCGTATCAATGGCCTGCGCGTGAAGATTAAAGGCGACGTGTTTCTTGCCGACATTGCACCGCTGCAAACTGAACACGATGAAAGCGATGCCCTCGCGGGTGCGGTGTTGACGTTGCACCGGGCTGACCGTGTCGGTGAGCGCATCTACAACGTGCGCAAACAGGAACTGCGCGGCTTCGACAGCATCTTCCAAAGCTCCAAGGTGATGGCTGCTGTGGTGCGCGAGGCTCGGCGCATGGCCCCACTGGATGCGCCGCTGCTGATTGAGGGCGAAACCGGTACCGGCAAAGAGTTGCTAGCGCGTGCCTGCCACCTGGCCAGCCCGCGTGGGCAGTCACCGTTTATGGCGCTGAACTGTGCTGGACTGCCGGAATCGATGGCCGAGACGGAGCTGTTTGGCTACGGCCCCGGCGCCTTCGAGGGCGCACGGCCGGAAGGCAAGCTCGGTTTACTCGAGCTCACCGCAGGCGGCACGCTGTTCCTCGATGGCGTCGGCGAGATGAGTCCACGTTTACAAGCTAAGCTGCTGCGCTTTTTGCAAGACGGCTGCTTTCGTCGCGTGGGCAGTGACGAGGAGGTCTATCTAGATGTGCGCGTAATGTGCGCCACCCAGGTTGACCTGTCCGAGCTTTGCGCCAAGGGCGAGTTCCGGCAGGACCTCTATCACCGTCTTAACGTACTGAGCCTGCATATTCCGCCGCTGCGTGAGTGCCTGGACGGCTTGCCACCCTTGGTTGAGCATTTTCTCGATCAGGCCAGCCGGCAAATAAGTTGCCCGCTGCCCACGCTTGCGCCTGCGGTGCTGGACAAACTCAGTCATTACCATTGGCCGGGTAATGTGCGTCAGTTAGAGAACGTGCTGTTTCAGGCCGTATCGCTGTGCGACGGCGGTACGGTTAAGGCCACGCATATCCGTCTGCCGGACTACGGCGCGCCGCAGCCTTTGGGCGAGTTCTCGGTAGAAGGCGGGTTGGATGAGATCCTCGGGCGTTTCGAGAAGGCCGTGCTGGAGCGCTTGTTTCATGACCATCCAAGCAGTCGCCAGCTCGGCAAGCGTCTCGGCGTATCTCACACCACGATTGCTAACAAACTACGCCAGCATGGTTTAGGCAAGGAGTAGGGCTTTCAAGTCTGCAGACTGCCGCGCCACGCTTGTATGACGCGTTGGCGCATTACCTGGCGATCCTGCAGCCTGCTGATCGCCTGTTCAGCCAGGTTGATCCAGTAGGGTTCGACAGTGGCTTGGCGTATCGAGGTGCGTGCGGCCAGTTCGGCCCAGGCAGCAGGCAGGTGCTTGCCGTTAAAGCCGCCTGGTTTGTCCTTGGCCAGGTAACGCACATTGATGATGCCTGCTATCAGGATGCGGCCGTAACACATCATGCAGGGCTGTAGGCTGACATAAAGCGTGAGCTTGCTACGGTTCTGCTCAGGGTACTCAGCCTCCAGCTGGTCGAGTAACAGCATTTCGGCGTGAGCGGCACTGTTGTAGTGCCCATCGACAAATACCTGATTGCGGGTGCTGAACAGTAACTCCTGACTCTCGGTTATCAGCACTGCCCCTACGCCATAGCAGCCCTGTTCCACCGCTAGCAGCGCCTGTTCACAGCAAAGCCTGGCCCAAGTGTCGGCGGATGATTGGCTGTGTGGGGCATGTTGCAGCAACGCTGCATGGTGCTCGTTCATCGGTGTTTCCATGGGGTGAATGGCGTATCGAACAGCTGTAGTTTAGCCAGGCTCATGCTGTTTGTAGGCGAGCTTTAGTCGCGAGGGCTGATATGCGAATGGTCAAATGCTGTTTGCTACGGTCGAGGACGTTTTTTGCCTGCTTTTCTGATGCAGGAACGGGCAGAGAACGCCCCCTCATACTTTTCCTGAATCCTGTAAAAAATATTGAGGAGCGCTCACTCGAGGTGAGCGCTCTGGTCAGGATCAGGGGAAGGGGATTAGGCTCATCGCAACGCCAGGGACTGTTATAACCACCATTCAGGCGTTATCAGCAGTCATCCATTTCGGTTTCGGATAGCGCTTGTCTGCCTTGCCCGCTTTGAGGATTGCTCCCGGTACATCATGACCGAGCAATTGCGGCAGGCGGGCGGCGGTACTTAACAGAGCATCGAGGTCCACGCCGGTATTCAGGCCCATGCGCTGGAGCATGTGGACCAAATCCTCGGTGCAGATATTGCCGCTGGCACCTGGGGCGTAGGGGCAGCCGCCCAGGCCGCCGAGGGAGGCGTCGAAGCGTTCGATGCCGGCATTCAATGCCGCCAGTGCGTTAGCCAAGCCCATACCACGAGTGTTGTGGAAGTGTGCGGTAAAGGTTGCTTGCGGCCAGCGCTGCAAGGCTTCACTGCAGATCCGGCTAACGTGGGCGGGGTCGGCCATGCCGGTGGTATCACATAGGGTGATGCCCTGTACGTCGATGTCCAGCAGGCGCTGGATCAGGTCGTAGACGCGGCTATCCGCCACTTCACCCTCGAAGGGACAGCCGAAGGCAGTCGACAGTGAAGCGTTGATAAATACGCCGCTGCCACGGCTGACCTCAATGATCTCGCGAAACTGCACCAGCGATTGCGCGGGTGTCATGCGCAGGTTGGCCAGGCCATGCGTGTCGCTGGCCGACATTACCAGGTTCACTTCGTCCACTTGGCACGCCAAGGCACGTTCGCAGCCTTTAACGTTGGGCACCAGTACGGTGTAGTCAACGCCGGCTACGCGGGTGATGCTGCGCATTACTTCTTCGGCGTCGCGCAGATTAGGAATGGCTTTGGGCGAGGTGAAGGAGGTCACCTCAATCTTCGCCAGACCGGTGCGCGACAGCTGGTCGATCAAGGCGACTTTACTTTCGGTGGGCACGAACTCAGGCTCAATCTGAAAACCGTCGCGGGTGGCCACTTCCTGAATGTACAGACGCTTGCTCATGTTCGAAATCCTGATTGTTTATCACTGATCGTTCCTCACGCTTTGCGTGGGAGTTATCGGCATCCTAAGTAGGGGCTCAAATAATCCCGCGCTCACGTAGACCGTTTACCTGTTCATCGTTCAGGCCCAGGCCGGCCAGAATGTTGTAGCTGTGTTCGCCCAGTTGCGGGCCGCCGTTACCAAGGCGTCCCGGCGTGCGGCTGAGTTTAGGCAGCACACCCGGCACCTTGAGCGGGCCGGCGCTGGTTTGCACGGTCTCGATCATCTGTCGCGCCAGGTAGTGCGGGTCCTTGACGATGTCGGCGGCGGTATAGGGATAGCCCGCCGGCACGCGCGCCGCTTTGAGTGCGTCGATCACTTCGTCGCGGCTACGCAGTGCAGTCCATTCAGCAATGGCAGCGTCGATCATTTCGGCGTGCTCGCTGCGGCCATCGTTCTGCTCCAGGCGCGGATCGTTGCCCAGGTCATCACGGCCGATCAGGCTCATCAAGCGCTTGTAGATGCTGTCGCCATTACCGGCGATAAGTACGTAGGTACCATCGTTACAGGGGTAGGAGTTGGACGGTGTGATGCCGGGTAGGGCGCTGCCGGCCGGTTCGCGGATGTGGCCAAAAGCATCGTATTCCGGCACCAGGCTTTCCATCATGGCAAACACCGATTCGTACAATGCCACGTCGATTTCTTGGCCCAGGCCACTGCGTTGGCGTTCCTGCAGGGCCAGTAATACGCCGATCACGCCATACAAAGACGACAGCGAATCACCAATGCTAATGCCCACACGTACGGGGGCTTGGCCGGGGTAACCCGAAAGGTGGCGCAAGCCGCCCATGGCCTCGCCGATCACGCCGAAGCCGGGCAGGTCACGGTAGGGGCCTGTTTGGCCGTAGCCCGAGATGCGTAGCATGATCAGGCGCGGATTGATTTGTTTAAGGTCGTCATAACCAAGCCCCCAGCCTTCGAGGGTGCCAGGGCGGAAATTTTCCACCAGCACATCAGCTTCAGCGATCAGTTGGCGAACGATGTCCTGAGCTTCGCGCTCCTTCAAATTGAGGGTCAGCGAGCGCTTGTTACGAGACTGCACGTGCCACCAGAGTGAGGTGCCATCCTTGATCTTGCGCCATTTGCGCAGCGGGTCGCCGACGCCGGGTGGCTCGATCTTGATCACATCTGCGCCGAACTCGCCGAGCATCTTGCTGGCGAAGGGACCTGCGATGAGCTGCCCCATCTCGATCACTTTCATGCCCTGCAGGGCCATGGTGGCTGTGCTTATTTGTGTCATTGCGGCACCTGTGCGGATATCGGTTCTTATGCTGAGCAGAGTGGCGCAGTGGTGTTATGCCGACAATTGATCAATCGCCAAGCTAGGCTTCGTGTATCACGAAGTGAGATGCTGTGATGGCTTGAAGTGGGGCGTCTCCAGCTCTGCTGCTTCGTATAACACGAATCAAAAGGCCGTCAGCATGCGTCGTATCGACTTTGTCACCCTCAAACTGTTTGTCGCCATTGCCGATGAGCGCAGCCTGACCCGTGCCGCGGAACGTGAGCACTTAGCCCTGGCGGCAGTCAGTAAGCGGGTCAGCGATCTGGAAAGCCAGCTAGGCATTGCACTGCTCTATCGCCAACCCAAGGGTGTTGAGCTGACACCGGCGGGTCATGCGCTGCTGCACCATGCACGCAACATGATGAGTAACCTTGAGCAGCTGAATGCCGACCTCAGTGAGTTCAGCGAGGGGGTTAAAGGGCATGTGCGGATCCATGCCAATACCTCGGCAGTGATCGAATTCCTTCCGGAAGACCTCGCCAGCTTTTGCCGTGCATACCCACAGGTAAAGATTGACCTAGAGGAGCGCGTGAGCAGCGAAACGCTGCGCGCGGTGCGTGAAGGGTTGACCGATATTGGCATCTTCGCCGGTCATGTGCCGGCCGATGATTTACAGGTGTTCACCTATCGTCACGATCAATTGGTCTTGGTCACCCCACGCGATCACCCACTGGCCGAGTGCGCAGGTGTGCATCTGCGCGAGACGGTCGGTTATGACTTTATTGGTCTGCAGCAGGACGCTTCGCTACACAGTCTGCTGCAGCACTCGGCGCATAACTTGGGTATAGGCCTGCGTCTGCGCATTCAGGTGCGTAGTTTTGAGGCGATTTGCCGAATGATCCACACCGGTATGGGCATCGGTATATTGCCCGAACTGGCAGTGCGCACCTACTTGCCGGCGTTGGATGTCCGGGTGATTCCGTTGTATGACCCCTGGGCCAAGCGTGAACTGAAGATAGCCGTACGCCAGCTGGATAGCCTTTCGCTAACCGCGAAGCAGTTGCTTGAGCATCTATGTAGCAGCGAGGAAAACGGCAAGAAGTCGATTTTGCCTTCGTGAATGCCGAAGGCTGAGTTGTTCAAATGTGAATTTCAGGCCTTAGGAACGCTGGGGTAGAGTCCGCTCAATCGCTCGGTATACGCCTGCGACGCTCACACAAAAACAACAGGAGCTCCTCATGAAGTACTCATCTGCCCGTCGTGGCTTGGCCGGGTTGCTTGCCGGTTGCGCTTTACTGGGTACATTGTCGGCTCAGGCCGCCGATCCTATTTTGATCAAGTTCTCCCATATCACGGCCGACAGCACGCCCAAAGGTCAGGGCGCACTGCTGTTCCAAAAACTGGTGGAAGAACGCCTGCCCGGTAAAGTTAAGGTAGAGGTCTACGCCAACTCCTCGCTGTATGGCGATGGTAAGGAGATGGAGGCGTTGCTGCTCGGCGAAGTGCAGATGCTGGCACCGGCACCGTCCAAGCTGGAGCAATACACCAAGCAACTGCAGCTATTCGACATGATGTTCCTGTTCGACGATGTGGCTGCCGCCCAGCGTTTCCAGGGTTCGGACAAGGGCAAAGCACTGCTCAAGTCCATGGAGAGCAAGGGCATAACCGGGCTGGCTTACTGGCTCAACGGTATGCGCCAACTCACCGGCAACAAGCCGTTGATCGAGCCTGCCGATGCGCGTGGGCAGAAGTTCCGCGTTCAACCATCCGATCTTCAGGCGGCGCAGTACAGTGCGTTGCGTGCGGTGCCACGTAAGATGTCTTTTGCCGAGATCTACCAAGGCCTGCAGACGGGTGTGGTCAATGCGCAGGACAACCCGTGGTCGAACATTTACTCACAGAAGTATTTCGAAGTGCAGAAGTACATGACGGAGTCTAACCATGCCATCGGCAACTACTTGCTGATCACCAATAGCAAGTTCTGGAACGGTCTGCCT
The DNA here is from genome assembly GCF_900113745.1 of Pseudomonas guineae. Lineage (GTDB taxonomy): Bacteria > Pseudomonadota > Gammaproteobacteria > Pseudomonadales > Pseudomonadaceae > Aquipseudomonas > Aquipseudomonas guineae. The sequence goes on along the minus strand of NZ_FOQL01000003.1, from coordinate 750 downwards.
GCCGATATCCGCAGCGAGCTGGAGCTGATCGTTGATGAGGTCACCGTTGAGGTGAATAAGCGTGCCGAAGCGCTTAATGCCGAGGCGCGGCAGGGAATCCTCGACTCCGGTAAGAGCGAGATTGTCGTATTGACGCCCGAGCAGCGTACTACCTGGCGTGATGCTGTAAGCCCGGCCTGGAGCAAGTTTGAAGCCGATATTGGCCTCGATGTAATCGAAGCGGCCAAAGCGGCCAACCAGCAGTAACACCTTTCGCCACTTCGGGCTTAGGTGCCTGAAGTGGCTATCCACTCCTTGTCTTCTCGCGGTCCGTGAGCCTCTTTAGCGTGACCGGCGAAGGTGGCGTGCATCCAGCATGATGTGCTTTTTCCTGCTTGGTTAGAGTTCCCCTCCCTGCAACTACACAGCCCAACGGAGATACCCATGAACGCTTTTTGGCGCGTCTGGGAACACTTCGAGGAAGGCTTTATCGCTTTTCTCCTGGTCACCATGACGCTGGTGACCTTCGTCTACGTGATCCTCAACAACCTCTACACGCTGTTCTACAACCTGGCCGATCGCTGGGAAGGCAGCAGTGAGCTGTTCTTCGCCATTGGCGACAGCATTCTCGGCATGGCCCAGTCGATGACTTGGAGCATTGCCCTGACCAAGGCGTTATTCGCCTGGTTGATCTTTTTTGGCCTGGCCTACGGTGTGCGCACCGCCGGACATATCGGCGTCGATGCACTGGTCAAGTTGGCCAGCAAACCT
>NZ_FOQL01000004.1 GCF_900113745.1 Pseudomonas guineae | reverse complement strand
AAAACCCTAAACTTAGCTCAGCAATCGTTGGTTACATCTTTGATTTCTCGCGGAGTAACTTGTGATGCTGATAATCTTGCGACTAGCAGTCTTACCTCACAAGCACCCACACGAATTGCTTGATTCAGTTGTTAAAGAGCGGGTGGTTAAGTCTTTCGTCTCAACCGAGGCGCGAATTCTACAGCAGCCTCATCTTTCGTCAAGTGATTTCGAAAATTTCTTTTCAAATTCAGCCACTTGCGCTTTCGATCAACTTCTAGCTTCTCGTCAGCGGGAGGCGAATTCTACAGCGTTTCAAACCGCTGTCAACTGCCTCTTTTACCGCTTCCGACCACCTCGACCGAACCACTAACAGGATCAAGCCGCCACCCTGCCAGTCCGGCGCATTCTACGCAGATTTCACTGCTTTGCAACCCCTCTTTTAAATCTAACCTATTGTTTTATAAGAGGTTTAAGGGGCCACATACGCCTGAAGAGGTGCGAATTATAGGGATTAACTATAGAAGGTCAATCCTTTATTAGCCTTCTGCTTCAAGCGCATCTAATTAAGCTCACCGACCTAAACCGCGTCGACTGTAGAAACGACAAAGCCGTTGAAGCTGACGCTTCAACGGCTTTGTCGTAGATACCGCTAAACGGCTAGGCGTTTTTACGGCGACGTAAACGCAGCAAGTACTGAATAGGCCCAGACGCGGCATAAGCCAGGAAGATAATCAGCAGAACACGCGGTGGATCGCTAAACACTACCGCAAACACCAACACTACAGCCAAGATCGCTACGAAAGGTACACGCCCTCGCAAATCAAGGTCTTTAAAGCTGTTGTATTTGATATTACTGACCATCAGCATGCCCGCCCCCGCCACAAGCAGAGCAACCACAAACGCCATGTTTGAGCCCTTGATACCGAAGTCACTAAAGGCCCATACGGTACCCGCCACAACTCCCGCGGCCGCTGGGCTGGCGAGGCCAATGAAGAAGCGCTTATCGGTGCTGCCAATTTGCGTATTAAAGCGCGCTAGACGAAGTGCAGCACCTGCGACATAGATGAATGCAACCATCCAACCCACCTTGCCCATACTGCCTAGCGCCCACTCAAACGCCAACAGTGCAGGCGCCACGCCAAAAGCAACCATATCGGACAGCGAATCGTACTCAGCGCCAAAGGCACTTTGGGTATTGGTCAGGCGCGCGACGCGACCATCGAGACCATCCAGCACCATGGCAACAAATACCGCCGCCGCCGCTACATAGAAATTGCCATTCATAGCATTGATGATGGCGTAGAAGCCGGCAAACAAATTAGCTGTGGTGAACAGGTTTGGCAGTAGGTAAATACCGCGATGACGGACCTTACGCCCCTCTGCATCATGCCCCTCCTCTATATGCTCATCGATTGGCAGCAGACTATCTGCTTCACTGGGCGACTGGGGCTCATCTGGACGGTCATTCATGAACAACACCTTGCAACGGATGTGGAAAGTTTCGACAAGTGCTGGCGATAGGAATTTACGACAGCACCGGTGCAACACACTGGCTTTATACCAGAAGCCTTGCCGCACCATGAAAAAACGCGGCCGTGGCCGCGTTTTTTCTCACATCAACAGCGCTTAGTTCTTAGCTTTGTCGACAATCTTGTTGGCACCGATCCACGGCATCATGGAGCGCAGCTGCTCACCAATAATTTCAATGCCATGGGCAGCGTTGTTACGACGCTTGGCCGTCATGGAAGGATAATTGGTAGCACCTTCACTGATGAACATCTTCGCGTACTCGCCATCCTGAATGCGCTTCAAAGCGTTACGCATAGCCTGGCGCGATTCAGCGTTGATAACTTCTGGGCCTGTCACGTACTCGCCGTACTCGGCGTTGTTGGAGATCGAGTAGTTCATGTTGGCGATACCGCCTTCGTACATGAGATCTACGATCAGCTTCAGTTCATGCAGGCACTCGAAGTAAGCCATTTCAGGGGCATAGCCGGCTTCAACCAGGGTTTCAAAGCCTGCTTTAACCAGCTCAACAGTACCGCCGCACAGTACAGCTTGCTCACCAAACAGGTCAGTTTCGGTTTCGTCTTTGAAGGTGGTTTCGATGATACCGGTACGACCACCACCAACACCTGAGGCGTAGGACAGAGCAACGTTTTTAGCATTGCCAGAAGCATCCTGGTAGATAGCGATCAAGTCAGGAATACCGCCGCCTTTGACGAACTCGGTACGAACGGTGTGACCTGGCGCCTTCGGCGCGATCATGATTACGTCGAGGTCCGCGCGCGGCACAACTTGGTTGTAATGAATTGCGAAGCCGTGGGAGAAGGCCAGGGTTGCACCTTTCTTGATGTTCGGCTCAACTTCGTTCTTGTAGAGAGACGACTGAAATTCATCAGGAGTCAGGATCATGACCAAATCAGCAGCAGCAACAGCCGACGCCACGTCGGTGACTTTCAGGCCGTGGGCCTCAGCCTTGGCAACGGTAGCAGAGCCTTTACGCAGGCCAACTGTCACATCAACGCCAGAATCTTTTAGGTTGCATGCTTGAGCGTGACCCTGAGAGCCATAGCCAATGATGGCAACTTTCTTACCCTGGATGATCGAGAGGTCACAGTCTTTATCGTAATAAACTTTCATATTCTTGGCTCTTTTAATCGAAAGGAGTGGGTGCAAGCACCGCGACAAACATACCTTAAGTGATCAGCCCAATTGCGTAAAATGATATATTTGCAACACAACATGCCGAAATATGAAACGACCATGGATAGCAACACCCTCAGACTCTTTCTGGCTCTAGCCGATAATCTGCACTTCGGCAAAACCAGCCGCGAGCAGCACGTAAGCCCCTCCGCACTCAGCCGTAGCATCAAACAGCTTGAGGACGAACTGGGTGCGCCGCTGTTTATTCGCGACAACCGCTCAGTCAGCTTGACCCGTGAGGGCAACGAATTTCGTGAGTACGCGAAGGAGGTGATAAGCGGTTGGCAAGCCATACGCCAAACTTTCAAGCAAGATCAACTGGTCTTGCATGGAGAGCTCTCCCTATATTGCTCGGTAACGGCAAGCTACAGCTTCCTTTATGACATTCTCAGTAGTTTTCGCCAGGACTACCCACGCATTGAGATGAAGCTGCATACAGGCGACGCCGCCAAGGCCGTCGAACGCGTCCAGGAAGGGCTCGAGGATCTTGCCATCGGTGCCCGCCCCGACAGCCTACCGAGCGGCATCGCGTTTCAACCTATTGCCCGCTCAGAGCTGTGCTTTATTGGTCCGCTGTCGCCTCAACTGTTAAATGATGAACAGCTGAAACATCCTGGCGCCGTCAATTGGCGCGAGGTACCGATGATTCTCTCGGAACAAGGCCTCGCCCGAACCCGAACCGATCGCTGGCTAAAAAGCCACAACATCAAACCGAAGATTTACGCACAAGTCAGCGGTAACGAAGCCATTGTCAGCATGGTCAGCCTGGGGTTTGGTATTGGCGTGGTTCCGCAAATCGTACTCGACAACAGCCCGCTGACCGCACGCATCCGCACCTACGATATCCAACCGCCACTGACCGCCTACGATATCGGCCTGTTTGCGCTGGACAAACGCCTTAAAGAACCACTGATCAATGCTTTCTGGAATCGCCAGCTCTAGCAGCCAGAAACAAAAAACCCTGCCAAGGCAGGGTTTTTTTGTACAGCAGGGCTAGATGCTCAGTACTTTGTCACCACGTGCAATGCCCGTGACCCCACTGCGCACAGTTTCCAGAATCGAAGCGGTGCCAACTGCCTGAATAAAGCTATCCAGTTTGTCACTCGTACCGGCCAACTGAATGGTGTAGACGCTACTGCTTACATCAACGATCTGCCCACGGAAGATATCAGTAGTGCGCTTGACCTCTGCACGCTGAGCGCCGGTAGCTTTGACTTTAACCAACATCAGTTCGCGCTCGACGTGAGCGCTCTCCGAGAGATCTACCAGCTTAACCACTTCAACCAGCTTATTGAGGTTCTTGGTAATCTGCTCGATGACTTCGTCATGTCCCACTGTGGTCAACGTCAATCGCGACAAAGTTGGATCTTCAGTCGGCGCCACAGTTAGGCTTTCGATGTTGTAGTTACGCTGCGAGAACAGGCCCACTACACGGGACAACGCGCCAGGTTCGTTTTCAAGCAGTAGGGAAATAATGTGTCGCATGATTAGGTACGCTCCGTCTTGCTCAGCCACATATCGCGCATTGCACCGTCTTTGATATGCATCGGATAAACGTGCTCATTGGTATCAACCTGGATATCGAGGAACACCAGACGGTCTTTCAGAGCAAAGGCCTCTTCCATCTTCGGCTTCAGGTCTTTCAGATCGGTAATGCGGATACCAACATGACCATAAGCTTCGACTAGCTTGACGAAGTCCGGCAACGAATCCATGTAGGAGTGCGAGTGGCGGCTACCGTAGTTCATGTCCTGCCATTGACGCACCATACCCAGTGCACCGTTATTCAAATTGACGATCTTCACCGGCAAGCCGTACTGCAAGCAGGTCGATAGCTCCTGAATATTCATCTGGATGCTGCCCTCACCCGTGACACAGGCAACGTCATCATCCGGAAAGCTCAGCTTGACGCCCATCGCTGCAGGGAAACCAAAGCCCATGGTGCCCAGACCACCGGAGTTGATCCAGCGATTCGGCTTATTAAAGCGGTAGTACTGCGCCGCAAACATTTGGTGCTGGCCCACGTCAGAAGTGACGAAAGCATCGCCACCGGTGACTTCGGACAGGGTTTCGATAACGGTCTGCGGCTTGATAACGCTGCCGTCGCCCTTGTCGTAAGGGAACATGATGCGACCACCGCGCCACTCTTCGATCTGCTTCCACCAGCTCGACAGGGCATCTTTATTGAGCTGCTCGCCAATCTCTTTGAGGATCGCGACCATTTCGGTCATGACGCTATCGACCGGACCAACAATCGGGATGTCGGCTTTAATTGTCTTGGAAATCGAGGCAGGGTCGATATCGATGTGAATGATCTTGGCATTCGGACAAAATTTGCTCGCGCCATTGATCACGCGATCATCGAAGCGTGCACCCACTGCGACAATCACATCGGCGTGATGCATCGCCAGGTTAGCGGTGTAACTACCGTGCATCCCAAGCATGCCGAGGAACTGGCGATCGGTGCCAGGATAGCCGCCCAAGCCCATCAGGGTGTTGGTGACCGGCAGATTGAGCATTTGTGCGAGCTCAGTCAGCGGCGCTGCAGCACCGCCCATGATCACGCCACCACCGGAATAGATAATTGGTCGCTTGGCTGTCAACAGCAATTCGGCTGCCTTGCGAATCTGCCCAGAGTGGCCACGTAACGCTGGGCTGTAGGAGCGCAGCTTGACCTTCTTCGGGTAGACATACTCAAACTTCTCGGCGGGGTTGGTCATGTCCTTAGGAATGTCCACAACCACTGGACCGGGACGACCGGACTCAGCCAGATAGAAGGCTTTTTTCAGGACTTCCGGAATTTCCGAGGCGTGCTTGATCATAAAGCTGTGCTTTACGATCGGCCGCGAGATACCAATCATGTCGGTTTCTTGGAATGCATCAGTGCCGACCATATTGCTAGGCACCTGCCCGGACAACACCACCATCGGAATGGAATCCATGTAGGCCGTAGCGATACCGGTAATGGCATTAGTTGCGCCAGGGCCCGACGTAACCAGCACCACACCGGCTTTACCGGTAGCACGGGCATAACCATCGGCCATATGGGTTGCTGCTTGTTCGTGACGAACCAGGATGTGATTCACTTCCTGCTCTTTGAACAAGGCATCGTAGATGTGCAACAGGGCACCACCGGGGTACCCGTAAATATTCTTAACGCCTTCGTCACGCAAAAAGCGGACGACCATTTCAGCGCCGGATAAAAGCTCCACGTTGTTCACCTCTAAAACGCCAGAAAACCGCCCAACAATATGGACGGCCTAAGATAGGTTTACTGCCAGCAGAGCATGAGCGACGGTGGTCGCCGACTACGTCAGCTACTACTGAGCAAGTATTGGGAAAGCCCCTTGGTGTTGCGGGGTTCTCCCACCCAGCGCGAGGTAACGCGTTGCGGGTGTAACAGGTCGGCGCGGGTGTGCGCCTCATGTCTGCTGAGCTAAAGCCTGCTTGCGGCGGACTCCACTACAGCCAAGAACGGAATTGTTGGGATTCGGCGCGGCCAAGTCAAGTAATCCGTGATTGAATCTGCAATCTTCTGCTGTGACGCAGCGCAGGATGACGATTCGAACATTTTGGTTATAGTAGTCGGCAGGCACCGCAGCTCAACATAAGGAAACCGCATGCGCCGCATGATTATCACCAGCAGCTTGCTGCTCGCCATCAGTGCCACCGCCATGGCCAGCCAGGTTTATAAGTGGGTCGACGCTCAAGGCGTGACGCACTTCAGTGCGCAACCGCCGCAGGGCCAAGAGGCCACTAGTATCAACACCGCAGCCGCGCAGCCAAAGCCTGTAGCCAGTGACGAGAAGAAGGCAGCCCCAACCTTCGAGAGCATCGCTGACCCTGAACAGGCGGCGATCGACAAGAAAGTTAAACAGCAAATTGCCGCCAAGGAAGCCAAACGCAAGAAGTACTGTGAAGATGTGCGCACTAACTTGGCGCAGCTGCAGAACAACCCACGCGTACGCATAGACGTTGATGGCGAAGTACGCCGGTTAAGCGAAGAAGAGCGCCAAAGCCGTATCAGCGAAGCGCAGAAGTCGATTAACGAAAACTGTAAGTAAGCCGATGGGCGCGATTCAAGTCGCGCCAACAATTAATTGATCGAACTCACCCAGCAGTTTGATCAACGCTCTGGCCCTCTCAGCCTGCCCGTCATACACCTGCTCAGCCATCGACTGAATACCAGAGACACTGGGCAGGTCTGCTCCAGCCTCCAGCATCTGCTTCATCCGCGGTAAAAATAACCACTGCAGCCACTGCTCGAACGCCAATGTATCGACACAGAAGGGCAGTTCACTGGACAGCGCCCGGGTGTCAGGCGCTTGTGTTCCCCACCAGCCTTGCAGCCGTAATTCACGTTCAATCAGCAACAATTGCTCAGCCACGGCAGGCGTACGTGCATCCATCAGAGACTGACTCGTGCTTGCTCGCGGGCCTGAGCTGCGCCAGCAGCATCACCTTGGCGCTCACGGGCCTGAGCAATAAGATTCCACAAGCTAGCCTGTAGGGCAGGACGGCCACTGGCATAACTCAGACCACGACGCGCGAATTGTTCGGCCTGCGCCGCGTCGCCTTGAGCCATACGAACTTCAGCCAAGCGATAGAGCACCTGCGGTTCACGCGGCGCAATACGCTGGGCACGCTCAAGGCTGGAGGCTGCACCATTCAAGTCACCACCACCCTGCTGTTGCTGAGCAGTGGTCAACAAGGCCAGCACTGGGCCATCCAGCTGCTCATCCATGGTCAGCCCACCACTTGGAATACCGCTGGGTGACGGCGCGACATAGCCACCTTGCGCGTTAGCGGGCGGCGCTGCACTCCATGGCTGATTACTTGTACTGGTGTCCAGCGGAGCATTACCTGCCGGGAACGACTGAATTGGCATAGAACTGCCACCACCGCCCGGCACCATCACCACGACCCCGGAGTCTTCCGGCAGGGCCTGCGGCTGCGCGCTCTGATTGCCGTAACCGCCGGGAGTGCCTGACTGCGCGCTACCGATCGACGAACCGCCATCTACAACTGGAATCGAGCCACGCGGCACACTGCTACAACCGCCCAGCACCAGCGAAGCTGTTAAAGCTGGAATCAACCACTTATTCACGTCACACCCTCTCACTTAATCCAACCAGCCACGCACCCAATCCATCACTTCATTGACCGGAGCCTGAATACCACAGGCTGGCCCAGCGACGGGTTGGCTGCCGCGAATATAGGGTATCTGAACTGCATTTGGGCAACTCGGGTCTGTGCCCTGCCCTGTATTGGCATCGACCCAGGCGCGCACCACATTATCCGGCACCGGCATATCCAGCGGCAGCGGATCAGCCTTACGCATAAAGTCTGCCCACACCTGCAGTGCGCCAGTCGCACCGGTCAGCGGAGTGGGGCCGTTGTCATCACGACCCAGCCAGACCACCGCCAGGACATCTTGACTAAAGCCAGCAAACCAGCTGTCACGCGAATCGTTACTGGTACCCGTCTTGCCCGCTAACGCCAGGGAGCGCGGCAGCTGGTTATAAACCGAGCGGCCGGTACCCTCAGTCATTGTGCGCTGCATGGCGTTCTGCAGCAGATAAATCGCGCCACTGTCAAAGCGCTGCTGAATCTGGAACGGGTAACGCTTGAGCGGCTCACCCTCGGCCGTCAATACGTTACGGATACCGCGCAATGGTGTATTGAAGCCGCCATTGGCCAGTGTCTGATACATGTTTGCCACGCTCAGCGGGCTCAACCCACCAGCCCCCAGCAGCATCGACGGGTACGCGGGCCATTTCTGCTCAACGCCCAAACGATCCATCGTCTTCAGAACCTCCGGCACGCCGAGTTCCAGACCGAGCTTGGCGGTAGACAGGTTGTAGGAGTTAACCAGCCCCTGGTACAGGTAAATCGTGCCATGGGCTTTACGGTCGTAGTTTTGCGGACTCCAAACCTGGCCGTCCTGGCCTTTGATGGAAAACGGCTTATCTTCGAGCAGGCTGGTCAAGGTGTACTGGCTTGGGCGTTCCAATGCTGTGAGGTAAATTGCCGGTTTGATCAGCGAGCCAATCGGCCGCACCGCATCCAGGGCTCGATTGAACCCAGCAAAGCGCGGTTGGCGGCTACCAATAATAGCCTGCACCTCACCGTTTTCAGGGCTGGTGACCACCATACCGGCCTCGACTTGATCAACGCCCTTGCGCCCAGACAGGCGTTTCAAGGTATCGGCCAAGGCACTTTCTGCCTTGAGCTGCATAATTGGATCGAAGCTGGTGAAAATGCGCAAACCTTCTTCGGTCAGGTCCTGCTCCTGATAATCCTCACGCAGCTGACGCTTGACCAGATCAAGGAAGGCCGGGAACGAGCTGTCCGCCAGGGTGCCGCGCTGGGTAATCCCCAATGGCTTTTGTTTAGCCGCAGCGACTTCTTCAGCGCTGACCACGCCCTGCTCCACCAACACGTCGAGCACCAGATTACGGCGCGCCAACGCACGCTCTGGGTTACGTCGCGGATTGTAGTAAGTCGGCCCTTTGACCATACCCACCAGCAGCGCTACTTGCTCAAGCTTCAACTCGGACAGCGGCTGGCTGAAGAAATACTGGCTGGCCAGGCCGAAACCGTGCACTGCGCGCTGGCCGTCTTGGCCCAAGAATACTTCGTTGAGATAGGCCTCAAGAATATCCTTTTTTTCGTAATGCAGCTCCAGCAGCACCGCCATCATGGCCTCAGTGGCCTTACGCGACAGGCTGCGTTCGTTGGTCAGGTAGAAGTTCTTCACCAACTGCTGCGTCAGGGTGCTGCCACCCTGACGCAGCTGCCCGGCGGTGGCGTTAATCCACACAGCACGGGCAATACCCTTGGGCGACACACCAAAATGATTGAAAAACTCGCGATCCTCAATCGCCACCAGGGTTTCCACTAGATAAGGCGGCACTTGATCAATCTTGATCAGCACTCGGTCTTCCTGATGCGCCGGGTAAAGGCCACCAATCAATAGTGGTTCAAGGCGCGCCACCGCCAGGTTGCCGCCCCCGGCCTGGGTCAGGCCCGCGACATAATCACCAGAGAAACGCACACGTACACGCTGCGACGGCTCAGCACTTTCATAGAACTGAAAACCGCGCGAATACAGCTCGATAGCGTTGCCCGCCACTGAAACGCCGCCGGGGCCACTGACAGCGCCTTCACGACGATAACCAAGGGCATCTAGCTCCTTGAGGAAGTCAGCTTTGGCGAGCTTTTGCCCAACGAACAGCTCCAGCGGCCGCGCATAGACTTTAGCGGGCACAGTCCAACGCTTGCCGGAGAACTTCTCCTGCACAACGGCATCGAGGTAAACCGCAAACACGGCAAGCACCACCAAACCAACCAGGCTGAGCTTAAAAGCCCAACCCAACCAAGGGCGCATACCGCCAGGGCGACGTTTAGAACGGGGACGGGAAGATCGGGTTCGAGTCATGGCGCGGGATTATACGCACTTTGCCTGCTTGTCAGCAGGCCGTAGCCGCGGTTTGCAGACGAGCGTTGAGCGCCCATAATGGCCGTCTCTTATTTAGTAAAAAGCCAAGGATCGCCCGTGAGCCAAGCTCTGATCGCCGCACTGCAGAACCCGGCCCTCTACCCTCATCCCGTAGAGCAATTCCAGGTCATTGAAACCCATATTTCTTGGGTAATTCTCACCGGCCCCTTTGCTTACAAAATCAAAAAACCGGTGAACTTTGGTTTTCTCGACTTCACCGAGCTAAGTGCCCGCGAGCACTTCTGTCAGGAAGAACTGCGCCTTAACCAGCGCCTGACACAAGGCCTCTACCTAGAAGTAGTGCCGATCAGCGGCAGCATCGCTGCCCCGCAGCTAGGCGGCAGCGGAGCGTCTATCGAATACGCTCTAAAAATGCGCCAATTCCCGCAAAGCCAGTTGCTTAGCGACGTGCAAGCGCGCGGCGAACTGAGTGAGGCGCACATCGACGGTTTGGCCAAACAGATTGCCACCTTTCATAGTGCAACGCCTGCCGTAGCGGTTAACCATCCGCTGTGTACACCCGAAGCAATTGTCGCGCCGATGCGCCAGAACTTCGAACAGATCCGCCCGATGCTCAGTGACGCGGCTGATCTTCGCCAGCTTGAGGCCTTAGAGGCCTGGACCGAAGCCAGCTACGCACGCTTGGAACCGCTATTGGCCAAACGGGCCAGCAACGGTTCCATTCGCGAATGCCACGGCGACATTCACCTAGGCAACGCCACCTTGCTGGATGATCAGGTGGTGCTGTTCGACTGCATCGAATTCAATGAGCCGTTCCGCCTTATTGATATCGCCCTAGACGCGGCCTTCCTAGCCATGGACCTAGAAGACCGAGGCCTCAAAGCGCATGCCTGGCGCTTCATCAACGCCTGGCTGGAACACACGGGCGATTATGCAGCGCTGGAACTGCTGAACTTTTACAAGGCCTATCGGGCGTTGGTGCGGGCCAAGGTAGCGCTGTTCAGCCTGGCCCATCAGACCGACGCCGTACAGAAGGCCGTAACCCTGCGCCAATACCGCAACTATGCAAACTTGGCGGAAAGCTACAGCGCCATCCCATCCAGGTTCCTGGCCATTACCAACGGTGTTTCTGCCGTTGGCAAAAGCCATGTCGCCATGCGATTGGTCGAAGCACTTGGGGCCATTCGCCTGCGTTCAGATATAGAGCGTAAGCGCCTGTTCGGCGAACAGAAAGATGCCGATCTTGGCAAACTCAGTGCTGGCATCTACACCCCAGACGCCAGTGCCGCCACCTACCAACACCTGCACCAACTGGCCGAAGCGGCACTGCGCGCCGGTTTCCCGGTAGTCATCGACGCCACCTACCTGAAACACACTCAACGCGAAGCAGCCAGCCAGACTGCCGAAGCCTGCGGCGTGCCTTTTCTGATTTTGGAATGCTGCGCCCCCGATCAAGTCATCACCAGCTGGCTGGAGCAACGCAAGGCGGCCGGTACTGACCCGTCTGACGCCACCATGGAGGTTGTGCGCGCCCAACACGCCACCCGCGAACCACTCAGTGAAGACGAGCTGCTGCAAAGCAAGCGCGTGGACACCCATGAAAGTGCCAGCCTGGACACCCTGATCGCGCGCATCCGCCAGCGCCTGTAAAGCCCTCGCTGGGCAACCCGGTTGCGGCGCGAGCAGAGCGCGCCGCGGCCTCTATACTAATAGAGAGCCCATAAGGAGATGCCCCATGAGCCAGCCCCGACAACTGGATAGCCCGCTGTATCGCCTGATTCATACCGAACAAGTGTCTGCCTTCAATGCGCAAAAGCCCAAAGACACAATCATCGACTTGAGCGACGGTGATTTTCGCGGCCTCGACCTGCGCGCGCTGGATGCCCAATGCATCAACTTCACCAACGCCTACTTTCGCGGTACCGACCTGCGCGGCCTCGACTTACGTAATGCCCAGCTTGAAGGAGCGAGCATCGCGCATGCGCAGATCTCCGGTGCCTACTTCCCGGCCGAGCTGACAGCTGACGAGATACTTATGTCGGTCAATTTTGGCACCCGCCTGCGCTATAACACTCGCTGAGCACCACAGCCTCTCGCGAACAACCTCAAGCAATTGCCACGGCAAATAGAGCGACATCGGCACGGAGAAATACCGAGCAGCCACGATTTGTCCGATGGCCGCTACACTTTCTGCCAGAAGGCCATGCTGACTCCATCCGCACAACTGCTTAGCAGTGCAAGGAGGCTCAATGAACGATGAGTTGCAACACCTGAAGAACCTCGGCAAAACCTCGGCCCAGTGGCTACATGCGGTAGGCATCCACAGCGTTAATGATCTGCGTCGATTAGGCGCGGTTAGCGCTTATCGAGCTGTGCGCGCGCGGGGCTTCAGAGCCTCCAAGGTGCTGCTCTATGCAATTGAAGGCGCGCTGCTGGACGTACACTGGAACGATCTGCCGCCTGGCCACAAAGCTGAACTAAACGGTCAGCTCGATGAAAGTTCACACAACAACAAGAGCTAGCTCACATCCCCTTAGCCTTTTGATTTACCTGAGGAGCGCTGGCCACTATTGTTTTAGGGACGTTCGTGCGGTTTAGTATGCCAAGCCAGTTCAAGGAAATTCGCTCATGTATTTACTCGGGGAGCAACCGGCTTACGCCGATCAGCTGATCAACCGACTGCAAAGCATCCCCACTCAGTTGCTCGATGGGCTTGCACCTGCTGGACCGTCTCTACAACTGGAACAAGCTGAAGACCTCGCCAAGGTACTGCCGGGTAATCAACTTTTCATTATTGAAAATGGGTTGCTACACGCAGTGGTCGATGAGCGCCCTTTGTTTTATCTGCAGGAGGGTGACTTAGTTGGGCTGCGCCAAGGCCTGGAGATGCCCAGCTGTCGTTACAGCAGCGAAGAGCAACTAAGCCTGATTCCTTACTCGCGCAGTGAAGTGTTCAAGCACATCTATGCCAACGAACAACGCCAAGAACTGTTTCTCCAGTACCTGATCGGCCACACCGCACTGCTGTCTGATGCATTGGCTCGCTTGAAGCAACCCGACATTCGCCCCTCCACTGGCTTTCAGCATTTTGCCGCTGGTGAAGAGCTGATCCATCAGGGTGATATCGCCGACAACGTATTTATCATTATCGAGGGCCATGCCGAAGCCTATGTCGACGGGCATAGGGTCGGTGACGTGCAGAAGGATGAAATCTTCGGCGCCATGGCGGTATTCACTCGCGAAAAACGTAGCGCCACCGTATTAGCCAGCGAGCCCTGCACGGTGATGGTGATTCCTAAAGAACAGTTCCTCAGCCTGATGCAGAGCAACCCCCGGATTGCCCATAGCCTGATCGAGAGCATGGCCAAGCGAATCGACTTGCTCAACAAGGAAGTCACCCAGCTGCGCCTACCCGCAGAAGCACCCTGAAACCTGCTGCAGTTTTAAGAGCCCGACCTTGTGTCGGGCTCTTGGTTTATAGGCCGAGCGCCAGTTAGCCGCGCGGAGTAAAAAGTTTATCCGAACGCATTGACATGAAAATGAGAATTGTTATTATTGCCGCAACTGGTCGCGAGATCAGTCGATAAGCTTAAGAGACCTTCAGTCGGCCTCTTCAGATTATCTCCTCATCAGGCTAATCACGGTTATTGACCCGGCTCTTGCCGGGTCTTTTTTTGTGCGCTGCAATCCATGCCGGTCACCCCATCGGGGCCATCGCTGTGCACTATTAAACATCGCTCCCGACGATTTCTTGTCCGGCGTTTTAACTTAGCTCGCGGATATCCCCCAGCGTTCACGCCGGCAAGAAACCGACATGCGCCAGCCAATCCGGCATATTGAGGGTGGGCTCGCCCGGTAGAGCTTACCGTCGCAAATTCTGAAGAAGCACGCCGCCGTTAGCTGATAGCTCTAGCCACAGGCGACCGGAATGAACTCACATGCAGCCCTTGATTGCTGCTCAACAACACACCGCTTCTGAACAGCGCCAGGCTGGAGCGCCTATCGCGCCTCGTTGAGGACGTTAACGAAAGGGGTAAGCAGGGCGTGGGCTGCGGCTGAGCGCTACGCTCAGCCGCAGGGAGATCGGCTAGGGGCGAAGTTTGGCACAGTGGTCCTGCTCAGGTCGCGGTGGTGTATACCAAGCGTAGTCTGCAGAGGTGGCGCTGACCGCACTGCCAGCCTCCGACAGGATCAGTACCTGCAAGCTCTGATCAGCGTGCAAGTCCTGCAGGTGCAGTGGCACGCCAAGGTCGCGGCGTACATGGAATGCCCCGGCAAACAGTAGGCTCGGCGCAGGTGCCGCGATCAGCGCTTCAGCCATGCGCCGGTCACGTTGCTGCTGCACAGCCAGCATGGCGGGTAACTGGCTTTCCGGCAGCAGGTCGCAGTGCGATTGACGAATTTGCTTGAACAACGCCTCGCGCACCGGTTGCGCCGTTGATGCCTCACCCTCTAGCTGAGGTACTTGGGTGTATATCTGCATGATCTCGCGCTGTTCGAGGTTGGCCGCCAGCAGAGGATAAGGTTGGCGCAGAGCATGCTGCACCAACGGCCCGTATAGCGACCAGGCCCAACCCGGCTGCCAGGCCAGGGCATCGAGCATGTCCTGCGGCGCCTGCCCAGCAGCGATGGCAGCGCGCGCCTGATCGACCTTGACCTGCTGATCCGGCGTCAGCATTTCCAACAGTAGGCTGCCCTGCGGACGCTGCGCTGCCAAGGCCCGCAACAGCCAGAGCTGCAGCGCGTGGTGATCGGGATTGTCATGCCGTTCGCCCACCAGCACCTTGGGTGCAGCGGCCAGGCGCTCAAGCAACTGCGCCGGGGTCAGCTGCGCGCCAGTACGCAACTCGACAATCTGCCCCAGCTCGGCATGCTGTAAACCTCCCGGGCTTTGCCAGGCCGGTAACGCCGGCAACGTGGCCTGGCAAGCACTCAACAGCGCGACAACCAGCAATAACGCACGACGCATAAATAGGACCTTAACGGGCAATGATTAATGGATGACCGCGTTCTGGATGCTGCTGCACCAGCACCTCCAGACCGAACACGGCCTGTAACGGCTCAGCACGTAAGACTTCCTCAGGTGTACCGAGCGCATGGGGGCGACCGCGCTCCAGCAGCAACAGGCGATCACAATAACGCGCGGCCAGATTCAGATCATGCAGGATCACCAGCACCGCCGCGCCTTGCTCAACAAAAGCGCGGGTGGCCTGCAGCGTGGTGTGCTGATGCAGCGGATCGAGCATTGAGGTCGGCTCATCGAGCAGCAGCATCTGCCCCTCACCACCGGGCCAGAGCTGCGCCAGCACTCGCGCCAGGTGCACGCGCTGACGCTCGCCACCGGATAACGCCAGGTAACTGCGCCCGGCCAGGTGCAACGCATCGGCCGCCTCCAGCGCTTGCTTGATGATCTGCGCATCTTTTAGCTGACCGCTGGCATGAGGTAAACGCCCCATGGCCACCACTTCTTCCACACGAAAGGCAAAGTTCAACGTCGAGGTCTGCGGCAATACCGCCAGGCGCTGCGCACGCTCACTGCCCGGCCAGTCCTGCAGCCGCCGCTGATCCAGCCAGACATCGCCGTGGCTCGGCTGCAGTTCACCACACAACGCCCCCAGCAAGGTGCTCTTGCCGGCGCCATTGGGGCCCAGCACGCCGAGCACTTCGCCAGGCCGCAACTCCAGGTTGATATCCGCCAACACCGTGCACGGGCCGCGTTGCACTGCCAGATTCTCTGCGCGCAGCATCAGGTACGCCCTCGCAATAACAGATAGAGGAAGAACGGCGCGCCAATCAGCGCCGTGACGATACCAATCGGTAACTCGGCCGGAGCCAGCACCAACCGCGCTACCAGATCCGCCAGCAGTAACAGGCTGGCACCCGCCAGAGCCGAGGCCGGCAACAGCACGCGATGATCCGGCCCCACCAGCAGGCGTACCAGATGCGGCACCACCAAACCGATAAAGCCGATCATCCCAGCCGCCGCCACCGCCGCGCCAACGCCGAGTGCGGTGCAAAACACCAGCTCGGCCTTGACCCGCTCCACGGCAAACCCCAGGTGGCGCGCCTCGGACTCGCCCAGCAGCAAGGCATTCAGCGCCTTGGCCCGCCGTGGCAGCCATAGTGCCACCGCCGCCGTGACCAGCAGCAACGGCCACAGGCGCGCGTAACTGGCGCCATTGAGACTGCCCAGGTTCCAGAACGTCAGAGTACGCAAGGTGGCGTCATCGGCCAGGTAGGTAAACAGGCCGATGGCCGCGCCGGCCAGTGCCGTCAGCGCAATACCGGCCAGGAGCATAGTCGCCACATTGGTTTCGCCATCACGTCGGCCCAGGCGATAAACCAGCGCAGTAACGCCCAATCCACCGATAAAGGCGAACAAAGACAATAGATAAGGTGCAAAGGCTTCCGGTAAACCACCGAACGCGGCGCCGCCAACAATGGCAATCGCCGCACCCAGGGCCGCGCCGCTGGATACGCCGATCAAGCCGGGGTCAGCCAGCGGGTTGCGAAACAGGCCCTGCATTGCCACCCCACACAGCGCCAGCACGGCACCGACTAACAGCCCCAGCAGCGTGCGCGGCAGGCGAATCTGCCCGAGGATCAATTCAGCCTGGGCCAGGTCATCACCCGGCTGCGCCAGGCCGAGCAGGCGCAGCGCCGCCTTGAGGGTGTCCAACAGCGGCAGGCTAACGGGCCCCAAGGCCAGTGATAACCACAGCGCGAGCGCCAACAGTAGGCTCAGTGCGATAAACAATGAGCGCGGTCGAATAACAGGATTCATAACGTTGGCTTAGCTTCGGCGACCAAGGGTTGGCTGGCAGGATAAAAGGCTGCGGACAAGGTCGCCAGCCCATCTGGCAAACGCGGGCCCAGACCACCGACCAACAATGTTGGATCGAGCATCAGTAAACGTTGATTACGCGCTGCCCGCGTCGCCGCCAGCGCCGGGTTCTGTTGTAACAGGGCCTCGCGCGCAGCATCTCCCGCAAGACTGCGATCAGCAATGATCACCACCTCAGGGTCGAGTGCTAACAAGGCTTCAGTGGACAACGCTTTATACCCGTGATGACTGGCCAAATTGCGCCCACCCGCACGCTCAATCAGCCAGTCCGCCGACGTGTCCTTACCGCCCACCATCGGGCTGCCGCCGGCGTGCCCGAGCAATAACAGCACCCCTGGCATGGCTTGCTCGCGCTGCGCAGTCACTAACCAGTCGGTTTGTTGCTGCAGGCGTTGCTGGTACGCCGCAAAGGCCTGTTCGGCACGCTGCGGCTCACCCAGCAGCATGCCGATACGCCGCAAGCTGGCCCGCAGGCTGGGCAGATCCGCCTTGGCAGAAAGCATTTCTACTCGCACCCCCGCACCGCGCAGTTGCGCCAGCACGGGCGGCGGGCCCATTTCCTCGCTACCTATCAACACATCAGGACGCAGGGTCAGCATGCCTTCGGCCGCCAACTGGCGCTGATAGCCAATGCTCGGCAACGCTCGCAGCGATTGTGGGTGCTGACTGGTGCTGTCCACGCCCACCAGCCGACTTTCGCCACCCAACGCCACCACCCATTCACTGAGCGAGCCACCGGAGCTAATCCAGCGTTGCGGCAACGGCTCAGCGGCAAGCGCCGAACCACAGAACAAGACACTCGCACACAGAGCGAGTACAGCATTAAGGCGTTTCATGATTGGCCTCTAAAAGAATGCGACTGTCCTGAATACCCTGCTGTTGCAGCAGCGCCGTCAGGTCAAGAAATGCCGACAGCGGCGCCTGACGATCCAACGCCAGGTCCAAAGCGGTAGTTTTGTCGGCGGCAAAGGCCGTGATCAGTGCAACGCGCAGCGTGTCAAAATCGGTCTGCAGCGCGCCGTTAAAACGCCAAGCGCCTTCGGCCGAAAGCTGTACCTGGATGCGCTCGCCATTGCCGGCACTCGCTGCGGGCAAGGCCTCACGGCTTTGCGGCAACTGCACAGGCAATTCCAGCAGCGGCGTTTGCGCGGTCAGCAAAAAGAACACCAGCACGATAAAAATCACATCGAGCAGCGGCGTCAGGTCGGGCAACAGGTTGCCCTGCGCCGCAGTGGCCGCCGGCAAGCGAATCACGGCAGCACCCACTGCGTCGCCAATGGACTGCCGGTTAGCTCCAGCTCCAGACCGTCCAACGCCAACTGGCAGCGATTGAGCAGCGCTTGCACACCTTCCAGGTAGCGCTCAGCCCACAAGGCAAAGCCCTGACCCGCCGCCAGCGCCGGGATGGCGATCAGCAAGCCCCAGACTGTGGTGTACAGCGCCTGCCACAGGCCATCAGCGAGCAACGCCGGGGTTACCGGGCTGTTCTGCCCGGCAATATTGGCAAACATCTCGAGCATGCCCAGCACGGTGCCGAGCAAGCCGAGCATGGGCGCCAGCATGCCGATCAGCTGCAGCAAGCGCAGCTGGCGATTGAGGCGCTGACGCTCCTCCAGCAGCCAGCAACCTAATAGCTCTTCACGCTGCACGGCCGGCAAGGCACTGTGCTTGAGCAACAACGCCAGGCCATAGCGCCAACCGCGCGCACGGCCTTTGCAATGCTCACGCTCACAGGTGCGGCAAGCGCTGACTGCCGCACGCCCGGCGGCAGTGCTCAGCGGCTGCAAACGCAGAAACACACTGAGACGCTCAAGTATCAGCGCCAGCGCCAGCAGCGAACACAGCGCCAGCGGCCAGCCCAACGGCCCCATCGCACTCCACCACTGGCTCATTTCAGCACTCCAGCGCAGCAGCGCTTTCGGCCAGGGCGCGCCAGTCCTCACGCTCCGGAATGCCGGGTTTGCGTGCGCCAAACAGCTGCACCACCAGCTCGCCCTGGGCATCGAAGGCTTCCCAGCTGGTGATCACGCCATCGCTGCTCGGTTTGCGCACCCGCCACAGTTCGGTCACGCCAGTGGTCTGCAGGTGCAGGTTGAACTCGGGGTCGAGTACATTGAACCAGCTGTCCATCCAGCGCAGGTTGCGTACCGGGCCGGAATGAATCTGGATGCAGTGGCGATTGCCGACAAACACCATGATCGGCACCTCACGCGTGCCAGCCTGTTCCAGTAATTTCGGCAGCTCACGCACGTCCAGTGGCTCAGCCCATTCACTCCCAGCCAGGCGCAGGGCCTGAGTGCGGGTGGTGCCGTGTTTTTTCAGCAGCGCGAAGAAATGGTGCGTGTCCTTAAGGGTCGACCAACCCACGCGCAAGCCATTCACATCCACCTGAGCATCGGCTTGCGGCGGCTGCGGCTGGGGCAGCGGCAACAGCCCCAGCTCGACGCTCTGCTCAGCCATACGAAAACGCTCCAGCAGAGGCGCCCAGGCGCTTAGCTGGCTGTCCTCGGTGAGGAATACCTTGTGCACCGCAGTGCCTTGGCGATCGAACACCTGGATGCTGCGCTGAACGCCTTTGGCCGTCTGCTCCTCGATGGCAAACACGCTGGCCCAACCGCCGAGGAACAGGCGCAGGTCGATATCAGCCGATACCACCAAGCCCATCTGCCCGTTGCCGGTCACCGTTACGTCGCGGTAGTAGCCTTTACGCTCATGCACGCAATGCTCGTTACGAGTTAGCGCCATGACATAACCCAGGTCGCCGAGCGCTGGCAGTAAGTGCGCCCAGTCTGGCTGCAGGCGCACCGCATCGACATCGAGACGGCTGGCCACCAACTCAGCCTCGCTGACCGCCAGACGCTCGGCGGCATCCCGGGCGCGCAGGCGTGGCTGCTCGCTGCGTAGCACCTGCCAGGCCAGATACAGGTCATTGCTGGGGGCGACAGGCTGGACGTGTGTGCTCATGGAAAACTCCTCATTGATTAATCAACGGCTCGCCGTCAAAGCGAACCGAATAGGGATCTGTACGCGGCTAGGCACGGCCTGGCCGGCGCTGGTTTCAGGGCGAAAACGCCACTGCGCCACGGCCTCAAGCGCGGCGCGATCGAGACTGTCCACCCCCGAAGAGCGCAGTACGTTGAGGCTGCGTTGCCGACCAAGCGCATCCAAGCGCACCTCAACCAGCACTTCACCTTGCTGGTTTCGCCGCCGCGCCTGAGCCGGGTAGTTCGGCTGGCGTGGCGGATCACGAAAGCTCGGTTTAGCGCTGAACACTTCAGCGGTCGGTTGCGCGGCAACCGACTTGGTAGGCACGACCTGAGCAGCTGCAACCACCACTGACGACTGACTGGTTGTCTCGGCTGGCTGCGCTTGCACGGGCTGGCTTTGAGTTGGCTGTGCCACTAGCGCTGGCTTTGCCTTGGCCTCTGGCGCCTGCGTTGCAGGCTTAGGTGCCGGTGCCTTTCTAGGCACTACTGCCTGGCGTTGCGGTTGCGGTTGCGGTTGCGGTTGCTCTGGCAGCTTGACCGGCGCCGGCGCGGCCTGTTGCAGCAGTGCAGCCAGGCGTAGTACCTGGGGCGCTTCGCGGGTTTGCGCCGCACTCAACGCAGGCGGTTGCGCCTTGCCATGCAGCAGCCAGCCGGCGGCATGCAGCGCCAGCGACAGCAACAAAAACAACGGCAAACGCAACATGCAGAAATCCAGTCAAATCGAATTAAATCTATTTGATAACTATTTGCATTTGCATGTCAATGTCGTTTAGGTTTGCCGCCGATGCCAACCCGGTGGCCACAGAAGCCGCTCGTACGATCCTGGAGTTCCCATGCACAGAAGCCCTCCATTCCCACGCCGCACCTGCTTTGCCTTGCTATTACTGAGCCCATCACTGGCACTTGGCGCCGAGAAAGCGCCGAACCAGTTCGACACGGTGACCGTCACTGCGACTCGAACCGAGCAAACCCTGGACCAAGTGCCGAGCACGGTGTCGGTACAAACCGAACGCGATATCGATCAGCAGAACGTGAAGAACATTCAGGACCTGGTGCGCTATGAGCCCGGCGTTACCGTCGGCGGCACCGGCAGCCGTTTTGGCCTCGCGGGCTTTACCATTCGCGGCATTGGCGGCAACCGCGTGCTAACCCAGGTGGACGGCGTACCGACCCCGGATGCCTTCACCTTCGGGCCCTTCCTCGACTCACGCCGCAACTACGTCGACCCAGACACGGTAAAGCAGGTGGAAATCATCCGTGGCCCGGCCAGCTCGCTGTATGGCAGCGACGCGATTGGCGGTGCCGTGAGCTTCCTCACCAAAGATGCCGGCGACTATCTGGATGAAGGTGATGACGTCTACGCCCGCCTCAAAACGGGCTACAGCGGCGCCGACGACAGCTGGATGCGCAGCACCACCCTGGCCGCACGCCAAGGCCAGTTCGATGGCCTGGTACACCTCGGCCGGCGCGACGGTCAGGCCCAAGACACCTTTGGCGGCCGCAGCGGGATCGGCGCACCACGTGAAGAAGCCAACCCGCAGGACTACCGCGCCGACAACTTGCTGAGCAAAATCGGCTGGAGCTACAACGATAGCGACCGCCTGCAGCTGACCTACGAGACCCTGGAAGACCGCGCCAACACCCGCGTGCTCAGCGAATACAGCACGAACGCCACCGTGCGCACTGCCGATGCCACGGACACCACCGACCGCCAGCGCGTTAGCCTGCAGCATCAATTCGAGCTCGGCAGCGTGATCGCCGACCGCGTTGACTGGCAGCTGAGCTATCAGGACAGCCAAATCCGTCAACGCACCGAACAAACCCGCTTCAGCGCGGGTCGTCTGCGTGAGCGCAGCCGCGACTCCTCCTACGAGGAAAAACTGTGGGCGCTCAACGCTAAATTCGACAAGCTGTTCGAAACCGGCAACGCCAAACATCACCTGGTCTACGGCGTCGACATCAAACGTTTGGACAGCAGTGACCTGCGCCGTGGCAACGAGGTTTATGCCAACAATGGTTTGCCGGTACCGGCCATTCCGGGCAATGAAACCTTCCCACTGAGCGACTTCCCCGACCCAACGTCCACCGAGTACGCCTTGTTTGCCCAAAACAGCATCGAGATCGGCCGCTGGACCCTGCTGCCGGGTGTGCGCTATGACCATTACCAGATGAAACCGGACGTCACCCAGGAGTACCTGAACAGCCAACCGGTCAACAACAACCCCTCTGATTACAAAGACGACGCCATTTCGCCCAAGTTCGGCGCGACCTACCAGCTCGACGACGCCCACAGCGTTTACGGCCAGTACGCCGCCGGTTTCCGTGCGCCCAACGCGGTGGATATCTTCGGTGAGTTCATCAACTTTGCCCGTGGCTACCAAACCATTGCCAACCCCGACCTCAAGGCGGAAACCAGCGACAGCTATGAGCTCGGCTTGCGCGGCAACTACAGCGCCGGCAGCGTTGCCCTGGCGTTGTTCTACAACCGCTACGACGATTTTATCGAGCAGGTCACCCTGGCCAACGACCCAACCGGCAACGGGCGCATGACCTTCCAGTACCAAAACCTGGATCGCGTCACCATCCGCGGCGCCGAAGCCAAAGGTGAGCTGTTCCTCAACAGCGTTGGTCTGCCGAACGGCACCCATCTGCGCGGCTCGATTGCTTATGCACGCGGCAAGGACGAAGCCAGCGGCCAGCCGATCAACAGTGTCGATCCGCTGAAAGCGGTGTTTGGCCTCGGCTATGACGCGCCCAGCGGGCAGTTTGGTGGCGAACTGGCCTGGACGCTGGTGGCGGCCAAGGAGCGCGTCGACCAAACCCAGACGGCCAATCAGTACGAGCCCTCCGGCTACGGCTTGCTCGACCTGACAGGGTATTGGCAGGCAACTGAGCAACTCTCAGTGAACGCCGGCCTGTATAACCTGGGTGACAAACAATACTGGCAGTGGGGCGATGTACGCAGCATCAGTGAAGACAGCACCAGCCTGGGCCGCTACACCCAGCCGGGCCGCTATGCTGCCGTGAATCTGGTCTGGGAAATCTGACCGCCACACCTGATAAGCGTGCTATTGCGAGCACTCAACCGAGTTCCACTTGGCGCAAGGATGCGCCCTGCTCTTTCACTTCCGCGCCAGGGCGGCATAATGCGCGCCTGTCGTGGAGGTTCCTATGTTGCGTTTATGTGCGCCGGATGAGCTGACCGAAGGCCAGAGCCGGGGCTTTGAGATAGCTGAAGAGAAGCTGTTTGCCGTGCGCAAGGACGGCCAGCTGTATGCCTATCGCAATCGCTGCCCGCACCGTGGCATCCCGCTGGAATGGCTTCCTGACCAGTTTCTTGATACCAGCGCCAGCCTGATCCAGTGCGCCACCCACGGCGCACTGTTTCTGATCGAATCTGGCGAATGCGTCGCCGGCCCCTGCGCCGGGCAAGCGCTGCAGATACTGGCCATCCGCGAAGATGATCAGGGCATCTGGGTCGATCTAAACGAGGCTTAACAACCTGTTTACGATCTCGCGAGCTAGAGCCCTGCAGCCTGTAAACGCTGCGCATGCTCAACAAACAACTTCACCGGTTCAGCACCTTTGCCTACCAGGCCGAAGGTCTGATTGATGATATCGAAGTGGTCCATCGGGTACTGATCACCAATCACGGTACCCAAGTGCGAGCTGTAACGCCCGACCATGCCATCGCACTGCCCAACCTCACGCTGAAAAGTCTTGGCAAACATGCGGCAGGCAACATTCGGCCCATCGAAACGATTACCCCCCTTATCGGTGATACCCGGCTGAATGGTGCCGGACCAGGAGTAGTAACGCACGCCATTGACCTCGGCCGCGCCCTCACCGCCCCAGACCTCCGGCAAACCCTGTGGGTACTGCACATTGAACGCCGCCACACCGTCGCTGGTCAGCGATTGCTGCGCCGCCGCCACATCCATCGGCAATGGCTCGCCTTTATAGCCGCGCTCCAGCCAGGCCATGCAGCGGGCCACACCGCGCAGCAGACGCGACAACAGGCGCTCACGCAGGCTGCCATGCGGCGCTTTACGTTTAAGAAAATCCGCCAGTTCCGAGCCGTGGTTGGGCCCAGCTACCGAGGTCACGGACGCCACCCACTCAGGTTTCAACGCCGCGGCATAACGCGCCGTCAGTGCGCCCTGGCTATGACCGATCAGATGCACCTTTTCTGCACCGGTCTCCTGTATCACATCGGCGATGCGCAACAGCAGTTGCTCGCCGCGCACCTCGGTGGAATGCACTGAAGACACCAGCACCGGGAACACCTGCGCGCCAAGCCGGCGCAGCGCCGAGACAATGCCGTACCAGTAGGAATAACCGAGCAGGCTGACAAACCCAAGCAAACCGGGCACCAAGACCAGCGGATAACGGGGAGCAGATGATGACGTCATGGCTAACCTTCCTGGTAATTGAAGCCCTGAGCATCCGCTAACAACGCTACAAATAGCCAGCGCATAGACACTGAGCGGTAGTAGCCGCTCAATTTCGCAGCAATATGGCCGTCGGCCTAAACCTGCGTAGACACGACCTCAGCTGGCGGACAGCGGTACACCCAAATCCGCTTGAGCACCGTGGCGAACTGCCGCCACAAGCTGCCGTTGTTGTAGACCTGGCCGTAACGCTCGGCAATCTCGCGCACCTCCACGGCCAGCGCCGCATAGCGCCGCGCCGGCAAGTCGGGGAACAGGTGGTGCTCGATCTGGTGGCTGAGGTTGCCGGTGAGGATATGAAACAGCGGCCCACCGTTGAGATTGCTGGAACCACGTAATTGGCGCAGGTACCAGTGGCCACGGCTCTCACCGACCACCGACTCCTTGCTGAATACGGCCGCCTGCTCAGTGAAATGCCCGCAAAAGATCACTGTGAAGGTCCACAAATTGCGGATCAGGTTGGCGACAATGTTACCGGCCAGCACCGCCAGGGCGTTGGCCCCAAACAGCAGCGCCAGCAGCGGGAAGCACAGGTAATCCTTGCCCCACTGACGCAGGATTTTGGTGTTGAACTGCTTGATCAGCGGGCGCACCTCTTCCTTGCTCAGTTTGCCTTTGAAGACCTTGTCCAAGCGCAAATGCTGGATCGCCACAGAATACTGGAACAACAGCGCCTGAATCGTCACCCACAGCGGTTGCCAGCGGTAGAACGGCTTCCAGCGCTGCTCGGGGAATAACCGCACCACGCCATAACCGACGTCATCATCCATGCCCAACACATTGGTCCAGGTGTGGTGCACATGGTTGTGGGTGTGCCGCCAGAAATCACCCGGGCCGGCGATATCCCACTCATAGCTGCGTCCGGCCAGTTCAGGATCATTCATCCAGTCGTACTGGCCGTGCATGACGTTATGGCCCAGTTCCATGTTTTCGAGAATCTTGCCCAGCCCCAGCAAGGCCGTGCCCAGCAACCAGGTCGGCGCAAACCAGCCGAACATCAGAAGGCCGCGCCCACTCCAGCAACAGAAGCGCACCGCCGCGCGAATACGGCGGATATAACGCGCATCCACCTCGCCCAGATCGGCCAGGGTGCGCTGACGCAAGGCATCCAACTCATGGCCGAACGCATTCATTTCATCCGTAGAAAGCTCACGATCACTACGCATGGGCATCTCCTTTAAAGATCAATTTCAATATCGCTATGCGCCGCGCTGACACACAGGCGAATGGGTTGTCCCGATTCACTGAATAACGCGCCACTGCGCAAATCGCGCACCGTGCCGCTGATCAAGGTGCAGGTGCAGCTGGAGCAGATACCCTGGCGACAGCCATGGGCCGGCTGCAACCCCTGGTCCTCCGCGTGCTCGAGTAAACTGCGCTGGTTATTGGCAAGCGCCTGCTGGTGGCTGCGGGTAAAACCCAGACGCACCTGGCGCACACTGATGTCGCGGCTGAGCGCTGGCGGCGTGAAGGCTTCAACCTGCAGCGCACCGGGCAACTCGGCGGCTTGCCACCACTGCTGCACCTGGGCAACAAACCCCGCCGGGCCACAGGCCAGCACGCTGCGTTGATCTAACTCACTAACGGCAGCTAGATGCTCGATGACGAACCGTCCGCTCAGCTCGCCGGGCTCAACATTGCCCATGGTCAGCGACCAGCGCACCTGCAGGTTGCTGTACTGCGCCTGAAGAGCCTGCAGCTCAGTGACAAAAGCCCGCTGGCCCTGCTCACGGACGTAATGCAGCAAGGTGACCGGGGCGCTAAAGCCTTGCGCTAAAGCAACGCGCAATAGCCCCAACAGCGGCGTAATACCACTGCCAGCGGCCAATAGCAGCACTGGTTGGGCTGCAGCTGGCCAACGCAACTCGCCCTGCACCGGCCCCAATTCCAGCACATCGCCCACTGCTAACTGCTCCAGCAGGTAGGGCGACACCCGGCCGCCGGGCTGTTGCTTAATGGCGATGCGCAGGCTGCCGTCCGCCTGCACAGCGGTCAGGCTATAGCTGCGGCTCAAACGCACACCCCCACGCTCAAGATACAACTGCACATGCTGACCTGGCTGCGCGCCCGGCCAGTTACCGTTGGCGCGCAAAGTCAGTTCGAGCATGTCGTCGGCAACCCATTGCCGCTGCGTGACTCGAGCAAACACCCGGTTCAACCGCAGCGCCGAGTGCAGCAGCGCCAGCCCTGCATCAACATCGCTTTCACGCAAACCGCCATGCGCTACCAGCACGCGCAGCGGACGCAATAGGCGTGCGAAACCGCGCACCCAGGCAAAAGGAAGAAGGGCCATAGAAGGACTCCAGTGAACATTCGTGCACTAGAGTGTCAGGGGCTATTTATTCAGTCAACACTCGTGCACCCAAATCGACTCGAGCGGAGGCCGTTCGACGCAAACGGCCGGCATTTGTTAGAGTGCGGCGCTGATTTAGCCATGCAGAGCCAGGCAGTTTGAAACCACTCCAACCGCGCGCCGAACAAAAACTGCAAACCCGCCACGCCCTGATGGACGCGGCGCGCAGCCTGATGGACAGCGGCCGTGGTTTCGGCAGCCTGAGCCTGCGCGAGGTGGCGCGTTGTGCCGGTATTGTGCCAACCGGTTTCTACCGTCACTTTGATGACATGGATGCCCTAGGGCTGGCGCTGGTGGCTGAAGTGGGCGAAACCTTCCGCGAAACCATCCGCCAGGTGCGCCACCACGAGTTCGAAGTCGGCGGGGTGATCGACGCCTCGGTGCGTATTTTCCTCGACGCCGTGACGGCCAACCGCTCGCAGTTCCTGTTTCTCGCCCGCGAGCAATACGGTGGCTCGCTTTTGGTTCGCCAGGCTGTAGGCGCACTGCGTGAACGTATTAGCGCGGATTTGGTGGCCGACCTCGCCACCATGCCGAGACTGCAGCATTTCGATGGCCCGGCGCAGAACGTAATTGCCGACCTGGTGGTGAAAACCGTATTCGCCACCCTGCCCGAGCTGATCGACCCGCCCGCCCCCACGCTGCCGATGCATGCCTCACCCGAGTTCAAAATGATTGAGCAGCTGCGCTTTATCTTTATCGGAGCCAAACACTGGCAAGGGCTGGGCCAGACCACTCACTAACACGCACCAAAACAACTCACACACCCCTTCATCGCACCAAATCAGCCCAAGCAACGCACAGAAAGCTTGCACGCGACCGGCGTCAGCCCTACATCCGCCTGGGCGCACATGGATTGGCAAGGCACTTGCTCTATAACCGGCATTGACCTGCCGGAAGCTGCCCCATGTTGGTGATCCACCGCCGTATTGCCGCCCAGCCACGCTGGGATGCCGAACTTGAACTGAGCTTTGAGGCCCGCAGCAAAAGCCGCCTGCGCTGCTATAGCCTGACTGGCGAGGATGTCGGCCTGTTCCTCGAACGCGGCCAGCCCGCTCTGCACGACGGCGAATGCCTGCACGCCGAGGATGGCCGCATCGTGCGCGTCATCGCCCGCGCCGAGCCGTTGCTGCACGTGACCTGCGCCAATCCGTTTGAACTGATGCGCGCCGCCTACCACCTAGGTAACCGCCACGTCGCCTTGCAGCTGGGCGATGGCTGGCTGCGCCTGCCAGATGATTACGTGCTCAAGGCCATGCTCGAACAGCTTGGTGCCACAGTGGAAAACGTCGAGGCACCCTACCAACCCGAGCAAGGTGCCTATGGCGGCGGCCATCACCACT
This sequence comes from Pseudomonas guineae, assembly GCF_900113745.1. GTDB lineage: Bacteria > Pseudomonadota > Gammaproteobacteria > Pseudomonadales > Pseudomonadaceae > Aquipseudomonas > Aquipseudomonas guineae. The sequence continues at coordinate 406,294 of NZ_FOQL01000004.1, read as the reverse complement.
CACATGCCGGCGATGCCGAATTCAGCTATACGCCGCGCTTGCATCAGTTCGGTGCGCGTAAGTGAACCCCGCTTGGCAGCTGCTTAGGTTAGCCAGCCCGCAACTGCCGATTGGCGGCTACAGCTATTCCCAAGGGCTGGAAATGGCGGTCGAGCAGGGCTTGGTCGATAACGCAGAAAGTGCCCAACGCTGGATCGCCGATCAGCTACTGCTCAATCTCGCCCGTTTTGAAGCACCGTTACTGCTCGCCCATTGCGAGGCAGCCGCTAACGAGGATTGGAACCAGCTGCGCAACCTGGCCGAACAACAGCGTGCCAGCCGCGAAACCCGCGAATTACGCCTGGAAAGCCGGCAGATGGGCTATTCCCTACAGCAGCTTCTCAGCGGCCTGCCGGAGCTGGACGCGCCGGCGCAGCAGCTGTTTGCCGAACTCGATGAACCTGGCCTGGCCGTCGGCTGGGCATTGGCCGCACGCGCCTGGCAGATCGAACCAGACGATGCGCTGAGCGCCTGGCTGTGGGGCTGGTTGGAAAACCAACTGGCGGTGCTGATGAAAACCTTGCCGTTGGGCCAACAAGCCGCCCAGCGTCTGACCTCGCAGCTGATGCCGTTACTCGATCAGGCGCAGCGCCAAGCCAGTGAACTAGAACCACAACATTGGGGCAGCGCCGCGTTCGGTCTGGCCCTGGCGAGCATGGCGCACGAACGTCAATACAGCCGTTTATTCCGTTCTTGATGATAAGGAAGACTTAAAGATGAACAGCCAACCCCTGCGTATCGGCATCGGTGGCCCGGTCGGCTCTGGCAAGACCGCCCTGACCCTGGCCCTGTGCCTGGCCCTGCGTGAACGCTACAACCTGGCCGTGGTGACCAACGATATCTACACCCAGGAGGACGCGCAGTTTTTGGTGCGCAACGAGGCCCTGGCCCCGGAACGGATCATTGGCGTGGAAACCGGCGGCTGCCCACACACGGCCATCCGTGAGGACGCCTCGATCAACCTGGAAGCCGTTGACCAACTCAACCGGCGTTTCCCCGGCCTCGACCTGATCATCGTCGAGTCCGGCGGCGACAACCTCTCGGCGACCTTCAGCCCGGAACTGTCGGACCTGACCATCTACGTGATCGACGTCTCCGCCGGCGACAAGCTGCCGCGCAAGGGCGGCCCGGGCATCTGCAAGTCCGACCTGCTGGTGATCAACAAGATCGACCTGGCGCCACTGGTGGGTGCCTCGCTTGAGGTAATGGAGCGCGACACGCTGAAGATGCGCGGCGACAAGCCGTTTGTGTTCAGCAACCAGAAGATCGGCCAAGGCCTGGAGCAGATCATTGCCTTTATTGAACAGCACGGCATGCTCACCGCAGCCTAACAACCTGTTTACGATCTGCTGCGCGTCGGCCATTCGGCGTTAAAACAGCCCCGGCAAGCCACTTGTGGCTAACGCGCTTCAGCGCGACCCGAGGGGCAAGGGGCAAGGGGCGAGTAAAACGAGTAATGCTCATTTACAACACGTGAGCTCCGCTTCCTCGACGTTTTGACCAGCCGGAGGCTGTTACTAACGTAGCGCCTTGTATGGCTCGCGAGATCGTAAAACAGGTTCAAAGTACAACCTTACTCAGTCAAGGAGACACCCCATGAACCTGCGCAAATCACTATTCGCCATCGTCCTGTTCCTCAGCCCAACCATGGCGTTCGCCCATGCCGGCCACGACCACTCAGGCCTTATGGCCGGCCTGGCTCACCCGGTGTTCGGCCTCGACCACCTGCTGGCTATGCTCGCCGTTGGCCTGTGGGCCGCGCAGCAATCCGGCGCGGCGCGCTGGGCGCTGCCGCTGACTTTTGTGGGCACGATGCTAATCGGTGGGCTGCTCGGCTTTAACGGCCTGCAGATGCCGCTGATGGAAACCGGTATCGCCGCCTCGGTATTGGCCTTCGGCCTGCTGGTGGCCGTGGCCATTCGCCTGCCGGTGCTGGGTGCCATGGGCCTGACCGCCGTATTTGCCCTGACCCATGGCGTCGCCCACGGCCTGGAACTGCCAGCACTAGCCAGCCCTTGGGGCTACGCCGCCGGGTTTGTGATCGCCACTGCCGCCTTGCACGCCAGTGGCTACGCATTGGTGCGCCTGTTGCCGCACGCGGCTGCACCGGTGGTACGGGTACTAGGCGTGGCTTCGGCAGTAACCGGTGCCTGGTTGCTGACCGGTTGAGCGCAACGCAGCCAGACCTGCCTGATGTCCGCCTACATAGGCCAAATCAAATCCGGGCGGGCCTGCACAGAGTGCATCCGGGCGGTATAAACCACTGCTGGCTGGCTTAGATAGGCCCTGGATTGGCGTATTTCGCCTCTCGCTCAGCCGCCATGGCTTTGTCATAGTCGGGGTGTAATAACCACAGCCTATATGACCACCCTGGACTTTTATCATGCTGCATGTTGCCCGTTTTCTATCTGCTCCGCTCCTGCTGCTTGCCATTGCCCTCGGCGTGCTGGCACTGACCAGCAAACCGGCGCAACCGGCGATTGTGCTCAATGCGTTTGCCGAGCAGCCGCTGGTCATCGCCCACCGCGGCGGCAAGGGCTTGTGGCCGGAGAACAGCCTGTTTGCCTTCCAGCGTGCCAGCGCCCTGGGCGTGGACATGCTGGAGATGGACCTACAGCTGTCCAGTGATGGCGAGCTGGTGGTGATCCACGACCGCACCTTGGAGCGCACCACAGACGGCCAAGGCCCGGTAGCTGCGCTCAACCTGGCGCAGCTACAGGCACTGGATGCTGGCTTTAACTGGAGCGCGGATGGCGGTCAGAGTTATCCCTACCGTGGCCAGGGTGTCCGTATCCCCAGCTTTGCCGAGGTGCTCGTAAGCCTGCCCGAACAGGCCAAGGTAATCGAGATTAAGGTGCCCGATGTCGGCATGGAGGTCCTGCTGTGTGATGCCCTACAGGCGCATCAACAACGCGACCGGGTCATCGTTGGTAGCTTCTATGACCGCAGCCTGCAGTTGTTCCGCGAACGCTGCCCCGGCGTGGCCACTTCCGCAGGCCCTAGCTCGGTGCGCCTGCTGGTGGCACTTAACTGGGTGGGGCTGGGTAACGTGCTGTCGCCTTCCTACCAGGCGCTGCAGATTCCCGAAGCACACGACGGTATACCCGTTGCCACCCCAAGTCTGCTCAAGGCCGCCGCGCAACGCGGACTGAACGTGCAACTCTGGACCATCAACGAACAACCGGACATGCGCCGCCTGCTCGACCTGGGTGCCCACGCACTGATCACCGACTACCCGGACCGTGCATTGCAGGTGCTCGGCCGCTCGACCCGAATCAGCGCCCTGAAAGATTAAGCACCTGTGTACAACCTGCTACACATCAGCCTCCAGGGGTAAAGCAGGCGCGCCACTCAGCTCGCTGTACAAAAAACAACCTAACCGCTTAAAGCCACGCCTGCCGTGGCCTCGATGCAAGCGTGCGCAGCTTATCCACAGATCGCTCCACAGTAACTTGGGATAAGTTATCCACCGCGCACCGACCTCCTGGGGAAAACCTTCGAAATAAACTGATTATTGCTTGACTCGACCGGCTACAAATGACGTTTTAGCCCGCGACTACAGGCTGATCGAAAATTGACCAATACACGCAAAGCCATACCAACAATGGACTTCAGGCAGGCATACCGGAGTTATCAACAGCTCTACCCACAGTAGTCGTGGACAACTTTAGCGCTACCCTATCGCAACCTGAATAACCAGACTAACTTGTTGTTTATACGATAAATAACCCACTGATCAAAAAACACACAACCTTTGTAAAGCCACGCCAAATAAGGCCTACAGGCAGGCATACCAGAGTTATGAACAACTCTACCCACAGTAGCCGTGGACAACTTTAGCGCCACCCCCCGATATCACCCTCAATAACCAGGCCGTTCTGGTGTTTATACGCCAAACAACAAACTGATCAAAAAACACACAACAACCGCTAACAGCTGCACGACTAAGCTCTCACGTGTCTACACCCACCTTATCCACAGAATGCCCCACAGCCTTTGTGCACAACTAACCGCCCACGACTCCAGCACTGTGCATAACGCTAAATGTGTCCTGCGCCTATGAGCCTCATCGAGACAATCAACACCCCAAACGTCGCGCACAGGCATAACCTCGCCTGACCCAATCAAGGAGAGACCCCATGCCACTTAATGACCTGTTACGCAGCGTGCTTGCCGCTTATGCCAGTGGCGCCAGTGGCAGCAGCCGCGACTAATCTGCAGGGCGATTTCGTGCACTGCGGCAAACCTAGGTTGGCCGCCTCTGGCTGCCGCCGGCTGAGTCACGTATAAATCTGCGCACTATTACCCGCACGACTCGCTGGTGATTCCCCCCCAAACAGCGCAGAAAGGAATATTTCCCATGGCCGGTGCCAGCCTGTTAGCCCTGCTCGATGATATCGCCGCCGTTCTCGACGACGTGGCGCTGATGACCAAGGTCGCAGCCAAGAAAACCGCCGGTGTGCTCGGCGATGACTTAGCACTTAATGCCCAGCAGGTTAGCGGCGTGCGCGCCGAGCGTGAGCTGCCGGTAGTTTGGGCAGTAGCCAAGGGCTCGTTCAAAAACAAGCTGATTTTGGTGCCCGCAGCCCTGCTGATTAGCGCATTTATACCCTGGGCGGTGACGCCATTACTGATGCTCGGCGGGGCCTTCCTCTGCTATGAAGGCTTCGAGAAACTCGCGCACAGATTTCTGCACAGTAAGCACGAGGACGAGGTCCAGCACGAGCAACGGCGGCATGCCGTGGCAGACCCTGAGATCGACATGCTGGCGTTTGAAAAAGACAAGGTTAAAGGTGCAATCCGCACTGACTTCATCCTCTCGGCAGAAATCATCGCCATCACCCTCGGCACTGTGGCCCTGGCCAGCTTTGGCAAGCAGGTCGTGGTGCTCTCCGGCATCGCCATTTTGATGACGATCGGGGTATATGGGCTGGTAGCGGGCATCGTCAAACTGGACGATGCCGGCCTGTTTCTCAGCCAGCGCAGCGGCGCACGCCTGCAACGTAGCTTCGGTCGTGGCCTGCTGTTTACCGCGCCGTACCTGATGAAGAGCCTGTCGGTTCTCGGTACCGCGGCGATGTTTATGGTCGGTGGTGGCATCCTCACCCACGGCATCCATGCCGCGCAGGTGTGGATCGATCAGTTGGCGCTGAGTGTTACCGCCAGCAGCGGCCTGCTGGCGGCCCTGCTACCCACCCTACTCAATGCCGGCATCGGAATCATTGCTGGGGCTGTCGTGCTGCTACTGGTGAACCTGGCAACGCGCCTATGGAAAACGATGAAATCGGCAAAACCCGCTGCCTAAATCGGCAGTCGTCACGCAGACCACGTAACGGGGGACTCAACAATCCCCCGCCAGGCTGGTGATCCAGCGGTGCAGCACCTCGACACCCTCGGTATGCACGATGGAGCGGCCGAGCTCCGGCATCATCACACTGGGGTCAGCACTTTCAACCCGAAACATCAGCACCGATTTGTCTGGTTGTCCTGGGTGAATATCCACGCGCCGGTCACCGGAACCCTTACCGGCGGCCACCGGCTGCTTGCACAGGCCATAACGAATGCCGATGGTCGTAGCCGGATCAAGCAGCAAGCCCGAGGTACGCCCCGGTCCGGTGGGGTTATGGCAGTGGCTGCAATTAGCATCCAGGTAACTGCGCGCCTGCTGCTCCAGGCTTTCAGTAGGGCGCGGGGCCGGCCACAGGGCGTTGTGCGGCACGCCCTGCAAGTCCGCCGGCAACCCTTGCAGACGTCCCTGCTGCTGCCAGTGCTGCAACTGATTGTGCGCGCCCTCGGCGTAGGTGAAATCTTTATTTAGATGCCGTGCTTTCGGCCCCAACGGGTTAAGGCCCTGCCCCGCGCGCTCCTCATGGCAGCCGGCACATTGGTTAGCGTCCGGTACCTGATAGGTAACGGGCTGAGTTTGACCCTGGGCATCCAACAGGCGGACATCGCGGCTGGCACCGGCCCATTCGAGAGATGCCTCCAGCTGCTGCTCATCCCACACATAGGGCAGCGCCACCCAGCCATGCTGTTGCTTGAGTAGGATGCGCGTCTCAATCAGCTGCACCCGTGCCAACTCCAGGCCGCGTTGCGGGTCGCGGTCGTCCTGCTCATTGAGCAGCAAACGACCTTGTGCATCCTTGGGGTAGTAGAAGGTCTTGCTCAATACAGTCCCGAGCGGGTAGTCGAAATGCGCCTCGCCGTAGTGTGCCGACGCACCTACCGGCATCCAGACACTGCGCAGCTTGTGTGCGTAATCGGTGAACAGCGGCGTGTTCAGATCATAGGGCAGCGCTTCGGTAATCAGCGCGATAAAGCCATCGGCGCGCTGCAGCATGCCCCATTCACTGAGCTTTTCCGGGTAGTTGTCGCCGTCCGGCATATACAGCGGCGCCGGCGGCTGTTCACAGCCGGCGAGGAGCAGCAGCACACCTAGAAGCAACCTGCGCATCAGGCCCCCTGACCGGCTTCGGCCGAGGCCAATTTAACTGCCGGCAGCGGCGGCAAACTGCAACGGTAATCAGCCATCTCGGTGCTGATGTTCTGGTAGTTGTTCGGCGCATCGACGTTGATCATCGCGGCCGAGCCGTTGTTGATACAAATCGCCCGGTCAGCCGGTAGCTTGCCGTCCACCAAGATGTCGAGGTTGACGTAACCGTCCCAGAGAATATCCGGCAGGCGACCATTTAAGCCGAATTGGCTGATTTTCAGCGCTTTCAGCTCTAAGTGATCCGGGCTGTCGCCCGCCGGGCCAAAACGGTTGCCGTGGATATGGATACCTTCGGGGTAAGGGTCAAAGTTCTCGGCGGTGGAGAGGTCGGTATACCCGGTGCTGAAGTAGCTGCTGATGATCACGTTGGCGGTCTTGTGCTCGCCGATGTCGTTGTCGAACACCTCGACCTCATCGTTGGAGTTGATCACCACACCGGAACCGGCCGGCACGCTGGCCACCGGCGTGCCTTTGTGGCCGAAGTTCGGGTGGTTGTTGCCTTCGATCCTGTTGCGAAATACCCGCGTTACCCGACCGGCTTGCGGCAGGTTGGGCATGTTGAACACCAGAACGCCACCGGTGTTACCCGTAGCGACGTTGTCATACACGTCGGCACCGATGGTGTTCTCGATCTCGATACCGGCGACGTTGCGCTCGGCGCGGCTATTGCGCACCACCACGTTGCGCGACTGGCCGACATAAATACCGGCGTCCGACGCGCCGATGGCCACCACGCCGTCGATCAAGGTGTTTTCAGTCTGTACCGGGTAGATGCCGTACGCGCCGTTTTCGCTGGCCGGGCCGTTGGTCCATTCGGTGCGCACGCGGCGAATGATGATGTTCTTGCCGCCCACCACTTTCAGCGAATCACCCTTAGTGTCTTCGAAGGCGATGTCTTCAATGGTGAAGTCCGAGGCATCTACCAGCAGGCCTTCGGCGCCCGACTTCTGCCCCTTAAAGCTGAGGATGGTCTCGTCCATGCCTGCGCCCCTGATGGTCACACCGCTGACTTTCAGGCTCAGGCTGCGGTCGAGCTGGTAGGTGCCAGCAGGAATCTCAATCACGCTGCCTGGCTTGGCTTTGATCAGCTGGGTTTGTAGATCTTTCTGGAAATCCAGATTGGCCACCGAGGCAGGCTCTTCGCCACAGGCGGCGAGCAGCACGGACAAGGCAAGCAAGGAAAGCGGGGCAAGGCGCATGGCAATCTCCAGTATTCTTCTTATGAAAGTGGAACGATAGTACCAACCAATAAAAAAACCAAGCTCCACGTCTGCAGTCTTAGCGCCATCCGGCCACGCGCCGACCTACGCAGAGCGTCACGCATCCGTTACCATCGCCGGCAATTAAGCGAAGAGATGCGGCATGTATATCTATCGACTGGTGCTGATCCTGGTAGTGGGGATCTATCTGTTTTCCCCCGCCATCATGGACTGGTGGATCGACCCCAATGGGGCCTGGTACCGCCCCTACCTGCTGTGGCTGATTCTGATCGTCGTCACCTTTATCCTGCAGAGCCAGCAAGATGCCGATGAACTCTGAACCGCTGCACCTACATGACCTTCTTCTATTCGCCGAGCCGACCTGATGCTGACAAGCTTTAGCCTGAGCCAGCTGATCCTGATCAGTGCGGCTTACCTTCTTATCCTGTTCGGCGTCGCCTGGATCAGTGAGCACGGCCTGATACCACGCTGGATAATCCGTCACCCGCTGACCTACACCCTGTCACTCGGCGTATACGCCAGCGCCTGGGCCTTCTATGGCACGGTAGGTCTGGCCTACCAATATGGTTATGGCTTTCTGGCCAGTTACTTGGGCGTGTCCGGGGCGTTTCTACTGGCACCGGTGCTGCTTTACCCGATTCTGAAGATAACCCGCACCTACCAGCTGTCTTCCCTGGCCGACCTATTCGCCTTCCGCTTTCGCAGCACCTGGGCCGGCGCCCTCACCACCGTATTTATGCTGATCGGCGTACTGCCGTTATTGGCGCTGCAGATTCAGGCGGTGGCGGACTCGATCGGCATTCTCACCCGCGAGCCGGTACAAGAACGCGTGGCCCTGGCCTATTGCGGGCTGATCATCCTCTTCACCATCCTGTTTGGCGCCCGCCATATCGCCACCCGTGAGAAGCACGAAGGCCTGGTGTTCGCCATTGCCTTCGAGTCGGTGGTCAAGCTGGTGGCGATCAGCATCATCGGCCTGTATGCCTTGTACGGCGTGTTCGATGGCCCGCAGGACCTGCAATCCTGGCTGGTACAAAATCAAGCCTCGCTGTCCAACCTGCATACCCCCTTGCAAGAAGGCCCCTGGCGTACGCTTTTGCTGGTGTTCTTCGCCTCGGCCATCGTCATGCCACACATGTACCACATGACCTTTACCGAGAACCTCAACCCGCGCGCCATGGTCAGCGCCAGCTGGGGCCTGCCGCTGTTCCTGTTGCTGATGAGCCTGGCCGTTCCGCTGATCCTCTGGGCTGGGCTGAAGCTGGGCGCCACCACCAACCCGGAATACTTCACCCTCGGCGTGGGCATTGCCGTTAACAGCCAAACCCTGGCCTTGATTGCCTATGTCGGGGGACTGTCAGCCTCCAGCGGGCTGATTATCGTCACCACCTTGGCGCTGTCCGGCATGGTGCTTAACCATGTGGTGTTACCGCTGTATCAACCGCCAGCTGAGGGCAATATTTACCGTTGGCTGAAGTGGACGCGCCGTGCGCTGATCCTGCTGGTGATCATGGCGGGTTACGGCTTCTACCTATTACTCGGGGCCGAGCAGGACCTGGCCAACCTCGGCATCGTTGCCTTCGTCGCCACCTTGCAGTTCCTTCCCGGCGTGCTCTCGGTGCTGTACTGGCCGACGGCTAATCGCAAAGGCTTTATTGCGGGTTTGCTGGCCGGTGTCGGCGTATGGGTGGTGAGCATGCTGTTGCCGATGCTCGGCAACCTACAGGGGCTTTACCTGCCCTGGTTCAACGTCATTTATGTACTGGATGACAGCAGCTGGCACATGGCCGCGATCGCTTCGCTGGCCGCTAACGTGCTGGTGTTCACCTTGGTGTCGCTGTTCACCGAAGCCAGCCAGGAAGAGAAGAGCGCCGCTGAAGCCTGCGCCGTGGACAACGTGCGTCGCCCGCAACGGCGTGAACTGCTGGCCAATTCGCCGCAGGAATTTGCCGCACAACTGGCCAAACCCTTGGGCGCAAAAACCGCCCAGCATGAGGTCGAACAGGCGCTACGCGACCTGCATCTGCCGTTCGATGAGGCGCGCCCCTATGCCCTGCGCCGCCTGCGTGACCGTATCGAGGCCAATCTGTCCGGGCTGATGGGCCCCAGCGTGGCCCAGGACATAGTCGAAACGTTCCTGCCGTATAAAGCCGGCAGCGAAACCTACGTCAGCGAAGACATCCACTTTATCGAGAACCGCCTAGAGGACTACCACTCACGCCTCACCGGTCTGGCCGCCGAACTCGACACCCTGCGCCGCTACCACCGCCAGACCCTTCAGGAACTGCCCATGGGCGTCTGCTCGCTGGCCAAGGATCAGGAGATCCTAATGTGGAACAAAGCCATGGAAGAGCTCACCGAAATCCCCGCCCAGCGCGTGGTCGGCTCACGCCTCAGCGCCTTGGGTGAACCGTGGCGCGGTCTGCTGCAGAACTTTATCGAGCTGCCCGACGAGCACCTGCATAAACAGAGCCTGGCTCTCGACGGCCAAACCCGCTGGCTTAACCTGCACAAGGCCGCTATCGACGAACCTTTGGCACCCGGTAACAGCGGCCTGGTGCTGCTGGTTGAAGACCTCACCGAAACCCAGATGCTCGAAGACAAACTGGTGCACTCCGAACGCCTGGCGTCCATCGGTCGCCTGGCCGCCGGGGTGGCCCACGAGATCGGTAACCCGATTACTGGCATCGCTTGCCTGGCGCAGAACCTGCGCGAAGAGCGTGAAGGTGACAGCGAGCTGACCGAGATCAGCGCGCAAATCATCGAACAAACCAAGCGCGTGTCACGCATCGTCCAGTCGCTGATGAGCTTTGCCCATTCCGGCAGCCACCAGAACAGCGAAGAGCCGGTTTGCCTGGCCCAGGTCGCCCAGGACGCCATTGCCCTGCTAGCGCTCAATCGGCAAAGCGTCGACGTGCAGTTCTTCAACCTCTGCGATTCCGACCACTGGGTGATCGGCGATCCGCAGCGTCTCGCCCAAGTGCTGATCAACCTGCTGTCCAACGCGCGTGACGCCTCGCCGCCCAGCAGCGCGATCCGGATCAAGAGTGAAGCGTTCGAACACACCGTCGATCTGATCGTCGAAGACGAAGGTACCGGTATCCCCAAAGCGATCATCGACCGTTTGTTCGAGCCCTTTTTCACCACCAAAGAAGTGGGCAAGGGCACCGGCCTCGGCCTCGCGCTGGTCTATTCGATCGTGGAAGAGCATTATGGACAGATAACAATCGACAGCCCGGCCGACCCCGAGCTTCAACGCGGCACCCGCATCCGGGTCAGCCTGCCGAGGCATGTCGAGGCGACGTCCCTAGCGACTTAAACCAGCTAACTGAGAGCATGCCTGCCAGGCCCTTAGCCCAGCGGCATGCCTCGAGACCGTCGAGAGACCAAATTAATGCCTCATATTTTGATCGTCGAAGACGAAACTATTATCCGCTCTGCCCTGCGCCGCCTACTGGAGCGCAACCAGTACGAAGTCAGCGAAGCCGGCTCGGTACAAGAAGCGCAGGAACGCTTCAGCATCCCCAGCTTCGACCTGATCGTCAGTGACCTGCGCCTACCTGGCGCCCCCGGCACTGAGATGATCAAGCTTGGCCAGGGCACACCTGTGCTGATCATGACCAGCTATGCCAGCCTGCGTTCGGCCGTCGACTCGATGAAGATGGGCGCGGTGGACTACATCGCCAAACCCTTCGATCACGACGAAATGCTCCAAGCTGTAGCGCGTATTCTGCGTGACGTCCAGCAGACCAAAACTGCCCCTGCGCCTGCTGCTACCAACAGCAAAGCTGGCGCCGACAAGGTGGTGGACAACAGCAACGGCGAGATCGGCATCATCGGCTCTTGCGCCCCGATGCAAGAGATGTACAGCAAGATCCGCAAGGTCGCGCCCACTGACTCCAATGTACTGATCCAGGGCGAGTCCGGCACCGGTAAAGAACTGGTAGCCCGCGCCCTGCACAACCTCTCGCGCCGCGCCAAGGCGCCGCTGATTTCAGTGAACTGCGCGGCCATCCCGGAATCGTTGATTGAGTCCGAGTTGTTCGGCCATGAGAAAGGCGCATTCACCGGCGCCAGCGCCGGCCGTGCGGGCCTGGTGGAAGCCGCTGATGGCGGCACCTTGTTCCTCGATGAAATCGGTGAGCTGCCTTTAGAGGCTCAGGCACGCTTGCTGCGTGTGCTGCAGGAAGGCGAGATTCGCCGCGTCGGCTCGGTGCAGTCGCAAAAGGTCGATGTGCGCTTGATCGCGGCGACCCATCGCGACCTAAAAACCCTGTCGAAGATCGGTCAGTTCCGCGAAGACCTGTATTACCGCCTGCACGTAATCGCCCTGAAACTCCCCCCCCTGCGCGAGCGTGGGGCTGACGTGAGCGAGATCGCCAGCGCCTTCCTGATTCGTCAGTGCACACGCCAGGGTCGCCTCGACCTGAGCTTTGCAGCGGACGCCGAGCAGGCCATTCGTCACTACCCCTGGCCGGGCAACGTGCGCGAGCTAGAGAACGCCATTGAACGCGCGGTGATTCTCTGCGAAGGCAACAGTATTTCTGCAGAGCTACTGGGCATCGATATCGAACTCGATGACCTTGAGAACGACTTCATCGGCCTGTCCAGTCAAAACGGCCCGGGACATGAACCCAGTGAGCCAACTGAAGATTTGTCGCTGGAAGATTATTTCCAGCACTTCGTACTGGAGCACCAAGACCACATGACCGAGACCGAACTGGCACGCAAGCTCGGCATCAGCCGCAAATGCCTATGGGAGCGCCGCCAGCGCCTGGGCATTCCACGTCGCAAATCGTCAGGTGCTACCGTAGGCTAGAGCGCCTGCGCCGAGGTGACAGATAGGCGCACAAGAGGTTCCACAATCTGTTACCACTTCAACACTTAGTAACAAAGCCGGGTCTTATGGTAACGAGAGCCCGGCTTTTTTATGCCACCCGGCCACCCGCTATAACGCTCAACCCATTGAATTTAAAGGGATTGTAGAAACTGGCACGGGTTCTGCTTTGTTACAGGCACAAGAACAATAACAAGCACGCTCAAACCTAATAAAAATAAGACGTACCGACTCCAGCATAATAAAAACAACAACGCAGAGGCGCAGCTAACTGATTCTTTTGGAAAGGAATTGCCTTTGGGGTTCGCCCCAAAACCAGGCCGAGAACAATAAAACTGCACCAAGGCAGTGCCAGAACTGGTTAGGTCACTGTGTGATCATGGCAGCATCAGTATCCAAAGTAATACGTTTGCTCTTAATTCCCAACTTGGGAAAGTTTCCAAAAGTCACTGACTGGATGGAACGGGTAAATCAACAAAAACAACAAGCCCGCCATAATAATAAAAAAAGAGCACGCACCAATTTGGGGGGGAGCTTCGGCTCCCCCAGTAGCTTCAACATCCCCGCCTGCAACAGTCTCCCGTCGTTTCCTGCACCAAACCCCAACTCAATGCTAAAATCCGCGCCATTCCTGCGGCCGGCATATACTCTGGCCAGTCATTTCGTCAAACAGTGCCTCCCATGCTGAAAAAGCTGTTCAAGTCCTTTCGCACCCCTACCCTCCGTGGCAAACACTCGCACAGCACGCCCGAAGTGCTGGGCAGTAGCCAACACCCGATCGAGCGCGGCGAAATCAGCCGCTACGCCATAAGCGTAGTTGAGCGCCTGCAGCAAGCCGGTTACCAAGCCTATCTGGTCGGCGGCTGCGTTCGTGATCTGCTGCTGGATATCGAACCCAAGGATTTCGACGTGGCCACCAGCGCCACACCGGAGCAAGTGCGTGCCGAATTCCGCAATGCCCGGGTAATCGGTCGTCGTTTCAAATTGGTTCATGTGCATTTCGGCCGCGAGATCATCGAGACGGCAACCTTCCGTGCTAATCACCCCGAAGGCGATGAGGAAGAGAACAGCAACCTGTCCTCACGCAACGAGAGTGGGCGGATTCTGCGTGACAACGTCTACGGCAGCCTGGAAGACGATGCCCAGCGTCGCGACTTCACCATCAATGCGCTGTACTACGACCCCGTCACCGAGCGCATTCTCGATTACGCCAATGGCGTACACGACATCCGCAATCATCTGATCCGCCTGATTGGCGACCCGACTCAGCGCTACCAGGAAGATCCGGTACGCATGCTGCGTGCGGTGCGTTTCGCTGCCAAGCTGGACTTCGACATCGAGAAACACAGCGCCGCACCGATCTACAAACTGGCGCCGCTGCTTGGCGGAATCCCCGCCGCGCGCCTGTTCGATGAAGTGCTCAAACTGTTCCTCGCCGGTTATGCGGTCTACACCTATGAGTTGCTGGTCGACTATGGCCTGTTCGGCCAGCTGTTCCCGGCCAGTGCTGAGGCGCTAAAACTCAACCCGGACTATACCGACCAACTGATCCGTAATGCGCTGGACAGCACCGACCAGCGCATTCAGCAAGGCAAGTCCGTCACACCAGCCTTCCTTCTCGCCGCGCTACTCTGGCCAGCCTTACCGGCCCGCGTGATCAAGCTTCAGGATCGCGGCATGCCGCCAATCCCGGCAATGCAAGAAGCCGCTCACGAACTGATCAGTGAACAGTGCCTGCGTATAGCCGTACCCAAGCGTTTCACCATGCCAATCCGCGAAATCTGGGACATGCAAGAGCGCTTGCCACGCCGTAGCGGCAAGCGCGCTGACACCCTGCTGGAAAATCCACGCTTCCGTGCTGGCTATGACTTCCTTCTGCTGCGTGAAAGCGCTGGCGAACAGACCGGCGGCCTCGGCGATTGGTGGACGCGCTATCAGGAACTCAGTGACAGCGAACGGCGCAACATGATCCGCGACCTCAGCAACAAAGACGATGCAGCCGGTGCACCACGCAAACGTAAGCGCAGCAACAATAAGCGCAAGCGCGGCCCAGCAGGTGACGGCAGCAACTCCGCTGCGGGTGAATGATGGAGCGCGTGTATATCGGCCTGGGCAGTAACCTGGCGACTCCGCACACGCAACTGCGCAGCGCCCTGGTCGCCCTAGCCGCGCTGCCGCACACCCATCTAGTTGCTCAATCATCGCTCTACGCCAGCGACCCTCTAGGGCCGGCGGACCAGCCGCGTTACGTCAATGCTGTAGCAGCGCTGGACACCGACCTCAGCCCGCTGGCGTTGCTCGATGCGCTACAAGCTATCGAATTAGAGCAGGGCCGCACGCGCAAGGCCGAACGCTGGGGCCCACGCACTCTCGACCTGGACATCCTGCTGTTCGGCAAACACCAACTGGATGAGCCACGCTTGACCGTGCCGCACTACCACATGCATGCCCGCGCTTTTGTCCTCTACCCCTTGGCCGAGATCGCCCCAGAACTGCACCTGCCCGATGGTCGCGCACTGGCAGAGCTCCTCAGTGCTTGTACCTTCACGGGACTGGAGCGACTGAACGAGCTCCGGCAAAACTGAGCCCGACGCACACCTTGATCAATGCGTCATGCCACTGCCAAAGCGTCAGCCCGAACAACAGCTAGGTGCATTGGCGGTAACGCCAGTAACAAACCGGTAACACCTGCAATTGACTTCGAGTCTTCCCATCAGGACTATAGGCGTCCCGTTGCCCCGCACCGGTGCGATTTGCGGCCAATGCAGGCCAACTTGAAGCAGCACAACTGCTGACTGAACGCCTGAGTGAGGACAGTTTTCATGCCTGATGTAACCCTGACTACCCTGCAAAGCCTCAAGCAGAGCGGCGAGAAAATCGCCATGCTGACCTGCTATGACGCCACGTTCGCCCACACGGCATGCCAGGCCGGTGTCGATGTGCTGCTGGTAGGTGATTCCCTCGGCATGGTCTTACAAGGCCATGACAGCACACTGCCCGTCACCGTGGCCGATATGGCGTACCACACCACCTGCGTTAAACGCGGCAACCAGGGCGCGCTGATCCTCGCCGACCTACCATTTATGGCCTATGCCACGCTTGAGCAAACCATGAATAATTGCGCCGTACTGATGCAGGCCGGCGCACACATGGTCAAGCTAGAAGGTGCGGCCTGGCTGGCTGAGCCGATTCGCCAACTGGCCGAGCGCGGCGTACCGGTGTGCGCGCACCTAGGGTTAACGCCACAAGCGGTGAACATCCTCGGTGGCTACAAGGTGCAAGGGCGCCAAGAAGCCTCGGCACGGCAGATGCGCGCCGATGCCATGGCCCTAGAACAGGCCGGCGCGGCCATGCTCCTGCTTGAGTGCGTGCCCAGTGAGCTCGCTGCGGAAATCAGCCAGGCGGTAAAAATCCCGGTTATCGGCATTGGTGCCGGCAGCGCCACCGACGGCCAGGTACTGGTGCTCCACGACATGCTTGGCTTGTCCCTGAGCGGCCGCACTCCCAAGTTTGTGAAGAACTTTATGGCCGGTCAAAGCAGCATCCAGCACGCCATCAGCGCCTACGTCAAAGCGGTCAAAGACCAGAGCTTCCCAGCAGCCGAGCACGGATTTTCTGCATGAACACAGTTAAAAGCGTGCGCGAGTTGCGCGCCGCTGTCGCCCAAGCCCGTGCCGAAGGTAAACAAATCGCCTTCGTGCCGACCATGGGCAACCTGCATGCCGGCCATGCCGCGCTGGTGGAAAAAGCGGCGCAACGGGCGGACTTCGTGGTTGCCAGCATTTTCGTCAACCCATTGCAGTTCGGTCCCAACGAGGACCTCGAGAGCTACCCACGCACCCTGCTTGCCGATCAGGAAAGACTGGTCGCAGCGGGTTGCCACCTGCTGTTCACCCCGGATGTCGCGGAAATGTACCCACAAGGGACCGACAGCCAGACCCGCGTCAGCGTGACGGGGGTCTCCGAAGGCCTGTGCGGCGCCAGCCGGCCGGGGCACTTCGAAGGCGTTGCGACTGTAGTGAGCAAGCTGTTCAACATGGTGCAACCGGACTTGGCCATTTTCGGCCAGAAGGACTTCCAGCAACTGGCGGTAATCCGCACCCTGGTGCGTGACCTGAATATGCCTATCCAGATCATCGGTGAACCGACCGTACGCGCCGAAGACGGTCTGGCGCTGTCTTCGCGTAACGGTTACCTGAGTGCCGAGCAACGCGAAGTGGCGCCGGTGCTGTACCGTAGCCTGCAGGAAATGGCGGCGGCGATTAAGACCGGCGAGCGTGATTACGCCAAACTGATCAACACAGCACAGGCGCAACACAGCGCCGCTGGTTTCCGCTCGGATTACCTCGAAGTGCGCGAATCGAACAGCCTGCGCCCGGCCACGGCCGCTGATCGTCAGCTGGTGATTCTGTTGGCCGCCTCTATTGGCAACACCCGACTCATTGACAACCTGGCGTTCGACCTCGATATGCCTGCTTGATTAGCCGGTTACCTGCTCGCATACCTGCCAGTTACACTCAAGGCCCGGATCACTCCGGGCTTTTTTGCATAATTCGCCGCACCCAGCACAAGGAACACGCACCCATGGCCTATTACCAACAGCCGCATGACGTCACCTCCCTGCCCGCCTGGCAGGCGCTGCGCGAGCATCGCGAGCAGATGAACGACTTCAGCATGCGCGAGGCCTTTGCCAGTGACCCGGAGCGCTTTAAGCGTTTCTCCCTGAGCAGTTGCGGCTTAATGCTGGACTACTCAAAGAACCTGATCGACGAAAAGACCCTAGGGCTGCTGGTGCAACTGGCCGAGCAAAGCCAGCTAGGCGAGTCCATCCAGGCACTGTTCAGCGGTGATCTAGTCAACGCCTCGGAAGGTCGTGCAGCTCTGCATACCGCCCTGCGCAGCCCAATTGGTCGCAGCGTCAAACTGAATGGCGTCGACCTGATTCCACAGGTGCACCGCGTGCTGCATCAGATGACCGAGTTGGTCAGCCGCGTGCACAGCGGCCTGTGGCGCGGCTACAGCGACAAACCGATCACCGAAGTGGTGAATATCGGTATCGGCGGTTCGTTCCTCGGCCCGCAGCTGGTTTCCGAAGCGCTGCGGCCTTTTACCCAGCGTGGCGTGCGCTGCCATTACCTGGCCAATATCGACGGCAGCGAGTTCCGTGAACTAACTGCGCGCCTAGACCCCGAAACCACCCTGTTTATCGTCTCGTCAAAATCCTTCAGTACCCTGGAAACCCTGAAGAACGCCCTGGCGGCGCGCGACTGGTACCTCGCCCTGGGCGGCCCGGAAGCAGAGTTGCACAAGCACTTTATTGCGGTGACCAGCAACCAGACAGCGGCCATCGAGTTCGGCATCAAGGCGGAAAACATCTTCCCGATGTGGGACTGGGTCGGCGGTCGTTATTCGCTGTGGTCGGCCATCGGCCTGCCCATCGCGCTGGCCATCGGCATCTCCAATTTCAAGGAACTGCTAGCCGGCGCCTATGCCATGGACCAGCACTTTACCCAGGCGCCGCTGGCTGAAAACATGCCAGTACTGATGGCCCTGCTGGGCATCTGGTATGGCAATTTTTGGGGGGCGAAAAGCCAGGCGATCCTGCCCTACGATCATTATTTGCGTAACTTCACCAAGCACTTGCAGCAGTTGGACATGGAGTCCAACGGCAAATCCGTGCGCCAAGACGGCAGCCCGGTGGACTTCAGCACCGGGCCGGTGATCTGGGGCGGCGTCGGCTGTAACGGCCAGCATGCCTACCACCAGTTACTGCACCAAGGCACTGAGCTGATCCCGGCGGACTTTATCGTCCCGGTCAACAGTTTCAGCCCGCTGGCCGACCATCACCAGTGGCTGTTTGCCAACTGCCTGTCGCAAAGCCAAGCGCTGATGCATGGTAAAACCCAAGCCGAAGCCGAAGCCGAATTGCGCGCCAAAGGCCTCGACGAAGCTGAAGTGCAACGCCTTGCGCCGCACAAGATGGTTCCCGGTAACCGCCCAAGCAATATTCTCGCGCTCAACCGGATCGATCCGTTCGGCCTCGGTGCGCTGGTCGCGCTGTATGAGCACAAGGTCTTTGTGCAAAGCGCGATCTGGGGCATCAACGCCTTTGACCAATGGGGTGTTGAGCTGGGCAAGGAGCTCGGCCAGGGCGTGTACCAGCGCCTGACCGGGCAACTCGATACGCCGGCCAGTGATGCCTCGACCCAAGGCCTGATTCAGCACTTCCGCGAGCGCCATCGCGGCTGATCAGCCCATCGCGCAAGGCCCGGCATGGCTGCACCGGGCCAGCACTTGAACCCAGCCTCCACTGGGTGCACCCTTGTTGTGATCGCGGACACACAACAACAAGGACCCGCCATGTACGAAATTACCCGTCACCCGGTTGCCGACTCGGTGCGCCAGCGCGCGCATATCGACAACGACAACTACCTACGCCTCTACCAACAATCGGTCGAGCAGCCTGATACGTTCTGGGCCGAGCAGGCCAAACAGTTTCTCGACTGGTCCAAACCCTGGGACAGCGTGCAGCAGGGTGACCTGCTCAGCGGCCAGGGTTCCTGGTTCAAGGGCGGCCAGCTAAACGTCAGCTACAACTGCATCGACCGCCACCTGGCCACGCGCGGCGAGCAAATCGCGCTGATCTGGGAAGGTGATAACCCCAGCGAGTCGGCACATATCACCTACAAAAAGCTGCACCACAACGTCAGCCGTCTGGCCAATGTTCTGAAAAGCCGTGGCGTAAAAAAGGGTGACCGGGTGTGCATCTACATGCCGATGATCCCCGAAGCCACCTACGCCATGCTCGCCTGCACGCGGATTGGCGCGGTGCATTCGGTGGTGTTCGGCGGCTTCTCACCGGATGCGCTGCGCGACCGTATTCTTGACTCAGACTGCCATGCGGTCATTACCGCTGATGAAGGCGTGCGCGGTGGCAAGTACGTGGCGCTCAAGGCCAACGTCGACAAAGCCCTGCAGAGCTGCCCGAAAGTCAGCACCGTGGTGGTGGTTGAGCGCACTCAGGGCGACATCGACTGGGTTGAAGGTCGCGACATCTGGTACCACGAGGCGCTGCGTAACGTTTCTGACGACTGCCCACCCGAGCCGATGGACGCCGAAGACCCGCTGTTTATTCTCTACACCTCCGGCTCCACCGGTAAACCCAAGGGGGTGTTGCACAGCACCGGCGGCTACCTGCTGATGGCCGCGATGACCCACAAGTACGTATTCGACTACCACGAAGGCGACGTTTACTGGTGCACCGCCGATGTCGGCTGGGTCACCGGTCACAGCTATATCGTTTACGGGCCGCTGGCCAATGGCGCCACCAGCCTGATCTTCGAAGGTGTACCGAACTACCCGGATGCTTCGCGCTTTTGGCAGGTCATCGATAAGCATCAGGTAAATATCTTCTACACCGCGCCCACCGCCCTGCGCGCACTGATGCGTGAAGGCGAAGGTCCGGTGCGAAAAACTGACCGCTCAAGCCTGCGCCTACTCGGCTCGGTCGGCGAACCGATCAACCCGGAAGCCTGGGAGTGGTATTACAACGTGGTCGGCGAGCGCCGCTGCCCGATCGTCGACACTTGGTGGCAGACCGAAACCGGCGCCATTCTGATCACCCCGCTGCCCGGTGCCACCGACCTCAAACCCGGCTCCGCCACCCGCCCCTTCTTTGGCGTACAACCGGTGTTGCTGGATGAACAGGGCAAAGAAATCGACGGCCCAGGCTCAGGTGTACTGGCGATCAAAGAAAGCTGGCCCAGCCAGATCCGCAGCGTCTATGGCGACCATCAGCGCATGATCGACACGTATCTGAAGCCCTACCCCGGTTACTACTTCAGTGGCGACGGCGCGCGCCGTGACGAAGACGGTTACTACTGGATCACTGGCCGAGTGGATGACGTGATCAACGTCTCCGGCCACCGCATCGGCACCGCCGAGGTGGAAAGTGCCCTGGTGCTGCACGATGCCGTCGCCGAAGCGGCAGTGGTCGGCTATCCGCATGACCTAAAGGGCCAGGGCATTTATGCCTTCGTCACGCCCATGAACGGCATCGACCTCAGCGACGAACTGAAGACAGAACTGCTGGCCCTGGTCGGCAAAGAGATTGGTGGTTTCGCTAAACCCGAACTGATCCAATGGGCGCCGGGCCTGCCGAAGACCCGCTCAGGCAAGATCATGCGGCGCATCCTGCGCAAGATCGCCTGCAACGAGCTGGAAAACATGGGCGACACCTCAACCCTGGCCGACCCCAGCGTGGTGGACGAGCTAATCGAGCAGCGCCTAAACCGCTAAGCATGAACCGCGCGAGCGCGGCTTGCGCGGTGATTCAGCGAGCAGGGCGATAACGGAACCTTGCAGCAGGGCCCCAGGCTGACTGGTCAGTTCGCAGGCTGGCCGCGAGCAAAGCCGCTGTGCCACCATAGCGACCTTTCGCGGCCTGCCGCGCCTGTCACTTGTGAGGATCGCGTTATGCAAGATGTCGTCATCGTTGCCGCCACCCGCACTGCCATCGGCAGCTTCCAGGGTTCACTGGCGAATATCCCTGCACCCGAATTGGGCGCTGCAGTGATCCGCCAGTTGCTTGCGCAAACCGGCCTGGACGGCGCACAGGTCGACGAAGTGATACTCGGCCAGGTGCTGACCGCCGGCAGCGGGCAGAACCCCGCTCGCCAAGCCTCGATTCTTGCTGGCCTGCCCCACGCGGTACCGGCAATGACCTTAAACAAGGTGTGCGGCTCGGGCCTGAAAGCCCTGCATCTGGCTGCCCAGGCCATTCGCTGCGGCGATGCAGAGGTGATGATTGCCGGTGGCATGGAGAACATGAGCCTGTCCCCTTACGTCATGCCCGGTGCCCGCACCGGTCTGCGCATGGGTCACGCCAAGCTGGTCGACACGATGATCACCGACGGCCTGTGGGACGCCTTCAACGACTACCACATGGGCATCACCGCCGAGAACCTGGTCGACAAATACAGCATCAGCCGCGAAGCGCAGGACGCCTTCGCCGCGGCCTCGCAGCAGAAGACCTGCGCCGCCATCGAGTCCGGGCGTTTTGCCGATGAAATCACCCCGATCCTGATTCCTCAGCGCAAGGGCGACCCCGTAGCCTTCGCCACGGATGAACAACCGCGCGACGGCACCACCGCCGAGTCCCTGAGCAAACTTAAGCCGGCGTTCAAGAAAGACGGCAGCGTGACCGCTGGCAACGCCTCCAGCCTCAACGATGGCGCCTCGGCGGTGTTGCTGATGAGTGCTGAAAAAGCCAAAGCCCTAGGTCTGCCGGTACTGGCAAAAATCGCCAGCTACGCCAATGCCGGCGTCGATCCCGCGATCATGGGCATTGGCCCGGTCAGCGCCACCAATCGCTGCCTGGCCAAAGCTGGCTGGACGCTGGCCGACCTCGACCTGATCGAAGCCAACGAAGCCTTTGCCGCGCAAGCGCTGGCGGTCGGTAAAGAACTCGATTGGGATGCCAGCAAGGTCAACGTCAACGGCGGCGCTATCGCTCTCGGTCATCCGATTGGCGGCTCCGGCTGCCGAATTCTGGTTACCTTGCTGCACGAGATGATCAAACGCGACGCTAAAAAAGGCCTCGCCACCCTGTGCATCGGCGGCGGTCAAGGCGTGGCATTGGCTATCGAACGAGCCTGATACCGACGCTAAGCTCTAGCAACGAAAAAGCCGGCCCCATCAATTCGGGGCCGGCTTTTTTATTTGCCATCGACAGCACTGATGATGGCTATTGACCGTCTGCGTTTCTCAAGAGTCAGGCCGCGGCGCAACATTAGCCCCCTAGCCACTTACCCACTCTTTCGAGGACACACACATGAACAAGTACCTGATCGCTTCCCTGCTTGCCGCCGGCCTGGCCAGCAATGTGTTCGCCGCAGACGGCGCCGAACGCACCCTGAGCAACCGTATCGCCGCTGATGGCTTTGACCGCACCAGCATCAACCGAATCGCTGAAGATGGTGCAGACCGTAAGGGCGGTAATCGTGTCGCCGAAGACGGTTTCGACCGCACCAACATCAATCGCCTGGCCGAAGATGGCGCAGATCGTACCGGTGGTAACCGCGTCGCGGCTGACGGCGCTGACCGCACGGGCATTAGCCGCATCGCTGAAGATGGTGCAGACCGTACGGGCGGTAATCGTGTCGCCGAAGATGGCTTCGATCGCACCAACATCAATCGCCTGGCCGAAGATGGCGCAGATCGTACCGGTGGCAACCGCGTCGCGGCTGACGGTGCTGACCGCACGGGCATTAACCGCAGCGTCTAATGACATCACACGTGCAAATTAAAGGGCACCCTAGGGTGCCCTTGCTGTTTTTGCCGAGCCTGCATCCCGGCAGGTGAATCTTGATAAACTGCGCGCCCTCCTTTTTCGAGTTACCGCGCATGCCCGCTCTCGATCAGGCGCTGCACGCCGCCTTGAATAACCGCCAAGACCTTCTGACAGAACTGCATCAACAGGGCACAGATTGCTATCGCCTGTTTCACGGCAGCCAGGAAGGCGCCGGCGGTTTGACCATCGACCGTTACGGCCCGCAATTACTGGTACAAAGCTTTCACCAGAGCCTGAGTCGCGACGAATTGCTACAACTGGCCGAGCAGTGCCAGACCAGCCTTAGCGAACAGCTGCTGCTGGTCTACAACGACCGCTCCCAGGGCAATTCGCGTATCGACCGCACTGATTCGGTCTACCAAGCCGAGCCCGCCGCGCTGGAAGACTTAGTTGGCCATGAGTGGGGCCTCAACTACCGCGTACGTGGCCGTCATGCAGGGCAAGATCCGCTGTTGTTTCTTGACCTGCGCAACGCCCGCGGCTGGGTCAAACAACACAGCGCCGGCAAATCTGTGCTCAACCTGTTCGCCTACACCTGTGGGGTTGGCTTGAGCGCTGCTGCGGGCGGCGCCCGCGAAGTGCTCAACCTCGACTTTGCCGAAGGCAACCTGGCAGTCGGCCGTGAAAATGGTGCGCTCAACCCAGCGCTTGTGCCTATGCAGTTTATCCAGTCGGATTACTTCCCGGCGATTCGCCAACTGGCGGGCCTGCCGATTACCGCACGCCGTGGCCACAAACTGCCGGACTATCCGCGTTTAGCGCCGCGCCCGTTCGACCTGGTGCTGCTCGACCCGCCGGCCTGGGCCAAGAGCGCTTTCGGCACCGTTGACTTGCTGCGTGACTACCAGAGCCTGCTTAAGCCGGCGGTTCTCGCCACGGCTGATGATGGCGTGCTGATCTGCTGCAATAACTTGGCAAAAGTCAGCCTTGCGGACTGGCGCGAGCAAGTGCTGCGCTGCGCGGAAAAACTCGGCCGCCCGGTACGTGAATGGCAGGTACTGCCACCGGCTAACGACTTCCCTTCGCTGGATGGTCAGCCACCACTGAAAACCCTGATCCTGCAGTTCTGATTTACCCCCAAGCGAGCAGAGAATCACCCGCAGCGGCTCTGCGGAACTGTGTACGCGTGCCATACTCCAAGGCACTTCTTCGTCGGGATAGATGACGTTTTTTATGCTTAAAGGAATAAAGCGCGCCGCCAGCGCTGTTGCCATCGCTGTTGCCCTCTATAGCTTACTGGGCTTTTTGATTCTGCCCGGCATAGGTTTGCGCATCGCCAACCAGCAGCTGGCTCAATACGCCGAAGTGCCCGCCTCGTTGCAACGCCTGCAACTTAACCCGTTCAGCCTGGAACTCAGCCTTTGGGGCCTGCAGATAGGCGAAGCCGAACAGCCGCAAATTGCCTTCGAGCGCCTGTATGCCAACCTGCAAATCGACAGCCTGTGGACCCGCGTGCTGCATCTGGCCGATATCGAGCTGGACAAGCCGCACAGCGAAGTACTCTTCGGTAAGGACGGTCGCCTTAACCTGACCCAGCTGTTCAAACTGCCGAGCAGCCCACAAGCGAAAACCGAAGAGCCGCCTAGCGAACCGTTCCCGCTGCGCATCACGCGCTTCAAGTTGAACGGCGGCAACCTGCACTTTCAGGATCTGCGCCCAAGCGAACCGATAGAGTTCATCTACGACGATCTTAATGTCGAACTGCTCAACCTCAGCACGCTGCCGGATGACAAGGCCGAGTTGAGCTTGTTCGCCACCGGCCCAAAGAGCGGCCGCATCGACTGGACCGGCACTTTCAGCCTGGCACCCATCAGCTCCAGTGGCAGCCTGAAGATCACTGACGGCAAGCTGAACGCATTCTGGCCCTACGTGCGCGATGCTGTGCCGCTGGTCCTAGAAGATGGCAGCGTTGACCTCAGCAGCGATTACAACCTGAACCTGAGTAAAGGCACCGAGCTGCTACTAAGCAACACCCGGCTTAAGCTCAGCCGCTTTGCCATCAAGAGCCCAGCGAACAAACCATTGCTGCGCCTGGCCAACCTGGATATCAGTGACACCCGCGTCGACCTGATCAAACAACAGGTCATCGTCGGCAAGATTCGCAGCCAGAAGCTAGAAACCTGGGCGGCCCGCGAGGCCGATGGCCAACTCGACTGGCAGAAGCTATTGGCCAGCCAACCTACCAAGCCAACTCCAACTCCAACTCCAACTCCAACTCCAACTCCAACTCCAACTCCAACTCCCGCTAATGGTGGTGCCGACTCCAGCGCAGCAGCAGAACCCGGCCCGATAAAAGACACCAGCTCTGCACAGCAGTCCCCCGAGCAGCCCGCAGCCACTGCCGGCCAAGCCGAAGCGCCCAGCAAGCCCTGGCAAGTGATCCTGCGTGACGTACAACTGCGTGATTACCAGATACACCTGGCTGATCGCGCAGCCGGTCCAGACGTCAACATCGATCTGGCCCCGCTCAATCTTGACCTCAGCAACTTCGACAGCTTTGGCACTTCACCCTTCACCATCAAGCTCGATACCGGGGTGAATAAAACCGGGCGGATCAAGGCCAACGGTCAGGTGCAACTGAGCCCGACCACTGCCAAGCTGCATGTGGTTACCCAGGATATTGACCTGCGGCTGGCGCAAGCCTACCTGAGTCCTTATGTGCACCTGGAGCTGCGCAGCGGCAAACTGGGCAGTGACCTGGCGGTTGACCTACAGAGTGTCGAGCCGCTGGTCTTCAGCATTGGTGGGCACGCCGAGGTCAAACAGCTGCACACCCTCGACACCCTGAAAAACCGCGACTTCCTCAAATGGCAGCAGGTACTGGTCGAAGGGCTCGATTACCAGCACGGCCAAGGCTTGGCGATTAGCCAGATCAAACTGCAGCAGCCCTATGTGCGCTTCATCATTAACGAAGACCTGACCACCAATATTAATGACCTAATGGTGCCCCAGCCCGCCAGCGCCGAGCCGAGCAAAGCCCCGTCGGAAAAGCCGCTGCCTATCCGCATCGATGGCATCAGCATCAAGGACGGTTCGGCCAACTTTGCCGATTTCAGCCTGCGCCCCAACTTCGCCACGGCGATTGGCCAGCTCAACGGCCAAATCGGCACGCTGGACAACCAAAGCGCGCAAGCTGCTAGCGTCGATATCAAGGGCAAGGTCGATAAGTACGCCCCCGTCAGCATCAAAGGCCAACTCACCCCATTCGACCCGCTGAACAGCCTGGACATCGCCACCCGCTTCAAGAATGTCGAACTGACTACGCTAACGCCCTACTCTGGAAAGTTCGCCGGCTTCCGCATCCGCAAGGGGCGCCTCAACCTCGACCTGCATTACCAGATCGAGAAAGGCCAGCTCAACGCGGAAAATACGCTGCTGCTGGAAGACTTGCAGTTGGGCGAGAAAGTCGACAGCAAGGATGCCATGGATCTGCCGATTCGCCTGGCCGTAGCCTTGCTCAAGGACACCCAAGGCAATATCGAAATCCAGCTGCCGGTTCAAGGCAACCTCAACAGCCCAGAATTCAGCGTGATGCCTATCGTCTGGCAAACCCTGCGTAATCTGGTGCTGCGTGCGGCGCAGGCGCCGTTCAAATTTATTGGCGGGCTGGTCAGCGGCGGCAGCGAGGTCGATCTCAGCACCGTGCGCTTCAGTGCAGGGGAAAGCCAACTCGGCAGCACGGCACAGAGCGCACTGGACACCCTAGCCAGCGCCCTGAAGGAACGTCCCACCCTGCGCCTGGAGGTCGAAGGCATGAGCGCCCAGAGCAGCGATGGCCCGCCGCTTGCCGCCGCACGCCTGGAGCGCGAATACCAGAGCACCTGGTACAAAATACTGCAACGCCGTGGCAATGATGTACCTGCAGATGCCAACGAGCTGGTGGTGGATGAAGACGACAAGGCGGTGCTGCTCGAAGGCATCTACCGCGCCCGCCTCAAGCAGCAGCCTCCGGCAGAATGGGCCAAGCTGGCTGACGAAGAGCGCACCGCAAAGATGCGCGAAGGCGTGCTGCAATCTTGGGCGCAGAGCCAGCTGCTTCTGCGCCAGTTGGGCCAAGCCCGCGCGGCAGAAATAAAAAACTATCTGGTCGAGCGTGGCGGTCTGAGTGCCGAACGCATTTACCTGCTGGATGTCAGTAATACGCAAGCTAATGGCGATGGCAGTGTGGGCAGCACTCTGTACCTCGGCAGCGAATAGGCCTGTTGTCTATGCGCGCAATGACGACAACGCTGTTACTTGCTCTGCTAGGCGCATCGTTTCTGGTCCAGGCCGAAACACTGCGCTGCGGTAGCCAATTGGTGAGCCTAGGTGACCGTCGCTTTGAAGTGCTGCAGAAATGTGGCGAGCCGGCGTTCCGCGACCTGGTGGGCTATTCCCTCGGCCCGAATCAGCGACGCGAATACACCATTGAGGAGTGGGTTTACGGCCCTAGCAACGGCATGTTTAGCATTCTTACCTTCGAAGGTAACCGCTTGCGTGCCATCGAACGACAACGCAGCCGCTAGGACAGCACAATGAAAAAGCTTATCTGCAGCCTGCTGATTGCCTTACCCCTTACAACACATGCCTCATCAACCTTGCGCTGTGACAGCGGCTTGATCAGCCTGCAAGACTCTACCAGCATCGTCAGCAGCAAATGCGGTGAACCCATCAGCCGTGAGTTTGTTGGCTACAGGGAAGTCCAGGATGAGTACGGTTTTTACAATGAAGTGGCCGTCGAAGAGTGGGCCTATGGCCCGCGCAATGGCATGTTTCAGTTTCTGCGCTTTGAAGGCAACCGCCTGATCAAAATCGACAGTAAACGCGGCCGTTAACCCACCACAATAAAAAGCCCCGCAGGCACTGCCTACGAGGCTTTTTTATGGCGGCTGTACTTACAGCTTGCTGCTGAAGTCACGCAGCTCGTCCTGAGCCTTTTCCTTGGTCCAACCGTAACGTTCCTGCAGCTTGCCGGCTAGGTACTCGCTATGGCCTTCGGCAACATCCAGATCATCATCGGTCAGATTGCCCCAACGCTCCTTAATGCGGCCATTGAGTTGCTTCCACTTGCCTTTGATTACGTCAGCGTTCATAGCTCAATCCTCGAGAGTCATAATGGCGGGCCAGCGGTACCAGCCCGTTCAGGTTGATTGGTTTAATCCGCGGTTTTCAGCGCTTCAGCGGCAACAGCAGTTACGCCTTTGATTTCTTTAGCCTTAGCTACGGCCAGATCACGCTCGGCCTCGCTGGCGACAACGCCTGACAAAGTTACTACGCCTTTGTTGGTTTCAACGCTGATGTCGATACCACTCAACTCAGTGTCCGCCAGAAAGGTCGACTTCACTTTACTGGTGATCCAAGTATCGGTAACGGCATCTTCAGTGGCGTTCATGGTCTCACTCGCTGCCAGCATGGTCGGCTGTACCGCAGTGCGGGTGTCAGCAAGAACCGGCCCGGCCAATAACAGGCTCAGGGCAGTGGCGGTCAGAGTGGCGCTGGCGACGTGCTTGATTAGCTGTTTCATGGATAGTGCTCCTGCATGAGTAAAAAGACCTGCAACCCTCATTGGTTGCGGTTACATAAGTACTGTTGCAGGCGGCGTGCCAGTTTTTAAAACATTACTTTAACTATATATATCAATAGCTTACAGATATATAAAACGTCCCCTCGTCGTGCATTTTGCATGCCCAGCCGTATTACTCCATGCACTGTGCACGACCTGCCCTGAGGTTTTTCATGGGCCAAAAAAAGGACCCCGAAGGGTCCTTTTTTAAACAGCGCGCGAGCGATTAAGCCTCCGACGCCTTGGCAGCAGCAACGTCCTTGATGGACAGCTTGATGCGGCCTCGGTTGTCGACGTCCAGTACCAGCACTTCAACTTCCTGACCTTCTTTAAGAATGTCGGTCACCTTCTCTACACGCGCATCGCTGAGCATGGAGATGTGCACCAGACCGTCTTTGCCCGGCAGGATGTTAACGAAGGCACCGAAGTCGACGATGCGCTCAACCTTACCGATGTAGATCTTGCCGATTTCAGCTTCTGCGGTAATACCCAGAACGCGCTGACGTGCAGCTTCTGCAGCTTCCTTGGTTTCGCCGAAGATCTTGATGGTGCCGTCGTCTTCGATGTCGATCGAGGCTTTGGTCTCTTCGCAGATAGCACGGATGGTCGCGCCACCTTTGCCGATCACGTCGCGGATCTTGTCTTGATCAATCTTCATCGCGATCATCGTCGGCGCATTAGCCGACAGCTCAGTGCGCGACTGGGCAATGACCTGGTTCATCTGGCCGAGGATATTCAGGCGCGCTTCCAGGGCTTGGCCCAGAGCGATTTCCATGATTTCTTCGGTGATGCCCTGGATCTTGATGTCCATCTGCAGTGCGGTGACGCCGTTGGCGGTACCGGCTACTTTGAAGTCCATGTCGCCGAGGTGATCTTCGTCACCTAGGATGTCGGTGAGGATGGCGAACTTCTCGCCTTCCTTAACGAGACCCATGGCGATACCAGCAACCGGCGCCTTCATCGGCACACCGGCGTCCATCAGGGCCAGAGAGGCACCGCAGACCGAAGCCATGGAGCTGGAACCGTTGGACTCGGTGATTTCCGACACCACGCGAATGGTGTATGGGAACACGTCAGCGGCTGGCAGCATAGCGGCGATGGAGCGACGCGCCAGACGGCCGTGACCAATTTCGCGGCGGCCAGTGGCGCCCATACGACCACACTCTCCCACCGAGTACGGCGGGAAGTTGTAGTGCAGCATGAACGGGTCTTTACGCTCGCCTTCAAGGGTGTCGAGCAGCTGGGCGTCGCGGGCGGTACCGAGGGTGGCAACCACCAGGGCCTGGGTTTCGCCACGGGTGAACAGCGCAGAACCGTGGGTCTTGGCCAGTACACCGACTTCGATGTTCAGGCCACGAACAGTGCGGGTGTCACGGCCATCGATACGCGGCTTGCCGTTAACGATGTTCTCGCGAACGGTGCGGTATTCGATTTCGCCGAAGATTTCTTTGACTTCGCCAGCGCTTGGCTGACCTTCTTCGCCAGAGAACTTGGCAACGATTTCACTGCGCAGCTCACCCAGACGGGCATAACGCTCGTGCTTAACGGTGATGGTGTAGGCCTGGGAGATGGCATCACCGAACTCACCGCGAATAGCGTTGAGCAATGCGGTGTTCTCAGCCTTTGGCTGCCAGTCCCAAGTCGGCTTGGCGGCTTCGGCAGCCAGCTCAGCAATGGCGTCGATGACCACCTGGAATTCGTCGTGGGCGAACAGTACAGCGCCCAGCATCTGGTCTTCAGTCAGCTCTTTGGCTTCGGATTCAACCATCAGCACGGCGTCTTTAGTACCGGCCACAACCATGTCCAGGCTAGAGGCCTTGAGCTGCTCGTAGTTGGGGTTGAGCAGGTAGCCAGTTTCCGGGTGGAAAGCGACACGCGCAGCGCCTATTGGGCCGTTGAACGGGATGCCGGAAATAGCCAGCGCAGCCGAGGTACCGATCATCGCCGCGATGTCCGGATCGGTCTTCTTGCTGGTAGAGATCACGGTGCAGACAACCTGCACTTCGTTCTGGAAACCTTCTGGGAACAACGGGCGGATCGGACGATCGATCAGGCGCGAGGTCAGGGTTTCTTTTTCGCTTGGGCGTGCTTCACGCTTGAAAAAACCGCCCGGAATTTTACCGGCTGCGTAAGTTTTTTCTACGTAGTGCACGGACAGCGGGAAAAAGCCTTTGCTCGGGTCAGCAGTTTTGGCGCCGGTGACAGCAACCAGTACTGCTACGTCGTCATCAACGGTGACCAGCACAGCGCCGGAAGCTTGACGGGCGATACGGCCAGTCTCGAGGGTTACGGTCGATTGACCGAACTGGAATTTCTTGATTACCGGGTTCACGGTGTTTTCCTTCTCTTTATTGCACTTGGGGAAAGCGGTTCTTACCACCGCGTTTTCTTCTTAATGAAGAGCACACGGGTATTGCAGAATGAGTGGGCGGTGACGGGAATCGGACCCGCTAGCGTCCAAAAACAACTAAAGCACAAAAGCAAAAGCTGGAAGCAGGGGTAAACCCCACTTCCAGCTTCGGCGGTCAGCTACGCATAAGCATTGCTTAGCGACGCAGACCCAGGCGACCGATCAAAGCGGTGTAACGAGAAACTTCCTTACCTTTGAGGTAATCCAGCAGCTTACGACGCTGGTTTACCATGCGGATCAGGCCACGACGCGAGTGGTGGTCTTTACCGTTGGCTTTGAAGTGACCCTGCAGCTTGTTGATGTTGGCGGTCAGCAGTGCAACTTGCACTTCCGGGCTACCAGTATCGCCTTCAGCTTGCTTGTAGTCGGCAACGATTTGAGCTTTTTCTTCAACGCTGAGTGCCATGTGGGCAATCCTCTCAGTTAGGCAACTGTCGAAACAGCTGCAATAGGCCAGGAATTACTTCCTGTGTTTTAAAGTGAGGCATGACCGCGCCTATTAACAGCCACCCTCAAAGCACGCAGACCAGAGCCGAAACCCTTATTTGCGCTACGGTCATGCTGACCGAATCAAACGACACAGGCTTGTGGCCTGTGTCTGCAACCAAGGCTACGCCTTGGTTGCAATCAATCGACGCGGCGCAATGCGCCCGTCTTCGCTCACTTCACCGATACCGATAAAGCGACCATTGTGATCTTGCACCCGCACCATGCCGAACTTTGGCGCTTCTGGGGCTCGTACCGGCTGCCCTTGCAGCCAATAGAACGAACTGTGCTCGGAGAACTGCAACAGCGGCCAATGTTGCAAACCGCTGTCAGCCGGCAGCAAAAACTGATCAACCGCCTCGTTACCGCCTTCAGCATGCACCCGCTCTAACTCTTCGAGCGTTACGGTGCGGCTCAAGTCAAAGGGACCGGCCTTGGTTCTGCGCAATTCTGCAACGTGTGCACCGCATCCCAGCAGGTGACCGATGTCTTCGACCAGTGTGCGGATATAGGTGCCTTTGCTGCAATCGACCGCGAGTCGCGCTTGCTCCGCCTCGCAGCCCAGCAATTCTAGGCGCGCAATAGTAACAGAACGCGGCTCGCGCTCCACTACTTCACCCGCACGGGCCAGCTTGTAAAGTGGTTGGCCATCGCGCTTGAGCGCCGAGTACATCGGCGGTATCTGACTGATTTGACCGCGAAACCCTGGCAGTACCGCTTCAATATCGTCGCGACCAACGGTCACTGGACGACGCTCCACGACCTCACCCTCGGCATCTGCCGTGGTGGTGGTTACACCCAATTGCATCAGGGTTTCGTAGCCTTTGTCGGCATCCAACAGGTACTGGGAGAACTTGGTCGCCTCACCAAAGCACAGCGGCAATACGCCAGTGGCCAAGGGATCGAGGCTACCGGTGTGCCCGGCCTTCTCGGCATTGAGCAGCCAACGCACTTTCTGCAAAGCGGCGTTGGAGCTAAAGCCCTTGGGCTTATCCAGCAGGATGATGCCATCGACTGCACGACGAATACGTTTCACCTGGGCCACGCGCTTACTCCTTGGCCTCGGTCGAGTCGTCATCGTGCTGACGGTCTTGACTGACCGCACGCTCGATCAGTGCGGACAACTGCGCACCGCGAATCACGCTCTCGTCATAATGAAAGCGCAGGTTCGGCACGCTGCGCAGCTTCATCGCACGGCCCAACTGCATGCGCAGGAAACCGCTGGCATCGTTGAGCACCTTAATACTCTGCACAACCGGATCGACACCCTCTTCAGGCTCACCGCCCATGATGGTGACGAACACCTTGGCATGGCTGGAGTCACGGCTGACTTCCACCGCGGTGATAGTCACAAGACCACCAAGACGTGGGTCTTTGACTTCCATACGGATCAACTGCGCCAGCTCGCGTTGTATTTGGTCGCCGATGCGCTGGGCCCGGCTAAATTCTTTGGCCATTTCTACTACCTTCACTCGTCACGCTGCCCGAAAAGCAGCGGACCTAAAAGCGGCAAACGCCCGGCCGCGAATAAACGGGACCGGGCGCTGCGTGTTGCGACTCGTGCTTACAGGCTACGGGCCACTTGGACTTTCTCGAACACTTCGATCTTGTCGCCGACTTTGACGTCGTTATAGCTCTTCACGCCGATACCGCACTCCATGCCGTTACGCACTTCAGCAGCATCGTCCTTGAAGCGACGCAGGGATTCCAGCTCGCCTTCGAAGATCACCACGTCGTCGCGCAGTACGCGGATCGGACGGTTACGATGAACCGTACCCTCGACCACCATACAACCGGCAATCGCACCGAACTTCGGCGAACGGAAGACGTCACGCACTTCAGCAATACCGAGGATATTCTCGCGAACATCGCTGCCGAGCATGCCGGTCAGGGCCTTCTTAACGTCCTCAATAATGTCGTAGATCACGTTGTAGTAACGCATATCCAGACCTTCCTGCTCGACGATCTTGCGCGCGCCGGCATCGGCACGCACGTTAAAGCCGAACAGAACAGCGTTGGAGGCAAGCGCCAGGTTGGCATCGGATTCGGTGATACCACCGACGCCGCCACCGACCACACGCACTTGCACTTCATCGTTACCCAGACCGCCAAGCGAGCCTTGCAGCGCTTCCAACGAACCACGGACATCAGATTTGAGGACGATATTCAGCGTCTTCTTCTCTTCCTGCCCCATGTTCTCGAAGATATTTTCCAGCTTGCCGGCGTGAGCACGGGCCAGTTTCACTTCGCGGAACTTGCCTTGACGGAACAAAGCAACTTCACGGGCTTTCTTCTCGTCAGCCAGCACGCTCATGTCGTCGCCAGCTTCCGGCGTACCGTCCAGGCCGAGAATCTCGACAGGGATTGACGGGCCGGCTTCTTTAATAGCCTTGCCGTTTTCATCGAGCATGGCGCGGATACGGCCGTAGTTGGAACCGATCAACACCATGTCGCCTTGACGCAGCGTGCCGTCCTGAACCAGTACGGTCGCAACAGGGCCACGGCCCTTATCGAGACGCGATTCAACCACCACACCACGACCTGGGGCCGACGGCGTCGCTTTCAGCTCAAGCACTTCGGCTTGCAGCAGTACGGCTTCAAGCAGGTCATCTACACCGGTACCGGCTTTAGCCGAGACGGAAACGAACGGTGTATCACCGCCCCACTCTTCCGAGGTCACGCCGTGAACCGACAACTCGCTACGGATGCGATCAAGATCGGCGCCCGGCTTGTCAATCTTGTTCACTGCAACCACCAGAGGTACACCAGCAGCCTTAGCGTGCTGAACGGCCTCAATGGTCTGCGGCATCACGCCGTCATCGGCTGCAACCACCAGAATCACGATGTCTGTCGCCTTGGCACCACGGGCACGCATTGCGGTAAATGCAGCGTGACCTGGGGTGTCGAGGAAGGTAACCATGCCGCGTTCAGTTTCAACGTGGTAAGCACCGATATGCTGGGTAATACCACCGGCTTCGCCAGCAGCAACCTTGGCACGACGAATGTAGTCGAGAAGCGAAGTCTTACCGTGGTCAACGTGGCCCATTACGGTCACAACTGGCGCACGAGAGAACGATTCACCCTCAAACTTCAAGGACTCAGCCAGGGAATCTTCCAGGGCGTTGTCACTTACCAGCTTGACCTTGTGGCCCAGCTCCTCAGCGATCAACTGGGCAGTTTCCTGATCCAGTACCTGGTTGATAGTCACCGGGGTGCCCATCTTGAACATAAACTTGATGACTTCAGCGGCTTTAACCGACATCTGCTGAGCCAAATCGCCCACAGTGATGGTCTCGCCAATGGCTACGTCACGTATAACCGGGCCTGTAGGGCTCTGGAAACCATGTGCGTTGCGCTTCTTCAACTTGCCTTTGCCACGACCGCCGCGACGGAAGCTGTCGCTTTCTTCGTCGGTGGTACGCGGAGCAACACGCGGAGCCGGGGCTTTTTCCTTAGCAGTCGGACGATGCTGGGTGGTCTTACGATCACCACCGCGACGATCTGCATCATCATTACGCGGCTTGTCTGGGCGGCGTGGCTCTTCTTTCTTGCGCTCGTCTGCAGCAGGGGCAGCAGCCACCGGCAGCTCGACCGCTACAGCTGGAGCGGTTGCTACCGCATCACCAGCAGCAGCTGGGCGCTTCGCCTCTTCTGCGGCGCGACGCTTAGCTTCTTCCTCAGCCTTTACACGCGCGGCTTCAGCCACTGCGCGCTGCTCAGCCAGCTCACGCTGCTTTTCAGCTTCGATTTCTTCAGCACTGCGCTTGACGAAGGTCTTCTTCTTGCGCACTTCAACGCTGATGGTCTTGCTATTGCCAGCCCGCAGGGTGCTGGTGGTTTTGCGCTGCAAAGTAATCTTGCGTGGCTCTTCTGTTTTGCTGTCGCCGTGACTGCTCTTGAGGTGGGCCAACAGGGCCTGCTTCTCACTGTCAGTGACCGCTTGCTCAGCGCTCATGTGCGGCAAACCTGCCTCGCGCATTTGCTGCAGCAGGCGTTCAACCGGCGTATTGACCACTTGGGCCAGTTCTTTAACCGTGACTTGCGTCATGTATTTCTCTCCTCAGGCCGCTACTGCTTACTCGAACCAATGGGCTCGGGCGGCCATGATCAACTTGCCGGCTCGCTCAGCGTCGATACCGTCGATGTCGAGCAGGTCATCAATAGACTGCTCGGCCAGGTCTTCGCGGTTAATAACGCCGCGCACTGCCAGTTCATGCGCAAGCGCCTTATCCATCCCCTCTAGCGAGAGCAAGTCTTCGGCTGGGTGGGCATCTGCCAGCTTTTCCTCGTTGGCGATGGCTTTAGTCAGCAAGCGATCTTTGGCACGGGCGCGGAGCTCGCTGACGATATCCTCGTCAAAGCCATCAATGCTGAGCATTTCTTCCATCGGTACGTAGGCAATTTCTTCAAGGCTGGTGAAGCCCTCTTCGACCAACACCTGGGCCAGCTCTTCGTCGACTTCCAACTCATCAATAAAGCGCTGCAGGATATCGCCTGTTTCCGCTTGCTGCTTGGCCTGGATGTCCGCTTCGGTCATCACGTTTAAGGTCCAGCCAGTCAATTGACTGGCTAAACGAACGTTCTGACCGCCACGGCCAATGGCCTGAGCAAGGTTATCTGCGCCAACGGCGATGTCCATAGCATGGGCATCTTCGTCAACAATAATAGCGGCCACTTCAGCCGGCGACATGGCGTTGATCACGAACTGCGCTGGGTTGTCGTCCCACAGCACGATATCGACACGCTCACCCGCCAACTCACCGGAGACTGCCTGCACGCGCGAACCGCGCATGCCGATACAGGCACCTTGTGGGTCAATGCGTTTGTCTTTGGAACGCACAGCCAATTTAGCGCGCGAACCTGGATCACGGGCAGCACCCATAACCTCGATCAGCTCTTCAGCAATTTCCGGTACTTCAATGCGGAACAGCTCGATCAGCATTTCCGGCGCGGTACGCGACAAGATCAGCTGCGGACCGCGATTTTCGGTACGAATTTCTTTTAGCAGGGCGCGCAAACGCACGCCAACGCGGAAAGTTTCGCGCGAAATAATATCTTCTCGGGCCAACATAGCTTCAGCGTTATTACCCAAATCAACAATTACGCTGTCACGTGTCACTTTCTTCACGGTGCCGGAGATGATTTCGCCCAGACGCTCGCGATAAGCCTCGACCACCTGAGCACGCTCAGCTTCGCGGACTTTCTGCACAATCACTTGCTTGGCGGTTTGCGCGGCAATACGACCGAACTCAATGGACTCGATCTTCTCCTCCAGCACATCGCCCACTTTCGCGTCAGCTTCAACAGCGCGCGGCATATCCGTGGTGACCTGGTGTGCAGGATCATCAAAGTCAGCTTCTTCCACCACTGTCCAGCAGCGGAATGTTTCGTAGAGGCCGGTTTGACGATTGATCGCCACACGCAGCTCAACTTCATCCTCAAAACGCTTCTTGGTAGCTGTGGCCAAAGCCAGCTCCAGCGCTTCAAAAATTACGCTAGCCGGTACGCCCTTTTCGTTGGAAACCGACTCAACAACCAGCAGTACTTCTTTGCTCATCGTACGCCTCGCCTTTCGCAATCCATTGGATCCTGCGCAATCGCGCAGCTCTCGCGGGATCCGCGTCTCAGTCAAACCTGGGGATAATGTTGGCCTTGTCGATCATATCGATCGGCAACAGGAATTCATGGTCATCCACCTGCACTACCACGTCCTGCTCTTCCACACCGCGCAGAAGGCCCTGGAAGTTGCGCCGCCCTTCAAAAGGCGAGCGCAGCTTGATCTTTACTTGCTCGCCGGCATGGCTGGCGAACTGTTCAATGGTGAACAACGGCCGGTCCATACCTGGCGAGGACACCTCAAGGGTGTACTCAGCGCTGATGGGGTCCTCAACATCGAGCACGCCACTGATCTGCCGACTAACAATTTCACAGTCTTCGATCAGTACGCCATCAGGCAGCTTATCTAT
Source organism: Pseudomonas guineae (assembly GCF_900113745.1). Classification (GTDB taxonomy): domain Bacteria; phylum Pseudomonadota; class Gammaproteobacteria; order Pseudomonadales; family Pseudomonadaceae; genus Aquipseudomonas; species Aquipseudomonas guineae. The sequence continues at coordinate 368,950 of NZ_FOQL01000004.1, read as the reverse complement.
ATAAATTCGCAGCAGAGAATGCCGGCCCTGCGAAAGGAACTCGACACCCCAACATTGGTAGCCAAGGGCCTCGACTACCGGGGCCACCAAGCCTTGCAACTCTTCTAGCTTGCTCGACACCTGAACCCCTCGCGCATGCTGTAAAAATAAAAAATGGGCGAATCGCCCATCATCAAGCCGCCCTCTAAAGGCCGGTAAAGCTGTCGCCCAGCTAGCAAAAAGCCCCTTAAAAGGGGCTCCTCTGCAACTCAATGCGGTGGCCGGCTTAACCCAGCCATCATCGGATTCAACACCCGAGGAGAGACCTTACTGCTCAATCCCACATCAAAGCTGGGGCCGGATTATACGACCTAACCCCACCAAGGGTCAATCGACACTCCAGCAACAAAAAGGCCCGCATCGAGCGGGCCTTTTTGAAAATTGGTACCGAGAAGGGGACTCGAACCCCTACAGCCTATGGCCACTACCACCTCAAGGTAGCGTGTCTACCAATTCCACCACCTCGGCAAAATCACGCACTGCTTACTGCTTACTGCTTATTACTGCTGTTCAGGAGCCTGAGGTACGTCCGCCACTTCAGTAGCCGGCTTAGCTGCATCAAGAACAGGTACATCTTCAACAGCTGGGGCAGCCTGCTGTACTTCCAACACGGCCGGATCAGGCAAACCAACCTGAGCCATGCCATCAGCTTTGTCTTTAGCAAAGAACGCTAAGCCCAAGCTAGTCATGAAAAAAGCGGTGGCAAGTATAGCAGTAACACGACTCAGAAAGGTAGTGGTTCCTTGACTACCGAATACAGTAGAAGAGGCACCCGCACCAAAAGAGGCGCCCGCGTCCGCACCTTTACCCTGCTGAAGTAAAACCAGCGCAACAACACCGATAGCACCCAGCAGATGAAGAACAACGATAACTGTTTCCAGCATTTTCTCAGCTTCCTGCGGCGCGACAAATCGCACCGAACTCATCCGCATTCAGAGAGGCTCCACCGACAAGCCCCCCATCGATATCCGGCATACCGAATAACTCGGCTGCACTGGCGGCCTTGACGCTGCCACCGTAAATAATTCTTACCTTGCCAGCCAACTCAGGACTTTTCGCCGCCAGCTGCCCACGAATCGCGGCATGTACTTCTTGAGCCTGCTCAGGCGATGCAGTCAGGCCAGTACCGATAGCCCAAACAGGCTCATAAGCAATGACTGCGGCCGCGAAGACCTCAACACCAAGAGCATCAGCCACCACAGATAACTGCGCAGCAACCACCTCAAGCGTCTGCCCCGCTTCACGCTGAGCCAGCGTCTCGCCTACACACAACACCGGAAGCAAGCCTGAGAATTGCGCCGCAGCAAATTTACGCGTCACAACCTCATCACCCTCACCCAGCAACGACCTACGCTCAGAGTGCCCGACTAACACCAGCGAGCAGCGAGCATCATGCAACTGACTGGTCGCCACCTCACCAGTTAGAGCGCCTTGCTGTGCTTCAGTTGCGCAATCTTGCGCACCCACTGCAATAGCGAGCCCCGCCAAGCCATCAACTACCTGACTGATATGCAAACATGACGGGAAAACTGCTACATCCACACCAGCAGGCATCACCTGCTCACTGAGACCGTTGATCAGCTCTGCAACGCTGGCGCGGGTACCGTGCATTTTCCAGTTACCAGCAACCATTGGGCGACGCATGCTTTACCTCGTCGGTCAAAGAGGGCGCAGATGTTACCCAACAGCTACCCAACTGGCAAGCCGTATCAAGCACATACGCGAGCAACAACTTTAGCCAATTCATCGGCATAGGCGCGCACCGAGGTTTCATCATCGCCTTCAACCATCACTCGCACCAATGGCTCGGTGCCAGATTTACGCAGCAGCACCCGGCCACGACCGCCCATTTGCTCGGTCACGCGCGCGCTGGCATCCTGCACGGCAGGATGCTCGAGCGGATCAACCCCACCAGCGAAGCGCACGTTTACCAATACCTGCGGGCACTTGCGCATACCTAGCCGAGCCTCCCCCAACGTCTGCTCGCGGCGCTTGAGCGCCATCAACACCTGCAGCGCGGCAATGATCGCATCGCCCGTTGTGGTGTGCTGGAAGCACACCAAGTGCCCGGAGTTCTCCCCACCCAACTGCCAGTTACGCGATAGTAATTCAGCAATTACATAGCGATCACCGACCTTGGCACGCACAAAGGGAATATCTAAATCCGCCAGGGCAAGCTCCAACCCTAGATTACTCATCAGCGTACCGACCACGCCACCCTGCAGCTTGCCGCGCTCCAGCAGATCACGGGCAATGATAAACAGCAACTCATCGCCATCCACCACCACACCGGCATGATCGATCATCAAGACGCGATCCGCATCACCGTCAAAGGCGATACCAAGATCGGCGTGCTGCGCCAGCACTTCAGCTTGCAGTGCCTCGACATGGGTGGAACCGCAGGCATCATTGATATTCAGACCATTTGGTTGCGCTGACAGCACGGTCACCTGCGCACCCAATTCGCGGAACACACTGGGTGCAACTTTGTAAGCTGCGCCATGAGCGCAATCCACTACTATTTTCAGACCTGCAAAGCTCGTACTAGTCGGCACACTGCTCTTACAGAACTCGATATAACGCCCAGCCGCATCATTTATTCGCGAAACCTTACCCAGCTGCTCCGATTCCACCACCGTCATCGGCGTATCGAGCAACTCTTCAATCATCAGTTCAATCTCATCCGGCAGCTTGGTGCCCTGCCCGGAGAAGAACTTGATGCCGTTATCGTAATGCGGGTTATGCGAGGCACTGATGACAATCCCCGCCTCGGCTTGAAAGGTACGCGTCAAGTAGGCGATCGCCGGTGTCGGCATCGGCCCCAACAACATTACATCCGCACCCGCCGCGGACAAACCCGCCTCAAGCGCAGACTCGAACATGTAGCCGGAAATGCGCGTGTCCTTACCGATCAAAATTCGGCACTTACCCTGTTTGCGAAACGCCATTCCGGCCGCCCAACCGAGCTTGAGCATGAATTCTGGAGTAATAGGAAAGTCACCGACACGCCCACGAATACCGTCAGTACCAAAATACTTTCTACCCATCCCAGCACTCCTTTAAATTTATTCGGCCGCTTCAACCGCGGCGATCATCCGCATCACATCAACCGTTTGCGCCACGTCATGCACCCTCAAGATCAGCGCGCCCCTGCTCAATGCCAGCGCAGCCAAAGCCAAGCTGCCGTATAGCCGCCCCCCTACTTCATGCCCCAGCACCTTACCGATCATGCTTTTGCGCGAAACGCCAACCAGCAAGGGCCGACCCAAGGCATGCAAGGCTTGCAGGTGCTTGAACAGAGACAAATTGTGCTCCAGGGTTTTCGCAAAACCAAACCCCGGATCAAGGATGACCCGCTCAGCAGCAATACCCGCTGCTGTACAGGCAGCCAGCCGCTCAAGCAAAAAATCACGAACTTCCGCGACCACATCCGGATAATCGGGGTTCTGCTGCATAGTGGCTGGTTCACCGCGCATGTGCATCAGGCACACCGGCAAGCCGCTGTCTGCAGCCGCATCCAGAGCACCATCACGCTGTAGCGAACGCACATCATTGATCAAGCCGGCTCCAAGCCGCGCGGTTTCGCGAATAACCGAAGGGGTTGAGGTATCCACCGAGATGATCACATCTAGCTCACGAGCGATGGCTTCGACGACAGGAGCAACACGCTCTAACTCCTCTACTGAAGAAACAGCGCGAGCTCCAGGACGCGTCGACTCCCCGCCGACATCAATCAGCGTTGCACCCGCCTGTAGCATTGCCTCAGCATGACGCAAGGCCGCATCACGCTGACCATAACGGCCGCCGTCGGAGAAGGAGTCAGGGGTGACATTGAGAATACCCATCACGTGTGGATGGCTTAAATCAAGAAACCGGCTGCCACAAGGCAGCCGGCTAATGGGAGACGCAACAGACATGGAGAACCTTAGACTTCGGCGGCAGGGCCACCGATTGGTTTTTCCGCAGACTCCGCAACTTCAACAGGCGCACTCGGCGTACTGTTATTGTCGTCACTGCCCTGCCAGCCTTTCGGCTCGCGCGGCGTGAGGCCATTCATGATGTCCTCGATCTGCTCGGCGTCGATTGTTTCGTACTTCATCAGCGCCGCCGCCATCGCGTCCAGCTTGTCGCGATTCTCTTGCAACAGGTTCTTAGCGGTGGCATAGCAGCCGTCGATTATGCTGCGTATTTCCTGGTCAATCACCCTGGCGGTATCCGCAGAAACGTTGCTCTGGTTACTGCCCATGCTGCGCCCAAGGAACACTTCACCCTCTTCTTCCGCATACATCAGCGGACCGAGTTTTTCCGACAAGCCCCACTTGGTGACCATGTTCTTGGCCAGCTGGGTGGCGCGCATGATGTCGTTTGATGCACCAGTGGTGACACCATCGAAGCCCAGAGTCATTTCTTCAGCAATCCGGCCGCCGAACAACGAGCAAATCTGGCTGGTTAGCGCGCGCTTGCTCAGGCTGTAACGGTCTTCCTCAGGCAGGAACATGGTTACGCCCAGCGCGCGGCCGCGCGGAATGATCGATACCTTGTAGACAGGGTCATGCTCAGGCACCAGGCGCCCGACAATCGCGTGACCGGCTTCATGGAAGGCCGTATTGAGCTTCTCTTTGTCCGACATGACCATGGTCTTGCGCTCGGCACCCATCATGATCTTGTCTTTAGCCAGCTCGAACTCCTTCATCTCGACCACACGCTTACCTGAGCGCGCAGCAAACAACGAGGCCTCGTTGACCAAGTTGGCCAGATCAGCACCAGAGAAGCCCGGCGTACCACGCGCAATAACGGCCGGCGCAACATCTTCGCCCATCGGCACTTTACGCATGTGAACTTTGAGAATCTGCTCGCGCCCTCGAATATCCGGCAGACTCACCACAACCTGACGGTCGAAACGACCTGGACGCAGCAATGCAGGGTCGAGTACGTCTGGACGGTTGGTAGCCGCAATCACAATGATGCCGTCATTTGCTTCAAAACCATCCATCTCTACCAACAACTGGTTGAGGGTCTGCTCACGCTCGTCGTGACCACCGCCCATGCCAGCGCCACGATGGCGACCAACGGCGTCGATCTCATCAATAAAGATGATGCATGGAGCGTGCTTCTTGGCTTGCTCGAACATGTCGCGCACACGGGACGCGCCGACACCAACGAACATTTCCACGAAGTCCGAACCAGAGATAGTAAAGAACGGCACTTTGGCTTCGCCAGCAACAGCCTTAGCAAGCAAGGTTTTACCGGTGCCCGGCGAACCAACCATCAGCACACCGCGCGGGATACGCCCACCGAGGCGCTGGAACTTGCCCGGATCACGCAGAAACTCGACCAGCTCGCTGACTTCCTCTTTCGCCTCGTCGCAACCGGCGACGTCAGCAAAGGTGGTTTTAACCTGATCTTCCGAAAGCAGGCGCGCCTTGCTCTTGCCGAAGCTCATCGGCCCGCCCTTGCCGCCCGCGCCGCCTTGCATCTGACGCATGAAGAACATGAACACCGCAATGATCACCAAAATCGGGAAACTGGCGACCAATAACTGCGTCCAGATGCTCTGCTGCTCCGGCTGCTTGCCGACGATCTCTACATTATTGTCCATCAGGTCTTTAATCAGACCATTGTCCTGAATCGCTGGACGCACCGTCTCGAACGATGAACCATCGCTACGAGTACCGCTAATGATGAAACCATCAACTGTCACTCGCTTAACGCCGCCATCCTGAACCTGCTGGATAAACTGCGAATAATTGAGTTTATTCGACTCAGCCGGGCTGGAAAAATTGTTCATCACCGTTACCAAAACGGCGGCGATGATCAGCCACAGGACTAAATTCTTTGCCATGTCGTTCAATTAGCTACCCTCTGAAGCAGGCCCCGTGCTGAAGCGCGCTTCGCATGACGACCAGTTATGTACCGATCTAACTTACTACACAACGCCCACCCCTGGCAGACGCTGTCTGTAACCCTTTATTTATTTCAGGCCGCAACAGTCGCACAACAGATCCATCAGCAGCCTAAGGTATCACTGGCCACGATAACCACGCCCCAGCATATATTGCTCACGGGAACGGTCTCGCGAGGACAGCGGTTTACGCATCTGTACCTTGTCGAACAACTGACGCACCTGCTTGTGGTACTCATCAAAACCTTCACCATGGAAGATCTTGATCAGAAAATCACCGCCCGGACGCAGTACCCGAGTCGACAAATCCAGCGCCAACTCGCACAAGTACATCGCACGCGGCTGATCCGACTCCCTTACCCCACTCATATTGGGGGCCATATCGGAAATCACAAGGTCTACCGGGTGCTCACCGATGGCCTCAAGGATCTGCGCAAATACCGCGTCATCAGTAAAGTCGCCCTGGACAAAGGTCACATCCGGAATACTGTCCATCTCGAGGATGTCCGATGCGATCAAGCGACCCTTGTCGCCGATCACCCGACTGGTAACCTGCGACCAACCGCCTGGTGCTGCGCCAAGATCAACCACAGTAATACCAGGCCTGAGAATGCGATCCTTCTCCTGAATTTCCAGCAACTTGTAGCTGGCGCGCGAACGATAGCCGTCCTTCTGCGCCATTTTGACGTAGGGGTCGTTGAAATGCTCTTTCAGCCAACCTTGACTGGTTTTGGAACGGGCCACGCAATACCTCGAATGTGCAACGAATGAATATCTGGGCGGTCCCGAAGACGCTCGGGTAAACTAATCGCCGTTTTTACCAGATTAAATGCAGGAATAAGATTATGCCGCTCACTCAAGAGCAGAAGAAACAATTCAAAACTATCGGCCACCACTTGAAGCCTGTATTGATCGTGGCTGACAACGGTTTAACCGAAGGTGTACAGGCTGAGCTGGAGCGCGCACTGAGCGACCACGAGTTGATTAAAGTACAACTGCGCATCACTGAGCGCGAAAGCCGCCTGACAGCCATCAATGAACTGTGCAAAGCCGGCAAAGCCGACTTGGTTCAGGTGATTGGCAAAATGGCGCTGATCTACCGCAAAAACCCAAAAGTGAACAAGAACCTGTCTAACGTTCACCGTAACCACGGCTGATTTATCAGCCGCCGCAAGGCGCGCTCAGCGCCTTTGCAACTACCTTTCGACTTAAATCTTACCGCTAAAGCTGACGCCTGAGTTTTTGCGGCACTGGCTGTAAGACCAGCAACAGGCCGCAAAAGGCCATGACCAGATAACTGAACATCAGCCACAGCTCAGCCTCAAGCAGCCTGGCTACAGCGAAGTAACTCCCCGCCATCACCACTACGACTAACAATAATTGCCCACGGGCATCACGCCACAGGCTTGCCAGTCGCTCGGCACGAATCAACACCAACACCTGCAACCCTGCGCAAACGGCCGCTAGGCCAACCAGCAGCGGGCGCAAGGCATTAGCAATCTCATCGACCAGCAGCGACGCCAAGCCGATTTTGGTAATCGCCGGCAACAGCAAAAAATGCAACAGCCAGAGGCCGCCAACCCAAAGCGTCTGGGCCAACAGCCAGCTGATTGCACCAGCGTCACGCGTACCTGACTTAGATATGACGAACCTCGACAATTTCGTACTCGATCGCACCGCCCGGGGTCTGCACTACAACCACATCCCCTTCTTGCTTACCAATCAAGGCACGGGCAATCGGTGAACCGACTGACAGTTTGCGTTGCTTGATATTCGCCTCATCCTCACCAACGATCTGGTAAGTGACGCTTTCATCGGTTTCGCAATTAGCGATTTCTACTGTGGTACCGAAAATCACCTTACCGGTATGCGCGATAGTCGTGACATCGATAACCACTGCATTTTGCATACGGCCTTCGATATCCCGGATACGCGCCTCGACCATCCCCTGTTGCTCGCGGGCGGCGTGGTATTCAGCGTTTTCCTTGAGGTCACCGAGCTCCCGCGCGGTGCCAATTTCCTGACTTAGCTTGGGCCGCAGCACCTTAGTCAGGTGGGCGTGCTCCTCTTCAAGCGCGCGAGCGCCCTGAACGGTCATAGGGTATTTAGTCATGCTTGATTCCTGCATGCAGATCCTGCAGGCGACGTACGGTCTTTTCGGGACCGAACTTTAGCGCTTCACAGATCGCCTGCCCCGCCGCAATGGTGGTGGTGCAATAGATCTTGTGCTGCAGGGCGTTACGACGAATGGAGTAGGAGTCGGCGATGGACTGACGACCTTCGGTGGTGTTGATGATCAGGGTGACTTCATCATTCTTAATCATGTCGACCACATGCGGACGTCCCTCAGTCACCTTGTTCACGCGGCGTACTGGCAAACCAGCCGCCTCGATCACTTTGGCAGTACCGGCAGTGGCCACCACTTCGAAGCCCAGCGCGACCAGATCGCGAGCGACTTGCACGGCTTCTGGCTTGTCGTCTTCACGCACACTGATAAAAGCGCAACCGGTGTTCGGCAGAATTTCGCTGGCACCCGACTGGGCTTTGGCGAAGGCCTCGCCGAAGGTGTCACCCACGCCCATGACTTCACCAGTGGACTTCATTTCTGGGCCGAGGATCGGGTCAACACCTGGGAACTTGGCGAACGGGAACACCGCTTCTTTCACGCTGAAATACGGCGGGATGATCTCTTTGGCGTAGCCAGCCTCAGCCAGCGACTTGCCCGCCATTACACGGGCAGCCACTTTGGCCAAGGAGACACCGACGCACTTGGAGACGAACGGCACGGTACGCGAGGCGCGTGGGTTGACTTCGATAACGAAGATATCCTCGCCCTGCACAGCCATCTGCACGTTCATCAGACCAACCACACCCAGCTCCAAGGCCATTTTCTTGACCTGATCGCGGATCTCGTCCTGGATATGCGCCGGCAGCGAGTATGGCGGCAGTGAGCACGCCGAATCGCCGGAATGCACACCAGCCTGCTCGATGTGCTGCATGATCGCGCCGATTACCACGGTCTCGCCATCGCACACCGCGTCGATATCGACTTCGATGGCGCAGTTGAGGAAGTGGTCGAGCAGTACCGGGCTGTCATTCGACACTTTTACCGCTTCGCGCATATAACGCTTGAGCTCGTCTTCTTGGTAGACGATCTCCATCGCACGACCGCCCAGCACATAGGACGGACGTACCACCAACGGATAACCAATCACTTTCGAATGCGCCAGCGCTTCATCTTCGCTACGCGCAGTGGCGTTGGCCGGCTGACGCAGGCCCAGGCGCTGCACCATCTGCTGGAAGCGTTCGCGGTCTTCAGCGCGGTCGATCGCGTCAGGCGAGGTACCGATGATCGGCACGCCTGCTTCTTCCAAGGCGCGGCAGATCTTCAATGGCGTCTGGCCGCCGTACTGCACGATCACACCTTTCGGCTGCTCGACACGGACAATTTCCAGTACGTCTTCCAGGGTCACCGGCTCGAAATACAGACGATCAGAGATGTCGTAGTCGGTCGAGACAGTTTCCGGGTTGCAATTGACCATGATGGTTTCGTAACCATCTTCACGCAGCGCCAGCGCCGCATGCACACAGCAATAATCGAACTCGATACCCTGACCGATACGGTTAGGGCCACCGCCAAGGATCATGATCTTGTCGCGGCTCGACGGGTTGGCCTCGCACTCTTCCTCATAGGTCGAGTACATGTAGGCGGTGTCGGTGGCGAACTCAGCCGCGCAGGTGTCAACGCGCTTATAAACCGGCAGCACCTTGAGCTTATGGCGCTGGCTGCGCAGGGTTTTCTCGGTCACACCCAGCAGCTTGGCCAGGCGAATATCGGAGAAGCCTTTGCGCTTGAGCTTGTACATGGCATCACGGTCGATGCTGGACAGGGCCAGCGTCTTGATCCGCTCTTCGTCTTTGATCAGGTCTTCGATCTGCACCAAGAACCATTCATCGATATTGGTCAGCTCAAACACTTCGGCCACGGTCTTGCCCGCACGGAAAGCATCACCGATGTACCAGATGCGGTCGGCGCTGGGCACGGTCAGCTCGCGGCGCAGGGTGCTTTCGACTTCGGGATCAGCCAGATCGAGCATCGGATCGAGGCCCGAAACGCCCACTTCCAAGCCACGCAACGCTTTCTGCAGGGACTCCTGGAAAGTACGACCGATAGCCATGACTTCACCCACAGACTTCATCTGGGTGGTCAGGCGCGCGTCGGCTTTAGGGAACTTCTCGAAGGCGAAACGCGGGATTTTGGTCACAACGTAGTCGATGGCCGGCTCGAACGAAGCCGGGGTGCGGCCGCCGGTGATGTCGTTGGAGAGCTCATCAAGGGTGTAACCCACGGCCAGCTTGGCGGCGATTTTAGCAATCGGAAAGCCGGTGGCCTTGGAGGCCAGTGCAGAGGAACGCGACACGCGCGGGTTCATCTCGATCACCACCATACGGCCAGTGTTCGGGCAGATGCCGAACTGCACGTTGGAGCCGCCGGTTTCCACGCCGATCTCACGCAGTACCGCCAAGGAGGCGTTACGCAGGATCTGGTATTCCTTGTCAGTCAGGGTCTGCGCGGGCGCCACGGTGATCGAGTCACCAGTATGCACGCCCATTGGATCGAAGTTTTCGATCGCGCAGACGATGATGCAGTTGTCCTTTTTGTCACGGACCACTTCCATCTCGTATTCTTTCCAGCCGATCAACGACTCATCGATCAGCAGCTCGCTGGTCGGCGACAGATCGATACCGCGGGCGCAGATTTCTTCGAACTCTTCACGGTTGTAAGCGATGCCACCACCGGTGCCGCCCATGGTGAAGGACGGACGGATGATGCAGGGGAAGCCAACCTTCTCCAGCACGCCGTAGGCCTCTTCCATGTTGTGTGCAATGCCGGAAACCGGGCAGGCCAAGCCAATGTCTTTCATCGCTTTGTCGAAGCGCGAACGGTCTTCAGCCTTGTCGATGGTGTCTGCGTTGGCGCCGATCATCTCAACGCCAAACTTCTCCAACACACCATGCTTTTCCAGGTCCAGCGCACAGTTCAGCGCGGTCTGGCCACCCATGGTTGGCAGCAGGGCGTCTGGACGCTCCTTCTCAATGATCTTGGCCACGGTGGACCACTTGATCGGCTCGATGTAGGTGGCGTCGGCCATGGCCGGGTCAGTCATGATGGTCGCGGGGTTGGAGTTCACCAGAATGACGCGGTAGCCCTCTTCTTTCAGCGCTTTACACGCCTGGGCACCAGAGTAATCGAACTCGCAGGCCTGGCCGATAACGATCGGGCCAGCGCCGAGGATCAGGATGCTTTTTATGTCTGTACGTTTTGGCATGTTCTTTCTCTCGAATCCTGGGGGCAGTCGACGGGTTTAACGGCGCTTGGCCATGGTTTCGATAAAGCGGTCAAACAGCGGGGCCACATCGGCTGGGCCGGGGCTCGCTTCAGGGTGCCCCTGGAAGCTGAACGCAGCCTTGTCGGTACGTTCGATGCCCTGCAGGGAGCCATCGAACAGCGATTTGTGAATCGCGCGCAGATTGCTCGGCAAGCTGTCTTCATCTACGGCAAAACCGTGGTTCTGACTGGTAATCATCACCACACCGCTGTCTATATCCTGGACGGGATGGTTAGCGCCGTGGTGGCCATGGCCCATTTTCAGGGTCTTGGCACCGGAGGCCAGGGCCAGCAGCTGGTGACCCAGGCAGATGCCGAATACCGGAATGTCGGTTTCCAGCACTTCTTTGATGGCGCTAATCGCGTAATCACACGGCTCGGGGTCACCCGGACCATTGGACAGGAACACACCATCGGGATTCAGCGCTAGCACATCAGCAGCAGGCGTCTGCGCCGGTACTACAGTGACGCGGCAACCACGCTCAACAAGCATGCGCAGGATGTTCCACTTAACGCCGTAGTCGTAGGCCACCACGTGATACTTCAGCTCGCTGGCCGGAATATCTGGGTGACTGTCGCTTTCAAGATTCCACACGCTGGAGCGCCATTCGTAACGCTCAGTGCAGCTGACCACTTTGGCCAGGTCCATGCCCTTGAGGCCTGGGAAGCTTCGCGCCAACTCGAGGGCTTTTTCCTCAGTGGCGTCGTCACCGACCAGAATGCAGCCGTTCTGCGAACCTTTCTCGCGCAGAATGCGAGTCAGCCGCCGAGTATCAATACCGGCGATAGCGACCGTGCCGTTCTCTTTCAGGTATTCATCCAGCGGTTGCTTGTTACGCCAGTTGCTGGAGGTCAGCGGCAGGTCACGAATGATCAGGCCTGCGGCCCAGACCTGATTGGACTCAGCGTCTTCCGGCGTGGTGCCGGTGTTGCCGATGTGCGGATAGGTCAGGGTAACGATTTGCTGGGCATAGGAAGGATCGGTAAGGATTTCCTGATAGCCGGTCATGGCGGTGTTAAAAACCACCTCTCCAATAGTTTGGCCATCGGCACCGATGGCCTCGCCGCGAAAAATACTGCCATCAGCAAGAGCCAAAATGGCAGGTTTAAGGGCTGGCTTACTCAAGAAAACCTCCGGAGATCAAATCGTGAAGCAAACGCAGATTGTAAAAAAGCGGGATGACGTATGCACCGTCACCCCGCTTTTTTATCTGATTCATTCTGCGCAACTTTAGTGGACACACTAAAGCAGAAAGCTTACAGGAATGTGCCTTTTCGGTCCACTGCCAGATGCGAGCAATACCCAGGCAAAAGTCATTCCTGCGACAAACCGCCTCAGTTGAGACCCAGCACGTCCTGCATGTCGTACAGTCCAGGCTGACGCCCCTGCAACCACAGCGCGGCGCGCACCGCGCCTTTAGCAAAGGTCATGCGGCTCGATGCTTTGTGGGTGATTTCCACGCGCTCACCCTCAGCAGCGAACAGCACGGTGTGATCGCCGACCACATCTCCCGCGCGCACCGTGGCAAAACCGATGGTCTCGCGCTCACGCGCACCGGTCTGGCCTTCACGTCCATAGACCGCAACTTTTTGCAGGTCACGCCCCAAAGCATTGGCAACCACTTCACCCATGCGCAAGGCGGTGCCAGACGGCGCATCGACCTTGTGGCGGTGATGGGCTTCGATAATCTCGATATCAACATCATCTCCCAGCACCCGCGCGGCAGTGTCCAGCAGCTTCAGGCAAAGATTAACGCCGACGCTAAAGTTAGCGGCAAACACGATCGGAATCTGCTTGCCAGCATCCGCCAGCAATTGTTTTTCCTCCGACGAAAAGCCGGTGGTGCCAATGATCATGGCCTTACCCGCCTGACGACAGACTTCCAAATTTTTCAGGGTGACCGAAGGATGGGTGAAGTCGATCAGCACATCGAACTGATCGAGCACCGCGCTCAGATCACCGACCAGGTTGACACCGATCTTGCCCTGCGCGACCAGCTCACCGACATCCGCACCGACCAGGCTGCTATCAGCACGATCAATTGCAGCATTCAGGCAGGCGCCATCCGCCAGCTGCACGGCTTCAATCAGGGTTTTGCCCATGCGCCCTGCGGCGCCCATCACAGCAATTCGTTGCATAGCATTCAGCTCCAAGCTGTCGCAACAGGCGGCGGCCCGCAAAACCTGGCCGACGCCGCCTTTCACGGGTGTTTACAGATCGCCGAAAAAGCGCTTCACGCCTTCGAACCAGCCATTGGCTTTGGGCGAGTGCGAGCTATTACCTTCCAGGGTTTTGCGGAACTCATCGAGCAGTTCACGCTGACGCTTGTCAAGCTTGACTGGGGTTTCCACCGCCACCTTGCACATCAAGTCACCCGCACCGCCACCACGTACCGGCGCCACTCCCTTGCCGCGTAGACGGAACATCTTGCCGGTCTGCGTGCCTTCCGGAATTTTCAGTTTGACCCGGCCATCGAGGGTTGGCACTTCCAACTCGCCGCCCAAGGCTGCATCGGCAAAGCTGATCGGCACTTCGCAGTACAGATGCTTGCCGTCACGCTGGAAGATCGCGTGCTCGCGCACATTCACCACCACGTACAGATCGCCCGCCGGGCCACCCATAGCACCGGCCTCACCCTCACCCGTCAGACGGATACGGTCGCCGGTGTCAACGCCAGCAGGGACTTTCACCGACAGAGTCTTGTGCTCTTCTACTCGGCCATGGCCGTGGCAGGAGCCGCAAGGATCGGTGATCATCTTGCCTTGGCCGTGGCAACGCGGGCAGGTTTGCTGCACCGAGAAGAAGCCCTGCTGCATACGCACCTGACCGATACCACCACAGGTGGTACAGGTGACTGGCGTGGTGCCCTTCTTAGCGCCTGAGCCATCGCATGGTTTGCAATTGACCAGCGTCGGCACACGAATAGTGACTGTGGTGCCGCGCACCGCTTCTTCTAGATCCAGCTCCAGGGTGTAACGCAGATCGCTGCCACGCTGGGCGCCACCACGACCACCACCACGACCACCGGCGCCACCGAAGAAGTCACTGAATACATCACCGAAGATATCGGAGAAGTTCGCCCCACCCGGGCCGCCACCGCCACCCATCTGCGGATCAACACCGGCATGCCCGTATTGATCGTACGCCGAGCGCTTGGCGGCATCGGAGAGTACTTCGTAAGCCTCGTTGGCTTCCTTGAACTTCTCTTCCGAGGCCTTATCGTCAGGATTGCGGTCTGGATGGTGCTTCATGGCCAGGCGACGGTAAGCTTTTTTCAGCTCCGCCTCACTGACACCCCGCTCAACACCGAGCACCTCGTAAAAGTCACGTTTAGCCATAAGTCTTCAACACCTTAAAATCGTCTACTCCAGACACGCCAACGCGGGAGCAAGCTCCCGCGCGGCGAATCATGCCGGGCGCAACTCGCGTCACTCCCGGCCAAAGCGGCATAAGCTTGCGCTTACTTGTTGTCTTTGACTTCTTCGAATTCAGCATCAACTACGTCGTCACCGGCGTCTTGTGCTTGCTCTGCACCTTGCTCGGCCGCGCCTGGCTGCGGCTGCTCGGCGTACATCTTCTGCGCCAGCGGAGCCGTCACTTCGGACAGCGCGGTCATTTTGGCTTCGATTTCAGCTTTATCGTCGCCCTTCACCGCTACTTCCAGCGCGCTAAGCGCCGCTTCGATGGCAGCCTTCTCGTCAGCAGTAGCCTTGTCACCCGCCTCAACAATCATCTTGCGAGTCGCGTGAACCAACTGGTCGCCTTGGTTACGTGCACCGGCCAGCTCTTCGAACTTGCGATCTTCTTCGGCGTTAACTTCAGCATCACGCACCATCTGCGCGATTTCGTCTTCGGACAGACCGGAGTTGGCCTTGATCACGATGGACTGCGTTTTACCCGTGGCCTTGTCTTTGGCGCCCACGTGCAGAATGCCGTTGGCGTCGATGTCGAAGGTCACTTCGATCTGTGGCACACCACGCGGCGCTGGCGGAATTTCGGCCAGATCAAACTTACCGAGCGACTTGTTGCCAGTGGCTTGCTTGCGCTCGCCCTGCAGCACGTGGATGGTCACTGCACCTTGGTTGTCATCGGCAGTGGAGAACACCTGCGATTTTTTGGTCGGAATCGTGGTGTTTTTCTCGATCAGCGCAGTCATCACGCCACCCATGGTTTCAATACCCAGGGTCAACGGCGACACGTCGAGCAGCAGCACGTCTTTCACGTCGCCCGACAATACAGCGCCCTGGATAGCAGCACCCATGGCGACCGCTTCGTCCGGGTTAACGTCTTTACGCGCTTCTTTACCGAAGAACTCGGTTACCAGCTTCTGCACCAGCGGCATGCGGGTCTGACCGCCGACCAGGATCACGTCGTTGATTGCGCCAACGTCGATGCCGGAGTCTTTCAGAGCGATACGGCAAGGCTCGATGGTGCGCTGAACCAGGTCTTCTACCAGCGCTTCCAGCTTGGCGCGGGAGATTTTCACATTGAGGTGCTTAGGACCGCTGGCGTCTGCAGTGATGTACGGCAAGTTGACGTCGGTCGAATTGCTCGAAGACAGCTCGATCTTGGCCTTCTCAGCGGCTTCTTTCAGGCGCTGCATGGCCAGCGGGTCACCCTTAAGGTTCATGCCGGTTTCTTTCTTGAATTCGTCGACGAGGTAGTCGATCAGACGAATGTCAAAGTCTTCACCACCGAGGAAGGTGTCACCGTTGGTGGCCAACACTTCGAACTGGTGCTCGCCATCAACTTCAGCGATCTCGATCACCGAGACGTCAAAGGTGCCGCCACCCAGGTCATAAACGATCACAGTGTGGTCGCCCTTGGCCTTGTCCATACCGTAAGCAAGCGCAGCAGCAGTTGGCTCGTTGATGATGCGCTTAACATCAAGACCAGCAATACGACCGGCGTCTTTGGTCGCCTGACGCTGGCTGTCGTTGAAGTAAGCCGGCACGGTGATAACCGCCTCGGTCACTGGCTCGCCGAGGTAGTCTTCGGCAGTTTTCTTCATCTTTTTCAGAATTTCAGCCGAGATTTGCGGCGGCGACATTTTCTGGCCATTTACTTCAACCCAAGCGTCGCCGTTGTCAGCCTTGGAGATCTTGTACGGCACCATCTGAATGTCTTTTTGCACAACTTCTTCGTCGAAGCGGCGGCCGATCAAACGCTTTACCGCGTACAGCGTGTTATGCGGATTAGTCACTGCCTGACGCTTAGCCGACTGACCGACGAGAATTTCACCATCGTTGGCGTAAGCGATGATCGACGGCGTGGTGCGCGTGCCTTCGGCGTTTTCAATAACTTTGGCTTTGCCATTTTCAAGAACGGAGACGCAGGAGTTGGTTGTCCCCAGGTCGATACCGATAATTTTGCCCATATTTTACTCTCCCGAAACTTTGATAATTCCGCTGCTAGTTAGTTGTTAGCAGTGGCAGCACTAAAACGCTTGACTGTTTAATGGGGGCAGCTTAATAAATTTCAAGCCTGCTCATCAATCGAGGGTGGCGCGTCTACCGGCGCCTTGCTGACCACCACCATGGCGGGACGCAGCAGACGGCCATTGAGCATAAAGCCCTTCTGGAACACCTTAAGCACGCTATTGGGCTCGACATGGGTGCTTTCCTGCATCGCCATGGCCTGATGGTGCTCAGGGTTGAATGGCGCACCATGGGGATCAATGGCCTCCAATTGGAAACGCTTGAGGGTGTCGAGGAACAGCTTGAGCGTGAGTTCCATGCCCTCACGCACTGCCTTGATCGCCTCATCATCCGGGCTCGACAGCTCAAGGCCGCGCTCCAGGCTATCCAATACCGGCAGCAAATCGTTGGCGAATTTTTCCAGCGCAAACTTGTGCGCTTTCTCTACATCCTGCTCCGCGCGGCGACGCACGTTTTGCAGATCGGCAGCCATGCGCAGCGACTGATCCTGCGCAGTGGCCAGTTGCTCTTCCAGCGCTTGCACGCGGGCAACCAAGTCATCACCCGCAGCGGCCTCAGCAGCCGTTTGTAAATCGGGGTTCTGCGTATCCAGGGTCTGTTCGTCAGCCATGCGTCTCTCCTTTTGAATTGCGACGCGAGCCTTAACTCACATCTCTGACGGCTATATGGGGTCAAAAAATATCGTTTCAAGGACAACAGACGGATTGTCAGCTCACAAAAAAACACTGTATAAATAACCAGACATGAACTTGGGAGGCCCTCGCCATGCTGGTGCACCTGTCCGTACACAACTACGCCATCGTTGAACACCTTGATCTAGAGCTGGACGCTGGTATGAGCGTAATCAGCGGGGAAACCGGTGCCGGCAAATCGATCATGCTCGACGCCCTCGGCCTGACCCTGGGTGATCGCGCCGACAGCGGCGTGGTGCGCCCCGGCGCCGACAAAGCGGACATCCTCGCCAGCTTCGACCTGCATGACATCCCGGAAGCCCGCGCATGGCTGGCCGAGCGAGACTTGAACAACGACGGCCCGTGCATTTTGCGCCGCGTCATCACTGCCGAAGGTCGCTCACGCGGCTACATCAACGGCTCGCCCTGCCCTCAAGGCGATCTCAAAGCACTCGGTGAGTTGTTGATCGATATCCACAGCCAACATGAGCATCAATCCCTGCTCAAGCCAGAAACGCACCGCCGTCTGCTTGATGAGTACGCGGGCAGCCAGGAGCTGGCGCGCCAAGTGCAACTCGCCGCGCAGCGCTGGAAACAAACCAAGAATGAACTGCAACGGATCTCTAGCCTCGGCGACGAGCAGCGCGCCCGTCATCAGCTGCTCAGCTACCAGCTCGAAGAGCTGGATAATCTGGCTCTCGGCGAAGATGAGCTGGAGCAGCTTGAGCAGGAACACAAAAACCTGACCAATGCCGAAAGCCTGCTCAGCGCCTGCCGCTTGGTGATTGAGCAATGCAGCGAGAATGATGCCGGCAACGTATTGTCCGCTCTGACCAATAGCCTCACTCGCCTTGGCACCTTTCAAGGCCAGCCAGGCGCGCTGAGTGAAGCCACCAACCTGCTCGCCAGCGCGCAAATCCAGGTCGAAGAAGCCGTTGGCGAGCTGAACCGCTTTCTCGACCACTTCGATGCCGACCCTGAGCGGTTACGGCAAATGGAAGAGCGCCTGGACGCGATCTACACCCTGGCACGCAAGCACCGCATTCAACCCAGTGAGCTGGGCGCAATGCAGCAGCAATTATTTGAAGAACTAGAGAGCCTCAACGCCGACGACCAAGCGACCGAGCGACTGAGCCAGGAGCTAGCCGCTTTTGAACGGCATTATCAGGAAAAAGCGGAGGAGCTCAGCAGCCTACGCAATAACGCTGCCAGCCAATTGGCTAGCGCGGTAGAAGTCGAGATGCAAACCCTCGGCATGCCCGGCGGACGCTTCACCATCAAGCTGAGCGCTAACAGCAACAATGAGCCGCACCCTAATGGCTTGGAGCAACTCGAGTTCCTGGTCAGTGCCAACCCAGGTCAGCCGCTGAAAGCCCTGGCCAAGGTCGCCTCAGGCGGCGAACTGTCGCGCATCAGCCTGGCGATCCAGGTGATCACCGCGCAAACCTCACGCGTACCCACCCTGGTATTCGATGAAGTTGACGTTGGTATCGGCGGCCCCACCGCTGAAGTGGTCGGGCAGCTGTTGCGCAAGCTTGGTGAGCGCGGCCAGGTACTCACCGTGACGCACCTGCCGCAGGTCGCGGCGCAAGGGCATCAGCATCTGTTCGTGCACAAGGTCCGCGAAAGCGATGCCACGCGAACCGCTGTCAGCAAACTCAGCGCAGCGCAGCGCGTCGAGGAAATCGCCCGCATGCTCGGCGGCGTAGACCTAACCGAAGAATCATTGGCCCATGCGCGACAAATGGTCGGCAGCGCCCAAGCCTGACTGAGGCTGCGCAGAAAGAATAAAGGCGACCCTCGGGTCGCCTTTATTGTGTAAGCCTGGGGTCAGGTCTTCTTGCGCACATAGAGCACAAGATTGTGATCGACCAGCTCGAAACCATGCTCTTTAACAATTTCTTTCTGGCGTCTTTCGATCTCAGCATCGAAGAATTCGATCACCTCACCCGAGTCGACACAAACCATGTGGTCGTGATGGCCACTGTCCGCCAATTCGAAGACCGCATGACCGCCATCGAAGTTATGACGAACCACTAAGCCTGCCGCCTCAAACTGCGTCAACACCCGATATACGGTGGCCAGCCCCACATCATCGCCCGACTCCATCAGTGCCTTGTAAACGTCTTCGGCACTCATGTGACGTTGATCAGTGGAGTCGAGCATTTGCAGTATTTTGACCCGTGGCAGGGTCACTTTCAGGCCAGCCTTGCGTAGTTCGCTATTTTCAACCATGGTCTGCTTTCTCACGGAAGCGGCTTCGCAGCTTCCTTTAATGCGGGTATGATCCGGGGTTATATTGCCCAGCCAAGATAGTGGAAGTCGCCCACCGATGCAAAAGACCAAACTCCTGCTGACCAGCCTCTCCCTTACGGGGCTACTCGCACTCGCCGGTTGTTCATTCCCCGGGGTTTATAAAATCGACATCCAACAGGGCAATGTCGTCACGCAGGACATGATAGACCAGTTGCGTCCGGGAATGACCCGCAAGCAAGTGCGGTTTATCATGGGCAACCCCCTGCTGACCGACACATTCCACGCCAACCGCTGGGATTATCTCTACAGCATCCAGCCCGGTGGCGGCCAGCGCCTGCAAGAGCGCGTTAGCGTGAACTTCGGTGCTGACGATCAACTTGTCGGCCTGTCGGGTGACTTTATGCCAGGTGTAAGCCGTGATCAGGCCATACTCGGTGAAGGTAGCGGCGTAACCACTCCGCAGGCCGCACAACAGGCTGAAGAGAAACCTGCACCGGGCTCACTGCTTGAACAGATTCAGCGCGAAGTGGACGATGTGAAAGTCATACCTGTACCTACGCCAGAACCGCTGGAAAACTCACCGCAGTAATAATTGTGCTGATAAAAAGCCCGGACATGTCCGGGCTTTTTTATGCTCCGCTAGCCCTCAGCGCTTAATGCTCGGCACCGTCGGCTTTGGCTTGCGCCGCTTTGGCCGCACGCTGCTTACGCACTTCTTTGGGGTCGGCAATCAGCGGGCGATAGATTTCCACTCGTTCGCCCTCCTCCAGTATTCGCTCATCCGGTTTACCCACAAGTTTGCCAAAAATACCCAGCGGGCTGTTGTGTAGGTCCAGGCCGGAAAAGTGCGCCTGCATGCCGGACTGCAACGCGGCCTGCCGCACCGTAGTGCCATAGGGCACGCCAAGACGCAGCAGCTTCTGCTTGTCAGCCAGGGCGTACACCACCTCAACCACGATGCTTGGCTTATCCATGGAGTTGCTTAGCCCTTTGGCAGAAGGCATCAACCAGAGTGTTGGTGGCCTGGTTAAACAATGGCCCGAGCGTTGCCCGAACCAGCGGACCGGCGTAGTCAAAGGTCAGGTCCAGGCTGATTTTACAAGCCTTGTCGCCCAACGCTTTGAACTCCCAATGCCCATAAAGCTGAGTGAACGGCCCTTCGACTAGGTTCAAGGTAATCCGCTCGCCAGGTATCAGGATATTGGCGGTGACAAAGCGTTGGCTCATGCCACCCTTAGCCACTGCCAGACTCGCGCGCATGTGAGTATCACTGACCTCAAGCACCTCACTGGCTGAGCACCAGGGCAAAAACTGTGGGTAGCTGGCCACATCATTGACCAGGTCGAACAGCGCTCGCGCCGGATACGGCAACAACGCCGAGCGTTGAATATGCGTACTCATAACCCAACCACTTGGCTAAACAGGATGCAGATGATCATTTACTCAGCTCTGCGACAAACACAATTAGTACGCCAATCGGCGCGACCACACGAATAAACCAGTACACCAGGTTGAACAGCAACGGGCTCTTCATCGCCAGCTCTTCACGCACCGCCTCACGCTTGAGCACCCAACCGGCAAATACGGCAAAAGACAGGCCACCGAGCGGTAACAGAATACGACTGGTCAGATAATCGATGCTGTCGAAGAAATTCCGACCACCCTCCGCGCCCCACTGGAACAAATGAAAGCCGTCATCGCTAAACACAAAGAACTTCGCCTCAGCGCCGAGGTTGAAGGACAGCACCGTACCCATACCGATCACCCAGCACACAAATGCCAGCACACTGGTTACCAGCACCCTGCTGCGCTTGCTGCGCTCGACCAGGTAAGCCACCGCCGGCTCCAGCATAGAGATAGAAGAGGTCCAGGCGGCAATCAGCACCAAAACAAAAAACAGCGTACCCATCACCTGACCGAAAGCGATATTGCCGAACGCCACAGGCAAGGTGACAAACATAAGCCCGGGCCCTGCACTTGGCTCCAGGCCACCAGCGAAGACAATGGGGAACAGCGCCATACCCGCCGTAAGCGCCACCAGGGTATCAAGAATACCGACGGTGAGAATGGTGCTGCCAATCGAGGCATTCTTCGGCATATAAGAGCCGTAGACCATGATCGCGCCGACGCCGACGCTCAAAGTGAAGAAGGCATGCCCCATGGCGGCCAACACACCGTCAAGAACGCGATCTGGCTGGAAATTGAACAGAAAGTGGAAGCCCTGCATAAAGTGCCCGGTGGTCATGCTGTACCCCAGCAGCACCAACAGGAGCACAAATAGCAGTGGCATCATGATGCGCAAGCTGCGCTCAAGACCTGCCACCACACCGCGGGCGATAACAAACCCGGTCAGCAGCATAAACAGCGTATGCCACAGGGTCAGCCGCCATGGATCAGCGGTCAACGCGCCAAATGCCGCGCCCGCGCCCTCCGCACTGACACCGGCAAACTGCCCGCTGCCCATGCTGAGAATGTAATCCAGCGACCAGCCCGCTACCACACTGTAAAACGACAGGATAAGCAGTGCGGCAATCATCCCCATCAACGCCGCCCAAGACCACTTCGGCGAAGCGCCCGACTCTATGGCCAAGGCCTTGAGGGTGTTCACCGGGCTCTGCCGGCCGCGCCTACCGATCAACGTCTCCGCGAGCATGATCGGTAGGCCGACCATAAAGATGCACACTAGGTACATCATCACGAAAGCCCCGCCGCCATACATGCCGGTCATGTAGGGGAACTTCCAAATATTGCCCAAACCGACAGCCGAACCGGTCGCCGCCAGAATAAACACCCAACGGCTGGCCCAGGCACCGTGTATCGAAACCTTATCGTTCGCCATGCTCGGCTTAGCCCGCTCTATTTAAAAAAGATCGCGCATTGTCGGGGATTCATCAGGGCGGCTCAAGCGCAGCCGACGCTGGGCGACCCGAGAGCGCTTTTGCCGTATCGCACACATAGCTTCCTCGCCTGCGACTCCCTATAATGCGCGCCCTATGGCTAAACAAAAGAAACACCCGCAAGGCACCATCGCGCAAAACAAGAAAGCGATGCATGACTACTTCGTCGAAACCCGATTCGAGGCAGGCTTGGTCCTGGCCGGCTGGGAAGTGAAAAGTCTGCGCGCTGGTAAGGCTCAGTTGGTCGACAGCTACGTACTGCTGAAGAACGACGAAGCTTGGCTGATGGGCTGCCACATCACTCCATTAACGACGGCTAGCACCCACGTGATTGCCGACCCCATTCGCACCCGCAAGCTACTGCTGAACAAGCGTGAGCTGGATAAGCTATTCAGCGCCGTGCAGCAGAAAGGCTATGCCTGCGTAGCGCTGTCGATCTATTGGAAGGCGCACCTGATCAAGTGCGAGATTGCCCTGGGCAAGGGTAAAAAGGACTTCGACAAACGCCACACTGAGAAAGAGCGCGATGCTGATCGCGAAGTGCAGCGCGCGATGCGCACTAAAGGTAAAGACGACTGAGTGTCGCTCTGTCTGCACAGAAAAGACGCCCCGCTGATGCGGGGCGTTTTCGTTAGTGCGCGGTTTAGCGCAATTCGCTGAAAGCCAGCTTGACGCCCAAGCCAATCAATACGGTGCCCATCAACCGATCAAACCAGTGCCCCATTCGCGCAAACCCGGCGCGCACCCGCTGGTGGCTGAACAGCTGGGCGACCATGCAGAACCACAAGGCGGTAGCCAGCGCTAGGTACGCCCCATAACCCGCCTGCACCAGTAACGGCGTATGCGGATTGATCACGACAGTGAACAACGACAGGAAAAACAGCGTGGCTTTGGGGTTCAAGCCATTGGTCACAAAGCCAGCAACAAAGGCAGCACGGGGTGAACGCACGCCCTCGGCCAAATTCAGCTCAGCAGAGCTCGGACTTGCCGGTTTAGCCCGCAACGCTTTAATACCGATGTACAGCAGATAAGCGGCGGCCAACCATTTCAAGGCATTGAACAGCACAAGCGATTGCGACACGATTAAGCCGATGCCCAACAACGAATAGGCCACATGAATAAAAATCCCACAGCCTACGCCTAACGCACTGAAAATCCCGGCACGCCGCCCATGACCGACGCTTTCGCGCACCACAATCGCAAAATCTGGTCCCGGGCTGGCCACTGCTAGCAAGTGGATCAGCGCCACAGCTAAAAACTCAGTCCAGTACATAAGGGCGGCTCCGCGGCATCGAAATGATTCTGTTAGGCTCGTAACCTTACTCCCCTCCTTAAGCCGCAGGATAGATACAGCTGATGAGTAACAGTCACCGCGCCGTCTTTCTCGACCACAGCTCACTCGACTTGGGCGATCTTGATCTATCCGGCCTAAGCGCCAGCTTTAACGACCTGCAACTGTACCCACACAGCACGCAGGCGCAGACCATCGAACGCCTACAGGGTGTACAGGTGGCGATCAGCAACAAAGTGCCATTGAATGCTGAAGTATTCGCCGCTTGCCCGGAGCTCAAGCTGATATTGGTAGCAGCCACCGGCATCAACTCGATTGACCTGGCCGCCGCGCGCGCCCACGGCATCAGCGTGTGCAACTGTCAGGGTTACGGCACGCCATCCGTAGCGCAGCACACCTTGATGCTGCTGCTCGCGCTGGCCACGCGCCTGCCGGATTATCAACGGGATGTTCGCGCCGGGCACTGGCAACAGGCGCAACAATTTTGCCTACTAGACCACCCGATCATCGAGCTGCACGGCAAAACCTTAGGCATGCTTGGCCATGGCGAACTGGGCAGTGCCGTTGCCACACTGGCCGAAGCCTTTGGCATGCGCGTGCTGCTCGGCCAATTACCCGGCCGGCCGCCCCGCGCAGACCGCCTACCGCTGGATGAGCTGCTGCCACAAGTCGATGCACTCACCCTGCATTGCCCGCTGAACAGCGACACCCTGAATCTTATCGATGCACGTGAGCTGAGCTTGATGAAGCCTGGCGCCTTGCTGATCAACACCGCGCGTGGCGGCCTGGTCAACGAACAAGCCCTGGCTGATGCGTTGCGCGCCGGCCACCTCGGTGGCGCGGCCACTGACGTGCTGACCCAGGAGCCGCCCAAGGATGGCAACGTGCTGCTCGCCGCCGATATTCCTCGACTGATCATCACTCCGCACAGCGCCTGGGGCAGCCGCGAGGCACGGCAGCGCATCGTTGGCCAGCTGACTGAAAACGCTCAGGCATTTTTCAACGGCGCACCTGTGCGCCTAGTCGGCTAAGCTACGCGACTTTTTTCCAGGAGCGTCCATGGACCCGCGAAGCGAAGTACTGCTGCGTCAGGCCAATCTATTCACCGGCCCGCTGCTGCTTGCCGGTTTACCGGCGGATGATCTGCTCGGTCATTTTCCTGAGGCCCACGGCTGGAGCTGGCACGCCGGTGAGCACAGCCTGCTGGATACGCGCTTTAGTGGTCGCTGCCACTTTGGCACCGAACCTGCCGCACGCGATGTCCAGGCAGCCGTGTTGTTTCTGCCGAAATCCCGCGAGCTCACCGAGTACCTGCTCAACGCCCTGGCCGCACGTATGGGCGGTCGCGAGCTGTTTCTGGTCGGGGAAAAGCGCGCCGGTATCGAACGCGCAGCGAAACAACTGGCGGCTTTTGGTCAGGCGCGCAAGCTCGACAGTGCGCGGCACTGCCAGCTCTGGCAAGTAAGGGTTGAGCACAGCCCGGCCACGCCGGACCTGCACAGCCTGGCGCAACGCTACGAGCTCCCCTTGGCCGATGGGCCGCTGCAGGTTCTCAGCTTGCCTGGTGTATTCAGCCACGGTCGCTTAGACGTCGGCAGTGCGCTGCTGCTGGAACATCTAGACGATTTACCAAACGGCCATATCCTCGATTTCGGCTGCGGGGCTGGCGTGCTCGGTGCGGCGCTGAAACGTCGCTACCCGGATAGCCAGGTGACGATGCTGGATGTCGACGCCTTTGCCGTGGCAAGCAGCCGCCTGACTCTGGCCGCTAACGCCCTGCAGGCCGATGTAATCAGCGGTGACGGCATTGATGCCGCCCCCACAGGCCTTAGCGCAATCCTCAGCAACCCGCCCTTTCATCAGGGCGTGCACACCCACTACCAGGCCACCGAGCACTTGCTGCGTCAGGCGGCCAAGCACCTGACCAGCACCGGCGAGCTTCGCCTGGTCGCCAACAGCTTCCTTAAATATCCACCGCTGATCGAGCAGCACCTCGGCTCCTGCCAGACTCTGGCCGATGCCAAGGGCTTTCGCATCTATCGCGCCTGCAAAGACTGATTCGAGGCTTGCCCTCTCGCGGGGGCGGGGGCAAAATGCGCGCGTCCTAGGGGAGTAGTCTCCCGCGAGCGCCAGCTCGCCCGGCACGCGTCAACATACTTGCTCAGCAGAGCATGGCGCGTGCGATCCAAGGCCCACTGAGGTGGCCTTACGGTTTGACCAGACCTATGACACGCACACCTTACCCGGGGCGGGGAGGCTGTACGTGTCATAGCCATGTCGACCCGCCCCTTTAGGAACGCCTGATGCTCGAATCCTTATTTGTCCCGACCTTTATCGTTGCCTTGGCCGAAATCGGCGACAAGACGCAATTACTGGCCCTGCTTCTGGCCGCACGCTTTCGCAAACCGTGGCCGATCATCTGCGGCATCGTGGTCGCCACCTTGGCCAACCATTTCGCAGCGGGCGCTATCGGCAACTGGGTCGCCAGCCTATTCTCCCCCGCCACCCTCAGCTGGATGCTCACCGCCAGCTTTGTCGCGGTAGCGCTGTGGACCTTGGTTCCGGACACGCTAGATGACGATGAAAGTTCTAGCTTTAAACGCTACGGCCCGTTCCTGACCACGTTAATTGCGTTCTTCCTCGCCGAAATGGGCGACAAAACCCAAATCGCCACCGTGATGCTGGCCGCGCAATACCCGCACTTCTTGCTCGTCGTCATCGGCACCACACTCGGCATGTTGGTCGCCAATGTACCGGTAGTTTTAGCCGGCAATTTTGCAGCTGAACGCCTGCCCTTAACCCTTATTCGCCGCCTTGCAGCCACGGCCTTTGCTGCTCTTGCTGTGTATACGGGCTATCAGGCCTTGAAGTTTAGCGGGCTGATTTGATAAACAGCTCATGCCGGGACGCTGGCGCTTTGGCTAACGCCTCAGCGCCCACGCGCCTGCTAAGGCGAGCAAAATCTTTGTCCACTCAACAGTCAGGGAGACATGCATGTCATTGGATGATCGAAAAAAACGGGTGCGCCAGCACATCGACCTGTCATGGAATAAAGGTCGTACTGCCCTGACAGAGCAGCTGCACAGCAAAGACTTCCTCTACAAAAGCTCGTTTATCGGCACACCATTGGACAGCCAAGCATTTTCTCAAATGGTGCAGAGCATTCGTCACGCGATGCCCGACCTGCAGGTGGTCGTTGAGGAATGCATTGCCGAAGGCTACAAAGTTGTCACGTGGAGCACCCTGATCGGCACCATCCAGCGGCCTGCACTCGGCTATCAACCCAGCGACAAAGTGCTGAGCATCTCAGCCATGGCCTTCTGGACGCTCACCCCACGCCATGAAATCCAGGAAATTTGCACCATGTTCGACATGGAAAGCTTCCGTTCACAGTTGGGCCTGCCCACTCAATCTTTTGCCGCTAAGGCCCTGCCTTAACCGCGAAAAGACGATACCCACCCAAACAAAAAGCCCCGCATGCATACGGGGCTTTTTGTACTTACAGCGACTTAACGCGCCTGTTCGTACAGCGGCATTACCTTAGGAATCGCCGCCTGCAAAGAGGCAATCCGACTGTTTGACGATGGGTGGGTACTCATAAACTCAGGCGGTGCACCTTCGCTGGCAGCCGCCATTTTCTGCCACAGGCTGACTGCCGCATTCGGGTTGTAGCCACCGCGGGCCGCCAGCTCCAGACCAATCAGGTCAGCCTCGTTCTCATTGCCACGGCTGTTTGGTAGGGTCATGCCGTATTCCACAGCTGCATCGGCCAGCGCCAGGGTGTCGGAGCCCAGACCGAGCAAAGCGCCGGCGCCTTGCTTGGCCATCTCGATGCCGTAGGCCTTGGACATCGCCTCACGGCTGTGCTCGCGCAGGGCGTGGGCCATTTCGTGGCCCATGATCGCGGCGATCTCATCGTCAGTCAGCTTCAACTTTTCGATGATGCCGCTGTAGAAGATGATTTTGCCACCCGGGCCGCAGTTGGCGTTAAGTTCGGGGCTCTTGATCAGGTTGACTTCCCACTGCCACTGCGCCGAATCCGGACGAAACAGCGGTGCCTGCTTGATCAGGCGGTCGGCAATTGTGCGCAGGCGCTTGGCGTTGTTGCTGGTTTTATCTAACACCCCCTTATTGGAAGCCTCGCCCAGAGTCTGTTGATAGGACTGCGCATACATCTGATTAACTTCTTGAGTCGAGAGCGCGCTGAACATGTACTGCTTGCGCTCGACACCTACTGCGCCGCCACTGGTGGTATTAACGACCTGGCATCCTGCCAGCAGCAAGGCCGCAGCCAGCGCAGATAATGGCAACAAGTGTTTCATGCTGAATCTCCCGATGAACAAGGTTCGTATGCTAGGCCGCCCCCTCCAACCGAGCAACAGCTGAACTTGCACAATCAGCTGAAGCCATCTTTTATCTGCATACAGGCACTACGGATTCCATCCCAGCCTGCCGATAGCTATGGATAGCACCCTATTTCGCCGGAGCATCCATGAAGCTTAAATCCATTCAATTTTCAGTTGCTGCTATGGCCGGCGCGAGCGTCCTCGCCGTGGTCGCTGCACTTGTGGTGTATGCACTTTTTGCCAGCAGCAGAAGCCAGGAGTTGGTGCAGGAGCGCACCCGCGGCCTACTCGAACACGTCATCCAGCAACGTTTGACTGCACTGGCGCAAGCGCAGGTCTTGCAGATTCAGCGTGAACTGGACGCACCACTACAGATCACTGCCGACCTGGCGCGGATTAACGCGCTGCTCGGTATGCAGGACAGCACTGGCAGCCCGCTGTTGTCGATTAGCCGGGAAGAACTGGCAAACCTCGTACACGAAACCACAGCACAAAATCCTAAACTGCTGGGCAGTTATATCGGCTGGGAGCCAAATGCCTTCGACGCCAATGATGACGTGTACGCCGGTATAAAGGACAACGGCTACGATGGCTCGGGGCGCTTCAACCCATGGTGGTTCCGCAATGCCGATGGCAGCTTGGGTATTGATGCCCTGGGCGATATGGAGACCGAAACGCTGCTCCCCACTGGGGTTCGCGCTGGCGAATACTACCTTTGCCCCAAAGAGAGCAAAAAAACCTGCGTGATTGACCCTGCACCCTACGAAGTCGGCGGCAAGATGATCATGCTCGCCTCCTTTACTTCTCCGATTCTCGTCAATGGTCAATTCCGTGGCATTGCCGGGGCAGACCTAGCCGTTAACTTCATTCAGGAGTTGTTGCTCAAAGCAGACAGCCAACTCTATGACGGCGCAGGGGAAATGGCGCTGATCGCGAGTAATGGCCGCCTGGTCGCGTCGACTCAAGCGCCGGACAAGCTTGGTAGCCCAGCCGCTGAGCTACTCGACGCTAACGAAGTGGCGAACTTACAAAGCATGACTGCAGGTCAAGTCATCTATGACATTGACGAGCAAGAAGACCCGTCTAAGAACCACATCGAACTGTTTCTCAACTTCAACATTGGCGATACCGATACTCGCTGGGTGCTCATGCTGATACTCCCGGTTAATACCGTCATGGCTGATCTACAGAGCATGCAGGCCGACCTCCATGCACAAGGCGAGGCCGACACCCTGGGCATGGCGCTGGTAGGCTTGCTGATTGCGACTATTGGCTTATTAGTGGTGTGGTTTGTTGGCTACGGCATTGCCCGCCCACTAAAACAAATGGTGGCGATGTTGGATGACATCGCCAAGGGTGAAGGCGACCTAACTCAACGCCTGACGACCGACCGAGCGGACGAGCTGGGTATGATCGCACTCGGTTTTAACACCTTCCTAAGCAAGCTGCAGGCAATGATCAGCCAAGTGGTGAGTTCGGTACAAAAGGTCAGCGACTCGTCCGAGCACACTGCCGACATTGCCATCCGCACTAACCAGGGCGTGCAGAAACAAATGGCGGAAATCGAACTGGTCGCCACTGCTGTGCATGAAATGACCGCCACTGCCCAGGATGTGGCACGCAACGCCACCCATGCAGCTGAGGCCGCTAATCATGCAGACCGCGCCGCTAATCAAGGCAAGCAAACGGTGCAGAACACCGCTAACTCGATTGCTGCACTGGCTCAGGAAATCGGGCGCGCGGTGACCGTGGTGCAAACGCTGGCCAAGGACAGCGAGAACATTAACGCCATCTTGGTAGCGATTCGCGGCATTGCCGAGCAAACCAACCTGCTCGCGCTCAACGCGGCCATCGAGGCCGCACGCGCCGGCGAACAGGGCCGAGGCTTTGCCGTAGTGGCCGACGAGGTGCGCAACCTGGCGCAAAAAACCCAGCAGGCCACCGAAGAGATCCAGACCATGATCCAGCAGCTGCAGCAAGGCACCCGCGACGTCGTAAAAGTGATGGAAGACAGCCAGAGCAAAACCGAGATCAGCGTGAAGCAAGCCAGCCAGGCAGCCGAAGCGCTGGAGTCAATCACCCAGGCGGTTTCGGTGATCAACGACATGAACACGCAGATCGCCAGCGCGGCCGAGGAACAAAGCGCAGTGGCCGAAGACATCAACCGTAACGTCACTAATATTGGCCAGGTGGCCAATGAAGTTGCAGGTGGCGCCGACGAGGCCAGTCAGGCCAGCGCAGAGCTGACCAAATTGGCCGAACAACAACGCCGCTTGATCAACCAATTCAAGGTCTAACTGGGCAGGCAAAAAGGGCGGACTGCCTCGCAGTACGCCCTTTTTTATTGTTAATGCCTTGTGAGGATAGCGCCCGCCAGCTAGGCGGGCGTCAGGCATTCTGGCGCATCTAATTTAGGATCATTGACCAGGTTGGCCAGCACCCGCTCGCGCAGCGCCGTTTGGTGCCGTGCCAGTAAGGCTTGCAACTCAGCTGGCGATGTATCGGCTGCCAACCACGCCGCCTGCCCGGCCTCATCAAGAATCAACGGCCGGCGCTGATTGGCGGCGGCCTGGGTTACCACCGCAGCGCTCAGGTAAACGCAGCCTTCAACCGGGTAGGCTTCCCACAACGCGGCAAAATACAGCGGCGTGCCCTCGCCCGTCAGCCAATACGGGCGTTTGCGTGCCGTGCCTCGCCACTCGTAAAAGCCATTAGCCGGTAACAAACCGCGGCGCAGGCGAAACGCCTCACGAAACATCGGCTGCTCGGCCAGGGTTTCCGCGCGGGCCTGGGCCGGCGTCTTCGTTAGATCAGTCAACCAGGGGGGCGTCAGCCCCCAGCGGGCGCGCGTTAACTGGCGCTCGCCATCGACGTTGCGCAGCAGCAAGACCTGACTATGCGGCGAAATACTCCAGTGCGGTAACTGGTCAGCGGGAAAACCGGGAATCGCCGCAAATGCAGGCGTCCAACGAAACAGGGCAAAACGTCCACACATGAGAAAAACTCGATAACACTTGGAATAAACACAGTAGCCGCGCTGCGATGGCTAAAAATCGGCTTAACGGTCTTCCCCGTTAGAACCCTACAAGACGCACCACCAGTCACAGCCCGTAGCGACGTAACCGCTACTCAGCAGAGCAGCGTGCCCAGGACATGATCCGGCTCATCGCCAGGCAGCGGTTGCGCCGCATTGTACGCGGCGATCAACTGCTGTGCGTCCTGCGCGTGTTCATCCTCGACCATTAGCCCGAGCAAACCACAGGCAGGTAACTCACCCACCGCGCCCGCGAGATGCTGCCCGGTGAGGTAACCTTCGATACCTTCACTGGCCAGCATCCCTAGCAGCAATTCAGCTTCCATCAAGTCTTGCGGCTCGTAGATTCGCTGCATCAGTCATTTTCCCCGCGCACGTCGAGGCTCCAGTCCTCGCCATCGGTTTGCAGGGTAAATACGATCGGTCGGCAGCACACCGAACAGTCTTCTATGTACTGCTGATCGCCAGCAGACAGGTCGAGTAAGGCCTCAACCTGCTCGCCACAATAAGGGCATTGGTAGTCCTGAGTTTCCAGCATCGCGGTCTCCTTGTGACTTGGGCGTATAATCGCCGGTCTATAGCTGGCCTTGCAGTCATGCAAAGGCCCTTACTGAGCGCGACGATCCGCGCAGTGAGCATCCCCGCAGCCAACCACAACAAGAGAGCATGATGGGCGAATTCGATGCCATCCGACCTTACGCCGACGCCGAAGTCCCTGCCGTACTTGCGCGCCTGCTGGCCGACGATGCGTTTCTAGGCATCCTCACTCAGTTTCGCTTCCCGCGTTTGGCGGCACCTTTAGGCTGGCTGCTTAAACCACTTATAGCCTATCGCCTGCGTCTTGAGTTTCGCGACGTCAGTTCGGTAGCGCAATTGCAAACGCGCATCGCCAGTTATGTCGATCACACCATTGAGCGGGCAACCGATGGCGTGAGCTATTCCGGCATCGAACACCTGCAGGGCGGCCAAGCCTATTTATTCCTCGCCAACCATCGCGATATCGTCATGGACCCGGCCTTTGTCAACTACGCGGTGTACCACGCTGGCCTGCCGACGCCGCGCATCGCGATTGGCGACAACCTACTGCAAAAGCCGTTTGTCAGCGACCTGATGCGCCTGAACAAAAGTTTTATCGTGCACCGCTCGATCAGTGGTCGACGTGAAAAGCTGGCGGCTTATCAGTTGCTCTCGTCCTATATCAATCACTCGATTCGCGTTGACGGCGAGTCGATCTGGATCGCCCAGGCCGAGGGGCGCGCCAAGGATGGTGATGACCGCACTGATTCGGCGATCCTCAAGATGTTCCATATGAACCGTAAGGCCGAGCCGTTTGCCGAGGTGATCAACAGCCTGCGCCTGACGCCGGTGTCGATCAGCTACGAATACGACCCGTGCGATCAGGCCAAGGCCCGCGAACTGTCAATGCGTGCGGGAAGTGGCAGCTATACCAAAGCGGCAGGTGAAGATGACCAGAGCATTGCTCTCGGCATAACCGGCTACAAAGGCCGCGTGCATGTGCACTTCGGCGCGCCAGTAGACCAGGGTTTGGATGACAGCAAAATGCTGGCGGCAGAGATGGATAGGCGGATACTCAGCGGCTATCGGCTGTTCCCCGTGCATTACCTGGCGTATGCCATGTGGGCGGATCGCGACCCCACACTGGCAGTGCCCAATGTTGCCGAATTATTCCCCGCAGCTGAACTCAGTGCGGCAAAAAGCGAATGGCAGCGCCGCCTGGCTAACTGTCCGCGCGAACAGCAGCCCTACCTGATCCTGCAATATGCCAACCCGGTGCGTAACCAGTACCGGATCAAAGCCGGCCTGCCTCTTTGACGCGGTGACCCGCCATAAAAAACGGCAGCCAATGGCTGCCGTTTTTTATGGGCTGAACCTGAACTACAGCTGGGTACTGAGCCAGGACAGCAGCAATGCCGATGCCTGGCAGGCATAGCCAAACCGATAGAAGAAGCGGTTTAGGCGCAGTGTCGGCTCATCCTCGGTATAGGCCTGCTGCGCCAACTCGCTTAGCACGTTACCGGCCAACATCCGCCCCAGCGCGCGCTGCTCACGCAGGCGGGTAGCCAGCAACAACCAGGAGCCGGCCATGGCAAAAAACAGCGCCAACCCATTCAGCCACTGCCCAGGCTGACTTTCGATCAACCACCAAAGCGCTTGCAACGACATGTTCGACCTCAACTTCTTAATGGCATGCGAGCACTGTCGCGCCTGACCATCAGCACACCCAATACAGCATCAGGCAGTCCAAATACGGGCGCGGAGTCTACCGAAGGATGTCGCTCTCGCGGCTCGATTCCGACGAATCGCAGCTACCGTGAGCAACGGGTCGAAACACTGGCACATGCCTGATTTAGGGTTTAACGCTCGTCTCAACGCCTTGCTCAAAAGGTTTCGCGCGCGCAGACAGACCCTGATTAGCCATGGAGAATTGCACCATGCTGCATGCCCACCCCCAAGACCGCGACGACCTGATCGACTCGCTGGATGATGTTGAAGCCGTCACCGATGGATTGTCATTCAACGTGCACGACGAGCACTGGCTGATGTACTGCGCCATCGGCGGCCATGAACACTCCGCCCTACCTGATATCGACACACGCACAGGCCTGCCAGCGTTTTACAGCGAAGCCGCCTGAAGCGCGGCCGTTCGCTGCAGGCGAGAAATCGCAAACAGAAAAAAGCCCGGAAAAGTCCGGGCTTTTTTATTACGCCAACAGCGCTTACTGCGCGAGCACCTGACCGATGGTCGGATCCTTGAATGCGCGGGTGAGTGCATCGCTCAACACATCGCTAACCAGCTTGGTGTTGGTGGCCTGATTCGGCGCCATGCCGAAACGCTGATTCAACGACGCCCCGTAACGGCCGCTGTAGCGACGGCTACTGTTCTGCACATCAACCCGGAAAGTCGCGGTCATGTCCGCTTCAGTCACATACAAACCTTCCTTAGGCGACTGATACTTGAGCTCGGCTAGGGTCAGAGTCAGCTGCGGCGCGTTGTAGGCATTCGCGCTCGGGGTGAAACCAAGCAGGCGCACAGCCGCTTCAGCCTGAGCCTGCAGCTTGGGCAGTACATCCTGACCAGTCACGCTGATGGCGCTGGTTTCCGGATACAGGCCGCCGCGAGTCCCCAGCACAGGCGAAGGACGCCCATCAGCCACTCGCACCACAACCGGCTGGCCTTGGCCAACGGCGGTCAATGGGCTATTGAGCTTAGGTTGTGGGCTGAGTTGTTGCGGGCTGTGGGCACAACCCACCAGAGTAAGGCTGGCAACAGCCACCAGACCAAACAGCAGACGATGCAGCATGCTCAACTCTCCATAGAAATAAGGGGCAGACGTGGCGCAGTATACCCAGCGCGATAAAGGCCTGACAGCGCTGGTTGTTATGACGCACAAGCGTGTAACAGGTTCCCGTAACGCTCTTGTCATGCGCTTCAGGCATAAGACTTTAGTCTTCTCTGCTCGTGAGTGAATCGCCATGTTCGACCTGCGTAGCCTGCTCGCCCCGCGCCGTCCGATGCGCACGTTCGCGCTACTCAACGCGCAGGGCATTTGCACCGCACTGCGCCAGTCAGCCCAAGCCCCACAAGGCTCTGGCTGGGTTGAAGTGCAACACAGCTGCTTGAGCTGGCTTGGTCAGCAGCTGCCAAACGACGCCAGGACCATACAGTTCACGCCACACCCGCGCGCCCAGCAAACGCTGGCAGCCTGACCAGCGAAAGAAGAAAAGTCACACCAGGCGATCAATTTTCCTGCTTTGCCCTTATAATCGCGCCCCGAATATAAGGACGCCTCCTGTTCGGGCCTTGCCGTAACGCTGATGCATCATTCATCGGCCGCGCCCCAGAGAGTCGCCCACTTCACGCTGTCCTCTAGCTAGCGCTTTTCCCAACTGTGAAACGCCATGCAGCTTCTGCAAAGGTCGCTTTACGTCGGTGAAAAGCTGGCCAAAGCAGACGTGTTTTGAGGTTCACGACTCCAAAAGAGCGTGAAAAAACGGTTTGGAAAACTTCACAAGAGTGTGGCGAAAATGAATGATCTCGCGGTTGGCATCTGCACCCAGAAGCCTGCTTCCTTCAACCCTGAATGTCTCACAGACTGCTGATTACCTGTTTATTCTGGCTGATTAACGTCTATTGAGTGCTGGTTTGCGGAGAAGTGGTAATGGCGCAAAACGAATACGAAACAATGGATGTGGTGCTGGTTGGTGCAGGCATCATGAGTGCGACCCTGGCCGTCCTGCTTAAAGAACTCGACCCAGCAATCAAGCTGGAAGTGCTCGATATGATGAGCGCCGCGTCGAGCGAAAGCTCTTACCCATGGAATAACGCGGGCACTGGCCATGCGGCCCTGTGTGAGCTGAATTACACGCCGGAAGCTGAAGACGGTTCGATCGACATCAAAAAGTCGGTGTCCATCAATGCTCAGTTCGAGGAATCCAAGCAGTTCTGGGCTTACCTGGTCGAGAAAGGTCGCTTTGGCTCGCCCAAGTCGTTTATCAGCCCGGTCCCGCACTTAAGCTTCGTGCGTGGTCAGAAAGGCATCGACTTCCTGAAGAAGCGCTTTGCCGCACTGACCGCTCATCACGCCTTCAGCGAAATGGAATACAGCGAAGACCGCGCCACCATGGCCGAATGGATGCCGCTGATGCTGCCGGGCCGCGACCCGAACGAGCCCATCGCCGCCACCCGCGTGATGGCCGGTACCGACGTTAACTTCGGTGCATTGACCCTGCACCTGCTCGACCACCTCCGTCAGCAGAACGAAGCCAAAGTCACCTGTAGCCAAAAAGTCGTTGGCCTCAAGCGCAGCGGTCAAGGCTGGCGCGTCAGCGTCAAGGACCTGCAAAACGGCAGCACCCGGGAAATCCAAGCCAAGTTCGTCTTCCTCGGTGCCGGCGGCGCGGCGCTGCCGCTGCTGCAGATGTCCGACATACCCGAAGGCAAAGGCTTTGGCGGCTTCCCCGTCAGCGGTCAGTGGTTGCGCTGCGACAATCCGGAAATCGTCAAACAGCACCAGGCCAAGGTCTACAGCCAGGCGGCCGTCGGTTCGCCACCGATGTCGGTCCCGCACCTGGATACCCGCGTAGTCGAGGGCAAGACCTCGCTGCTGTTCGGCCCTTACGCCGGCTTCACCACCAAGTTCCTTAAGCGTGGTTCGTTCCTCGACCTGCCGCTGTCGATCCGTTTCAACAACATCGGCCCCATGTTGGCCGTGGCGCGCGACAACTTCGACCTGACCCGCTACCTGATCAAGGAAGTGCTGCAGTCCGAAGAGAAGCGCCTGGAAACTCTGCGCGGCTTCTACCCAGAAGCCAAAGCCGAAGACTGGCGCATTGAGATCGCCGGCCAACGCGTGCAGATCATCAAGAAGCATGCGAAAAACGGTGGCATCCTGCAGTTCGGTACCGAACTGGTGGCCGCACAAGACGGTTCTCTGGCCGCCCTGCTGGGCGCATCGCCAGGTGCTTCGGTAACCGTCTCGATCATGCTTGACCTGATCCAGCGCTGCTTCGGCGAGCAGGTGAAATCAGAGCAATGGCGCACCAAGCTGAACGAGATATTCCCGGCCATGGCTGACGTTTTGGCCAGCGATGCCGAGCGCTACCGCGAAGTGCAGTCGCGTTCCGATGCCTTGCTGCAACTGGAACAAAGCGTTAGCGCTTGAGCTGCCTGGGCATAAAAAACCGCCTCTAGGGGCGGTTTTTTATGCCTCGGATAAACAGTGTCCACGTCATTCAGGCTGATGTAGCCAGCGGTCTGAAACTAAAATAATGGCGCAGCGCATCGACCATCTCAACATAGTCGGCGGGCGGCGCCACCAGCGCAAAACCCGAATCATAGTAGCCAGGGGTGACATCCTCACGGGACCATTGGCAGGTGGCCGAGAAATCAATGTGGTGCGGAGCATCATGCCCTGGAATTTTCAAACGCATATCAAAGCGCGCGCCCACCAGCAGGGGCAACTGACTGATCAGCAGCAGGCCGTCCAATGAGACGTTACCGATATAGCCCATGGGCTTGTCGGTGATGCGGTTGAACACCTTCAGGTAATACGGCAACTGATGGCGTTCGATACTGCGCTGAGCAGGTGCTGACATAGTGGCACATCGCTATAAATGGCCATTGAGTATGGCCCCACTACTGCACTTAAACCAGTTTCAGGAACAGCGCTCAGCCACCCGGCTTTGCAATTGCTGACGAGCGGTATCGATCTGCTTATCGCTGTAATAACTGCGCTGACCATCGGCCTCATCCCGATAGTAGCTACGCCCCTCAGGAATAGAGGCCAGACGCTTATGCAGTTCGCGGCACTCCTGGGCACGCTTGACCTGCCGCTCGGTCGCAACTGCCGAGGCCTGCGCCTGCTCTTCACGGCGGGCATCGTAAAACCGACTGGTACGTTCTTCCCTCTCACGGGTCAATTGGTCACGTTCAACCACCTGCGGTTTTACTTCAACCTTTTCCGCTCCAGCCACCGCAGGGCGCTGGCCGAAATGCACCTGCCCATTGGCATCCGTCCAACGATAAATTTCCGCAGCGGCCAAACCCGGCAGCAACAATAAGCACAACAAGACGCGCATGGATTCCCTCCCGAAAAACTCAGCTTACTGCCGAGATCAGCGTTCTGTCAGCACTGATGACCAGCGGTCAAGGCTTGACCGGGTTAACCTTAACCGCCACACCAACGCCTTCATGTCCAAGCTGGCGCAAGGTGTCCATACGCGCGCGGGCGCGGTAGGCATATTCGCTGGCCGGATATTGGCTGGTGATGAACTGGTAGGTCTGCATGGCATCGACAAACAATGCCTGACGCTCCAAGCACTGGCCACGCAGCAGAGAAATTTCTGGCTGCATATAACGCCGCGAACGGCTGTTACGCTCGGCCTTGGACAACGACAAAATGGCCGCTTCACACTCACCGCGATCGTAAGCCTCGTAGGCACTATTTAGATGGTGGTCGAACGAGTAGCGGTTGCAGCCGGCCAGCCCCACTAGCAACAAAACAATCAACAGTATGCGCATAAGCCTCTCCTCCGATGTGCAGTGTATCGACTGCCTGAGGAAATTCTGCAGGACCATATACCGCAATAACTCATGCCGCATCACGTGGCCGCCAGAGGTAGTGCAGCGGAACAATGACTACAGGGTTGCGGCATAGTAGCCTCGTCTGCAGTTGCCACTCAGGAGTCTGTGCATGACCGTTCGCCGCACCAAAATCGTCGCCACCCTCGGCCCATCGAGCAACAGCCCCGAGGTTCTTGAACAACTGATCATCGCCGGCCTGGATGTTGCCCGTCTGAACTTCTCCCATGGCTCGCCTGACGAGCACAAGGCTCGCGCTAAGCTGGTGCGCGAACTGGCCGCCAAGCACGGTCGCCACGTGGCCCTGCTGGGCGATCTGCAAGGCCCGAAAATCCGTATCGCCAAATTCGCCAACAAGCGCATTGAGCTGAAACTTGGTGACCGCTTCACGTTCTCAACCAGCCATCCGTTGACTGCCGGCACCCAAGACATCGTCGGCATCGACTACCCGGATCTGGTCAAGGATTGCGGCGTTGGTGACGAGCTGCTGCTCGACGACGGCCGTGTGGTGATGCGCGTAGAAAGTGCCACAGCCGATGCCCTGCACTGCGAAGTGATCATCGGTGGTCCGCTGTCCGACCATAAAGGTATCAACCGTCGCGGCGGCGGCTTGACCGCACCGGCGCTGACCGAGAAAGACAAAGCCGACATCAAACTGGCCGCCGAGATGGAGCTGGATTACCTGGCAGTGTCCTTCCCGCGCGATGCCGACGACATGCACTACGCACGCAAACTGCGTGACGAAGCCGGCGGCACCGCCTGGCTGGTGGCGAAAATCGAGCGCGCCGAAGCGGTGGCCGATGACGAAACCCTCGATGGCTTGATCCGCGCCAGTGACGCGGTGATGGTTGCCCGTGGCGACCTGGGCGTGGAAATCGGTGATGCCGAGCTGTGCGGCATTCAGAAGAAAATCATTCTGCACGCGCGCCGCCACAACAAGGCGGTAATCACGGCGACGCAGATGATGGAGTCGATGATCCAGAACCCGATGCCGACCCGTGCGGAAGTCTCCGACGTGGCTAACGCCGTGCTCGACTACACCGATGCGGTGATGCTCTCGGCGGAAAGCGCCGCCGGCGCCTACCCGCTGGAAGCGGTGCAAGCCATGGCGCGCATCTGCCTGGGCGCGGAAAAACACCCAACCAGCAAGAAGTCCAGCCATCGCATAGGCACCGAGTTCGAGCGTTGCGACGAAAGCATCGCCTTAGCAGCCATGTACACGGCCAATCACTTCCCTGGCGTAAAAGCGATCATTGCCCTCACTGAAAGTGGCTACACCCCGCTGATCATGTCGCGCATCCGCTCTTCGGTGCCGATCTTCGCCTTCTCTCCGCACCGTGAAACCCAGGCCCGTGCGGCGATGTTCCGCGGCGTCTACACCGTGCCGTTCGACCCCGCCGCCCTGCAACCGGCCGAAGTCAGCCAGGCCGCAGTGGACGAGCTGCTCAAGCGTGGCGTGGTGCAGGCTGGTGACTGGGTGATACTGACCAAGGGCGACAGTTACCACACCATCGGCGGCACCAACACCATGAAACTGCTGCATGTGGGTGAAGCGCTGGTTTAACTGCTGCGCTGCAATGCAAAAGGCCGCTCAGTGAGCGGCCTTTTTGTTTGCCTCAATGCCTCAGGCGAACGTGCTGAAATCCGGCGTGCGCCGCTGCATAAAAGCGGTCAGCGCTTCGATGGCTTCGGGCGAGCGCAGGCGTTGACCGAACAGCGCGCCCTCCTCCTCGATCACCCGGCGCAGTTGCTCGCGATCCGGCGCGCGCATCAGGCGTTTGCTGTCCGCCACTGCAGCGGGCGCCAGTTGCTGAAAGCGCAGGGCCATTTCGCGGGCCTTGGCCAAGATTTCAGCGCCGTCCGTCAGTGCCTGGTTGGCAATCCCCCAGGCGGCGGCCTGCTCACCGGTAAAACTCTCTCCCAGCAACAACAGCTCAGCGGCCCGAGCGTGGCCGAGCAAGCGAGGCAGAATCAGGCTGGAGCCGTACTCAGGGCAAAGCCCCAGGTTAACGAAAGGCATTTTCAGCTTGGCCCCACGGCCGACATACACCAGATCGCAGTGCAGCAGCATCGTGGTGCCGATGCCCACGGCCGGGCCGTTGACGGCAGCCACCACCGGCTTGCTGAACTCGAACAACGCCTGCATAAACTGGAACACTTCACTGTTCAGCCCGCTAGGCGGTGCCTTGATGAAATCGGCGACATCATTGCCGCTGGTGAAGCAACTTTCACCGCCGGTAATCAGGACCGCGCGTACGCTTTTATCCTGATCGGCCTGCGCCAGCACTTCCGCCATACCGCTGTACATAGCCCGAGTCAGCGCGTTCTTTTTATCGGGGCGGTGCATGCGCAAGGTCAGCACCCCTTGTTCACGCTCAACCAGCAGATGCTCACTCATTATTGTTCCTCACGGCAGGCCTCCCGCATGCAGGCAACCTTAATGGCTAGCGCGCATGCGGCAAAAAAACGTCAGCGAAGGTTTGGTTACGCGGCAAACCCGCCAGATAGAGGCGACGCGCAAAGGTTTCGACGCTGTCAGGGTGGCCGCAGAGTAAAGCGATGGTTTGCCGCGAAACAAGGCGCAGTTCGGCCAAAGCAGCCGGCAACTCGGCCGCCACCATTAGTTCAACCTGCACCTGGGGGTGACTGGACGCCAGGGCCCGCAAGGGCTCAGCCAGGTAATGCCCCGCCTGATCATGGGCCAGATGAATAACCCGGATAAGCCCTTGATGCTGCTCGCGCAGCGCCTCACGCAGCACCGCGTACAACGGCGCCAAGCCGGTGCCCGCGGCCAGCAACCACAGCGGCCGGGCTTGCCATTCGGGGTCATAGTGCAGGGCTGCGCCGCGTAACTCGCCCAGCCGTAGGTTGTCGCCGGGCTGAAACGCGCGCGCCGCTGTGGCAAACGCGCCGCCCTGACGACAATCAATATGAAACTCCAGCCAGGTATCAACGCCAGGGATACTCGCCAATGAATAAGGTCGAGCAATACCGTCTTCGGTCCAGAGCTGCAGATGCTGGCCGGCGCTGTAACGCAACGGCTGCGGTGGAGTCAGGCGTAAACGCAGCACATCCGCACTCAGCCAGTCACAGCTGTAGATGGTCGCCGGCAGCCCATCACGCAGCGGGTTGAACACTTCAACCTGTATGTCATCACGTATTTGGCACTGGCAGGCCAGACGCCAGCCCTGCTCTCGCTGCGCACCAGCCAGTGCTTCCGGTTTTGCGTCGAGTACATCACCACGTACACAACGCACCAGACAAGCATGGCAACTGCCCGCCCGACAGCTGTAAGGCACGGCAATACCCGCCGCTAAGAGGCTGTCTAACAAATTACTGGCGCTAGCGACTTGAAGGCAGTGTTCAGCGACCCGTAACTCAGGCATCCACCTGCTCCCAGGTCGCCGCGCAGCGGTTTCGCCCTTCACGTTTAGCTTGGTAGAGGGCCTGATCGGCACGCTGCAGAGCATCATCAAGGTCATCGTGAACGCCAAGCAGGGTCATGCCGATAGAGACGCTCAGCCCCTCCAGCTTCACGCCCAGCGGCTCGGCGTGGCTGAACGCCTCGCGTAAGCGCTCACAACATGCACTGAACTGATCGGCTTCGGTATTGGGTAGTAGCAAAACAAATTCCTCACCGCCATAGCGGGCCAGCACATCACCCTCGCGCAGACAGGCGCGGGCTACGACGGCAAACGTCTGCAGCACGCGATCGCCGGCGGCGTGACCGTGCATATCATTGATTCGCTTGAAATGGTCGAGATCCAGCAACGCCAGACCGTGCTGACGCCCACTTCGCAAGCCTTCCAGCTCACGACTAGCCAAGCGCAAGAAGTGCCGACGATTGTAGAGCCCGGTCAACTCGTCAGTCGCTGCCAGGTCTTCCAGCTGACGCATCATGCCACGCAGGGTGTCCTGATGCGCTTGCAAAGCGAAGCGGCGTTTGCGCATACGTTGACGCAGCGCCTGGGCGTAACTGGCGAATAGGCACAGCCAAACCAGTACCACAGACAGCACGCATGCCTGCATCAGCGCCATACGCGGCGCACGCAACTGCAGGGTATAGGCCTCATATAAGTTCAACCCGGCAAAACCCAAAAAGGCCACCAGTGCGCAACGGGCAAAGACCTTGGGCGGCAGCTGAAACACACCGAACAGCAAAATCAGCATGTAAATCACCAACAGGCTGCCGCGTCCCTCGCTGAATAGCGAAAGCAGCGCTGTCAGCCACACCAATGCCACCAGCACCTGGAGTTCCGTCAGGCTGGGATCGGCGAAGCGCAGATTGAAGCGGGATAGAAACAGCCCGAGAAAGAGTATTTGGCTTAACGCGGCCAAGGCGGCGATGCTCAGAACGGCTAACGGCGGCGCATTAAACAACCCGGTAAATGCGCCAACTCCGCACAACAGCCCGGTCAAAGCGTACGTCGCCGCCGCCATACTAAAACGCTTCAGCAGCAGTCTTTGCAGGCTGCTCCGAGTACCCGATTGACTGCTTGGGTTCATGGTGTTTATGGGCTCCTTCCCATACTGGCATCTAGCCGCCACTCTACCCCTGCGATTACACAATGCCTAGTCAATTAGTCGGCGTCATTAACCGATCAACGACCATGGTCGCGACCTACAAGGTGTCCGCCTAGTGCCGTGCGCGCTATACTGCCGCGCCTTTTTATCTTGTCCTCTGGCCCTGATAAACCTGCGCCGGGCATGCCCCAGCGCTCTTCGAAGTTCCTGCCCTACTCCATCTATAGCAAAGGGAGCGCACAGCATGACCGTGATCAAGCAAGACGACCTGATTCAAAGCGTCGCCGACGCCCTGCAGTTCATTTCCTATTACCACCCCGTAGATTTCATCCAGGCCATGCACGAGGCCTACCTGAAAGAAGAATCCCCGGCTGCGCGCGACGCCATGGCGCAGATCCTGATCAACTCGCGCATGTGTGCCACCGGCCACCGGCCGATCTGCCAGGACACTGGCATCGTCACCGTGTTTATCAAGGTGGGGATGGATGTGCGCTGGGACGGCGCGACCATGAGCGTCGATGACATGATCAACGAAGGCGTACGCCGCGCTTACAACTTGCCGGAAAACGTCCTGCGCGCCTCGATCCTGGCCGACCCAGCTGGCGCTCGGAAGAACACCAAAGACAACACCCCAGCTGTGATCCATTACTCCGTGGTGCCCGGTGACACGTTGTCGGTAGACGTCGCGGCCAAAGGCGGCGGTTCCGAGAACAAGTCGAAGATGGCCATGCTCAACCCGTCCGATTCGATCGTCGACTGGGTGCTCAAGACCGTGCCAGAAATGGGTGCTGGCTGGTGCCCGCCTGGCATGCTCGGCATCGGTATCGGCGGTACAGCCGAGAAAGCGGCGGTCATGGCCAAAGAAGTGCTGATGGAGCACATCGACATCCACGAACTGCAAGCACGTGGCCCTTCGAACAGAATCGAGGAGATCCGCCTCGAACTGTTCGAGAAGGTCAACCAGCTGGGCATTGGTGCCCAGGGCCTGGGTGGCCTGACCACCGTGCTCGACGTCAAGATCATGGATTACCCGACCCACGCCGCCAGCTTGCCGGTGTGCATGATCCCCAACTGCGCCGCCACCCGTCACGCCCACTTCGTGCTCGACGGCTCCGGCCCGGCCGAACTGGAAGCGCCGGACCTTTCCGCTTACCCGGAAATCGTCTGGGAAGCCGGCCCGAGTGCGCGCCGCGTTAACCTCGACACCCTCACCCCGGAAGACGTACAGAGCTGGAAGCCGGGCGAGACCGTGTTGCTCAACGGCAAGATGCTCACCGGCCGCGACGCCGCGCACAAGCGCATGGTCGAGATGCTCAACAAAGGCGAACAGTTACCGGTTGACTTGAAAGGTCGCTTTATCTATTACGTCGGCCCGGTTGATCCGGTCGGTGACGAAGTGGTCGGCCCTGCTGGCCCAACCACCGCCACGCGGATGGACAAGTTCACTCGGCAGATCCTCGAAAGCACTGGCCTGCTCGGCATGATCGGTAAATCCGAGCGCGGCCCGATTGCTATCGAGGCGATCAAGGACCACAAAGCCGTGTACCTGATGGCTGTTGGCGGTGCAGCTTACCTGGTCTCGCAAGCGATCAAGAAGTCCACCGTATTGGCCTTCCCGGAAATGGGCATGGAAGCGATCTACGAGTTCGAAGTGAAAGACATGCCGGTTACTGTGGCGGTCGACACCAAGGGCGAGTCGGTGCACATCACCGGCCCGGCGATCTGGAACAAGAAGATCCACGACAGCCTGGCGGTCGAGATCAAGTAAACGTTGTAGCGTTACCACAAACCCGGCCGAGTGCCGGGTTTGTTGTTTTTGCAGCCTTATCTGCGCCGCAATGCCTGGGCCATCGCCTGGTCAACATGCGTGCGCCATT
The DNA here is from genome assembly GCF_900113745.1 of Pseudomonas guineae. Classification (GTDB taxonomy): domain Bacteria; phylum Pseudomonadota; class Gammaproteobacteria; order Pseudomonadales; family Pseudomonadaceae; genus Aquipseudomonas; species Aquipseudomonas guineae. The sequence continues at coordinate 324,183 of NZ_FOQL01000004.1, read as the reverse complement.
CGCGGTCGCGCCAATCGTCGTCAAATTGCTCGCGCGTAAACTCGCTTTGCAGGCGCGCCTGGCATTGGCGAAAACCATCGTCCCAACCTTGCGCATAGAGTGGCGCTGCCAGGTAACGCGGCACATCCTTGCGGAAATCATCGAGGCCACCGGCGGCCTGACGACCACTGCTGCAACCCGCCTCAAAACCATCGACAAAGACCGGCGGGTACCCCTCGGCCTGCAGCAACTCACGAGTACTTTGGCAACCGCCAAGCAACAGCGCAAACACGCCACATGCGGACAGCTTCACCCAAGCGATAGGGGCAGTGTTCATGCGCATACAGGCCTCAAGCGACCTGGGGAGCCAGGCACAGTTGCTGATTCAGAAGCGGATCTGCACTCCAGGCCATGCTGTATGGCAGCACCACCAGGGCGAGCGTAAACAGCAGCGCGGCAACAGCGAGGCGACAGACGTAGATAACAGTTGGCATGGTCTAGCCCTCAAGCGGTTTAAGTTCAGCCTGTTCGGCGCGCTGAGCGGATGGCGCGCGATAGAGCACCCAGCGATAACAGAGCAAGCAGATCGTCCAGTCGAAGAGCAGCGTCCACAGGTTGTGCGAGAGAAAATGCGCGCCCTGCATCATCCGCCCCAAGGAAAACACTGCGCCCAGCCCTAGGGCGAAGACCAACGCGGCGCGCGCCATGCGCGGACGTTTGTCACGCAACAGAAAAAACAGCGCCAGCAGCGAGAACCCCGATGAGGCATGGCCACCCGGCCAGCAACGGCCAGGCTTGTCCGTCGGCGCACGCGCGCTGAGCAATGGGCTAAAGCTCTCCGCTCCACCAAACTCGGTCAGGCTCCAGGGACACTGCACGGCCGTAAATGCTTTGAGAGGCGTGACAATGCTGGTCGACAATCCCAGCGCCAGCACCAGATAGCCCAGCGACCTACGCCATACCCTGAACTGCGTAGGTAACAGGCTGATGACAAAACCGATAATGGCCAAGCCAGCAAAACCGATGACCAGCTGCTTAGCGCGGTCATGCAGGATGTCTTCTAGCCAGAAGCTGTGTTTACCAATAAAGCCCTGGTCCGGCTGGTAGAACAGGTGTTCGATGGCGAAGTCCAGACCGCTGGGGTCACATATCAGCAACAACGCCATCAACGCTAAAGGAATGCCCAAGCCCAGGCGAAAATTAAAATAGCGCGAGGCTGTAACAGAGCGATCGGCCGTCATAACAGCACTCCCAACAAGGCACTGCCGAGCAGTACCTGAAAAGTTTGAGGGTTAACGCTTGCTCAGTTGCGCGTTAGGCAACAGTGCAGGTCGCCAGGCAATCAGATGCTTCTGGAAGGCATAGCTCGCGCCCTGGTAATAGGCGATGTTGCGTCGCTGCAGAGCATCGGTGGCGTTCACTCTCACCTCATGGCTCAGGCCCAGGGCATCATCATGGCGGCGCATGTTTTTCCGCGGGCTGAGGATGGCCAGGCTGCTGCCATCGAACAGCCCCAGATGCTGGTAGTTACCCAACAGCGCACGCCCTGGCGCCCGGTCATCGCGCAGCACATTGCGGCCGAAGAAGGTCGACACATAGTCGATGTTCAGCAGGCCCAGTAGCGTGGGCGCCAGGTCGATCTGGCTGACCAGCTCAGTGAACTCACGCGGCTGGATGTGCCCAGGGGCATAGATGAACAGCGGAATGTGGTAATTGGCCACCGGCAGGTCTTCTTTGCCGGCGCTGCCAGCCGTGTGATCCGCGACAAAGATAAACACTGTTTGGTTGAACCAAGGTTTTTTCCGCGCCTGAGCGAGGAACTGACCAATCGCATAGTCGGTGTACTTCACCGCACCTTCGCGACCATCACCGGAGGGGATGTCGATACGCCCTTCTGGGTAGGTGTACGGCCGGTGGTTGGAGGTGGTCATCAACTGTAGAAAGAAGGGTTCGCCGGCAGCGTGGTCGGCATCGGCGACTTTTAGCGTCTGCTTATAAATGTCCTCGTCGGACATGCCCCAGGCGTTCTGGAACACCATATCCGCCTCGGCCACGCTGCTTTGGTCAACGATGCGATAGCCATTGCCGCCAAAGAAGGCATTCATATTGTCGAAGTAGCCACGCCCACCGTAGATAAACACGCTGTCATAGCCTTGTGCGCTGAACTGCTGGCCCAGGCTGCCGTAGCCGGATTCACGGCCGATACGCTTGACGATGGAACGCCCCGGTGTTGGCGGAATCGACAGCGTAATTGCCTCCAGGCCGCGGTCGGTGCGGGTGCCGGTGGCGTAGAAATTACTGAAGCTCAGGCTCTGCTTACGCAACTGGTCGAGGTTGGGAGTCAAGCCGCGGCTGTCACCGAAGCTGCCCAGGTACTTGGCACTGAGGCTTTCGATGGTCACCAGCACCACGTTCAAATGCTGAGGCTGGCCGGGATTATCGATCAACCGGCGAATATCTTGCGGGTCACTACCTATAAAACGCGCATTGGGCTCACTGACTTCGCTGCGTAGCAAGCTGGCCACATCAGGCTTGGCCAGCGTGGCGTAAAACTGCGGGTAATCCAGCTCGTTATTACGGAACGCGGCAAAGAACTGGAACGGCCCATTACTCGCCAGCTCACGCTGGTAGGCGTTGCCATCGGTGCCGCGCGGCGCGTCTTGACCAATCAGCGCGCTGCTCAACCCGGCCAACAAAAAAACACCCAACACACTGAGCAGTGCCGGCGCAGGCCGCAGGCGTGGTGCATCCAGCGCAGCCAACACCGTCTTACGCAACAATGTAGTCGTGGCAATGGCGACTATCGCCAGCAGCGCCAGCAGCGGGTAAATCGGGTAGGACTCAAGAATGTTGTTGATCACTTCCTCGGAGTACACCAAGTAATCCACGGCAATAAAGTTAAAGCGCACGCCGAACTCATCCCAAAACAACCACTCCGCCACGGCGGTAAATAGCATGACAAACAGGCTGACCCCGACCACCGTCAGCAAAAAGCGCTTATGCCAGCGCTGTTGCCACAGGCGGCGCGGGCATAGCAACAAGTACAGAGACAGCGGCAGGCTGGCATACAGCAGAAAGCTCAGGTCATAGACCAGCCCCACCCCATACAAACTGAGTAACTGCCCGGCACTGACCTGGGCATCAGCCAGGTGCGTAGCCAGCAACACACTGCGGGTCAGCAGAAACACCGCCAACCAAGCCAGGACGATGATCGACAGGTAACGAAGTTGCGCGAAGTGGAGCTGAGGCATCGTATGATCCCGTTTGGATGAGCGTGCCGCAGTGTGGAATGACCGCTGTGAGGCGCTTGTCAAAACGATGTGAAAAAATCGTCAACACCGAAAGGAATAACAGCCCATGCGTATTCTGGTCATCGAAGATAACCGCGATATTTTGGCCAACATCCTCGACTACCTGCAGCTCAAAGGCTTCGCCGTTGATTGTGCGCAGGACGGTTTGAGTGGTCTGCACCTGGCCAGCACTGGCCACTATGACCTCATCGTGCTGGACATCATGCTGCCCGGGATTGACGGCTATCAGGTGTGCAAGCGCCTGCGCGAGGATGGCCACAATGAAGTACCGATCCTGATGTTGACGGCCCGCGACGCCCTGGATGACCGCTTACAGGGGCTGAATGTTGGCGCTGACGATTACCTGATCAAACCCTTTGCCCTGTCCGAACTGGTCGCGCGGATCGAAGCCATCCTGCGCCGCAGCCAAGGCAGCCGTAAGCGCCAGCTAAAAGTCGCTGACCTGCTTTATGACCTCGACACGTTGCATGTCAGCCGCGCGGGACAACCGCTCAAGCTCAACCCCATTGGCCTTAAGTTATTGGCCGTACTGATGCAGAAAAGCCCGGCGGTGATCCGTCGTGAAGCGCTGGAAGAAGCGCTCTGGGGCGATGACAGCCCTGACAGCGACAGCCTGCGCAGCCACATCCATCAACTGCGTCAGGTTCTCGACAAACCCTTCCCCTCCCCCCTGCTACACACCTTGCACGGCGTCGGCTATCGCCTGGCGGAGCATACTAATGGCGTCTAAGCAGCCGTTTGCCAGGCGCATTCTGATTGCCTTTGTACTGATGACGATGGTGGTCAGCGGGGTTTTCTCCCTGAGTATCGTGGCCGTGGTGCACGTTATTGAAGAACACCTGGTGTCCGAGGAGCTCAACCGTGAGTTGAACACCGTGCTGCATGAAGACCTCAAACATGGCAACCGCCCACGCCTGGACTCAAGCACACGCTTTTTTGCCTCCAACCTGCCGGAGTATGCAATTCCTGCGCAGTATTTAGGGCTGCCGGAGGGCTTCAATGAAGTGGTCGAGAATGACAAAGCCTTCTACGTCTACATGCAGGAAATTAACGGCAATGCCTACCAACTGGTGCAAGAGCAGCATGAGTTCGAGGCCCGTGAACAAGCCTTGTTCAACGTTGTGCTCGCCGGCTTTCTGCTGACAGTGCTGGGCGCCTGGGCGCTGGGCCTGGTGATGGCGCGTAAGGTCATGGCCCCCGTCAGCCGACTGGCGCAACAGGTGCGCCATCGCGATCAACTGCATACCCTGGCACCGCCCCTGGCGCCGGATTATCCCGATGATGAAGTGGGTCAATTGGCCGCCGCCTTCGACAGCACCCTGGGCCAGGTGCGTCAGTCATTAGAGCGTGAACGCCTGTTCACCAGCGATGTCAGCCATGAGCTGCGTACCCCGCTGATGGTCATTGCTACCTCTTGCGAACTGCTCGCAGAAGCCACGCTTTCACCCCGTGAACGCCAACAGCTGGAGCGCATCGCCAGGGCCAGTGAGGAAATGCGCGAGCTGGTGCAGACCTTTCTGCAGCTGGCCAGGAGTAAGGCTAATGAGACAGCGTTTATCGCCGACTGCAGCCTCGCCCGTGTCGCTGCCGAACAGATCGAGCGCTGGGAGCCCATGTTCAACGACAAAGGGTTGACCTTCCAGTACCAGCAAGACGGCAGCGATGACGGCCTGTACAACGCCACCTTTCTCAGCACGGTCATGGTCAACCTGTTGCGCAATGCCCTGCACTACACCGAGCACGGCTTTGTCCGTCTGGTGCTAGATAACGGTGGCTTTCGCGTCGAGGACAGCGGCGCAGGTATCCCTCTGGAGCAGCACGAGGAGATTTTCCAGCCCTTCGTGCGCGGCGCCCAGGCCCGCGGCGAAGGTCTGGGACTGGGGCTGTCATTGGTCAAGCGGATCTGCGCCAAGCAAGGTTGGACAATCTCAGTACACAGCCAACCGACGGGCGGCACCTGCTTTAGCGTGACGTTTAAGCCGGACCCTGACGAAATTTTCACAGTGCCTTAACGCGCTGTTGATACCTGCCTGTTTAGTGTGGCGAGCGTTCCCCCTCAACCGGACGCTCAGCCATGCGTGCTCTACCTACCCCCGATTGCCTGCGCCCATTGGGTAACCCACAGCGCCCTAAACAGCTGCTCACATTGGAGTTGCCACTATGAGCGGCAAACCCTCTGCAGAAATGCATGACGCCCTTTCACTCAAAGGCCGTACCGGGCTGCGGCGCATTCTCGACGCCGGCGGCTATTCGCTGATGGGTCTCCAGGCGGCCTACCGTGGCGAGGCCGCATTCCGCCAGTTACTGCTGCTCAATGTGCTGTTACTGCCGCTGGCGTGCCTGGTCGACGTCACCCGCAGTGAGCGCTTACTGCTGATGCTCGTACCGCTGCTGTCACTGATCGTCGAGCTGCTCAACTCCGCCATCGAAGCCACAGTCGACCGCATCTCCCTGAGCATCCACCCACTGTCCAAACAAGCTAAGGACATGGGCAGTGCCGCGCAATTTATCGCCCTGTTGATGATCGGGCTGACCTGGGCCCTGATTCTGATATGAGCTGAACCGCCGCCAGGTAAGGCGGTTGGCACAGGCCATCCGCCTAGCCTGAAGCGGCCAACCCTATGCCCGGACATCGCACCGCCCCGCACCGAGTGAACTCTGCACGCGTGCTCAGTGTCTGTGTGCTGTCGGCCCCGCGGGTGGCCTGCATGGCTATTTGCCCACCAGCAACGGCGCTGCAGCACACCACCCTGATCGCGTATCTGTTTATGGCAATTCGCCGGGCCGGCGTCTATCGCACCCGCTTACAGGGTTTCGCTCATCGCCATATGAAGATTGCCCCATGTCGCCATCCCGTCATTTTGCCTCACGCTTTACCCCCCTCCTGATGTTCAGTGCTTGTCTGCTGGCAAGCGCCACCACGCACGCCGAAGAAACAACCCGGACCACTCGCTGGGTCAGCGACAGCCTCAATACCTATGTCCGCAGTGGCCCAACCGACGGCTACCGTATCGTCGGCACGCTGACCTCCGGGCAAAAAGTTACGCTACTGCGCAGCGACGGCGATTACAGCCAGGTGCGTGGCGACAGCGGTAATGCGGTATGGATTGCCAGCCGCGACCTGCAGGAAGTACCCGGCCAGGCCGAGCGCCTGCCGCAACTTGAGCAGAAAGTAACCGAGCTGAGTGCCGAATTGGACGGCATCAACGACACGTGGAAAACCCGCGTGCAGGGCATGCAGGAAACCCTGGATTCACGCAAAACCCTGATCGACGAGCTGCAAACCGCCCGTTCTGCGCTAGACAGCGAACTGAGTCAGGCCAACGCCGACGCACGCGAATTGCAAGCGCAACTGGGCGAGGAAAACCAGCAGGTGCTGATGCGCTATATGGTTTATGGCGGCGGTATCGCCGGGATCGGTTTGGCTGCTGGGCTGATCCTGCCGACCCTGCTGCGGGTAAGACGCAAGCGTAATGATCAGTGGGTCTAATGGGCTGAAATCCACTACCGGTGGGTGAGCACCTTCACCCACCCGCCTTTCTGTAACCCACGGGTATAATCGCTCACCGAATGCACGGCCCTAGGGGCCAAATCAAGCTACCAAAACGGCGGTTTTGCGGTCCCTAACGTACGTTTGGCACTGACAAGATCACCCGGGACGATTCACACTGCACGTCAAACAGCGCCTCAGCTGCCTGTCATCAGGCAGGCAATCTAATAAAAACCGGGACTCATAACCGGAACGTGAGGGAACAGCCTAAATGCTAGGGATGCGTTCAAATAACCCGCACAAGCGCAACGCTCGCCCCGAGTTTTGGCAGCTTTCCATGCGTTGCTGTCAGTTAGCTGGCTGCGTCGATGTCACTTTTCTGTTTATTTTCATCCTGCTGGGCTCACCCATTCTGGCCTGGATAAACGTGCTCAGCGTGGCCATGTATGCCTACGCCTACCGCGCGTTCAAGCAGCGACGTAACCGCCTGGCGATTCTACTGATCCGCACTGAAGTACTGGTACACGCAGGACTTGGGACCGTGTTGATTGGCTGGGACAGTGGCTTTCACTATTTCTTACTCATGTTCATCCCCGCCTTGTTCGTGACCATGCGCGCGCGCAGCGCCTGGGTCCTCGCGGCGGGCCTGTGGGCCTACTACGTTGGGCTGGATGTGCTGATGTGGTACATCGAACCTCTGCAGCCCATCTCCTCTAGCGCCCTACTCGGTGTGCATGTTTTCAATTTGACCGTAGTGTTCTTCATGTTCAGCTATCTGGCGCTGTTCTATGTGAGCACCGTAACCCGCGCCCACAAGAGCCTGGCGCGGATGGCAACGACAGACTCATTGACCGGCCTGTTCAACCGCAGGCACATGATTGCGCTGACCGAAAAGGAACTGGCGCGACACCATCGCTGCCCCAGCAACCTCACCTTATTGCTGATGGACATTGATCACTTCAAACAGATCAATGATCAATACGGCCACGATATGGGTGACCGGGTGCTGGCGGCGGTAAGCCAATCACTCAAAGATTCAATGCGTGAGCAGGACTTTATTGGCCGCTGGGGCGGCGAAGAGTTTCTTGCGGTATTGCCGGAAACCGATTTTGAACAGGCGGCAGTGAGCGCAGAGCGCATACGCAAGGCTATCGAAGGCCTGGTAATTGACTGTGACGGCAATACAGTCCAGGTGACGCTGTCCATAGGCATCAGCCAGTATCGTGCTGAAGAGCCACTCAGCAACGCCATTGCACGAGCGGATTACGCGCTTTACGCCGGTAAGTCCGCTGGACGCAACAGAGTAGAAGTGGCGCAGTGTTGATCGGCTGCATACGATGCAGCCCTGAGTGAAGGCAACCGCTGCGCCAGGCTCGAAAAACACCGTAGCACCCTCATCCAATCATCCCGCTTCAGAACGTCCAATCGCAGGGTTACGCAGGCCCGCTTGCAATGCGCTTTGCTAGGCGCAGCAAACTCATGCGTGCGCAGATTTTTCTGGCGCCTAGCGCTGCCTGGTCAGGCATCACAGCAGCCGCTTAAATTGAGCCGGACATATGTACGTTAGCGAACAGCGGCGGGCCGCCGGCGCAGACTATGTTGCGTAGTAAGTGCTAGGCATCCTGGCATGGGTGGAATGGCTGCTCGCGGTCATTTTAAGACAACATGCAGGAGTAAAACCTATGACGTTAATAAGAACCGTCAAACCCATTATCTCGATCATGCTCAGCGCTGTTTTCATGCTGACCACAATCAGCAGCGTGTCCGCACGCACATCGATGGTGGGGACCCATGAAGTGATCGCCGAGCAGCAGGTGAGCGTTGACCGTGAATCGCTAAAACAAATGCTTGGCGACCAAGACGTACAAAACAAGCTGGCCACCATGGGCGTTTCCCCTGAGCAGGTGGAACAGCGCATCAACAGCCTGACCCCAAGCGAGCTGGCCAGCTTTAACAGCCAATTGAACACAGCGCCAAGCGGTGCCGGCGTGGTGGGCATCATAGTGTTGTTCTTGCTGGTGTTCATCCTCACCGATGCACTGTGCGTGACCAACATCTTCAACTTCGTTCACTGCGTGCGCTAATCCGCCGTGGGTCATGTACGTCTGCTGCTCCTCACAGGCTTGATGCTCTTGCTGTGCGCCTGTGCAGGGCAGTCGACGTATATGCCCGCTCAGTCGGTGCTCCAGCAGTTGCCGAGCACGACCTATGTCGAGCAGGTGAGTTTCTACCCCCAGGACGACTATCAGTGTGGCCCGGCTTCTTTGGCGATGCTTCTCAGCCAACGCGGCTTCGCCGACACGCCAGATAGCCTCAAGGGCCGCGTTTACCTTCCGCAACGCCAAGGCAGCTTGCAGGTTGAGATGGTCGCCGCCGCGCGTGAGCACGGCCTGCTGGTTTACCCCCTGAATAAATCGCTACTCGCGCTGTTACGTGAAGTGGCGGCCGGCAATGCCGTTTTGGTGATGCAGAACCTGGGCTTTAACTGGATGCCGCAATGGCACTATGCAGTGGTCGTGGGCTACGACCTGAATACCCAGGAAATCATCGTGCACAGCGGCACCCAAAAAGCTCAGCGCGAGCCGTTCAGCCTGTTCATGCGTCTGTGGAACAGAAGCGAGCGCTGGGCGGTCATCGCCCTACCCGCGGATCAACTACCGGCCAGCGCTGAACCACTGGCCTATCTGCGTGCGGCCAGCGACCTGGAGCAGAGCAGGCAGTTGGACGCCGCCAAACGCGCTTACACCACAGCCTTGCATACCTGGCCTGAGCAAGCCGCCGGGCGTTTTGGCTTAGGTAATGTGGCCTGGGCGCAAAACCAACCTGAGCAGGCTGTGGCGCAGTTCCGCACGTTAGTCAGCGACTTTCCGACGCTCAAGGCGGGCTGGAATAACTTGGCGGTGGCGCTTACAGCAGTCGGTTGCACCCAGGCGGCCCGCCAAGCAGAAGCCTGTGCCAACGGAATGCAGGTACAAACGGCCCCACCGCTACCCAAGACTGATCCGCTCAGTTGCGAGATCCCCGCCTGCCCGTAAGCGCTATTGCTGACACAGAGTCACAAACAGCGGCTCTCACTCATCGCGCGTCAGCACTTCCAGCAGCTCAATTTCGAAGATCAGATTGGAATTCGGCTTGATATGCGCGCCGAACTCACGCTCGCCATAAGCCAGATGTGCGGGCACGAACAGTTTGCGCTTACCGCCGACCTTCATACCCATCATGCCGATGTCCCAACCCTTGATCACTCGGCCGCTGCCAATCACGCATTGGAAAGCCTTGCCGCGATCATAGGATGAGTCGAACTTGCGGCCATCTTCCAAATAGCCATCGTATTGCGTGGTGATCAGTGCACCTTTGACCACTTCTTTACCGTCACCCAGCTGAATATCTTCGATCAATAATTCGTTGTTCATTGCGCTCTCTCTTGTCCACACATGGCAGGTCTAAAACATAACAGCAGACTCACCCTTACCAGACCACTGCCGGGCCTGATCAGTCACGCATGCCTCAGTTCCAGCATAGCCAAAGCCCTCGCATGGCCAAGCGGCAAAGCTAAACGAAGGGTGCTCAGGCACATGCACCGCTCGTGCTAAAGTCGCGTCCTGCACAACCACGACCCAAGGCGACAAGTAGCGATTATGCAAATCCCGGCACTTACTGGCGAACTGGAAGACTGGAGCACCCTGAACAGCAGCATCGGTTTTCCCGAGTTGTTGATTGGTAACGGCGCGAGCCTCGCGGTATGGCGCAAGTTCGCTTACTTGTCGCTGTTTGACGAAGCCCAGACCACCCAGAACCGCCCGCTCAGCCCCACCGAGCTGAGCGTGTTCCGTGCGCTGGACACCAGTAACTTCGAGCAGGTGCTCAGCGCACTGAAGAACAGCATCCGGGTCAATGCCGCCTTGACCATCAACTCGTCGTCGCCACGTCATCGCTACTTCGCCATCAAGGAAGCGCTGATCCACGCCGTGCGCTCGGTGCACATTCCCTGGAGTCAGATGCAAGCATCCAGTCTGATGCATATCAACAGCGCGCTTAGCCAGTACCAAACGGTCTATTCAGGTAATTACGACCTGCTCAACTACTGGGCGGTGATGCAGGCACCCGACGCGTTTGAACCGCTATTCCGTGGCCCGGACTCGACCTTTGACCTCGGCAACAATGCCCGCCAGAGTAGCGCCACACGCATGCTCTACCTGCACGGCGGCATGCACCTGGTGAAGAATATCGATGGCAGCACACGCATGCTGAACTCGTCAGAGAGCACCCTGCTGGCCAGTTTTGCCATCAATCAGTTGGGTGATATCCCGCTGTTCGTCAACGAAGGCAGCAGCGCGGACAAGCTCAAAGCCATTCGCAGTTCCGACTATCTATCGTTCTGCTACAGCCAGCTATCGCAGCCCAAAGAAACCTTGTGCATCTTCGGCCATAACCTCGCGGCGCAGGATCAGCACTTGGTTAAGGCCTTGCTGCAAGCGGGGATGAAAACCCTGGCTATATCGATATACCCGCACAACCCACTGTTTATCCAACAACAGAAACAGCACTACGCCAGCCTGTTCGCGGGGCAGGACGTGGAACTGCGTTTCTTCGATGCACTGAGTCACCCGCTGGGCCACCGGAACTTACGCGTAGCCATCACTCCAACGCAGTGAGCGCGCTATTTAACGATTAATGCACTGCGTTCATCGCAGTGCATTACACCTAGAGCTATTGCCTTGGTCGTCCGCTCGCCCTCAGTGAACTGGATGGAGTTCGGATGATGCCGCGCTAGATATCTTGCAAGCAGCGCTAGGTTAGACTCACCCGCAAGAACACCGTCGAGTCGCGAAAGTGCCAAGCCATTCCACCCTTCTTCGCTATGCACACCTAACCGGCCTAGCCTGCCTCGGCGCGCTGCTAGCGGGCTGGACGGCGGCGCCCGCAAGCGCACAAACACTGTTCCGGGTCGGTGTGCAGGAGATCGATTACTTCCCAATCTACGCCGCCACCGCACCGGACTACCAATTCCGTGGCTATGCCCGTGAGGTTCTGGACTTGTTCGCCCGCCAGGAAGACATTCAGCTGGCCTATGTCCCGCTTCCGGTGCGCCGCTTGATCCGCGAATACCGCCAGGGACGTCTGGACTTGGTGTTGCCCGATAACCCGCACTGGGATGTCGCGGCAAAAGCCGGCATGAATATCAGCTATTCGCAGCCCTTGCTGGTATTTCAAGACGCCATACTGGTGCAGCCTCAGCACCTTGGCCAACCCTTGGATAGCTTTCGTACCCTGGGGTTTATCCACGGCTTTACCCCGTGGAAACTTCAGGCTGATATCGCGGCCGGGCGAGTGCACATTAAAGAAGCGCCAAGCCCGGAAAGCCTGATTCGCATGACCTTGCTCGGCTATATCGACGGCGCCAATATGGGACGTCAGGTAGCGCGCTACCATCTACGCAGGCTGGGTATGCCGCACGCCCTGGTGGTAGAGCCCCGGCTGCTGGAACTCAAGGACAGCTACTACCATCTCTCGAGCAACCACCATCCCGCACTCATCGCCCGCTTCGATGCCTTCCTGTTACGCGAGAAAACTGCCATCGACGCGCTGCTGGCCAAGTACGACTTGCAATAACAGCGCCGTAGGCATGCGCGTACCTTTTGCACCCACCAGCCAGCGCCAATTTGGCATACGGCATAGCCCCGGCGCGGGCAGTTACTGGCTGATCGCGCGCACCACACTCAACCCGGCCGGCACACGCCGCTGACTGAGGTAGCGGGTGCAGCTGACGCGCAGGAACGAGGCGAAATTCACCACTTCACCGCGGTAGTCCATAACCTCGTCATACAGCTTGGTAATCAGCTGATTGGTGGTCATGCCATCGACTTCGGCGATCTCGCGCAGGATGTCCCAGAACTGGTTTTCCAGACGCAGGGTGGTAACCACGCCGCGAATGCGCAGCGAACGAGCGCGGGACTCGTAGAGAATCGGGTCGGCTTTAACGTAAAGCTCGCACATAGCAGCTCCCCTCGTTGAATGCTGGGGCCACGTAGGCCCCAGGTACGGCTTAGCGTTTATAGCGTGATCTGAGTGCCCAGCACTTTCAAAAACGCGGCCAACCAGTTCGGGTGCGCCGGCCAGGCCGGAGCAGTGACCAGGTTACCTTGGACGTGGGCCTGATCCACGGCGATGTCGATGTACTGCCCACCGGCCATTGTCACGTCCGGGCCACAGGCTGGATAGGCACTGCATTCGCGCCCTTTCAAAATACCGGCCGCTGCCAGCAACTGCGCACCGTGGCAAACCGCTGCAATCGGCTTACCGGCCTTATCGAATGCCTGCACCAGCGCCACAACTTGAGGATTCAAGCGCAGGTACTCAGGCGAACGACCACCGGGAACCACGAGGGCATCGTAGTCTTCAGCTTTAACTTGGGCGAAGTCGAAATTCAGAGCGAAGTTATGCCCCGGCTTTTCGCTGTAGGTTTGCTCGCCTTCAAAATCGTGGATGGCGGTGCGTACGCTCTGCCCGGCGGTCTTGTCTGGGCACACGGCATGCACCTGATGACCGACCATCAGCAGCGCCTGAAACGGCACCATCACTTCGTAGTCTTCGACGTAGTCGCCGACCAGCATGAGAATCTTTTTCGCGGCCATGTGCTTGCTCCCTGTATTGATTGAGAAGCACAGAGTGTTGTCCCGATCAGCCCGGCGTGGGTAATAACCCGGTACTACAGGGCAAATCTTGGACAGACGGCGGCGAAATAAAAACGCTGAGCCACCTAAAGCAACTCAGCGTCTGGGGGTTGTTACTCCAGCACTTCCTCATCACGCAGCAGCACATAGGTGCAGCCCGTGTCGTCTTCCAGGTAGTCGTGCACATAGAACATCACGACTTCACCCTCACCAGGCTGGGCGGCCACATAGTCACCGATATCCACGCTGAAATGGCTCTTGGAGCCTGGCTTGGCTTCGCACTCGATGCGCGCATTGACGAATAACTCAGGTGCGCTGTCGCCAAAATACTCTTCACGCTCTGCCGCATCCCAATCAGCGGGTGCCTCAAACGGGCCGCAGAACAGCACCTTGGCATCGCCCAAATCCACTTCCTCCGCTTCCGGGTCCTGTTCATCCGCGCGATAGACGGTGCAGTCCTGCGTTTCAGGGTTTTCCAGGATGGCCAGACGGGCCGCCAGTTGTTGCTCAGTATCTATAGGGGGCATAACTATCTCCGAGCGTTTGGCGTTAAAGGTCAGGGCAAATTGAGCCGGTGGTCACGCCACAGGCAGCCTTCGCAGGCTATGGGCTGGAGTGCTTGCAGTGCAAGCAATGAAATGCCTGTAGCCGCCTGCGCAGAATATTTATCGCCTTAATTTAGCGTTAAGACTGCGGGCAGAAACTCACACCCAAGTTCTCAGATGAGGTTCCTTCCATGGAGCTGCCTTGGGTGTATCAAGATACTGCACTTGCACAGATAGGCCGTGAGCAACCGCTCAGCCTCTACCTGGCCAACAGCGCAAGCCCACGCCGGGCCGGCATTGAAGCCTTTATCGGCGAGCGCTTCGCGGCTCAGCATCAGGCACATATCCGCCATTTCATGCCCTGCCTGCTGAGCCTGGAAGACAGCAGCGGACAACTGCTCGGCGCCGTGGGCTTGCGCAGCGCCGGCAATGACCCGTTGTTTCTTGAGCGTTATTTGGAGCAACCGGCAGAGCAGGTGATTGCCACCAAGAAAGTGGCCAATGCTCCGCAGCGCACGCAACTGGTGGAAGTCGGCAACCTCGCAGCCGGCAGCCCCGGCGCCGCCCGTCTGCTGATTGTGGCGCTGACCGACCTGCTGGTGGCACTGGGTTACCGCTGGGTGACCTTCACCGGCACCCTGGCGCTGCTCAACAGCTTCCAACGTTTGGGACTGACACCCGTAGCGCTGGGCCCTGCCAACCCTGACTGCCTGGGCGATGAACAGGCCGACTGGGGCACCTATTACGACAACCAGCCGCACGTGATGGCCGGTGACATCTATGCCGGGCATCAGCGCCTGCTGCAGCTGGGCGCCTACCCACGCCTGGCCCACCAAGCCTTTTATGCCCTGGAGGACATGCCCAATGTGGCCTGCCGCTAAACCGCTGTTCGAGCACCTGGCCGCCCTCGGTAACGCCAGCGCCTTGCGTGAAGGCAGCCGAAGCCTGAGTTATGCCCAGTTATTGGCCGAGGTCGACGTCCGCAGCCAACACCTGCAACAGCTCGGCGCCCGACGCATTGCCCTGGCGCTGGATAACGGCATTGACTGGGTACTCTGGGACTTGGCCACCCTGCATGCTGGGCTGGTGTGCGTGCCCGTACCGGGGTTCTTCTCCACCAATCAGCAGGTGCATGTACTCGACAGCGCCAGCATCGACTGCCTGATCGGCCCGGAAAACACGCTATATAGCGCGCTGGGTTTCAGTGCGAGTGCAACAGCGAGCGCAGCCGGTGTGCTGCAACGGCCGCGCGCGCTGGTCAGCGAATTACCCGTCGGCACCTGCAAGGTCACTTACACCTCTGGCACCACCGGTCAGCCTAAAGGCGTGTGCCTGGATGTGGCGACACAACTGGCCGTGGCCCACAGCCTGGTGCGGGCCAGCGCCAGCTGTCAGGTTGAACGCCACCTGTGCGTACTGCCGCTGGCCACACTGCTGGAGAACATCGCCGGCATTTACGCCCCGCTGCTGGCCGGCGCGCAGATCGAGTTGATGCCTATGGCGCAAGTCGGCCTGCTGGGTGCCAGCCAATTTGACCTGCCGCGCTTTCTGACGGCGCTGGGTCAGGCGCAACCCAACAGCCTGATCCTGCTGCCGCAGCTGCTGCTGGCGCTAGTCAGCGCCGCCGAACGCGGCCTGCCCTTACCGGACTCACTGCACTTTATTGCGGTCGGCGGCGGCCGCGTGTCCAGCCAACTGCTGCAACGTGCCGATGCGCTGGGCTTGCCGATCTTCGAAGGCTATGGCCTGTCGGAGTGTGCGTCAGTGGTGTGCCTGAACACCCCTGAGCAGCGCCGTATCGGCACCGTTGGTCAACCATTGCCACACTTGCAGGTACGTCTCGGCGCCGACCAGGAAGTGCAGATCAAAGGCCCGCGTCTGCTCGGTTATCTGGGCGAACCGGTAACCGATGAAGAATGGCTGGGCACCGGTGACCTCGGCCATTTCGAGGGGCCTTTTCTGGTGCTGCACGGGCGCAAGAAACACCAGTTCATCACCGCCTTTGGCCGCAACGTCAACCCAGAGTGGGTCGAGGCCGAGCTGGTGCAACAACTGCCCATTGCCCAAGCCTGGCTGCACGGCGAAGCCCTACCCGGCAACGTCGCCGTACTGGTGCCGCGCTTCGAGACGACCAGCGACAGCCAACTGGCCGAAGCCGTGGCTGCCGCCAATCAATCACTGCCTGACTACGCCCGCGTGCACCACTGGCTGCGCGCCGAGCACCCTTTCAGCAGCAGCAACGAGCTGGCCACCAGCAATGGTCGCCTGCGCCGCAACGCTTTATTCGCCCACTACCAGAACGCCATCGAACAGCTGATGGCCGACCAAACCTGCTATGGAGATGCTTGATGAGCTTCTATGAATCCCTGCTTGAACAAACCAGTGCTGAACGCAACTACCTGCTCAGCGCACCGATCATTGCCCAGGCCATGGCCGGCACCGTCAGCCTGAACAGCTACGTCGCTTTTCTCACCGAGGCCTACCACCACGTCAAACACACCGTGCCCTTGCTGATGACCTGCGGCGGTCGCCTGCCGGAAAGGCTGGAATGGCTACGCGACGCCATTGCCGAATACATCGACGAAGAAAAAGGCCACCAGGAATGGGTCCTCAATGACATCGCCGCCTGCGGTGCGGACAAGGAAGCCGTGCGCAACGGCCTGCCGCATATGTCGACCGAGTTGATGGTCAGCTACGTCTACGACCGCATCGCCCGGCACAACCCGGTGAGCTTCTTCGGCATGGTCAACGTACTGGAAGGCACCAGCATCGCCCTGGCCACCCAAGTGGCGGGGGTAATTCAGGACAAACTGCAATTACCGAACAAAGCCTTCAGCTACCTCAGCTCCCACGGCAGCCTCGACTTGGAGCACATCGAGTTCTTTAAAAAGCTGATGAATCAGCTGGACAACGATGACGATAAAGCTGCCGTGGTGCACACCGCCAAAGTGGTTTACCGACTCTATGGCGACGTATTCCGCAGCTTGCCGTTAAGCGCATAGGAGCCTTGATGAAACTCAATGAATGCCGTGCCGTAATTACCGGCGCCAGCGGCGGGATCGGCCAGGCGCTGGTCGCAGCCTTGCTGGAAGAAGGCGCGCAACTGCTGCTAGTCGGCCGCCAAACCGACGCCTTACAGATGCTTGCAAATGCGCACACAAGCAAGGTCCAAGTGGTACAGGCCGATATCCGCGAGCGCAGCGGCCGTGAAGCCGTGGTTGCTGCCGCGCAGCGCTTCGGCGGCATCAACACGCTGATCAACGCCGCCGGGGTCAATCACTTCGGCTTACTCGAGCAGCATGATGAAACGGCCATCGCTGATCTGATCGGCCTCAACGTCACCGCCACGCTGCAACTGACCCATCGCCTGCTGCCCATGCTGCGCCAGCAGGGCCGTGCGCTGGTGGTTAATCTCGGCTCGACATTTGGCTCCATCGGCTACCCCGGTTTTAGCGCGTATTGCGCCAGCAAATTCGCCCTACGCGGTTTCTCCGAAGCCCTGCGCCGTGAGCTGGCGGACACTCAGGTGAAGGTTCTCTACTTCGCCCCGCGTGCGACGCAAACCAGCATGAACGCCGCCAACGTGGTGGCCATGAATGACGAGTTGAACGTGGCCATGGATGACCCGCACAGCGTGGCCTTGCAACTGCTGGCCGCCATCCGCCGCGAGGAAGAGGAACGCTACCTCGGCTGGCCGGAAAAACTCTTCGTACGCCTCAACAGCTTGCTGCCGCGAGTGGTCGACCAAGCCCTGCGCAAGCAACTACCAATTATTCAGCGATTTGCCCGCAGCAAACCCTAAGGAGCCTGTATGAACCGTATCCGTAACGCCGCCTGCGCCCTGCTCTGCTTCGCCAGCCTGCCCGCCTTCGCGTTAAGCGAACAAGGCCAGACGCAACTGCAAAACCTGCAAGACCGCTGGGCAGAGATCAATTATCAGGTGCCTAAAGAGCAGCGCGAAAAAGCCTTTGCCAGCCTCAGCGAACACGCGCAAAAAGCCGTCAGCGCCGAGCCAGACGCCGCTGAGCTGCATATCTGGAACGGCATCATCCTCAGCACCTACGCGGGTGCCAAGGGCGGCCTGGGCGCACTCGGCTTGGTCAAGGAGGCCAAAGCCAGCCTGGAACAAGGCCTGGCCCTGGACCCCAAAGCGCTGTCCGGCTCGGCCTACACCAGCCTCGGCAGCCTGTATTACCAAGTGCCCGGCTGGCCAATCGGCTTTGGTGATGATGAAAAAGCCGAAGCCATGCTCAAGCAGGCCCTGGCCATCAATCCGGATGGCATCGACCCCAACTACTTCTATGCCGACTATCTAGCCCGCGCCAAGCGCTATGCCGAAGCCAAAGCGGCCTTGGAAAAAGCCCTGCAATCTCCGCCGCGGCCTAATCGCCAATCCGCAGACGCTGGGCGAAAACAGGATATTCAGGCGCTGCTGAGCAAGGTCAACGCCGAACTGGAGTAATCTCCCCCACGCGAACCTGAATAGAAAAAACAGGGATTTCTGCAGGTGCAGGCTGCTGTTGTAGGGTGGGTTAGTAGCGCAGAGGCAGAGTGTCAAAACAACTGCGCAATGTGTGCGCCACGTAACCCACCACGCGATAATCGACCGACCTCTTATGGGCCTGGCGGGTTACGGCGCAACTGACGACTCATTAGTCGTTAACTCGTGTCCGTGCGCCTAACCCACCCTACGAATAACTGCACCTCAGCCATAACCCTATTTATAAAAATCAGGAACACCTTCATGCGCATTCTGCTGGTCGAAGATGACAAAGCCCTTGGCGAAGGGATTCGCACCGCGCTCAAACCCGAGGGGTATACCGTCGACTGGGTGCAGGATGGCAGCAGTGCACTGCATGCGCTGACCAGCGAGAGTTTCGAACTGGCCATCCTCGACCTTGGCCTGCCGCGCATGGACGGTCTGCAAGTACTCAAGCATCTACGTGCTGCCGCCAACCCGGTGCCGGTACTGGTACTGACCGCTCGCGACTCCACCAGCGACCGTATCGCCGGGCTGGATGCCGGCGCTGATGATTACCTGGTCAAACCCTTCGATGTGGCCGAGCTCAAAGCGCGCCTGCGCGCCTTGCTGCGGCGCAGTTTCAACCGTCCACAACCGGCACTGGAATACCGCGGTATCAGCCTTGACCCGGTCAGCCAGGCCATCACTTATCAGGGCCAGGCGGTCAACCTGCCACGCAAGGAATTCCTTCTACTGCACGAACTGCTGGCTCAGCCGGGCCGGGTGATGACCCGCGACAAACTGCAGCAGGCGCTCTATGGCTGGGATGAAGAGCTGGAGAGCAATGCCCTGGAAGTGCATGTGCATCACCTGCGCAAAAAATTCTTTCCCGAGCTGATCCGCACCGTACGCGGCGTCGGCTACTTAGTGGATAAAGCCTGATGCGCTCAATCCGCGCGCGCACGCTGCTGTTGGTACTCGGCCTACTCAGCCTGTCGATGACCCTGATTTCCTATAACAGCTACCGGGATGCCCAGCATGAAATCGAGGAGCTTTTCGACGCGCAGCTGGCACAAACCGCGCGCCTGCTGGCCGGTTTAGTTGGCCAGAACATGTCGCAAAGCGAGCGCACGACCCTGCAGAGCGCATTGAACCTGGCCCTGCAAAACCGTCAGAACAGTGATGATAAAGAGGCACGCGCAGGGCATGCCTACGAAAGTAAACTGGCGTTTCAGGTCCTCGATGAACAGGGTGGCACAGTGCTGCAATCGGCGAGCGCTCCCACCGGGGCATTGGCCAAGATGGTTGAGAGCTTTCATCAGAACGCTGCCGGCGCACACACCCCTCTCACCACAGAACCGCTGTCGAGTCTGGCGGAGCGCTTGGTTGGCTATCACACCGTCGCGCTGGAAGATTATCACTGGCGTTTATTTATGCTTCACGACCGCGCAGACCACCATTTAATCCTGATCGCCGAGCGCGAGGACGTGCGCGGCGAACTGGCGACGAAAATTGCCCTGCGCAGCCTGCTGCCTGATCTGATCGGCCTGCCGCTGCTGGCCTTACTGGTGTGGCTGGCGATTGGCTGGGGCTTGCGGCCGTTGCAGCGCATGGCCGAACTGATTAAATCGCGCGCGCCCGACAACCTCGCACCGCTGATCCTGGAGCCCTTGCCCATCGAACTAGAGCCCATGGGCGCCGCGCTCAACCGTTTGCTGATGCAGGTCAACCAACTGCTGGATCAGGAAAAACGCTTTATTGCTGACGCCGCCCACGAACTGCGCACGCCGCTGGCGGTGCTGCGCATTCATGCGCAAAACGCCCTAGACGCTCCCGATCCGCAGGACCGCAACGAGGCGTTGCGCCAACTGGGCGGTGGCGTCGAACGCGCAACCCGGGTGGTGGCGCAACTGCTTACCCTGGCGCGGTTGGACCCTAATGTGGTGCAACTGGCGATGCGCGAACTGGACTTACTCGGCTACGTGCGCAATGAGCTGGCAGAACTGATCCCGCTGGCTCTTGATCGTCAGCAAGAACTCAACCTCGATGCACTTGAGCCGGCGGATTATCAGCTGCTCGCCGACGGCCCAAGCCTGGGCACCCTGCTACAGAATTTAATCAGCAATGCCGTGCAATACACCCCACATGGCGGACACATTCAGGTGCAACTAGAAGCGCAGGCAGACGCCATCATCCTGCGCGTACAGGACAGCGGCCCCGGAGTGGCCGAGGCGCAGCGGGAAAAACTCTTCGAACGTTTCTATCGACTCGGCGATGGCCAGGGTGCCGGCCTCGGCCTGTCCATCGTCAGCCGCGTGGTGGAACTGCACCGTGGCAGCATCAGCCTGGGTGACTCACCGCTGGGCGGTCTTGAAGTAGCGGTGCGCCTGCCGCGCAGCCGCTAACGCGGTGTGCTGCCCCCGCGACGCAGGGCACGCTGTTCGCGGCTGACCTGCTGTTGCACGTCAGCCAGCACTTCCTGCACATAATCGATGTGCCGGTTGGAGAGTGTGCGTGCCTCTTCGGCGCGACCTTCGATAATTGCTTGGTACAACCCGCGGTGCTGTTCGATCAGCATGTCGCGGGTTTCATCGCGCTGGGCATACATGCCGCCAATGTTGGTGACCACGTTGCGCTTGAGCAGGTCGAACAGGCCGCGAATGGTGTGCAGCAACACCGCGTTATGGCTGGCCTCAGCAATCGCCAGATGAAAGCGCGCATCGGCGGCGCCCTCCTCGGCGCGGGTCACCTTGCCACTGCGGCTATAGCAATCCTGCAGCGCGACGAAGGCCTCGCTGAGACGCTGGCGGTCCAGTTCAGTGGCACGCTGGGCGGCGTAGAACGCACAAGAGCCTTCCAGGGTGTGACGAAACTCCAGCAGGTCACGCTGCGCTTCGGGGTTGCTTTCCAGCAGATGCAGCAGCGGATCACTGAAGGTCGAGCCCAGGGTTTGCGCAACAAAATTGCCACCACCATGGCGGCTGACCAGCAAGCCCTTGGCGGCGAGCTTTTGAATCGCTTCGCGCAGCGATGGCCGTGAAACACCGAACTGCTCGGCCAACACCCGCTCGGCTGGCAGACGCTCACCGACCTTGAGAGTGCCCTCGAGGATCATGGTTTCCAGTTGGCTAACGATATCGTCCGACAAACGGCGCTGGCGCACTGACCCTACTTCCATATCCCGCACTCCACTGGTTTGACCACCCGCCAAGAACTCTTTAGCCCGCCGCCGGCAAGCCTATAGCGGGCTTATCGGGCTCGCAAGCCGGGCATACATGACCAAAGTCGTAAGCGAGCTCATTGACAGGCCGGAGCCTGCACTTTTACCCTGACCACGCAACATTGTAAATTGGTATTACCAATTAAACACATTAGAACAATTCAAAGAACCCAACGAGGTCCTCTTATGCCGGCTCCACTGCCATTGCTCATCGCTGCGCTGCATTCACATGCGCACCCGCATTCACCCATGCGCACCGCGCTGCGATAAGGAGGAGCCGCTATGTCGACTGGTCTTCTTGCACTCCTGGCGTTTTCCCCCATCTTGCTGGCCGCTATTTTGCTGATCGGCCTGCGCTGGCCGGCCAAACATGCCATGCCGCTGGTCTATTTGCTCACCGCAGGCGTCGGCCTGTTCGCTTGGGACATGAGCGTTAACCGCGTGCTGGCCTCCACCGTGCAAGGGCTGCTGATCACCCTCGGGCTGCTGTGGATAATCTTCGGCGCGATTTTGCTGCTCAACACGCTCAAGCACTCCGGTGGTATCACCGCGATTCGTGCAGGTTTCGCTACCATCAGCCCGGACCGGCGCATTCAGGCGATCATCATTGCCTGGCTGTTTGGCTGCTTTATTGAAGGCGCGTCCGGCTTCGGTACGCCCGCTGCCATCGCTGCACCACTGCTGGTGGCCATCGGCTTCCCGGCTATGGCAGCGGTGCTGATGGGCATGCTGGTGCAAAGCACGCCGGTGTCGTTCGGGGCGGTGGGTACGCCGATCATAGTCGGGGTCAACACCGGTTTGGACTCGGCCACTATCAGTGCACAACTGCTGGAACAAGGCTCGTCATGGGCGCAGTTTATGCAGCTGATCACCAGTGAAGTGGCGATTATCCACGCCATCGTCGGCACCGTGATGCCGCTGGTGATGGTGCTGATGCTGACCCGTTTCTTCGGCAGCAAAAAAAGCTGGAAAGCCGGCTTTGAAGTGCTGCCGTTTGCGCTGTTTGCCGGCCTGGCCTTCACCATCCCCTACGCACTGACCGGGGTATTCCTCGGCCCAGAATTCCCGTCGTTAGGCGGTGGTTTGATTGGCCTGGCGATTGTCACTAGCGCCGCACGCATGGGTTTTTTGCTACCGAAAACCACCTGGGATTTCGCCCCGGCGGACAAATGGCCGGCTGAATGGCTGGGCAGCGTGGAGATGAAACTCGACCAATTGACCGCTAAACCAATGAGCGCTCTGCGCGCTTGGCTGCCCTATGTACTGGTCGGCGCACTGCTGGTCATCAGCCGAATCTTCCCTGAGGTAAGTGCCGCACTGAAAAGCGTGATGCTGAACTTTCCCGACCTGCTCGGTGAAACCGGAATCAGCGCCAACTTCCAGCCGCTGTATTTGCCTGGCGGGATTCTGGTGGCCGTGGTGCTCGCCACGTTCTTCCTGCATGGCATGAAACTGCGCGCCCTCGGTTCAGCGGTCAAAGAGTCGTCTGGGGTGCTGCTCAGCGCCGGCTTCGTGTTGCTGTTTACCGTGCCAATGGTACGCATTCTGATCAACTCCGGGGTCAATGCCGGAGAGCTGTCGAGCATGCCGATCCTGATGGCACGCTGGGTCGCCGACAGCGTGGGCGGCATCTACCCGCTGCTGGCCCCGAGCGTAGGTGCGCTAGGGGCGTTTATTGCCGGCTCCAACACGGTGAGCAACATGATGTTCAGCCAGTTCCAGTTTGGCGTAGCCAACAGCTTGGGTATCTCCAGCGCGCTGATTGTTGCCGTGCAAGCCATCGGTGCTGCAGCAGGCAACATGGTCGCCATCCATAACGTGGTCGCCGCCTCAGCGACAGTCGGCCTGCTCGGCCGTGAAGGCAATATTCTGCGCAAGACGGTCTGGCCTACCCTTTACTACGTGCTGTTCACTGGCCTGATCGCCCTGTTTGCGGTGTACGTACTGGGTATCAGCGATCCGCTGATGGCAGGCTAATAACTGGCAGGGGCTCTAACCGAGCCCCTGCCGTTGCAGTAACCCTTTTTGCTCCGTGGTGACTTCATGATCATTTCTGCCTCCACCGACTACCGCGCCGCCGCCCAACGCCGCCTACCGCCGTTTTTGTTCCACTACCTCGACGGCGGCGCGTATGCCGAGCACACGCTCAAGCGTAACGTCTCCGACCTGGCGGATATCGCCCTGCGCCAGCGCGTGCTGCGCAACATGTCGCAGCTGAGCTTGGAAACTCGCTTGTTCAATGAAACCCTGAGCATGCCGGTGGTGCTGGCCCCGGTTGGCCTGACGGGCATGTTCGCCCGCCGTGGTGAGGTACAGGCCGCCAGGGCCGCTGCTGCCAAGGGTATCCCCTTTACCCTGTCCACCGTCTCGGTATGTCCAATTGAGGAGGTCGCCCCGGCCATCGATCGGCCGATGTGGTTTCAGCTGTACGTGCTGAAAGACCGCGGCTTTATGAAAAACGCCCTGGAACGCGCCAAAGCGGCGGGCGTGACCACCCTGGTGTTCACCGTCGATATGCCGGTGCCCGGCGCCCGCTACCGCGATGCTCACTCAGGCATGAGCGGCCCGAATGCGCCGCTGCGGCGCATGCTACAAGCCGTCACCCATCCGCGCTGGGCTGTGGATGTCGGCCTGCTCGGCCGGCCCCATGACTTGGGCAATATCTCCACCTATCGCGGCAACCCCACCGGCCTGGCCGACTACATCGGCTGGCTGGGCAATAACTTCGACCCCTCGATCAGCTGGAAGGACCTGGAATGGATTCGTGAGTTCTGGGACGGCCCGATGGTCATCAAGGGCATCCTCGACCCGCAAGATGCCAAGGATGCGGTGAGCTTCGGTGCCGACGGCATCGTCGTCTCCAACCACGGCGGCCGCCAGCTCGACGGCGTGCTGTCCAGCGCCCGCGCCATGCCGGCGATTGCCGACGCGGTGAAAGGCGATTTAGCCATTCTGACCGACTCGGGCATTCGCTCCGGGTTAGACGTGGTGCGCATGATCGCCCTAGGCGCAGACACCGTGATGCTCGGCCGCGCCTTTGTCTACGCCCTGGCTGTTGACGGCGAAGCCGGCGTAAGCAACCTGCTGGAGTTGATTGAAAAAGAAATGCGCGTGGCCATGGTGCTGACCGGGGCCAAATCGATCAGCGAGATCAGCGCTGATTCCTTGGTGCGCGAACTGCACCACGCTGCATCCTGACACCGGAGCCCGCATGAGCCTGCCTGCCACTTTTATATCCGCCGTCGAACACCTGGTTCCGGGTGACCGTCGTTTCGATGACCCGCTGTCGACACTGGCCTTCGGCACCGATGCCAGCTTCTATCGGCTGATCCCCAAGCTGGTGGTGCGCGTCGAAGCCGAACTAGAAGTAGTTGAGCTGCTCAAGCTGGCAGGCGCCCATCAGGTGCCAGTGACCTTCCGCGCCGCCGGCACCAGCCTGTCCGGGCAGGCCATCAGCGATTCCGTGCTGATCGTCTTGGGCGATAACTGGAACGGCCGGGAGATTCGTGGCGAAGGCACGCAGATTCGCCTGCAACCCGGAGTTATCGGTGCCCAGGCGAATGCCGTGCTGGCACCGTTTCAGCGAAAAATCGGCCCCGACCCAGCATCGATCAATGCCTGCAAAATCGGCGGCATCGTCGCCAACAACGCCAGCGGCATGTGCTGCGGCACCGCGCAGAATACCTATCACACCCTGGCCGGCATCCGCTTGGTACTGGCCGATGGCACGGTGCTCGACAGCGAAGACCCACTCAGCGTCACGCGCTTTTTCGCCACCCACGCCGACCTGCTCGCGCAACTGGGCGAGCTGGGCAAACAGACCCGCGCCAACAGCGCGCTGGCCGCGAAAATTCGCCACAAGTACCGGCTGAAAAACACCACCGGGCTGTCGCTCAACGCCTTGGTGGATTTCGACCAGCCGCTGGATATCCTTAGCCATTTAATGGTCGGCTCCGAAGGCACCCTGGGCTTTATCAGTGCGGTGACCTACAACACCGTGCCCGATCATCCGCACAAGGCCAGCGCCCTGCTGGTGTTCCCCGATGTAGAAAGCTGCTGCCGTGCGGTGACCGTGCTCAAGCAACAGCCGGTGTCCGCTGTCGAACTGCTGGATCGCCGCAGCCTGCGCTCGGTACAGGACAAACCCGGCATGCCGGAATGGGTCAAGGGCCTGTCCAACAGCGCCTGCGCCCTGCTGATCGAATCGCGCGCGGCCAGCCAGAGCCTGCTGCACGAACAGCTGCAGCTGATCATGGCGTCCATCGCCGATTTCCCCCTGGAAAAGCAGGTGGATTTCAGCGAAGACCCAGCCGTTTACAACCTGCTATGGAAGATCCGCAAGGACACCTTCCCCGCCGTCGGTGCAGTGCGCCAGACTGGCACAACGGTGATCATCGAAGACGTGACCTTCCCCATCGAACAGCTCGCCGAAGGCGTCAACCGCCTGCTCACGCTGTTCGATAAACATGGCTATGACGAGGCGATCATTTTCGGTCATGCCCTGGAAGGCAACCTGCACTTTGTGTTCACTCAGGGCTTTGATAGCGAGGCAGAGAAAACCCGCTACTCAGCCTTTATGGACGACGTCACGCAACTGGTAGCCGTTGAGTTCGGCGGTTCGTTGAAAGCTGAACACGGCACCGGGCGCAATATGGCGCCCTTCGTCGAGCTGGAATGGGGCCATGAGGCCTATCAGCTGATGTGGCAAATCAAACGCCTGCTGGACCCGCAAGGCATCCTTAACCCGGACGTGGTGCTATCGGATGACCCGCAAATTCACCTGAAACACCTCAAGCCGCTGCCGGCAGCCGACGCGATCATCGACAAGTGTATCGAATGCGGCTTCTGCGAGCCGGTCTGCCCATCCAAGGGCCTGACCCTGAGCCCGCGCCAGCGCATCGTGATCTGGCGCGATATCCAAGCAAAGCAACGCGCCGGTATCGACACCCGCGAGCTGGAAGCGGCTTATCAATACCAGGGCATCGACACCTGCGCCGCCACCGGGCTGTGCGCCCAGCGCTGCCCGGTGGGCATCAACACCGGCGATCTGGTGCGCCAGTTGCGCGGCCGTGATGCCAACAAGCAACGCAGCGCCGACTGGCTGGCGAACAACTTCCACCGCACCATGCAGGGCGCACGCGTCATGCTGCATGTGGCCAACGGCGCACGCCTGCTGATGGGCGCGCCGCTGCTCAGCCGCACCTCGGCCGCCATCAGCAAAGCCAGCCAGGGTCGCGTGCCGCAATGGTCCCCAGCCATGCCGCAACCGCTGCAGTGCTTGCAACTACCGGCGGCCATCGAAGACTCGCGCCCGCGAGTGGTTTACCTGGCGGCCTGCGTGTCCCGCGCCATGGGCCCAGCAGCCACCGATACCGAGCAAATGCCACTGCTCGACAAAACCCGCGCGCTGCTGGAAAAAGGCGGCTTCCAGGTGGTGTTCCCGGCTGAACTGGACAGCCTCTGCTGCGGCCAGCCGTTTGCCTCAAAAGGCTACAGCGAGCAGGCAGAGCGTAAGAAACAGGAACTGATCGACGCCTTGCTCAAAGCCAGCCGTGGCGGCCTTGACCCGATTTACTGCGACACCAGTCCGTGCACCCTGCGCCTGCTTGAGAATGGCCTGGATAGCCGACTCAAATTGCATGACCCGGTGAAATTTATCCGTGAGCAGTTGCTCGACCGCCTCGACATCCGCCCGCAAAAAAAACCCGTAGCGGTACATGTCACCTGCAGCACCCAACATCTGGGCGAGGCTCAAGGATTGATCGATATCGTCCGCCGTTGCACCAACGAGGTGGTCATCCCCGAAGGCATCCACTGCTGCGGCTTTGCCGGCGACAAGGGTTTTACCACCCCAGAACTAAACGACCACGCCCTGCGCAACCTGAAATCCGCCGTACAGCACTGCGAAGAAGGCATCAGCACCAGTCGCACCTGCGAAATCGGCCTGAGCCAGCATGGCGGTATCGATTATCACGGGCTTGTTTACCTGCTGGATCGAGTGAGCCAGCCAAGAGCCTGACTGGGCGATAGTCATTTCATATCCATGAACCGTTGCTGTTTCGGCAAACGCTCACTGTGGAGCCGAACCCAGCCGCGCTGAAAGTTGAACTAGCTTTACCCATCGACGGTCACTCTTAAGCCTGAATGATTTAGGTGGATAAATAACTCGTAGCATCAGAACCCTTATAAAGGCGCGAGATGCCGAGAGACTATCAACGATGAGAGGACTATCCAGATGAAGCGTATTGCCTTGTTTTTCTCCTTCGCCGTACTCGCCTCCCCAGCGTTTGCTGCCGAGGACTTGTGCACCGTGAAAATGAGCGAACTCAATGACAGCATGTTAGTAATCGAGAACCTCGGCTCGCCCCTCAAAGAACAAGTTGAAGAGCACAAAATGCAGGCCGATAACGCCAAAAAAATGGGCGACCTAGAAGCGTGTGCCACGCATGCAACCAAGGCCTTAAATCTGCTAAAAGAAACCGGCGGCGAAGCCAGCTAACTTCCGTTAAAACAGCCAATAAAAAGACCGGCACACGCCGGTCTTTTTATTGGCTGTTCAATGCATAGGTCGCACTTGTTTTTGGCGCTATATTTTCTACAGTGTATTCACACCCATAGAGGATAAATCCCATGCGCCGTATTGCCGCTTTTTTTGCCACCGCGTTACTCAGTACCTCACTCTGGGCCATGCATTGCCCAGCCGATATGGCCAAAATTGATGAAATGCTAAAAACCAACCCGCCGAGCGATGCCACAGTGCTGGCACAGGTGCAGCAACTTCGCAGCGAAGGTGAAGCCCTGCACAAGGCGGGCAACCACAGCGAGTCGGTCAAGGCACTGGGCGAAGCCCTGCAACTGCTCAACGCCAGCGAATAAACGCCTTAATTACTCAGCAGGCGGAGCACCTTCGGCAACACAGCCCAAGGCGCTCACGCTGACAAACTCACGAAGCGCGCCCTGAACTTGCGGCAGGCCGGGGGGCTCTTACCCACCACCTCAGCCTGCTATTTGGGCTGCACCGATATGTCCTCACTCACTGCATCCTGCTCGGTCGGAGCCGCCGCGCCTGGCAGGTCGATCCAGAAACGGCTGCCTATGTCGACACTGCTGCTGAAGCCCATCTCACCCGCCATCAAGGTGGCTAGCTCAAGACACAGCACCAAACCAATCCCGGTGCCGGGGATGCTGGAATTCTCTCGCCCCAAACGCTGGAAGGGCTGGAATAAACTGGCCTGCTGTTCAGCGCTAAGCCCCACGCCGCTATCCTCTACCCACAGGCGCACGCAGTCCGAGCGCACCTCATAACCCATCCAGATTAAGCCTTGCTGGCGGTTGTACTTGATCGCGTTGGACAGCAGGTTGAGTAGCACCTGGCGCACCCGGCGTATATCTGCCTGCACATACAGTCCCGCATCGGCTTGCGCCAGCACCTGCAACTGCAATTGCCGTTGCTGCACATCAGGCAGCACCAACTCAGCACAGCCACGCAGCAGCGCGCCCACTTCCACCGGCTGCAACTTGAGCTGCTGGTGGCGGCTCTCGATGCTCGACAGATCGAGAATATCGTCCACCAGTGACGTCAGGTGACGGCTAGCATTGACGATCTCACGGGCATAATCAGCCTCCTGCTTGGCCTCTGGCTTGTCTTGTGCCTCCAGCTCAATTAACTGAGCAAAGCCAAAGATGGCATTGAGTGGTGTGCGCAACTCGTGGCTCATACTCGACAGAAAACGGCTCTTGGCCTGGCTGGCGGCTTGCGCATCCAGGCTGGCACGGCGCAGGTCTTCCTGCACGTGCTTGAGCCGGGTGATATCGACATGGGTACCTGCCACACACATGGCACGACCATGGCTGTCACGCTCAAGCACCTTACCGCGACTGAGCAGCCAGACGTACTCGCCATGGGCATCTGCATAGCGGTATTCCGCCTCGAAACGGTCATCGCCGCTGCTGGAGAAGAGCTCGCGCAGGTGGCGAATGCGCTCCAGATCATTGGGATGTACGCGCTGATTGTACTCACTGATGCTCATGTTCGAGTGCGACAGACCGAAGCGTTTGAGGAAGCGCTCGCTAAGGGTGATGCTCATACTCTCAGCTTCAACTTGCCAGAGGTTCTCCGTGGTGTTCTCCAGCACCAACTGGAGAATCCGCTGCGCCTCCATACGCTGCACTTCACTGGCCTGTAACTGCTCGCCGGTATGTCGCACCGCTGCGGCCATGCTCAGCAACTCATTAATCTGGCTATTGGGCGCTTTAGGTTGATAGTTACCTTGGCCCAGCTCACCCATCATCCTGACAATGCCATCAATCGGTTGCACCAACTCCCCACTCAAGCGCCGCGAACGCAACCACATGAAGGCAAAGAACAACAGGTAAAACAACGCCAGGCCGATAATCAGCAGGTAACCGATGTGCAGGTAACGCTCAGCCAGCCGATTAGTCTCGCTAAAGATATCCGCTTCATCGACCACCAGCACCAGCTGCCAACCGGTCTGCGGGATCTCACTCCAGGCGATCAACTGCTTGCGCCCATCCAGCAAGACTTCCTGCACACCACCCTGCCTGGCTGCCATGGCCTTTAACAGTGGCTGCATGTCTGCACGTTTTGCCAGATTGAAGTCCTCGGGCTTGAGCACTTCCCGTCGCACCGCCTCGGCATAGGAATACTCTGTCAGTTCGCGCAGACCGAAATCCGCCTCACCGGCATTCGGCAACGCCATGATGTTGTGATCGCGGCTGACCAACATGGCATAGCCCTGCCAAGGCACATCCAGCTCACCGATCTCACCGAGCATCTGCCCGATAGTGATATCCAGCCCCACTACACCTTCAAGGAAATCACCACGATAAACCGGTGCTACCGCCGACAGCATCCACCCCATGCCGGCCGGGTCGAGATAAACCTCGGTCCAGGCTACCTTGCGCTCAGGATTGTGCTTCGCGTCTGCCAGGTAATAGAAGTTGTAATCGGGTATCACCATGTCATGGGGATACTGCTCGGGCGTCGCAAAGAAGGGATAGATGCGGTTGTAGCTGTCCCAAGTATTGAAATACGCCGCTGCCACCCTTGGGTTAGCCGCCTGGATCGAACGCATCAAGGGATCAAGCTGTGCCAGACGCAAGGCCTTGCCGTGATCCTGCTGTGCCAGCGGCGTACTGTTGGCATAAAAGGAAGCCGCACGCCCGTCATCACTGCGGCTGTAAAACACCCCGCTGTCGGTCAGCGCATGGCGCTGGCGCTCCAACGCATCGGGCTGAAACCCAAGGTTATCCAAGGCATTAAGCGCTGCATCACGAAATATCTGCACCTGCATTTCCACCGAACGCAAGCGGGCATTAATCACTTGGCCTTCGCGCACAGCAGCTGCCGATAAATCATCCAGCGCGCTCTGCTGCAAATGTTCGATCTGCGCATCGCGAATCGACGCATTACTCAACAGGTAAACCGTAATCAGCACCGACTCGACCAGAATCAGCGGAATCAACGCACTCTGCACAAAAACGCGCCAGATCCATTGACGTATAGGGTAACGCGGCGCGCGCGGCATACGAGGGTCTCATCCAAAAGACAAAGCAAATCTGCAGGTTACGATCATAGCCGGCAAACCCTTCAACGTCCGCTCGCTAATTACCGGGTCGACGCTGCGGAACCTTTGGCGTAGACTGCCGTCCTAGTACCAGCAACACAAGTTTTGGGGCCGATTAGGATTCGACGCCGGTAGTGAAACTTGAGGGGCATGCCGAGTTGGTAACAGAACTCGTAAATCCACTGTTGCAAAACTCTATAATTGCCAATGATGACAATTACGGTGCTCAACTAGCTGCGTAAGCAGCCTAGTCGCACTTCTGGTAGCTTCGGCTCCAGCAATCATTAGGGGATGTCTGTAAACCCGAAATGATTGTCATATAGAACAGAATCGTCGCCTAGTACGTTGTGGACGAAGCGCCTAAAACTTACACAACTCGCCCAAAGCACCCTGCCCGTCGGGCGGCCAAGGGTTAACTCAGTAGACACGGCTAAGCATGTAGAACCAACAGCGGAGCACTGGCGGACGGGGGTTCAAATCCCCCCGGCTCCACCAAATAGAAGCACTTAAAGCCCTGATTTTCCTCGGAATTTCGGGGCTTTTTGTTTCTGGCCTCATAGAGGTGTCGAAGAACTGTCGAAACTCGCCAGTGGCCCTAAACGCACGGCATCAAGCAGGTGATCCGGTGCCAAGTGTGCGTAGCGCATGGTCATGGCTAGGCTGGAGTGCCCTAGGATCTTTTGCAGGGTCAGGATGTTCCCGCCGTTCTGGATGAAGTGGCTGGCGAACGTGTGACGTAGACCATGGGCGGCCTGCCCTTTCGGAAGCCTGATAGTCGTCTTGGCCAAGGCTCGTCGAAATGAGGTGATAGCCGAGTTAGGTAGGCCATGCTGTTTCCAGTGGCGAACGATCCTAGCTTCTAGCCCTGGAGTGATCGGAACCGACCGAACCTTGCCGCTCTTCGTCCCGCTGAACGTGATCACCGCATTGCGTAGCCCTGTTGGCTTGAGCTTTTCGGCTTCTGACCAACGAGCACCGGTAGCCAGACAGATAAGCGTGATGATCTCAACATGAGGGTTATCGCAGGTGCGGCGGATGGTTTCCAAAAGCTCGGCAACCTGATCAGAGGTGAGCCAGGACAATTCACGCTTTGGGATCTTCAATTGCTTAACTAGGGCAACGGTTTGGCGTATGTGATGGAAATAAATACCTAAAGTCATAGCGAGGTCGCGAAAAAGTAAGTCATAGCCCACCTTGGTGCTGCCAACCCTCGAGGGTGAGTTGCCGATAAAGAAAACTGACAACAAGGTAGACGACTGGTCTATTTTTAAATATATTGCAGACCACAGGTTAAAGCCGCTCGACGAGTGCTCGAACCTGCCAATGCATAAGACTGCATCGTGCAAGACACTTGGCAAGCCGCACAGCACACCTAGCGCATTCATTTAACGTCGTGCCAAGCCACGAGAGCTAAAGCATCCTACTTTGCATAAAAAGTAGACGACTGGTCTATTAAGGATTAATCGCATGTTTAATTTCGATTTTTACAACCCTACCCGCATTGTCTTTGGCCACGACACGATCGGCCGCTTAGCGGATTTAGTGCCGGCTGACGCGCGCGTTTTAGTGCTTTTTGGCGGCCAAAGCGCTCGCAAAACCGGCACCCTGGCGCAAGTGCGTGAAGCGCTTGGCGCCCGGCACGTGCAGGAGTTCGATGGGATCGAACCGAACCCAAGCTATGAAACATTGATGCAGGCCGTGGCGCTGGTGCGTGAGCAACAGCTGGATTTCCTGCTCGCGGTGGGCGGCGGCTCAGTGATTGATGGCACCAAGTTTGTGGCGGCCGCGGTCGGCTACGACGGCGATGCCTGGGACATCCTCGAAACCCGCGGTGCAAAGATCCGTCACGCCCTGCCGTTCGGTAGCGTGCTGACGCTGCCTGCCACCGGCTCGGAAATGAACCACAGCGGCGTGGTCACGCGTCGGGCAACGCAAGACAAACTGCCGTTTCGCAGCGTGCATGTGTATCCGCAGTTCTCGATTCTCGATCCAACCAAGACCCAGACCCTGCCAGCTCGCCAACTGGCAAACGGCGTGGTCGACGCGTTCGTGCATGTGATGGAGCAGTACCTGACCTACCCGATCGACGCTCGCGTGCAGGACCGCTTCGCCGAAGGGTTGCTGCAGACCCTGATCGAGATAGGCACGCAGGTACTGGAGGAGTCCGCCGACTACAGCACCCGAGCCAACCTTATGTGGACGGCCACTTTGGCGCTCAATGGGCTGATCGGCGCGGGCGTGCCACAGGACTGGTCCACCCACATGATCGGCCATGAACTGACCGCACTGCACGGCATCGATCACGCACGCACGCTGGCCATCGTGCTGCCCGCGAACCTGGAAGTTCGCCGTGAAGCCAAACGCGCCAAGTTGCTGCAATACGCCGAGCGGGTTTGGCAGATCCGCCAGGGCGACGAAGAACAGCGGATTGACGCCGCCATCCAACAGACCCGGACGTTCTTCGAGAGCCTCGGCCTACCGACGCGCTTATCGGCCTACCAGCTTGGTGCTGACGCCATCGATGCGCTGATCAACCAGCTCGCCGCTCACCGCCTAACCGCCCTCGGCGAACACAACGACGTCAACTTAGACGTCAGCCGCCAGGTGCTTGAAGCAAGCCTCTAAGCTGCGCCGCTAGCGCTGCACACCCACGCTAGCGGCACATAAGCAAACAGCCACTTTTAACCGCAAGGTAAACCACATGAAAATCCTCCTCGTTCTGACTTCCCACGAGCAACTTGGCGACACGGGTGAGAAGACCGGTTTCTGGCTCGAAGAGCTAGCCGCGCCCTACTACGCCTTTATCGACGCCGGCGCGCAACTGACCCTGGCATCGCCCAAAGGCGGCCAGCCGCCGCTTGACCCAAAGAGCAACGAGCCCGACTTCCTGACCGATGCCACCCGCCGTTTCGAGACTGATTCAGTCGCCATGCACGTGCTGGT
The DNA here is from genome assembly GCF_900113745.1 of Pseudomonas guineae. Lineage (GTDB taxonomy): Bacteria > Pseudomonadota > Gammaproteobacteria > Pseudomonadales > Pseudomonadaceae > Aquipseudomonas > Aquipseudomonas guineae. The sequence goes on along the minus strand of NZ_FOQL01000004.1, from coordinate 289,972 downwards.
CAACACCTTAACGCTGAGCGACGTTTCCAGCGCCGAGTTTGATGCCGTGTTCTACCCCGGCGGCCATGGCCCGCTGTGGGACCTGGCCGAAGATGCCGCGTCCATCGCCTTGATCGAGCGCGCCATCGCCGCCGGCAAGCCGGTCGCCGCGGTTTGCCATGCGCCTGCGGTGCTGCGCCACGTCAAGGGCAGCGATGGCCAGCCATTGGTCGCGGGCAAAGCGGTCACCGGCTTCAGCAACAGCGAGGAGGAGGCTGTGGGCCTGACTCAGGTGGTGCCGTTCCTGGTCGAGGACATGCTCATGGCCCAGGGCGGTCATTACAGCAAGACCGCCGACTGGCAGGTGCATGTCGTCACCGACGGGCTGCTGATCACGGGCCAGAACCCGGCCTCCTCCGAAGCCACCGCCCACGCGCTGCTAAAACTGCTGGCCTAAGGCCGGCGTCACGCCTCTGCCGACGTCGGCAGAGGCGCACTTTTCGCCCGTGGCCGCTAGGTGGCGGCGGGCCTCACCAGGAATGTAAAAATGGATACAAGTCGCTTCTTTCAGTCGGTGCAACTCGGCCCGTATGTGCTCAACAACCGCATCGTCCTGCCGCCCCTGACTCGCTCGCGCAGCACCCAGCCGGGGAATATCGCCAACCCGCTGATGGCCACCTATTACCGGCAACGTGCCGGCGCAGGCTTTATGGTCACCGAAGGCACGCAGATCGAACCACGCGGCCAGGGCTATGCCTGGACGCCCGGCATTCACAGCCAGGCGCAAATCGACGGTTGGCGCAACGTCACCGACGCCGTGCATGCCGCCGGCAGCATCATTTTTGCCCAGCTCTGGCATGTCGGTCGAGTGTCGCACACCTCGCTGCAGCCCAATGGCGCCGCGCCGGTAGCGCCGTCGGCTATTGCCGCGACCAACGTCAAGGTGTTCATTGAAACCGACCCAGGTGCCGGCGCCCTGGCCGAGCCTTCAGTGCCCCGCGCCCTGAGCAATGCCGAGGTCAAAGAACTGGTGCAGCTTTACGCGCAGGCTGCTCGCAACGCCTTGAGCGCTGGCTTTGATGGCGTAGAAATCCACTGCGCCAATGGCTATTTAGTCAACCAGTTCATCTCCGCGCACAGCAACCAGCGCGACGATGAATATGGCGGTTCGCTGCACAACCGTTTGCGCTTCCTGCGCGAGATTGTTCAGGCCGTATCCGAGGTTGTCGGAGCCGACCGACTGGGCGTGCGCTTCGCGCCTTTGTTTGAAAGTACAGCAGAGGACCGGGTCTACTTGGGCCTGGTTGAAGAAGACCCGCACACCACCTACATCGAGGCCATCAAGGTGCTCGAAGAGGCTGGCATCGCCTACCTGTCGATTGCTGAGGCCGACTGGGACAATGCCCCGACGCTTCCCGATGACTTCCGCAGTGAAGTCCGGCAAACCTTTAGCGGCCGCATCATCTACGCCGGCCGCTACACCACAGAACGCGGAGCGCAAACCCTAGAGGCGGGTTTGGGCGATTTGATCGCCTTTGGCCGTCCGTTCATTGCCAACCCGGATTTGCCGCAGCGCATCGCCAATGGCTGGCCGCTCAATCCGGTCGACCCCAGCAGCATGTACGGTGGCACGGAGAAAGGCTATAGCGACTACCCCACCTACGCCGAATAACCCAGCGCCAGCGGCCGTCACGGTTTAATCCTGACGGTCGTTTTTTTAGGGCCATAAAAAGCGCCCGCACTTCTCTGACGACTGCGCCGTCGCGCAGAGTGGCTGACGCTTTTATCCACCTTTTGGATAATGGCGAGCCTCACGCGGCGACACGTCTGATCGTTGCCCAAGACCTGCCTTCAAGCCCACACTCACGCACGACGAGGATTGATAACCCGGCAGAGCATTAAGGACTTCTCAACATGAGCGAACTGCACAGCACCCCGGACTGTATCGGCCTGGTACTCGCCGCCGGCTACGGACAACGCTTCGGCAGCGACAAACGCCTGGCCAAGCTGGCAGACGGCAACAGCCTGCTGGCCACAATATTGCTGCGGGCGCAAGAAGCCTTCAGCGATGTTCGCGTCGTGCTAAAAGCCGAGGACGATGCCCAGGCCCTGGCTATTCCACCCGGCGTTCAGCTGGTACGTGCGGCCCACGCCAAACAGGGCATGGGCTCAAGCCTGGCTGCCGGCATCCAGAGCCTGGCACACTCGCAGGCCACTGCGGTGGCGGTGCTGCTTGGAGATATGCCGTGGATTTCTGTCGCCACCCTGCGGCAACTGCGAGCGCAGGCCCACGCTGAACATATCGTCGTGGCTTACTGCGAAGGCCAGCGCGGACACCCCGTGTTGTTCGGCCGGCGCTTTTGGCCGGAATTGATGCAACTGCAAGGGGACAATGGGGCCAAGGGTTTAATCGCCACCCATGCGCAGCAGGTGATTGAGGTGACGCTTGCTGACAGCGGCATTCTGCAGGACGTCGACAAGCCCGCTGACCTCAGCCCCCGAGCGTCTTCATAATCAGGGCGCTGCCGGTAAACGTAGCGTCTTGTTTATCCCCCAGCGCACGGCTGAGCAAGCCTGCCAGCTGCGGCTGTGCCTGTTCACTCGGCAGCGCCAACAGCTCACCCATAAAATGCCCGCGATTCGATGACAGGCACCCGTATAACCAACCCGTAGACGACAAACGCAGGCGGCTGCAGCTCCGACAAAACGGCACGCTTTCGTTGGCAATAATACCGAACGCCCCACTCTCGCCAACGCTATAGCGCAGCGCGGTGGAGTCAACCGGCGCCTCAGCCTGACTGAATTCATAATGCTCACCGATGAGCTCCAGCAGCTCGCGCTGACCGACAAACTGTGCGCGGAAAGCCTCTGCATGCTGGGCCAGATGGCCCATGCGCATGAGCTCGATAAAGCGCAATTCGTAACCCCGCTCCAAACAGAACGCCAACATGGGCATGACTTGATCGAGGTTGCTGCCACGCATCGGCACCATGTTGATCTTGATGCTCATGCCGGCTCGGCGCGCCTGCTCGATACCGCTGAGCACCGTCTGCAGGTCGCCGCCCTTGGCGATCGCGCGAAAGGCGCTCGGGTCGAGCGTATCGAGGGACACATTGAGCCGCTGGATGCCGGCGCTGCGCAGTAACGGCAGTTTGCCGGCCAGCAACTGGCCATTAGTAGTCAGGCTGATGTCCTGCAACGCCAATGCGCCTATCCCCTGGAGAAAAGGCTCCAGCCGGTCACTCAACAGCGGCTCGCCGCCGGTAATGCGCAGCTCCTCAACACCGGCAACATCCCTGAGCAACTCGACGGCACGCAGCATCGACGCGGCCGTCAGCTCATCGCGTGCGGCCACCAAGCGACGGCCATCGGCCACACAGTAGGTGCAGGCGTAATTGCATGCGGCAGTCAGGCTCAGACGAAGTTTGCGAAAACGCCGACCATGTCGATCAACAATCACCCGACAACGCCCGTACGGGGATCAATGGCGGGTTCGATGTCCTCCGCCAGCGCTTCAAGCACATAAACCTGACGATCGCTTAACAGCTCGCCCAAGGCATTGGCCATGGCCGTGTAATGTGGCATCTGCCGATGGCGCGCTATCGCCTCATGGCTGGCCCAGCGCTCGACGAAGACAAAACGCCCGGCCTGTTCAATACAGCGATTCAGGACGTAAGACAGGCAGCCGTCTTCGGCGCGCGATGGCTGCACACAGGCGCGCAGAATCTGCTCGACCTGCGACTCTTTGCCAGCCTTGGCTGTCAGTATCGCTACAACGCGTATGGCTTGACTCATGCTGATGGGTTCCTCGGTTGATAAATTGTTAACGCTGCACGGCCACCAGCCGACAACCTTCTGATGCAATATCCGTTTGATCCCGGCCAGCCATCAGCACAGGGTCGCTGTCATGGATGCTCGCAGATCTGAAGCGCAGGCTGCCGCCACTGCGGCCATTGAGCACCGCCTGAATTTCCGCGAGCATCGCCATGGCCACGCTTTCCGGAGTGTCGCCGCCCAGGTCCAGGCCAATCGGATAATGCAGATTCGCCAGCCCCGGCAGCTCGCCCTGATGCTCGTGAATGCCGGCCAACAGGCGCTCGGTGCGCTCGCGCGGGCCTAACTGGCCGACATAGCAGGGTTCACTGTGTAACGCGCCCTGTAGCCAATGCGCGTCTTGCACCAGGCTGTGCGTCATCACCGCCACCGCGGCCCCGCGCACCAGTTCGTGGTAAGCAAACGGCTGCTCAACATCGCCGACCAGTACCTGGTCAGCCTCGGCAAAACGCTCGGCTCGGGCGAAGTGCGCCCGGCCGTCGATCACCGTGACATGCCAGCCCAACAGCTTGGCCATGCGCACCAGCGGCTGGGCATCATGACCAGCACCAAACACCACCAGACGTCGCACAGGCGGTAAGTACTCCAGAAGCACATCGACCTCGCCCGAGCCATTCGGATAGAGGCAGCGGGATGACTTGCCGCGCACCAAGGTCTGTTGCAGGTCTGCGCGGATCTGTTCAGCCAGCCCCGAGTGCAGCAGCTCGCCCCTAGCATGCTGCCCAGGCACCAAGAACAGGCGCGCGCCTAAGCGTGGCGAAACGCCCGCCGGGCTGGCGATCACCGTGGCGATGGCCGCCGGTTGCTGGCTGTCACGCACGCTGAGCAAGGCATCAACCAAGGCGCAAGGGCCGCCGGCAGGCAGGCGCTCGAACAGCACATGCACCTTGCCGTTGCAGCCCAGGCCGAAACTCAGCGCTTCCTCGCTGGCCTCATCCGCCTCGGCGGTGCTGTAGCTGCGCAGCGCCGGCCCGGCTTCGGTCAGCCACCAGGCCTTTTTCGCCACTTCCGCCTCCAGGCAGCCTCCACTGATGGTGCCCTCGGGCCTGCCGAAGCGCGACACCAGCATGCGCGCACCGGGCCGCCGATACGCCGAGCCCTCGACCTTGACCACAGTCGCAAGCACCGCTTCGCGGCCAGCCTCGCGCTCGGCCAGGAGCGCATCCAGCAATGTGTTCAGGCCCGACATACGGCACCTCCGCTCAATGCAGGGACTCGGTCCGGCGCTTAGCCACAGCTGGCACCGATACCTGCGCACCACTGTCGCCAAAGCGCTGCAGCATGAAGCTGCTCAGCGCGGCCAGCTCTTGGTCGTTGTAAATGGTACCGAACGACGGCATAAGCCGGTCTACTGGCATGTCGGCCGATCCGTGTCCACTCAACAAGATGCCGAGCAAGTTGCTGGCGGCAGGGTCGTTGACCGTCTTCAGGCCCAACAGCATGGCCGTTTGACTCTGGCTGCCAGTGCCGTCCCAGCGGTGGCAACTGGCACACGCGCCGGCGAACAGCTTGTTGCCAAGGGCATTGCCGCTGCCCGGTTCAGCAAGCGTGACCTGCTGTGGGCGAGGCACGCCTTCAGTGCGCGGCGCTGACTCCTTGAGGAAGACGGCGATCGCCTGACGGTCAGCGTCGGTCAAATGGCGCAAGCTGTTCTCCACCACCTCGGCCATGGGTCCCGAGGACAAACCCAAGCCTGGCGCTGCGCCATCCTTCAAATAGCCTGCAAGCACGTCCGTGGGCCAAGCACCAATGCCGTGCACGGGGTCAGAGCTGATGTTGTAGGCGTTCCAGCCCTGAAGCAGGTTACCGGCCAGCGAGCGGTCGCTGCTGACCGCCTGAAACAGGTTGCGCGGCGAATGGCACTCGCCGCAGTGGCCCGGCCCTTCTACCAGGTATTTACCGCGATTCCACTCCTCTGAATGCTGGCTGTCCGCCTGGAACCGCTCGTCATCGAGGAACAGCAGATTCCAGAAAACCATGCCCCAACGCTGGTTGAACGGGAAGCTGATGTGGTTTTCCCGCTGCGCCTGTTCGACAGGCTCTAAGCTGGCGAGATAACCCTTGATAGCCAGAATGTCATCGCGTGACATCTTGCTGTAGGCGGTATAGGGAAACGCCGGGTAGTAGTGTTTACCATCGCGGCCCACACCCGTCTGCATCGCGCTGACGAATTCGTCATCGGTCCAGGCGCCGATACCGGTTTTTGTATCCGGGGTGATGTTGGGCGAAAACAGCGAACCGAATGGCAGCTTGAACTCGACGCCACCGGCGAAGGGTTCACCGCCGGGCACGGTATGGCAAGCCACGCAATTGGCGGCGCGCGTCAGGTATTCGCCCTTAGCGAGCGAATCGTCTTGCGCATAAGCCGCTTGCACCAGCAGAGCAGCGCTGGCGAGCAGCAGTAGGTTGCTTATTAATTTCATCAGTAACTCCTTAAACCGGGTAGTAGCCGAAACGGCTCAGCGGCAAGCGACGAATGCGCTGGCCCGATGCGGCGAACAGGGCGTTGACCAGGGCCGGGCCAATCAGTGCAGTGCCCGCCTCACCGACGCCACCCGGTGCTTCCAGACTCGGCATCAGGTGCACCTCCACCGCCGGCGCTTCGCTGATGCGCAGCTGCCGGTAGTTGTGGAAGTTGGTCTGCTGCACCTGGCCGTTTTCGATGAGGATTTCGTTGAATAACGAGGCGGACAGGCCGAACAAGGTGCCGCCCTCGATCTGCGCCTTAACCGAGGTCGGGTTAGTCGCGAAGCCACAATCCACCACACTGACCAGGCGCTTGATGCGCACGCCCAAGTCGCCCTGCATCTCCAGCTCAACCAGGCTCGCCACATAGCTGCCGAACACTGCACTGACCGCCACACCCCGGCCCTGACCAGCGGGCAACGGCTGGTTCCAGTCACACTTCTCGGCCAGCAAACGCAGCACCGCCTGGGCACGTGGTTGCTCCGCCATCAGTTCCAGGCGGTAGGCCACCGGGTCGGCCTTGGCGTTGTGCGCCAGCTCATCAATAAAACATTCCAGGGCATAGGTGCCGCGCAGCGGGCCCACGCCGCGCCACCAGGACACGGGCACGACGCTCGGCTCCTGGCGGATATAACGAACCTGCAAATGCGGCAAGCTGTAGATCGGGTCCACCGCCACTTCCACGGCATCACTATCCACGCCATTGGGCGGCAAGCTGCCGACATAACGGGCGAGAATCGAGGCGCCGGCGATGCGGTGCTCCCAACCCAGCGGCCGCCCCTGTTCGTCGAGGGCGGCCTGCATGCGGTCGGCGTACAGTGGCCGGTAGAGGTCGTGGGTCATGTCCTCTTCACGGCTCCAGATCAGCTTGATCGGGTAATCGACCTGGCGTGCGATGGCCACTGCTTGGGTGATGAAATCAAACTCCAGACGCCGGCCGAATGCGCCACCGATCAATTGGTTGTGCACTTGGATTTTTTCCACGGGCAACCCGGTGACTTGGGCGGCCGTCTGTTGGGCAAACACCGGCACTTGGGTGCCGACCCACAGCTCGCAGGCATCTTTGCGCACATGGGCCACACAACTCATGGGTTCAAGCGGCGAATGGGACAACAGCGCCTGCTCGTAAACCGCTTCAAACTGGCTGGCCGATTGCTGCTTGGCTTGCTCAATGTCGCCAGTGCGCTTGGCGACCACGCCATCACGGCTACTGGCGGCGAGCAGCTCTTGGTCCAACTGCGCTGAACCAATCGCGGCATGCGGGCCGAGGTCCCACTCGATTTTCAGCGCCTTGATGGCCTGCTGACAGGCCCAGAAGTTGCTCGCGGTGACGGCCACGGCATTGTCCAGGCGCACGATGTCGCGCACCCCAGGCACCCGTCGCGCCGCAGTATCATCAACGTTGAGCAGCCGCCCGCCATACACCGGACAGGTGATACTGGAGGCCACCAGCATACCGGGGATTTGCAGGTCGATGGTAAAGCGCGCCTTGCCGTTGACCTTCGCGGGCGTATCCAGACGCTGCGCGGGGGTGCCCAGCAACTTGAACTGCTCGGGGGTTTTCAGCGGCACTGCGTCGGGCAATGGCAGCGTCGCAGCCGCCTCGACCAAGTCGCCATAGGCCGCCTGCAGGCCATTGGGGCCAAACACCTGGCCGTTCTGCGCATGGCACAGGCTCGGCGCGACGCGCCATTGCAGAGCAGCCGCCTGGATCAACAGGATCCGCGCCGTAGCGCCCGCCCGACGCAGCGGCTCCCAGGTAACACGAGTAGAAGTCGAACCACCGGTTGCCTGAAACTGCATCAGGCTGTCGGTATACAGCGCCGAGTTCGGTGGTGCTTCCTGGATCACCACCTGATCCAGGGGCACTTCCAGCTCCTCGGCGACCATCATGGCAATACCGGTTTGCGCACCCTGGCCCATTTCAATTTTCGGCGAGATCACCGTGACCACGCCATCGGGGCCAACGCGGACAAAGGCACCGTAACCCTCCCCGGAGCGATCACCAAGCCGACCTGCCGCCGCCGCCTCGGCGGCTGCGCTTTTAGACACCAGTGGCGGTAGCCAGGTACTCAACACCAAGCCACCGAGGGCGATGCCGCTGCCCTGCAAGAGGCGGCGGCGAGACATATCAACAGTCGTTTCGTTAGGCTTTTTCATCTCACGCCTCCTCAACCTGGCCAACACTGTGAATGGCCGAGCGAATCCGGGTGTAGGTGGCGCAGCGACAAAGATTACCCGCCATGGCGGCATCAATCGCCTGATCGTCGGGCGCTGGCTGGCTCTGCAGCAGGGCAGTGGCGGCCATGATCTGCCCTGATTGGCAGTAACCGCATTGCACCACCTCATGCGCCAGCCAGGCCTGCTGTACGGCTTGGCCCACGGCCGTCTCACCGATGGCCTCAATGGTGGTGATCGAGCGGCCCACCACAGCGGAAATCGGCGTCACGCACGAACGGATCGGCTGACCATCGAGGTGCACGGTGCACACGCCACACTGGGCAATGCCACAACCATATTTTGTCCCCGTCAGGCCTAGCACATCGCGTAAGACCCACAGCAGAGGCATATCCGCTGCAACGTCAACCTGCTGCGACTGTCCGTTGATGATTAACGTTTGCATGTTATTTCCTCTGCTTAAAATGTTGATGCCGACAACCTTGGTTATCGTTTTGTCATATTTTTACGGCACGTGATGCTCACTGAAACGGCCTCACGCACTCACTGATTAATCTGCCTTAACCGAGCAACCAGCCACCCGGCCAGCGGAAAGGAGATGAGCTGAGTGAAAGGCACTAAAACCACCACCTCTACCAAGACCATGAGTGGAAAACTCAGATCACGGGTCAGCGGGGCCAACACACTCAGTACCAATAAGAGCGTAGGGTATAACCCCAGACAACCCACCAAAATACGCCACAGAGCGGCGTTTATTTGATGCGATCGCTTACTGCGTGTGCTCATAAGAATCTCTGCAGCCATGACTGCGCCTAATGGTCTGGGGTCTCAAAACAAAAAAGCCCTACCACCCAAGAACTTGAGATGGCAGAGCAATAACCTGTGTTATGCCAACAATAGGCAATCAGTCGTCACTTACACGGACCACTAACTTGCCAAAATTACGCCCCTCTAACAGTCCGATAAAGGCATTAGGCGCCTCCTCCAAACCACTCACCAATTCCTCGCGATACTTGATCCGCCCCTCAGCAAACCAGCTCGACATTTCGTTAAAGAACTCGTCGTAGCGGTGTGCGTAATCATCAAAAATAATAAAGCCCTGCACAGTAAGGCGCTTACGCAGAATGGCGCCCATCAAAGACGGCAAGCGATCTGGCCCGCTGGGTAAGGCGGTGTCGTTGTAGTGCGCGACGATACCGCAGACAGGCACGCGGGCCTTGGTATTGAGCAGCGGCAGAACAGCATCGAAGACCTTGCCGCCGACATTCTCAAAGTAGACATCGATACCCGCCGGGCAGGCCTTGGCCAATTGCTCGGCGAAGTCCGCGGCACGGTGATCGAGGCAGGTATCAAAACCCAGCACCTCAACGGCATGCCGGCACTTTTGCGCCCCGCCGGCCACACCGACCACATGACAACCCTTGATCTTACCGATCTGCCCCACGGTCGCGCCGACTGGCCCGGTAGCGGCAGCAACCACTAGCGTTTCACCCGCCTGCGGTCGACCAATATCCAGCAAGCCCATGTAGGCGGTGAAGCCCGGCATGCCAAAGATACCCAAGGCATAAGAGGGCTGTGTCGGCGAATCACCCAGCGCAGTCAGATCACTGCCATCGGAAAGTGCATAGTCCTGCCAGCCATTAAAGGACAACACCCAGTCATCGACCTTGTAGGCCGGATTTTTCGAGGCCACCACACGGCATACCGTGCCACCCACCATCACCCCGCCGACTTCCACCGGCGGCGCATAGGACGGCGCATCACCCATGCGACCACGCATGTAGGGGTCGAGTGACAGGTAGACGGTGCGCAGTAGAACCTGCCCCTCTGCGGGCTGAGGAATTGGGCTTTGCTCAATACGGAAATTCGCGTCAACAGGTGCACCATGTGGGCGCGATGCCAGAACAACACGTCGATTGATTTGCTTTGACTGGGGCATGTTCAAACTCCTGAGTGGGTGTGAAAAGGCAGTTGTATCAAGGCTAATAATTAGACCAGTCGGCTATTAGGCAAGTAAAAATAGCCACCTGCTAGGGTGGGCAATCTCGCCATCAGGCTTTATCAGAGGCCAGCATGGTCTGGGTCGTGGCCATGGCGTTTTCCAACGACCGACTATTACGGTGCAGCTTGCTCAGCAGGCTGGCCCCGAGCCACAGTTGATAAAGGGCTGTGGCCGTGCGGTAAGCATCACCCTGCGGTAAGGACATGTCACGCTGCCCCTGCTCGATACAGGCTGCGATACGGTCAATAATTTGATCTGCGCCGTCGCGCAGCGTAAGGCGCATGGACTCGGAAAGATCCGCCACTTCAGCGCTCAACTTCACCACCAAGCACTTCTGCTCATCGCAGGGCTCACAATAGCTATCCAGCCACTTCTGCCAATAGCCCATGAGTCGTTCGCGGGCCGTATTGCCGGTCACCGCGAAACGCTCGTCCATGTTCGCCAAGTAATTGCGGAAGTAATCCTCGAGCAAGGACTGGCCGAATTGTTCTTTGGACTTGAAGTAATGGTAGAACGAGCCCTTAGGCACGCTGGCGGCCTGCAAAATCTCGTTAAGGCCCACGCCCGTAAAGCCCTTCACGACCATCATCCGATGGCCGGTGTCGAGTAAATGCTGGCGTGTATTATCGTAGTTTTGCTTCATGGGGGGCAGGTTACCAGTAAATTAGACCAGTCGTCTACAGAATATCTCAACGCTCTACTATATCAATACTCCCTCCACACCACCCACCTCAGACCTCAATTGAAGGCCCTACCCGGCAACAAAAGCATGACACATTGAGCCTGCCTCGGGCTGAGCCAGCCTATAGTAGACCGGTTGACTATTGTGCGCGTAGCATACGCGCTACGACAACCAAATTACCTGGCCAGCATCACCGCACATAAGTGTTCGGTACATCCCACGGAGCTAAACCGATGATAAAACTTCACCACCTCAATGCATCACGCTCCATTCGCATCCTTTGGCTACTGGAGGAAATAGGTGAGCCCTATGAGCTCATCAAATACACGCGCGATGAAAAAACTCATTTAGCCCCTGCCTCACTGAAAGCCATCCACCCCCTCGGCAAATCGCCTGTCATTGAGCTAGACGGACAGATAATTGCCGAGTCTGGCGCGATGGTGGAAGTGCTGATTAAGCGCTTTGCGCCTCACTTGGCGCCGGCTGAAGGTTCAGCTGAATACATTGATTACCTGACGTGGATTCATTTTTCAGAAAGCTCAGCCATGCTGCCTTTTCTACTGAAAATATTTAATCAGTTTGAAACCCAGTCAGGTACCGACCTGAAGTTTCTAAACAGCTACGCGGAGACTGAATTCAACAAGGTGTTTGCCCATATAAACAACCACCTTGAAGGTAGGAACTTCCTGGTGGAAGAGCGCCTGACCGGTGCAGACTTTATGCTGGGCTTCGTCGTACAGGGGGCACTGAACAGCCTAAAAGATGGACATGAATTCCCACACATCGAACGCTATATCCGCAACCTTGAAAAGGTCAGCAGCTACCAACGCGCCCTTGAAAAAGACAAGAGCTGAATCGCCTCCCCTGTAAGGCCGGCCGCAAGTCGACATCAGCCCATGCTTATTTTGCAGACAGCAACTCAGGCGTAACGAGCAAAACCGCGCTAACTTCGGTGTTTTAACCCCTGAGCCCACAACCTGGGCTCAGGTACTCATTTGTCTAGGCGTTAGCTTGTCGCTCTTTCAGGTAAGCGATGACCGCGGCCTGCTCGCCAGCAAACTCAATACGCGGGCTTTTACTTTCGCGCTGGAAGTCATACATAGGGTCGTAGTACTCACGCAACAGCCCTTCGATCCAGTCACGGTGAAGGTCAACATTGCCACTGCGCTGCTGCTCGTCCAGCGCCGCCTGCATTGTCGTCAGCAGCTGCTGATAGCGCTCGCCGCCCAGGCGCCGCTGGATATTGCTCAGGCTTTGCAGCAACCGTTCGGCGAACAGATGGAAGCCATCATCGACGCCATGCACCTCGACAAACTCGGCGCACAGCTGGGTCACGTAATCACCAAGAATGCGCTCGACGCGGCCAGCGAAGCTGTCTTCCAGCCACACCAGTGGATAATTTTGCATGCCCTGGTACAGCTCCAGCGGCAGCGAACAGGTGCCGACCAAGCGGCTCTCGTCCTCCAGCACAAATTGCTTGGTGCCGGCGGCGCGCTGCTTAAGGATATCGATGGCCAGGCGGTTCTCGAAATCGATCTGCCCCGGCTGGCCGGTGGCCCGCTTGCCGAAACTGGAACCGCGATGGTTGGCGTGGCCTTCCAGGTCCAGGCTGTTGCTCAGCGCGCTGATCACTTCGGTTTTGCCGGTGCCGGTCATGCCGCCGACGATGACGAACTTACATTCGGCCACCGCCTGCAGGGTGGTCTCCAGCAAGAAACTGCGCATGGCCTTGTAGCCGCCGATCACCCGCGGATATTCGATACCCGCCTCCTTGAGCCACTGCTGGGTGATCTGCGAGCGCAGGCCACCGCGAAAACAGTACAGGTAACCGTCTGGATTAGCCTTGGCGAAGGCACTCCAGGCCGCGACACGCTCCTCCTTGACCGCGCCACTGACCAGCTGATGGCCCAGCTCGATGGCCGCGTCCTGACCTTTTTGCTTGTAGCAGGTGCCAACCTTCTGCCGCTCGCTATCGTCCATCAGCGGCAGGTTGAGCACGCCAGGGAAGGCGCCCTTGAGGAATTCCACCGGAGCACGAGCATCCATCATCGGTCGGTCATTGAGAAAGATGTCGCGGTAGTCGCTGCTGTTGTCGCGCATCAGAGCACCTCTACCGCGTAAGTCTGTCGCGCAACCAGCTGACCAATGGATGCTAGGTTCAAGCCCAACTCGCTGGCCAACGCGAGGAACTCGGTCTCACCCTCTGCGGTGACGGCCACCAGCAGGCCGCCACTGGTCTGCGGGTCACAGAGTAGATTGCGTTGCGCCTCGCTGATGGGCGCGATTTTCTCGCCGTAACTCTCGAAATTACGCAGCGTGCCGCCGGGCACGCAGCCCTCGGCCAGGTAGTAGTCAACGCCTGGCAGACGCGGCACGGCAGCGTAATCAAGCTGCGCGGTGAGGCCGGCGCCATCAGCCATTTCCACCAAGTGGCCGAGCAGACCGAAGCCAGTGACATCCGTCATTGCGGTCACCCCGGCGAGCTTGCCAAAACGACTGCCGGGCTTGTTCAGCGTGCACATCCACTTGCATGCCAGACCGACATCTTCGGGCCGCAGCTTGGCTTTCTTCTCGGCGGTGGTGAGAATGCCGATACCCAGCGGCTTGCTCAGGTACAGCCGGCAACCGATCGTGGCAGTGTCGTTACGCTTCATGTGGCGCTTGCTCACCACACCCGTCACAGCCAGACCGAAGATCGGCTCCGGCGCGTCGATGGAGTGGCCACCAGCCAGCGGAATACCCGCTTCATCACAGACCGCGCGGCCACCACGAATCACTTCGCGGGCCACTTCCGGCGCCAGCACATTGACCGGCCAGCCGAGGATGGCAATAGCCATCAAGGGATCGCCGCCCATGGCATAAATGTCGCTGATCGCATTGGTGGCGGCGATGCGGCCGAAGTCGTAAGGGTCATCGACGATCGGCATAAAGAAGTCAGTAGTCGAGACCACGCCGCGCTCGTCGTCAATGGCATACACCGCCGCATCGTCACGCGAGGCGTTGCCAACCCATAGCTTGGGGTCGAGGTTCTGCGCACCGCTACCGGCGAGGATCACGTCCAGCACCTTGGGGGAAATCTTGCAGCCACAACCGGCTCCATGGCTGTACTGGGTCAGGCGGATCGGCTCGCTCATCGGTCAGGCTCTCGGCAAATCAGAAAACAGGTCGCGGATTCTAACAGGCCGGTGGAAACGCAGGATTGCCAACGCCGCTTGTTTTCCAACGGCCTGCTGGCAACGCTGGTCTTTAGCGCAGCGCTCCCTATAATCGCGCCACGTCGATTACCTGACGAAACGCGGCCAGCTGATCTGCTGAGCTGTCACTTAGAACCTTTTCCGCTATTGAACCGGAGAATCTTCATGCTTAAACGCTCCTTGGCGCTCGCCGCCCTGTGCCTGTCCGCCAGCCTGACCCACGCTGCCGAAACCCTACGCGTCAGCGCCATCCCGGACGAAGCGCCGACCGAACTGCTGCGTAAATTCAAACCGCTGGGCGCCTACCTGGAACAACAGCTGGGCATGAAAGTCGAGTTCACCCCAGTTGCCGACTACCCCGCCGTGGTCGAAGCGCTGGCCACCGACCGCCTGGACTTGGCCTGGCTTGGCGGTTTCACCTTCGTCCAAGTACGCCTAAAAACCGGCAACGCGATCCCGCTGGTACAGCGCGAGCAAGACGCCCAGTTCACCAGCAAGTTCATCACCGCTGACGCCAATGTGAATTCCTTGGCCGACCTCAAGGGTAAGACTTTCGCCTTTGGTTCGGTGTCGTCGACCTCCGGCAGCCTGATGCCTCGCTATTTCATGCTGCAGGACGGCATCAAGCCAGAAAGCTACTTCAGCCGTATTGGTTACTCCGGCGCACATGACGCCACCGCCGCCTGGGTGCAGGCCGGCAAGGTCGATGGCGGCGTGCTCAACGCCAGCGTCTGGGACAAGCTGGTTGCCAGCGGCAAGGTCGACACCAACAAGGTCAAAGTCTTCGCCACCACCCCGAGCTACTTCGACTACAACTGGACCGTGCGCGGCAGCCTCGATCCGGCACTGGTGGCCAAAATCAAAGCCGCCTTCCTCGCCCTCGACCCGGCTAACCCCGCGCACAAGGCGATCCTCGACCTGCAGGCCGCCAGCCGCTTTATCGAAACCAAGCCTGAGAACTACACAGGCATCGAGGAAGCCGCTCGCGCCGCCGACCTGCTGAAATGAGCCTACGCCTGACTCAGGCGGCGCTGCAGCACGGTAATGGCGTTCACGCCCTGCGCAATGTCGATCTGCACATTGCGCCCGGCGAGCGGGTAGCGATCATCGGCCCCTCCGGGGCCGGTAAATCGAGCCTGCTCAACCTACTGGCCACCGCCCTGCAACCGAGCAGCGGCGAATTGCACGTGCTCGGCGAACAGCCTTGGCAGCTCTCTGGCCGCCAACGTCAACGCCTGCGCGCACGTATCGGCCTGGTCCATCAGGCACCGCCGCTGCCCGCGCGCCAACGCGTGGTAACAGCGGTGCTGGCCGGCAAACTCGGCCAGTGGGGTTTGGCCAAGAGTCTGCTGAGCCTGCTGCACCCGTTGGATATACCCGGCGCACAGCGTGAGTTGGCCAAGCTGGACCTGGCTGACAAGCTGTTCGCCCAGTGCCAGCAACTCTCCGGCGGCCAGTTACAGCGCGTTGGCATTGCCCGCGCGCTGTACCAGGCGCCCGAGGTGCTGCTGGCCGACGAGCCGGTATCGGCCATGGACCCGGTGCTCGCCGCGCATACCCTGAGTGTGCTGTGTCGGCATGCCGAAGCCAGCGGCGTTACCCTGATCGCCAGCCTGCATGCGGTGGAGCTGGCCCTGGCGCACTTCCCGCGCGTGATCGGTTTGCGTGATGGGCAGATACTGTTCGACCGCCCGGCCGCTGAAGTCGACCAAGCACAGCTCGATGCGCTGTATGCCAACGAACAACTGCTCTCACCGCCCCTATCCGCCGTTAGTCTGAGCCTGCAGATTCCCCGATGCTAAGCCGCACCCAGCGCGACCCGGCTGCCCTGCCGCGACTGCTGCTCAGCCTGCTGGCACTGGCCCTGCTGTGGCCGGGCATTCAGCTCAGCGAGCTGGATCTGGGCGTGCTGCTGCAAGCCGATAGCCAAAGCGAGATGGGCCGCTTTGTCGCGGCGTTCTGGCCACCGGCGCATGACACGGCGTTTCTCGAGCTGTTGCTGCAGGCCACCTTGCAAACGCTGGCGATCGCCACTGCGGGGATGGCCCTGGCGCTGCTATTAGCAATCCCCGCGAGCCTATTGGCCAGCCGCGCCTTGTCGCTCTCCGCCGCCGCCCGTGGTGGCCGGCCTAAAGCCTTGGCGCAGTTGCTGCGTTGGCCGGTACGCGGGCTGCTGATCTTCTTGCGTAGCGTGCCGGAAATCGTCTGGGCGCTATTGTTCGTGCGCGCCGTCGGTCTTGGCCCCACCGCCGGGGTACTGGCTATCGCCATCACCTACAGCGGCATGCTCGGCAAGGTCTACGCAGAAATTTACGAGTCAGTCGACCAGCGCCCCATGCACGCCTTGCTGCAATCCGGCAGCGGCCGATTGACGGCATTTTTCTACGGCATCCTGCCGAATGCGGCGGCGGAGTTGACCTCTTACACGGTGTATCGCTGGGAATGCGCGATTCGCGCCTCGGTGGTGATGGGCTTCGTCGGCGCCGGCGGCCTCGGCCAGCAGATCGATCTGTCGCTGCGCATGTTTGCCGGCGGCGAGGTGGCCAGCATGCTGCTGACCTTCCTGCTATTGGTGCTACTGGCCGATCAGCTCAGCCGCCTGCTGCGCCGGAGGTTGGCATGAACCGGCTGATCAATCTGTTGCTGCTCTTGGCTATCGGCGTGGCGGTGTATGCCTCGTTCGTCTATCTAGGCATCGACCTCGCCGTGCTGGTCGGCGGCGACAGCCTGGCGCAGATGCTTGGCTATGTACGGCGCTTCCTTGCGCCCGACCTGAGCACCGAGCACCTCGCGGCCATCAGCCGGGGGGCGCTGGAAACTCTGGCCATGTCGGCCATCGGCACCTTGCTGGCGGCGGTGTTTGGCTTGCTCCTGGCGTTGCCCGCCGCCGGGCGTTTCGGCTGGCCGCTGCAGAGCGCAGCACGTTTGCTGCTGAATGCCCTACGGGCCATTCCCGAGCTGGTTTGGGCGGCGCTAATGGTGCTGGCTGCTGGCCTCGGCCCGAATGCCGGCACTCTGGCTCTGGCCCTGCACACCGCTGGCGTACTCGGTCGATTATTTGCCGAAGCCCTGGAAAACACCCCGACCGCACCGGCCGAGGCGATCCGCTTGCAAGGCGGCGGCCAGATCGCCGCGTTCTGCTACGGCACCCTGCCCAACCTCTGGCCACAGCTGTTGGCTTACTGCCTGTACCGCTGGGAAAACAATATCCGCATGGCCAGCGTGCTTGGCTTCGTTGGGGCCGGCGGTCTGGGGCAGATGCTCTACGTCAGCCTTAGCCTGTTCCAGGAAGCACAGGCCAGCACGGTGATCCTGGCGATGCTGCTGCTGGTGTTCGGCGTCGATGCCCTAAGCGGTTGGACCCGACAGCGCTGGGTGCGGGTATAGCCGCATACGTCGGGCAGATAACACGTCGTTGACGCGACGTTGCACCGCTGCAACCAAGCTCAATGGCCACTGTCCAACCCGACGCGGAATGCCCCATCCATCTGCGGTCGCTATTGTTTTAGGGAGACGTCCTTGCCTGCTGTGTTTTTGCGCCATCCTTTGCGCTGGGCCGCCTTATTGGTTGGTGGGCTCGGCCTTACTGCCTCGGTTCTCGCCTGCCCCAGCGGGCAGCAGCAGGTCTGTGCCGTGGTGTGCTTCTGCGCGCCGATCAGCCAAGCCGACATCGATGGGCTCTACGAAAACGCCACCCTGATAGCCGCCTCCGGTCTTGAACAAGGGTTACTGCAAGCGCGTGAGCACGCCGCGGCCGGCGGTACTGAGCCTGTTCCCTTGCATATCCGCGCGCAGCTGGAGGCCTATTTCGATATAGCGGTGCTCGACTCAGCGCGTTTCACGGTTGGGGCAGGCGAAACGCTGAACGCCGGCAATGCCTTGCTGCAAAATCCAGACGTGCAGGCGGTGACGCTGATCGACATCATCGTCTTCCGTAATGCCGAAGACGCGCAGCAGAATGTCGCGCTCTGGGCCCATGAGCTGTTGCATGTGCAGCAGTACCAGCAATGGGGCGTAGGCGAATTTACCCGACGCTATACCCGCGACCACGACGCCATCGAAGCGCCTGCTTACAAGCTACAGATTAAGGTCGACCGGGCGCTGCGCAATCAGCTGACGCAGAACGCAACGCCCCCTAACTGACGGTTGAGCATCTGTACCTGCCGTCGATAAAACCTCCGAGGTACGGCTACACGCAGCCTAGTGAGCCAGCCACGCAGCCTGCCGTTGACGCACGGCGACGTCATGCGCCAGCAACGTCTCGATAAAGCACTGCGCCGCCAGCGATAAGCGCCGGCCGTGCAGACGAGCAACCCCGAAGCGCCCACTCAGGCCAGGGGCGAGGCTGCGCAATGCCTGCAAGTCACCGCGTTGCAGTTCGTCTTCCACCATAAACCACGGCAACATCGCCAGTGCCTCACAGCCCAGTAAAAGCTGCTTGAGCATGGCTGAGCTGTCGCAGGTGATCGCCAATTTCCACTGCGCCCGCCAGGTGTTCTGTAACGCACTGGGCAGGCGTTTGAGCAGCTCCTCGCGAATAGCCTCAGGCAGGTTTGGCCCAGCCAGTGGGTACTGCAACAGCGCTTCAAAACCAGGCGCGGCCTGTTCTAGCAATGGATGGCCGGCGCGGCACACCGGCAACGTGTGGTGTTCACCAAGAGCTTGCACGGCATAGCAGGGGTCGTCTTCAATCTCGTGTAAGTCGACCACCATCAGGTCGATTTCGCGGCGTTGCAAGCGCGCTGGCAGTTCTTGCCAGGGCGCCAGTATCACCTCCAAATGCACGCCAGGATGGGCACGGCTCAAGATGGCCAGCACCGGGGCGACCAGGGCTGCGCCGGCAAACGGGCCCACCCCTATGCGTAACTCCCCTTGCTCCAAACCACGCGCTAATTGCAGGTCATGCTTGAGGTCTTGGGCGTGCAGCAGCAGTTTGCGGGCATGCTGCAACAGCAGTTCGCCCATCGCCGTGGGGGTCACTTCACGGTGACTACGATCAAACAGTTGCTCGCCAACTTGCGCTTCGAGTGCTTGTAAGCTGCGTGATAGCGCCGGCGGGGAGAGATGAAGCGCCTCTGCAGCGCGGGCAAAATTGCCATGTTCGGCGAGGGCAAGGGCATGACGCAAGTGACGGAGTTCTATATTCATGTCTTATACGCATTGAAAAGATGTTTTAGCTGCATTGGACGCATGGTAGGCCGCACCCCATGCTCTGACCAGTCATCCTGTGGAGAACGCCAATGAATCTGCCCTTGCGCTGGTTATTACCCAGCACCCTATTGTTACTCAGCGCCTGCAGCGACAGCCCCGCGCCCAGCACCAGCGCCGCTACACCCAGCACACAAGCAGCCCAGGCCAAGGTGGCTGAGCAATACGACCTGAACCAGACCAAGGGCCTGGCCCAGGCGCGCCGGGGATTAATTGCCGCACCAAAGGGCCAGGTGCGCGATGCCGACGGCCAGCTAATCTGGGACTTCGACAGCTTCGCCTTTATCCAGGACGAAGCGCCGGCGACCGTCAACCCGAGCCTATGGCGGCAGGCACTGCTAAATAACCAGATTGGCCTGTTCAAAGTCAGCGAAAAAATCTACCAACTGCGCGGCTTCGACCTGGCCAATATGACCCTGATTGAGGGCGACAGCGGCTGGATTGTTATCGACCCGCTGACCAGTCGAGAAACCGCCGCCTTCGCCATGGACTTTGTTGCTCAACATCTGGGCAAGCGTCCGATCAGCGCGATGATCTTCAGCCACAGCCATGTCGATCACTTTGGCGGCGCCCTCGGCGTGCTCAGCGCCGAAGAAGCCAAGGCTCGGCAAGTGCCGGTGATTGCCCCGCTCGGGTTTATGCAGGAAGCCACCAGCGAAAACCTGATGATGGGCGTTGCCATGGCTCGCCGCGCCACCTTTATGTACGGCAAGCGTCTGCCACGCACTGCCGAGGGCATGGTGGATAACGGCCTGGGCAAGGCGGTGGCGTTCGGTCATATGGGCATTCTGCCGCCGACCCAACTGATCAGCGCCAGCGAACAGACACTGAACGTCGATGGTGTGCGCTTTGTCTTCTACAACACACCCGGAGCCGAAGCGCCGGCAGAGATGACCTTCAGCCTGCCAGAACTGAAAGCCTTTGGCGGCGCAGAGCTGCTCTCGCAAACCCTGCACAACCTTTACACCCTGCGCGGGGCCAAGGTGCGCGATGCCCTGCAATGGGCCAACTACATCGACGCCAGCCGTGCGCACGCCGCCGAGGCGCAGATGCTCTTCAACCAGCACCACTGGCCGGTGTGGGGGCAGGACAACATTCAGGCATTCCTCACTGCGCAGCGTGATGTCTACCGTTACTTGCACGACCAAACCGTGCGCTTGATGAATGCTGGGCTCACCGCGCCAGAGATCGCTGAGCAGTTAAAGCTGCCGCCAAGCCTCGACCAACACCTGCACGTGCATGGCTACTACGGCACGCTTAAGCACAACGTGCGCGGCATCTATCAGTTCTACTTGGGCTGGTATGACGCCAACCCAGCCAACCTCGACCCGATACCACCGGTGGCTGCGGCAGCCAAGTACGTAGCACTGGCCGGGGGCAGCGAGCAGTTGCTGGCGAGCGCCGAACAGGCCTATGCAGAGGGTGACTACCGCTGGGCTGCCGAACTGGGTAAGCACCTGCTGTATGCCAACCCTGAGCATGCGGCTACCCGCGACCTGCAAGCCCGTAGCTTTGAGCAACTGGGTTATCAGGCCGAGTCAGCGTCCTGGCGTAACGTTTACCTGAGCGGAGCCTATGAGCTGCGCCACGGCCTGCCGGAAGACGGTTTCACCCCCGTGATGATGCTCGACATGCTCAAGCACACGGCGCCCGAGCGGTTCCTCGAGGTCATGGCGACCAAACTGGATGGCACGGCGGCAGCCGACAGTGCGCTGCGCATCAACCTCAACTTCACCGACAGCGGCGCGCGTTTTCACCTGTGGATCGAGAACGCCGTGCTGCATCACCGCCGCCTGGCGGACCAAGAGGTGGCCGAGGCCGATGTCAGCCTGAACCTGAGCCAGGATTTTTTCTTGCAGATGGTCAGCGGGCAGGCCGGTGCCGGTGCCTTACTCAGCTCCGATCAGGTGTCGATCGACGGCAGTACACTGGCACTGGGACGCTTCTTCAGTCTGCTGGATAAGCCAGACGGACGCTTCCCTATCGTCACCCGTCAGTAAGCAATCAGCGGCTTGCCCGCCAAATAGGCCGGCAGCGTAGCCAATACCGCTGCGCTGCTTAGTCTTTGTAGCCGATATGAGCCAGGCACAGCTGCAGACACTCACGCTTGCTATCACCGGAAATTAGCCAACAGGTATTTAAGAGACAGCGGCAGGCGATCGACTGGAACGGCGCGGGTAGCGCCGCTCCAGCACCAGCCGGGTAGGCCGGTGCATCGCATCGAAATGCCAGAGAGGAAGAAACACATCGTACGGGCGGGTAGCCCCCGTTACCGGGTGTACGAAGGGCGCTGCGTTACGGTAGGTGCCGCGTGCAGCATCAGGTGCTTGGGCAAAGTACCTGGGGGTGGCGGTAAGCCGGTGCTGCGTACTACCCCGGCAGGCGAACCTGCCGGGTGTCATGCTCGGTGCTGTGAGTAGCGGACAGCAGCCCGGTACTCACAGCGGCAACGGATTAACCGATGGTCATCAGGCTGGCGTTACCGCCGGCCGCTGCGGTGTTGATGCTCAAAGCGTGCTCGATCAACAGGCGCTCCAGTGGGATGTCAGTCTCACCTTTGTTCAAGCCATGCACACCGATGATCGCGCCAGGACGCTTAGCCGCCAACTGGCTGACTTCACGCAACTGGTCGGAGTCACCGTGGTGCAAGATGGCATCAAAACTGGTCTCACTGCTGCTCCACTGGCTGAGCAGGGTAATGCGTTGCTGCACCAGCTTGGGCAATGCCGCAAACATCGCCTGGGTCAGCTCGCTTTCCTGCCACAGCACCTGGCAACCCACGGCCAAC
This sequence comes from Pseudomonas guineae, assembly GCF_900113745.1. Taxonomy (GTDB): domain Bacteria; phylum Pseudomonadota; class Gammaproteobacteria; order Pseudomonadales; family Pseudomonadaceae; genus Aquipseudomonas; species Aquipseudomonas guineae. The sequence goes on along the minus strand of NZ_FOQL01000004.1, from coordinate 267,641 downwards.
GCCGCCGCCAGCTGTACCAGCAAATCGCTGCGCTCATCAGCCAAGCACAGCACATGCTCACGTGGTAGCAGGCTGTAACTGTTGCGCTCACCGGTCGGGCCAGCCAACAGCTGCACAGTGCCGCTTTGCGCCAGCTCGACATACTGTGCACTCAAGGCAGACAGACTCGGCTCATGCTCAACCGCCCACTCCTGCAGCGCCTGAATAACCTTAGCCTGCGCAGCCGGACGCTGAATCTCGCCCTCTTCCTGCTGCAGCTGCTTAGCCACTGCATCCTGCGGGCGGGTGGCCAGCAAGCGGTACATGTACAACGGGCCACCGGCTTTCGGGCCAGTACCCGACAGGCCTTCACCACCGAACGGCTGCACGCCAACGACTGCACCGACCATATTGCGGTTGACGTAGAGGTTGCCAACCTTGGCGCTGTTGACCACCTGGGCGATGGTTTCATCGATGCGCGTGTGCACACCCAGCGTCAAGCCATAGCCGCTGTCGTTGATCTGCTGCAGCAGCTTGGCAAGATCGGCACGGGCATAGCGCACCACGTGCAGTACCGGGCCGAAGATTTCACGCTGCAGTTCATCGTAGCTGTCCAGCTCGATCAGCGTCGGCGTGACAAAGGTACCGCGGCTCAGGTCATCGCCATTGCTGCGCGCCGCCTGGAAAATCGTGCGACCCTTCTCGCGCATTTTCGCGATGTGCTGATCGATATTGCCCTTGGCTTCGGCGTCGATCACCGGGCCGATATCCGTGCTCAAGCGCTCCGGGTTACCCAGGCTGTATTCAGCCATAGCGCCCTTAAGCATGTTGATCACCCGATCGGCCACATCTGCCTGCACGCAGAGTACGCGCAAGGCCGAGCAACGCTGACCCGCGCTGTCGAAGGCCGAGGCGACGACATCAACCACCACCTGCTCGGTGAGTGCCGAGGAGTCAACGATCATGCTGTTAAGGCCGCCGGTTTCAGCGATCAGGGGGATGGTGCGACCGTGGGCATCCAGGCGACCGGCGAGGTTGCGCTGGATAATCCCGGCCACTTCGGTGGAGCCGGTGAACATCACACCACGCACCCGCTCGTTGCCGATCAAGCCAGCACCGACGGTTTCACCGGTGCCCGGCAGCAGCTGCACGGCACCGGCTGGTACGCCGGCTTCGAGCAAGATGCGCACGGCCTGCGCGGCGATCAGCGGCGTTTGCTCTGCTGGTTTGGCTAGCACGGTGTTACCGGCGGCCAACGCGGCGGCCACTTGACCGCTGAAGATGGCCAGCGGGAAGTTCCACGGACTGATGCATACCACCGGACCCAGTGGGCGGTGACTGTCATTGCTGAAGTGGTTACGTGCCTGCGCTGCGTAGTAACGCAGGAAGTCCACGGCCTCACGTACTTCGGCAATCGCGTTGGCAAAGGTCTTGCCCGACTCACGCACCAGCAAGCCCATCAGCTGCTGGGTTTCTGCTTCCATCTGATCCGCGGCGCGGTCGAGCACGGCAGCGCGCTCGCCCGGCAGGGTCGACTGCCAGATTTGCCCACTGGACACCGCGCAGAGCACTGCATTTTGTACATCCTGCGCACTGGCTTCATGCACATGGCCGACGATATCGCGGTGATCCGCCGGGTTGCGCACCGGCTGCGCCTCGCCCAACTCTGGCGTGTCACAACCGAGCAGCGGCATGGCCTTATAGGCATTGTTGGTGCTGCTCAGCAGGGCCGAAGACAGCGAACCCAGGCGATGCTCGTTGGCCAGGTCGATGCCTTCGGAGTTTTTCCGGGTAGTGCCATACAAAGCGCACGGCAGCGCAATGCGCGGGTGCGGCAGACCGAGGCCACCTTCCTGCGCAGCCATCTGCTCGATTTGCTGCACCGGATCGAGCACCAGCTCTTTGATTGAGATGCTGTGGTCAGCAATACGGTTGACGAATGAGGTGTTCGCGCCGTTTTCCAACAGACGACGCACCAAGTAAGCCAGTAAGGTTTCATGGCTGCCCACTGGCGCATAGATGCGGCACGGACGATTCAGCTTGCCGTCGGCAATTTTGCCTACAACCTGCTCGTACAGCGGCTCACCCATGCCGTGCAGGCATTGAAACTCGTACTGGCCCGGGTAGTAGTTCTGCCCAGCCAGCTGGTAAATCGCCGACAACGAGTGAGCGTTGTGAGTGGCGAACTGTGGGTAGATGGCTTCCGGCACGCCCAGCAGCTTGCGTGCACAAGCGATGTAGGAAATATCGGTGTACGGCTTGCGGGTGAATACCGGATAGCCTTCCAGGCCTTCGACCTGGGCGCGTTTGATTTCACTGTCCCAGTACGCGCCTTTTACCAGGCGGATCATCAAGCGGTGACGGCTGCGCTTGGCCAGGTCGATGACGTAGTCGATCACGTACGGGCAGCGCTTCTGGTAAGCCTGAATCACAAAGCCGATGCCGTTCCAGCCGGCAAGGGCCGGATCGAAGCACAGACGCTCAAGCAGGTCGAGGGAGATTTCCAGGCGGTCTGCTTCTTCGGCGTCGATGTTCAGGCCGATGTCGTACTGCTTGGCCAGCTTGGTCAGGCTCAGCAAAATCGGGTACAGCTCGTCCATCACCCGCTCGTGCTGCGCGCGGCTGTAACGCGGGTGCAGCGCCGACAGCTTGATCGAGATGCCCGGGCCTTCGTAAATACCACGGCCATGGGACGCCTTACCGATGGCATGAATGGCCTGCTCATAGGACGCCAGGTAGCACTTGGCGTCTTCATCGGTCAGCGCCGCTTCGCCGAGCATGTCGTAGGAATAACGGAAACCCTTGGTTTCCATAGTGGTGGCATTAGCCAGGGCTTCGGCGATGGTTTCACCGGTAACAAACTGCTCGCCCATCAGGCGCATGGACATGTCCACGCCCTTACGGATCAGCGGCTCGCCGCCTTTGCCTATGATGCGATTGAGCGAGGTAATCATGCCCGCTTCGTTGTGCGTCGACACCAACTTACCGGTGATCAACAGCCCCCAGGAGGCGGCGTTGACGAACATAGACGGGCTGTTGCCCAGGTGCTGGCTCCAGTTGCCGTTGCTGATCTTGTCGCGGATCAGCGCGTCGCGCGTGGCCTTATCCGGGATACGCAGCAGCGCTTCGGCCAGGCACATCAGCGCGACACCTTCCTGCGAGGACAGCGAGAACTCCTGCAGCAAACCCTGCACCAGCCCTTGACGGCCGCTGGCATTCTTCTGGCTACGCAGCTTCTCGGCAATGCGCATGGCCAGTTTGTTGCTGGCCTCGGCCATGTCCTTGGGTAGACGCGCTTGCTCCAGCAGCATCGGTACCGCTTCGGTTTCCGGGCGACGATAAGCTCCGGTAATGGCCGCACGCAGTACCGACTGCGGGAGGATGCTTTCGGCGAAATCGAGGAACACCTGCAGACCTTGCTCGGTCAGAGTCTCAACCGACTCTTCACCAGCAACTGCGGCCAGGCCGGAATGCTCGGCCGGGGTCAAACCACCCTCGACCTGCTCCAAGTAATTGAAAATTGCCTGCTTGATCAACCAATGCGGCGTGCGGTCAATTGACTGCGCAGCCTGCTTGAGGCGATCACGGGTTGCATCATCGAGCTTTACGCCAAGGGTAGTGGTGGCCATTGGTTTGTCCTGTATGGGCTGGAGCACGGCAAAAAAACTGGCGCGAGATTAAACCTCTCAAGGCCAAAGGTGCAACTAGGCGCAACCTAATAAAAGCACACTATTTACAGCCCACCAGTCACCTTAAACACCGCCATAGCAAGGGCAAGCCTCAAACCTGCGGTTGCCTGCGGGAGAAACCCGCGCTGGCGAGGTAAAACGGCTGTTTTAAAAAAGCAGCAAGCTTCCGACGACAGGTACAACCTTAACACCGCGAAAGGTTGCACCTTTCTATCTAATCCAACTTATTTGAGCAAAGCACAGTTGCCCCACTCGCGCAGGTCAGCCGACGGAGTGCTTGCACTGATCAGCGTAACCACCCATAGAGGATAGACACTCAAAGTGCAGGGCCTCTATGAAGCCCTGCACTGCAATCTAGTTAATAGGGTGAATAGCCGGAGTCGCGGCTATCAGGCTAAGCTCAGGCAGCGATTAACAAGGAGATGTTTATGACTGCCAAGGAAGCGCAATTGACCGAGTTGCTCAGCCTGTCGACGCGCACCCTCACTCACCTGACGGCCGCCACCACCGCGATGTCGTTTGAGTTACTCAATGCAAAGGACAACGCCGTACGTGCCAGCGCACGCAAGATGATTGAGCGCATGCTGGCGATCAGCAGCGAGCTTGACCAGCAATGGCTATTGATCGGCCAGCTGGCGGGCACCCCAGTCGAATCCAGCAACAGCCCGGAGCAGGTCGAACTGCAAAGCCTGGAAACCCCCGAAAGCTAGACACCCTCCTATATACGCAGGCACCTGCAAAAGCTTCGCCAGTAGATGCACCAACATAAGGCCGAAACTGTCCACCTAGTCAGTTAATAGTGCATCTACGGCCTTTACATCCCCCGCAAACTCACTAAAGTGCGCGCCCGAGCTGCCGTCGACGGCTCAGGATAGCGAACATGCGAGCAAAAATAGTATTTGGCCTTGTTCTTGCTCTATGACCAGCTAGCCTGACCATTCAGACAGGTTTAAAACGATAATTCAGCACGTTGGGGAGCACCACATGATCAACCGTACTCTTTCCTCTTTGGTCCTGGCTGGCGGGCTGCTGGCGGGCGGCCAGGCCATAGCGGGTGACCTGCTGCAGTGGCAGAACAATAGCCTCAGCTATCTGTATGGTCAGGATTACAAGGTCGACCCGGAAATCCAGCAGACCATCACCTTCGAGCACGCCAGCGGCTGGAGCGCGGGTGATCTGTTCTTCTTTCTCGACACCATCAAGTACAACACCGACGCCACCAATGGCGCGGGCGATGGCCACACCTTTTACGGTGAATTCTCGCCGCGCCTGTCGTTCGGCAAGTTGTTCAATACCAAGCTGGAATTTGGCCCGATCAAGGATGTGCTGCTGGCCACTACCTATGAATTCGGTGAAGACGACGTCGAGTCCTACCTGATCGGCACAGGTTTTGATCTGGCGATCCCTGGCTTCGATTACTTCTCGCTGAACTTCTACCACCGTGAAACCGACGGTGGCCGCGATGGTAGCGGCGTGTGGCAAATCACCCCGGTGTGGAGCTACACCATCCCAGTGGGTAAATCCGACATCGTGATCGATGGCTTTATGGACTGGGTGGTGGATAACGACAAGAGCTATCACGCCAACCTGCACTTTAACCCGCAGATCAAATACGACCTGGGCAAGGCCATGAGCTGGGGCGAGAAGCAGCTGTACGTCGGTATCGAGTACGACTACTGGAAAGACAAGTACGGCATCCAAGACAGCGGTTTCGTCAGCGACAACTTCGTCGGCTCAACCGATCAGAACACCGCCAGCCTGCTGGTAAAAGCGCACTTCTGATACTCAGCCGCTACCCGCCAGCCTCTGCTGTTGCAGACTGGCGGGCATGGTTCGTAGAACACGGCATCACGCTTATTTCTACCACTGCGGCGTAATCGCCTCCGAATCAGGGTCTTCTACTCTGTGATTACTCAGCAGTGGAACCCCAGCATGCCAATCGCCCTTCCCCGCACCCTCATACGCACCCTGCTCGTTAGCCTGCTGGTCACGCTGAGCGCTTGCAGCACCCTGGCCCCTCGCGATCCACTGCAGATCCAGCTGGTTGGCATCGAACCCTTACCGGGTGAAGGCTTGGAAGTACGTTTTGCGATCAAGCTGCGTGTGCAAAACCCCAACAACAGCCCTATTGATTTTGACGGCGTCGCCCTGCAACTGAAAGTTAACCAACAACCGTTACTCAGCGGCGTCAGCGCCCAAAGCGGTCAGGTGCCACGTTTTGGCGAGCGCATTCTGCACATTCCGGTCAGTCTCTCCGCCTACGCTGCACTGCGCCAAGCCTGGGGCGTGGCCGGCTATCAAGACGGCAAAGGCCTGCCCTACGAGTTAAGCGGCAAGCTCGCCGGCGGCTTGTTCGGCAGTAGGCGCTTCAATGACCGCGGCATCCTTAATTGGCCACAGCTGCCAGCACCCGGCGGAGCCCTGTAAAACCAAGGCTGACAAAAACCCTATACACTATGCGGCCTTTTCTTATTGACCACGCAAGGACCCCCGCCGTGAGCACGTTGCCGCCCTGCCCAAAATGCAATTCCGAATACACCTACGAAGATGGCGTTCAGCTAATCTGCCCCGAGTGCGCTCACGAATGGTCGGCCAATGCCACGACCGACGCGGCAGATGACGCCAAGGTGGTCAAGGATTCGGTCGGCAACGTGCTGCAAGATGGCGACACCGTCAGCGTAATCAAGGACCTGAAAGTCAAAGGCTCTTCCTTGGTGGTCAAAGTCGGCACCAAGGTCAAAGGCATCCGCCTGTGCGACGGTGACCACGACATCGACTGCAAAATCGATGGCATTGGCGCGATGAAGCTGAAGTCCGAGTTCGTGCGCAAAGTCTGAGTCGCGCACTTGCTGCCTCGCCAAGCCCCGGCCTGCGTACCGGGGCTTTTTTATGCCACGATTACGCCCTGCCAACCGTGCAGCTCAGCACGCGATTAGCTAGCATCACTAGCGAGCACATCGCTCGATAAGGCCCAAGCCCGGAGGACGTCATGCGTAATGCGGCGCTGTGTCTGTTGCTGTTAATACCCTGCGCGTTACAGGCCGCCGACTGGAAGGTGGCCGGGGATGAGCAGTTCGCCCCTTACAGTTACGTCACCCTCGAAGATGACCAACCACGCGGGCTGGATGTTGAGTTGGTTAAAGCGGTGATGCAGGCCGCCAATATCACCTACAACCTGCGCCTGTATCCCTGGGAGCGGGTCAAGCGCATGCTCGACCGCAACGACGTGGCGATGGCTTTTCAATTCGCCGGCACCCCCGAGCGCATGCAGCAATACGAGCTAGTCGGACCGATCCGCACCGGCTCCACCGTGTTTATGACCTCGTACAAAACTAACCTTACCGACTGGGCCGATCTCGATGACCTCTCTCCCTACATCATTGGTCAGGTGCGCGGTTACGCCTACCAGTCGAACTTCGATAAGGCTGATCTGCGCCGCGATAGCAGCGCGCAGAACCCACGGCAATTGGTGTCGATGCTGCTGGCAGGGCGCATTGATGTGATAGTTGGGGATCGAGTGCAGCTGATGTACTTCGTGCGCGAACAGCGCGCCGAGCAAAGCGTACATATCCTAGCCAAACCACTGGTAGAAATGCCGCGTTATGTGGCTTTTGCCAAGGGTGATCGCGACCGTGCAGACCGGTTCGCAGCAGCGCTAGAGCGTTTAAGAGACGCTGGCACACTGGATGCCATTTACCAACGCTGGCAATAAACTGCCCGCCAATCAAACCCCGGAGTCTTTATGCGCTGCCTTACCGTCACCCTGCTATCGAGCACACTCCTGCTGAGCGCCTGCGGCCTCGGTGAAACAGCCGCCACCGCCAGCCTGCAAGCCAAACAGGCCGCGCAACTGCAACAGCAAACAGAACAACTTAAGCAGCAGATTGAAGCAGCCAACGCGCAGGGCCAGAAGCGCCTTGAAGAAAGCTATTAAAGAGGACGGTTATTAAAAGCGGGAAGGTGCGGCTTACTGGACCGGCAGGAAGTTCATAAACAGCAACCCCTGGGCGTAACTCACGCCCATGCGCCGGTAGCGCTCATCCAGCACATCGGTGAGCAGATCCAGACGCGCGACTATCTTGCCGAACTCCACCGCGTAACTGAGATTACGCCCTTCGGCAGAAATCTCGTTGGACAGCAGCCACGGCGTGCCGCCGGCATCCGTACGTTGCGCGAGCATCCAGCTAGCCTTCTCAACATTACGCGCAGCGTTGTGGATGAACTGCGGGTCCAGCGTATCGCTCATGTAGTACTCAGTGCGCCCGCCATGGGCAGTAATCAGCATGCTCGCCAGTGAGTAGATAAACGCCCCAACGCGATCACCCTGATACTCGGCGCTAAGGGCATAACCCAGCGCGGCGACATCGGTGCGTCCAGCCAACTGCGGCAGCGGCTGATCCAGCTCAATTGCGCGATGCACAGCACGCTTCACGGCTTGCACATCGGCCAAGCCGGTTTTGCGCCATTCGCGCGGGTTGCGCAGGTACAGCTTGTCCATCAAACGGTAAAGACTATTGAGGTTATTGCGCATGCCCAGGGTTGCCATGCGGTCAGCATGACTCTGGAAAAACTCGGAGGGTTTGATCGGGCTTTGGTTGCTGATGATGGTCTGATGGTCCTGCCGTGTGGAGCAACCACTCAGGACTAGTACGATGAAAAGCAGTAGCCCGGACACCCAGCTCCCCCGCCGCGACAGGCCCAGAAAGGGCATAGCATGGGCGCGTTTTTCCAGCCTTGGTAAACGCTGCACGTTACTCATCAGTGGAGGTCATCCGCTGCGGTGTGATGGAGTAACGCTAGCAACAAAATCCAGATTGATCAGCTTTTCTGCCCAAAGGCATGACTTACAGCACAATCAAACACCTAGCCTCACAAGTTCAGGTTACGTGCTAACAGACCCTAGCAGGCACTAAAGGTTGCTGACCGCTATGCGGTAAAGCGCCAAAAGCACCGTCGCAGAGCGTTTTAACCGGTATGATCCGCAGCTTTTTTGCTGCCGAGTCCCCCATGCCGCACCTGCTTGCCCTGCTCTGCCTATTAATTGCCCTGCCCACCTTCGCCGATGCGCCCAAAACCTTCAGCGCCGCCAAGAAAATTGCCTGGAAGCTCTACGCTGAGCGGCCCAACACTTTCTATTGCAACTGCGCGTACAACGGCAACCGCGTCGACCTCGACAGCTGCGGCTACAGCCCACGCAAACAGCTGCGCCGTGCCCTGCGACTGGAGTGGGAACACGTGGTGCCGGCCTGGGTGATTGGCCATCAGCGCCAATGCTGGCAGAACGGCGGGCGTAAAAACTGCGCACGTAACGACGCCACCTTCAAAGCCGCCGAGGCCGACCTGCACAACCTGGTACCGAGCATCGGTGAGGTCAATGGCGACCGCTCCAACTACGCCCTCGGCATGCTCAGCGACAAACCGCAGCAATACGGCGCCTGCCCCATGGTGGTCAATTTCAAAGCCAAAACCGCCATGCCGCCGGCCCATGCCCGTGGCGCATCGGCGCGCATCTACCTGTATATGGCTGACCACTACAAACTGCGCCTGTCGAAACTCGACCGACGCACCTACGAAGCCTGGAACCGCCAATACCCGATCAGCGAATGGGAGCGCTGGCGCAACCAGCAAGTGGGCTGCGTGATGGGCTATGGCAACCCCTATGTCGGTGCTATTGACCCGCGTAGCTGCAGCCCGCTGCGCCGCGCCGGTAACCCACAACGCAACAGCGGCTAAGCCGCAACGCACGCGCGCCGAAAACCCTCGGCGCGCTATTGCCGCTAAACTTAATGCCACCCTGCCAGCCCGAGTCGTCTTCTATGCCTAACCCCGTCACCCCGAGCGCCGCCCACGCCATCGCCGAAACCCGCGCCTGGGTCGACCGCGCTGTGATTGGTCTAAACCTCTGCCCCTTTGCCAAAGCGGTGCAAGTCAAAGGGCAAGTGCGCTATGTGGTGTGCGCCAGCGCCGAGCCGGCAGACCTGCTCAGCGCCTTGATTGACGAACTGCACGCTCTGGCGAATGTCGAGCCGAGCGAAACCGACACCACCCTGCTGATCCACCCGGCTGCGCTCAACGACTTTCTCGACTTCAACGACTTTCTCGCTGTGGTCGATGACACCGTAGAAGACCTCGGCTACAGCGGTATTCTGCAAGTGGCCAGCTTCCACCCGCAGTTCCAGTTTGCCGACACCCACGTCAACGATGTCAGCAACGCCACCAACCGCGCGCCCTACCCGACCCTGCACATCCTCCGCGAAGCCAGCATCGACCGGGCCGTCGCGGCCTTCCCCGAGCCCGAGGCGATCTTCGACGCCAACATCGACACCCTGGAACAACTCGGCAGCGACGGCTGGGCCGCCCTGCAGGCGCAGTGCCGCAAAGATGCGCAAGACAGCTAAGCCATAAGCGCCCGGGCAAACCTAAAGCCAATCCGCCAACGTCTGCCGTTGGCTCTTTTACACAAGCTTTACACTGCCGACTGCAATGCCAGCCACTCAGCAGTGTCGAAACAACATGCCGGGAAATCCGGTTTGCAGAGGAGTTTCGATCATGCTGTCACGTATCCCCTTGATCACAGGCCTGCTGGCCTGCCTGGCGCTCGTTGGCCAAGCACCCGCAAAGGCGTCCAACCGCGACGCCGCCATTGCGGGCGCAGTCGTCGGCGCCGTGATTGGCGGCGTTATCGTCAGCCAGAGCCGTCCAGTGCAGGCTTATAGCCCGCCGCCACCCGCCTACTACCCACCCCAACCGGCTTACTACCCGCCGCAACAGGTTTACTACGAGCGCCGCCCGGTCTACTACCAACCAGCGCCGGTGTATTACGTGCAGGAACGGCCGCACCACAAGCGTTGGCATCAGCCGCGCCGGGAGCACAGGAACGACCATCTCCACGGCTATCGCCGGTAAGCAAAAAGCCCCGCCAATGCGGGGCTTTTTTATACTCAGCGGCCAACAAACCTGGCCACCAAGGACAGCAAGCTGGCACTGCACGCCACTGCGTGTGAGCCGCGAGGCGCATAGAGTAGGAACGGCTGATTGCCGTCCACCAGGCCGGAGGTGATCGCGAAATCCCCCGCAGAGGAGACAACCTGATGAATGCTCACGCCCAGTTCGCCCATATGGAAGACGGCACCGCCGAAGACTGGCAAGTCATCGCCCAGGACTTTCTGGCCCATGCGGCCAAGCTACCCGAGCGCATCCTCACTCACCTCAAGCTGCTCGATGGTGATTTTGGCGGTTTCCCGATTGACCGCCTCAGCCACTCGCTGCAGACCGCCACCCTCGCCTACCGCGACGGCCGCGATGAGGAATACGTGGTCTGCGCCCTGCTCCACGACATCGGCGACACCCTCGGCAGCTATAACCACCCGGACATCGCCGCCGCCATGCTCAAGCCCTTCGTCAGTCCGGAGAACCACTGGATAGTGGAGAAACATGGCGTGTTCCAGGGCTACTACTTCTTCCATCATCTGGGCATGGATCGCCACCTGCGTGAGCAATTCAAAGACCACCCGCAATACCAAGCCACCATCGAATTCTGCGCCCGCTACGACGCCGCCGCATTCGACCCGCAAGGTGAAACTCTGCCGCTGGAGTTTTTTGCGCCGATGCTGAGAAGGGTGTTCGCCCAGCCGAAGCAGTCGCTTTATAAGGCCGTGGCGCTGGATTAAGCGGATTGATCGTTCCCGCGCGGCGCGCGGGAACGAGGCAAGAAGCGCGCAGGTACCTGGCCATATTTATCAAAGAATGCCTGTATGGGCCGCCTGCTAAAAAACCTCTGCGGCATTGCGCCGAGCATATCGGGTCGGATTATCCTTACTTAATAATGTTGCTCTTGGGCATTAAATACCACAGCACAAACGCAACTAAGAACAGGGCCGGTATATCACCAATTAAATTGGCATGCTCAGTGCTATCGACAAGCGCCTGTACAAGCATGATCGCCGCATGAACGATACTTGAGCAAATGGTGAACCAAATCAGGCTGGCATGGGCCATTGGGTCTTTTGCAGCGCGGAGCAAAAACACACCCAGGGTGATGTAAATACCCATAATCATCTGCTCATACTCAGGCTGCGCTGGGGACCAACTCCAGCCAGAGGGCCAGATAACCATCATCATCGCGGGTACGCCGACAATAAAAACCACCCCAAACACATACAACGCCACACTTAAATACTTGAGTTTATTCTGATTATTCATGACATATTCCTTATAGCTATCATCCCTATAGCACATTCAAATTAATAGAATAACTTTCAGAGTCACACCTATCAGCGTAGTGGTAATTTCAAGGTTGCGAATTTGCATGCTTAACTACATATGCATTCGATATAGCGCAGTATTATCAACAGTACATTCAGCCGAACGATTATTTACATTGATTAATCGCTGCGTCTACCGATGCTTACCACGCAGAGCCAAACTCGCCTGGCGATTTTCCGGCAGCACTTTCAAGTCTCCCGCCAGCCCTTCCCACTATTCATCGCCGCGCTCCTGCTGACGCGCCCGAGCGTCCAGCAGCCGCACAATCGCCGCGTCATCCAACTCTAAGCGCAAGCTGCCAGAGCGCAGATGCAGATCGCGCTGCGGGAAGGGAATGTCGATCTGCGCCGCACGCAACTGGTCATCAATTGCCCACAAAAACTTCGCCTGCGTGGCGCCGGGGGAGACCATCAGCGCATGTTCCACCCAAAGCACCAATTCAAAACTCAGGCTGCTATCCGCAAACCCGGTCAGCCACACATCCGGCGTGCGCCGAGGGTCATTGGTGATGCAGCCCGGCACTGCATCTACGGCTTTTAATACCGCCTGCTTGACCTTGTCTTTGTCACTGCCGTAAGCCACACAGAACGGCACATGAATACGCCGGTACTTTTCATTGAAACTCCAGTTGGTGACGCGGCCATTAATAAACTCCGAGTTCGGCACAATGATGTCGAGCAAATCATTGGTGGTGACGCGGGTATAACGCATCCCAATTTCAGTCACTCGGCCCATGACCCCGGACTGCAAATCGACGAAGTCACCGACCTTCAAGGTCTTCTCCAGCAACAAAATCAAGCCGGAGACAAAATTGCCAAAAATGCCCTGCAAGCCAAAGCCAATACCCACACCAATGGCACCACCGATCAAGGCAAAGTTACTGATATCGAGGCCCAAATAACGCAAGCCCACCAGCGTGCCGACTATCCACACGGTGTAACGAATGATCCGGTTGAAGGCGTAAACGCCGGCCGAATTCATGTGCGCATCTTTGCCGCGCGCCGCCAGATTGCGTAAACCACGCTCAAGCTGAATTGAAAACCACCAGGCAAAAAACAGGATGAATATCAAGCCCAGAACACGCGCCATGTGCACGTCCGTGGTGCCGATTTGGAACCACGGCGCCGTTGCCCATTGCAACAAGGTTTGCTGAATATTCTCGCTGAGGGTCTCTGCCGGCATGCGTGATGGCCTGATATACCACGTGGTAGGAAAGGCGCTGACCGCCTCCCCTAAGCCTAGCTCAGCGCTGCCATGGCGATTAAATCGACCGTCATGCACGCCATCCCTGGCACCTGGGCATCCATTCGCAGTAATAGTCGAGCCAGACCATTCAAGGACGAGTCAAGACCCCCGCCCCTCGCCAGCAAAAACACCTCGCCGTGCTGGCCGACGGTCAGCATGGTGGTCACAGCCAATACAGGAACGTAAACCGTAGCTGCTCTATTGACCGGAATTACGCTTTTCGCCCTTACGGCGAGTTACTTTCTCTTTGCTCGCGCGAAAGAGAAAGTAACCAAAGAGAAAGCGCGCCCGGCATCCGGGTTTCGCTGCGCTCAACTCCCCTCGCTCCGGCGCTGTTCCGAGGGTAGGCAAGACGGGCCATCCATGGCCCGGCATGCCTCGTTTGGCATCCATGCCAAACGCCCCTCTCCACAGCACTTACGCTCAGCCTTCTGACGGGACCTGAGGACCACGTTGTTTGGACGAGTTGTGGAGCGCTACTTCCAAGCACACAGCCCAGATAAACACCGCCCAAATGGTGGATGAAAAAAGCGTCATCCACCCTACGCAGAGTTGAGGTTTCGTAGGGTGGACAACGCGAAGCTTGTCCACCTTGATGGCCAAAACCATCAACAGCAGACAACCCGCAATACGCCTTTTGCTTTCGACCCGCAATCTCGCAGACGACACAAAGCGGCGGATACCCACAAACCCAAGAACAGACCCAAGACCACAAGCCAATGCACAAACTATGGCGCAGTGCCACCTATTCGCAGTAATGTCGAGCCAACCCCATTCAAGGAAGAAGCATGGCCGCCAAATCCAGCCCACCTCGGCAGCACAAGCACCTCGCCGTGCTGATCGACGCCGACAACGCCTCCGCTGCAATCGTTGAAGGCCTGTTCGAGGAAATGCGTCGCCAGCATTAAACGCATCTACGGCGAATCCAAAGCACACAGCCCAGATGAATACCGCACCAAATGGTGGATGAAAAAAGCGCCATCCACCCTACTCGCTTGATCAAAACCGGCTTTTCCCGCGCTCTGCCGCATGGCGAACACATATCCACCAGCCGACAACGCAAAGACGAACGCGGCATTTGGCAGCGTCGTTATTGGGATCACCGCATCCGCGACCAAACAGATTTCAACCGCCATGTCGATTACATCCACCACAACCCTCGCAAACACGGTCATGTGCAGCGAGTGGTCGATTGGCCGTGGTCGTCGTTTCACCGGTATGTGCGGGCGGGGTTATTGCCGGAGAATTGGGCGGGAGGCAAGGAAATCGATGAAGCCGTTGGCGAACGCAGCAGTGATGATTTGAGATAGCCATTATTGATGGGTATCGCTACGCTCAACCCATCCTACGGAATCAGGTAACAAGAACGCGTCAATAGCAAGGAGCTAAAAATGGAATTTCTCGAAAAACTGAATAGCCTTTCTGCAAAAATTCGCCAGCAAGCAAGTGCAATTAAAACTGAAGAAGCAACAAAAAACGCATTTGTCATGCCATTTATAAACACTATTCTTGGCTATGACGTATTTGACCCAAGGGAAGTAACTCCTGAATTTGTCTGCGACATCGGAACAAAGAAAGGTGAGAAAATTGACTACGCCATATTAAAAGATGGCGAAATTCAAATATTAATAGAATGTAAGAAAATTGGCGAACCATTGAACGTCAACCATGCATCACAACTATTCCGCTACTTCCACGTAACAAATGCTCGAATATCAATATTGACCAATGGTCAAATTTATAAATTCTTTACGGACCTTGACGCTCCAAATAAGATGGACCAGAAGCCCTTTCTTGAACTCGACCTATTGGATATAGATGAACACGCTGTGCCCGAGCTTGTAAAACTCACAAAATCGGCTTTCGATGTTGAGTCGATAGTAAGCGCAGCTGGCGAGCTGAAATATGTAAGTCAAATTAAGAAAGAAATTGCACTCCAATTCACCAAACCAGATGATGATTTCGTTAAATTTTTCGCATCTCGCGTTTATGAAGGGATGATCACGCAAAAAGTACGCGAGCAGTTTTCTGAACTAACCAGAAAGGCAGTCGCGCAGTTTTTGAATGATCAAATCAATGATCGACTTAAATCTGCGATGAGCGGAGCAATTCAACCGAGTTACGCTACTATAGCGACGAGTCTCACGGATGTGGACAACGAAAAGCCTGACGAGTCCGCAGAAGATAAAATCATAACGACTTTAGAAGAGCTGGAGGGGTATCACATAGTTAAAGCAATTGTGCGATCCGTTGTAGATGCGAAACGAATCATTCAGCGTGACACTCAGAGTTATTTCGGAGTTTTACTGGACGACAACAATCGCAAGCCAATTTGCCGCTTACATTTCAATCGACTGCAAAAATATATTGGTATATTCGATCAAGAAAAGAATGAGACTCGCCACCCAATCAGTACGCTTGACGAAATTTATGATTTTGCTGATCAGTTAAAGACAACAGTCAGTTTCTATTAACGATACGCAGGATGGGTTGAGCGCAGCGATACCCATCAACACCAAACACAATAAGGCCCGTCACTCGACGGGCCTTATTGTTTCAATCAACCATTCTGTACATCACCTGGATCAGGCCACCGCCGCCTCGCGGCAGTTTTCAACCTTCTTAGCCTGATACTCCCGCGCCGCCTGATGAAACGCCGCCAACAGCGCGTTGTAATCCGCCTTCTCCCAATAGCGATACTCGGGATGCCACTGCACGCCAACCGCAAACGCTTTGGCGCCAATCACGCTGACGGCCTCGATCTGCCCATCTTCGGCCACCGCCTCGACTTGCAAGCCCTCACCCAATCGATCAATCCCCTGACCATGCAGCGAGTTGACCTTGATCTGCCGCTCGCCGAGCAATGTGTGCAGCACGCCGCCTTCGCTCAGGGTGACGTTGTGCATCGGGCCGTAGGCCACGTCGTCCGGTACATCCTTCACCTCGCGGTGATCGAGACGGCCTTCGACGGCATGCACTTCACGGTGCAAGGTGCCGCCGTAGAGCACGTTCATTTCCTGCACGCCCCGGCAGATGCCGAGAAAGGGAATGCCGCGCTCAATGCAGGCGCGCATCAGCCGCAGCACGGTGGCGTCGCGCGGTTTGTCGGCAAGGCCCAAACCTGGGTGAGCGTCGCCGTAGGTGCTGGGGTGCACGTTGGAGAGTGAGCCGCCGAACATGATGCCGCTGACGCTATCGAGCACGGTGTCCATGTCCAGTTCATCACCAAAGGCCGGGATCATCAGCGGGAAGGCACCGTAGCCGGTGACGGCGCTGATGTACTTCTCGCCCACCAGATGAAACCAGCCGATATCACGGTCGGTCAGCTGCCAGCGGCACAGGGGTAGGCCAATAAAGGGTTTGTTCATAGGTAGTCCTCTTCATAGATAGTTGAAGTGGGCTGCCCTTGGGAGAGCGGGCTTACGGGTCACGCTAATCGTGAACCCGCTCACCCAAGGGGTGCCGTAACCGGCCAGGCCGGGCACTGCACCAACGCCGCGCCCGCGCGGCTGGTTTGTTGCGTAAAGCAGTTGTTGATGGGTATCGCGATGCTCAACCCATCCTACGGTGTGGCTTTTGTAGGAGCGGGCTTGCCCGCGATTCAGTGGTGGCTTTGATCGCGGCCAAGGCCGCTCCTACGGAATAATGCGCCTGTGGGTAAGGCCTTATTCAGGCCAATTTGCGGGGCATTGGTCGCGAAAAGCTCGCGGCTGAAACGGAACGCCGCCCGGCCCTCCCACAATGGATACAGATCAAAAAAAAGGGGCTGATCATCCGATCAACCCCTGGGGTGTTACTTAGTTATTACTCGGGAAGGCAAACTGCGCCGCCTCATGCGAGGCGCGCTGCGGCCAGCGCTGGGTCACGGCTTTTTTGCGGGTGTAGAAGCGCACACCGTCTGGGCCGTAGGCATGCAGGTCGCCGAACAGCGAGCGCTTCCAGCCGCCGAAGCTGTGGTAGCTAACCGGTACGGGCAGCGGCACGTTGACGCCGACCATGCCGACTTCGATTTCGTCGCAGAACAGGTGGGCCGCTTCGCCGTCGCGGGTGAAGATGCAGGTGCCGTTGCCGTATTCGTGGTCGTTGATCAGCTGCATGGCTTGTTCCAGGCTGCCGACGCGAACGATGCACAGCACTGGGCCGAAGATTTCATCGGTGTAGATGGTCATTTCCGGGGTGACTTTGTCGAACAGGGTGCCACCGACGAAGTAGCCGTTTTCGTTGCCAGAAACCACCAGATCACGGCCGTCGACCACCAGGCGTGCGCCTTGGGCGACACCGGCGTCGATATAGCCTTTGACCTTGTCCCGCGCCGCAGCGGTAACCAGTGGGCCCATGTCCAGGCCACAGTTGGTACCCGCACCGATTTTCAGGGCTTTGATCTGCGGCGTGAGCTTCTCGATCAGCGCATCGGCAATCTGGTCGCCCACGCAGACGGCGACCGAGATGGCCATGCAGCGCTCGCCGCAGGAACCGTAAGCGGCGCCCATCAGTGCGCTGACGGCGTTGTCCAGATCAGCATCAGGCATCAGCACGGCGTGGTTCTTCGCGCCGCCCAGGGCCTGTACGCGCTTACCGCGCTTGGTGCCTTCGCTATAGATGTATTCAGCAATTGGCGTGGAGCCGACAAAGCTCAGGGCTTTGACTTCCGGCGCTTCGATCAGCGCATCCACGGCTTCTTTATCGCCGTGCACCACGTTGAGTACGCCTTTTGGCAAGCCGGCCTCTTGCAGCAGTTGGGCGATGTACAGGGTGGAGCTTGGGTCACGCTCGGACGGCTTCAAGATAAAGCAGTTGCCGCAGACGATGGCCAGCGGGTACATCCACAGCGGCACCATGGCCGGGAAGTTGAACGGGGTAATGCCGGCGACCACGCCAATCGGCTGCAGGTCGCTCCAGGCGTCGATGTTAGGGCCGACGTTGCGGCTGTATTCACCCTTGAGGATTTGCGGGGCGCCACAGGCGAATTCGACGTTTTCGATGCCGCGCTTAAGTTCGCCGGCAGCGTCTTCCAAGGTTTTACCGTGTTCTTCACTGATCAGCTTGGAGATGGCCGCTTCGTGATCTTCGAGCAGCTGCTTGAAGCGAAACATCACCTGAGCGCGCTTGGCCGGCGGGGTTTTGCGCCAGGCTGGGAAGGCGCTCTTGGCCGAATCGATGGCCTGCTGCATGGTGGCGCGGTCGGCCAGGGCCACTTGCTTGCTAACCTCGCCAGTGGAGGGGTTGAACACGTCTGCGGTGCGACCGGTGCCGACGGTGAGTTCGCCGTGGATCAGGTGGTTAACGATGCTCATAAAAACTCCTCGTAATTGTTCTGTTGAGTAGTTGCGCGAAGGCAACTGCTACGAATTATTTGATTTCGGTTTCAACGAAGACCACTTCATGGTCACTGGCATTGATCACATTGTGCTCAATGCCAGCCTTGCGAAAGTAAGCCTGGCCGGCCACCAGCTGCGAGTGCTTCTCGCCTTCTGCGGTTTGCATTAACAGGGTGCCATCGGTCATCGGCACCACCACGTAGTCATACCGGTGATGGTGGTGACCGGTTTCAGTGCCAGGGGCAAAACGCCACTCAGTGACGATGACCTGCTCGTTATCCAATTGCACTGTGGACACGGCTTGGCTGCGCTGGCTCATCAGTCCAAACCGTTCAATACATCACCGACGGCATTGAACACGGAGTCCAATTGCTCGGGTGTGGTGTTGAAGGTTGGCCCGAACTGCAGGGTGTCGCCGCCGAAGCGCACGTAGAAACCAGCGTTCCACAGCTTCATCCCCGCCTCGAACGGACGGATCACCGCATCGCCGTCACGCGGGGTGATTTGCAGCGCGCCAGCCAAACCACAGTTGCGGATGTCGATAACGTGCTTGCTGCCTTTGAGGCTGTGCAGTTTTTCTTCAAAGATCGGTGCCAGGGCCGCCGATTGCTCGATCAGGTGGTTACGCTTGAGCAGTTCCAGGGTCGCCAGGCCAGCCGCGCAGGCCACCGGATGACCGGAATAGGTGTAGCCGTGGCCGAACTCGATCATGTGCTCGGGGATGGCCTGATTCATAAAGGTGTTGTAAATCTCGCTCGAGGCGATCACGGCGCCCAAAGGAATTGCGCCATTGGTGATCTGTTTGGCGGTGTTCATGATGTCCGGGGTGACGCCGAAGTATTCGGCTCCTGTCCACTTGCCCAAGCGGCCGTAAGCAGTAATCACTTCATCGAAAATCAGCAGGATGTTGTGCTGGGTGCAGATCTCGCGCAGACGTTGCAGGTAACCGACAGGCGGTACGATCACGCCAGCGGAGCCGGACATCGGCTCGACGATCACGGCGGCAATGTTCGAGGCATCGTGTAGTTCAATCAGTTTCAGCAGTTCATTGGCCAGCTCGACGCCGCCGGTCTCGGCCATGCCTTTGGTGTAGGTCA
Source organism: Pseudomonas guineae (assembly GCF_900113745.1). Taxonomy (GTDB): domain Bacteria; phylum Pseudomonadota; class Gammaproteobacteria; order Pseudomonadales; family Pseudomonadaceae; genus Aquipseudomonas; species Aquipseudomonas guineae. The sequence goes on along the minus strand of NZ_FOQL01000004.1, from coordinate 248,048 downwards.
GGTGCGATTGCAGGGTGTGCGGCAGGTGGTCGGCGTCCATCATTTGGCCGAACATTTTGCGGTTACCGTTGATGCCGCCCAGTGAGGTGCCGGCGATATTCACGCCGTGGTAGCCACGAGCACGGCCGATAAATTTGGTCTTGCTTGGCTGGCCCTTCAAGCGCCAGTAGGCCTTGGCCATCTTCACTGAGGTGTCGGCGCACTCGGAGCCGGAGTCGGTGTAGAACACATGGTCGAGGCCGGCCGGGGTTAGCTCGGTGATTTTCTCAGCCAACTGATAGGACAGCGGATGGCCGTACTGGAAGCCCGGTGCGTAATCGAGGGTGCCCAGTTGCTTGGCCACGGCCTCTTGGATTTCTTTGCGGTTATGCCCAGCGCCGCAGGTCCACAGCCCGGACAGGCTGTCGAAGATGCGTCGACCCTTATCGTCGATAAAATGGTTACCGTCAGCACCCACGATCAGGCGTGGGTCACGCTTAAAGTTGCGGTTAGCCGAAAACGGCATCCAATGCGCATCCAGTTTTAGCTGACTGGCCAGGGACGGGACTTCGGTCTGCAACATGGTCATGGTGGCCTCGCGTATAGGCGGCTGAGCGATCTAGGAGCTGGGAAAAGCGAATCTGTTGCCAGCAAAGGTGCCACGGGCTTAGAGTCAGGAAAACACGACTCTTCTTATCTTTAGTTAACCATCCACTAAACAATGAGTAACCACCCATGAGCACCCGCCGCCCCGATCCGCTGGCCCAGGTCAGTGATTTTGATATTCGCCTGCTCAAGCTGTTTCGCAGCGTGGTGGAGTGCGGCGGTTTTTCCGCGGCGGAAAGCGCTTTGGGCATCGGCCGCTCGGCGATCAGCCAACAAATGAGCGACCTCGAACAGCGCCTGGGTTTGCGCCTGTGCCAACGCGGCCGCGCCGGCTTTGCCCTGACCGAGGAGGGCCGCGAGGTGTACCAGAGCACCCAGCAACTGCTGGCGGCGCTGGAAAGCTTTCGCACTGAGGTCAATGGCCTGCACCAGCACCTGCGCGGTGAGCTGAATATCGGCCTGACCGATAACTTGGTCACCGTGCCGCACATGCGCATCACCAATGCCCTGGCCCTATTGAAAACGCAGGGGCCGGATGTACGCATTCATATCCGCATGACCCCGCCCAGCGAGGTGGAACAAGGTGTGCTCGACGGTCGCCTGCACATTGGTGTGGTGCCGCAGGTGGGCGCGCTGTCCGGGCTGGAATACCAGACGTTGTATGACGAGCGCTCGCTGCTCTACTGCGCGGTTGGCCACCCGCTGTTTTATGTCGATGATCAGCAGCTTGAAGACACCCGGCTGAACGCTCAGGAAGCCATTGCACCCACCTTCCGCCTGCCGCCCGAAGTGCAAAATCACTATCAGGTGCTGAATTGCACCGCCAGCGCCTCGGACCGAGAAGGCATGGCCTTTTTGATTCTCACCGGGCGCTACATCGGCTACCTGCCCGACCATTATGCCCAAGCCTGGGTGCAGCAAGGACGCCTGCGCGTACTCAAGCCCGACAGCCGCTTCTATGACGTCAGCCTGGCCTCGGTGACCCGCAAAGGGCGGCGCCCGCACCTGGTGCTAGAAAGCTTTTTAGGGGCACTGGCCGAGGTTTAAGTGCGACGCCAAATAACCGTGCTGACGCCTGCACCACATGCACAAAGACAGTGCAAAACCACGCTAACACGCAACATACAGCGCTTTTTCCAGCCCTTGCGCTTGTCACCCTGGCAACGCTGGGGTATCAGTGCTGTCGTCCGACAACCTGACCACTGCGGAACCGCCCATGACCGTTGAAGTACTTGCGCACATTGCCGACCCGAACGCCAAGCCAGCCGGACGCATTCGTCAGAAAAATGAAGATGCCATCATCAAGGCCGCCGAAGAAGAGTTCGCGAAGCACGGCTTCAAAGGCACCAGCATGAACACCATCGCGCAGAATGTTGGGTTGCCAAAGGCCAACCTGCACTATTACTTCAGCAATAAGCTGGGGCTTTACCAAGCGGTATTGGTCAACATCCTCGAGCTGTGGGACAACACCTTCAACAACCTAAGCGTCGAAGATGACCCCGCCGCCGCCATTGCGCGCTATATCCGCGCCAAAATGGACTTCTCGCGCCGCCATCCCAAAGCCTCACGCATCTATGCGATGGAAGTGATCGGCGGCGGCGAGCATCTGTCGCAGATGCTCGACCAGGACTACCAGACCTGGTTTCGCGGCCGAGCTGCGGTATTCGCCGCCTGGAGCGCCGCCGGCAAGATGGACCCGGTCGACCCGGCGCACCTGATTTTCCTGATTTGGAGCAGCACCCAACACTACGCCGACTTTGCCTCGCAGATCTGCCGCGTGACTGGGCGTTCGCGCTTGGTTAAGGCGGATTATGAAGAGGCGAGCGAGCAGTTGATCAGCATCATCCTTAAGGGCGTTGGCCTGACGCCAGCCGCCAAAGACGCCTGATGTCCTTCAGCCTGCTCGGCCCTTGCGACTACCGCGAGGAGATTCGCAAAAGCCGCTTTCTTGCCCTCGCCGCGCCGGTTACCAGCACAACCGAGGCGCAGGCATTTCTCGCCGCGCACAGTGATGCCAGCGCCAGCCATAACTGCTGGGCCTGGAAGGTCGGCCAGCAGTATCGCTTCAGTGACGACGGCGAACCTGGCGGCACCGCCGGCCGGCCAATCCTCGCAGCGATCGAAGCGCAAGATATGGATCAGGTCGCGGTGCTGGTGATCCGCTGGTACGGCGGCATCCAGCTCGGCACCGGCGGCCTCGCCCGCGCCTACGGCGGCAGCGCCAACAAATGCCTACAAACGGCCCCGCGCCGTGAGCTGATCGCGCGCGAGCATTACCGCTGCCATTGCCTGTTCGCCGAACTGCCGCTGCTCAAGGCGCGCCTGAGCGAATTGGACTGCCTGCTGGAAAGCGAAACCTACGACGCCACAGGCGCCGAACTGCAACTGGCGGTGCCCGCCCCCAGGCTTGCTGAGTTGCAGCGGCTGCTGGCGGATATCAGCCGAGGGCGGGTTGAGTTACTACCGCTCTAGATCCCCTAAACTAAGCTTCTTCATTGTCGCCTTGAGCCTGCAGCCTACTCACGAAGTATCGCGGGCAAGCCCGCTCCTACAGGGGTTGCGGCGTTACCGGGATGGCAGTAGTTGCACTATTTTGTAGGAGCGGGCTTGCCCGCGATCAATATTGAATACACCACGAGAGGCAATGGAATGCCTACAAAATCCCATGGTTGCAACCTGCGGCGAGGCCGCTATTCAGAGCCGGACCGCGTTTACCTGCTGACCAGCACCTTACTGCAGCGCCGTCCGCTATTCAGCGACTTCAGACTGGCTCGCTTACTGATCACTGAACTACGCGCAGCCCATGAGCAACAACAGGTCACGTCTCTGGCATGGGTGGTAATGCCCGATCACCTGCACTGGCTTATCCAGCTGCAGACAGGCTCTCTGGATGAACTGATGCGCCGTATCAAAAGCAACAGCGCACGGCAGATCAATCAGCACCTCGGCACACACGGCCCAATTTGGCAGCCGGGTTACCACGACCGTGCACTGCGTCAGAATGAAGATCTGCAATCAGCGGCTCGCTATATCGTCGCCAATCCATTACGGCGGGCCTGGTAAAGCGCATTGGCGATTATCCGTTATGGGATGCAGTCTGGTTGTGAGTGTGCGATGAATTGAAGATGGTTCGCGGGCAAGCCCGCTCCTACAAGTTTGTGGCGTGACGCGGTGATCACAGGTGACCGTTTTTGTACGAGCAGCCTTGACCGCCATGCGCCAAAACGCACCACTACCCCACTCCATGCACCACGCTGGAGCCGCCCGCAGGATTTGTGTGGCGACGCGGATGGTGGACACTCCAAAAAGCGGCTTTTCTGACTCCATGGCCAGCTTTTTGCTTTAACCAGGGCAGTTGTCATTCCTGAGCCACTGCCCATGTCCAGTTCCCCCCCTGCTCCTCGCTTGCAGCTAAGCAGTATCAGCAAGCGCTACCCCGGCTGCCTGGCCAACGACCGCATCGACTTAACCATCGCCGCCGGCGAGATTCATGCGTTGCTCGGCGAAAACGGTGCCGGTAAAAGCACCCTGATGAAGATCATCTACGGCGTTACCCAACCTGACAGCGGCGAAATCTGCTGGCAAGGTGAAGCGCTGAAAATGCGTGACCCGGCCATGGCGCGCAGCCTGGGCGTGGGCATGGTGTTCCAGCATTTCTCGCTGTTTGAAACCCTGACCGTCGCGGAGAACATCGCCCTGGCCATGGGAGCCAGCGCCGGCACACCGAAGCAGCTGGAACCGAAGATTCGTGAGGTCTCGCTGCGTTACGGCATGGCCCTGGAACCGGGGCGTTTAGTCCACAGCCTGTCCATTGGCGAGCGCCAGCGGGTGGAGATCGTCCGCTGCCTGATGCAAGACATCAAACTGCTGATCCTTGACGAGCCAACCTCGGTACTCACCCCGCAGGAGGCCGACGAGCTGTTCGTCACCCTGCGCCGCCTGGCTGCCGAGGGCTGCAGCATTCTGTTTATTAGCCACAAGCTCGGCGAAGTGCGCGCGCTGTGCCAGAGCGCCACGGTGCTGCGCGGCGGCAAAGTGTCGGGCCATTGCGTGCCAGCAGAATGCAGCGACCTGGAACTGGCGCGACTGATGGTTGGCGACGCCGAAGGCCTGGAAAGCAGTTACCCAAAAGTTACTGGCGGCCTGCCGCGTTTGCGGGTGGATGACCTCAGCTGGCGCAATGCTGACCCCTTTGGTTGCACCCTCAGCCACATCCGCCTGGACGTGCGCAGCGGCGAGATCGTTGGCATCGCCGGGGTCGCGGGTAACGGTCAGGACGAACTGCTGGCCCTACTCAGTGGTGAAACCCGCCTGCCGCGCAACGAGCGTGAACGCATCAGCCTGGATACGCAGCCAATTGCCGATCTGTACCCGGACGCGCGGCGCAAACTGGGCCTGGCCTTTGTACCGGCCGAGCGCCTGGGCCATGGCGCCGTGCCGGACATGAGCCTGGCCGATAACGCGCTGCTCACCGCCTTTCAGCAAGGTTTGCTGAGCAACGGTTTGATTCAGCGCGGCAAGGTTCGCGCCCTGGCCGATGAGATCATTCAACGCTTCGCGGTGAAAACGCCGGATGCCGATACGGCCGCACGCAGCCTGTCCGGCGGCAATCTGCAGAAATTTATCCTCGGCCGCGAAATCCTACAGAACCCCAAACTGTTGATTGCAGCGCACCCCACCTGGGGCGTAGACGTCGGCGCAGCGGCGGCGATTCACCGCGCGCTGATTGCCTTGCGTGATGCCGGCGCAGCGATCCTGGTGATTTCCGAAGACCTCGACGAGCTGCTCCAGATCAGCGACCGCATCGGCGCGCTGTGCAGCGGCAAGCTCTCGCCCCTGGCCGCTACCGCAGAAACCGAAGCAGTAGAAGTCGGCCGCTGGATGGCCGGCGAATTTGCCGCGCTGCCCCCCATCACAAGCCCGCTCGCAGCGCCTGCTGCCAGCCTGAGCTGACGGAGTTTCACATGCTGTTATCCCTCGAACCACGCGGCCAGCAATCACGCGCCATGCTCTGGTTATCGCCACTGCTCGCCGCCGTGCTAACCCTGTGCAGCGGCGCGCTGCTGTTCACCCTGCTCGGCCACGACCCGTTGGCAACCCTGCACACCCTGCTGATCGCGCCGCTGGCCGATTGGTACGGCGTATCGGAACTGCTGGTCAAAGCCCTGCCGATTCTGCTCTGCGCCCTCGGCTTGGCCGTGGCCTACCAAGCGCGCATCTGGAATATCGGCGCCGAAGGCCAGTTGCTGCTTGGCGCACTGGCCGGCAGCGCCATGGCGATTCAGATCATCGACTGGGACAGTCGCTGGGCGCTGGTCTGGGTGGTGCTGGCGGGCATGGCGGCCGGCGCAGCCTGGGGCGGCCTGACCGCCTGGCTGCGCACGCAGTTCAATGCCAACGAAATCCTCACCAGCATCATGCTCAATTACATCGCGCTGAACCTGCTGCTGTTCTTCGTGCACGGCCCACTGAAGGACCCGGCAGGCTTCAACTTCCCGGAGTCAGCGATGTTCGGCGATGCCAGCCGCCTGCCGCTGCTCAGCGAGGATGGCCGCTTGCACGCAGGCTTGTACTTCGCCCTGCTGGCGCTGGTCGCGGTGTGGGTGCTGCTGCAGAAAAGCTTTCTCGGTTTTCAGATCAAGGTGCTTGGCCTCGACCGGCGCGCCGCCGGGTTTGTCGGCTTTCGCGAAAAGCGCCTGGTGTGGTTCGCCCTGCTGGTCAGCGGCGGGCTGGCCGGGCTGGCCGGAGTCGGCGAAGTGGCCGGGCCGATTGGCCAACTGGTGCCGCAGGTCTCACCGGGTTACGGCTATGCGGCGATTACTGTGGCCTTTCTCGGCCGCCTTAATCCGCTCGGTATCGTCTTCGCCAGCCTGCTGATGGCGCTGCTGTACCTGGGCGGCGAGAACGCGCAGATGACCATGAACCTGCCCCAAGCCATCACCCAGCTATTCCAGGGAATGATGCTGTTTTTCCTGCTCGCTTGCGACGTGCTGATTCTTTACCGGCCAAGGCTGAAATTGAAGTGGGCGCAGCGCAAAACTAAAGCCAACACCGAGGCCTTGGCCTGACAAACAACCGGTAGGGGCGAGCTTGCTCGCTCCTACACAAGGCATACACATAGGAACTCCCATGGATCTCGACCTGTTAAGCAATATCTTCTACGCCATGGTGCGCACCGGTACGCCGCTGTTGCTGGTGGCGCTGGGTGAACTGGTGTGCGAGAAGAGCGGCGTACTCAACCTCGGCCAGGAAGGCATGATGCTGTTTGGCGCGGTGATCGGCTTTATCGTCGCCCTGTCCACCGGCAACCTGTGGCTCGGCGTGCTGCTGGCGATGAGTGCCGGCATGTTGCTATCGATGCTGTTCGCCGCCGTCGCCTTGGGTTTTAACGCTAATCAGGTCGCCACCGGGCTGGCCTTGACTATTTTTGGCGTCGGCCTGTCGACCTTTGTTGGCGCGGCCTGGGTCGGCAAACCATTGGCCGGTTTCGAGCCAATCGCCATTCCGCTGCTTAGCGAGATTCCGCTGATCGGGCGCATGCTGTTCGACCAGGATGTGCTGGTGTACCTGTCCTTCGCCCTGTTCGGCCTAGTAGCCTGGGTGATACTGAAAAGCCGCATCGGCCTGATCATCCAGGCCGTTGGCGAAAACCCCGATGCGGCCAGTGCCATGGGCCTGCCGGTGCTGCGCGTACGCACCCTGGCCGTGCTGTTCGGCGGAGCGATGGCCGGTTTGGCGGGCGGCTATCTGTCGCTGGCTTACACACCGATGTGGGCAGAGAACATGACCGCCGGACGCGGCTGGATCGCCCTCGCCCTGGTGGTGTTCGCCAGCTGGCGGGTACTGCGTGTATTGCTCGGCGCCTACCTGTTCGGCCTGGCCAGCATCATCCATTTGGTCGCCCAGGGTATCGGCCTGTCGATCCCGTCCAACCTGCTGGCGATGCTGCCGTATGTCGCGACGATTCTGGTGCTGGTACTGCTCTCGCGCGACGCGATCAAAACCCGTCTGTTCGCCCCTGTCTCGCTAGGCAAGCCCTGGCAGCCTGGGCACTGATCCACGCCTACGCACCAGCAGGCAGCACGACCTGCACCTTACGCACCAGCACAGCACCACCGCAGAACCCCGCTCCGGCGGGGTTCTGCGTAATACCGCGGCATTACGCCCTAATTGTCCAGTTGGTCAGCTTTTTGCAATCCAACCTGTAGCTGTTTAACCGGCCATCCCAACACACACTGGAGTTTCATTGACCATGCAGAAGAAGAGCAAAAAACCGCTGCTGCGCGCCCTCGTTGCCGCCCTTGGTTTTAGCGCCACCTTGGGCGCATCCGCCGCTGACCCTTTGAAGGTTGGCTTTGTCTATATCGGCCCAATTGGCGACCATGGCTGGACTTACCAGCATGAGCAGGGTCGCCAAGCGGTGATCAAGGAACTCGGCGACAAGGTCGAAACCAGCTACGTGGAAAACGTGCCAGAAGGCGCAGACGCCGAGCGCGTTATCCGCAACATGGCCAAGGGTGGCTTTGATCTGATCTTCACCACCTCCTTCGGCTACATGAACCCAACGCTGAAAGTGGCCAAGCAGTTCCCCAACGTCACCTTCGAACACGCCACCGGCTACAAGCAGGACAAGAACACTGCCACCTACCTGTCGCGCTCTTATGAAGGCCGTTATGTTGGCGGCTTCCTCGCGGCGAAGATGACCAAAACCAAGAAAATCGGTTACGTCGCCTCCTTCCCGATCCCGGAAGTAATCCGCGACATCAACGCCATTCAGCTGGCACTGGACAAGTACAACCCAGGCAGCGAAATCAAAGTGGTGTGGGTCAACTCCTGGTTCGATCCGGGTAAAGAATCAGACGCGGCTAACGCGCTGATCGACCAAGGCGTGGACGTGGTGTTCCAGCACACCGACAGCCCAGCACCGATCCAGACGGCCGAGCGTCGCGGCGTCTACTCGGTGGGCTACGCCTCGGACATGGCGCACTTCGGGCCAAAAGCCGTGCTCACCTCGATCGTTAACGACTGGGGCCCGCACTACGTCAAATCAACTCAAGCGGTGATCGACGGCACCTGGAAGTCTCAGGATTTCTGGGGTGGTCTGGCTGAAGACACTATCCGCTTGCCGATCAGCGACCTGGTACCGGCTGACGTTAAAGCTGAGGCCGAGCAGATCATTGCGGACATCAAGAGCGGTGCCTTCCACCCGTTCACCGGGCCGATCAAGGATCAGAGCGGCGTAGAAAAGATTCCGGCTGGTGTTGCGGCGACCAACGCCGAGTTGGCTTCGATGAACTACTACGTGGAAAACGTAAAGGCTGAACTGCCGAAGTAAGCTGGAAATCGCGGCTAACGCCGCTCCCACCGTGTGGGAGCGGCCGGGCGGCGATCCGCTTTAGCGGCGATAGTTTTCAGCAATCACCGATGCCGTCCCTGCCTCGGAGTAGAACCGCATCAGAGGGGTGATGCCTTAACTGGGCATCGTCCTTTTTCGCTGCCCTGGGTACGAGAAGACTCGCAGCATGCCCCCACCCGGAGCCTCTATGCACAGCCTACCGATTATCGACATCGCTCCCCTCTACAATACCGACGAATCCGCTTGGCCTGCTGTGGCCGAACAGATCGACCGCGCTTGCCGCGAGTGGGGCTTCTTCTACATCACCGGGCACCCCATCAGCCCGGCACGTATCAACGAGCTGCTGACTGCCGCCAAAACCTTCTTCGCCCTGCCGGCCGCAGAAAAGCTCAAGATCGACATCACCCAGACCGCCCACCATCGCGGCTACGGGGCGATTGCCACTGAGCAACTGGACCCAAGCAAGCCGAGCGACCTGAAGGAAACCTTCGACATGGGTTTCCATATGCCCGCCGAGCACCCTGAGGTACTGGCCGGCAAACCGCTGCGCGGGTCTAACCGTCACCCACAGCTGCCCGGCTGGGAAGAACTGATGGAGCAGCACTACAGCGATATGCAAGCGCTGGCCAACACCCTGCTACGCGCCATGACCTTGGCCCTGAATATCGACCGCGACTTCTTTGACACGCGCTTTCATGAGCCCATCAGCGTGCTGCGCATGATTCACTACCCGCCGCGCCACACGGGCAGCAGCACTGAGCAGCAAGGCGCCGGGGAACACACTGATTACGGCTGTATTACCCTGCTCTATCAAGACGACGCCGGTGGTTTGCAGGTGCGCGCCCGCGACGGCGACTGGATTGATGCACCACCGATTGCCGGCAGCTTTGTGGTCAATATCGGCGACATGCTCGCGCGCTGGAGCAACGACCGTTATACCTCGACCCCGCACCGGGTGATCAGCCCGCTAGGCGTGGACCGCTACTCCATGCCATTTTTCGCCGAGCCCCACCCAGACACAGAAATCAGCTGCCTACCCAACTGCTCGGACGCCGCCAACCTGCCCAAGTATCCGTCCGTAACCAGCGCCGAGTACCTGCTGTCGCGCTTTGCCGACACCTATGCGTATCGACGGGAAGAACAGCAGGGTTGATAGCTGAGGCTTCCCGTAGCCTGTAGGGTGGATGACGCTTTTTCCATCCACCGACTGCGGTGCCACGCAGCCCGCTTGGTGGACATAAAAAGCGATGTCCACCCTACATAGGCCGATTCGGCGAAATCTGACCAAGCGGTTAAACTTGTCCGCGATTACGCCTGATAACGAGAACTGACCATGTACGACTGGCTCAACGCCCTGCCCAAAGCCGAATTGCATCTGCACTTGGAAGGTTCACTCGAACCCGAGCTGCTGTTTGCCCTGGCCGAGCGCAACAAAATCGCCCTGCCCTGGAACGACGTCGAAGCGCTGCGCAGTGCCTACGCGTTCAATAACCTGCAGGAGTTTCTCGACCTCTACTATGCGGGCGCCAACGTATTGCGTCACGAGCAGGACTTCTACGACCTGACCTGGGCCTACCTGCTCAAGTGCAAGGAACAGAACGTTATCCATACCGAGCCGTTCTTCGACCCACAGACCCACACCGACCGGGGCATACCCTTTGAAGTGGTGCTGCGCGGCATCAAGCAGGCGCTGGTGGATGGCGAGAAACAACTGGGCATCAGCCACGGCTTGATCTTGAGCTTTTTGCGGCATCTGTCCGAGGAAGAAGCGTTCAAAACCCTGGAGCAGGCCGTGCCATTCCGCGATGCGTTTATCGCCGTCGGCCTGGACAGCTCGGAGATGGGCCATCCGCCGAGCAAGTTCCAGCGGGTATTCGACAAAGCGCGCAGCGAGGGTTACCTGACCGTGGCTCACGCCGGCGAAGAAGGCCCACCCGAGTACATCTGGGAAGCCCTGGACCTGCTGAAAATTCAGCGCATCGACCACGGTGTACGCGCCATTGAGGATGAGCGGCTGATGCAGCGCATCATCGATGAGCAGATCCCGCTGACCGTGTGCCCGCTGTCCAACACCAAACTCTGCGTGTTCGACGACATGCGCCAACACAACATTCTGCAGATGCTCGAACGCGGGGTGAAGGTTACGGTGAACTCGGACGACCCGGCCTACTTCGGCGGCTACGTCACCGAGAACTTTGCTGCGCTGCATGCAAGCCTGGGCATGACTCAGGAACAGGCCAAGCGCCTGGCGCAGAACAGCCTGGATGCGCGCCTGGTTTAAGGCACGTATGGCAAAAAAATAGCCCGGCATTCGCCGGGCTATTTTTTATACGGTACTGCCGAGCATATTCGGTAACTTACGGATCAAGCTTGCAGCGCTTGCCCGTCACCATCGACAACGGCAGGTTTTCCTTCAGCCGATAGCTTTCAAACAGCGCCGCCGCGATATGCAGGCCCACCAGGGCCATCAGCGCATTGGCACAGAATTCATGAATTTCCAGCGGTAGATCGGCACCCCAGAAGTAATCGACCTCCTCCATCAGGAAGCCGGTCACGCCCAGGCCGAGCATCAACAGCATCATGCCAATCATGACCAGGCCACCGAGTGGGGAATGCCCCATGCGGTGGTAATCACGGCCACTAACGAGTGCCCGTATGTGCTCAGCCAACCGTGCACGGGTCGGCCAAAAGTCTGCCCAACGCGCTGCCGGTGACCCCACAAAACCCCACACCAGACGAATCGCTAGCCAGGCTACAGCGTAATAACCTAACCAGCGGTGCCAGTTTTCACCCTCTTCGGTGAAGAAGTAATTCGCCAGAAAAGCGCCCGCCAAGGACCAATGAAACAGCCTGACGACGGGGTCCCACAGGCGTAGGGTCGGTGTGTTCATTAGCCTTCAACGCCACCTTTGATGACCTTGCCGGTGACCGGATCGAAGTAGATTTCAACCTTCTGGCCGTCTTTGTTGAAGCCGTAGATTTCGTAGCAGTTGCCGCTGGTCACTTTGAACTTCTTGATCTCGTAACCTTGGGCCTTGAGGTCAGCCTGGAACGCGTCCTGATCCTGCCACTGCGCTTTATCAGCGGTGGTGCACTGGGTCGCAGCGAAGGTCAACGGGCTGGCAAGCACCAGGGACAGCAGGAGTAATTTGCGCATGAGATGTTCCTTTCGAGAGAGTGGATTAACGTCTGCGTACACACAGTGCTCGGCGAAGCTTAAAGACTGCTTAAGCCCTGCAAATCTTTTCCCTGGCCCAGAAAAAACCGCACGGGCCACGGCTGTACAGGACAGAGCGGCCCGTGCGGTTCGCACAACGAAGCGGCGCCGCCCGCTGCCGGGCGGCGCACACATCAAGATCAGAAGCTAAAGTCCACCTTGGTCCACAGCGTGCGGCCCGGTTCGTTAAAGGCTTGCGGGTCATCCGCGGAAAAGCCGAACCCGGCATTACCGGCCAGGTTCAGGTGCTCGCTGTAAGCCTTGTCGAACAGGTTATCCACGCCGGCGCTGAGCTTGACCTCGGGTGTCAGGCGGTAGGCGGCATTGAGCGAGAACACGGCAAAACCGCTGCTTGTATCGAAGTCTTTGCCGACCACGTTGCCCTTGCCCTCATCCACCCGGTTCTGCGCCGCGACCACACGCCATAGAGCGCCAGCGCTCCAATCACTGCGCTCATAAGCCAAGCCCAAACGTGCTTCCAGCGGCGGCGTTTGCCCCAGCGGGCGATCATCGGAGCTGTTCTTGCCCCAGGCATAGGCGAGGCTGGTATCGGTTTTCCAGTTGCTGTCCAGGCGATAACTCATGCCCAGCTCGCCCCCCATGATCCGCGCGTCGATATTGCTGGCTTGCGAACGCACATGCCCCGGCATCATCCCTGGTCCGTAGCTGAACAGGATGTAATCACGCACTTGCCCGGCATAGACCGAGGCCCAGGCTTCGAGTTTTGCGCGGCGGTAGTTGATACCGATATCCAGCTGGGTGGTTTTCTCGGGCTCTAGATTTTCCATCGGTTGCACGAAACCAATTGGCCCGGGGCTGGCGGAGAACAACTCCCAATAGTCGGGGAAGCGCTGGGTGTGGCCAAGGCCCGCATACCAGGTGGCCGGCAGACGTTGCAGGTCCTGCTCGTAACGCACAAAACCGCTGGGCAGCGTGTCACTGCGGGTTTCATCGGCCGTGGGGTTGGCACGCAAGGTCATGCCGCTGCCGAGGGTTTGCCGGTAATCCTTGACCGAGGCACGGTCCAGGCGTGCGCCGGTGACCCAGCGCTCACGCTCGCTGACCTGCCAGGTCAATTCACCGAACAGGCCGTAGTTGTGAAACTCAGCATCTTTATCCCAGTTGAATTGGTCGTAGTCGGTATAACGCCCCATCATAAATGTGGAGGCGCGCTTGCGGTGTTCGTTGCGTTGGGCATCAACGCCAGCCTTAAGCTCGACCGCCTGCCAGGTCCACGTGCCCACCAAACGACCGCCCAAGGTGCGACGATCAACATTACTGGCCATGGGGTTGCGCATCATGGCCATAACGTCCTGCGGATTTAGGCTGCGCAGGCTGAAGTTGTCCATCACGTGGTCGGCGTAGTTGTAATACACCTGCCCTTCGAGGCCTCGGAACACCTCGCCAAGATTTTCCAGCCGCACGCGCAGGCCGAGGTTTTCACGCAGGAACTGGCTGCCATCCATGCCGCGCCCGGCATAACGCGCTTCACCATCACCTCGGCCGGCGCTGAGTTCGATCAGGGTGTCGTCATTCGGCGTCCAACCGAGCAGTACATCACTGTTCCATTTCTGCCAACGCGAGGGCACGCTGTCGCCATTGCCGTCCTCATAATCATCGGCCTGTGCGCTGTTGCCGAGCACGCGGACATAGCCCTGACTGCCGCCCGCCGTCGCATCCAGACGACGATCAAAACGGCCATTGGAGCCGGCTAATACGCTGCCATCCACACGCCCACCGAGGGTTGCAAAACGCGGTGTGTCACGCTCAAAGAGAATCGTCGCCGCCGAGGCGCCCGGGCCCCAGAGCACCGATTGTGGCCCCTTGATCACCGTCAGACGGTCGAAGTTCTCCGGCGATAGGTAGGAGGTTGGCGCATCCATGCGATTGGGGCAGGCACCGAGCAGCACGCCGCCATCACTGAGGATATTCAGGCGCGAACCGAACATGCCGCGAAACAAAGGATCAGCGTTGGCACCACCGTTGCGGATGGTGTTAAACCCGGGAATGGTTTTCAAAAAATCCGCACCATCGGCAGCAGGCACCGGCTGACGCGGCTGTTTGGGATCTGTCACCACCATCACCGGAGAATGTTGGGCCACGCCCGTGACGACCATAAGCGGCAGTGGCAACACCGATGACGCGGTGGTTTGTGCAGCATGGGCCTGAGCGACCAGCAGTAAACCGGCACACAGCGGCGCCAAACGAAAGGGGGCAGACAGCGAGCGAGTAAGCATATTTATTCCAAAATCGAGACAAAACCAGCCAGATCAGCGCTATTCAACAGCGCAGGCAGGCATAACAAGGGCAATGGCGATCAGGAGTAAGCAGGCGGGGCGCGGCTGCGCGAACCGGGGAATATGGCCGCGCGGGCAACACCGCTGCGCACCGGTGCAAGATGCCTATCCGTCGGTGCGGGATTGGCAACCGCCAGCGACGGACTGGCGCAACCGGTGGCAGGACTGTGCAGCAGCAAGGTGCAATAGCCGCACTTGGCCCACAGCGCCTCATGATTCAGCGTGCTGTCACCACTGTGTTCGCCACAGGCTAGCTCAGTCAGCCAGGCCGGCTCGTCAGGCTGGCTGAGCTGTGACCACAACGGCCCGACACTGAGCAACAGCATGGCGAACAAGGCCAGGCACGCTGCCCAATGCTGGGCTGAACGGGGATTGTTACAGGGCATCACGGCGACTCTAGAATCCTGCGGCAATTATGCTTAAGTGCCTTAACTGCATGGCGGATACACATCAATACGCGAGAACATCACAAGGCAGTCCCACTGCAGCACAGCGGGGTTTGCGGCGGCGTTTAGTGCGCGTGCCCTTCACCCTGCACCGACTCACTGGCAGGCGCGTTCTTATGTACGGCTATCTCCACTTCTACCTGGCCGGCCTTCTCGAAAGTCAGGGTCAGCGGAAAGCGCTCACCCTCCTTGGCCTGCTGCTGCAGGTTAAACATCATCACGTGGTAGCCCATGGGCGCGAATTGCACTTCACCGCCGGCAGGAATCATCACGCTCTGTACCTGCTGCATTTTCATCACGCCATCGGCATGCAGGTGCTCATGCAGTTCGGCTTTGGCGGCGTGCGGCGTGCTCACGCTGAGCAAGCGGTCGGCTTCGCCGCCCTTGTTGTGCACCACGAAATAGGCCGCCGCCGTAGGCGCTACCGGTGGCATTTCACGCGACCAGGGGTGCTCGATGTGCAGTTCACCAACGCTGTACTCATGGGCGCTGACAAACAGGCTCGGGCTGAGCAAAGCAGCAATTAGTAGGGGCTTCTTTAGAAACATGGTGTTCCTCCTGGAATGGACTGAGTGTCCAAACGTACGTTGTTAGGCGATGACTTGGCGCGGGCTAATCCCGCCACCGTAAATTCACTGGCTAAACGTAATCACCAACAGCCGCGCATAGAAAGGCCGGCGCCATGCAGCGCTACAAAATGAAGAGGCGTGTTGGTTCATAAGTCGAATCCGATAGCTCAGCAATAACGTTGCTGCACGAAAGACCGTGCCGAACAACCATGCAAATACCCGGGGCGTAGCACCCGGTGGCTAACAGATCGAAGGGGATGCGCGGGGGTTGGCTGAAGGCCAGAGGTGGCGGACAGGCCGGGGAATGAAGAAGGTTACAAGTAACGGCGCACGGCTGGCCACCAGTAAGCCCAGTACGCCAAAGAAGGCCGCCAGAATAATCGCACTGAACAAACTGGCGAGGCTACAACCACTACCCGTAGCAGGATTAGGCGCCACCACAGAGGAACCGTCCAGGTCCGCGCCGGCACCGAAGTTACCCTCGAATGAACAGTACTGGCTGCTCAGACCACTGAGTTGCAAACCAGCCATTTTCCCGTGACCAATACTGCAGGCGAACGCACTGAACAGGACGCTGAAATACAGCATCCAAGCCAGCAAGCGACGATCAGTACGGGTCAATTTCATGGGCCGTGACTCTAGCATTGCTCTCACGCGCAGTTCGCGCTGCACCGCTGCGGTTGATTGCCGCAGTACGTTGATGAGAATACTAATGCGGCCATGGCGCATGCGCCAGCAACTCAGTGCAGCGTGTCTGGACAAACTCGCGCAGTAACAACACCGGCTTGCTCAGTTGCGCACGGTGCGCGCAAATCAGGTTGAGCGGTGCAGGTTCGCCGCGCCACTCAGGCAGCAATACCTTAAGCCGCCCGGCCCGCACATCACCGGCGACATCCAGCCAGGATTTATAAACCAATCCTGCACCACTCACGGCCCAGCGCCGCACCACGTCGGCATCGTCACTAACCCGATCACCCTTAACGCTGATGTGCTGTTCGCGTTTGCCATCACTGAAGCTCCAGCGGTCATGCCCCCGCCCAGCCAGCATATACAGCAGACAATTATGCTCAGCTAGGGCCTCTATCGTTTCTGGGGCGGTGTGGCGCTGCAGGTAGTCAGGCGCGGCACACAGCACACGCCGGTTTGCGGCGGCCACCGGCAAGGCAACTAGGCTGGAGTCCTCAGGGGCGCCATAGCGCAGGGCAATATCTACCGGCTCGCGAAACAGGTCTGCGACCCGATCGCCAAGCAAAAGGCGTAATTGCAACTGTGGATGCACCTGCTGAAACTCATCCAGCCAAGGCAATAGTGTGTTACGACCGAAATCCGAGGGCGCTGATAACTGCAGCAGGCCGCTGATACCGACCTTGCTACCCGCCAGTTGCTGGCGGCCATCCTCCAAGCTCTGCAAGGCCAAACGCGCGTGGCCGAGAAATAACTCCCCCTCAGGCGTCAGCCTTAGGCTGCGGGTCGAGCGGCTGAACAGGCGCACCTGCAGTTGCAGTTCAAGGCGCTTTAATCCAGCACTGGCCACCGCCGGGGAAATATCCAGGTGTCGCGCAGCCGCCGAGAGATTACCCAGCTCGGCCGTACGCACAAACAACTGCAGGTCATCAAAGCGCAGCATGGCAGCTCATTATCAAAATAATATTGAAAGAGACTCTAGTTGCAGGCTGTTTTTCTCGTCAATCAAATAACCGAGCATGGCCACTTCTTGAACCGGAGCCCACGTATGTCGAGCCCAATCACCCTTATTGCCACCCTCACCGCCCTGCCCGGCTACGCGGAGGCTGTTGAGTCCAGCCTGCGTCAGCTCGTACCACTCAGCCAGGCCGAAGCCGGTTGCCTGCAATACAACCTGCACAGCCATCAGGAGCAGGCCAACCGCTTCATCATGGTTGAACAGTGGCAGGACGCCGAAGCCCTTAGCGCTCACCAGCAGACCGCGCATTTCAAGCACTTCGTCGAAACCTGCGGCAGCTTGCTGGAATCGGTCGATCATCAACTTATGCACCGCATTATTTAAGGAGCCGTTCACATGAAAGCCGTCGCCTATTACCAGTCCCTGCCAATCGATCACGCCGATGCGCTGCAAGATGTGCAATTAGCCGAACCAACACCCGGTCCACGCGACCTGCTGGTCGAGGTGAGGGCCATTTCGGTCAACCCGGTGGATACTAAAATCCGCCGCAATGTAGCGCCCGAAGCTGGCGCCGCTAAGGTGCTCGGCTGGGATGCCAGCGGTATCGTCAAGGCCGTGGGCAGCGAGGTCACACTGTTCCAGCCGGGCGACCGGGTGTATTACGCCGGCGCGATTAACCGTGCTGGCGCCAACAGTGAGCTGCATGTGGTGGATGAACGCATCGTTGGTCATATGCCAGAGAAGCTGGCGTTTGCCGAAGCAGCCGCCATGCCGCTGACGGCAATTACTGCGTGGGAGTTGCTGTTCGAGCGCCTGCAGATCAGTCAAGGCAGTGCCGACCAAGGCCAAAGCCTGCTGATAGTCGGCGCGGCCGGGGGTGTGGGTTCGATCTTGGTACAACTGGCGCGTCAGCTCACCGGGCTGACCGTGATCGGCACCGCTTCACGCCCCGAAACCCAAGCTTGGGTGCGCGAGCTGGGCGCTCACCATGTCATCGACCACCGTCAGCCACTGAGCGAAGAACTCCAGCGCATCGGCATCGACCAGGTTACCCACGTTGCCAGCCTGACCCAGACCGATAAACACTTCGAACAACTGGTCAAAGCATTGGCACCACAAGGCCGCTTAGCGCTGATCGATGACCCAGAAACCCCTCTGGACATCATGCAACTTAAGGGCAAAAGTCTGTCGTTGCACTGGGAGCTGATGTTCACCCGCTCATTGTTCGAAACAGCAGACATGATCGAGCAGCACCGACTGCTGGAGCGCGTAGCCGAACTGGTCGATGCCGGCACCCTGAAAACCACCCTCGGCGAGCACTTTGGCAGTATCAATGCCGCCAATCTGCGCCGCGCCCACGGCCTGCTGGAAAGCGGCACCGCCAAGGGTAAGATCGTCCTCGAAGGGTTCTAAGAAGAGCCCGGCTCGCCATCCGTGCGAGCTGGGCAGGCTTTTATTGCACCCTGCATTTCACTGAGTCTCGGCTAGAATCAGGTCATTACCTTGTGCTGTATCACTGGCAACAACCCATACGATTTTTGACCTAGCCAACCATTGGCGGTAAGGGATGCGACCCAACCTTGAAGGCCCGCTGCGAATAGCCGGGATATATCTACTGTTCAGTAGCCTGTGGATTTTCGGCAGCGACTACCTGCTGCACAAACTGATTAGCAGCAGCGAACTGGCGTACGCACTGCAAACAGGCAAAGCCCTGCTGTTTGTTCTGCTCAGTACAGGGCTGATTTTATTGGTCAGCTGGCGTGACCGCCGGGCACAACGCCAACTGCTCGATGAGCTCACCCATAACAGCAAAGTGTTGCAACAAACCCAACGCAATGCCGCCCTTGGTAGCTGGGAGTACAGCCGTGGCTTCCATTGGAGCGAGGAGGCACTGAGCCTATTAGGCTGTGATTATGACGGCCAACCCTCGACCCTTGAACAGTTGCTCAGTTGGTTTCATCCCGCCGAACGGGCGAGCGTACAGCGCGCACTGTTGGCCTTGATCGAGGACAATACAACGCTCTTAGTCAGCACCCGCCTGCTTCAACCTCAACAGCAGAAAGCTACTTGGCTGATGCTGCGCGGAGAACTCAATGAAGACGGCAAAATTCTCGGCACCGTGCAGGACATCAGCCTGCAGAAACGCGACGAAAGCGCCCTGCGCGAGAGTGAGCAACGCTTTCGCCAATTGTTCGAGCAAACGCCGCGTATTGCAGTACAGGGCTACGACCGCGAACGCCGGGTCATTTACTGGAATAAGGCCAGCACCCAGCTCTATGGCTATGCCGTGCATGAGGCGATGGGGCGTCGCTTAGAAGAGCTGATCGTACCGCCGCAGGCGCGCGGTTCAGTGGTTAGCGCGATCAACTTATGGCAGATCGGCGGCCCGCCGATCCCCGCCGCAGAAGTTCAGCTACAACACCAAGACGGCAGCCTGGTATGGGTCTATTCCAGCCACTTAATGCTGCGCAACAGCCTTGACCAACTCGAACTGTATTGCGTCGACATCGACCTCACTGAGCATAAGAAAACCGACGGCGAACTGCAGGTCAGCGAGTACCGCTACCGCTCGCTGGTCGAACATTTGGGTGATGCGGTCTTTATCACCAATGCCACCGGTCAACTGACCTTTCTCAATCCAGCCTGGGAGCAGATCAGTGGTTACCCTATTCACCAAAGCCTGGGCAGCCCGTTACAGCGTTTTATGCCCGAACTGGGCCAGCCCCCGCTGAGCCAAAAGCTGCAAGAGTTGCTCAGCGGCAATCTGGATAATTTGCGCCTGGAATGTCAGCTACTGACCCGCAGCGGTCTGGCTCGCCGGGTTGAGTTGCAGTTCAATTTCAGTGCGCTGGAACAAGGCCTAAGCGGCAGCCTGCGTGATGTCCATGAGCGCCATCAGACCCAACAACTGCAACAGGCGCGTAATGCGGTACTCGATGAACTGCTGGGGCTGCACCCGCTGCGCAGCATTCTCGCTGGCATCACCCAGCGCCTGGAAAATCTGCAACCACAAATGCGTGTATCGATCATGCTGCTCGATGAGCATCAGCGTCTGCATATTGGCGCAGCACCCAGCCTGCCGAAAGCGTATTGCCAAGCCATCGATGGGATTCAGGCGGAGCTGGAAGTTGGCTCATGCGGACATGCCGCCGTGAGTGGCGAACTGGTAATCGCCGAAGACCTCAGCCAGCACCCCTATTGGCGTGATTACCAGGCCGTCGCTCTGGCTGCAGGCCTGCATGCCTGCTGGTCACTGCCATTCAAGGATGATAGCGGCCAGGTGCTGGGCACCTTCGGTATCTACTACTTGCAGTCCGCCCGGCCGAGCACTGCCGATATTGCCCTGGTGACCGAGTTCACTCGCCTGGCGGGACTGGCGGTGCAGTTAAGCGCCACCACGATGGACTGATCTGACCGACGGTGTGTCAGTCATACTCGAATTTGTTTCAAGTCAATGAATGTTCATATCTAGCAACTAGACTGCGTGCTCTTGCAGAGGAGATACGTCCATGAACGTCATGATCCAACCCGTAAACACCGCCGCAGGTCGCGGCTGGCAAGTGCGCCTGGGTAAGCAGACTGTCACCTTCCGCAGCGAGCCAGAAGCCCGCCAGTTTGTCATGACCCTGCAAGCCCGCCTAAACGCACCGCATGCCTTACCCGCAGAGCAACAGCGCGTCGCAAGTTAACCCTGTACGTGGCTCGGACTGCGCTCGGCCCAGCGGGTAAACAGGGAAAACCCTACGGCCAATAGCCCGCAGGCAAAAATCACCACCGCAACCGGCCATGCACTGCCGTCATGCAGCACGCCCACCATGGCAGCGGCACTGGCGGCGATAACAAACTGCAGACTACCGAGCAACGCCGAGGCGCTGCCAGCATGCCGGCCTTGCCCGGCCATGGCACAGGCCGAAGCGTTGGGCAGCAAAATACCTAAGCAGGCAATGCAGCCAAACAGTGGAATCAGCAATGGCCACAAGGCCTGCGGTTCTGCCAGCGCCACCATTAACAGAGCCAGGCCGCAAGCCAGGTAGAACCATACCGTTTTACCTAGCCAATAAGCCGGCCCATGCCGCGCCACCAACCAGGCATTTAGCTGCGCCACCGCAATAAAGCCGAGGGCATTGCTGCCGAACAACAAGCCGTAGTGCTCGACAGGTATGCCATACAGCTCGATAAACACGAACGGCGAACCGGCGATGTAGGCAAACATTCCGGCAACAGCAAAACCGCCCGTCAGCGCATAACCGAGAAACGGCAAGTTGGCGAACAGTCGCTTGTACTCACCTATCGCGCCGCGCAGAGGCGCTGGTGGAACGTCCTTGGTCAGGGTTTCCGGCAACCACTTAGCCACTGCCAGCAGGCAGATAAAGCTAAACAGCGTCAGGCAGATAAAGATCGACGGCCAACCCAGCGTGCTGAGCAGCAGGCCACCGGCCAGCGGCGCGAGAATCGGCGCCAAGCCCATCACCAACATCAACTGGGAAAACACCTTGGCCGAGTTAATTGGATCGCACAAATCCCGCACCACCGCCCGCGATACCACCATCCCGGCACAGCCGCCCAATGCCTGGACAAAGCGCGCGGCAATTAGCCACTCCAAACTCGGCGCCAGCGCACACGCCAGCGACGCCACGCTGAACAGCGCCACCCCGACCAATAACGGTTTACGCCTACCGAAACGGTCAGCCAGCGGGCCGTACGCCAGCTGACCCATGGCCAGGCCGACAAAATAGGCGGCGAGCGATAACTGCACATGCTCAACGTCGGTAGCAAAGACGCGTGCCAGGGTCGGGAAACTCGGCAAATAGAAGTCAATGGCCAGCGGCCCGAATGCGCTAAGCGCCCCGAGAATCAACAAAAGACGTAACGGCATGGGTATCCACAGGAAAGTAAGGGCAGATAGGGCAGTCGTGAATGGCCCAGAGCACGTCTAGACCATTCACATCCTTACAGACCGCTCCCGGATTGCATCCGGGCTAAGGTCTGCCGCCCTTTCTCGGCGCGTAGGATTAAACCGGCGTTTCGGCCTTTTTCCGGCCTTTGCCGATTTTCTCCGCCAGCGACTCCACCAGCAGGTAGAACATCGGGATCAGGAAGATCGCCAGGAAGGTGGCTGCCAGCATGCCGCCAATCACCCCGGTACCGATCGAGTGACGGCTGGCCGAGCCTGCGCCGGAGCTGATTGCCAGCGGTACAACGCCGAGGATAAAGGCCAGCGACGTCATGATGATCGGACGGAAACGCAGGCGCGAAGCCTCCAGCGCCGATTCGAAGATGCCCATGCCATTGTGTCGGTTGAGCACGGCGAACTCGACGATCAGGATGGCGTTCTTCGCCGCCAAGCCGATCAGGGTGAGCAGGCCGACCTGGAAGTACAGATCGTTCTCAATACCGCGCAACCATACCGCGAGGATCGCGCCGAACACCGCAAACGGCACCGCCGTGACCACCGCCAGCGGCAAGGTCCAGCGCTCGTACTGCGCCGCGAGGATCAGGAATACCATGATCAGACCGAATATAAAGGCACTGCTACCGGAACCCTGGGACGCGACCTCTTGGAAAGCCGAACCGGTCCAGCCGATGCTGTAATCGCTGCCCAGGACTTCGTCCGCCACTTCCTGGATTACACTCAGGGCCTGGCCAGAGCTGTAGCCAGGGGCTGGCCCACCAAGAATCTTCGCTGCCGGGTAAACATTGAAGCGCGCATAGGTATCCGGGCCAAGAATACGTTTGACCTTGACCAAGCTGGCCAACGATACCAACTCACCACTGGCCGCCCGCACATAGACCTGGGACAAGTCCTCGGGCTTGCTACGGAACTCCGCCTCAGCCTGCAGACTGACCTGGAATGTGCGGCCATACAGGCTGAAATCATTGACGTAGTAGCTACCAAATGTGGCTTGCATCGCAGTGAACACATCATTCACAGGTACGCCCAAGGCACGGGCCTTCGTACGGTCGAGGTCGATGTAGTACTGCGGTACGTTGGCATTGAAGCTGCTCTGCACCCCAGCCAGCTCTGGACGCTTGGCGGCGGCGGCAAGGAAGGCCTGCACCTTGCTCGCCAAATCGGCCGTGCTGCCGCCGCTGCGGTCCTGGATATAGCCTTCAAAACCGCCGGTGGTGCTCATGCCGGTGATCGGCGGCGGGTTGAAGCTCATCATTACGCCGTCTTTTTGCGTCGAGGCCATGCCCATGAACTCACGCGTCAGGTTACGTGCATCCAGCTCAGGCGTGGTGCGTTCGCTCCAGTCCTTCAGTGGCACAAAGGACACCCCGGCATTGCTACGCACGCCCGACGTCAGAATATCGAAACCAGCAAAGGTCACGACATCCTTTACGGCTGGGTGCGCCATCAATTGCTGAGTCACCTCACCCGTCAACTTCTCGGTACGGGTGAGCGAGGCAGCCGGTGGCAGGAAGTAGGCATTGATGACATAACCTTGGTCCTCACTGGGCACCAGGGAGCTCGGTACACGGTTGAATAGCACCACCATCAGCGCAATCATCGCGCCAAACAGCAGCAACCCCACTGCCGTGCGCTTGAGAAAGAAGCGTACGCCAGCGGTGTAACCATCGGTCAACTTGTCGAATACACGGTTGAATGCACGGAACGGTGCTGCCGGCTCTTGATGCCCAGGCTTGAGCAGCAAGGCACAGAGTGCCGGGCTCAGGGTCAGGGCGACGATGCCGGAAATCACCACCGACACGGCAATGGTGATGGCGAACTGTTTATACATCTCCCCGGCTAGGCCACCGAGGAAGCCCACCGGCACGAATACCGCACAGAGCACCAGCACGATAGCGATAATCGGCCCGGTTACTTCCTCCATGGCTTTGATGGTCGCCTCGCGCGGGCCGACCTTGTCAGTGGCCATTACTCGCTCAACGTTTTCGATCACGACAATGGCATCGTCGACCACGATACCGATGGCCAGCACCATGCCAAACAAGGTCAGCAGGTTGATCGAAAAACCGAGCATGTACATACCGGCGAATGTGCCGATCAACGACACCGGAATCGCCAGCACCGGGATCAACGTGGCGCGCCAGTTCTGCAGGAAGAGGAACACCACCAACACCACCAGCACCATGGCTTCGAAGAAGGTGTAGATCACCTCATCGATCGACACGCGGACAAATGTAGTAGTGTCGTACGGCACCTTGTAAGTCATGCCACTGGGGAAGGTCTTCGATAGTCGTGCAAGCGTTTCGCTCACCGCATCGGCTGTATCCAGGGCGTTCGCACCCGGTTGCAGATAAACACCAAAAGCGGCGTTCTGCTGACCGTTGAGCGAGGTCATCAGCGAGTAGTCCTGCGCACCTAACTCAATCCGCGCCACATCTTTAAGTAGCAGGCTGGCGCCAGTGTCGTCGGTACGCAGAATGACGTTTTCAAATTCTTTCGGGTCGGTGAAGCGGCCCTGAGTAGTCACTGTGTAGGTGAAATCTTGCTCTTGCTTAAGCGGCTGCTGCCCAAAGCTGCCGGCGGCGAACTGCGAGTTTTGCTCACGGATCGAATTAACCACATCGGTCGGCGTCAGGTTGAACTGCGCCAGCTTGTCCGGCCTCAGCCAGATACGCATGGAGTAGTCTTTCGAGCCGAACTGGCTGACATCGCCCACACCAGGTAGACGCTTGAGTTCGTCGATCACGTTGATCAATGCGTAGTTGCTGATGTACACCGGATCACGCGAGCCATCCGGCGAATACAGGGTGACCACCTGCAGGATGTCCGAAGACTTCTTCTGCACTTTTACGCCCTGGCGGCGAACTTCTTCCGGCAATTTAGCCAGGGCAGCCTGCACTCGGTTGTTGACGTCGATGGTGGCTTGATCGGGATCGGTGCCAACCTCAAAGTACACCGACAGGCTCATGGCGTTGCCGCCGGAGTTGGACTGCTGGTAAATCATGCCCTGCACGCCGTTGATCGACTGCTCCAGCGGCGCGGCTACCGTTTCGGCAATCACCTGAGCACTGGCACCGGCATAGTTGGCACTGACCGACACTTGTGGCGGCAGGATTTGCGGGTACTGAGCAATCGGCAGCGAGCGCATTGCCATAAGGCCGGCCAGCACGAGAAGGATCGAAATGACCGCGGCAAATACCGGGCGATCAATAAAGAAGCGTGAGATCACTTGAGACGCTCCTTAGGACTGGCTAGCGGCGGGGGCAACAACTTCTACCGGATTGTCCGGGCGAACTTTCGGCAAGCCTTCAACGATCACCCGATCACCGGCGCTGATCCCGGAAACGATCACCCAGCGGCCCTTGGCCGTATGCCCGGTGGTGACCTGACGCATACGCGCCACGCCACCCTCATCCACCACATAGACAAACGTACCGCCTGGCCCTTGGGCAATCGCGCGCTCAGGCAGGGTCATGGCATTCGGTAGGCTGAGGCCCTTGACCTGTACACGGACGAATTGGCCGGGCATTAGTTTTTGCTCAGGGTTGGCCACCACCGCGCGGGCGCTAACAGAACCGGTACCGCGGTCCACCAGGCTGTCAGTGAAGTCCACCTTGCCTTCCAACGGATAAACACTGCCGTCACCTAGAGTGATTTGCACACTCATTTTGCCGTCCTCCGGCAGTACTAAGCTACCGTTCTGCAGGCCACTGCGGACGCTGGCCACATCGGAGTCGGGGGCAGCAAAGTTGACGTAAAGCGGGTCTAGCTGGGTGATATTGCTCAGCAAGCTAGCATTCGGATCACCAGCCACCATCAGGCTGCCTTCGGAGACGGTTTCCTTACTGGTAATGCCAGAAATCGGCGCTTTCACCGTGGTGTAATCAAGATCGATCTGCTTGGACAACACCTCGGCCTCAGCGGCCTGGATATTGGCTTTGCTCTGCTCAAAGTTGGAGACGGCGTTGTCCAGTTCGCTCTCGCTGGCAAAGCCTTTCTTCTGCAATTCACGGATACGTTTAAGGTCACGCGCGGTCTGGCGGTAGCGTGCCTGCTCCTGCGCCAACGCGCCCTTGGCCCGACTCAGCGCGGCCTGGTAGGTGCGCGGATCAATTCGGAACATCACCTGACCCTGTTTGACCTGACTGCCTTCTAGGTAGGTACGTTCCTGCAGAATGCCACTGACCTGGGCGCGTACCTGAACTTCACGAAAGCCGGCTGTGCGTGCGGAGTATTCAAACTCCAGCGGTAACGCTTCGACCTTTACGGTTTCTACCACCACTTCGGGCGCGCGCGGGGCATCAGCGGCATACAGCGGGCAAGCCAGAACAGCCAGCAACAAGGAACCGGCAAGCGCCGGCAGATGACGGGGAAAAAGCATGGGTGTCTCCGAAAGGACGCAGGGCGCAGCATGTAGGCCGGCAATGCTAGTTACATACATAAGTGTTTGTAAATAGAACATTGCCCTTAACTTCATTACACTTTGTGCTCAGCCTAGCCAGAAATACGCCTGCTGCCATGCGCCGAACCAAAGAAGATGCCGAGAAAACCCGGATTGCTCTGCTTGAAGCCGCCGAAACGCTGTTTCTGGAAAAAGGCGTGGCGCACACCAGCCTGCATCACATTGCCCGGCAGGCCGGCGTAACGCGAGGTGCCGTGTATTGGCACTTTGCCAATAAAGCTCACCTGTTCAACGCCATGCTCAATCAGGTGCGCCTGCCGCCCGAGCAATTAGCTGAGCGCATGCGCGGCTGCCCTAAACACGACCCGCTGCTGACCTTGCGTGAACTGTGCATCGATGCAGTCGCAGGCCTTGCCTTAGATGAAAAGAAGCGGAGGGTCTTCACCATCCTGCTGCGACGCTGTGAGTTCACCGAGGAACTGCGCGAGGCTGAAGAGCGCCACGAAAGCTTTATCAACCTGTTTATCGAACTCTGTGAACAGCAGTTCAGCAGCCCGTCGGTCAGCTTGCGCCTCTACCCAGGGCTCAGTCCGCGCCTGGCTGCGCGGTCTGTACATGCATTAATTGTCGGCCTGTTCCACGACTGGCTGCGTGATCCAGGACTCTTCGACCCACTGCAGGACACCGCACCAATGGTCGATGCCTGCTTTCGTGGGCTGATCCGTGACTGGCCAGCCCAGCAAACCTCACGTACCGATCAGGCTAAACCAGCGCTGTAGCCGGCTTCGGCAATCGCAATAATCAGCTGATCGCTGGGCAGGCTGCTGCCTACAGTTACCTCGCCGCCTTGCAGCTTTACCCTGACATCCGCCGCCGCATCACGCGCCAGCACGGCCTCGGTTACCGCTTTAATGCAATGGTCGCAGGTCATGCCCTCGACCCGGAAAGTATGAACGCGTGTTGCTTGCATCACTAATCACCTGAATTCACCTGTTGAGGTGCACAGTGTCCTCCCTCCCAGCGGGGTCAGGTCAAGCCATAAAAAATGAGCGAGAGGCATTTTTAGCCTGCTCAGCAAAAGCACTAAAGGACGCAGCCATGGATGAGCGTGGCATAAAACAACACTTGACCCTACCAAGGTGGCAAGGTTGATTATGCAGTGAAACCTAATGGAGGCCGTCGCATGTCTACTCTCACCACCTTCGATCTGCCGATTCGCGGCATGACCTGCGCCAGTTGCGCCGGCCGCGTTGAGCGCGCACTGGCCAAGGTGGCAGAGGTCACTGGCGTCAGCGTCAATTTGGCCAACGAACAGGTGCGCCTCGAAGCGCCGGCCGAGAGCCTGCAGCAACTGGTTGCGGCCGTCAGTGCTGCCGGCTACGAGGTGCCCAGCGAACGCCTCGAACTGGCCATCAGCGGCATGACGTGCGCAAGCTGTGCCGGCCGCATCGAACGCACACTGGCGCAGCAGGCTGGCGTGATGTCGGTCAGCGTTAACCTGGCCACAGAACACGCGCAACTGCAGGTACTCCACGGCACTGACCTGGACGCCCTCCTGCAGGCCGTCAGCCAGGCGGGCTACCAAGCCAGCCAGCTCAGCGCCACACAGAACGCGCCAGCCAGCGCCGGCAAACAGCTGCAGCGCGAGCGCTGGATGCTGCTTTTAGCCATCCTGCTGACCCTGCCGCTGGTCATCCCCATGCTCGTAGCGCCCTTTGGGCTGCACTGGATGCTACCCGCCTGGGCACAGTTCGCCCTCGCCACGCCAGTGCAGTTCATCTTCGGTGCACGCTTCTACCGCGCTGCCTGGAGTGCATTGCGCGCCAAGACGGGCAACATGGATCAACTGGTCGCCATCGGCACCAGTGCCGCCTATGGCTTGAGCCTCTATCAATGGTCGGTGGCGCCGGCCGGTGGCATGCCGCACCTGTATTTCGAAGCCTCGGCAGTAATCATTACCCTGATCCTGCTGGGCAAGTACCTGGAAAGCCGCGCCAAACGCCAAACCAGCAGCGCCATCCGCGCCCTGCAAGCGTTACGCCCGGAGCGCGCTCTGCGCCTGCGCGATGGCAGCGAACAGTGGGTGGCCCTCAACGAACTGCAGCTGGGCGACCGCATTGTCGTTAAGCCGGGCGAGCGTTTTCCCGTCGATGGCCAGGTCACAGAAGGTCGCAGCCACGCCGACGAGGCACTCATCAGCGGCGAGAGCCTGCCGCAACCCAAACAGCCTGGCGATACAGTAACTGCCGGGGCGATCAACGGCGAAGGACGCTTGCTGATCGAAACCACCGCCCTCGGTGCGGAAACCGTGCTGTCGCGGATCATTCGCCTGGTCGAAGACGCCCAAGCCGCCAAGGCGCCGATCCAGAAACTGGTGGATAAGGTCAGCCGCATCTTCGTGCCCAGCGTATTACTGATAGCCCTGGCCACACTGCTGGTCTGGCTGGCGCTCGGCGCAGGTATTGAAACGGCCTTACTTAACGCAGTGGCGGTGCTGGTGATTGCCTGCCCCTGCGCCCTCGGCCTGGCCACGCCTACTGCGATCATGGCGGGCACTGGGGTGGCCGCCCGTCACGGCATTCTGATCAAGGATGCCGAAGCCTTAGAGGTCGCTCACTCAGTCAGCCTAGTGGCATTCGACAAGACCGGTACCCTGACCTCCGGCTCACCACGCATCACCCATCTGCAGGCCGTCGACGGCGACAATAAGCAATTGCTGCAACTGGCCGGTGCTCTGCAACGCGGTAGCGAACACCCACTGGCCAAGGCAGTACTCGACCAGTGCACGGAACAGCAGCTGACACTGGCCGAGGTCAGCGATAGCAAAGCCCTATCCGGGCGTGGCATTGAAGGGCGCATTGGTCAGCGCCAACTGGCCCTGGGCAACAAGCGCCTGCTGGAAGAACATTGGCTACAGAATCAGACGTTGATTGCCGAAGCACTGGCCTGGGAGGCCGAAGGCCGAACCCTGTCTTGGCTGATCGAAGTTGCGCCGCAACCGCAGGTACTGGGCCTGTTTGCCTTTGGCGACACCCTTAAGGAGGGCGCCGCAGACGCCATCCGCGCGCTGACTGCGCAGGGTATCGACAGCCACCTGATCAGTGGCGACAACAAAGGCAGCGTCAATGCCGTGGCAAAGGTCCTCGGCATTACCACAGCACATGCCCAAGTGCTGCCGGCAAATAAGGCTGCAATCATCAGCGAGCTGAAAAAAGACGCCGTAGTCGCCATGGTGGGCGACGGCATCAATGATGCGCCGGCCCTGGCCGCCGCCGATGTCGGTATCGCCATGGGCAGCGGCACCGATGTGGCCATGCATGCCGCCGGCATCACCTTGATGCGTGGCGATCCGCGCCTGGTGGCAGACGCCCTGGACATCAGCAAACGTACCTACAACAAGATCCGCCAAAATCTGTTCTGGGCCTTCGCCTACAACCTGATTGGTATTCCACTGGCCGCGGCAGGCTTACTCAACCCGATGCTGGCCGGCGCCGCCATGGCCCTTTCCAGCGTCAGCGTGGTGAGCAATGCCTTGCTGCTGAAGACTTGGAAACCCAAAACCCGCGAAAAAATCGCAGAGTGAGGCGCACATGAATATCGGCCAAGCGGCGAAAAAAACCGGCCTGAGTGCCAAAATGATCCGCTACTACGAAAGCATCGACCTGCTGCCCGCCGCCGAGCGCACGGACAGCGGTTATCGTCAGTACAGCGCACAGGACCTGCACCGCCTGGCCTTTATCAAGCGCTCGCGCGATCTAGGCTTTTCCCTCGCTGAAGTCGGCCAGCTGCTGGCCCTGTGGCAAGACCGGCAACGCGCCAGCGCCGATGTCAAAGCCTTGGCTGCCACGCATATCAGCGAACTGGAACGCAAAATCAGCGAGCTCAGCGGGCTGCGCGATACCCTCAAAGACTTGATGGACAGCTGTCAGGGTAATGACCGCCCGGATTGCCCGATCCTCAAGGATCTGGAGTCCGGCTGCGGTCATGGCGCGGGGCGAAAAAACATCAACGACTCGATCACCTGTTAGCAAGGAGATGGGTAGACAAAGAGTCAACCCACGTCCCGCGCCAGCGCCGCACAGTCCACGGCAAAGTGATCGGTCAGCTCTGGCCAGGGATTCTCCGCCAGGTTGACCAATACGCTGCGCGCCCCAGCGGCGCGGGCGCACTCCAGATCAAAGCGGTAATCGCCGACCATCACTAACTCGCTCGGCGCCACCTGCCACGCCTTAGCGAAATGCAGCAGGCCGCCCGGATCAGGCTTGGGCGGCGCTTCATCACGGCCAATGACATCGGCGACGGCAAAGCAGTCATCCAGGCCGATCGCACGCAAGGTCAGCAGCGCCAGTTCGTGGGCATTGCGAGTGAGGATGCCCAAACGGCAACCACGCTCGCGCAACTCGCGCACCAGCGCAATCGCCCCAGGGGCCGGTGCGGAGGTCAGTGCCAGTTCGCGCTCATGCTCCAGCAACCAAGCATGTTTAGCGGCGGCAACTGCCTCAGGTAATGCGGCCAGATAGCCAAGAATGTCCTCGGCCAACGGAATATCCAGGGCGCGCTTGATCGCCTCGAAATCATGTACAGCCAAGGTCAGGGTGCCGTCCATGTCGAACACCCAATGACGCGCAGCACTCAAGCTCATTTCCAGTCCTCCCGCACACGGGCCAGGCCTTCTTGCGCCACCGAAGCGACCAGTTGGCCCTGACGATTGAAGATACTGCCGCGGGCGAAACCACGGGCATTACCGGACCAGGGGCTGTCCATGCTGTACAGCAGCCAGTCATCCATACGCAGGTTGCCATGGAACCACAGCGAGTGGTCGAGGCTGGCCACCTGCATAAATTTCTGCCACACGGAGACGCCATGCGGCAGCATCGAGGTGGTCAGCAAGTTGAAATCGCTGGCATAGGCCAACAGGTATTTGTGCAGCTGCGGGTCATCCGGTAGTTCGCCCGCGGCGCGAAACCACACATGCTTGACCGGCTCACAAGGCTTCGGGGCAAAAGGGTTGCCCACCGTC
This sequence comes from Pseudomonas guineae, assembly GCF_900113745.1. Taxonomy (GTDB): domain Bacteria; phylum Pseudomonadota; class Gammaproteobacteria; order Pseudomonadales; family Pseudomonadaceae; genus Aquipseudomonas; species Aquipseudomonas guineae. The sequence goes on along the minus strand of NZ_FOQL01000004.1, from coordinate 216,602 downwards.
ACCGGACGAATCTCGATTGGTTTTTCGCTCACTGCACGCTCACGCATGCGCTCTGGCAAGGCATCGGCGATCAGGCGCGCCAGCTCAGTTTCAGATTTAAGCTCTTCCGGCCCAGGTACGTCTGGCATCAGGTTTTGGTGGTGAAAGCCTTCTTCATCAAACTGGAAGGAGGCGCTGCAGGTGAAGATTGGCTTGCCCTTCTGGATTGCCGTCACCCGCCGCGTGCTGAAACTGCCGCCGTCACGGACCCGTTCAACCTGATAAACCACCGGCAGCGTGGCATCACCAGGGCGTAAGAAGTAACCGTGCATGGAATGCACATGGCGCGCGGCCTCGACCGTCTGGCTGGCCGCCGAAACGCACTGGCCAAGCACCTGACCACCGAACAGCTGACGAAAGCCGAGATCTTGGCTAACGCCGCGAAATAGATTCTCTTCGATGGTTTCCAGGGTCAGCAGGGCGACCAATTCATTCAACACCAGACTCATTTAACGCTCTCCTCTAAACCCAGGGACACCACCACGTACGACGGTGAAACATGGTACCCGATTGCACGCCAGCAGCGCCTAGCCGGCGCCACCACTTCCTGGCCAACCGACCCTTGACCCAGATCAGTACAATCGGCATTCAGGTCTACTGCCCCTTGATGATGGCGATCAGCCACGATATTTTGCTGATTTTTTTGTACCCGTTTTACCCCGAGAGCACAGTCCCAGACGGACCTAACTCGCCCCCACTCTTTCGTCATAGCGAATCAGCATGCCCTCTGCGCGCAACCTCTCGGAAATATTTATTCAAACCCTTGAACAGGCTGCCGACAGCGTGGTGGTCATCGACAGCAGCAATAATGTGCTGCTGTTCAATCGGGCCGCAGAGCAACTCTGGGGGCTGGATCGCACTAGCGTGATTGGTCATAACGTCAAGCTGTTGGTGCCTCAAGATATACGCGCACACCATGACGACTACATCGAGGCGAACCGGCGCACAGGCATCAATAAGATCGTCGGTAGCTCGCGCACGCTGCACATCGAACGCGCCGACGGCACGCAGCGCTGGGCGTCGATGTCCATCTCCAAGATCGAGGCCGATGACGAGGTGCTCTACACCGCGTTCGTTAAGGATATAACCGCACAGCACCTGCAAAATGAGCAGCTACGCCTGCTGTCACTGGTGGTCGATCGCACCGACAACGCCATCCTTATCACCGATGCTCCCGGTGAGGTCATCTACACCAACAGCGGCTTCAGCCACCTGTTTGGCTATTCGGCGGAGCATGCCATCAACAAAAGGCCGGCGAACCTGCTCGCCCCTTATATGCCGCCCGACGAAGTTTTGGGCATGCACACTCAGCTGGCTGCCGGGCAGCCCTATAGCAGCGAAACGTTGATCTACTGCGCAGACGGCCAACGCATTTGGTGCCATGTAACGATCAACCCGATATTTGATGCTCAGGGCGTACTGAGCAATACCGTCGCCATGTTCACCGACATTACCCACACCAAGATGCATGAGGTGCTGAACAACCGCATGCTCGAGGCGATCGTGCGCGAAGATCCACTGGAAAGCCTGATGGAAAAGGCCTGTCGCGAAGTCGAACGAATCGCCCCGGAAATCACCACATCAATCCTCGGCGTTAGCACTAACGGGCGTCTCCACCCACTGGCGGCCCCCAGCCTGCCGGCCAGCTTCAGCGAGGCTCTGGAGGGCCTAGCCATCGGCCCCGGCGTGGGTTCCTGTGGCACCGCCGCCTACCTGGGCGAAAGCGTACTGGTCACTGACATTGCCAACGACCCGTTGTGGGCCGACTTCAAAGCACTGGCCCTACCTATAGGTTTACGCAGCTGCTGGTCGACCCCGATCAAGGACAGCACCGGCCGAGTGCTTGGCACGTTCGCCTTCTATTACCGTGAGCCGCGCGGCCCGAGCGCTTTCCATCGGCGCCTGCTAGATGTCATCGTGCACCTGTGCTCGCTGGCCCTGCAGCGCGAGGAAAGCCGCAGCAAGATCCGCCAGCTGGCTTTTTACGACAGCCTGACCAACCTGCCCAACCGCAGCCTGCTGCACGCCAGGGCCGACCAGGCATTGGCCGAGGCCGAGCGCAACAAATCACAACTGAGCGTGCTGTTTGTCGACCTCGACCGCTTCAAGCAGGTCAACGACTCCCTCGGCCATCCGGCCGGCGACGAGCTGCTGCGTGTGGTGGCGCAACGCCTCAGCGTCAACCGCCGCAGCTCGGATATAGTCGGCCGCCTGTCCGGCGATGAATTCGTTCTGGTGCTGCCGCACTGCGACAGCGCGCATGTCACCGAAGTAGTCGAACAGTTACGCCAGACGCTTAGCGAGCCTTGCCAACTCGCCGGTAGCACCCTCTGCCCATCCGCCAGCATCGGCATCAGCCTGTTCCCCGGCGACGGCCACGACATGGGTACCTTGATACACCGCGCCGACATGGCCATGTACCAGGCCAAGAGCTTGGGTCGCGGCCGCTTTAGCTTTTTCAGCCACGAGCTCAACCAGCTCGCTCAAGAACGCTTGGCCCTGGAAACAGCCCTGCGTGAGGCCCTGGAAACCCAACAACTGCGACTGCACTATCAGCCGCAAGTGCGCATGCAGGACGGCCTCCTATATGGCGTCGAGGCCCTCGCGCGCTGGCACCATCCGCTATTCGGCGACATTTCTCCTGCGCGCTTTATTCCGCTGGCCGAGGAATGCGGCCTGATCAACCAACTGGGGCTCTGGGCCGTGCGCGAGGCCTGCCGGCAACTCGCCGCCTGGCGGCGACAGGGCCTGAAAATCCCGGCTATTTCGGTGAACCTCTCACCCACCAACTTCCATAATCTGGACTTGCCCGGGATGATCGCCAGCACCCTGCAGCAGCACAACCTGGAGGCCGGCGATCTGACCCTGGAAATCACCGAAAACGTGGTGATGGACACCAACCCCGCAACCATGAAGACCCTCCACGAAGTCCATGCGCAAGGCGTTCGACTTTCCCTAGACGACTTCGGCACCGGCTATTCAAGCCTTAGCTACCTGCGCCGCCTGCCCATCCAGGAGCTCAAGCTCGACCAAAGCTTTGTCAACGACCTAGAAGAAGACGCCACCAACCGCGCCCTCAGCGAAGCGGTGATTCTGCTGGGAGAGAGCCTGCACCTGACGGTCGTCGCCGAGGGTATCGAATCCATCGGCCAACAACGTATCCTCAAGGATCAGGGTTATCACGTGGCTCAGGGTTACCTGTTCTCTCGGCCCCTGAACGCCGCCGACCTAGAAGCCTGGCTGAGCACCGCAGTAAAGAACTAGCCCCACTCACAACCGCCGGCACCCAGGCGGTGCCGCGCGAGTTGTTACATGCCACTGCCATTGATCTACCACGATGACTACAGCCCGGCCTTCCCTACCGGACACCGCTTCCCAATGGAAAAATTTCGCCTGCTGCGTGACCACTTGGTGCACAGCGGCCTGTGCACAGATGCAGACTTACTGCGCCCTGAACTGTGCCCGCCAGAGGTACTGGCCCTGGCCCATTGCCCGACCTATATCCAGCGCTTTGCCAGCGGTGAACTGACGTATGAAGAACAGCGCCGCCTCGGCCTGCCCTGGAGTCCAGCCCTGGCGCAACGCACCATTCGCGCGGTGGGCGGTTCCTTATTGGCCGCCGAGCAAGCCCTGCAGCACGGCCTGGCTTGCCACTTAGCCGGAGGCACCCACCACGCGCACTTTGATCATCCGGCGGGGTTTTGCATTTTCAATGACCTGGCGGTAATCAGTCAGTACTTGCTGCAAAGCGGCAAGGCCCAGCGCGTACTGATTTTCGACTGTGACGTGCATCAGGGTGACGGCACTGCGCGTCTGCTGGAGAACACCCCGGACGCCATCACCGTGTCCCTGCACTGTGAAAAAAATTACCCGGCACGCAAAGCGCTTAGCGACTGGGACATTCCCCTGCCCAACGGCATGGGCGACGCCGACTACCTAAAGGTGGTGGATGACACCCTGAATTACCTACTGCCGCTGTATCAGCCAGACATCGTGCTTTACGACGCTGGTGTCGACGTGCATCAGAGCGACGCTCTCGGCTACCTCAACCTCAGCGATGCGGGCATCGCCGCCCGTGATGAAGCCGTGATCAATCATTGCTTGGGCCGCGATATTCCGCTGGTCGGCGTGATTGGCGGCGGCTATGACAAGGACCGCGCGGCACTGGCGCGGCGGCACGGAATTCTGCACCACAGCGCCGCCAAGGTCTGGCGGGAACTAGGCCTGGGCAGCGCCTCTTAACAACGAGCGCGGACTAACCAGGCTGGACGCGAAAACCATCCAGCAAGCTGGCCATGTCATCGGCGAGCGCGGCAATCTGCTCATCCGACACATCACGCGTGGCAAAGGCGCGCAGGCCCATGATTTGTGCCTGCAGTAGCCGCGCTAAACGGGCACAGTCCACCTCCGCGCGCAACTCCCCCGCCGCTTTCGCCTGCGTCAAGGCCTCGCACAGGCGCGCTTCAATCATCGCCAGCATGGCATCCACTTTCGCCAGCAGAGCGGCATCTTCGGCATTCACCTCAAGCAGGGTTTTAATCAACATGCAAGCCTGCGCCGGCGCTTGTGCAGCGCCCATACAACAGCCCGCAAGTGCATGTAGGTATCGCTGCAGCCCCTCGATAACACTCGGCGCGCTATCGAGTATTTGACGAAAATCCTCACCGCTGCGCGCGGCATAGGCGTCCAGCGCCTCGCTAAACAAGCCGCTTTTGCTGCCAAAGGTGGCGTAGAGGCTGCCCGGGCGCATGTCCAACGCCCGCTCGATATGCTTCATCGAGGAGGCGTAATAACCCCGCGACCAAAACAACTCGACAGCTCTTTGCAGAGCCACTGGTCGATCGAAACGTGCAGTGCGGGCCATCATCAGTTCTCGGATAAAAGTGGCAGTCTAACCGCCAGAGTGATTATTGAATGATCGCTCAATTTTGACTTGATTGTCTAAAAAACTTCCATTAGGGTGGGCACCTAGTTATTGAGCAATCACTCAAATAAGGATCTCCACCATGACCGCTTTCATTCTGCACGATCAAAACAGCGCACCCGAGGCAGCCAAGCCACTGCTGGAGAAATCAAAGAAAGCCTTTGGCCGAGTACCCGGCTTGCACGCGGTGATGGCCGAATCGCCTGAGCTACTCAACGGCTACCAAGTGCTGCATGGTTTATTCCTAGACAGCAGTTTTGACGCCGACGAAAAAACCGTGGTGTGGCAGACCATCAACGTCGAACACGCTTGCCACTACTGTGTACCGGCGCACACCGGCATCGCCAAGGCGATGAAAGTGTCAGACGAGATCAACAATGCCCTGCGTGATGAGACGCCGCTGCCAACGCCTAAACTGGAAGCCTTACGTGACTTCACCCTGGCCATGGTGCGCCAGCGCGGCGAGCTTGAGGCCGCGCAATTAGACGCGTTCTACGCCGCCGGTTACAGCCAACAAAATGTACTGGAAGTGATTCTCGGCCTGAGCCAGAAAGTCATGAGCAACTACACCAATCACATCGCGCAAACTCCGGTTGATCAAGCCTTCCAGGTATTTGCTTGGGAAAAGAAGTAATTCGATGATGGCCCAGGCACCTGCCGGTAAGCGGCAGTTGCCTGGTCTACTCTGACGCTCTCATTCTTCGCAGACAGTGGATGGCCTTAATGAACGCTGCAGTGGCATTTGATATCTACGGCACGCTGATCGACACCCAAGCGGTGCTCACTCGCCTGAGTGAATTAGTCGGTGACAAAGCCCCTGCGGTGTCCCAGCTGTGGCGGCAAAAACAGCTGGAATACAGCTTCCGCCGAGGATTGATGGGCGATTACTGCGACTTCTCAGTTTGCACCCGTCAAGCCTTACTGTTTGCCTGCCGCCAACAGCAAGTAGACATCAGCGCTGCCGCCGTTGAGCAAGCCATGCAGGCCTACGCCGAACTGAATGCCTTTACCGATGTACCAGCTGGCCTGCAAGCTCTGCAACAACAGGGCATACCGCTCTATGCATTCTCCAATGGCAGCCGTGCGGCCGTGCAGCACTTACTCAAGCGCGCCGGCATCGCTGACTCTTTTACTGGTGTGATCAGCGTCGAAGACGTGCGTTCGTTCAAGCCCGACCCCAAGGTTTATCAACACCTGGTGAACAGCTGCGGCGTAACGGCCAATGAGGTCTGCCTCGTCTCATCGAACTCGTTCGACATTCTCGGCGCTGCTCATGCTGGCCTGCGCACAGCTTGGTTGCGTCGCGACCCACAAACAATCTTCGACCCCTGGGATATTCAGCCCGACATCCTTCTCGACGACTTCAGCGCGTTGGCCAGCCAGCTAAGCGCAGCCAATTAACGACGCGTCGCTAACCCTACCCTTCACCCATTGCCATGGCCTAACAACGACTGGCATTCGGAGCTACTGATGAAAAACATTTCCTTGTTATTGCTGCGTATCTCGCTGGGCTGGCTGTTGGTTATCTGGGGCGCCGACAAAGTGTTCAATGTTGAACACGGCCTGGCCGTGGCCAACAAGTTTTACTTTGGCTTCCTAGCCGCCGAGAGCGCACTGCAAGTCGCCGGCGTGCTGCAGATGCTCGTCGGCCTTGCCGTAGTAGTGGGCTTTGCGCGCCGCTGGGTATACCCAGCGCAATTGCTGCTCAACGGCGCCTCTCTCTTTGCCGTGTTCAAATCGGTACTGGACCCATGGGGCTGGGTATTCACCGGCACCAATGCGTTGTTCTACCCATCGTTGATCATCTTCGCCGCCAGCCTGTTGCTGATTGCCTTGCGCGAAGAAGACACCTGGACGCTGGATAAGCCCTAAACCGCGCACGCCGATCAACGCACAGGCACCACGCTCGCTGCGGCGCCTGTGCGGTTGTGGTTAGATTGCTCACCCACGTCTCGCTTAGCCCCAATGACCACTCGAACGTTAATGCTGACAACCCTGGCCATGCTGGCCTTTGCCGGTAACTCGTTGCTGTGCCGCCTGGCCCTGCGCGACACCGACATCGATGCGGCCAGCTTTACCAGCCTGCGCCTGCTTGCTGGCGCGGTAACGCTGTGGCTGCTAATGCACCTGCGCAAGGCTAACCGCGGCGCTGCAGGCAGCTGGCCCGCAGCCACCGCGTTGTTTGTCTATGCCGCCGCGTTCTCCTTCGCCTATATCAACCTGGATGCGGGTGCAGGGGCTTTAATCTTATTCGGCGCGGTACAGCTGAGCATGCTCGCCTGGGGAATTTATCGCGGTGAGCGCCTGGGGCTCAAGGGCTGTAGCGGCCTATTGCTGGCGTTCGCCGGGTTACTCGTTCTGCTGTTACCCGGCGCCAGCAGGCCGCCTACCGGAGCCGCGTTGCTGATGCTGCTGGCAGGCGCGGCCTGGGGGATTTATTCCTTGCTGGGGCGTGGGGTGAACGACCCGCTGGCCGCAACAACGGGTAATTTTCTGCGAGCTGCACCCTTGGCGCTGTTACTCAGCGTCCTGTTTATCGGCCAAGCCAGTTGGGATACGCCAGGGTTGATCTATGCGTTGCTGTCTGGCGCATTGACCTCCGGCGTCGGCTACGCCATCTGGTACAGCGCCCTGCGTGGCCTGCAATCCTTTCAGGCTGCCTGCGTGCAACTTAGCGTACCGATCATCGCCGCGCTGGCCGGCAGCCTGCTGCTGGATGAAGCACTGAGCGGACGTCTGCTGCTCAGTGCCGCGGCGGTACTCGGCGGTATTGCCCTGGTACTCAGCGCCAAGTACCAGCGCGCCTAGAGCGGCGACTGAATTAGCCGGCCAACACCTTATCCAGCGCCTGCTCCAAGGTCGCCACACTGCGGTCGATATTGCCCAGTTTGTCCAGCCCGAACAGGCCAAGACGGAATGTCTGAAAATCCGCTGGCTCGTCGCATTGCAGCGGCACGCCAGCAGCGATCTGTAGGCCCTGAGCCGCAAATTTGCTGCCGTTCTTGATCTGCCCATCGTCGGTGTAACACACCACCACACCCGGGGCTTCAAAGCCAGGCGCGGCGACACTCTTAAAGCCCTTGCGGGTCAGCATGGCACGCACGCGGTCGCCCAGTTCCTGCTGCTGGTTGCGTACGGTGCTAAAGCCAATGGCCTCTGCCTCGCGCATGGCATCACGAAAACGCGCCAGCGCATCGCTGGGCATGGTGGCGTGATAGGCGTGACCGCCCTGCTCGTAGGCCTGCATGATCTGCAGCCATTTCTTCAGGTCGCAGGCAAAGCTTGTACTTTGCGTCGCCTCAACGCGGGCTTGAGCAGCCTCGCTGAGCATCACCAGGGCGCAGCACGGCGAGGCGCTCCAACCTTTTTGCGGGGCACTGATCAGCACATCGATACCGCAGGCCTGCATGTCCACCCACAGGGTGCCGGAGGCGATGCAATCGAGCACAAACAAGCCGCCGACTGCATGCACGGCATCCGCCACGGCGCGCAGGTAGCCGTCCGGCAGGATCATCCCCGAGGAAGTCTCCACATGCGGCGCGAACACCATCTGGGGCTTTTCTGCGGCGATGGTCGCCAGCACATCCGCCAGCGGTGGCGGGGTAAACGGCGCCTGGCTGCTCTCAGCGACCGGTCGGGCCTTGAGCACAATCGACTCAGACGGTATCTGGCCCATCTCGAAAATCTGCGTCCAGCGGTAGCTGAACCAGCCATTGCGCAGCACCAGGCACTTCTGCCCAGTGGCCAACTGGCGTGCCACCGCTTCCATGCCGTAAGTACCGCTGCCGGGCACGATGGCCATGGCGTGGGCGTTATAGACCTGCTTAAGGGTGCTGGAGATTTCTTTCATCACGCCTTGGAACGACTGCGACATATGGTTGAGGGAGCGGTCGGTGTAGACCACTGAGTACTCGATCAGGCCGTCGGGGTCGATGCTGGGGTAAAGGTCAGACATAAGGGGCTCCAATCAGAAAAGGCTTACCTTGACCGTGCCCGAAGCTCGCCGAAATGACAAGGCCGCAGCCGCCTCGGTTAGAATGCCAGCCCGTTGACCGCCGCGACCTCACCATGACCACAACCGCCCAACAGCCCACCCCTCGCGTTGCCATTATTGGCGGCGGCCCTGCCGGGCTGATGGCCGCTGAAGTGCTGGCGCAGGGAGGTGTGCAGGTGGCGCTGTATGACGCCATGCCCTCGGTGGGCCGCAAGTTTCTCCTGGCCGGGGTCGGTGGCATGAACATCACCCACGCCGAAGCCAAGCCGGCGTTTATCAGCCGCTACGGCCAGCGTCAGGTAGAAGTGGCTGAACTGCTGCAGGACTTCGATGCCGACGCCCTGCGCACCTGGATTAACGGCCTGGGCATCGACACCTTTGTCGGCACCTCGGGGCGGGTGTTCCCCACTGACATGAAGGCCGCACCGCTATTGCGCGCCTGGCTCAAACGCTTGCGCGAGCTGGGTGTGCAGATCCATACCCGCCATCGCTGGCTGGGCTGGGATGCACAGGGCGCATTACGCATCAGCTCACCGACGGGTGAGCTGGAGGTGAGTGCCGACGCCACCCTGCTGGCCTTGGGTGGCGGCAGCTGGGCGCGTTTGGGCTCGGACGGTGCCTGGGTGCCACTGCTGCAGGCGCGCGGGGTGCAGATCGCGCCCTTGCAAGCGAGTAACTGCGGCTTCGATGTCAGCGCCTGGAGCCCGTTTCTGCGCGACAAGTTTGCCGGCGCGCCGCTGAAGAATGTCAGCCTTTGTTTAGCCGGCGCAGCACCGCGCCTGGGCGAGTTCGTGCTCACCGCCGGCGGCATCGAAGGCAGCCTGGTCTATGCCCTATCGGCGGCTATTCGCGAAACCATCAACCAACATGACAGTGCCATCGTGCACCTCGACTTACTGCCACAGACGCCACTTACCAAACTGCAAAGCGCCTTGAGCAAACCCCGCGGCACTCATTCGATGGCCAAGCATCTGCACCGCCAAGCGGGCCTCGACGGCGCCAAGGCCGCCCTGCTGCGCGAACGGGCCAGCGCCGAATGCTTCAATGATCCACTGCAACTGGCCAAGGTGATCAAAGCCCTGCCTATCACACTGATCCTCCCACGCCCGCTGGATGAGGCGATCAGCAGCGCCGGCGGTGTGCCCTTCGAACAGCTGGACGCGCACCTGATGCTCAAGCCGTTACCAGGCACCTTCTGCGCCGGGGAAATGCTCGACTGGGAAGCACCCACCGGCGGTTATCTGCTCACCGCCTGCTTTGCCAGCGGTCGCCGGGCGGCCCAGGGCATGCTCAAGTGGCTGCAACGCCACGCCGAATAAGGCCACCACGCACAATCGCAAACGGCTATGCTAAAAAAACCGCCTAAGAGCGGTGCTCACCCACGCAAACAGGTAGCCCTCGACCTTGATACCTCTAGTGGTCTGCGACGACTCGAACATGGCGCGTAAACAATTGATCCGCGCCCTGCCGCCTGAATGGCCGGTGACCATCAGCCAAGCGACTAACGGCCAGGAGGCCCTTGCCGCACTGCGCCAGGGCTTAGGTCAGGTCATGCTGCTGGACCTGACCATGCCCGTCATGGATGGCTACGAAACCCTCGCGGCGATCCGCGCCGAGGGCCTGGCCTGCAAGGTGCTGGTGGTTTCCGGCGACGTGCAGGAGGAAGCGCTGCGTCGAGTCAAAGAGCTGGGTGCCTTGGCCTTTATCAAAAAGCCTGCCGATCCCGAAATACTGCGCAGTAGCCTGATTGAACTGGGGCTTTTTGATCCCGCGGCCACACCGACCGCGGTGACGCAAACCGCCGTACTCGACAGCCTGAAAGTGAACTTCCGCGACGCCCTGCGCGAGGTTACCAACATCGCCATGGGCCGTGCGGCCGCGCTGCTGGCCAAGGCCCTTGGAGTATTCGTGCAGCTGCCTGTGCCGCAAGTGAATATCTTCGAAGTCAGCGAACTGCACATGACCCTGACTGACGCCATGCACGGCGAACGCATGAGTGCGGTGTGCCAGGGTTTTATCGGTGACGGCATCGCCGGCGAATCACTGCTGCTGTTTCATGACTCAGAGGTGGCCGATATGGCGCGTCTGCTCAACTGGCAGCCCAAGGACGACCTGGAAACCTCCGAAATGCTCTTGGATCTGGCCAGCATCATTATCGGTGCCTGCCTCTCAGGCATCGCCGAACAGATCGACGTGCGCTTTTCCCAAGGCCACCCGCAACTGCTTGGCCAGCACTCCTCCATTGAACAACTGATTAAGCTCAATCAGCGCCGCTGGAAGAAGACACTGGCAGTGGAGGTCAGCTACAGCCTGGAAGCGCATAACGTCCACTTCGACTTGCTATTGCTGTTCACCGAAGACTCGATCAAGCGCCTGACCAACAAGATCAACTACCTGATGAACTAGGCGGTACGCATGCCCGCACAAATTGATATTAAAGAAGTGCACTGGCTGCTCGACATCGTGCAGTGCATCGACGTTGGTGTGATCGTGCTTAATCGCCAGTACCACGTTGAAGTGTGGAACAGCTTTATGGAAAACCACTCCGGCCTAGGCCCGGATGAGGTGCAGGGTAAAGCACTGTTCAGCCTATTCCCGGAAATCAACGAAACCTGGCTGCGCCGCAAGATCGATACCGTGGTGCAACTCGGCACCCGCGCGTTCAGCCTGTGGGAGCAACACCCTTACCTGATGCACTTCAAGAACTACCAGCCGATCACTGGCCAGGAAGACTTTATGTACCAGAATGTCACCCTGCTGCCGCTTGCCGGGGCGACCGGTGATGTCGAGCATATCTGCGTGGTGATCTACGACATGACCGCCGCCGCGACCCACAAGAAGCAACTGGCAGCAGCCCAAGCCGCCAGCCGCGCCTGAAGTTACTTAACGAACTTACCGGGCTTGCCTGCTTTTCCGCCGAAGCTTGGCACCTTGCGCACGGCTTTGACCGCCGGGGCTGCGGGGGCATCGGCTTCCATCCAACGGCCCAAGCTGCCGCCCTTGCCACCGCCGACCACTTTCGGCTTTTTGGCTTTCTTTGACTTTTTCACCACCTGACCACCAGGCAGCGTTTGCGGCACGCGGTGGTCGGGGATAAAGTCCGGCTCGTCGACGCGCGGCAGCACTTGCTGAGTCAAGGTTTCGATGGCGGACAGCAGTTGCACTTCATCGGCGCAGACCAACGACACTGCTTGCCCGACTGCGCCGGCACGGCCCGTACGGCCGATGCGGTGCACATAGTCCTCAGCGACGGTGGGCAGGTCGAAATTCACCACCAGCGGCATGTCGTCAATATCCAAGCCGCGAGCCGCCACATCGGTGGCCACCAGCACCTTGACCTCACCATCTTTAAACCGCTGCAAAGCCCGCTGGCGTGTGGCCTGCGGTTTGTCGCCGTGAATCGAGTCGGCGCTGATGCCGCGGCGCTGCAGCTCGGCATCCAGCTCATCGACGCCTTTGCGGGTTTTCACAAACACCAGCGCCTGGCTCCAGCGCTTGGTTTGATAAAGGTGCAAAAACAGCTCGCCTTTACGCTTTTTATCCACTGGAATCAGCCACTGCTTAACTGATTTGGCCGCCGCATTGCGCGGACTGACCTCGATACTCAGCGGATCATTAAGCATCTCGCCGGCCATGTCGCGGATAGCATCGGAAAAGGTCGCGGAAAACAGCAGGGTCTGGCGCGTTTTCGGCAATACGCGGAACACATTCTCCAACTCGCTGGCAAAACCCAGATCGAGCATGCGGTCGGCCTCATCCAGCACCAGCGTCTGCACCTGATTAAACTTGACCGCTTTCTGTCGGTACAAATCGAGCAAACGGCCCGGCGTGGCCACTAATACATCCACGCCTTTACGCAGCTTCATCATTTGTGGGTTGATACTCACCCCGCCATACGCGGCAAAACTGCGCAGCGGCAGATGCTGACCGTAGGTGATAAAGCTCTGCAGCACCTGCTCGGCCAGCTCACGGGTTGGTACTAACACCAGCGCGCGCACTGAATTACTCGCCACCTCTGGCCCCTCCATCATCAGCCGTTGCAGCACCGGCAGAGCAAAGCCAGCGGTCTTACCGGTGCCGGTCTGCGCAGCGGCCATCAGATCGCGGCCTTGGAGGATCGGCACGATGGCCTGCGCCTGGACGGCAGTGGGGGTTTTGTAGTCGAGGCTGTCGAGGGTACGCAGCAAAGGCTCGATCAGGCCAAGGGAGGCAAAAGTCATAGGGGCTACCACAAAGGGCTAAAAGTCGATGACGCAGAGTTTATCCTGCCTGAGCATGGCCGGCCCGTTTGTGTTCAGCGAACAGCCTAGGCCAAAGCCACAGCGCCCGGAGAAATCCAGGCGCTGTGAGCGTGCATCCAGGCGCCGAATTAAGGTTTGTGCGGCCGCGCAAGGAACTCGTGGGATTGCATTTCCAGCAAACGACTGAGGGTGCGCTGGAACTCGAAGGTCAGACGACCGCCGGTATACAGGTCTTTCAGCTCCACCTCGGCGGAGAGAATCAGTTTGACGTTACGGTCGTAAAACTCGTCCACCAAGTTGATAAACCGCCGGGCCATGTCTTCCTTGGCCACGCTCATCTGCTCGACGTTGGCCAGGATCACCGCGTGGAAGATCTTGCCCAGCTCGATGTAGTCGTTCTGGCTGCGCGGGCCGTCGCACAGCTCGCGAAATTCAAACCAGGCCACGTCATCGCCGACCTTGCGTGCGGTAATAGCCCGGTTCTCGATCATCAGCGGCTCGTTTTCCTGCACCGTGCAATGCTCGGGAAGCAGGCTGGCAAAGCTCTTTTGCAGGCTTTGCTCGGCCGCGGCATCCAGCGGCCAGTGGAACAACTCAGCCTGTTCCAGCGCGCGCAGACGGTAGTCAATACCGCTGTCGACGTTGACAATTTCGGTGTGCTGTTTCAGCAAGGCGATGGCTGGCAGAAAGCGCGCACGCTGCAAGCCATCTTTGTACAGGCCGTCAGGCACGATATTGGACGTCGCCACCAGGCTGACACCATTCTTGAACAACTCTTCCATCAAACTGCCAAGAATCATCGCGTCGGTAATATCGGAGACGAAGAATTCGTCGAAGCAAATCACCCGAGCCTCATCGGCAAAACGCTTACCGATGATCGTCAGCGGGTTCTTTTCGCCCTTGAGGGTGCTCATTTCTTCATGCACGCGCTTCATAAAGCGGTGGAAGTGCGTACGCACCTTGCGCTCGAATGGCAGCGCGTCGAAGAAGGTATCTACCAGGTAGGTCTTGCCGCGACCTACGCCACCCCAGAAATACAGCCCTTTAACAGGCCCCTGGGGCTTTTTGCCAAACAGCTTACCGAACAAACCGGTCGATGCATTTTCGCTGGCGACCAAGTCGTCATACAAGCGCTGCAGATGGCGCACCGCAGTTTCCTGGGCAGCGTCATGGAAAAATTCCGGCCGTTTGAGGTCAGCCTGGTAGCGTTCTAATGGCGTCATAATTCGTTAGCCGGGCAAGTAAAAACGGGGCGTCACTGTAGCGACGCCCCCGTTACTTGGCAATCGGCTTATCGACGTGGGAGGGGCTTTAGCCGCGACACAGCGACACCATCCGGCTGTCGCAACTAAAGCCCCTCCCACAAAGCCATCTACCTGCGCGTCACTCCTGAGGTGCCAACGCCTCACGTAGGCGCTGAATAGCCGCCTGACTGACGCTGCTATCGGCGAACGCTGGGCTTTGCGCCACGCACTCGTCGTCCAACCAGACACCGAAGCCGCCGTCCTGCTCGCGCACATCCAGCGCATCGCCAGACTGCAAGCGCTTGTTGGCCATGCCGGCAGCCTTGCCGTCGGCAAAGGATTTGGACAGCAACAACTGCTCGCCGGCGGCGTCCAGCAGACGGAAGCGGAAGCTGCCATCGTCGTCACGGAAGCTGACAAAACGCGCGCTCTTACCAGCTTTTTTCTTCTCGCTGGCGCCACTGACCGCCTCGCTGCGGAAGGAACGTAGGCCAACCGCCTCACGCAGTTCGCCAAGGAACGGCGTAGCGGTCTTGCGCGCCTTGGCGGCACCGGCAAGGAGGATGTCTTCCAGATCCGCAGGCTTGCTGATCAGCGCCTGGTAACGCTCGCGCGCCTCGCCCAGCTCGGCCTCCAGCAGGTTTACCAGCGCTTGCTTAGCTTCGCCCCAGGCCATGCCGCCTTCCAGCGCCGCACGAAAATCCGCCTGTTGGGTGGGTGCCGCAAAGGCTTGATAGAGGGTGAACAGGTGCGAGTTGTCGGGGTCTTTCGCCTCGCCCGGCAGCTTGGAGTCGGTGACAATGCGCGCCACGGCATCTTTGAGCTGCTTGGCGCTGCCGAATAACGGGATGGTGTTGTCGTAGCTTTTGCTCATCTTGCGCCCGTCGAGGCCGGGCAAGGTAGCCACGTCTTCTTCGATAACCGCCTCGGGCAGGGTGAACAGCTCTTTACCGTTGCCGAACAGGTGATTGAAGCGCTGCGCAATATCGCGGGCCATTTCCACGTGTTGAATCTGATCGCGACCGACCGGCACTTTGTGCGCATTGAACATCAAAATGTCCGCCGCCATCAGCACCGGGTAGCTAAACAGGCCCATGGTGATGCCCGCATCCGGGTCTTCGCCTTGCTCGACGTTCTTGTCTACCGACGCTTTGTAGGCGTGGGCGCGATTGAGCAGTCCCTTGCCCGCTACGCAGGTAAGCAACCAGCACAGCTCTGGGATCTCGGGAATATCCGACTGGCGGTAAAACGTTGCTTTGTCGGTATCCAACCCCAGCGCCAGCCAGGCAGCAGCAATTTCCAGGCGTGAGCGCTGAATACGCGCCGGCTCATCGCACTTGATCAGCGCGTGGTAGTCAGCCAGAAAATAGAACGAATCGGCATCGGCGGCGCGGCTAGCGACGATCGCTGGGCGAATGGCACCGGCATAGTTGCCCAAATGCGGGGTGCCCGTGGTGGTGATGCCGGTAAGGATACGAGTGGTCATGTTCAGGTTCGCTTTACTTGAGCCATCTTATGATCTCACGAGCTAGAGCCTGGCAAGGCAAAAACAGGCGAGGACACGGAGTTTACTGGTGTAAATGAGCATTGCTCGTTGTATTCGCCCTTTGGGCCGCGCTAAAGCGCGTCAGCAGCAAGCTGCTTTCCGAGACGCCGCGTCCCGGCCTGGTTTTAACAACGCCAGGCCAAGGCGCAGCAGATCAGAGTCGCGGCAGCAGCAGATCCTTGAGATCGGTGAGCTTGCCGTGAAAAAAGTGCCCGCATTCTGCCACTTTCAGCAGCTCATGGGCACGTCCGAGTGCCGCCGACCAGGTGTACACCACCTGGGGATCGATCACTTCGTCGGCTTCTGGCTGGATAATGGTCAGTGGACAATTGCTCGCTGGCGGATACTCCTCGGTCAGCCGATGCACCGCTGGGGCGACCATAAAGAGCTTATTAACCGTCGTCAGACCTTGAGCTTCCAGACGCGCGCCCAGGGCTGCTGCGACAAAGCCGCCAAAGGAGAAGCCCAGCAGGGTCAGCGGCAATTCGGGGTATTGCGCGCGCAACCAGTGGGCCACAGCCTCGGCATCATCCACCTCGCCACTGACCATGTCGTGACTGCCGGCGCTGCCAGCGACGCCGCGATAATTGAAGCGCAAGGTGGCCAGGCCACTGTCACGGGCAGTGCGCTGCAAGGTGGAAACCACCTTATTAAGCATGGTGCCGCCCTGCACCGGATTGGGGTGGCAAATCAGCGCTACGCCACGAGCATCAGGGGTATCCAGCCACAGGGCTTCGAGTTGGCCGCTGGGGCCGGCAATCATTAAGGGGGTTTCGCGGGTGAGCAACAGGGAACTCCGTGACCTCGCAGTGGGTCGACTCGTCTAGGCTACAGCCCGCGCCGCACACATCTCGGCTATACAGCGCAGGTTCGAGCCGTTAACGTAAAGCAAAGCCGTTTAGAGAGGAAGGACTCGTGGAACAGACGCTTACCGCCTGGTTGCTACCCGCCATTACCCTGGTAGCTGGTATTGCCATTGGCTTCCTGATTGCCCGCTTGGCACCCAATGCGGTCCCCAGCCGTACTCAGCGCCAGCTGGACGAAATTCAAGAACGCTTCGACACCTACCAGAGCGAGGTAGTTACCCACTTCAACACCACCGCCAATCTGGTGAAGAAGCTCAGCCAGACCCAACTGGATGTGCAACAGCACCTATCTGAAGGGGCGAACCGCCTGGCCCTAGATGAGTTGACCCGTCAGCGCCTACTGGCGACCCTGCACGCTGATGACAGTGGCGAGAAACGCGAACGCCTGAAAGCGCCAGCACACCACGAAATGCCCAAAGACTACGCGCCGAAAGGCGCCGATGTGCCGGGCATGCTGGATGAAAGCTACGGCTTAAAGAAAAAGTAAACGCAGCTCAAGCCGCCGGATCTGGTGCTTAAGCCGATAATAAAAAGCCCCGCACTTGGCGGGGCTTTTTATTGCGCAGCAGATTTAAATCGCGCCACGCTCGCGCAACAGTGCCAATACCTGTTTGACACTCTCCTCTACCGATAGCGCTTGCGTATCGATCACCAGATCGGCATTCAGTGGCACGTCGTAGGGGAAAGACTCTCCCGGGATGTTGTCACCGCCGGCCGCATACAGGCCTTGCGGGTCACGTTCGGCACAGACCTGCGGCGATGCCTGCACATAGACGGTGATCAGACGTTCAGCACCGATCAACGCCTTTACCTGCTCGCGGCCTTCGGCATCCGGTGCGACGAAGGCCGCCAGGGTCAGCAGGCCGGCTTCGTTAAACTGCCGCGCCACGTGAGCGGCACGCCGCCAGTTCTCGGTTCGCCCAGCACGATCCTGCGGCAGGCCCTTGTTCAAGTCATGACGTAGGTTCTGGCCATCTAGCACATACACCGCACGACCAGAGTCGAACAGCTTGCGCTCTACGGCATAGGCCAGAGTGCTTTTACCCGCGCCAGACAAGCCGCTGAACAGAACCGTCGCGGGCTGCTGACCGAAACGCGTGGCACGCTCTTCGGTAGAAACGTGGGCCAACTGGCCGTGATGACCACTGTTACCACCGACGGCCTCAGCAATGATCATACCGGCACCAACAGTGCCGTTAGTCAGCCGATCGATGATGATAAACGAGCCGGTGGTGCGGTTATGCGCATAGCCGTCCAGCGCAATCGGTGCATCCAAGGCGATGCGCACCTGGCCGATTTCGTTGAGTTGCAGGCTGCTCGCCGCGCCTTCTTCTAGGGTATTCACATCCACCCGGTGGGCGATGCTGGCAATCGAGCCCGGCACATAGCTGGTGGCGCGCTTGATGTCGTACTTTTTGCCCGGCAGCATCGGCTCTTCAGCCATCCACACCAGCATGGCGTCGAAGCTGTCGACCACCTGTGGACGGTTGTCGCCGTGCACCAGCATGTCGCCACGCGACACGTCGATTTCGTCTTCCAAGGTAATAGTAATCGCCTGGCCTGGGCCGGCCTGCTCCAACTCACCTTCGAAGGTGACAATCGATTTAACCTTACTGCCCTTACCCGATGGCAGGGCCACAACCTCATCGCCCTTACGCACGATGCCGCTGGCCAAGGTGCCAGCGAAACCACGGAAGTTCAGGTTGGGGCGGTTGACGTACTGCACGGGGAAACGCAGGTCGTCGAAATTACGATCGCCGGCCACTTCTACCGTTTCGAGAATCTCCATCAACGACTGGCCGGTGTACCAAGGCGACTGCTCGCTCTTGTTGACCACGTTGTCGCCCTTGAGCGCCGACATCGGCACGAAGTGCATCGAGCTTGGTTTGAAGGCAATACCCTCGACAAACGCCAGGTAATCGGCCTTGATCTGCTCAAACACGCCCTGATCAAAGCCCTTGAGGTCCATCTTGTTGACCGCAATGACGATGTGCTTGATGCCCAACAACGAGGCAATAAAGCTGTGGCGCTTGGTCTGGGTCTGCACACCGTAACGGGCATCGATCAGAATGATCGCCAGGTCGCAGTTGGAGGCACCGGTGGCCATGTTGCGCGTGTACTGCTCATGGCCGGGGGTGTCGGCAATGATGAATTTGCGCTTGGTGGTGCTGAAATAGCGGTAGGCCACATCGATGGTAATGCCTTGCTCGCGCTCGGCCTGCAAACCGTCAACCAGCAGCGCCAGGTCGATGTCTTCACCGGTGGTGCCGACTTTTTTCGAGTCTTTGGTGATGGCGTCTAGATGGTCTTCATAGATCATCTTGGAGTCATGCAGCAGGCGGCCAATCAGGGTGCTTTTACCGTCGTCGACGTTACCGCAGGTGAGGAAGCGCAGCAGCTCTTTACGTTCATGCTGGGCCAGATAGGCGAGGATGTCCTCGCTGATCAATTCGGATTGGTGCGACATATTAAAAGTACCCCTGACGTTTCTTCTCTTCCATCGAGCCGGATGAGTCATGGTCGATGACGCGGCCTTGGCGCTCAGAGGTCTTGGCCAACAGCATTTCCTGAATAATTTCCGGCAGGCTGGTCGCCGTGGACTCCACCGCGCCTGTCAGCGGGTAGCAGCCTAGCGTGCGGAAGCGCACCATCTTTTTATGGATGCTGGCTTTCTGCTCGGGAGTGAGGTGTTCGAGGATGCGCTCGTCGTCAATCATGATCAGCGCGCCGTTCATCTCGATCACTTCGCGCTCAGCGGCGAAATACAGCGGCACGATCGGGATGCTTTCCAGATAGATGTACTGCCAGATGTCCAGCTCGGTCCAGTTGGACAGCGGGAATACGCGGATCGACTCGCCCTTCTTGACGTTGCCGTTGTACACATTCCACAGCTCGGGACGCTGATTCTTCGGATCCCAGCGGTGCTTGCTGTCACGGAAGGAGTACACGCGCTCTTTGGCCCGCGACTTCTCTTCGTCGCGGCGCGCGCCACCGAAGGCGGCATCGAATCCGTACTGATCCAGTGCCTGCTTGAGCCCCTCGGTTTTCATCACGTCGGTGTGCTTGGCACTGCCGTAGGTGAAGGGGTTCATGTCCTGCGCCACGCCATCGGGGTTGGTGTGGGTAATCAGTTCAAGGCCATACTCGTTGACCATTTTCTCGCGGAAAGCGTACATCTCCTGAAACTTCCAGCGGGTATCGATGTGCATCACCGGGAACGGCAACTTGCCCGGAAAAAACGCCTTGCGCGCCAGGTGCAGCATCACGGCGGAGTCTTTACCGATGGAGTAGAGCATTACCGGGTTATCGAATTCGGCGGCCACTTCACGAATGATGTGGATACTTTCCGCCTCCAGCTGTTTCAGGTGGGTCAGTTTATCGAGCATGGCTACTCACGAATGGCGATGTGTTTAGGCCGGCGGGCCGTGGACGAGACGGCACTCTAGCACAGCACCTTCGTCTAATCAGGAGCCTAGTTAGATCGAAACGATCTAGCTTTATGCCAGCAAAATAGGCCACCCAGAACCCGCTCACGCTCTCGCGAGGCAGTGCCAGACCAGGCACAACGACCACCGAAAGTAACAGCCAGGACTGACCCGAAGAGTGAGCGCTGACGAATCAAATGACCGAGAAAGCGGCGTTTACGGGCTGTAAATGAGCAGTGCTCGTATCGCTCGCCCCAAGACTGCGCTAAAACGCGTTAGCGGCAAGCCGCTTACCGAGGTTATTTTTAACGCAGCCTGACCGACGCACAGCAGATCGTGTGCGGGCCCTCAGATGGGGTTGGGGCAATCGATAAACAGATGCTCAATCGCAAAGCGTCGCGCCAGGTAATCACCCAGCGCCTGCACACCGTAACGCTCGGTGGCGTGGTGGCCGGCGGCGATAAAGCTAACGCCATTTTCGCGCGCACTGTGGAAGGTCTGCTCTGAGGCCTCCCCGGTTAAATACAGATCAACCCCGGCCGCGATGGCCTGGTCGATATAGCCCTGACCGCCGCCCGTGCACCACCCCACGCGGCGGATCATGCCATCGCCTTCGACCAGCAGCGGTTCACGACCGAGCACCTGCTGCACATGCCGTGCGAAGTCCTGCGCGGTCATGGCCTCAGCCAGCGAGCCAATCAGGCCCACGGTACGCGGATTATCGGGTTCCAGCGGGCCTTCCACGGTGATGCCCAGCTGGGCGGCCAGCTGCACGTTATTGCCCACCTCAGGGTGCACGTCCAGCGGCAGGTGATAAGCCAGCAGACTGATGTCATTACCCAGCAGGGTCTGCAGGCGGCGGCGCTTCATACCAGTGACGCAGGGGTTCTCACCTTTCCAGAAATAACCATGGTGCACCAGCACTACGTCAGCATCGGCCTCCACGGCCGCGTCGAGCAACGCCTGGCTGGCGGTGACCCCACTGACGATGCGGCGCACGTGCGGCCTCCCTTCAACCTGCAAACCATTGGGGCAGTAATCGCTGATTTGCGCGGCATTGAGGTAGCGGTCTGCTTCCCCCACCAGAGTCATCAGGGCAATAGCCATAGGGTGTCCTTAATCAAGCGTTACGAGGCGCTGCTTTATTGTCAGTCGCGTCTCTATAATGGCGCACCTTAAGGGGCGCACTTGCCGCCCTGCAACCCTCAGGATTGTTTAATGTTCAAGGCCCTACGTCCCCTCGGCTGGCCCCTACTGGTCGGCGTGCTACTGGCATTGCTGATCATGCAGTATTTTCCGCAATGGGTCGGCTTGCCGGGGCAGGATGTGAACGTGCGCCAGGCCCCGTTCTACAGCCGCATGCAGGAAGGGCCCGTGTCCTATGCCGAGGCGGTAACCACCGCGTCCCCTGCGGTGGCCAACCTTTACACCACCAAGTTCGTTAATAAACCAGCGCATCCGCTGTTTGAAGACCCACAGTTCCGTAAGTTTTTTGGCGATAACCTGCCCAAACAACGGCGTATGGAATCGAGCCTCGGCTCAGCCGTAATCATGAGCCCCGAAGGCTATCTGCTGACCAACAACCATGTGGTGGCCGATGCTGACCAGATTGTGGTGGCGCTCAAAGACGGCCGCGAAACCCTGGCGCGGATGATCGGCAGTGACCCGGAAACCGATCTAGCGGTGCTGAAGATCGACTTGCAGGACCTGCCGTTTATCACTCTTGGTCGCTCGGATAATATCCGCATTGGCGACGTCAGCCTCGCCATCGGCAACCCGTTTGGAGTCGGCCAGACCGTTACCATGGGCATCATCAGCGCCACCGGACGTAACCAACTGGGCCTCAACACCTACGAAGACTTTATCCAGACAGACGCGGCAATCAACCCAGGCAACTCAGGCGGCGCGCTGGTGGATGCCTACGGCAACCTGATCGGCATCAATACCGCGATTTTCTCCAAGTCGGGTGGTTCTCAAGGCATCGGCTTCGCCATTCCGGTGAAGCTGGCGATGGAAGTGATGCAGGCAATTATCGAGCATGGCCAAGTGATTCGCGGCTGGCTGGGTATTGAGGTGCAACCGCTGACCCCGGAGCTGGCAGAGTCCTTCGGTTTGGACGGACGCCCCGGTATCGTCGTAGCCGGTATCTTCCGCGACGGTCCGGCGCAAAAGGCGGGGCTGCAGCCGGGCGATCTAATCCTGCGCATTGCCGGTGAAGCGGCCACTGATGGGCGTCGCTCGATGAATCAGGTGGCACGCGCTAAGCCAGGCGAGCGGATCCGCATCGACATCCTACGCAACGGCGAACCGCTGCAATTAACCGCCGAAATAGGCGTCAGACCCCCCGTTAACGACAAGTAATCCGCCTACGGTGATGCCCGCGCCACAGCACAGCCTGTCGCGCCAGACGGCGCTAGGAATTGGCCGAGATAAAAAAGCCGGAGCGTGATACTCGCTCCGGCTTAGTTAAAACACAGGCGTTACAACCCCTGCAAGGCATCCAGAAGCGCCTGATTCTGCTCCGGCGTACCGATGGTGATGCGCAGGAACTGAGCAATGCGCTGCTGCTTAAAGTGGCGCACGATTACCCCCTGTTCACGCAGCCCCGCCGCTAGCAGCGCTGCATCCTTATCCGGGTGACGGGCAAAGATGAAGTTCGCCGCTGACGGCAGCACCTCAAAACCTAGCGCCTGCAAACCGGCGACAACTGCCTCGCGGCTGTCGATCACGCGCTGGCAGGTCTGCTGAAAGTAGGCCTTGTCCTCGAACGCCGCCGCCGCACCGGCAATCGCCATACGGTCCAGCGGGTAAGAGTTGAAGCTGTTCTTGATCCGCTCCAGCGCCTCGATCAGATCGGGATGACCAACCGCGATACCAACGCGCAGGCCCGCCAGGGAGCGCGACTTGGACAGGGTTTGGCTAACCAGCAGGTTAGGGTATTTATCCACCAGGCTGATCGCCGTCTCGCCGCCAAAATCGATATACGCCTCATCCACCAGCACCACCGTATCGGTGTTGGCCTTGAGTAGACGCTCAATGGCCTCCAGGCCCAGCGCGCAACCGGTCGGGGCGTTGGGGTTAGGGAAGATGATACCGCCGTTGGGCCGCACATAGTCTTCGACGCGAATCTGGAACTGCTCATCCAGCGCGATCGTCTCGGCAGCAATGCCATACAGGCCGCAGTAAACCGGATAGAAGCTGTAGCTGATGTCCGGAAACAGCAACGGCTGACCATGCTGGAACAGACCATGGAAGGCATGAGCCAACACTTCATCGGAGCCATTACCGACAAATACCTGAGCGGGCTGCACGCCATAGTAGTCAGCCACAGCCTGCTTCAGGCGGTCAGCATTGGGGTCCGGGTACAGGCGCAGATTGTCGTTCAGCTCCGCCTGCATGGCCGTGATCGCCTTGGGCGATGGACCGTAGGGGTTCTCGTTGGTATTGAGCTTGACCAGTTTGGCCAGCTTCGGCTGCTCACCCGGCACGTATGGGACCAGGTCTTTGACGAAGGGGCTCCAGAATTTGCTCATCTGCCCTTCTCTCCTCGAATTCAATTCTTGTAGGGTGGACAACGCTTTTTTGTCCACCGTAATTACATGCACATCAGGTGGACAAGAACAGCGTTGTCCACCCTACGCTCAACCCTTGATGCGGTACTCAGCGCTGCGGGCGTGAGCGGTCAGCGACTCGCCACGGGCCAGCACGCTGGCGACCTTGCCCAGCTCGGACGCACCTTCGGCCGAGCAATGGATGATCGACGAGCGCTTCTGGAAGTCGTAGACCCCCAGCGGCGAGGAATACCGCGCAGTACCAGAGGTCGGCAGCACGTGATTGGGCCCCGCGCAGTAATCGCCCAAGGCCTCAGCGGTGTAACGACCCATAAAGATCGCGCCCGCGTGACGGATCAGCGGCAGGTACTGCTCGGGGTTCTCCACCGACAGTTCCAAGTGCTCTGGCGCAATGCGGTTGGCCACCTCAATGGCCTGTGACATATCGGCCACCTGGATCAGCGCGCCACGGCCTTCAAGCGACGTGCGGGCAATGGTTTCACGCTCCAGAGTCGGCAGCAGCTTGGCAATGCTCTCGGCGACGCGGTCAAGGAAAGCCGCATCCGGGCTGACCAGAATCGACTGCGCATCTTCATCGTGCTCAGCCTGGGAGAACAGGTCCATAGCGATCCAGTCCGGATCGGTTTGACCGTCGCACACCACGAGAATCTCCGAAGGCCCGGCGATCATATCGATGCCGACCTTACCGAACACGTGACGCTTGGCGGTAGCGACATAGATATTGCCAGGGCCGACAATTTTATCCACTGGCGGTACGCTTTCAGTGCCATAGGCCAGCGCCGCCACGGCCTGAGCACCGCCGATAGTGAACACGCGGTCGACGCCAGCGATGCACGCTGCGGCGAGGACGAGTTCGTTGATCTCGCCACGCGGGGTCGGCACCACCATCACCACTTCCAATACGCCGGCGACCTTGGCCGGGATGGCGTTCATCAGCACTGAAGAGGGGTACGACGCCTTACCACCGGGCACGTAAAGGCCGGCGCGATCCAGCGGGGTGACCTTCTGCCCCAGCACCGTGCCGTCGGCCTCGGTGTAGCTCCAAGAGTCCTGCTTCTGCCGTTCGTGATAGCTGCGCACGCGCTCGGCGGCGACTTCCAGCGCACGCCGCTGCTCAGGGGTGATACGGGTCAGCGCCAATTCCAGGCGCTCGCGCGGCAGAATCAAATCCGCCATTGAGGCGACATCCAGGCCATCAAACTGTTTAGTGAACTCGACCAGCGCCGCATCGCCACGCTCGCGCACGGCCTTGATGATCTCCAGCACGCGATGGTTGACCGCATCGTCCGAGACACTTTCCCAGCTCAGCAGATGATCCAGATGCTGGGCAAAGTCCTGGTCAGCGGCATTGAGTCGGCGGATAGCGATAGGAGCGGTCATAGCGGGCCTCTTAATTGGCAAATGCTCGGGCGTCGCTAGGCTACCAAGCCCACCGCATGGACGCCCGAGAAAATTGGCTATGACACGGATAGGCAAACGCGGCGTAACGCCGCGGTGAGGGTATTAGCGGGGGTGTCGTGCTTCGACCGCATCACGCAGGGTATCGATCAACGCTTGAATACGCGCGTGTTGCATCTTCATCGACGCCTTGTTAACCACCAAACGCGAGCTGATCGTGGCGATCAGCTCCTGAGCTTCCAAACCATTGGCGCGCAAGGTGTTGCCAGTATCGACCACATCGATGATCTTGTCAGCCAAACCCACCAGCGGTGCCAGCTCCATGGAGCCGTAGAGCTTGATGATGTCGACCTGACGACCCTGCTCGGCGTAATAACGCTTGGCCACATTGACGAACTTAGTCGCCACGCGCAGCCGACCTTTCGGTTCAGGCGCACCGACAGCACCGGCGGTCATCAGCTTGCACTGGGCAATACGCAGGTCCAACGGCTCGTATAAGCCTTGGCCACCGTATTCCATCAGCACGTCTTTACCGGCCACACCGAGGTCCGCCGCGCCATGCTCAACATAGGTCGGCACGTCGGTGGCACGCACGATCAACAGACGCACATCATCCATAGTGGTTGGAATGATCAGCTTGCGGCTTTTGTCCGGGTTTTCGGTAGGCACAATACCGGCCGCTTCAAGCAGCGGCAGGGTGTCATCGAGAATCCGGCCTTTTGACAGAGCAATAGTCAGCATCACAAAACCTAATGTCTAAAAGCGGTTTAAAACGTCGCGAGCGAAGGCCAGGTAGAACGCTACGTTAGTAACAGCCTTCGGCGGGTCAAAACGGCGAGGAAGCGGAGTTAACTGGTGTAAATGAACATTGCTCACTTCACTCGCTCTCCGGGCCGCGCTAGGCGCGTTAGCCGCAGCGGCTTCCGAGCCTATAAATGCAGCATCACACGCGCAGCCCGCAGTAGTTTTGAAACTGCTTCTAGCCCGGTACTCGGCGAATCTTGGCACCCAGCATCTGCAGCTTCTCTTCGATGCACTCGTAACCACGGTCAATGTGATAGATACGATCAATCAGGGTATCACCCTCAGCAACCAGCGCTGAGATGACCAGACTGGCCGAAGCACGCAGGTCAGTGGCCATAACCGGCGCGCCTTTAAGCGTCTCGGTGCCAGTGACGATGGCAGTGTTGCCTTCAACCTGAATCTGCGCGCCCATGCGGATCATTTCATGCACATGCATGAAACGGTTTTCAAATACGGTTTCGATCACCGTGCCGGTGCCCTCGGCAACCGCGTTAAGGGCGACGAACTGCGCCTGCATGTCGGTCGGGAAAGCCGGGTACGGAGCCGTACGCAGATTCACAGCCTTAGGCCGCTTACCGTGCATGTTCAGCTCAATCCAGTCGTTGCCACAGGTGATTTCAGCACCCGCTTCCTGAAGCTTGGACAATACGGCTTCGAGGGTGGTCGGATCAGTATCCTTAACCTTGACCCGGCCGCCGGTGATTGCAGCAGCCACCAGGTAAGTGCCGGTTTCGATACGGTCAGGCATTACGCTGAACCGCGCACCATGTAAGCGCTCAACGCCATCGATGATGATGGTGTCGGTGCCAGCACCGGTAATTTTCGCGCCCATGGCGATCAGGCAATTAGCCAGGTCGACCACTTCCGGCTCGCGGGCTGCGTTTTCCAGCACGCTGCGGCCTTTGGCTAGCGTGGCCGCCATCATGATGTTTTCAGTACCGGTCACGCTGACGGTATCGAAGAAGAAGTGCGCGCCACGTAGACCGCCTTCAGGGGCTTTAGCCTTGATGTAGCCCGCTTCGACATCGATGATCGCGCCCATGGCTTCGAGGCCACGAATGTGCAGGTCAACCGGACGCGAGCCGATGGCGCAACCGCCTGGCAGGGCCACTTCGGCATAGCCAAAGCGCGCCACCATCGGGCCCAGCACCAGAATCGAGGCGCGCATGGTTTTCACCAGCTCGTAGGGCGCGACCAAGGTTTTGATCGCCCGCGCATCGACTTCTACGCTGAGCTTCTCGTCGATGATCGGCTCGATACCCATACGACCGAACAACTCGATCATGGTGGTGATGTCGTGCAAGTGCGGCAGGTTGCAGATGGTGACGGGGGCGTCACCGAGCAGGGTCGCGGCAAGAATCGGCAGGGCAGAGTTCTTCGCCCCGGAAATGCGGATTTCGCCATCAAGGCGCACACCGCCGGTAATAATCAGTTTGTCCATGATTCTCTCGATCTAGGAGCGCGCGGCCCAATCGGCACGGCTAAAGAATTTCATACTCACGGCGTGAATGCTGCCATCAGCGATCCAGGCATTGAGGTGAGCGTAGATCTGCTGCTGACGCTTGACGGGGCTGAGAGCAGCCAACTCATCACTGATCAGGTTCAGCTGAAAGTTGCAGCCTTCGCCTTCAACTCCCACTTGGGTATTCGGCAATTTAGCCTCAAGGAGACTCTTTACTTCTAAGGCCTGCATGCTCAACCTCGATCAATGCATCAATTAACGACAGCGGAGCACACGCTCGCGGGTCGAGCATCATACAAAAAAGCCCCCCGCCTGCGAACCCCGCATTCCTGCCAACCGACCGAAGCCAGAACGACAGTTGCTCAAGATTGCAGTGGCAGAATTTCCAAAAGGCCACAGACGCCGGCAATCTCGTGCATATCTTTGGGCAGGCTGCGCACGCTCATTTTTTTGCCGGCGGCACTGGCGTCGCGCATAAAGGCCAGCAACAAGGACACACCCACGCTGCTGGATTTCTCCACGCCGCCGCAGTCGAGCACGTAAGCATCAGCCTGACTGGCCTTAAGCAAGCGTGCGCCCTCTACACGCAGCGCCGGAGCGCTCTGGTAATCCAGTACCCCAACTAGGCTAAATACACCGGAGGATGCCTCGCTAATGCTGGCCTGACTCACGATGCATTAGTTCCTTGACGGGCCTTGGCCACAGTTTCGGTCCAGCTATCGATAACCTTGTCCAGATCATTACGGTTGTTCTGCATGGCCTGGGAGAACTGGTCACGAAACAGCTTGCCGACGTTGATGCCATTGATGATCACGTTACGCATCTTCCAGGTACCGTCCTGGTTGACCATGGTGTAGGACAATGGATAGACCGCGCCATTACCGTCCTTGATCTCCATGTTGACCGCGGTACGTTGCGGATCCTGCTGGCCGCTTACCGGCAGCACGCGAATATCCTGGTTGTTGTATTCCAATAGCGCGTTGCCATAAAACTGCATCAGGCTACGCTTGAAGTTTTCCTGGAAGCGCTGCATTTGCTCCGGCGAGGCTTGGCGCGAGTAGCGCACAGTCATCACGCCACGGGAAATCCCGTCGACATCGACTACCGGACCGAGAATACTGTTCAGTGCGTCGTAAAACGCAGCCGGATCGGTACGATATTGCTCTTTGTTGGTTTTGAGGTCAGCCAACAGCGTGCTGGTGGTCTGCTGCACCACATCGTGAGCCGCCGGAGCGGCCAGCAGCGAAAAGGACATGGCAGCCAAGCAAACAAAAAGACTGTTACGCAGTGCTTTGATCATGTTCAGTACCTCTATTAATTAGCCTGGTCTTTATTGACTGAGTTGAGTAAAAACTTGCCAATCAGGTCTTCCAGTACCAGCGATGACTGCGTGTCATAAATGGTGCCGCCATCGCCTAGCACCTCCTCTTCGCCGCCCACACTGATGCCTATGTACTTCTCGCCGAGCAGACCCGCCGTCAGGATCGAAGCCGTGGAGTCGGCCGGCAAATTATCAACGGCCTTGTCCACCATCATGGTGACGCGCCCCATGTAGCTGTTGCGATCCAGATCAATCGCGGTGACCTTGCCGATAGTGACACCGGCCATGGTTACTTTTGATCTGACCGTCAAACCGGCGATATTCTCAAAGTGCGCATAAACTTTGTAGGTGTTGTCGGCACTACCAACCGTCAGGCCACTGACCCGCAGGGCTAACAACAACAAAGCCAACAATCCGGCCAACAGGAACAAGCCGACACCCACTTCTAGCGTGCGGTTCTGCATCAGAAATCTCCAAACATCAAAGCGGTCAGAATAAAGTCCAGCCCCAATACGGCGAGCGAGGCGTACACCACAGTTTTCGTGGTGGCACGACTAATCCCTTCCGACGTCGGCTCACAGTCATAGCCCTGAAACACAGCAATCCAGGTCACAACAAACGCAAATACGATGCTCTTGATCACGCCATTGAGCACATCTTCGCGAAACGAAACACTGCTTTGCATATTGGCCCAGAACGAGCCTTCATAAACTCCCAGCCAGTCGACGGCAACCATCGCGCCGCCCCAGATACCGACCACACTGAAGATCATCGCCAGCAGCGGCATCGAAATAAAACCGGCCCACAACCGTGGGGCGACAATGTATTTCAGCGGGTCAACGCCGATCATCGCCAGACTCGACAGCTGCTCGGTGGATTTCATATTGCCGATTTCTGCGGTCAACGCCGACCCGGCGCGCCCAGCAAACAATAAAGCGGTCACCACCGGCCCCAGCTCACGCAGCAAGGTCAGTGCCACCATCTGCCCCACGGCCTGCTCAGAGCCGTACTGGGCCAAAATACTGAAGCCCTGTAATGACAGCACCATGCCGATAAAGATACCGGACACGATAATGATGGCCAGCGACATCACCCCGATCGAATACAGCTGCTTGACCAGCAACTGAAAACCATTGCCCGTCGAGCCACGGCCGAACAGCGCACGCAGCAGAAACAGCCCCGAACGCCCCAGCGTGGCCACTACATCAATACCAGCACGCCCAAACAAGCGCACCCGCTCGAGCAAAGACGCCTTACGCATCAGCGCTCCCCCAGCAAATCATCGCGGTAATTGGTCGCAGGAAAGTGAAACGGCACAGGACCATCGGGGATGCCTTGCATAAATTGGCGTACACGAGGGTCCTCCGAGGCTTTCAACTCGGCTGGCGTGCCCTGCCCCAACACCTGAGTATCACCGACGATATAGATGTAGTCAGCAATGCTGGCGGTTTCCGCCAGGTCATGAGAGACCACAATACTGGTGATACCCAACGCATCGCTGAGCAGACGAATCAGTCGCACCAGAACGCCCATTGCAATTGGGTCTTGCCCCACGAATGGCTCGTCATACATGAGTATTTGCGGGTCCAAAGCGATCGCCCGCGCCAACGCCACGCGACGTTTCATGCCGCCTGACAACTCGTCTGGCATCAAATCCAAGGCGCCGCGCAGGCCCACGGCCTGCAGCTTCATCAGGACGATGTCGCGAATCATCTCTTCTGGCAGCTGGGTATGCACCCGCAACGGAAAGGCGACGTTCTCGAACACATCCAAATCGGTAAATAACGCACCACTCTGGAACAGCACGCCCATCTGCTTGCGCATGTCGAATAAATCGCTGCGCGACAGCGTCGGCAGGTTTACCCCGTTGACCCACACTTCGCCCTGGCTGGGCTTAAGCTCAGCGGCGATCAAACGCAGCAGCGTGGTTTTGCCACAGCCGGACGGCCCCATAATCCCTGTGACTTTGCCACGCGGGATGCGGATATCGATGTTTTTGAAAATATCCCGTTCACCACGCTTGAAACTCAGTTTTTTGAGCTCGACTGCATACGGGTTCTCGGCGCTCATCTGGACTCCTTGCTCAACGCGTGCGTGACTGACGTACAGCCCCGAACAAAGGGCACCACTAGTCGTCTAACGTACCGAAAATGGGCGCGAACTATAGCATCGCGGAACTCACCGCCCAAGATTGATCTTGTCGCCATGGAAAAGCGTCGCGCTGCGCCAGGACCTAACTTGGAACTGGAAAAACTGGGCAGACGCACCTTTACCGTTATAATCAGCTGCTTTTAGCCCGCCCGCCGCAGAGAAGTCATGAGCCAATCCACCGATCTGATTCAGTCCGCGCAGCGCACTATTCGCCTGGAACTCGAAGCCATTCAAGACCTGCTGCAACGCATAAACGGTGATTTCGTGCGTGCCTGCGAGCTGATTCTCGCCAGCAAAGGGCGTGTCGTGGTGGTTGGCATGGGCAAGTCCGGTCACGTCGGTCATAAGATTGCCGCCACCTTAGCCAGCACTGGCACTACCGCTTTTTTTGTCCACCCGGCCGAAGCCAGTCATGGCGACATGGGCATGATCACCCGCGACGACGTGGTGCTAGCACTGTCTAACTCCGGCTCCACTACAGAAATTGTCACCCTGCTGCCGCTGATCAAGCGCCTCGGCATCACCCTCATCAGCATGACCGGCAACCCCGAATCGCCACTGGCCAAGGCCGCTGAAGTCAACCTCGACGCCCGTGTAGCCCAGGAAGCCTGCCCCCTGAACCTGGCGCCAACCTCCTCCACCACGGTTTCTTTGGTACTGGGTGATGCACTGGCCATCGCCTTGCTAGAGGCTCGCGGCTTTACCGCGGAAGACTTCGCCTTCTCCCACCCCGGAGGTGCATTGGGCCGGCGGTTGCTGCTCAAGGTGGAAAACGTCATGCATGCCGGCGCCAGCCTGCCACGCGTCAACCGCGGCACCTCACTTCGCGATGCACTGCTGGAAATGACCCAGAAAGGCCTGGGTATGACCGTGGTCACCGAGGACGACGGTCGTCTTGCCGGAGTCTTCACCGACGGCGACCTACGCCGCACCCTGGATCGCAGCATCGATGTTCGCCTGACTATTATCGATGACGTTATGACGGCACATGGCAAAACCGCCCGCGCCGACATGCTCGCGGCAGAAGCCCTGAAAATCATGGAAGACCACAAGATCAGTTCGCTGGTGGTTATCGACAATAACGACCAGCCGGTCGGTGCACTGAACATGCACGACCTGCTGCGCGCCGGAGTAATGTGATGACCACTGACGTGACTAACCCGGACCTGATGCAGCGCGCCAAGGCCATCAAGCTCGCGATCTTTGACGTCGACGGCGTACTCACCGACGGCAAGCTGTATTTCCTCGTCGACGGCAGCGAGTTCAAAACCTTCAACACCCTCGACGGCCACGGCATCAAAATGCTGATCAACTCCGGGGTACGCACCGCGATCATCAGCGGCCGCAAGACCCCAGTGGTTGAGCGCCGCGCGCAGAACCTAGGCATTCAACACCTGTACCAAGGCCGCGAAGACAAGCTGGTGGTACTCGATGAGCTACTCGGCGAGCTGGGCCTAGACTATGCACAAGTCGCTTACTTAGGTGACGACCTGCCCGATCTGCCGGTGATCCGCCGTGTGGGCCTGGGCATGGCAGTCGCCAGCGCCGACGCATTTGTTCGCCAGCACGCGCATGGCGTGACCCGCGCTCGCGGCGGCGAAGGTGCCGCCCGCGAATTTTGTGAGCTGATCATGCACGCTCAAGGCACCCTTGATGCCGCTCAAGCCGCTTACCTATAAGGCCAATCATGCCCCGCAAGTTATTCAACATTGTCCTGCTTACTAGTGTCGCATTGCTGGTGGCGGCACTCGGCTATTGGAACCTCAGCCCGGAAGGCTTTAATCAACAGCCCGACAAGGCCGCGACCGACAACGCCGTCGACTTTTACGCCACTAACACCTATACCGTGCAGTACCAAGCCGATGGCAAGCTGCATTACGAGCTAACGGCCGACAAAGTCGAGCACATCAAGGCCAGCGACATTACCCTGATGGCCAGCCCGAATATGAATCTATTCCGCGGCACAGAACTGCCTTGGAAAATCCGTAGTGAGCGCGGTGAAGTCTCGCCAGGCGGCACAGAGGTCGAATTAATTGAGAACGTGCGCGTCGAACGCACCGACGCCAAAGGCCGCCCGACCATCCTCACCACCAGCCGTCTGACCGTATTCCCCGAGAAGGAATATGCGCAGACCCAGCAAGCCGTTAGAATCGTCGCGGCCAACGGGGTGACCACGGCAACAGGAATGAAAGCGTACATGAATGACGGCAGGATGCTCCTGCTGTCCAACGTAAGAGGTCAGCATGAGGCTCGTTAACACCCTCCCCCTACTACTCAGCCTCAGCGCCGCACTCGGAAGTGCGAGTGCCTGGGCCCTGCCGTCAGACCGCGAACAACCGATCCGCATCCAGGCCGACAGCGCAGAGCTTGATGATAAACAAGGCGTGGCGGTTTACCGCGGCGATGTTGTGATTACTCAAGGCACACTGAAGATCACGGGCAACACCGTGACCATCACCCAGAACGCCCAAGGCGATGTGGAAGTGTTCACCTCAGTCGGCAAGCCTGCCTACTACGAACAACTGCCATCGGCCGACAAGCAGGTCGTCAAGGCCTACGGCCTGACCATCCAGTACTTCATGGCCAATGATCGCGTGGTATTGATTGACCAGGCCAAGGTGATCCAAGAAGGCAACACCTTCGAAGGCGAGAAAATCGTCTATGACACCCAGCGCCAGA
Source organism: Pseudomonas guineae (assembly GCF_900113745.1). Lineage (GTDB taxonomy): Bacteria > Pseudomonadota > Gammaproteobacteria > Pseudomonadales > Pseudomonadaceae > Aquipseudomonas > Aquipseudomonas guineae. The sequence continues at coordinate 182,936 of NZ_FOQL01000004.1, read as the reverse complement.
TCGTTAACGCCGGCCGCGCAACAGGTACCAACATCACTGCGCCACGTCCGCGCATTGATATGGTGATCCAGCCGAAGAACAAACCAGCCGAACAGCAGGCGCAGTAATAATGGCCACATTGAAAGCCCAACACCTGGCCAAAAGCTACAAAGGCCGCCAGGTCGTACGCGACGTCAGCCTGAGCATCGACAGCGGACAAATCGTCGGCCTGCTGGGCCCCAACGGCGCCGGCAAGACCACCTGTTTCTATATGATCGTCGGCCTGGTGCAGGCCGATCAGGGCCGCGTGATGATCGACGACCTCGACGTCAGCCATCAACCCATGCATGGCCGTGCGCGCGCCGGTATCGGCTATCTGCCACAGGAAGCCTCGATTTTTCGCAAGCTCAGCGTGGCCGACAACATTATGGCCATCCTGGAAACCCGTAAAGACCTCGACGGCGCATCACGCCGCAAGGAGCTTGAGGGCCTGCTGCAGGAATTCCATATCAGCCACATCCGCGACAACCTCGGCATGAGCCTGTCCGGTGGTGAGCGCCGCCGCGTTGAAATTGCTCGCGCCCTGGCAACCAACCCCAAATTCATCCTGCTCGACGAGCCCTTCGCCGGTGTCGACCCCATCTCCGTGGGTGACATCAAGCAGATCATCCATCACCTTAAGGCCAAGGGCATCGGCGTATTAATCACCGACCACAATGTCCGCGAGACCTTGGACATTTGCGAAACGGCTTACATTGTCAGCGATGGCCAACTGATCGCCGAAGGTGATGCCGAGACCATCCTGGCCAACCAGACAGTAAAAGAAGTTTACCTGGGGCATGAGTTCCGACTGTAAACACAGCTTTTCTCAAGCCTGTTGCAGCCAAGGCTAGGCAAAAGCTTTAGAGTCAGGCATATAATTTGCTTCCTGGTGGCGTTTTTAAAAACGCCCTGTAGTGGACTGCGCACAGACGCCGGTAAATAAGGTCTGCAATGAAACCATCGCTCGTCCTGAGAATGGGCCAGCAGCTGACGATGACACCGCAGCTGCAACAGGCCATCCGTCTACTCCAATTGTCGACCTTGGATCTGCAACAAGAGATCCAGGAGGCCCTGGAGTCCAACCCGATGCTCGAACGCCAAGAAGAAGGCGATGATTTCGACAATTCGGACCCCATGGCTGATGGCGCAGAAAGCGCAACCCCCAACGAACAACCCGAAGCGCCTTACCAAGAAACCACCTACCAAGAAGCCACCCAAACCGTGGACAACTTGGAAGAAGGTGACTGGGGTGAACGTATTCCTAATGAGCTGCCTGTCGACACCGCCTGGGAAGATATTTACCAGACCAGCGCCAGCAGCTTACCGAGCAGCACTAACGATGATGACGAGTGGGACTTCACCACCCGCACCTCCAGCGGTGAAAGCCTGCAAAGCCATCTGCTCTGGCAGCTCAACTTGGCGCCCATGTCCGACAAGGACCGTCTTATCGGTATAACTCTGATTGACTGCATCAACGATCAAGGTTACTTGGAAGAAACGCTCGAAGAAGTGGTAGACGCTTTTGACCCCGAGTTAGATATCGAACTCGACGAAGTCGAAGCCGTGCTGCACCGCATTCAGCAGTTCGAGCCCACCGGCATTGCGGCACGCAACCTTGGTGAATGCTTGCTCCTGCAACTGCGCCAGCTGCCGGCAAAAACGCTGTGGCTAAGCGAAGCTCAGCGCCTGGCTAACGACTACCTCGACCTACTCGGCAGTCGCGACTATAGCCAACTGATGCGGCGCATGAAGCTTAAGGAAGATGAACTGCGCCAAGTCATCGACTTGATCCAGAGCCTCAACCCGCGCCCCGGCTCGCAGATCGAATCTAGTGAGCCGGAATACGTGGTGCCCGACGTGATTGTGCGCAAACACAACGAACGCTGGCTGGTGGAGTTGAACCAAGAAGCCATGCCGCGCCTGCGCGTCAACGCGCAATACGCCGGGTTTGTGAAGCGCGCCGACTCCAGTGCCGACAACACCTTTATGCGCAACCAGCTGCAAGAAGCACGCTGGTTTATCAAAAGTCTGCAAAGCCGCAACGAAACCCTGATGAAGGTTGCCACGCAAATCGTCGAACATCAGCGCGGCTTCCTCGATTACGGCGATGAGGCAATGAAACCCTTGGTACTGCACGACATTGCTGAAGCGGTGGGCATGCACGAGTCGACCATCTCGCGGGTGACCACGCAGAAGTTTATGCACACCCCGCGCGGCATTTACGAGCTGAAGTACTTCTTTTCCAGCCACGTCAGCACCTCCGAAGGAGGCGAATGCTCGTCGACCGCGATACGTGCCATCATCAAAAAACTGGTCGCCGCTGAAAATGCGAAAAAGCCGTTGAGTGACAGCAAGATCGCTGGTCTACTGGAGGCACAAGGCATTCAAGTCGCTCGCCGTACGGTTGCAAAATATCGTGAATCCCTCGGAATATCGCCTTCCAGCGAGCGCAAACGATTGATCTAAGGCGATACGAAAAAGGAAGACAGATCGCACTGCACAGAACGCTCCAGACCACACCTTTTGCTATGCGGCCAGACTGCCAGTCAATAATTGGCGCTCATACCAAATCAGTTCTGCCAGAGTTTTCCACGCCACAGTGTTCCGGCGGCAGGCCTCTTGCCTGCCTCTTACACTCGGTAAAAAGGAGAAAGCGGTATGCAAGTCAACATCAGTGGACATCAGCTGGATGTGACCGACGCCCTACGCGACTATATCGGTGAGAAATTCAGCCGATTAGAGCGCCACTTCGACAAGATCACCAACGTACAAGTCATCATGGAGGTCGAGAAGCTCAAGCAGAAAATCGAAGCGACCCTGCATATCGCAGGCGGTGAAGTCGTCGCCAATGCCGAACATGACGACATGTACGCCGCCATCGATTTACTCACCGACAAACTCGATCGACAACTCATCAAACACAAGGAAAAACAGCTCGATCGTCAACAAGGCGCTATGGCCCGCTGACGTCGTCTATCTCCTATGATCAGACTTGAAACCATCCTGACCCCCGGCCGTTCCTTAGTGAACGTGCCGGGCGGCAGTAAAAAACGTGTTCTCGAACAGATTGCCAACCTAGTGGCGCGTGAGCTGCCTGATCTGGATGGCCAAGACATTTTCGAAAGCCTGATTGCCCGTGAAAAGCTCGGTTCAACTGGCTTCGGTAATGGCATCGCCATTCCGCACTGCCGCCTGCCGGGTTGCACGGCGCCGATCAGCGCCCTTCTGCGCCTGGACGCCGCTGTCGACTTCGATGCCATCGATGGCGCACCCGTCGACCTGCTGTTTGTTCTGTTGGTACCAGAAGCGGCCACTGATGCTCACCTGGAGTTGCTTCGGCAGATCGCCAGCATGCTCGATCGCAGCGATGTGCGCGCCAGCCTGCGTCAAGCCGAAAGCAGCGAAGCCTTGTATCAAGTGGTAGTCGACATACAAAGCCAACTTACATAGAGCCTGAACATGCGCCTGATCATCGTTAGCGGTCGTTCCGGCTCGGGGAAGAGCACGGCCCTCGATGTACTCGAGGACAACGGTTTCTACTGCATCGACAACCTGCCCGCCGGGCTGCTGCCTGAGCTGGCCGAACGCGCCCTGCTGCATACTGAGTTGCTGCATCCGCAGGTCGCTGTGTCAATTGATGCACGCAACCTGCCGAGCCACCTCAAGCGCTTTCCTGAGCTGCTCGAAGAAGTTCGCGCCCGACATATTAAGTGCGATGTGCTCTACCTGGACGCCGACGAAGAAACCCTGCTCAAACGCTTTTCGGAAACTCGCAGACGCCATCCGCTGACTAACGAAAATCGCTCGCTGGCTGAAGCCATCGCCGATGAAAGCTCGCTGCTGGGGCCGATCATCGACTTGGCCGACCTGAAGATCGACACCACTCACCTCAACCTCTACCAGCTGCGTGACAGCCTCAAGTTGCGCCTGCTCAACCAGCCTGAGCCAGGCACCGCATTTCTACTGGAGTCCTTTGGTTTTAAACGTGGGATGCCAGTGGATGCGGACCTAGTCTTCGATGTGCGCTGCCTACCGAACCCCTACTGGAAGCCGGATCTGCGCGATTTTTCGGGGCTGGACCAGCCGGTGGTTGAGTACCTCAGCGCCCAGGCCGATGTCGAAGACATGTACCAGGACATCCTCGCCTACCTGACCAAATGGCTGCCACGCTTTGCCGCCAGTAACCGTGCCTATGTCACGATAGCGATAGGTTGTACCGGCGGACACCACCGATCGGTTTACCTGGCCAACCGCTTGGGTGAAACCCTCAAGCCCATCCTGAAAAACGTTCAGATCCGTCACCGCGACCTCAGTTAAGGAATTGCCGCGATGCCCGCCTGCGAAATCATCATCATCAACAAACTTGGCCTGCATGCCCGTGCCGCGGCCAAGTTTGTTGGCGTCGCAGGGCGCTTTCCTTGTCAGGTCAAAGTCGGCCGCAGCGCCGACAGCCTAGTCGACGGCAAAAGCATCATGGCGGTGATGATGCTCGCCGCCGGCAAAGGCACCACCGTGCACTTGCATGCCGAAGGCGAGCAGGATAGCGATGCCATTAGCGCCCTGAGCGACTTGATCAACAACTTCTTCGACGAAGGCGAGTAGCACACTGCCAGATAGAAAAGGGGCTGACCGCTAAAGCGACAGCCCCTTTTTCATAGCTGCTAATCAGCTGCCCGCTACCGTCATCCGCTCAATCAGCACCGAGCCAGTGCGAATGTTGCTGCGCAGTTCCAAGTCATTACCGACTGCAACAATCTGCTTGAACATGTCGCGCAGGTTGCCCGCGATAGTGACTTCCTGCACTGGGAACTGGATCTCACCGTTCTCCACCCAATAACCGCCGGCACCACGCGAATAGTCCCCCGTGACCATATTGAGCCCCTGCCCCATCAGCTCAGTCACCAACAAGCCGCGCCCCATGCGCTTAAGCAGTGCTCTCTGGTCTTCATCACCATGGCTGACAAACAAGTTATGCACACCGCCCGAGTTAGCGGTGCTAGGCATGCCCAGCTTGCGCCCGGAATAGGTGCCCAGCACGTAGGACAACAACTCGCCGCGCTCGACAAAAGACTTGGCGTAGGTCGCCAGGCCGTCGCCATCGAAGGCCGCGCTGCCCAGCGCACGTGGAATATGCGGGCGCTCATCAATGCTCAGCCACTCGGGGAACAACTGCTGCCCCAATGTGCCTTCCAGAAACGAAGATTTACGGTACAGATTGCCGCCGGAAATAGCCGCCAGGAAACTGCCAAACAGCCCGCCCGCCAGCTCAGCGGCAAACAGCACCGGAACCTCACAGGTTGGCACCGGGCGCGCGCCCAGGCGGCTGACGGCACGCTCGGCAGCACGTCGACCGATGCTGCCAGCATCTGCCAACAGCTCGCCCTGGCGGCTAACGTCATACCAGTAGTCACGCTGCATTTGCCCGGCGGCTTCGGCGATCATTACGCAGCTCAGGCTATGCCGAGTACTGGCATAACCGCTGACGAAGCCATGGCTATTGCCATAAACCCGGCAACCTTGGTGAGTATTGAGGGTAGTGCCATCGGCGTTCTTGATCCGCTGGTCCGCCGCAAAAGCAGCAGATTCACAACTCAGTGCTTGCTCGATGGCCTGCTCCGGCGTGATTGACCAGGCGTGATACAGATCCAGCTGCGGCAGCTCGCGAGCCATCAGCCCAGCATCGGCCAGCCCAGCGCACTCGTCTTCGGAGGCGTGCTTGGCAATCGCCAAGGCCGCCGCGACCGTTTCGCGAATGGCTGCTTCACCGCTGGCAGAGGTGCTGGCCGAGCCCTTGCGCTGACCGACATACAGGGTGATACCAAAACCTTGATCACGGTTGAACTCGACCGTTTCCACTTCTCCCTGGCGCACCGTAGTGGATAAACCCTGCTCCACCGACACAGCCACCTCACAGGCGCTGGCACCTTGCTTTTTAGCCTCGGCAATAATCTGCTCCACCTGCGCCTGTAATTGCGGCACGGCCTGGGGCCCGACTGTATCTACTGCACTCATAAAAACTCCTGAACGATAAGCGGCAAGCGCGACCATAAAGGCCAGACGCTTACAGCTGGAAACTTGCTGCTATCATGGCGGCGTTTTCCACTGGACCGCCACCATGTCTGAATACCTTGACGACTTCTCCGGCGAGAAGAGCAAAACCCAGGTCAAGCGCGAGTTTCATGCGCTACAAGATCTGGGGCAACGCCTGACTACCCTAAAGCTTGACCTGCTGAACAAGCTGCCGCTGACCGATGAGCTGCGCCGTGCACTCGCCGAAGCGCCCAAGCACACCGCCAATGCCGCAAAGAAGCGTCATGTGCAGTTTATCGGCCGGCTTATGCGCGATCAGGACATCGAATCCATCCTGAGCTTGCTTGACCAGCTAGATGCATCGACACGTCAGTACAACGAACGCTTCCACAACCTAGAACGTTGGCGCGATCGTTTAATCAACGGTAACGATGACACCTTGGAGGCCTTTGTCGGCGAGTATGCCGACGCTGACCGCCAACACTTGCGGCAACTGACCCGCCAAGCCCAACACGAGCTGGCACAGAACAAAGCGCCTGCCGCCTCCCGTAAAATCTTCAAATACATCCGCGAACTGGATGAAGCGCAACGCGGCCTGCGCTGAACGGGGCCCAAACAGCAGCCTATAGGTGGGATCAACGCAGCGAAGCCCAATGCAATATTGGGCTTCAGCGAGCTCCCAACCTAGAAGCGGTAAAGCCAGCAGACAAAACCACCCAGCGTCACAGTCACCACCTCAACAAACCCTAGGGTGCCTAGCCAGCGCACACTCCGCAGGGTCTTGCTTGGACGAACTCGCCCAAGCGAAAACGCGATAACCGTCCAGCGGCCCAGCGAAAAGCACAGCCACTCGAAGAACCAACCGAACAGCAGCCCACTAAGCAGTTCACCCACAATTTACGCGCCTGTGCCGCCCACCGTAATCGCATCGATTTTCAGCGTCGGTTGGCCGACCCCGACCGGCAGCGACTGCCCGTCTTTGCCGCACGTACCCACGCCGCTGTCCAACGCTAGGTCGTTACCGACCATTGACACCCTGCTCATGGCTTCCGGACCATTACCGATCAAGGTTGCACCTTTGACCGGCGCGGTGATCTTGCCGTCCTCGATCAGGTAGGCCTCGCTGGTAGAGAACACGAACTTGCCGCTGGTGATGTCGACTTGGCCGCCGCCTAGGTTGGCGCAATAGATGCCCTTCTTCACCGAGCGGATGATCTCCTCCGGGTCGCTCTCACCGGCGAGCATGTAGGTGTTGGTCATGCGCGGCATCGGCAGGTGCGCGTAAGACTCACGCCTGCCGTTACCCGTAGCGGCAACGCCCATCAGGCGCGCGTTCAACTTGTCCTGCATATAGCCCTTGAGCACACCGTTCTCGATCAACGTGGTGCATTGGGTTTGGGTGCCTTCATCATCCATACTCAGCGAGCCACGGCGCTCAAACAAAGTGCCGTCATCGACGATGGTGCAAAGGCTGGAGGCGACTTTCTCGCCCATTTTCCCACTGTAGGCCGAACTGCCCTTACGGTTGAAGTCGCCCTCTAGACCATGACCGACCGCCTCGTGCAACAGCACGCCAGACCAGCCCGCGCCCATCACCACCGGCATGCTGCCAGCGGGTGCGGGAATCGCCTCCAGGTTAACCAGCGCCTGGCGCAACGCCTCACGGGCATAGCCCATGGCGCGCTCTTCGTTATTGCTGGTCTGCTCAAGGAAATAGCGGTAATCGGTGCGCCCGCCGCCGCCATGACCGCCACGCTCACGCCGACCGTTTTGCTCGACGATCACGCTGACGTTGAAGCGAACTAGCGGCCGGATATCAGCCCCCAAGCTGCCGTCAGCGGCGGCGACCAAGATACGATCCCAGACGCCTGCCAGGCTGACCGTAACCTGCTGAATACGTGGATCAAGGGCGCGGGTGGCAACATCGATGCGCTTGAGCAGCTCAACTTTTTCCGCACGCCCCAGCACATCCAGTGGATTGTCCTGGGCATACAGCGGCTTGACCAGCGGGCTGTTGAACGCCTGCACACGAGCATTTTGCCCGGCCCGGGCAATCGAACGGGCCGCGCGAGCAGCCTGGCTCAGGGCATCCGCGGTGATCGCATTACTGTAGGCGAAGCCGGTTTTCTCACCGGACTGCGCACGCACGCCAACCCCCTGATCGAGGTTGAAGCTACCTTCTTTGACGATGCCATCTTCCAGCGCCCAGGTTTCGGAAACCTGGCTCTGGAAGTACAGGTCAGCCGCATCGATCCCCGGCCCGGCTAAGTCAGCCAAAACACCGGGTAGGTGGTCAATGGTCAAACCACCGGGGCCGAGCAGATGCTCGCTGACGGATACCAACATATCGCTCATAACTACTCCAAACCTGGCAGCCGCGGTTCGGCCGCTGCAAAAAATCGTTTATGTCGCACCACCGGCATACGCTGGCGAATCGCCGCTTGTTCAGTGGCATCGCGCTCAGCCAACACCACACCAGGGCCTTGCGGCAGCTCACCGAGTACCTGCCCCCAAGGGTCGACAATCGCCGAATGGCCAAAGGTCTCGCGTCCGCCTGGATGAGTGCCGCCCTGTCCGGCTGCCAGCACATAGCACTGGGTTTCAATCGCCCGCGCACGGGTCAATACCTGCCAATGCGCTTCGCCGGTCACGGCGGTGAATGCCGCCGGCACACTGATCAACTCCGCCCCGGCGCCGCGCAACGCGCTATAAAGCTCAGGGAAGCGCAGGTCATAACAAACCGTCAGGCCCAGACGGCCGAATGGCGTATCCGCCACCACCACTTGATTGCCGAACGCGTAATCATCGGATTCACGGTAGCGACCGTGATTGTCGCTGACATCCACATCGAACAGGTGCAGCTTGTCGTAACGCGCCACCTGCTGACCGCAGTCATCGATCAGCAGTGAGCACGCATGGGCTTTGGCTTCGGGCTGACCATCTGGCGGCAAAGGCAAGGTGCCCGCAACGATCCACAACCCCAGATCACGAGCGGTTTGCCGCAGCCAGGGCAGAATCGGCCCGTCACCCTGCGCTTCGGCACGCCCCAACGCGGCGAGATCCTGCCGCCCCATGGCTGCGAAATTTTCCGGCAGCACCACCAGGCGCGCGTCCTGCGCGGCAGCCTGCTCTAACAGCTGGCGCGCTTGGAGTAAGTTGGCTGCAACATCGGCCTGGCTGACCATTTGGATGACGGCGAGGGTCATGGCGGTTTTATCTCAATCCCTAAAATCAGCCTTCAGCTTACAAGCCATGCCGGCAGACTGCACGGCTGTCTATCCGCCGAACAGGATTTACTGAGGCTTTTCAAAGGGCTTATCGAAGCTGATATCCGGGCTCTGCCAAGGCCCCGTGACGTCGTATTGCACACTGGCAAAGCGCGCAACGCGATCACCCAGCAGCTTATCGGCGACAAATAGCGCCCCCCCGATGGCCGGCGCACCGACTATTAATGCCGCCAACGGCAGGTTGTTGGTCACCGGTAAGGTCACCAACAATTTGGCATCAATGCGGTCATTGGCCATGTCCAGCGTGCCCTTCAACTCCAAGTTGCTCGATGGCCCTTCCAGTGCGATCGGATCACGGGTGACAAACACTCCGCTCTTAGCCTCCAGGACGCCTTTGACCCGGTCATAGCTCAGGCCCTTACCCAGCAGGTCGGAGAAGTCCAACCGCAAGCGGCGGCCAATCGAATTAAAATTCAGCAAACCAAATACTCGCAGCGCCGAAGCCGGCCCTTCAACCTCGGAGAACTGCCCTTTGCGCAGGGAAGCATCCAGCGTACCGCTAAGGCGCTTCATACTGAACCAGGCCGGCGATCCTGGCCAAGCAGCATCCACATCCACATGAAAGTCTCGGCTGCTGGCGGTGGGGGCATAGCCCCAAGCAATCAGCACGTCGGCCAGATCCGCGCCACCCAGCCGACCTGTATAGGCCGTGCGCATGCCACTGGCAGTTTGCAGCCAGGTCGCTCGACCAGCCACTTTTAAGCCTTTAAGGTTGAGATCCAACTCGCTGAAGTGCACGCCCGTCTCTACCGGACGTGCCTTGAGCGACCAACTGCCCAGTGGCTCGATACCCTGAAAGACTTCGTCGATACGCACGTCCAGAGCCGGGAAACGACTTGGGTCAACCGCCGCCAGCGGGTCAGGCGCGTCCACCACAGGGGCGTCTTTAGCCTTGGGCACCGCTGCGGGAAAACGTAAGTAGTCGAGCGTCAGCGCAATCGGCGACCCGGCAGTATCCGGCAGGCCCACCTTGCCTTTCACCTGCGGGCTGTCGAGACTGACGGACCAAGTCGCCGCGTCGCGCTTAACCCCGACCTCCAGCGCCTCCAGGCTGACGCCGAAGCCGGTGAAGCGGGCAATACGCAACTGAGCATCTTTAAACAACCGCTGCGCCTCATTGACCGGCACATTGGCATAGGGCTGCAATACTTGTTGCCAGGCCGGCCAATCCAGCTCTGCCACGCGCCCACGCACACGCAGCCCCTGGCTGGTTGGCAACCGGGCAGGGCCGTCGGCTAAGCGAATCTCACCCCGCCCTTGATTAAACTGGCCGGGGCTCGCCGCGAAAGATAGGCTCAGTAAATCGGCGTAATCCAGCCAGTAACGCCGCTCGCGCCCGCCCAGGCTCATACGCCACTCGGTGCTGCGCGCGTCACTGGCCACCTTGCCGAAAGGTGCCGGCAGCGAAATCGTCGCTCCCTTGAGGGAGGAGTTCACGCTCAGCTGGCTGTCGGCGCCGTCCAGGGTCAGACGCAAGCGGTAGGGCAGATTGCCGCCAACGGGCAGAGGCTGAGTAACCCCGAGCCAGGTGCTCAGCTCATTTACCGCAATCTGCCCGCGGGCCTCAATGCGGCTGCGTGCTTTACCCGGAGAGCCCTCGGCCACGGCCTTACCGCGCACGGCATGGCCGAGCACCTGAGCACGAATATCCGGAGCACTTAGACCACTGGCGGTGTTGTAGCGAAATGCGCCCTGCAACTGGCTGAATTGCAGTGGCGGATTAGGCAGGCTGAGCTGCGCACCTGCGGTGGCGAAATCCACCACCACGGCAGGGGCCAGCCCCTTGCGCAAGGGTAGGTCAAGCTTGAGCTTGCCGGTCAACGCCCCCTCACCACTCCAGCCAGCAAAGGTTTCTGCAGTACCGATCGGCGTCTGCTGCAAGATGTGCAGGGCGTCCTCAACCGTGCTGCTCAACTCACTGGTTAACAGTAAGCGCGGTGGTTGACCCGGTAATGAAGGGGCGATAAAGGCCTCAGCATTGCGCACCTGACTATCAAGCAAGCGCCCCTCAGCAAGCGCCACACGCACGCCGGTGTGTTCAATTGACACCGTTCCGCGGGCCTCACGCAGCGCCGGCCAGCCTGGCTGAAAGGCCAGATCCGCGTCATGCACAGCAAAGAACAGGCTGATGCTGCGCGCGGCACTCTGTGCGCCCTTGTTCAGCGAGCCCTGGTACTGGAAATAGCCTTCATCGACCGCGCCGCCGCGGATGGCGCTTTTCAGCCAGGCATCCAGCTCGTGGCTAAAGCCCGGCGAGCGACTCGGCAGATACTTTTCGGTAAAGCGCGCATCGCCGTTACGCAGGCCGACGCGCAAGTCCATATAGTCTTCTTCGCTCGGGTCGAAACGCAGGCGGATGAGAAAATCCCCGGCCGCAGGGCCTTCTTCGCCCACCACCTGTAAGTACGGGCTGCGCAGGGTGAAGGCCTGCTCATCAATCTGCCAAGTCAGTAGCGCATTGGCGGTTTTGTAGCGCCAGGGGCTGGCAAACAACGTATCAAAATGCAGGGAAAAATCTTCGCTATCGAGCCGCAGCTCGCCCTGACCCAAATCACCACTGATGCTGCCGCTGACATTCTCCGCAGCCGGTGAGCCGTGCCATGCAGCAAAGCCAATGCGCTCGAGATTGGCCGAGAACTGCAAACGCTTGCTGTCGGTCAACCCTGGCCGATAGTCAAGCTGGATATTGTGTAATTCACCCTGCGGCTTAAGCTGCTCCAGTAACGCCAGCGCGTTATCCGGCAAGGGTGCAAGTGCCGCCACCAGCGGTTGTAACGGCGCCACATCAAGCTGCTCAGCACTGAGCAACCATTGCTCGTGCACCTCACTGCTTTCCGCCTGCTGGGTCAGCGCCAGGCGCACTTCGCCCCAGCGCTGCTCGCCCTGACTGAAAGCCAGGTCATCCAATAACAGCTTGAAACCTAAATCGGTGCGGGTGAAATAGGCATTCAGCGCCAGGTTATTCAGCGCAACCGACTCGCGCTGAGCATAGCCCGCCTTAAGCTGGGGCACATGCAAGCGGCTAACGGCGCGTTGCACACCGCCCTTGGCCCAACTCAGCCAGATTTCACCGCCCATTTGCAACTGTTCAAGTCGCCATTGCGCCAGCAGACTCGCGGGCACCCAGGCCGCCCAATCGCTCTGCGGCAGGCTCAGGTAAAGGTCGGCCTCTGCATCCTGCCAGCGTTCGGCACGAAGACGTGTGCGCAACTGCAGGGCCAGCGGCTGACCATCCGGTAACAGCAGCCGACCGTCCAAACGCTGGCGCGTGCTACCGTTGCGCAGGGTGAGGTTTACGTAGGTCAGCGTCCGCACCGGCTGATCGTAGGCTTGCACGGTCACTTGGCTGTTAATCAGCGTCAGGCGCTTAACCGCCTGCGACTGCGCCAGCAGCTGAGTCAGACTCAGCTGCGCGGGCTCGCTGCGTTGCGGCAAGCCCTTGAGCGACCAACGACCATCTTTGCTCTGCGCCACCACCAGTTGCACGCCATCCAGCTCAAGTCGGGCAATCCGTACCTGGCGCGCCAACAAACTGGCTAGCACGTCGGGCACCACACGCACTTGATCCAGCTGTAACGTCCCCGCCCCCTCGCCAATCACCACATCATGGGCTGTCAGCAGCGGTGAGAACCCTTGCCAAAGACCTTCAAGCGCGCCGATCTGTACTGGCAAAGTCAGCACTTGGCGAGCTTTGTCTTCGGCCTCCAAGCGGTATTCGGCGACCAGTGGTACCAGCTCGCGACCGAGGCTGACATACAGGGCGGCGAGCACTAACGACAAGGCGCACAGCCCCAGTGCCGTGCGCAGCAACAGGGAAAGTCCGCGCGCCAACGCTTCCATTCAGCTCATGCTCGGGCGGTAAACACGCATCTCAGAGCAACACCACATCGTATTGCTCCTGGGAATACATGGTCTCGACCTGAAACTTGATGGTGCGACCGATAAAGGCTTCGAGATCAGCGACATTGCCAGACTCTTCATCGAGCAGGCGGTCGACCACTTTCTGATTAGCTAGCACGCGATAACCTTCGGGCTGATAGGCGCGCGCCTCACGGAGAATTTCGCGGAAGATTTCGTAGCAGGTGGTTTCCGCCGTCTTCAGCTTGCCGCGACCCTGGCAGCAGCTGCACGGTTCGCACAGCACCTGCTCAAGGCTTTCGCGGGTGCGCTTGCGGGTCATCTGCACCAGGCCCAACTCTGTGATGCCGATGATATTTGTCTTGGCGTGGTCACGCTCCAGCTGTTTCTCCAGGGTGCGCAGCACCTGGCGCTGATGCTCTTCATCTTCCATGTCGATGAAGTCGATGATGATGATCCCGCCAAGATTACGCAGGCGCAATTGGCGAGCAATCGCCGTCGCGGCTTCCAAGTTGGTCTTGAAGATGGTTTCTTCCAGCGTGCGATGGCCGACGAACGCACCGGTATTCACATCGATGGTGCTCATCGCCTCAGCCGGATCGATGATTAGATAACCGCCCGACTTGAGCGGCACCTTACGCTCCAGGGCTTTCTGGACTTCGTCTTCGACGCCGTACAGATCAAAGATCGGCCGCTCGCCGGGATAATGCTCCAGGCGGTCAGCGACTTCTGGCATCAACTCAGCAACGAACTGGGTGATTTTCTGGAAGGTCTCGCGCGAGTCGACGCGGATCTTTTCGATCTTCGGGTTGACCAGGTCACGCAGGGTGCGCAGCGCCAGGCTCAGGTCTTCATAGATCACCAGCGGCGTCGGGCCAACCTTCATCTGCGTGGCGATTTGCCCCCACAGGCGGCGCAGGTAACGAATATCCGCGAGAATTTCATCGGCCCCGGCACCCTCGGCAGCGGTACGCAGAATAAAGCCGCCGGTTTCTTCGATACCTTCTGCCGCGACGCAATCAGTCACCACCTGCTTGAGGCGCTCACGCTCGCCCTCATCTTCGATTTTCAGCGAGATGCCCACATGCGCGGTACGTGGCATATACACCAGGTAACGCGACGGAATCGACAGCTGCGTGGTCAGGCGTGCACCCTTGCTGCCAATCGGGTCCTTAGTGACCTGCACCACCAGGCTTTGGCCTTCATGCACCAACGCACTGATAGTCTCGACAGCTGAGCCTTCGCGGCTGGAGATTTCCGCCGCATGGATAAAGGCTGCACGCTCCAAACCGATGTCGATAAAGGCCGCCTGCATCCCCGGCAGTACGCGCACCACCTTACCCTTGTAGATATTGCCGACGATGCCACGCTTTTGCGTACGCTCGACATGCACTTCCTGCAGCACACCGTTTTCCACCACCGCCACGCGCGATTCCATCGGCGTGATGTTGATCAGGATCTCTTCACTCATGCGCTCATCTCTTCTGAGATAAAGCTGAAAGCCCGGAATCAGAGCCGATAAAGACGCTCACTCACCCGCGACCCGCAACCTCTTGACTGTGATCTGGCAGCGACTGCCAGCACGGAATAGCAAATTCTGCGAGTAACGCAGCAGTTTCACACAAGGGTAAACCCACTACCGCCGAATAACTGCCTTGCAACTGACTGACGAACACCGCCGCCAGGCCTTGAATACCGTAACACCCAGCTTTGTCCTGCGGTTCGCCGCTGGCCCAGTAAGCGTCGATTTCGGCCAAACTCAACGCGCGGAACGAGACCTGGCTGGTGACCACTCGCGATATCACCCGCTCAGGACTGACCAGCGCCACGGCGGTCAGCACCTCATGGTTGCGCCCAGACAAGGCGCGGAGAGTGGCCAGGGCCTCATCACGGCCAGCAGGCTTACCGAGTATCCGCCCATCGAGCACCACCGCCGTATCGGCCCCCAACACAACCGCACCTTGCGTATCTGTATCGGCTAAGGCGGCCAGCCCTGCGTGCCCCTTGGCCCGCGCCAGACGCTCTACATAGGCGACTGGCGACTCGTCTGGCAATGTATTTTCATCAACCGGAGCGATTAGCGTAAGGAATGGCACGCCGATTTGCGTCAGCAGTTCACGCCGACGCGGTGATCCGGAGGCGAGATAGAGGGTGGCCATGCAGACTTCTCCCTGTCGGATAAAGGCAAGGCCAGGCGGCCTTGCTTAGTTGACGCCCAAACGTCTATGCAGCCCACGCAGGAGCATACAAACCCACGGCCAGAGCAACGCGCTGACCAGCGCCGGCAAGACAAACGCCAGGGTTGGCGGGCGACTGCCCGTCAGGGCATTCAGCCACAGCTGCACCAGCTGGGCTAGGCCGAACACCACCAACAACACCGTGCTTTGTTGCCACATAGGGAACATGCGTAAGCGCTGATGCAGGGTCAGCACCAAAAAGGTAATCAGGGTCAGGATCAACGCGTTCTGGCCGAGCAAGCTGCCATTCAGTACATCCGCTAACAAGCCGATACACCAGGCCGTGGTCATGCCCACGCGGTGCGGCAAGGCCAGCACCCAATACGTCAGAAACAGCCCAAGCCAGAGGGGTCGCCCCAGCTCCATAAATTTCGGCATGCTCGACACACTGAGCAGCAATGCCAGTGCGAAGGTCAGCCAGATAACCCAGGTATTGTTTGCACGCACGGCCATTATTGCGCTGCCTCCGGAGGATAAGCGGGTGCCGCAGGCGCGTTTTTCGCAGGCTGGGCTTGCTGCAAAATCTCCCGATCCAGGGCTTCTTGCGCCTGCGCCGACTCTGTGGCGCGCTGCTCCGCCGTACGCGGATCGGTAAATACCAGCAGCATGTAGCGGCTGCGGTTCAACGACGCCGTGGGCACCGCGCGTACAATCGCGAAGGGCTGCCCGGAGTCATGAATCACTTCACTGACTATGGCCACTGGGTAACCGGCGGGGAAACGCTGGCCCATACCCGAGCTGACCAGCAGATCACCCTCCTTGATATCCGCCGTATCGGCCACATGACGCAGCTCCAGACGCTCGGGGTTACCGGTGCCGCTGGCGATGGCGCGTAGGCCATTGCGATTAACCTGCACAGGGATGCTGTGGGTGGTGTCGGTGAGCAACAAAACGCGAGAAGTGTAGGGCATCACTTCGACCACCTGACCCATCAGGCCACGGGCATCAAGCACCGGCTGCCCCAAAACCACGCCATCCTTCTCGCCTTTATCGATCAGGATGCGGTGGGTAAAGGGGTTGGGATCGATACCGATCAGCTCGGTGGCCAGCACCTCATCATCGACCAGCGCGGCTGAGTTGAGCAGCTCGCGCAGGCGCACGTTTTGCTCGGTCAAGGCCGCTAGTTTTTGCAGGCGACGCTGCATGATCAGCTGCTCGGCTTTGAGTTTTTCGTTTTCGACAGTCAACTCACTGCGCGTGCTCAGTTCCTGCGTCGCACCGTCCCACACCCTTACCGGCAAACTGCCTGCCCAGTAAACCGGCTCAACAATTAAACCCAATTGCGCGCGCAGCGGCTGCAGCCAGGTGAAGCGCGCATCGACCACCATCAGCGCAGCCGACAACACGGTAAACACCAACAGGCGCACACCCAGCGAAGGTCCTTTGGCAAATAGCGGTTTAATCGGCAGCTCCTCACAGCATCAGGCAGCAAACAAAAGCTGCAAGCGGGAAGATACCCGGTTGCAGCTTAGGTTCAATAGCAAAGGTCGACGCGTGCAGCACATCTGTTGGCTGCACTGGGCGTTTAGCCGGCCACCTTACTCCGAGGACAGCAGGTCCATGGTGTGGCGGTCCATCATTTCCAGGGCCTTGCCACCGCCACGCGCCACGCAGGTCAGCGGGTCTTCGGCGACAATCACCGGCAGGCCGGTTTCTTGCGCCAACAGCTTGTCCAGGTCACGCAGCAACGCGCCGCCACCGGTCAACACCAAGCCACGCTCGGCGATGTCCGAGGCCAGTTCCGGCGGCGACTGCTCAAGGGCGCTTTTAACCGCCTGCACGATGGTCGCCAGGGACTCCTGCAGCGCTTCAAGCACTTCGTTGGAATTCAGGGTAAAGCTGCGCGGCACACCCTCGGCCAGGTTACGACCGCGGACATCAACTTCACGCAGCTCGCCGCCTGGGTAGGCCGTGCCGATTTCCTGCTTGATTCGCTCGGCGGTGGACTCACCAATCAGCGAACCGTAGTTACGGCGCACATAGGTAATGATGGCTTCGTCGAAACGGTCGCCACCGACACGTACGGATTCGGCGTAAACCACACCGTTCAAGGAAATCAGCGCGATTTCAGTAGTGCCGCCACCGATGTCGACAACCATCGAGCCGCGGGCTTCTTCAACAGGCAGGCCGGCACCAATAGCAGCGGCCATTGGCTCTTCGATCAAGAACACTTCGCGAGCACCGGCGCCGAGAGCCGACTCGCGGATCGCGCGCCGCTCAACCTGGGTGGATTTGCACGGCACACAGATCAGTACGCGCGGCGAAGGCTGCAGGAAGCTGTTTTCGTGAACTTTGTTGATAAAGTACTGCAGCATCTTCTCGCAGACGCTGAAATCGGCAATCACACCGTCTTTCATCGGACGGATAGCGGCGATGTTACCGGGCGTACGGCCGAGCATGCGCTTGGCTTCAGTACCGACCGCCACCACACTTTTCTGGTTGTTGGCGCTGGTACGAATAGCCACGACCGACGGCTCGTTCAAAACGATGCCGCGCTCGCGGACATAAATCAGGGTATTGGCAGTGCCCAGGTCAATAGAAAGATCGCTGGAAAACATGCCACGCAGTTTTTTGAACATGGGATAGGGACCCTAGGCAACGCGTGGGTAAAAAAGTGCGGCAAACTCTAACAACGGCAGGGATTTTGAGCAAGGCACCAATATGTTAGATTGCCGCTTTTCCGGGCATTACGGCCCATCATCGCGGCCTTTGACCACCACCTGTCACACTCTGTTCCCTGCGCACCCTGTGCATGGCAACTCGTTCACATTTGCAAAGGCGGCCGGTATGCACTGCCTTTATAGGGAGAAATCTGATGGCGCTTGATCGCTCCGACGTGGAGAAAATCGCTCATCTGGCTCGACTGGGCCTGAATGAAGCCGATATTCCGGGTACCACCGAGACCCTAAACAACATTCTCGGCCTGATTGATCAGATGCAGGCGGTCAATACCGACGGCATCGAACCGTTGGCACACCCACTGGAAGCCACTCAGCGTCTGCGCGCCGACCAGGTCACCGAACACAACCAGCGCGAGGCCTATCAAGCCATCGCCCCGGCCGTAGAAAACGGCCTGTACCTGGTTCCGCAAGTCATCGAGTAAGGGAAACGCCTAGCCATGCATCAACTGACTCTGGCCGAGATCGCCCGCGGACTCGCCGACAAGCAATTTTCATCCGAAGAGCTGACCCGCAGCCTGCTGGCGCGCATCCAGCAACTTGACCCACAGCTCAACAGTTTTATTACCGTGACTGAAGAGCTGGCGCTGAACCAGGCCAAGGCCGCTGATGCACGCCGCGCAGCCGGCGAGAACGGCGCACTGCTCGGCGCTCCGATCGGCCACAAAGATCTGTTCTGCACCCAAGACGTGCTGACCAGCTGTGCCTCGAAGATACTCGCCGGCTTCAAAGCCCCGTATAACGCCACCGTGGTCGACAAACTCGCCAGCGCTGGCACGGTGACCCTGGGCAAGCTGAACATGGACGAATTCGCCATGGGCTCGGCCAACGAATCCAGCCACTACGGCGCGGTAAAGAACCCCTGGGACCTGACCCGCGTTCCGGGCGGCTCATCGGGTGGCTCCGCTGCCGCAGTCGCGGCGCGTCTGCTACCTGCAGCCACTGGCACCGACACCGGCGGTTCGATCCGCCAGCCTGCGGCACTGACCAACCTCACCGGGATCAAGCCGACCTACGGGCGCGTTTCGCGCTGGGGCATGATTGCCTATGCCTCCAGCCTCGACCAGGGCGGCCCGTTGGCGCGTACCGCTGAAGACTGCGCGTTGATGCTGCAAGCAATGGCCGGTTTCGACACCAAGGACAGCACCAGCGTTGATCAGCCGGTCGATGACTACCTGGCAGCCCTTGCTCAGCCGCTGACAGGCATGCGTATCGGCCTGCCTAAGGAGTACTTCGGTGCTGGCCTGGACGCACGCATTGGCGAGACAGTCATGGCCGTGGTCGAAGAGCTGAAGAAGCTCGGCGCCACGGTTAAAGAAATCAGCCTGCCGAACATGCAACACGCCATCCCGGCCTACTACGTGATCGCCCCGGCCGAAGCCAGCAGCAACCTCTCGCGTTTCGACGGCGTGCGCTTCGGCTATCGCTGCGAAAACCCGGTGAATCTGGAAGACCTGTACAAGCGCTCGCGCGGTGAAGGCTTCGGCGCAGAAGTGAAGCGGCGCATCATGGTCGGCACCTACGCGCTGTCCGCCGGTTACTACGACGCGTACTACCTGAAAGCGCAAAAGATCCGCCGCCTGATCAAAAATGATTTTGTCGCCGCCTTCAACGACGTCGACGTGATCCTCGGCCCGACCACGCCAAACCTGGCCTGGAAGCTCGGCGAGAAGAACAACGATCCGGTCGCCGCCTACTTGGAAGACATCTACACCATCACCGCCAACCTGGCCGGCATCCCCGGCTTATCGATGCCTGCGGGCTTCGTCGACGGCTTGCCGGTCGGTGTGCAACTGCTCGCCCCTTACTTCCAGGAAGGCCGCTTGCTCAACGTCGCCCACCAGTACCAACAGGTCACTGACTGGCACACCCAAGCGCCGACTGGCTTCTGAGGAATAAACAGATGCAATGGGAAACCATAATCGGGCTGGAAATTCACGCCCAGCTCAGCACTCAATCGAAGATTTTCTCCGCCAGCGCCATCGCCTTCGGCGCCGAGCCCAACACCCAGGCCAGCCTGGTCGACCTCGGCATGCCCGGCACCCTGCCGGTGCTGAATGCCGAGGCGGTGCGCATGGCCTGCAAATTCGGCTTGGCGATTGACGCCGAAATCGCCGGCACCAACATCTTCGCCCGTAAAAACTACTTCTACCCAGACCTGCCCAAGGGCTACCAGACCAGCCAGATGGATCACCCCATCGTCGGCAAAGGTTTCTTGGATATCACCTTGGAAGACGGCAGCCAGAAGCGCATCGGCATCACTCGCGCGCACCTGGAAGAAGACGCCGGCAAAAGCCTGCACGAAGACTTCCACGGCATGAGCGGCATCGATCTCAACCGTGCTGGCACGCCGCTACTGGAAATCGTATCCGAGCCGGACATCCGCTCGGCCAAGGAAGCCGTGGCCTACGTAAAAGCCATGCACGCCCTGGTGCGCTACCTGAATATTTGCGACGGCAACATGGCCGAAGGCTCGCTGCGCTGCGACTGTAACGTCTCGGTGCGACCCAAGGGTCAGGCCGAATACGGCACTCGCGCCGAGATCAAGAACGTCAACTCGTTCCGCTTTATCGAAAAAGCCATCAACCATGAAGTGCAGCGCCAGATCGAATTGATCGAGGACGGCGGCAAAGTGGTGCAGGAAACCCGCCTGTACGACCCGAACAAAGACCAAACCCGCTCCATGCGCAGCAAGGAAGAAGCCAACGATTACCGTTACTTCCCCTGCCCGGACCTGCTGCCGGTGGTGATAGAGCAAAGCTTCCTCGACGAAATTCGCGCCACCTTGCCGGAGCTGCCGGTCGAGAAGCGCGCGCGCTTTGAAGCCGAGTTCGGCCTCAGCACCTACGACGCCGACGTGCTGGCTGCCAGCCGCGAACTGGCCGACTACTTCGAAGCCGTCAACGGTGTGTGTGGCGATGCCAAACTGGCCGCCAACTGGGTGATGGGTGAACTGTCCAGCCTGCTCAACAAGGACAACCTCGATATCGAGCAGTCGCCGGTTTCCGCCGCACAATTGGGCGGGATGATCCTGCGCATCAAGGACAACACCATCAGCGGCAAGATCGCCAAGATGGTCTTTGAAGCTCTGGCCGCTGGCGAAGGTGCAACGGCGGACGAGGTGATTGAGAAGAAGGGCCTCAAGCAGGTCACCGACTCCGGCGCCATCGAAGCCATGCTGGATGACGTGCTGGCGGCCAACGCCGAACAAGTTGAACAGTACCGCGCCAGCGATGAAGCCAAGCGCGGCAAAATGTTCGGCTTCTTCGTCGGCCAGGCCATGAAGGCCTCGAAAGGCAAGGCCAACCCCGGCCAAGTGAACGAACTGCTGAAGAAAAAGCTCGAAGGCTGAGCCGACTTACACCCAAACCGCAGGCCATGGACGGCTCGCACTGACAACGCCGGGCTCGCCCGGCGTTGCTTTATTGGCAACGTGGGTCGAGCAGAGCGACGCTCACCAACATACTCGACCCAGAGGAGGCCTTATGCGCCTGATCTTAATTGCCATCGTCAGCCTGCTACTGAGCGCCTGTGCCAGCCAGGGCTCAGTCGATCCGAACGGCTACCGCGCCGAGGGCCAGGCGTCCTATTACGGCGCGCGTCATCACGGTAATAAAACCGCCAGCGGTGAGCGCTTCGACCAACATGCCCTGACCGCCGCACACCGCAGCCTGCCCTTCGGCAGCCGGGTACAGGTGACCAATCTACGCAATGACAGGTCAGTGGTGGTGCGCATCAACGACCGCGGCCCTTATGCCAAGAAGCGCATTATCGACCTCTCGCACAGGGCTGCTGAGGAGCTGGGCATGCTGCGGGACGGCGTGGCACCGGTGCGCGTGGAGCAACTCGCAGAGTGAACACAGACGCTTACAAAGAAGGCTTAACCGCGCCCTAGCCCCCTCTGGCGCCGCGCACGCCGATGATTAAACTAGCGCCACTTTTCTGGAGCCCCCTGCAATGACCCTGATGACCTTTGTTTACCTAATCGCCGGCCTAGTGCTGCTGGTCGCCGGCGCTGAAGTGCTGGTGCGCGGCGCCGCTAAACTGGCTGCGCAGTTTGGCATTCCGCCACTGATCATTGGCCTCACTGTCGTCGCATTTGGCACCAGCGCACCGGAAACGGCGGTCAGCGTGCAAGCGGCACTGAACGGCAGCGGCGACCTGGCGATAGGTAACGTGGTCGGTAGCAATATTGCCAACGTGCTGCTGATTCTCGGCATGACGGCCTTAGTTGCGCCGCTGATCGTCTCGCGCCAGCTGATTCGCCTCGATGTGCCCATCATGATCGGCGCCAGCTTGGTGGTATACGCCCTGGCCTGGGACGGCAGCCTCAGCCGCCTGGACGGCGCGTTGCTGTTCACCGGCGTGGTGAGTTACACGGCCTTTTTGATCATCAGCTCGCGTCGCGACAAAAATGCCAACCCCGATGATGAGTTTGCCAAGGAATTCGGCCTCGACGAGCCCGTCAAACCTTATGCCTGGGCGATCAACCTGGGGCTGATTCTTGCCGGCCTGGTGCTGCTGGTCAGCGGCTCCAACTTCTTGGTTGAAGGTGCCGTGAGCCTGGCGCGCGCCCTGGGTTTGTCTGAGCTGGTGATTGGTCTGACCGTAGTCGCCATTGGCACCTCACTGCCGGAACTGGCCACCTCGATCATGGCCGCACTCAGGGGCGAGCGTGACATCGCCGTGGGTAACATCGTCGGCAGCAACATCTTTAACCTGCTCTGCGTACTGGGCCTGGCCTCAATGGTCTCGCCGCAAGCCATTAATGTGGCAGCCAACGCCCTGGCCTTCGACTTCCCGGTGATGATCGCGGTGGCCGTAGCCTGCTTGCCGATCTTCTTCGCGGGTTACCGCATCAACCGCTGGGAAGGCCTACTGTTTATCGCCTACTACGTGGCTTACACGGTGTACCTGGTGTTGTCTTCGACCGGCAAACCATTCGCCGAGGTGTTTGGTGAGGCCATGCTCGGTTATGCCTTGCCGCTAACCGCCGTGACCCTAATGATCATTGCCGGGCGGGCCTGGCATAAGCAAAAAACCTGACAGGCGCCATGTAGAAAGCTAGAACGAAGAAGCCGACGCGAGCGTCGGCTTTTTTGTGCCTGCGATTGTGTAACGACCGGTGCTATATCCAGCCAACAAGCTGCAAGACTAACAAGCCCAGGTTGGTGCTCATCACCGACGCCAGGGTGGTAATGACGATTATTGCGGCCGCCAGTTCATAGTTAGCGCCTACCGCCTTGGCCATCACAAAGCTGGCCGCTGCCGTCGGGCTGACGAAGTACAGAAACAGAATGCCCAGGTCCGCACCGCGAAAACCGCACAGCCCTGCGCCTAAGGTGGCCAGCAACGGTAGCCAAAGCACTTTCATCAAGCTTGAGCTGAGTGCCACACCGCTACCCTGACGCAAGGAATCCAGAGTCAGCGTGGCGCCAATGCAAATCAGCGCCAGCGGCAGGCTCATTTGCGCAAAATAACCACCAGATGTCAGCAGCCATGCGGGCAGTGGGATTTGCCAAGCGGCGAAGGGAATCGCCAGCAGCACTCCGACTATCAACGGATTGCTGGCAATGTTCTTGCTCAGGCTCCAAACATCGGTCTTGGCCTGCGGACTGTAGATCGCCAGGATGATGGCCGACAGCACGTTGTAGGTAAGGATCACCACACCGCCGAGCACCGCACCTACCGACAGCCCGTAGTCACCGTACATGCTGGTCGCCAACGCTAATCCGACAATGCCGTTATTGCCGCGAAAGGCGCCTTGGGTGTAGATACCGCGATCCGCCTCGGGGCAGCGTAAAATCGACCAGCCCCACGCCAGCAGAAAGCAGCCCAGGGTTGCCACCACAAAATACAGCAGCAACGCCGGCTGCAAGGCGGTGCTTAGATCCGCCTTGATGATGCCTAAAAACAACAGCGTCGGCAGGGTGCCACGAAACACCAGCGTCGATGCCGTGTTGATAAACCCCGCGTCAATCAGCCCAAAACGCTTGAGCGCCACACCGAGAAACAGCATGGAAAAAACTGGCGCGGTGACGCTGATGGTTTGCTGAACGATGGCAAGCATGCGAGCCCCTGACAAGCCAATTACTTAGGGGGCTAATGATAGCAAGGCCGCCGAGCAGAAAGCTTTCAACAGCCTTTCATGCACAAAAAAATACGCCCGCAGCGCCTAGCGCCGAACCGGCCGTTTCTGCAATTTGCGCTGCAAGGTGCGCCGGTGCATGCCGAGGGCGCGGGCCGTGGCCGAGATATTGCCTTCATGTTCGCTGAGTACGCGCTGGATATGCTCCCACTGCAGGCGATCTACCGACATCGGGTTTTCCGGCACCAAGGTGTCCAGGTCAGCATGCTGAGTCAGCAACGCGGCCAGCACATCGTCGGCATCGGCCGGCTTGCACAGGTAATTGCAGGCCCCGCGCTTGATCGCCTCCACCGCGGTGGCGATGCTCGAATAGCCGGTCAGAATCACCACGCGCATTTCGGCGTCCAGCTCCAACAGTTTGGGCAGCAGCACCAAGCCGGAGTCGCCTTCCATTTTCAGATCGACCACGGCGTAATCAGGTAAATCCTGTTCAGCCAGGGCCAGACCTTCTTCGGCGGAGCCGGCGGTGGAAACGCGCAGGCCACGGCGGCTCATGGCGCGCGCCATGACACGGGTGAAGGTTGGGTCATCGTCGACCAGCAATAGGTGAGGTTGTTCTTCACCTTCGAAAAGCACTTCGTCGCTCATTCGGGTACGTCCTTAAGCTCGGCCATAGGCACGCGGCAGTTTCAGCTCAGTGAGCGTGCCGCCTTCTTCATGGTTATACAGTTTAACCGTGCCGCCAGCACGGGTGACGCTGGCCTGACTGAGGAACAAACCCAGACCGAAGCCCTTGCCCTTGGTAGTAAAGAATGGCCGCCCGAGCTGCTCAGCAATCGCCAGCGGCACACCGTCACCAAAGTCACGGATACTCAGGCGCAGCCATTGATGATCCCAATCTAGTCGGATATCCAGCTTGTCTGGGCAGGCATCGGCGGCGTTATTGAGCAGATTAAGCAGCGCCTGGGTCAGGTCAGCAGGCGGCATCATCCGCGGCGGCGTGCCACGGCCCAGGCATTGATAGCGATAACTGGCCTCGGGGCGCATCAGGTGCCAGCGATTGAGTGCTGCCTCTAACCACTCCACCGACGACAACTCGACCACGGCCTGACGACGATCCGCCTCGGCCGCGCGCACCAAATGCTGCAGGGTTTCTTTGCATAACTTGACCTGCTCCTGCAGCACGGCCAGATCCTCTTGCAAAGTCGGCTCTTGGTGTTCGCGGCGCAGCTCCTTAATCAGCACGCTCATGGTCGCCAGCGGCGTGCCCAGTTCGTGCGCCGCACCGGCGGCCTGGGTAGCTACCGCCAACAACTGCTGATCACGCAAACCTTCCTCACGGCGCTCGGCGCGCAACTCTTCCTGATGCCGCAGCTCTTCGGCCATTTTCGCCACGAAAAAGGTGATCAGCCCAGCGGCCAGGGCAAAGCTCAGCCACATGCCATAGATCAACAGACTTTCGCGCGGCCCCTGCGGCAATGCCAACGGGTGCGACCAGACCAGCAGAAAGGTGTAACCACCCAGCGCCAGACCGGACAAGGTGATGGTGTAGAGCCAGGGCAAGATGGCTGCTGCGATGGTCAGCGGCACCAAGTAATAAGAAACAAAGGGGTTCGTCGAGCCGCCAGAGTAGTAGAGCAAGACGCTATGGATAATCAGGTCGCAGGCCAATTGCGCGGCGTACTCCTGCTCAGTCACCGGCCACGGCCCACGCAGGCGCAACGCGGTGAGCAGGCACAACACCAGGGAAATCCCGAGGGTGATGCTCAACTCCAGCCAGGGCAGCGGCAATGCACCGGATTTATAGGCCAAGCCCACCGAGCCGGCCTGCGCCGCCAACACCAGGATACGGATCAAGGTCAGACGCCAGAGGTTCTGTCGGCTCGCCGAAAGTAGCTGCACAGGTGCGAGCATAAAATCTCCAAGATGCTCATTTAGCGAGCTGCGGGAGTATAACCAAGGCCCTGGCCTGCCAACTGCGGCAACACGCCGCAGCTGATGGCCGCCCCTCCAAATAACTTAGGCAAATAATCTTGAACCGGATTTAACCCGCTTAGTCAGATAGCTACGTCTACCCTCTGGAAAGCCGCGCACCTGTCTTTGCGCCCATCACATAAAGGAATTGTCATGCTGCCATTGCCCCGCCTTGCCACCGCCCTGCTGCTGAGCGCCACCAGCCTATTGAGCGTCACGGCTACGGCCGAAGACGCGCGCTACAACCAGGTTGCGCTACGCGCTGAGGTTAATCAGGAAATCGCCCACGACCTGATGCACGTCACTCTTTACAGTGAAGCCCAAGACAGCGACCCGGCCGTCCTCGCCGCACAAATCAGCAAAACGCTTAACGCCAGTATCGCCCAGGCGCGCAAGGTCAAAGGCGTCAGCGTTTCATCGGGCAGCCGTAACAGCTACCCGGTTTACGACGGCAAGGGTCAGAAGATCACCGCCTGGCGCGAACGCGCTGAACTGAGCCTGGAAAGTGCTGACTTCAGCGTGCTGTCCAAGCTCACCGGGGACATGCTGCAAACCCTGAAGATGGGTGGGATGAACTTCAGCATTGCCGACGACACCCGCAAGACCCGCGAAGACGCCCTGCTCAAGGATGCCGTGGCAGCCTTCAAAGCCCGCGCCCAGCTGGCGACTGAAGCGCTGGGTGGCAGCGGTTACAAACTGGTCAGCCTAAATCTCAATACAGGCGGCTTCCAGCGGCCCATGCCGATGCGCATGGAGTCGATGAAAGGTGCGGCGATGATGGATGCATCGGTTACCCCAGAGATCGAAGCCGGCACCAGCCAGGTCAGCATAAGCGCCGATGGGATGATCGAAGTGCAGATGCCCTGAACTCTGCTACAAACAGAAGCAGCGCCGCTGCTTGACGATAGCGGCGCTTTGCCATGTTTTAACCGCGCATTTATAAAAATGCGACAACAACAGATAACTGCACCGCAATTCCCGCTCCTACTGCGACATGCCGCTTGCCTGCGGCATACGCCCTGCATAGCTTCTCCCAAGGTCTCCACAAGAGGCCCCTCTGGATCACAACCACAATAACCATGAGGTCACTATGCGTAAGAACGCCGTCATTCAGGCTTTACTCGCCGCTGGGCTGATCGCCAGCACCCCGCTTGCCAGCGCCGCCGGCAACCTGGTGTTTTGCTCCGAAGGCAGCCCTGCTGGGTTCGACCCAGGCCTGTACACCACCGGCACTGATTTCGATGCCGCAGCGGAAACCGTGTTTAACCGCTTGAGCCAATTCGAGCGCGGCGGTACCGCTGTAATCCCTGGCCTGGCCGAGAAGTGGGACATCAGCGAAGACGGTTTGAGCTACACCTTTCACTTACGCCCGAACGTGAAATTTCATACCACCGAGTACTTCACGCCGAGCCGCAGCTTTAACGCTGATGACGTGCTGTTCACCTTCCAGCGCATGCTCGACAAAGATCACCCCTTCCGCAAAGCCTACCCGTCGGAATTTCCCTATTTCACCGACATGGGTATGGACGCCAACATCGCCAAGATCGAAAAACTCGACGACATGACCGTCAAGTTCAGCCTCAACCAAGTCGACGCTGCCTTTATTCAGAACCTGGCGATGAGCTTTGCCTCGATCCAGTCCGCCGAATACGCAGGCAACCTACTCAAGGCCGGCAAGGCCGCCGACATCAACCAGAAGCCCATCGGCACTGGGCCGTTCGTGTTCAGCCGCTACCAGAAAGATGCGGTGATCCGTTTCAAGGGCAACAAAGAGTATTGGCAGCCTGATGAGGTCAAGCTCGACAACCTGATCTTCGCCATCAATACCGACGCCTCAGTGCGCATGCAGAAGCTCAAGGCCGGCGAGTGTCAGGTCACCCTGTTCCCGCGCCCAGCGGACCTAGAGTCCCTGCAAGAAGATCCGAACCTGAACATGCCCGAGCAGGCCGGATTCAACGTCGGCTATATCGCCTATAACGTGCAGCACAAGCCGTTCGACCAGCTCGAAGTGCGTCAAGCACTGGACATGGCGGTGAACAAGCAAGGGATCATCGATGCGGTCTACCAGAGCGCCGGCCAGCTGGCCGTAAACGGCATGCCTCCGACCCAGTGGTCGTACAACGACAGCATCAAGGACCCCGCCTACGACCCTGAGAAAGCTAAGGCCCTGCTCAAAGCTGCGGGGATCAAGGAAGGCACTGAGATCACCCTGTGGGCCATGCCCGTGCAGCGCCCGTACAACCCCAACGCCAAGCTGATGGCTGAAATGCTGCAAAACGACTGGGCCAAAGTAGGTATCAAGGCCAAGATCGTCACCTACGAATGGGGCGAATACCTCAAGCGCGCCAAGGCCGGTGAACACGATGCGATGCTGATCGGTTGGAGTGGCGACAATGGTGACCCGGACAACTGGCTCGGCACCCTGTATGGCTGCGACGCGGTGGACGGCAACAACTTCTCCAAGTGGTGCGATGCCGACTACGACAAGCTGGTAAAAGCCGCCAAACGGGTGACCGACACCGCCGAGCGCACCGAGCTTTACAAACAGGCGCAGGTGATCCTCAAGCGTGAAGTACCGATCACTCCGATCGCCCACTCCACGGTTTACCAGCCGATGAGCAAGAAGGTCGTGGACTTCAAGATCAGTCCATTCGCGCTGAACTCCTTCTACGGCGTCGGCGTCAAGTAACAGCAGCCCTCAACCATGCTGGCGAGCGGTTTATCCAACCGCTCGCCAGCCGGGCAACGGCAGCCTACCCGGCCACCGCTTGCACGCTGCGTATAACCCGAGGATTGCGTTAATGCCTGCACCTATCTGGCTACGTCCAACCGGCTGGCTCGCTGTTGCCTGCCACGTCCTACCTGCAAAGCGCACGCTCGCCTGGCACCCAGGTGCCGAGCGATACGCCGCCCTACAACAGCGCCAGGCCATGCAGCCTGACACACGCTTATTTTTGATGGAGCACTGACTCGCATGCTGGCTTTTATTGCACGCCGCCTGGGACTGCTGATCCCGACCTTTTTCGGCGTCACCCTGCTGACCTTTGCGTTGATCCGCATGATTCCCGGCGACCCGGTAGAAGTGATGATGGGCGAGCGCCGTGTCGACCCAGTGCTGCACGCGCAAGCCATGGAGCGTCTGGGCCTGAACAAGCCCCTGTATGCCCAGTACTTCGACTACATCGGCCAACTGGCCCAAGGCAATCTGGGCGAATCGCTGCGCACCCGCACCAGCGTATGGAGTGAATTCACCACGCTGTTCCCCGCCACTCTGGAGCTGGCCCTGGCCGCCCTGTTATTTGCCGGGAGCCTGGGGCTGATCGCCGGAGTGGTCGCCGCCCTCAAGCGCGGCTCATTGTTCGATCACGGCGTCATGGGTATTTCGCTGGCCGGCTACTCCATGCCGATTTTCTGGTGGGGCTTGCTACTGATCATGTTCTTCTCAGTCTGGTTAGGCTGGACGCCTGTTTCCGGGCGCATCGACCTGCTCTACGACATCCCCCCCGTCACCGGTTTTATGTTGATCGACACCTTGTTGGCTGACGAACCCGGCGCGTTTGTCGACGCCTTGCACCACCTGATTCTGCCGGCCATCGTGCTCGGCACCATTCCTCTGGCGGTGATTGCGCGCATGACACGCTCGGCGATGCTTGAAGTGCTGCGCGAAGATTACGTGCGCACCGCCCGCGCCAAAGGCCTGTCGCCGGCGCGGGTGGTATTCGTGCATGGCCTGCGCAATGCGCTGATTCCAGTACTCACCGTATTCGGCCTGCAGGTCGGCGCGCTGCTGGCGGGCGCGGTGCTGACTGAAACCATCTTCTCCTGGCCGGGTATCGGCAAATGGCTGATCGAGTCGATTGGTGCACGCGACTACCCGGTGGTGCAAAACGGTATTCTGCTGATCGCTTGTCTGGTGATCCTGGTCAACTTCGTCGTCGACATCCTTTACGGATTGGCTAACCCCCGTATCCGCCATCAGCGTTAGGAGCTGCGAACATGACTGTCGACACCACGCATCCGGCGCTGGATCAGGCGCTGCTTTACCCCTCCCCACTCAAAGAGTTTTGGCAGGCCTTCGCCCATAACAAGGGCGCGGTCGCCGGGCTGTTGTTTATGATCGTGCTGGTGATCTGCGCGCTGTTTGCGCCTTGGATCGCGCCGCACGACCCCAGCGAACAATTCCGCGATTTTATGCTGACCCCGCCGGCCTGGCTGGACGGCGGCCAGTTGCAGTTTCTCCTCGGCACCGATGAAGTGGGCCGTGATTTGCTCTCGCGGCTGATCCACGGCGCGCGTCTGTCACTGCTGATCGGCCTCGCCTCAGTGTTGATGTCGCTGATACCCGGTATTTTCATGGGCTTGGTCGCTGGTTTTTTCCCGCGCCTACTCGGGCCGTCGATCATGCGTCTGATGGACATCATGCTAGCCCTGCCCTCGCTGCTATTAGCGGTCGCCATCGTCGCCATACTCGGCCCGGGACTGATCAACACTATCTTCGCCATCGCCATCGTCTCGCTGCCGTCTTACGTACGCCTGACCCGTGCTGCGGTGATGGGCGAATTAAACCGCGACTACGTCACCGCTGCGCGCCTGGCCGGTGCTGGCTTGCCGCGGCTGATGTTTATCACCGTGCTGCCCAACTGCATGGCACCGCTGATCGTGCAGGCCACCCTGAGCTTTTCTTCGGCCATTCTCGACGCAGCCGCTCTGGGTTTTCTCGGCCTCGGCGTGCAACCGCCGACCCCCGAGTGGGGCACCATGCTGGCCTCGGCGCGTGACTATATCGAGCGCGCCTGGTGGGTGGTCAGCCTGCCTGGCTTAACCATTTTGCTCAGCGTGCTGGCGATCAATCTGATGGGCGACGGGCTGCGCGACGCACTCGACCCGAAACTCAAGAATGCGCAGTGAGGAATTCGGCATGAGCCTATTGGATATCAAGAACCTCAGCGTGCGCTTCGGCGACGTCACAGCGGTGCCCGTGGTCGATGGCCTCGACCTGTCGGTGGCCAAGGGCGAGGTGCTGGCGATTGTCGGCGAGTCCGGCTCGGGCAAGTCGGTGACTATGATGGCGCTGATGGGCCTCATCGACGCGCCAGGCATCGTTAGCGCCGACAGCCTGCAGTTCGACGGCACCGATATGCTGCGCCTTAAAGGCCGGCAGCGGCGGCATATCGTCGGCAAGGATCTGTCGATGATCTTCCAAGACCCGATGACCTCACTCAATCCCAGCTTTACCGTGGGTTACCAGATCGAAGAAGTGTTGCACCAACATATGGGCCTTAAGGGCCAGGCTGCCCGCCAGCGCGCCTTGCAGTTGCTCGACCGGGTTGAAATCCCTGCCGCTGCCAGCAGGCTGAATGCCTACCCGCATCAACTCTCAGGCGGCATGAGTCAACGCGTAGCGATTGCCATGGCGATTGCCGCCGAACCCAAACTACTGATTGCCGACGAACCGACCACCGCGCTGGACGTGACCATTCAGGCACAGATCATGGAGTTGCTGGTCGGGCTGCAACGCGAACAGGACATGGGCCTGGTACTGATCACCCACGATCTCGCCGTGGTCGCAGAAACCGCACAGCGGGTCTGCGTGATGTACGCCGGCCAAGCGGTGGAAATCGGCCACGTGCCGCAACTGTTCGACGCGCCGACTCATCCCTATACCGAGGCGCTGCTCAAGGCGATTCCCGAGCACAGCCAGGGCCAGCGCCGCCTGACCACCCTGCCCGGCATTGTGCCGGGGCGCTATGACCGGCCGCAGGGCTGCCTGTTGTCGCCGCGCTGCCCTTATGTACAAGCCCGCTGCCATCAACAGCGACCGCCGCTCGATGCCCATGAGCGCGGCGCGGCACGCTGTTTCTATCCGCTCAACCTGACTGCGGAGGTGGCCTGATGAGCGCCGTCCTGACTGCCCGAGACCTGACCCGCCATTACGCCATTTCCCGCGGGCTGTTTAAGCCCAACGCTCACGTCCAGGCGCTGAATGGAGTGTCTTTTGAGCTGCAAGCGGGCAAGACCCTGGCCGTGGTCGGCGAGTCTGGCTGCGGCAAATCCACCCTGGCCCGTGCGCTGACGCTGATCGAAGAGCCCAGCTCAGGCAGCCTGCAGATCGCCGGCCAGGAAGTAGCTGGGGCCAACAAAGCCCAGCGCAAACAGCTGCGCCGTGACGTGCAGATGGTCTTTCAAAACCCCTACGCCTCGCTCAACCCACGGCAGAAGGTCGGCGATCAACTGGGCGAGCCCTTGCTCATCAACACCTCGCTGTCGCGACTGGAGCGCCGAGAAAAGGTCCAGGCAATGATGCAACAGGTGGGCCTGCGCCCTGAGCACTACCAGCGCTATCCGCATATGTTCTCCGGTGGCCAGCGTCAGCGTATTGCGTTGGCCCGGGCGATGATGCTGCAGCCCAAAGTGCTGGTAGCGGACGAACCTACTTCAGCGTTGGACGTATCGATCCAGGCCCAAGTACTCAATTTGTTTATGGACCTGCAGGAAGAGTTCAACACCGGCTACGTGTTTATCTCGCACAACCTCTCAGTGGTGCGCCACGTGGCTGATGATGTATTAGTGATGTACCTAGGCCGCCCAGTGGAAATGGGCCCCAGCGAGCAGATTTACCAGCGCCCACTGCACCCTTACACCCAAGCGCTGCTGTCGGCGACGCCGACCATTCATCCTGATCCGAGCAAACCGAAGATCAAGATCAGCGGCGAGCTGCCCAATCCGCTGTCACCACCCAGCGGCTGCGCCTTCCACCAACGCTGCCCGCATGCCAACGAGCGTTGTCAGGCTGAGCAACCGGCACTGCGCCTGCTGGATGCGCGGCAGGTGGCCTGCCACCATGTCGAGTGGATCAATAGCTAAGGCTGCGCGGAAGTGCCCTGATAGAACAGCCTATAGGCCAGCAGGCCAAGGGTTTCATTGAGCAGTATGCCGTTCTGCCACACCGCTTTACTCTCCGGCAACCAGCCGCCCACCGGGCGGCCGTTACGTACACCAAGAAAACCCATCGGCGCACTGACCACCTGCAAACCCGCCTGCTCGAAACTCCAGCGTGACCTGGGCATATGCCAGGCCTGAGTCACCAGCACCACACGAGTAATCCCGGCCTTTTCCAGCAGCTCGGCGGTGTGGGTCGCGTTCTCCCACGTGGTGCGGCTCAAGCCTTCTTGCCAGCGCACCGGTAGGCCGTAATCACGCGCCAACACCTCAGCCATTAACGCCGCCTCACTGGGTGGTACGCCGTAGTGCAATCCGCCCGTGGTCAGCAGTGGCAACCGCGAAGCTTTGGCTAAACGGGCTGCATAACGCACCCGCTCTAGCGCCAATAGGCTGGGCTGGTCGGCGCCCCAGCCGGGGTCTGCAAGTTCTCGACCGCCGCCCAACACCACAATCACCTCAGCGTGCTGAGCCAATCCAGGCCACTGCGTTTCAGCTAATGCCGCTTCGCTCTCCAGTAGTCGCGCCGACCACTCGACCACCACGGGCAGACTGAACAGCCACATGCCGCCTAAAGCGAGCACCAAGCAGCCGGTCGCCAACCGCGGGAAACGGCGACGCAGCCACCAAGCGGCCAGCAGCAACAGTAGAAAAAGGCCTGGCGGAAGAAAAATTTGTTTAAGGATGTAGCGAATCGGCATTGAGCACCTCCACGGGTGCGCGCAGCCTAACGGTGGTTACTCGCCCGAAACAACTGCGAACCACAGGCCTTACACGCCGGCACAGCATTGCCCGACTGCCAGCCAGCCGACTCACCACACAAAGCGCAGCGTAGTTGTAAGCGGCGCTTGAGCAGCGGCTTGACCTTACTGGGTAGCGCAGCCGCGGTCTTGTGCCCACTGCGCCCGACTGCGCGGGGGTACTGAAGCTGCTCGATCTGAGTCATTTCTTGAGCCGCTGCATGCCAGCCACGCAGCCAGTCCAGATCCCGCTCGAGGTAAGCGCGAATTAGCTCCATTTCCGCCGAGGTCAGGCCGCGCAGCTCCAACTCAAGCGGCGCGTGCGCGGACAGCGCGCTCAAGTTGTCCGCCTCATCCAATGCAATGGCGAGGCGCTGTAACAGCCGCTCGTAGAGCCCACCGGTAGGTGCGCCGCGCCTTAATTCTGCCATCCACCACCTCACGCGATCCCTTTTTACCCTCTACTTCAAGCTTAGCGGTCAGCCCCTAACCAGCAGCCCCTGGCGACAAACGGCGAAAACACGCCTGAAGCCAACAGACCACTGATTAATCAGGGTTTCCCTGAGTAAGCGGGGCTCATGTATGCTACGGCGTTTCCCGCAAGCCCTCATTCCAAGCGCCGGTAGCCATGCAAGAACAGTATTCGCCCCGTGAAATCGAAACCGCCGCGCAGTCCCATTGGGATGCGCAGAATTCCTTTGTAGTGAGTGAACAACCAGGCAAGGAGACTTTCTACTGCCTGTCGATGTTCCCCTACCCGAGCGGCAAGCTGCACATGGGCCATGTGCGCAACTACACCATCGGCGATGTAATCGCCCGCTATCAGCGCATGCAGGGCAAGAATGTGCTGCAGCCGATGGGCTGGGACGCCTTTGGTATGCCGGCGGAAAACGCCGCGATGAAGAATAAAGTCGCCCCGGCCAAGTGGACCTACGAAAACATCGAGTACATGAAGACTCAGCTCAAGAGCCTGGGCCTAGCTGTGGACTGGACCCGCGAAGTCACCACCTGCAAACCGGATTACTACCGCTGGGAGCAGTGGCTGTTTACCCGCTTGTTCGAAAAAGGCGTGATCTACCGCAAAAACGGCAGCGTTAACTGGGACCCAGTGGACCAGACCGTTCTGGCCAACGAGCAGGTTATTGACGGCCGTGGCTGGCGTTCCGGCGCGCTGATCGAGAAGCGCGAAATCCCCATGTACTACTTCAAGATCACCGCTTACGCGGAAGAACTCTTGAGCAGCCTGGACGAACTGGATGGCTGGCCGGAACAGGTCAAGACCATGCAGCGCAACTGGATCGGCAAAAGCTTCGGCGCCGATGTGGTGTTTGATTACGACTTCGCCAGCGTCGGCATCGACGGCCAGCTGAAGGTCTACACCACCCGCCCCGACACCCTAATGGGCGCGACTTACGTCGCCGTGGCAGCCGAGCATCCGCTGGCCCAGCGCGCCGCCGTGAGCAATGCGGCGATCGCCGCGTTTATCGCCGAATGCAAAGGCGGCTCCGTGGCCGAGGCCGATATGGCCACCATGGAGAAGAAGGGCGTTGCTACTGGCCAGTTCGTCATCCATCCACTGAGCGGCGACAAGCTGCCGGTGTTTGTTGCCAACTACGTGTTGTGGGGCTACGGCGAAGGCGCGGTCATGGCCGTGCCGGCGCACGATGAGCGCGACTTCGAGTTCGCCAACAAATACAGCCTACCGGTTACCCAGGTGTATACCGGCGAAGGCAAGGCCTACGACGCCAGCCAATGGCAAGACTGGTACGGCGAGAAAGCCGGGCTGACCACCATCAACTCGGGTAAGTACGACAGCCTCGATTTCAGCGCGGCGTTCGATACTATCGTTGCTGATCTGGAAGCCAATGAGCACGGCGCGCGCAAGACCCAATTCCGCCTGCGCGACTGGGGCATCAGCCGCCAGCGTTACTGGGGCTGCCCGATCCCGATTATTCACTGCGAAACCTGTGGTGACGTACCGGTGCCTGAAGACCAGTTGCCGGTTGTGCTGCCAGAAGACGTAGTGCCGGATGGCGCCGGCAGCCCACTGGCGCGCATGCCTGAGTTCTATGAATGCAGCTGCCCGAAATGCGGCGCAGCAGCCAAGCGCGAAACCGACACCATGGACACCTTTGTTGAGTCGTCCTGGTACTTTGCCCGCTTCGCCTCGCCACACTACACCGGCGGCATGGTCGACCCTGCAGCGGCCAACCATTGGCTGCCGGTGGATCAGTACATTGGCGGTATT
Source organism: Pseudomonas guineae (assembly GCF_900113745.1). GTDB lineage: Bacteria > Pseudomonadota > Gammaproteobacteria > Pseudomonadales > Pseudomonadaceae > Aquipseudomonas > Aquipseudomonas guineae. The sequence continues at coordinate 146,836 of NZ_FOQL01000004.1, read as the reverse complement.
GAACACGCCATCCTGCACCTGCTGTATGCGCGCTTCTTCCATAAGCTGATGCGCGATGAAGGCCTGGTGTCGTCCAACGAGCCGTTCAAGAACCTGCTGACTCAGGGCATGGTGGTGGCCGAAACCTACTACCGCACCCTCGATAACGGCGGCAAGGACTGGTTCAACCCGGCCGATGTCGAGCTTGAGCGCGACAGCAAAGCCAAAGTCATCAGTGCCAAATTGAAGTCCGACGGTCTGCCGGTCGAAATCGGCGGCACCGAGAAGATGTCCAAGTCGAAGAACAACGGCGTCGACCCACAGTCGATGATCGACCAGTTCGGTGCCGACACCTGCCGCCTGTTTATGATGTTCGCCTCGCCGCCCGACATGAGCTGTGAATGGTCCGACGCAGGTGTTGAAGGTGCGCACCGTTTCCTGCGCCGCGTTTGGCGCTTGGCGCAGAACCACGTTAATCGGGGCGCAGCCGAGGCACTCGACCTTGCCAATCTGACTGACGAGCAGAAGGCCGTGCGCCGCGCTATTCACCTGGCAATCAAGCAGTCGAGCATCGATATTGGCCAGCACCACAAATTCAACACCGCCATCGCCCAAGTGATGACGCTGATGAACGTACTGGAAAAAGCCGCACACTCCAGCAGTCAGGACCGTGCACTGCTGCAGGAAGGCCTTGAGGCCGTGGCGCTGCTACTGGCCCCGATCACGCCGCACATCAGCCACCAGCTGTGGCAGGAATTGGGTCGCGACGGTTTGATTATCGATACGTCATGGCCGCAAGTGGATGAGTCGGCCTTGGTGCAGGACACCCTGACCCTGGTGATTCAAGTCAACGGCAAACTACGCGGGCAGATCGAAGTGTCCGCCAGCGCCAGCCGCGAAGATATCGAAGCCAGCGCCCGCAGCAACGAAAGTGTGCTGCGCTTCACCGAAGGCTTGAGTATTCGCAAGGTCATTGTCGTACCAGGCAAACTGGTCAACATCGTAGCCAACTGATTAAGCTCGGCGCGACCGCACAGCGGCGCGCCGCAAGACACGCCAAGGGGATAAAAGATGATCAAACGGAATCTGTTGGTAATTGGCCTGGCTACCCTGCTCAGCGCTTGCGGCTTTCAGCTGCGCGGTACCGGTGATGTGCAGTTCGCCTTAAAAGAACTCGATGTCAGCGCACGTAATGCCTATGGCGAAACCGTCAATCAGGTACGCGAAGTGCTGCAGAATAACGACGTCCGTGTCTATCCAGGCGCGCCATACAGCCTGGTCCTGAGCAACGAACAGGAAAACCGTCGCGCGGCCAGCTTCACCAGCTCGGCCCGTACCGCCGAATATGAGCTGAACAAGACCCTTGAATACGAGATCCGTGGCAGCAAAAACCTGCTGCTACTGAGCGACAAGGTAGAAGCGCAGAGTTTCTACACCCAAGACAGCAACAACCTGATTGGCGGTGACCAGGAAGCCGCGCAGATTCGCCGGGAAATGAACCGCGAACTGATCCAGCAACTGGTACTGCGCCTGCAACAGATCAGCCCGCAACAACTTGACCAACTGCAGCAAACTGCAGAAGCCAAGGCTAAGGCTGAAGCCGACGCCCTAGAAGCCGCACGCCAACAGCAAGCGGCGCAGCCTCAGCAGTCGCCGATTCAACTGCCGATCCCCGCTCAGTAAGCCTGCCGGGCCGCGCAAGCGGCCCCGCTTCGCATCGCGATGAAACTCAACCCCGCACAACTCGGCAAACACCTGCAGGGCACCTTGAGCCCGGTGTATGTGATCAGTGGCGACGAGCCGCTGCTTTGTCAGGAAGCCGCCGACGCCATTCGCGCCACCACCCGCCAGCAAGGCTTTAGCGAGCGCCAGGTGTTTAACGCCGACAACAATTTTGACTGGGGCCACTTATTACAAGCCGGCGCCAGCCTGTCGTTGTTTGCTGAAAAACGCGTGCTGGAATTACGCATCACTAATGGCAAGCCCAGCGACAAGGGCGCCGCGCTACTCGAATACCTGGCCCGGCCCGCCGAAGACACTGTACTGCTGATCAGCCTGCCCAAGCTCGACGGCAACGCGCAGAAAAGCAAATGGGGCAAGGCGCTGATCGAAGGCGCGCAGACTCAGTTTGTACAGATCTGGCCGGTTGATACCCACCAACTGCCACAATGGATTCGTCAGCGCCTGGCGCAGTCCGGCCTAAGTGCCAGTGCCGAAGCGGTAGACATGATCGCCATACGCGTCGAAGGCAACCTACTCGCTGCCGCTCAAGAGATTGAAAAGCTCAAACTGCTCGTCGATGGTACGCAGATCGACGTCGATACCGTGCATGCGTCAGTGGCGGACAGCGCACGCTTTGATGTGTTCGGCCTCATTGATGCAGCCCTGAATGGCGAAGCCACCCACGCCCTGCGCATGCTCGAAGGGCTGCGCGGCGAAGGCGTCGAACCACCGGTGATTCTCTGGGCGCTGGCCCGGGAAATCCGGCTACTGGCCACCCTCGCGCAACAACATGCCCAGGGCATGCCGCTGGATAAAGCGTTCAGCTCAGCCCGCCCACCAGTCTGGGATAAACGCCGGCCGCTGGTCAGCAAAGCGCTGCAACGCCTATCCGCCACCCGCTGGGCAGCCTTACTGCAAGATGCTCAACACATCGACGCGCAAATTAAAGGCCAGGCAATGGGTGACCCCTGGAGCGGCCTCAGCCTCCTAACCCTGAACCTCTGCGGCCAACGCTTAGGGCTACTCGGCTAAAACCCAGACGCTGGACTTTTCCCACCGTGCGGACCATGCTTCGCGCGCCTGCACATGGCAGGCTATTGCCCGAGGAACTGTCATGGCGAAGAAAACCAAGCACGGCCCGAACAAGGCCAAATCCCTGATTGCCCAACCACTGTTTCGCAGCCGCCAGGAAACGCCCAGCAAAGGCAAAGGCAGCTACCGCCGCGAAGCCTCCCAGCAAAACTGGGGGGCTTCATACTTTCTGGCCGCCTGAAACGCCCGCCACAGCCCGCATACGCACTCAATCATGCTAAGGTTACGGCCTGCAAAATGTGCCGAGACCACCATGCCTTACTTGCTTCTTCGGGGCTTGTCCCATAGCGCCACCGCCCTCTTCCTGCTGCTCTTGACTGCCTGCGCCGAAGTGCCTGCGCAGCCGCTTGCCGACGTGCCGGCTATCACGACCACCGCACCGGCCAGCCCGACCGCTAATGTTGTCAGCCCCCCCAGCCCGCTACTCAGCTTTACTGAATGGCGCATGCTACTGCGCAGCGATGCCATCGCCGCAGGTATCGATGCTGAACTGTTCGACCGCACCTTTGCCGGTATTACCCTTGACCCACGCGTGGTGACCTCTGATAGCAGCCAGCCGGAGTTTACTCGCCCGGTATGGGAGTACATCGACGGTGCCGTTTCCGTCTCGCGCGTCGCCCAGGGCCGCCTGCTTAAAGCGCAGCATCGACCGACGCTGAAAGCCATTCGCAGCACCTACGCCGTAGACCATGAAGTGCTAATCGCCATCTGGGGCATGGAAAGTAATTTCGGCAGCAATATCGGCAGCCATAGTGTGATCCGCTCTTTGGCGACGCTTGCTTACGATGGCCGCCGCCAGGTGTTCTGGCGTAGCCAGTTGTTAGCTGCACTGCAGATACTGCAGGCCGGCGACGCCCCCCCCCAGGGCCTGATTGGCTCATGGGCCGGTGCTATGGGACAGACCCAATTTATGCCGACCACCTTCAATCAACATGCCGTTGATTTTGACGGTGACGGCCGGCGCGACCTGTGGAGCTCCACCCCCGACGCCTTAGCCTCTGCAGCGCATTACCTGCAGGCATCAGGCTGGGAAAATGGCCAACCCTGGGGCTTTGAAGTTAATCTGCCGCAGGGCTTTGATTACGCCATGGCCGACCCGGAAGTACGTCGCAGCCTGATTCAATGGCGTGAGCTTGGGGTAAAACCAACCCGTGCCATCGATGCCAATGACACAAGCCTGGCCACGCTATTTTTACCAGCAGGCCACCGCGGCCCAGCCTTCCTGCTGCTGAACAACTTCCGCAGTATTCTTCGCTACAACAACTCTACCGCCTACGCCCTGGCTATCGGCTTGCTCAGCGATGCCTTGGATGGCAACCCTGGCGTGCAGGCCGCCTGGCCTCGTAACGACCGCCAGCTGGGGCGCAGCGAGCGCATCGAACTGCAGGAGCTGCTTGCGAACAAGGGCTATGAGCCGGGACCTGCGGACGGCATTATTGGGGCTAATACACGCAAGGCGGTACGCGCTTTCCAGCAAAGCCAAGGCCAGCCTGCCGATGGCTACCCCAGCCACCAATTGCTCGAACAGCTCAGATAACTGAGCGCATAACCCTTTTACGCGATCGCTTGGACGAAATGACTAGGCTGCTAGTCGCGTGAACACAGGGCACCCGACTGACTGCACGGTCAGCTCTTATGGTAGACTGCGCGGCGGCGAAAAGCCGCCTCGTCCCCCGGAGCCTCTAGCGGAGCCCAATTGCCGATGTCCGATACCTCCCCGCCAAAACCCGTTGCCAGCGGCGAAAAATTTCGCACCACTCAAGGCATCACTGCGATCAAGGACGGGCAGAAGCGCCGCGCCTCAAGCGAACCCCAGAAGTTTGAGCCCAAGCCCAAGTGGCTGCGGGTCAAGGCACCTGGCGGCAGCCGCTTCGAAGCCGTCAAACGCAACGTCAGCGAACACCGCCTGAGCACGGTGTGTCAGGAATCCCATTGCCCAAATATGGGCGAATGCTGGTCCAACGGCACCGCCACCATCATGTTAATGGGCTCGGTGTGTACCCGCGCCTGTCGCTTCTGCGCGGTGGACACCGGCAACCCTAACGGCTGGCTTGATCTGGAAGAGCCGCAAAATACCGCCAAGTCAGTTGAGCTGATGGCCCTGCGCTATATCGTGCTGACCTCGGTGGATCGCGACGACCTGGATGACGGCGGCGCGGCGCACTACGCCGCTAGCGTGCGCGCGATCAAGGAACGCACCCCACATGTGGTGGTGGAAGCCCTGACGCCTGATTTCGATGGTGACCTGCAAGCCATTGAGCGTGTGGTGGACTCTGGCCTTGAGGTCTTCGCGCAGAACGTCGAGACCGTCAAGCGCCTGACCCATGACGTGCGCGACCCACGCGCGGGCTACGAGAAGACCTTGCGCGTGCTTGAACACGCCAAACGCCACCGCCCGGATGTGCTGACCAAAACCAGCCTGATGCTCGGCCTCGGCGAGACCGATGAGGAAATTCTCGAAACCATGGATGACCTGCGCGCTATCGGCGTGGACATCCTCACACTCGGTCAATACCTGCAGCCGACGCGTAACCACCTACCCGTGCAGCGCTGGGTTAGCCCGGAAGCATTCAATCACTTCCGCGAGCTCGGCCTAGAAAAAGGCTTTATGGAAGTTGCGGCCGGCCCACTGGTACGCTCCAGCTACCGTGCCGATAAGGTCTTCGAGAAGAACAACCTAGGCCTGGCGGCACCTGTTCCCGTTCCCGGTCAGCCGCTCGACAACAGCCTGATTCCGACCCTGAATTTAAATTAATCGAGCCATTTAGAAACGCCTGACCCTGGCTTTACCTGGGGTCAGGCGTTTTCATATTTTGCCGATATCTAACTGTCGATTACGCCTGCCAGGCTTTGCTGCTGCGCATAGTCGAGGTGCTTGCTCAGCTGCTCACGTAACCGCGCACTGACCTCAGCAAAGACTATTGGCGACACTGCCTGATCAGCAAGCTGGGTCATGGCCATGCCGGCATAGCCGCACGGGTTGATGCGCTGGAAGGGCTGCAAGTCCATGTCCACATTCAGCGCCAGGCCATGAAAAGAGCGGCCGTTACGAATCCGCAGCCCCAAAGAAGCGATCTTCGCGCCATCGACATACACCCCAGGGGCGTCTGGCTTGGCATTGGCGCTGACACCGTAGCTGGCCAGTAGCTCAATCAAGCAGCGCTCCATGCGGCTGACCAGTTCACGCACCCCAATACCGCTGCGGCGCACATCCAGCAGCAGGTAAGCCACCAGCTGGCCCGGCCCGTGGTACGTCACCTGACCTCCCCGGTCGACCTGCACTACCGGAATATCACCCGGAAACAGCACATGCTCGGCCTTACCAGCCTGGCCCTGGGTAAACACCGGGGCATGCTCGAGCAGCCAGATTTCGTCAGGCGTATCCACGCCGCGTGTATCGGTAAAGCGCTGCATGGCATGCCAGGTCGGCTCGTATTCAACCTGTCCTAGCTCGCGAAAGCCAAGCGGCAGACTCATCACAGCACCATGTGCACAATACCGGTCGCACGCAAAGCACTGTTGATATCGCGCAGCTGATCTTCACCGGTGGCCTCGATATGCAGCTGCACCGTGGTGTACTTGCCATTACTGCTCTGGCGCTCGGCCAGCGTACTGAGATCGACCTTGGCATGCTTGCTTAGGACCTCGATCACCGTGTCTTTGTAACTGTCGCCGCTATCGCCAACCACCTTGATCGGGTAATCGGCGCAGGGAAATTCGATTTTATGCGATTTAACGTCAGGTTGACTCATGGCGGTAACGGCCTCGTAAGCCGTGGCAACAACAGCGCCCTTACGGTTCGGCAAGGGCGTGCTGGTCACGATATCAGTTGAATAAACCGAAGAAGAACAAGCTGATGCTGTCCCACAAACGGCGGAAGAAACTGCCTTCCTCGACGGCCTCAAGGGCAATCAAGTCAGCGCTGTGTACCAACTCCTCGCCCAGTTTTACCTGGACCGTGCCGATCACATCACCTTGAGCAATAGGCGCAGTAAGTTGCGGATTAATGACCATGCCAGCCTGCAGTTTATCCAGCTGGCCCTTTGGCAGGGTTAAGGTGAGGTCATTGGCCAAACCGGCTTTAACCTGACGCGAAGCACCTTTCCAAACCTGTGCCTGTGCCAGCTCCTGGCCTTTTTTGTAAAAGCTGCGGGTCTCGAAGAAGCGGAAACCGTAGGTCAGCAGCTTCTGCGTTTCCGCCGCACGGGCCGACTCGCTAACGGTGCCGAACACCGAGGTAATCATGCGCGCACCATCACGCACAGCCGAAGCCACTAGGCAGTAGCCTGCTTCATCGGTATGGCCGGTTTTCAGGCCATCGACGGTCTTGTCGCGCCACAGCAGCAGGTTGCGATTACCCTGCTTGATGTTGTTCCAGAGGAACTCTTTCTGCGCATAGATGGCGTAGTGTTCCTGATCTTCATTGATGATGGCACGGGCCAGAATGGCCATGTCGTGAGCGCTGGAGTAATGCTCCGGATTCGGCAGACCGGTGGCATTCATAAAGTGGCTGTTGCTCATGCCCAGACGCGCAGCTGCTTCGTTCATCATATCGGCGAAGGCATCCTCACTGCCGGCAATGTATTCAGCCAGGGCAATACTGGCGTCGTTACCGGACTGGATAATCACCCCGTGCAGCAGGTCATCCACGCTCGCCTGGCTGTTCAAGGGCAGGAACATGGTCGAACCACCAGAGGCCGCACCGCCGGTGCGCCAGGCGTGCTCGCTAACCGGCACCATGTCTTGCTGGCCGATCTTGCCCTTGCGAATTTCCAGGGTGGCGATGTAGGCCGTCATCAGTTTGGTCAGGCTAGCCGGGGGCAAACGCTGGTCGCCGTTGTTTTCCACCAGCACCTTGCCGCTGGCAGCATCCAGCAGCACATAGGACTTGGCCGCTAACTGTGGCGCGGAGGGAATAGCAGGTTGATTGGCCCAGACTGTCGGTGCGCTGAACAGGCAAAGTGAAAGGAAAACGCGTTGCGCAAAGCTGGTGATATTCATCCGTCTCTCTAGATTGCTGATGGTCGAACAGGCCCAGTGGGCATAAGTTGCTTACCCCAGTCCAGCGGCTGACCGGCCGGGGGTGTTTGTTTAGTCCCGCAAAAAAACCATAAGTGCCCCGTCAGTCTGCTTTGACCAGAGTTGGCTCGCCTAGATTGGCCAGGCGCACACTGTCTTGCAGTTGCTCAGCCTCGCTCTGGTTGCTCACCGGCCCCAGACGTACGCGGTGCAGTATCTGTTGGTTGCGCACCACTGAGCTGACGAACACCGGCGCAGCCACTGTTTCGCTCAGCTTCGAGCGGAGTAGCTCCGCAGCGTCCGGATTGGCGAAGGCTCCCACCTGGAGATACAGGCCAGAGGCTGCGACTGAAGCGTTTTTTTTTGCGTCAATCTGCACAGGTAGTACCGCGGAGGCATGCTGCTGCGGTGGCGGCGAATATTGTTCGAACGGTTGGGCTACGGGCTGCGGCGTGGTTTTAACCTGGGCCACCTGCTGCGGCGCTGCCAGCACCATGGGCACCGGACGGCCCTGCTGAGCCCACCATTCTTGCGGATCAATACCTTCAACCTTAACCCGCGCGGTGCCGCTTTCGGCGTAACCGAGCTTCTTCGCCGCCGCAAAAGACAGGTCGATAATCCGGTCGGAATAGAACGGCCCACGGTCATTAACCCGCAAAATCGCGCTCTTGCCGTTATCCAAGTTAGTCACCCGCACGTAGCTGGGCAGCGGCAGAGTTTTATGCGCTGCGGTCATGCCGTACAGATCGTAGGTTTCACCGTTAGCAGTAGCCTGGCCGTGAAATTTAGTGCCGTACCAAGACGCCGGCCCCACAGCCTGATAGCGCCGGGCATCGGGGATCGGATAGTACTGTTTGCCGAATACCGTGTAAGGGCTGGCTTTGACCGCACCGTAGTGCGGCATCGGCACGGCGTCGGGAATTCTCGAGACGTCAACGTCCCACCAAGGCGCGCCGTCCTTGTGTGGACGGTTAAAGTCATCTGGACCGGAAATCGATGCGCCCGGCTGCACCGGTGCTACCGGCTGCGGCGCTCGGCTGGACGAGCAGCTGGCCAACAGCAGTACCAAGCTGCCATACGCAGCCATTTTTAAAGGTAAACGCACCATCAATTCTTACCCCGTTCCTCAACCAGCAACTCGGCCAGCTGATTGACCGCCATGGCATACATCACGCTGCGATTGTAGCGGGTGATCACAAAAAAGTTAGGCAAGCCCAGCCAGTGCTCTGCACCCTCGGCACCTTCCAGACGGAAGGCGGTGACTGGCAATTCGTCCGCCAGCGGATTGGCACTCGCCCAACCCAGAGCACGCAATTCAGCGGCAGTCTTCACCGGATCAAGGCCCACAGTCAGACCCTGTTCAGCTTGTGCCCCCGTAACGGTGGCGGCGCTGACCACCGGCTGCCCGGGCTGCCAGCCGTGACGCTTGAAATAACTGGCTACGCTGCCGATGGCGTCCACCGGGTTGGTCCAGATGTTGATATGGCCGTCACCGTCAAAGTCCACGGCGTAGGCGCGGAAGCTGCTCGGCATAAACTGTGGCAAACCCATGGCGCCGGCGTAAGAGCCCTTCAGGCTCAGTGGTTCAACCTGCTCTTCACGAGTCAGCAAGAGGAACTCACGCAGCTCCTTGCGAAAGAATGGCGCACGCGGCGGATAATCAAAGGCCAGGGTCGACAGCGCATCCATCACCCGATAGCTACCAGTGTTACCGCCGTAAGAGGTTTCCACACCGATGATCGCCACAATCACTTGGGCCGATACGCCGTACTCTGCTTCAGCGCGAGCCAGGGTGGCTTCATGCTGCTTCCAAAATTCGACCCCTTTGTTGATGCGCGCATCGGTGATAAAGATCGGCCGGTAGTCTTTCCACTGCTTGACCTTCTCCGCCGGACGCGAAATGGCGTCGAGAATGGCCTGCTTACGCTCGACCTCGGCAAACATCCCAACCAGCTGCTCGCCGGCAAAGCCATAGTCGCGAGTCATTTCGCCGACGAATTCAGTCACCTGAGGCGACTGCTGATAATCCCCGGCCAGCACGGGCTGAACCATTCCGCACACCCCGGCGAACGCCAGCCAAGGTGCAGTACGTACCATCCATCCACGTGCGTTTTGCATTGAATTCATAATCCCAATCAAACCTGTGTCATCCACTTACGGTGAGTGTGGATCGACATCAAAATCCCAAATCCTGCGAGTAGCGTAATCAACGAAGTGCCGCCGTAGCTGATAAACGGCAGCGGCACCCCCACCACCGGCAACAAACCGCTGACCATACCGATATTGACGAAGACATAAACGAAGAACGTCATGGTCAGCGCACCGGCGAGAAGCTTACCGAACAGCGTCTGCGCTTGCACGGTAATCACCAGGCCGCGCGCGATCAACAGCATGTACACCAGCAGTAACAAACACACGCCAACCAGGCCGAATTCCTCGGCTAGCACCGCAATAATGAAGTCTGTGTGGCTTTCCGGGAGAAAATCCAGGTGCGACTGAGTGCCTTGCAGCCAGCCCTTACCCAACACACCGCCTGAGCCGATAGCGGCCTTGGATTGGATGATGTTCCAGCCACTGCCTAGCGGATCGCTTTCCGGGTTGAGGAAGGTCAGCACCCGCTGCTTCTGATACTCACGCATGACAAATAGCCACATGCCTATGGCTATCGGCACCACGGCAGCCACCGCACCAATCACCCAGCGCCACTGCAGCCCAGCGATAAACAATACAAAGCCACCAGAGGCGATGATCAGCAATGATGTACCGAGGTCCGGCTGCAGCATGATCAGCACAAACGGCACAATGATCATCGCCAGGCTGATACAGATATGTTTTAGCCGCGGCGGCAGGCTGCGGCTGGAGAGGTACCAAGCGATGGTCGCAGGCATGATGATCTTCATAAACTCCGAGGGCTGGAAGCGAATGACCCCGGGGATATTGATCCAGCGTGTGGCTCCCATAGCGTTGTGACCCATGACATCCACCACCACCAACAAGGCAACGCCGCCGACATAAGCCAGTGGCACCCAGCGCGCCATAAAGCGCGGCTCAAGCTGAGCAATGATAAACATGCCGACCAGACCAATACCGAAGGAGCTGGCCTGTTTGATCAGCATCTCGATGTTCTTACCGCTGGCGGAATACAGAATAAACAGGCTGCCCGTTGCCAGCGTCAACAGCAGCAGCAGCAGGATGCCGTCGATATGCAGCCTTTGCAGCAAGGAGGCACGACGGCGCAATAAGTCATCCGTGGATAGATTCCGATCGAAACTATTACTCATGGCGCGCTAACCTCAGCCGCCACGGGCGGAGCATATTCGGCTTTCAACTGACCGTTCTCATCCAGCAGCCAGGCATCAATCACCTGCTTGACCACGGGTGCGGCAACCCCGGAGCCTGACTCACCGTTTTCCACCATCACCGACACGGCGATTTGCGGGTTATCAACAGGGGCAAACGCTACGAACAAGGCATGGTCGCGATGACGCTCGGCCACCTTGCTGCGGTCGTACTTCTCGCCTTGCTTGATCGCCACCACCTGGGCAGTACCGCTTTTGCCGGCAATCCTATACAGCGCCGCATCACCAACCTTACGCGCGGTACCACGCGGGCCGTGCATCACCTGCTCCATGCCGTGGCGGCCGTTATCCCAGAATTTCGGATCACGCAGGACGATATCCGGCAGCGGATTAGGGTCGACAGGTACGCGCCCCTGAATACTCTTGGCCAAGTGCGGACGAATCCACTTGCCACGCGTCGCCATCAGCGTGGTGGCCTGCGCCAGTTGCAGCGGGGTGGTCTGCATATAACCCTGCCCAATGCCCAAGATCAGCGTCTCGCCCGGATACCAGGCCTGACGGTAGCGCGCGCGCTTCCAGTCACGCGAAGGCATCAAGCCGGCGGTTTCTTCAAACATGTCCAGCGACACACGCTGACCCAGACCGAAACGGCTCATGTAGTCATGCAGGCGGTCGATGCCCATCTTGTGCGCCAACGAGTAGAAGTAGGTGTCGTTGGAGCGCGAGATGGCCAGATCCATGTCGACCCAACCATCACCACTGCGATTCCAGTTACGGTACTTATGCTGCAAATTGGGTAGTTGGTAATAACCCGGGTCGAATACCCGCGTCTGCGCGGTTACCACGCCTGAGTCCAGGCCAGACACCGCGACCATCGGCTTGATCGTTGAGCCTGGCGGATAAAGACCGCGCAAGACACGGTTGTACAGCGGCCGATCAATCGAGTCGCGCAAATCGGCATAGGCCTTGAAACCGATGCCCGTCACAAACGGATTAGGATCGAAACTCGGCTGACTGACCATCGCCAGCACCTCGCCGGTTTGCGGCTGAATCGCCACAATCGCACCGCGTCGCCCCGCCAGAGCGGCCTCGGCGGCCTCCTGCAAGCGGATATCCAGGCTCAGCACAATGTCCTTGCCGGGGGTCGGATCAGTGCGCTTGAGCACGCGCAACACACGGCCGCGGGCGTTAGTCTCGACTTCCTCGTACCCCACCTCGCCGTGCAGCTCGTCTTCGTAGAAGCGCTCGATACCGGTCTTACCGATATGGTGAGTGCCACTGTAGGACACCGGGTCGAGCGTTTTCAGCTCTTTCTCGTTAATCCGCCCGACATAGCCAACCGAGTGGGCGAAATGCTCGCCCAGTGGATAATGGCGCACCAATTGCGCAGCGACCTCGACCCCCGGCAAACGGAACTGGTTAACCGCCACGCGAGCGATCTGCTCTTCGCTTAGCTCAAACAGCACCGGCACCGGTTCGAAAGGCCGCCGCCCCTGACGCACACGCCGCTCGAACAGCACGCGTTCATCCGGGCCCAACTCCAGCACCTCGACTATTACATCGAGCACCTGCGTCCAATCACCGGCACGTTCGCGGGTCAGGGTCAGGCTGAAACTAGGTCGGTTGTCGGCGATGATCACGCCGTTACGGTCATAAATCAGCCCGCGATTCGGCGGAATCGGCTGTACATGAATACGGTTATTTTCCGCCAAGGTGGTGTGGTGCTCGAACTGCACCACTTGCAGGTAATACAGGCGCGTCAGTAACACCGAAGTCAGCAGCAAAACCAACACAGCACCGACCACCGCCCGCTTGCGGATCAGGCGGCCGTCTTTCTCGTGGTCTTTAAGGCGGATAGGCTGCGGCATCGGTGGCTGCTGATTATCTGTGGGAAATCATTTGTGGTAGGGGTGGCCGGACAACACAGTCCAGGCGCGGTACATCTGCTCGCCAATCAGAATACGCACCAAGGGATGCGGCAGGGTCAGCGGCGACAACGACCAGCGCTGCTCACTGCGCGCCTGCACCTCGGGCGCCAGCCCTTCCGGGCCGCCGACCATGAGGTTGACGGTACGTGCATCCAGGCGCCACTTGTCCAGCTCGACCGCCAGTTGCTCGGTACTCCAAGGTCGCCCTTCGACTTCCAGGGTGACAATCCGTTCCCCTGGCTGCACCTTGCTCAGCATGGCCTCGCCTTCCTGGCGGATCATCCGCGCCACATCGGCATTTTTACCGCGGGTGGTCAACGGAACCTCCACGAGCTCTAAGGACAGCTCGCTGGGCATGCGCTTGGCGTATTCTTGCCAGCCGTCTTCAACCCAACGCGGCATCCGCGAGCCGACGGCGATCAGTTTAATCCGCACCGCTGCGCGTCCTTATTCCTGCTCTGGGCTCGGCTCGGCGCTAAACTGCGCGCGACTCTGCTCGGCACCCTGCCACAGACGCTCAAGGTCGTAGAACTGGCGGGCAGTCGGCAGCATAACGTGCACCACGATGTCGCCGAGGTCGAGCAATGCCCACTCGCCGGTATCCATGCCTTCGGTGCCGATCGGGCGCACGCCCTGCTCTTTTACTTTCTCCAACACGTTGTCGATCAGCGACTTAACGTGACGGCTCGACGTGCCGCTGGCGATCAGCATGAAATCGGTGATGCTGGTTTTGCCACGCACATCGATGGTGGTGATGTCCTGCGCTTTGATTTCTTCTAGAGCTGCGATAGCCAGTTTGACCAGGTCTTCGCTCGGCATGATTTTTTTTGCGTTCGTCATAAGTAACTCGTTTGCCTCGTGTTCAATTCGCGCCACGGTACAGTCCGTGCGCATGGATATAGGCCAGTACCGCGTCAGGCACTAAAAAGCGTGCCGACTTTCCGCTCGCCAGTAGCGCGCGGATCTGGGTGGCCGACACCGCCAAGGGTGTCTGCCAGATAAAAGCAATTTGCCCACTCGGCCCACTCAGGGCCGAAGGGTCACTCACACTGCGCGCGGCCAACAGGTTGCGCAGCGCTTCGGGCGCCTCACTGTCGGCATCCGGACGCTGCAACACCAAGATATGGCAATGCTCCAACAACTCATCCCAGCGCTGCCAACCGGGCAAGCCACAGAAGGCATCCCAGCCCAGGATGAGCAACAACTGATCATCGTCCGCCAACTCAGCGCGCAATGACTCCAACGTATCAATACTGTAGGACGGCTTGTCGCGTTTCAGCTCGCGATCATCCACCTGCAGCACAGCGGCACCCGCAAGCGCCAGTTCAACCATGGCCAGGCGATCCATCGCACTGACCTGCGGTGCGCTGCGGTGCGGCGGCCGCGCACTGGGTATCAGGCGTAGCTCATCCAATAACAACACCTCGGCGACTTCCACGGCGCTGCGCAAATGACCAATATGCACCGGATCAAAGGTGCCACCGAGCACACCGATGCGGCGGGCGTCGGTATGCCGAGCGCCGTCGCGGCGGGCCATCAGGTACGGATATGCCCGTCGCCGAACACCACATACTTCTCACTGGTCAGGCCATCCAGGCCGACCGGACCGCGGGCATGTAACTTGTCCGTGGAGATACCGATTTCCGCGCCCAAGCCGTACTCGAAGCCATCGGCGAAGCGGGTCGAGGCATTGACCATCACCGAAGCGGAATCCACCTCGGTAAGGAAACGCCGCGCATCGCTGAAGTTCTCGGTAATGATCGAGTCGGTGTGCTTGGAGCCGTAGTGGTTGATGTGCTCAATCGCTGCGTCCAGCGAATCAACGATACGAACCGCTAGGATCGGCGCGTTGTACTCGGCGAACCAGTCGTCTTCGCTCGCCTCCAGCACATCACTGCCCAGCAATGCGCGGGTCGCAGCATCGCCACGCAATTCAACGCCTTTGTCGCGGTAAATGGCGGCCAGCGGTGGCAACACCTTGGCGGCAACGGCGCTATGCACCAGCAAGGTTTCCATGGCGTTGCACGGCGAGTAGCGCTGAGTCTTGGAGTTATCGGCAACCCGAATCGCCTTATCGAGATCAGCGGCGACGTCGATGTAAACGTGGCACACGCCATCCAGATGCTTAATCACCGGCACCTTGGCATCACGACTGATGCGCTCGATTAAGCCCTTGCCGCCACGCGGCACGATCACGTCAACGAACTCAGGCATGGTGATCAGCGCACCGACAGCCGCGCGGTCAGTGGTCTCCACCACTTGCACGGCGCTGGCTGGCAAGCCGGCCTCGCTCAAACCAAGCTGAATGCAGCGGGCAATCGCCTGATTCGAATGAATCGCCTCCGAGCCGCCACGCAGGATGGCCGCATTACCAGATTTCAGGCACAGGCTGGCGGCATCGATGGTCACGTTTGGCCGCGATTCATAAATGATGCCGATCACGCCAAGCGGCACACGCATCTTGCCGACCTGAATGCCGGACGGCAGGAAGCGCATGTCACGGATCTCACCAATAGGGTCTGGCAGCGTGGCGACCTGACGCAGGCCTTCAATCATGCTGTCGATCACCACCGGGGTCAGCGCCAGACGATCAACCATGGCCGGCTCCAGACCGCTGGCGCGCGCGGCGGCCAGGTCCAGTTCGTTGGCACTGGCCAGCTCGCTGCGAGCCGCATCCAGCGCGGCAGCAGCGGCCTGCAGGGCACGATTTTTCTGCGCAGTACTGGCGCGCGCGAGCACGCGCGAGGCGCTGCGGGCGGCCTGCCCCAGGCGGGTCATATAGTCGAGCACGGACTCAGTCATAGTCTTGGCGGGTCTGGCGGTTGAAAAAAGTCGCTGAGTATAACGGTCGCGCTGCTCCACGCCCAGCGCTGCGCGGCGGACGGTAGGCGCGAAGCGGCTGACACGCGCACTTTCAGGCACGCTTCATGCGCTTATTGTTACTATCGCCCACCCTATGCACCGCCGAGCAGCCGTGACAGCGCATGCCACACGACCCCAGCCCTAGCTTGCCCTGGCCCGAAAATCGTGCCCTGCCGGCGAGCTTTTTCGACCGCGACGCACGCGTACTGGCCCGCGCGCTGCTCGGCAAGGTGATTCGCCATAAGCACGGCGAGCAATGGCTGAGCGCGCGGATTATTGAAACCGAAGCCTATTACCTGAGCGAGAAAGGCAGCCACGCATCTCTCGGCTATACCCACAAACGCCGAGCGTTGTTTATGGAGGGCGGGCACATTTATATGTACTACGCGCGCGGCGGTGATTCGCTGAATTTCAGCGCTCAGGGGCCAGGCAATGCGGTGCTGATCAAATCCGCCTACCCATGGCAGGACACGCACAGCGGCGCGGATGCAGTGGCGCAGATGCAGCGCAACAACCCCGACAGCCAAGGTCGAGCACGCACGCTAGACAAGTTGTGCAATGGCCAAACCCTGCTGTGCAAAGCCCTCGGCCTGAAAGTGCCCGACTGGGACGCACAGCCCTTCGATGAGCAGCGCTTGTTTGTTGAAGACCTCGACCAACGCCCCGCACACGTCGTGCAATGCATGCGTCTGGGCATCCCCCAGGGCCGCGACGAACAACTGCCCTACCGTTTTGTCGATGCCGACTTTGCCCGCCATTGCACACGTAACCCACTGCGCCGCGGACAAATAGCCGGCCAGGATTATCACTTACTCAGCCGCACGGACAATCATCGATGAGCCACTGGTTCGACACCCTGACCCTCTGGCTAAGCGCCAACCCGCAATGGCTGGGCCTGGCAATTTTTCTGCTCGCCTGCCTCGAATGCCTGGCGATTGTCGGCCTGTTGGTGCCCGGCACCGTGCTGCTGTTCGCGGTGGCCGCACTGGCGGGCAACGGCGCACTCGGCCTGAGCGAAACCCTGCTGCTAGCCTTTTCCGGCGGCATGCTGGGCGACTGCCTGTCCTATGCGCTGGGGCGTTATTTTCATCAGGACATCGGCCGCTTACCGATACTGCGCAATCACCCGCAATGGCTGAGTAGCGCGCACAGTTATTTCCTGCGCTACGGCGTCACCAGCCTGCTGATCGGTCGTTTTATCGGCCCGCTACGCCCTATGCTGCCGATGATAGCCGGCATGTTCGACATGCCCTTCGCGCGCTTTTTTATCGTCAGCCTGCTGGCAGGGGCCGGCTGGTCAGTCGCCTACATGCTGCCTGGCTGGGCTACTGGCGCGGCGCTGCGCCTGCCACTGCCGGAAGGCTTCTGGACGGAGGCCGGTGCCATTGCGGCCGGCGTTGCGCTGGTGGTCGGCGTCAGCGTACAAGGCAGCTTGCGCGGCGTGCGCCATACCAGCTTGCTGACGGCGGTTGCGTGCCTGGCGCTGCTGATCGGCCTGATGCTCAGCTGGCCACACCTCAGCCCGCTCGACCAAGGTTTGCTGAGCCTGGTTCAGGAGCATCGCGCCCCCGCACTGGATACGCTGATGGTGCTGATTACCCGCCTCGGCGATCTGACCACGCAACTGGCAGCGGCTTTACTGCTGTGCCTGGCACTGCTGGCAACGCGGCAATGGCGAACCCTGTGCCTGGCCATTGGCACCCTGCTTGGCACGGCCTTAGCCAACAGCGCGCTAAAGACGTTGTTCGCCCGCAGCCGCCCCGATGTGCTGCTTGAGCCCCTGAGTAGCTTTAGCTTTCCCAGCGGCCACAGCTCGGCAGCGTTTGCCTTCTTTTTGCTGCTCGGTGTGCTGGCGGGGCGCGGACAACCGCCGCGCATGCGTCTGACCTGGATGCTACTGGCAAGCTTTCCCGCTGCCGCGATTGCCGGCTCAAGGATTTACCTAGGGGTGCATTGGCCCAGCGACATCATCGCCGGCGCCATCCTGGCGGCCTGCATCTGCGCCCTGAGCCTGACGCTGGCGCAATGGCGCACGGCGCTGCCGGCCCTGCCTGAAAAGACCTGGTGGCTGTTGCTACCCGCGATTATCGCCCTACTGGGCGGCATCACCACCTGGCAGCTGTCCGCCGGGCTGCAGCTTTACCGTTACTGACGCTCGCCCTGCAACTGTTCAAGCAGTTGCTGCAACAGCTCCAAGCGTAACGGTGCATCGGCGGTTTCGAGCAGCGTCAGCTTTTGCTCAACGTCCAACGGCAACAGGTAGGCCAGTTGGTTAGCCAACGCATCCTGGCCGGCCGGCTCGTTCGACATGCCCAACGACGCCACCAGCGGATGCGCGTTTAGCGCCTCCAGCAAGGCAGCCAGGTCGGCATGCTCAGTGGTCAGCGGCTGCTCAGGCGGCTCGTCCAGCCATTCGACCTCAGCTACAGTCAGCTGATCCGACAGCAGCTGAGCACGCTGCACCCGAAAGCGCCGGCCACCCTCAACACGAATCCCCAGTAGCCCATTGGGCCGTTGCTGGAAGTCGCGAATCAACGCTTCGCAGCCGACTGCCGAGAACTGCCCAGCAGCCTCGCCCACCTCGGCGCCATCGATTATGCAGACCACGCCAAAACCTTGGCCCTGCTTCATGCAGCGGCTAACCATGTCCAGGTAACGCGCTTCGAATACCTGCAAATCCAGCATGCAGCCGGGAAACAACACGGTATTCAGTGGAAATAACGGCAAAGTCACAGGCATCTCCTTATAGCCACAACAAAATAGCCAGCGGCAGCAATACGGCTGTGAATACGCCCATCAGGCTCATTGCCAAGGCGGCAAACGCACCACACTCCTCACCCTCCTGCAGCGCTCGCGCCGTGCCGACCGCATGCGCGGTCAAACCCAAGGCCATGCCCAGCGCCGCAGGATGCTGCACGCCAAATCGCTTGAGCAATGAAGGCCCAACAATCGCACCGATGATCCCGGTGATCATCACGAACACCGCTGCCAACGCCGCAATGCCTCCAATCTGACTGGCCACCAGCATGGCAATCGGCGAGGTCACCGACTTGGGCGCCATGCTCATCAGCATGATGTGTTCCGCGCCAAAGGCCCAGGCCAGGGTCACCCCCAGCACCGTAGCGACCACCCCGGCCAACAGCAGCGTGATAAAGGTGGGCCAGAACAGCTGACGAATCCGCCGTAAGTTAACAAACAGCGGCACTGCCAACGCCACCGTAGTCGGCCCAAGGAACAACGTTAGTGCGGCGGCGCTGTCTTTGTACTCGGCGAACGTCAGGCCGCAGGCCAGGAGAATACCGATCACCGTAAGCATCGACACCAGCACCGGCTGCAGAAATACCCAGCGGGTCTTTTCGTACACAGCCATTGCCAGCTGGTAAGCCCCTAAGGTGATACCGACACCAAACAGCGGATGGTGAATTAACGCCTGCCAGGCTGAGCTCCACTCCACAGTCATGCACCCTTGCGACGTTGCTGGCGATCGATCAGCCGCTGCATCAGCCAGCCGGCGAACACAATCGAGAGCAACAGTGACAACAATAGCGCACCGGCAATCGCCCAAAAGTCGGCAGAAATGGCCTCGGCATAAGCCATCACCCCTACCGCCGGCGGCACCAACAGTAGTGGCAGGTATTTCAGCAGGCTGCCGGCGGCTTCGCGCAGCGGCTCACCCACTTCACCGCGTAACAAAAGAAAAGCAAACAGCAGCAGCATGCCGATAATCGGCCCAGGCAGCATCGGGATTAGCAAAACATTCAGCGCCGTGCCAAGCAACTGGCACAGCACCAGCCAGAAAAGGCCGCGTAACAACATGACGGGTAATCTCCGAATCGTATGATCCTAGGCGTAATGCCGCGCATTATAAGCAAAAGCCCCCTCTAAAGGCCGGCTTACAGCAGTTGCGCGGGATAAACCGCGGCCTGCAGCCGCGCCACAATAGCCACTTGACCCAGTGGCAAACCCATGATGATCTTAGGACAGAAGGATTTACGCCCCCAAAAAAAACAACACTCGCGTCTTCAAGGAGAAACCATGACATCAGTACCCGCCGCCGAACTGTCCAGCTACATCGGCAAAGAACTTGGCCGCTCCGACTGGCTGACCATCGACCAAGAACGCATCAACCAGTTTGCTGAGTGCACTGGCGACCACCAGTTCATCCACATCGATCCGGAAAAAGCCAAACTCACCCCTTTCGGCACCACCATCGCCCACGGTTTTCTCTCGCTGTCACTGGTGCCCAAGCTGATGGAAGGCATCATGATCATGCCCACCGGGCTGAAGATGGCCGTTAACTATGGCCTAGATAGCGTGCGCTTTATCCAGCCGGTAAAAGTCAATTCCAAGGTGCGCCTGGTCGCCACACTGACCGCAGTTACGGAAAAAAATCCGGGCCAGTGGCTGCTAAAAGCCAAGGTTGTGCTGGAAATCGAAGGATCGGAAAAACCTGCCTACATTGCTGAGCCGCTGACCCTCTGCTTCGTCTGAAGCACAGCGTCAGCAATGGCGCACCGCCAGTGGCGAGTGCGCCTTTTTTATGCATGAGTATTTTCATAGCGCTCTATCACGGCACGCACAGCGGTTTAAGGCATACTCAAAGCGACACTACAGCCCGGACCTTCTGCATGCGCTGCCTTTCCTTCTTGGCTCCCTTAGGCCTTGCTCTACTGCTTGTCGCCTGTGGCGATGGCGAACCGCTGCTGCCCGCCAATGCGCTGCTGCCCGATGGTGGCCGCTACCGCGGCGAGGTGCTTGACGGTCTGCTGCAGGGCCCAGGGCGCTTGGATTACAGCGACGGCCGTTATTACCAAGGGACGTTTAAGGATGGTCAATTCAACGGCCCCGGTGGATGGCACAGTGCACAGGGCGAGGTGTATACCGGCGAATTTAAGGGCGGCAATTTCCATGGCCAGGGCAGCCTCACTTACAGCGATGGCAGCCGCTATGTCGGCGGCTTTGCCAACGGCATGCCCAGCGGCGAAGGCCACCTCAAAAGCAGCGAGCTGGAATATCGCGGCGAATTCAGCAACGGCCTTTACAGCGGCCTGGGCTCGTTGCAGTGGCGCAATGGAGAACGTTTCCAGGGCCAGTTCCGCAAAGGTCAGCCCCACGGCCAAGGTGTACTGGGCGACGCTGAAGGTAATGAGTACGTCGGCACCTTCGACAACCAGCAACTCAATGGCCAGGGCAGTTTCAAGAACCTTGGTGGCGATCTCTACAGCGGGGAGTTTCGCGACAACCAATTCCACGGCAAAGGTCGCTTTCAGAGCGCTGATGGTGATGCCTGGAGCGGGCGCTTCGTCAATGGCAGCCTGACCGGTAAAGGTCAATTCAAGGCCGTCGACGGTAGTCATTACGCAGGCCAGTTTCGTGACTGGAACTACCATGGTGAAGGCCGCTTGAGTCTCGCCGACGGCAGCATTTATCAGGGCCACTTTGCCTACGGTAAATACCACGGCAGCGGCAGCCTGACCCTGGCCGACGGCAGTCAGCAAAGCGGTACCTGGCGGCAAGGTCGACTGATTCGCGATAGCGATGGCCAAGCAGTACCAGACACCTTGGCCATCGGCTTGCTGGAGCAAGGCCGACTGCTCGATGCCGCGATTGCCCAGCTACCCGCCTCGACCCCCGCTATCGAGTTGTACGCGCTGACCCTGGCTGGTGACGGCAAACAGAGCGTGTTTATGCGCGAGGCCGACTACGTAGGTGATCTGCTGCAGAAACGCTTCGCCGCCTATGGCCGGATTACCTTGGTCAATCACCGCGACCACTTGGCGGATCGCCCGCTGGCCACCAGCGCCAGCCTGGGCCGCTCACTGCAAGCCCTGGCGGTGCGCAGCGGGCCAGAGGATCTGATCTTTATCTACCTGACCAGCCATGGCTCCGCGCAACACGAACTGCACCTCAACCAGCCACGCCTGCAGCTCGGCGACCTGCCCGCCAGCGAACTGGCCACCCTGCTGAAACCGCTCAAAGAGCGCTACAAGGTACTGGTGATTTCGGCCTGCTACTCGGGCGGTTTTATCCCCAAGGTGCAGGATGAAAAAACCCTGGTAATCACCGCTGCCCGCGCCGACCGGGTGTCATTTGGCTGCTCGGAGGAAAACGATTTCACTTACTTCGGCCGTGCGTTATTTGCTGAAGCCCTGCAACAGACCGATGACCTGCAGCGTGCCTTCACACTGGCCCAGGCCAGCGTCGCCGCGCGCGAAAAAGCCGATGGCTTCGAGCCGTCCGAACCGCAAATCTGGCCTGCCAAGGCGGTCCTCGCGCAGTGGAACAAGCTGCGTGAGCAGCAAGCGGCGCTCGCTCTCAACACCCCACGCGCAGCGCAACCTGCGATCAATCCATAACCATTACAGCGACCTGCAAGCGCAGAGTGCGCAGTTCCTTCAGCCTGTTAAGCTGATTGATATCAGCGGAGAACCCCACGTTATGTATTTGACGCCCCAGCACATCCTCCTCGCCGGAGCCACCGGCCTGACCGGTGAACACCTGCTGGACCGCCTGCTGAATGAGCCCACAGTCGTCCGCGTACTGGCCCCAAGCCGACGGGCGCTGGCTGCGCATGCACATTTAGAAAACCCACAAGGCGAACTGCTCGCGCTGTTGCCGCAACTCGATGGCAATGTCGATACCGCCTTCTGCTGCCTGGGCACCACGATTAAGCAGGCCGGCTCGCCGGAAGCTTTTCGCGCAGTCGACCACGACTTAGTGATCGCCTTCGCTGCACGCGCACGCGCACTCGGCGCGCGTCATCTGCTGGTGATCAGCGCCCTCGGTGCAGACGCTAATGCCTCAGTGCTCTACAACAAAGTTAAAGGCGAAATGGAACAGGCTCTGCGCGCGCAGGATTGGCCGCAGCTGACCATCGTCCGCCCCTCGCTGCTGCTCGGCGCACGTCAGGAATTTCGCTTGGGCGAACGCCTGGCCGCACCCTTTATGCGCTGGCTGCCGGGCAAATACCGCGGCATCGACGCCACCGTACTGGCGCGCGCCCTGTGGCGCCTGGCCCTGGAAGAAGACGCCGGCACCCGCGTGATTGAATCTGACCAACTGCGCCGTCTCGGCCGCTAACAGAAGAACCCACCTATGAGCACCACCCCGCACGACCTAATCAACGCTTTGAGCAACGCCGACATGCTGGAGATCGACGACTTGCATGCCTGGCAATTTCAGCTCGACGACGAACAGCTCGCGCAACACCTAGCGGGCACACAACCAAGCAGCGAAGCGCCGCTGCTGAACATTGAATGCATGGACGGCCGCGCCCTGCGCAAATGGCACTTCAGCCTGGCCCAGGTGGTGGCTGCCCGCTTCGATGGTGAGGCCGATGCGTGGCGCATTAATGGCACAGCCGGCACTCACCTGATCAAGTGCTTTACCGCCATTAGCGGTGACAACGACGACCTGCCGGACGACGCCAGCAACGACGTCGCGTAAATGCCAAAAAAGGACAACCGCGTGGGCTTCTATGACCGTTACTTACTGCCGCACCTGATCGACTTCGCCTGCGGCATGGGCGCGGTGATGAAAGCCCGCTCGCAACTGGTGCCTCAGGCTCACGGCCGAGTGCTGGAAATTGGTATTGGCAGCGGCCTCAACCTGGCCTTCTATGACTCCAGCAAAGTCAGCGCGATAGTCGGTGTCGACCCCAGCGCCGACATGCAGAAGCTGGCTCAGCAACGTGCCGAAGCGATCAGCATCCCGGTGGAGATGATTGCCCTCGAACTGGGGCAAATCCAGGCGGAGGACGCCAGCTTCGACAGCATTGTCTGCACCTTCACCCTGTGCACCATCCCCGATGCCGTAGCCGCATTGCGCGAGATGCGCCGCGTGCTCAAACCCGGCGGGCGTTTGCTGTTTTGCGAACATGGCCTCGCGCCTGAGTTGCCGGTAGTTCGCTGGCAGAATCGGCTGACGCCTATGTGGAAGCCGTTTTCC
The DNA here is from genome assembly GCF_900113745.1 of Pseudomonas guineae. GTDB lineage: Bacteria > Pseudomonadota > Gammaproteobacteria > Pseudomonadales > Pseudomonadaceae > Aquipseudomonas > Aquipseudomonas guineae. The sequence goes on along the minus strand of NZ_FOQL01000004.1, from coordinate 122,988 downwards.
GGTGGTTGCCACCTCAACCGCGATATCGCCGCGCTGATCCGCGCCGGCGGCTTTGAAATCGGCGAGCTGAATAACCGCTACCTCAAAGGTCCTAAGCCCATGACCTATATCTACCAAGGCTGGGCTAACTAGGCCGGTGCTTTACAGCCGTTTCCGCCTATGGGCGCTGCACGGTGCTCTTGCGGCGAGGACGCCGTAACCACTGCTGTGAGCCTCAGTTAGCGGGCAGCGCAACGATCACACTGACGCACACACCTGCATGGCTTCGAAAACATCAATGGCAATCGGTTTGCTGAACAAATAACCCTGAAAGTGCTGACAACCGTTCGCCAGCAGCACGTCATGTTGCGCCTGGGTTTCCACCCCCTCAGCGATGGCTTCAAGCCCCAAGCTCTCGGCCAAAGCCAAAATCGCCCGGACGATCGCTAAATTGCTGGAACTGCCGGGTAGATCACGCACAAACGACTGGTCGATCTTCAACTGATCAAGCGGTAACTGCTGCAGATAGGCCATTGATGAATAGCCGGTACCGAAATCATCGATGGAGAAACGAATACCGATGGCCTGCAGGGTTTGCATGCGCACAGCCGCCTCGTTCTTGTCGGTCAGCAACAGCGACTCAGTTATTTCCAGCTTCAAGCGCTGCGGGTTGGCGCCGCTGTCAGCCAAAGCCTGGTGCAATATGTCGATGAAGCCATCCTTAAACAGCAGCCGACTGCTGATATTCACCGCCAGGCTCAACCCGGCCAACCGCGGCTCTAAGGCCCAGCGCGCCAGCAAACTGCAGCCTTGTTTAAGCACGTAGAGATCAAGCTCGGCGATCAACCCGCTGCGCTCGGCAATTTCGATAAAGGTGCCCGGCCCCAGCAAGCCACGCTGCGGATGCTGCCAGCGAACCAGCGCTTCCGCGCCCTGCGACTCACCGTGCTGGTTAATTTGCGTTTGTAGATACAAGACAAATTCGCCGGCAGCCAAGCCTCGGCGCATGTCTTGCTCCAGCTGCAGGCGCTGGCTGACCACCTCCTGCATGCGCGGGTCATAAAAGCTCAAAGTGTCCTTGCCGGCTGATTTGGCGCTGTACATGGACAAGTCAGCGCACTGCATCAGCTCATCCACCGACTGTTGCTCATCATTGAACAACACGGCGCCTAGGCTGGCGCTATTGAAGAAATGCTGGCCATTGACCTCATACGGCTCTCGCAGCGCGAGCATCAGCTTGCTACCGATGTGTTCAACCTGGGAGCCGGCCTCTTCGGCGATGAACTCCAAGCCCTCAAGCATGATGACAAACTCATCGCCACCCAGGCGTGCCACCGTATCCAGCTCACGCACAGCGTGCCTTAAGCGATCTGCGACCTGACACAGCAGCTCATCCCCGACCTGATGCCCATAAACGTCATTAACGTTTTTAAAGTCGTCCAGATCGAGAAAAATCAACGCCGCATACTGGCCCTTCCTGCGACACAGGGCAGTTGCTTGCTCAAGCCGATCGCGCAACAGACGGCGGTTGGGCAGACCGGTCAAGGGGTCATAAAAAGCCAGATGGAGGATTTTCTGTTCGGCATTTTTGCGTTCACTGATATCCATCAACGATGCCACGTAGTTAGTCACCAGCCCTTGCTCATCATGCACGGCACCAATGGTTAACCACTCAGGGAAAACCTCGCCGCACTTGCGCCGATTCCATATTTCCCCCTCCCACAACCCGGTTTCTTGCAGGCTGCGCCACATGGCCTGATAGAACTCAGGGCCTTGGCGCCCCGAACCGAGCATGCGCGTGGGCTGCCCAACGACGTCCTCCAGGCTGTAGCCAGATATCTCGCTAAATGCACGGTTGGCTTTGAGGATCCGCGTACTGGCATCGGTAATCAGCATGCCCTGCGGCGACTCAAAGGCAATGGCGGCGATGCGCCGATCCAACTCAAGGGCGACCCGCTCGGTAATGTCGCGCGCCATAAAAACCAGGGCCCGCTTGCCATTCACCTTAATATCCAGACGCCGCGCACGGCCTTCAAAGACCCGCCGACCGGCCGGTGTTTGCATGTCATATTCAATGGTTTGCGCCTGGTCACTGGCTAGGGTTCGCCCAATCAACTGCATAAAAAGCTCGGCCTGACTGGTTGGCAGCACATCTGCCATAAGCCGACCCAGCAAACATTCACCCTCGGAAAACAGCAGGGTGCTGTCGGGGGACTTGATCTTCACATAGCGGCCATCCTCATCCAGCACCATGGACAGGTCAGGCACCGCCTCGGTAATGGCCTGCAACTGCGCCTCACTCTGGCGCAGCGCTTCACGATCACGCTTCTGCCGGCGAATATCCTTCAGCAGATAACCGAGTACCAAGGTCGAGGGGATCAAGACCAAGACCAGGGGCCACAACGCAAATGCATATTGCTGGGACGCGGCGAACTGGTCAGATGCCAACACGGTCAGAATGGCGACCTGCAAGCCCTGTACAAGCCCGGCAAAGACCAAAAGCGAGAGAAAAGTGAATGGCACGCGGCCAGACATGTGCAGGCGGCGATAAGCCAGCCCCATGAGCACTGGCATCAGGATGTTGAGCAGCCCTGGCATCGCGCCCACACCGCCAAGCCACAAGCGATAAACCCCGGCGATAGCACCGGCGATCAACCCCACCAGCGGCCCACAGAAGAAGGCCGCCATGCTCAGCACCACGGTGCGACCATCGAAGATCAAGCCTTGCTCAAGCGTGAGCGGAAATGTCATGCCAATTACACAGGCCGCGCCAAACAATGCGCCGGAAAACAGCTTGCCGGTGGTCGAACGCTCATCTAGGTAACGTGTAATCAAGCCATGCATCCAGCACAGGGTAATCAGCAGGGTGGCATTCTTGATCAGTTCCAGGAGCATTCAGTTATCCAGACAGCAAATATAGGCGGGGGAAATTGGCGGGGCTTAACCATAAATGATAACAACTCAGCATAACTCACGAATGAGTAATGCTTTAGGTACGCAGCCCACGGTCCGCCAAGCTCAGATCAAGGCTGCTCGCCGCGCAGTTGCAAGGCGTCCACCAACCCAGCAGCAATCGCCATCCCCACCAGATCGGCGAGGGTTTCCGCTTGCATGCGCTTCATCACCCGCGAGCGGTAGAGGTCGATGGTCTTGACGCTGATATCCAGTTGCTCGGCCATTTCGCGGTTGGTGTAGCCACGCACTAACGGCAGCAGCACATCACGCTCACGCGGGGTCAGGCTAGCCAGGCGCGTTTCCACGGCCTGCAAGCGCGGGTCCGCCTGCACCGCCGCCGGCGCATGGCTCAAGGCGTGCTGCACGCTGTCGAGCAGCAACTGCTCGTTGTAGGGTTTTTCGATAAAGTCCACGGCGCCGGCACGGAAGGCGCGCACCACGATGGGCACATCAGCATGCCCGCTGACAAAGATCACCGGCATCTCAATGCCGCGCGCGCGCATCGCTTCCTGCACATTCAGCCCGCCCATGCCGGGCATCCGCACATCCAACAGCACACAGCCTTGGCTGTGCACATCACAGGCCTCGAGAAACGCCTGGCCGCTGGTGAACGGCAGTGCCTTGAGCCCCACGGATTCCAGTAGCCAGACGGTGGAGTCGAGCATGCCCTGATCATCGTCGACCACATAAACCTGGTGTTGCATCTGCAGGCTCATGCCCTGCTCCTTTTCTTGTTATGCATTGGCTGTATTGCGGCTAAAGCCCTACAAGGCGCTCAGCGTCCTCGCCGCGCAGTAGCGGCAAGCGGCACTCCAGGCACAAGCCGCCGGCCGTGCCAGGGTGCGCCTCCAGCGCCCCGCCAAAGCCTTCTATGATACTGCGGCTCATCGACAGGCCCAGCCCCAGCCCTTCGGCCTTGCTGGTGTAGAACGGGGTAAAAATATGCTCCAGCTCACCCTGCACCACACCCGGCCCCTGATCCCACACGCGCACACAGAGCTGGCCATCCTGCTCGGCGGCGCTGAGTTCGATACGCGAAGAGTGGCCGGGGTGAGCCTCACGGTTGGCGTCAATGGCATTGCGCAGCAGGTTGAGCAGCACCTGTTCCAGCAGAATCCGGTCGGCATACACCGGTGGCAGATTGTCCGCCAATTGCTCATCGATGGTCACCTGCCAATTGCTCGCCTCCCATTGGCACAGCCGCACTGCCTCGCGTGCCACGCTGGCAATATCCAGCGCCTGAGTGCGGCGCTGCCCCTTGCGCAGAAAAGCGCGCAAGCGTTTGATCACTTCCGAGGCGTGGTTGGCGTGCTCGTTGATCCGCTCCAGCCCTTGCGCCACCTTGCTCGCCGCCTCAGGGTTAGCGCCCAGCGCCTTGAGGTAGCGTTGGCTGGCGCTGGCATAGTTGACCACCGCCGCCAGCGGTTGATTGATCTCATGGGCGATACCGGATGCCAGCTCGCCGAGGGTGACCAGCCGCGCCGTGTGCGCCAGCTCATCCTGATGGCGCCGCTGCTCAGCCTCACGCAATTCACGCTCGGTCATGTCGCGCGCCACCAGCGAGTAGTAATGCTCGCCATCGCGGCCGCGGTGCGCCAGCAGCACCAGCGACACCGGCAGCGGCGCACGCGGCCCCTGCGGCAGCAGGCGCACCTCGGCGCTCCACACCCCGGCTGCATCGGCGGCCGCCCAACCATGGCGCTGCAACTGCTGAAAATCGCTTGGCGCCAAGAGCTTTTCGAGCGGCGGTAACGGCTGCTGATCCTCAATATTCAACGCATGCCGCGCAGACGGATTGAGGTGTGTGAGGTGCCCATTAGGGTCGATAAACAGCACCAGGTCGGTATTGGCTTCCACCACCTCAGCCAAGCGCCGCTTGTTCTCTTCGGCCAGCACCCGCGCGGTGATATCGCGCGACACGCTGACCACTTCAACCACCGCGCCGGTATAGGTTTCACGGATCGCGCGGCTGGCGGTCTCAAACCACAAATAATGACCATCGCGGTGGCGAATACGGTAGGTCATGGTGTGATAGCCGTCTTGCTCGAGGGCTTCACGGGTGCTGTCGACCAGATGCTGTTGGTCCTGCTCATGAAACAGCGCCTGCACCAAGGTCCCGCGCAACACTTCCGGCCAGTAACCGAGCAGCGTCCAACTGGCCGGCGAGGCGTCGAGAAAACAGCCATCGGGGGTGTGCCGGGAGATCAGGTCGGTGGTGTTCTCGGTAATCAGCCGGTACAGGCGGCTGGCCTTGGCCGCTTCACGCTCGGCCTGCAACTGGGCGGTCGCGGGTCGACAGCGCGCCAGCACCTGCTGCTCGGCAGCATCGGGCATAAAGGTCCACATCAGCACTTGGCCGGCATGCTGCGCCTCAACCGCTTCGATGGCCCGCCCTTGCTGCAAACAGGCGCGCACCAGTTGCGGCGCGTTGACCGGCAACAAATCGGCTACCAGCGCCAGCGATTGCTCACCCAGCAGTGCCTGCATGGCGGCATTTAGTTGCAGCGGCCGCGCGTCGATATCCAGTAACAGGCTGGGCTGCGGATCACTGCCCAGCAACAGACTGCCACGCGCCTGCTGCGGCAGGCTGGCGAGCACCGCTAGCAGCAGCTGATGCACCAGCCCGAGCCAGTCGCTCCCGGCGTGTTCCTGCAACTCAATCAGCAGTAGACCGGGCTGCCCCTCATCCAGCGCCAGGGCGAGCGCCTGGCCGTGGTTGAGCCCGGCACGCCGCACTCGCCCCGCCAGCCAGCACGGCAATTGACGTAGCGCGGCCAAGTCCAGCCGAGGCTCTTGCTGCAAGCGCTCAAACAGCAACTGATCACTGGCTTGCAGCGGGTCACCAAAGCCCGGCGGCAGATGCGGCGCATTGCCTTCATGGCTGTAGATCGCCGTGCTCGCTTGCCAGCGCAAAAAAAACGCCTGGCGCACTTCCGGGCAGGCATGCAGGGCGCGCAACAGCGCATCGGCACGCACCGCCAGCGGCAAGCACTCACGCTGCATACACAACCAGCTGTGCAGCTGCACGGAGATCTCATTCATCCAGTTTCATTCCTATCGGCCACTCATTGCGCGAGGCGGCGCAGCATCAGGCCGGCGGCCGGCAAATGCAAAGCGACCAAGGGCTAATCGTCAGAAAATAATATAGTATAATTACTATACAACTATGGTTTAACTTCCATATAAAACCCATCAGATATATAAATAGACCCAGAACAATACCGGGCCTATGCGTAAGACTACCCGCACAATGGCCCGAGCATCCAATCTGCCGTGGGTACTTGCATGTCGATCTATGAACAGGGCCTTGAGCCTGCCGCTGTTAACCATATCGCCCTCTCGCCACTGAGCTTTATCGAGCGTACCGCCAGTGTTTACCCGCACTACCCGGCCGTGGTGCATGGTTCGATTCGTCGTGACTGGGCCGAGACTTACGCGCGCTGCAGGCGCCTGGCTTCGGCGCTGGCCGGCCGTGGCATCGGTAAAGGCGATACGGTGGCGGTGATGCTGCCGAACATACCGCAGATGCTCGAAGCGCATTTTGGCGTGCCGATGATCGGCGCAGTGCTCAACACCCTCAACGTGCGCCTGGATGCCGAGGCCATCGCTTTTATGCTGCAGCACGGCGAAGCCAAGGTGCTGATCACCGACCGCGAATTCTATGACGTGATCCACGCTGCCGTGGGTATGCTCGATCATCCGCCGCTGGTGATCGACGTCGATGACCCCGAGTACGGCGAAGGCCAAGCCGTCAGCGACCTCGACTACGAGGCCTTTTTGGCCGAAGGCGATCCGCAGTTTGCCTGGCAGTGGCCGGCAGACGAGTGGCAGGCGATCAGCCTCAACTACACCTCCGGCACCACCGGCAACCCCAAGGGCGTGGTTTACCACCACCGTGGCGCTTACCTGAACTCGCTGGGCAACCAGATGACCTGGGCCATGGGCAACCACCCGGTGTACCTCTGGACCCTGCCGATGTTCCACTGCAACGGCTGGTGCTACCCCTGGACCATCACCGCCCTGGCGGGCGTGCATGTGTTCCTGCGCCGCGTCGACCCGGCGAAGATCCTCACCCTGATTCGCAGCGAGCAGGTCACCCACATGTGTGGCGCCCCGATCGTGCTCAATGCCCTGGTGAATATGCCCGCCGAAGCTAAGGCCGCCATCGATCACCCAGTCAAGGCCATGGTGGCCGGGGCTGCGCCGCCCGCCAAAGTGATTGGTGCGGTAGAAGAAATGGGCATCCAGGTCACCCACGTTTACGGCCTGACCGAAGTGTACGGCCCGGTGACCCTGTGCGCCTGGCACGCCGAATGGGACGCCTTGCCGCTGGACGAGCGCGCGGTACTCAAATCTCGTCAAGGCGTGCGTTACCCCACCCTGGAAGGGGTGATGGTAGCCGACCCGAAAACCCTGGAGCCGACCCCGCGCGATGGCGAAACCATCGGCGAAATCTTTATGCGCGGTAACACCGTGATGAAGGGCTACCTGAAGAACCCCAGCGCCACCGCCGAAGCCTTTGCCGGCGACTGGTTCCACACCGGCGACTTGGCCGTGTGTCACCCGAACGGCTACGTGGAAATCAAGGACCGCCTGAAAGACATCATCATCTCCGGCGGCGAGAACATTTCCACCATTGAGGTGGAAGGCGTGCTCTACCGTCACCCCGGCGTGCTCGAAGCCGCCGTGGTGGCTCGCCCAGACGAGAAATGGGGCGAAACCCCCTGCGCTTTTATCACCCTCAAGGCCGACCAACAGCAGGTCAGCGAGGCGGACATCATCAGTTTCAGCCGCGAACACCTGGCCGGTTTCAAAGTACCAAAAACCGTGGTCTTCACCCAACTGCCGAAGACCAGCACCGGCAAGATCCAGAAGTTCGTCCTGCGCGATATGGCCAAGGCCCTCTGACGCCTTGTGAGAGGGGCTTAAGCCGCGACTGTCGCCGTTCAAGCGCCTTCCACAACCAGCAACGCACAGAAAACACACCGTTTACACAACAACAAGAACCGGCCCTGGCGGCCGACGGAGAATCTTTATGCAAATTTTCAAGCGCCGTGACGGCGACGAACAACCGCACTGGCCAGTCGGCCCGTTCAAAGTGCGCCTGCCCTTTGTCCACTACCGCTGGGAAACCGCGGAGATGCTGCAAGCGTTGATCATGTTCGTGGTCAGCCTGGCGATGATCCCGCTGCTGGAAAAATACCTCGGCCTACCCTACGACGTAGCCCTCGCCTATGTCGTGGTGTGTGGTGTCGGCTTTATGCTGCCGGCGCTGCTCGGTGTGCCCTTCGTGCCCGGCTGGATCACCCCCGGCATTCCGGTTGTATTGCTGTTTCTCGGCAATTTCAAACCCGGCCCCGAAGCCATTCAGGCACTGTTTGCCCTGCAATTTCTGGTCTGCGTGATCTTCCTGTTCCTCGGCGTCACGCGCCTGGGCAGCACCCTGGTGAAGTTGATTCCCAACTCGATGAAAGGCGGGATCATCATCGGTGCGGGTATTGCGGCACTGATGGGCGAAATCTCCACCGGTGGCCGCCTGGCCAACACGCCGATTTCCCTGGTGCTGGGCAGCCTGATCTGCCTGTACCTGATGTTCTCGGTGTCGTTTAAAGGCCTCACCGAGCGCGTGCCGTTGGCGCGCAAAATCGTCAACTACGGCATGGTGCCGGGTATGTTGATCGCGATTTTCATCGGCATTGCCGTGGGCGAATACAAGATGCCCGACGTGAAATTTGGCATCACCGCGCCAGCCTTCGCCGAGATGTGGAACTACCTGCCGTTCAGCGTTGGTTTCCCGGGTTTGGATGTGTTCCTGCTGGCCGTACCCACGGCGGTTATCGCTTATGTCATCGCGTTTGGCGACATCATCGTCGGCCAGTCGCTGATGCAGCGCGCCGATGAACTGCGCACTGACGAAGTGATCGAGAACAACATCGACCGCGTGCATTTGGTCACCGCCCTGCGCAACGCGCTGCATGCCTTCTTCGCCCCGTATCCGGGCTTGGCTGGGCCGCTGTGGACAGCCGTCGCGGCAACCATGGCCGAGCGTTACAAGTACGGCCGCAAAGCCATGGATTCGATCTACAGCGGCGCGGGCACGTTCTGGATCACCGGCTTTATCGCCCTGTTCGCCTTGCCGCTGGTGAGCTTCTTCCAGCCGGTGCTGCCGATTGCCCTGTCGCTGACGCTGATCCTTACCGGCTATATCTGCCTGATGGTGGGGTTCGAGCAACTGAGCAACAACACCGAGCGCGGCGTGGCCGGCACCATGGGTGTGGTACTGGCCGTCTACGGCGCAGGCTGGGGCCTGGCTGCAGGTGCCGCGCTGTACATCCTGGTCGAGCGCACCCACCTGCTCAAATTCACCACTAAAAACACCGTCAAAGGCCCGGCCGAGGCCGAGTGACCATACCCGGCCCGCCGCGCTGCGGGCCGTGTTGCTTATTCCTGCAACGCCCCGGGTGCAATAACGCCAGGGGCGTTTTAATCGCCGCGCTCTGCGCGGCATCTGTGCGAGAAACTGCCGATGCCTGAGTACAACGCCCCGCTGCGCGACCTGCGCTTTGTCCTCCATGAAGTGTTCGATGCCCCGAGCCTATGGGCTCGCCTGCCGGCACTGGCTGAAACCATCGACGCCGATACTGCCGATGCCATTCTGGAAGAAGCCGCCAAGGTTACTGGCGGCCTGATCGCCCCGCTCAACCGCAGCGGTGATGAAGAAGGCGCGCAATGGATTGCAGGCGATGTACGCACCCCGGCAGGCTTCAAAGAAGCCTATGCCACTTACATTGAAGGTGGCTGGGTCGGCCTGTCCGGTAACCCTACCTACGGCGGCATGGGCATGCCAAAGATGCTCGCCGTGGCATTTGAAGAAATGCTCTACGCCGCTGGCTCCAGCTTCGCTCTGTATTCGGCGCTGAGCTCCGGTGCCTGCCTGGCCATCGACGCGCACGCCAGTGAAGAACTGAAAAACACCTACTTGCCGCCGATGTATGAAGGCCGCTGGGCCGGCTCCATGTGCCTGACCGAAGCCCATGCCGGCACCGACTTAGGGCTAATCCGTACCAAGGCCGAACCGCAAGCCGATGGCAGCTACCAGATCAGCGGCAGCAAGATTTTTATCACCGGCGGCGAGCAGGACCTCACCGAAAACATCATCCACCTGGTGCTGGCCAAGCTGCCCGACGCCCCCGCTGGCGCGCGTGGTATCTCGCTGTTTCTGGTGCCCAAGGTGCTGGTCAATGCCGACGGCAGCCTGGCGGCGCGCAACACGGTGAGCTGCGGTTCGATCGAACACAAGATGGGCATCAAGGCCTCGGCCACGTGCGTGATGAACTTCGACGGCGCCAGCGGCTACCTGATCGGCGAGCCGAATAAAGGCCTGGCGGCGATGTTCACCATGATGAACTACGAGCGCCTGTCCATCGGCATCCAGGGCATCGGCTGCGCCGAAGCGTCTTACCAGGCGGCCCGCGACTACGCCCGCGAGCGCCTGCAAAGCCGTTCCGCCAGCGGCCCGGAAGCCCAGGACAAAGCCGCTGATCCGATCATCGTGCACGCCGATGTGCGGCGCATGCTGCTGACCATGAAGGCCCTCACCGAAGGCGGTCGGGCGTTTGCCTGCTATGTCGGCCAGCAGCTTGACCTCAGCAAGTTCAGCGACGACAGCAGCGAGCGCCAGGCCGCCGATGCCTTGGTCGCCCTGCTCACTCCGGTGGCCAAGGCGTTCTTTACCGACACCGGGTTGGACAGCTGCATCCATGGCCAACAGGTGTTCGGCGGCCACGGCTACATCCGCGAATGGGGCCAGGAGCAACTGGTGCGCGACGTGCGCATCGCGCAGATCTACGAAGGCACCAACGGCATCCAGGCCCTCGACCTGCTCGGGCGTAAGGTCATCGCCAACGGCGGCGTAGCGCTGCGCCAGTTCACCCAGGAGATTCGCCGTTTCGCCGAGCAGCCCGATGCGCCGTATGCCGCCGCTCTGCTGGATGCCGTTGAGCGCCTGGAGCGCACCAGCAGCTGGCTGCAGGAGCGTGCCGCGGGCAACCCGCACGAAACCGGCGCGGCGTCGGTGGAGTACCTGCACCTGTTCGGCTACACCGCCTACGCCTGGATGTGGGCGCGCATGGCCGCCGTGGCTCAGGCCAAGTGCAGCGAAGATGAAGCGTTTTACAGCGCCAAGCTGGCCACCGCCGAGTTCTTCTTCGCCCGCCTGCTACCACGCAGCCTGACCCTGGAAGCCAGCATTCGCGCAGGCAGCGACGCGCTATACGGCCTGCGCGCCGAGCAATTCTGACGCCAACCCGCCCCAACCTGGCGGGAACTGCGAACACCGGTTGAGCGTTTGCGCGGCGCCCTTATTGGGCGTCGCGTTTTTTATTCGAGCCACTGGCTGCCCCGGCAGCACGAGGAAGCACATGCAAGAAGTCGCCATAGTCGCCGCCACCCGCACCGCCATCGGTGCCTTTCAGGGTGCATTGAGCAGCGTGAGCGCTGTTGATCTGGGCGCTGCCGTTATCCGCCGCCTGCTCGCCGACACCGGCCTGCCCGCCGAACAAGTCGACGAAGTCATACTCGGCCAGGTTCTGACCGCCGGTGCCGGGCAGAATCCGGCCCGCCAGAGCACACTCAAAGCCGGCCTGCCGCACACGGTGCCAGCGCTGACCCTGAACAAAGTCTGCGGCTCCGGCCTCAAGGCCGTGATCATGGCGGCCCAAGCCATTCGCTGCGGCGACGCCGAGGTGATCATCGCCGGCGGCCAGGAAAACATGAGCCAGTCGCCACACGTGCTGAACGGTTCACGTAATGGCCTGCGCATGGGCCACGGCCAGTTAGTCGACACCATGATCCACGACGGCCTGTGGGATGCCTTCAACGATTACCACATGGGCATCACCGCCGAGAACCTGGCCGAACAGTACGGCATCAGCCGCTCCGAGCAGGATGCCTTCGCCGCGCACTCGCAGCTGCGCGCCTGCGCCGCTGTTGAGGCCGGCCGCTTTGCCAACGAAATCACCCCGATTGAAATCCCTCAGCGCAAAGGTGACAGCCTGATCGTCGCCGCCGATGAACAACCGCGCGCCAGCAGCACTCTGGAAGCCTTGGGTAAACTGCGCCCGGCCTTCAAGCGCGACGGCAGCGTCACCGCGGGCAATGCCTCAACCCTCAACGACGGCGCGGCCGCTGTGCTGCTGATGAGCGCCACTAAAGCCGCCGAGCTGAACCTGCCGGTGCTGGCGCGAATCAAGGCCCACGCCAGTGCCGGCGTCGACCCGGCGACCATGGGCATCGGCCCGGTGTTCGCCACCTGCCGCGCCCTAGAGAAAGCCAACTGGAGCCTGGAGCAACTCGACCTGATCGAGGCCAATGAAGCCTTCGCCGCCCAGGCCATTGCGGTCGGGCGCGAACTGCAGTGGGACAGCGCCAAGGTCAACGTCAACGGCGGCGCCATCGCCCTCGGCCACCCAATCGGCGCGTCGGGCTGCCGCATTCTGGTCAGCCTGATCCATGAGATGATCCGCCGCGACGCGCACAAAGGCCTGGCCACCCTGTGCATCGGTGGCGGCCAAGGCGTGGCGCTGGCCATCGAGCGCTAAACGGCGCGGTGGATGTAAAAAGCGACATCCACCCTACGTCGACATGACCCGTAGGGTGGATCACGCTTCACCGATCCACCACGCTCGACTCGACTCGACTCGACGGGTATTAACAACCCCATCAGCCCTTCGTCCAATGGCCACACTCACCTATGTGGCTCACGCTTCAACGATCCACCGTGCAATCCCCGACAAGAACAAGAGAATCCCCATGCGAACCCTGACCACTCTGACCGGCAACAGCCAAAAACTCGACGGCGGCGCCATGTTCGGCAATGCGCCGAAAGCCCTGTGGCAACGCTGGATGAAACCGGACGAACTGAACCGCATCGACCTCGGTTGCCGCGCTCTACTGGTGCAAGAGGAAGGCCGCAACATCCTGGTTGAAACCGGCATCGGCGCGTTTTTCAGCCCCGACCTGAAACAGCGCTTTGGCGTACAAGAAGAGCGCCACGTGCTGCTCGACAGCCTGGCCGCCGCAGGCCTGAGTGATGCTGACATCGACATCGTGGTGCTCACCCACCTGCACTTCGACCATGCTGGTGGCTTGCTCGCCGCCTGGGAAGATGGCCAACCAGCTCGTTTGCTATTCCCCAATGCGCAGTTCATCACCGGCCGGCGTCAATGGCAGCGCGCCTGCCAGCCCCATGCCCGCGACCGCGCCTCCTATATCCCCGAGTTACTGGAGCTGCTCGAGGCCAGCGGCCGCCTGCATCTAATCGATGAAAGCGCATATTGCGAGCTGCTCGGTGCAGACTGGCGCTTGCACTGGAGCGACGGTCACACCCCAGGCCAGTTGATTCCCGAAGTCGCCATGCCGGACGGCCCAGTGGTGTTCCCCGCAGATCTAATCCCCGGCGCACCGTGGGTGCACCTGCCGATCACCATGGGCTACGACCGTTTCCCCGAAGGCTTGATTGAAGAGAAAGAAGCCCTGCTGGCCGATTTGCATACACGCGGCGGTCGCCTGGTGTTTACCCACGACCCGGATACCGCCATGGGCCGCGTAAGCCGTGATGAGAAAGGCCGCTATGGCCTGCAGCAAACGCTGAATCAAGCGGCAAAACTGGTCAGCTGAGTGATGCGCTACAGCCCGCCGCTGATTCCCAGGTTAAGGCCGATGGCGGTGGCCAGGGACAGCGGCAGCAACAGGGTATCGAGCAAGGCACTGACCGGCAGATCAACCGCCGGGTAGGCCGGCGCTTCAGCACCAAAGCGATCCGTGGCGCAGCAGCCCCCTTGCAGCGCATACCAATCCAGGCGCGTACCGGCATACACCACCGGTGCGCCCGGTTTGGCCGCATCCAGAGTGCGCACCGTGGCGCAACTGCTGAGGGTCAGCCCCAACAGCACAGCGACGGTGGCACGCGCCAGCGGCTTATTCATCCGGGGTGATCTGATGGTGCTCGCCCCAGCGCGGCAGCATGTCCTGCGGCACACCCAAACAGTTGAGGATGCGTGCCACGACAAAGTCGATCAGGTCATCAATGGTCTGCGGCTGGTGATAAAAGCCCGGCGCGGCAGGCAGGATGGTCGCGCCCATGTTCGACAGCTTGAGCATGTTCTCCAAATGAATGCTGGAGAACGGCGCCTCACGCGGCACCAGAATCAGCTGGCGACGCTCCTTCAACACCACATCCGCTGCGCGCTCGATCAGGTTATTGCAGGCACCATTGGCAATCGCTGACAGCGAACCGGTACTGCATGGCACCACTACCATCGCCGCGGGCGCACCTGAACCGGAGGCCACGGGGGCCATCCAGTCTTCCTTGCCATACACACGAATCTGCCCGGGTACAGCGCCGGTGTATTCGTTCAAAAACGCCTGCATGGCCTGCGGCTTGGCCGGCAAAGTCACGTCGGTTTCCGTGGCCATCACTAACTGCGCGGCCTTAGAAATCAGAAAATGCACTTCGCGGTCTTCCCGCACCAGGCAATCGAGCAGGCGCAGACCGTACTGCGCGCCGGAAGCGCCGGTCATGGCCAAAGTAATGCGTTCGGGACCGCTCATATATTCACTCTCAAAGTTGCTGCGCGTGCTTATGCTGCGTTGAAAAACTACTCGAACCGCTGATTTACCGTACCCGTAGGATGGGTGGAGCGGAGCGATACCCATCACCCACGCTCGGCCCGATGGGTATCGTCGCTCCGCTCATCAACCCATCCGACTAACGACTGATTACTCAGCCAGGGCCGCTGCCAGCTTGCCGTGCAGGCCGCCAAAGCCGCCGTTGCTCATCACCACCACCTGAGTGCCGGGCGCCGCTTCGGCCTTGACCCCGGCGATGATCGCTTCCAGCGAGTCGCACACCTGAGTGGGTACCGTTGAGCGGGCCACCGTACCGGCCAAGTCCCAGCCCAGATTCGGCGCTGCGTACCAATATACCGAGTCGGCCTGCACCACGGACTCGGGCAAACCGTCGCGGTGCGCGCCGAGCTTCATCGAGTTGGAACGCGGCTCGACGATGGCGATCAATTTGGCGCCGCCGATGCGTTTGCGCAGGCCATCCAAGGTGGTAGCAATCGCCGTGGGGTGGTGAGCGAAGTCATCGAAAATGATCACGCCGTTCACTTCGGCAACCTTCTCCATGCGCCGCTTAGCATTGATAAAACTGCACAGTGCAGCGATGCCCAACTCCGGCACCACACCGACATGCCGCGCTGCTGCCAGCACCGCCAGGGCGTTGGCGACGTTGTGCTGGCCGGTCAGTTGCCAATCCACGGTACCCGCAGCCTGGCCCTCGAAGCTCACCTCGAAGCGCGAGCCGTCAGCACTGAGCAGATTGGCCTGCCATTGCCCACCCTCGCCGGTGGTGGCGACCTCCGTCCAGCAGCCCATCTCGATCACCCGCTTGAGCGCCGGCTCAGTGGTCGGGTGAATGATCAGGCCCTCGCCGGGAATGGTGCGCACCAGATGGTGGAACTGCCGCTCGATGGCTGGCAGATCTGGGAAGATGTCGGCGTGATCGAACTCCAGGTTATTCAGGATCGCGGTGCGTGGGCGGTAGTGGACGAACTTGCTGCGCTTGTCGAAAAACGCGCTGTCGTACTCGTCGGCCTCGACCACGAAGAACGGCGTACCGCCTAAGCGCGCGGAAATACCGAAGTTCTGCGGCACGCCGCCAATTAAAAAGCCTGGGCTCATGCCGGCATGTTCCAACACCCACGCGAGCATGCTCGAACTGCTGGTCTTGCCATGGGTGCCGGCCACGGCCAGCACCCAGCGACCTTGCAGCACGTGATCAGCCAGCCACTGCGGACCACTGACGTAGGGCAGGCCTTTGTTCAGCACATACTCCACCGCCGGGTTGCCGCGCGACAGGGCATTACCGATCACCACCAGATCCGGGGCAGGCTCCAGTTGCGCGGTGTCATAGCCCTGGGTCAGCTCGATGCCCTGAGCTTCCAACTGGGTGCTCATAGGCGGGTAAACGTTGGCGTCGGAACCGGTCACGCGATGGCCAAGCTCCTTGGCCAGCACCGCTAGCGAGCCCATAAAGGTGCCGCAGATGCCGAGAATATGGATATGCATGATTTACCTTAAAGGTGCCCTAAAAAACCTGCGCATAAGCGCGATAAAAACTGGCCGCAGGTTAGCACAGCGTCGCCGCCCAGCAGAGGCTTAGCGGCGCGCTGCGAGGGTCAGCTCAACCCGCTGAGCGCACCTTGATCGCGTGCTTACGCAACTTGCGGTACAGCGTGTTACGGCTGATGCCCAGCTGCTCAGCACTGCGGCTCATGTGCCAGTGCTGTGCCTCTAGGACCGCGAGCAATGCCTGACGTTCGGCGTCGCCCAACTGGTCTGCCTTCGGTACGGCCGGCAGCGTTGGCGCTGCCCGGGCATGACGAATCTCCACAGGCAACTCTGCAAGATTGATCACACCGTGCTCGCTGAGCGCACACAAGGTACGCAGCACGTTGCGCAATTGCCGCACATTGCCCGGCCAGGCGAACGCCAGCAGCGCCTCACGTGCGGGCGCTTCAAGGTGTACGGGTTGTCCGCGCGCTTCCTCGGCCAACAGAAACTCGAGCAACTCGCGCTTATCCGTCCGCTCACGCAGCGCCGGCAACTCGACCATCAGGCCGTTAAGGCGGTAGAACAGGTCTTCACGGAACTGGCCATTGCCTACCCGCTCATTCAGGTCTCGGTGGCTGGCACTGATTACCCGCACATCGATGGCCTGCGACTCGCCGCCAATCGGCTCAACCCGGCGCTCCTCCAGCACCCGCAGCAAACGCGTCTGCAGCGCCAGCGGCATATCGCCAATTTCATCGAGGAACAGGGTGCCGCCGTCGGCCTGCTGCAACTTACCGCGCATGCCTTCCTTAAGCGCCCCGGTAAAGCTACCGCCGCGATAACCAAACAGCTCGCTCTCGATCAGGCTCTCGGGAATCGCCGAACAGTTCAGCGCGATAAAGGGCTTACCACCCCGCGAGCTAACTTGATGCAAAGCCTTGGCAAAGGCCTCCTTGCCGGTGCCGGTTTCGCCGCCGATCAACAACGGCACATCACGCTCATAAACCCGCAGCGCGCGGCGGAATTTGTTCTGCAGGGCCGGGTCGGCCAAACACAGCGCTGGCGGCGCCACTGCCGGCGTGCCGAGCACTTTAAAGCTGCGCCGTGGCTGGCCGCGAAGCATGGCGAAGAGCAACTGGCCACGCTGGGTATACAGCGGCCAACTGGCGCTTGGTTGGGCCGAAGCGCGGCCGAGTAGGTCATCCAAATGACAATCGAAGACCTCCACCAAGGTACGCCCAAGCAGTTGTCGCCGTGATAAGCCCAGCAGGTTGATCGCGCTTTGGTTGACCGCTCGCACACGACCATCACCATCGAACGCTAGCAATCCCTCACTGAACTGACCGATGTATTCAGCCTGAACGTGGAAGCGCAGCAACCACTCATCTTCGAAACTGCGCAAAAAGTGGCAGCCCTCGATGGCCTTGGCCGACAGGTTAACCAAGGCCATGGTGTGGAACTGGCTCTGCCGCGAGACGTCATCGCGCGCCGAGGACACGTCCAGCACCGCCAATAGCTCACCGTGCGGGTCAAATACCGGGCTGGCCGAGCAGGTCAATCCCGTATGCCGACTGCGAAAATGCTCGTTCTGATGAATGGTCAGCGGTTGCCGCTCGACCAGGCAGGTGCCGATGCCGTTGGTGCCTTCACAGGCTTCACTCCAATCGGCCCCCAACCACAAGCCAGCGCGCTCGAACGTGCGTTTTTCCGCCTGTTCGGTGATGCAGTTGAGGATCATCCCGCGCGCATCGGTCAACAGCACCGCATGGCCACTGCCGGCCAGCTGGCGGTGCAGGCTGTTCATTTCGACATTGGAGATTTCCAACACCTGCTGCAATTGTTCGCGGCGCTCGAGCAGGCGCGCCTGCTCGACCACTACCGTCTGTATATCCTGCGCCGGGTCGAGGTTGTGCTGCTGCAGGCAGCGCAGCCAGGACTTCGCCACTGAGGAGTCAGTCGCGGGGCCGGCGATCTGCCCACGGCCTTGAGCCGCTGTAAGCACGCGCTCGGCGTGAAGCTTTGCTGGGTTGTGCATTGTTCTTGTTCTCCGCTCTGGAGTTGCACGTAATTGGCCGAGCATCGCCCAGCCGCCCGGCCATTGCAAGGCAGCCTGACCGCTGAGTCACTGCGCTGTATCGCCTGCGGTACAAAGTGTCACCATGGCTGCGCCACAGCCGATACACGCATCCACCACTAGCCATCGGATTAATCAACGCAAGCCTTCTAAATCAACCGTTTGCGACTTCTGGCCCGCCCCTTGCTCTGGTTCTCCGGCAAGCGCCACAGCGCTCTCCGCGGCAGCACCAGAACAAACATAAGAATCAGGAGATATTCAGCATGCGTTACGCTCATCCCGGCACCGAAGGTGCACTCGTTTCGTTCAAATCCCGCTACGGCAACTACATCGGTGGCGAATTCGTGGCCCCGGTTAAAGGTCAGTACTTCACTAACATCTCCCCGGTAAACGGTCTGCCGATTGCTGAGTTCCCCCGCTCCACCGGCGAAGACATCGACAAAGCGCTGGATGCCGCTCATGCCGCCGCCGACGCCTGGGGCAAAACCTCGGCTCAGGATCGCTCGCGGGTGCTGCTGAAAATCGCCGACCGCATCGAAGAGCACCTTGAAGTACTGGCGATCACCGAAACCTGGGATAACGGCAAAGCGGTTCGCGAAACCCTCAATGCCGACATCCCCTTGGCCGCCGATCACTTCCGTTATTTCGCCGGCTGCATTCGTGCCCAAGAAGGCAGCAGCGCCGAAATCGACGAATTCACCGCCGCCTACCACTTCCATGAACCGCTGGGCGTGGTCGGGCAGATCATCCCGTGGAACTTCCCGCTGCTGATGGCCGCATGGAAACTCGCACCGGCGCTGGCCGCCGGTAACTGCGTGGTGCTCAAACCCGCGGAGCAAACGCCGCTGGGCATTAGTGTGCTGATGGAGCTGATCGGCGACCTGCTACCGCCAGGCGTACTCAACGTGGTGCAAGGTTTCGGCAAAGAAGCCGGCGAAGCGTTGGCGACCAGTACGCGCATCGCCAAAATCGCCTTTACCGGCTCCACGCCGGTGGGCGCGCATATTCTTAAATGCGCCGCCGAGAACATTATCCCAAGCACCGTAGAGCTGGGCGGCAAGTCGCCGAACATCTTCTTCGAAGACATCATGCAGGCCGAGCCGAGCTTTATTGAAAAAGCCGCTGAAGGCCTGGTGCTGGCCTTCTTCAACCAAGGCGAAGTCTGCACCTGCCCTTCCCGTGCACTGGTGCAGGAGTCGATCTACCCGGCCTTTATGGCAGAAGTGATGAAGAAGGTGGCCCAGATCAAGCGCGGCGACCCGCTGGATACCGAGACCATGGTCGGCGCCCAGGCGTCCGAACAGCAGTTCGACAAAATCCTCAGCTACCTGGAAATTGCCAAGCAAGAAGGCGCCGAACTGCTCACCGGCGGTGCAGTGGAGAAACTCAGCGGCACCCTGGACGGCGGCTATTACATCCAGCCGACCCTGCTCAAGGGCCACAACAAGATGCGCGTGTTCCAAGAAGAGATTTTTGGCCCCGTGGTCAGCGTCACCACCTTCAAGGACGAAGCCGAAGCCCTGGCGATTGCCAACGATACCGAGTTCGGCCTTGGCGCCGGCTTGTGGACACGCGACATTAACCGCGCCTACCGCATGGGCCGGGCGATCAAAGCCGGTCGCGTGTGGACCAACTGCTACCACCTTTACCCCGCGCATGCGGCGTTCGGCGGTTACAAGAAGTCCGGCGTTGGCCGCGAAAACCACAAGATGATGCTCGACTACTACCAGCAGACCAAAAACCTGCTGGTGAGTTACGACATCAACCCGATGGGCTTCTTCTGATCGACCCTCCCGGCGATGCACTCGCCGGGAGACGCTTTAACCCTACGCTCCGCGTGTTTCGCAACGAATTTAGCTCAAGTAACAGGCCAACGTGACGCTCAACCGAACGTCACGTTGGCCGCCTCGTGCTTAAAAGATTGCGCGCAAGAACAACAATAAAAAGGTACAACGCAATGGATCAGATCGGTAACTACGTGCTCTACCTCATCATGTTCTGCGCCGTGCTGGGTGCCTTCGCGGCGATCCGCAACAGCGACGAAGGACTTGGCAAAGAATTCATGGAGGGCATCCACGCCACCGGCCACATTTTCGTGCCCGCGGCGGGCATCATGGCCTCCATCCCTTACCTGACCGTGGTCATCGAAAAAGTCTTCGGTCCGTTCTTCAGCGCCCTCGGGGCTGACCCCGCCCTGGCGGCGACCATGATCATCGCCTCGGACATGGGCGGTTATCACCTGGCCTCAGCCCTGGCAGCCAGCAAAGAAGCGCTGGTGATGGCGCTAATTACCGGCTTTATGGGCGGCGCGACCATCGTCTTCTCGATCCCCATGGGCCTGGCGATGCTTGATAAGCGCGACCACAAGTACATGGCGCTAGGCATCATGTCGGGGATTCTGACCATCCCCTTGGGTGTATTGATTGCCAGCGTGATCCTGGCGTTCAGCAACCCGCTGGTACGCGAGTTGGTTTCAACCAACGGTGAGGCGACCTATCAACTGGCATTGGGCCTGAGCAGCATTTTCGCCAACTTGCTGCCCATTCTGATTTTCGTCACAGCCCTGGCCTTGGGCCTACGCTTTTTGCCCGACATGATGATCAAAGGCTTCATCATCTTCGGTCGCACACTGGATGCCGCGATCAAACTGGTGCTGGTGTTCTCCATCGTCGAATACTTCACCGGCGTATTTACTCTGGTATTCGGCGGCTGGGGTTTCCACCCGATTATCGCCGACGCCGAAGACCAAACCCGCGCGTTGGAGACGGCCGGTTACATCGGCATCATGCTGGCCGGCGCGTTCCCGATGGTTTACTTGCTGCGCAAATACCTGGGCACGCCGCTGGAAAGCCTGGGCGGCAAGGTCGGCCTGAGTGCCGTAGGTAGCGCTGGTATGCTGGCCACCATTGCCAACATCCTGGCCATGTTCCGCCTGGTTCGCTTTATGCCGCCCAAGGACAAAGTGATCA
Source organism: Pseudomonas guineae (assembly GCF_900113745.1). Taxonomy (GTDB): domain Bacteria; phylum Pseudomonadota; class Gammaproteobacteria; order Pseudomonadales; family Pseudomonadaceae; genus Aquipseudomonas; species Aquipseudomonas guineae. The sequence goes on along the minus strand of NZ_FOQL01000004.1, from coordinate 101,895 downwards.
ACATCGCCTTCGGTGTGTGCGCGGCCTTCCTATTAGGCGATCACCTGTCATTCACGGCTAACTTCCAACCCACCATCATCGTGCCTGTGCTGATTGGCAAGATAAGTGCAGGTTTCCTCGCCGTCGGGTTGGCATACTGGCTGTCGGTGCCCAAAGCTCTGCAACTGGAAGCCGAAGACCGCGCCGCCGGGATCATCGCCGAAGGCGAGTACTTAGACTTGCCTGTCGTCGAAACCCCCGCCCTGACCGGTCAAAACGTAACGGCCTGAATCCGCTGTATTGAGGTGCGCCTGCCCCGCAACAAACCCTCGCATGGTGGCGCGCGCACCTCCCTATTTGAAACGGAGACTTAAATGGCAAGCTTTTCCCACACTGCCGGCGCTATGACTTACCGCTTTGATGACCTCAAAGAAGTCATGGCCAAAGCCAGCCCGGCACGCTCTGGCGACTTTCTCGCCGGCGTGGCCGCGAGCAATGCCGGTGAACGGGTCGCGGCGCAGATGGCCCTGGCCGATATTCCGCTCAAGCATTTTCTCAACGAAGCGCTGATCCCCTATGAAGACGATGAAGTCACCCGGCTGATCATCGACAGCCATGATGCCGCTGCCTTCGCCCCGGTCAGCCACCTGACCGTCGGAGGCTTTCGCGACTGGCTGCTTGGCGACAGCGCCGATGAAACCAGCCTGCGAGAGCTGGCGCCCGGCCTGACCCCAGAAATGGCCGCCGCCGTGTCGAAGATCATGCGCGTGCAGGATCTGGTCCTGGTCGCACAGAAAATCCGCGTGGTCAGCCGTTTTCGTAACACCGTCGGCCTGCGCGGGCGCATGTCTACGCGCTTGCAGCCGAACCATCCGACCGACGAGCCCTCAGGCATTGCCGCAAGCATTCTCGACGGCCTGCTCTACGGCAACGGCGACGCCATGATCGGCATCAACCCGGCCACCGACAGCCTCAGTTCGATCAGCGAGATGTTGAAGATGCTCGATGGCATCATTCAGCGCTATGAAATCCCCACCCAAGCCTGCGTGCTGACCCACGTCACCACCTCGATTGAGGCGATCAACCGTGGCGTACCGCTGGATTTGGTGTTCCAGTCGATTGCCGGCACCGAGGCGGCCAATGCCAGCTTCGGCATCAACTTGAAGATTTTGCAGGAAGGCTATGACGCCGGCCTCTCGCTGAAGCGCGGCACCCTGGGCGACAACCTGATGTATTTCGAAACCGGCCAAGGCAGCGCGCTGTCGGCCGGCGCGCACCATGGCCTCGACCAGCAAACCTGCGAAACCCGCGCCTATGCGGTGGCCCGCCACTTCAAACCATTTTTGGTGAATACCGTGGTCGGCTTTATCGGCCCGGAGTACCTGTACAACGGCAAGCAGATCATCCGCGCCGGCCTGGAAGACCACTTCTGCGGCAAGCTGCTGGGCCTGCCGATGGGCTGCGACATCTGCTACACCAACCACGCTGAGGCCGACCAGGACGACATGGATGTGCTGCTGACCTTGCTCGGCGTAGCCGGTATCAACTTCATCATGGGCATTCCTGGCTCCGATGACGTGATGCTCAACTACCAAACCACGTCCTTCCATGACGCTCTATATGCCCGCCAGAGCCTGGGGCTGAAACCAGCCCCTGAGTTCGAGGCCTGGCTGCAGCACATGGGCATATTTACCCAGGCCGACGGGCGACCGCGCATGGGCAACAACCTGCCGCCGGCATTCCGCCAGGCGCTGGCGCAGCTTGGTCAGTAAAGGAACCGCGTATGTACGATGACAGCCCACTCAGCGGTGCCAGTGAAAATCCCTGGCAGCAACTGCGCAACCTGACCCCGGCACGCATCGCCCTTGGCCGGGCGGGCACCAGTATGCCGACTCGCGCGCAGCTGGATTTCCAGTTCGCCCATGCTCAGGCCCGTGATGCCGTGCACCTGCCGTTCGACCACGGCGCCTTGGCCGCCGGTCTGGCCAGCCAGCAGCGTGAAAGCCTGCTGCTGCACAGTGCCGCCCAGGATCGCGATACTTACCTGCAACGCCCCGACTTGGGCCGCCGCTTGAACGATGAATCCGCCGAGTTGCTGCGCCAGCACCGCGCCGCTAACCCAGACGGTTACGACCTGGCCATAGTAGTCGCCGACGGTCTCTCGGCCCTGGCCGTGCACCGTAACGCCCTGCCTATGCTGCAACGTATCGAAGAACAGGCATTGGCCGAAGGGTGGAGCCTGTCACCCGTCGCCCTCATCAGCCAGGGCCGAGTGGCGGTGGCCGATGAAGTGGCCGAGCGACTCGGTGCGCGCATGGTGGTGATTCTGATCGGTGAACGCCCCGGCTTGAGTTCGCCAGACAGCCTAGGCCTGTACTTCACCTATGCCCCCAAGGTCGGCCTGACCGACGCTTACCGCAACTGCATCTCCAACGTGCGCGCGGAGGGCCTGAGCTACGCCATGGCCAGTCATCGCCTGCTGTACCTGATGCGCGAGGCCTGCCGCCGCCAGCTGTCTGGGGTCAACCTCAAGGATGAGGCCGAGGTGCCAGTCCTGGCGGGAACCGGTAAAAATGAGAATTTTCTACTGGGATAAAGGACAAGTCTGGGATTACAACCAAACGCTTGTTTGGATTGCACTTTCCAAATGCTTTAGGCAGCATCGGTAGCGTTCGCAGGCAGCGCTGCCGTGTTGCCGAAGCCATTCACAGACTGAAGTAGAGGCTCACCATGCGCATCGTCCAAGCGACCCTGGAGCATCTGGATCAACTGACACCGCTGTTCGTCAATTACCGCGAGCACTTTGGTCAGCTGCCTTACCCTGACTCCTCACGGAAATTTCTGGAAAACCGCATCAGCCGCAAAGAGTCAGTGATCTACCTGGCCATGGCCGATGATGAGGACAAGATTCTCGGCTTCTGCCAGCTCTATTCGAGCTTCTCCTCGCTGTCGCTCAAGCGCGTGTGGATTCTCAACGACATTTACGTCTGCCAAGACGCGCGTCGCCAGCTGGTCGCTGATCGCCTGATTCAGACCGCCAAGCAAATGGCCTTCAAAACCAATGCCGTGCGCCTACGCGTTGCCTCCAGCGTCGACAACGAAGTCGCACACAAGCTCTACGAGTCCATCGGCTTCAAAGAAGACAGCGAATTTAAGAGTTTTGTCTTGCCCATCACCGAAGACTTCACCGCGCCTTAAACCTCACGTTAAGCCTGCGATGCACAACTTATCGCAGGCTTAACGTGCCTTAGCCACCCAGGCTCAGCCACAAGCCAACCCCCAACTGCAGCACCAGCAAACCGAGCGCCGCCAGATGCCAGGGCTGCCGATAGCGCCGTATGCGCGAAGATGTCGCTGGTTGAGGCTGCAACGGCTGCTGCAGGGCATGCTGAAACTCCGACAGCGCGGCGAAGCGCGCCTGCGGCCTGGGTGCCAATGCCCGCGCCAGCACACCATCCCAACCAACCGGCACGCGTACATTGAGCTGCGCCAACGGCACGTAACGGCTGGTGTGATCAGCATCCGCCTGCGCCGCTTCGGGCCAGCGGCCACAGACCAGCCAGTAGGTCAGTGCCGCCAGGGCGAATTGATCTGCGCGGCCATCAAGCGCCTGCCCGACACGCGCCTCTGGCGCCAGCGGTACGGCCTGCCCAGGCAATGGCTGCTGCGGCACTCCGGGTAACAACGCGGCATATTCGGGCAGCAACAACACGCGCCCGCCGTCATCCACCAGAATAGCGCGTGGATCCAGCCACAAACCCTGCATGCCCCGGCGCTGGAGACCGCGCACGGCAGCAATCAGCTGTTCGAGCAACACCAACACCGTTACCGCGTCCACAGGGCCACGGGCTGCCAGCCAGTCGGGCACGCTACGCATCCCTGCCGGGGCAGGTTCGAATAGCCAAAAAGCATGCTGCCGCGGCTGATATGAGGACATCACCTGCGGCAAGCTCAGCAGCGGACTGCGCCGCAGCGCCCACTCACGCTGCCAGAAGACCTCATCTGCAACGCCCTCGGCCAAGCACAGCATGGCCTCACGGCCGCGCGAGTCGATTGCACGAAACACCCGTCCTGGCGGCCCGAATTGACAGGCCGAGAGCAGCGTCCAACCATCCAACTGCAACCCGGCTTGTGCATTGTTTACGACCGGCCAAGGCTCACGCGACGCCAACACCGGCGCGATGTCTGCCGCCCCCGGCAACAGCAACGCCGCCGCGCCAGGGCCGTTGCTCAAGGGCGCAAACAGATCAGATAGCGGGGCCCAGGTATCACTGCGAGCGCGAAAGCCCTGCAGATCCGCCACATCCAATAATGGCTGCGGAGCCAGCAACAACAACTCACCGGGCCTTAGTACGAAGCTGTGCTGCACCAGCGCCAGTTCAGCCTGCAAGCCTAACGGCGTATCCTCGCGATCCAGTAGCTGCTCGCATTTGCCATGCTGATAGCGCTGCAGACCGATGGCCCCCGCCTGAAGAAACTGCGCCTCGCCGCCCTGCACCAGCAGCAACCCGGCATCTAGCTGAGCTCGATTAGGCGCTAGCTGGCTCAGGCGAAATAACTGTTGATTGAAAGCCGCCAACACCTGCCGCGCTGCTTGAGCTTCGCTCCAACTCGCAGGCGTGCAACCGAAGTCAGCCAGTAGAGCGTCTAGGTGCGCCTCCAACGTACGCACCACTTCAGTGCACTCACGCGCCCATAACAGCGCAACAAGCAGCACCGGTTGACGCCCAGCACGGCCCGACAACCAGGTCGTGCGAGTTCGTGCCGCCTGGCGAGGCAAGTCAACACCCTGGCCGCAGAGCAGTTTGACGGCGGGATGATCGAGACGCTCAATCGACATTGGCAGCCCTCCCAGGTCGCGAATAGGTAGGCCACTGCAGCCTTTGTGCCGACTTGCCCAGCGCCGTCCCCGGGCTTATGGTGGCGGCTTCCTAGAGCCTGAGCAGAGCCCATGTGGTCCCTTCGTGCCTGGCGTCGCCAGCACACCCTTGCCCGTCATCCCGTCAGCAGCGCTCAGTGGGACGCCGTCGTGCGACAACTGCCAATTCTTGATGGCCTGGATGCTGCCGAACAGCAACGCCTGCGCGAGCGTGCGGTGCTGTTCTTGCAACACAAGCACCTCAGCCCACTGCCCGGCCTCGAACTGGACGCCCACGCCTGCCTGCTACTCGCGGTTCAAGCCGAACTCCCCCTGCTGCACCTGGCTGAGCTCAACTGGTACCAGGGTTTCCATGAAATCGTGCTGTATCCGGACGACTTCGTCAGCCCACAGCGCCACCGCGATGCCAGCGGCGTGGTGCATGAATGGGATGGCGAACACAGCGGCGAGGCCTGGCTGCAAGGCCCGGTGATACTTGCCTGGCCAGGGGTGCAGGCAAGCGGCCAGTGGGACGGCTACAACCTGGTGATCCACGAACTGGCGCATAAACTGGACATGCTCAACGGCGACGCCAACGGCCTCCCGCCGCTGCACAACAGCATGCATGTCGAGGACTGGGCCAAGACCATGCAGAGCGCCTTCGATCAGCTGAATGCCGAACTGGATGCCACCCCCAAGGCTGATACGGCCATCGACCCCTACGCCGCAGAAAATCCAGCAGAGTTCTTTGCGGTCACCAGTGAATACTTCTTCAGCGCGCCAGACCTGCTAGCGGAAGCCTTTCCAGCCGTTTACGCGCAACTGACGCTGTTTTACCGTCAAGACCCACTGGCGCGGCTGCAGCAACTGCAGGCGCGCAATCCGACCTACCCGACTAAAGCCAAAGACAGCCCACTCGCGACCAATGGCTAGATAAGCTGGCGTAGCAACGCTTGGGGAATATGCCTATAATCGCGCCACTTTTTTTGGCCCACCCTTCGGGAGTCGCCCCATGAGCTACAGCAAGATCCCAGCCGGTAAAGACCTGCCGAACGACATCTACGTCGCCATCGAGATCCCGGCCAACCACGCGCCGATCAAATACGAAATCGATCACGACCTCGATTGCCTGATGGTTGATCGCTTCATGGCCACCCCGATGTTCTACCCGGCCAACTACGGTTTTATCCCGCACACCCTGGCTGACGACGGCGACCCCCTCGACGTGCTGGTTGTGACGCCGTATCCAGTAGCCCCAGGCTCGGTCATCCGCGCCCGCCCGGTTGGTGTACTGCACATGACCGACGAAGCCGGCGGCGACGCCAAGCTGATCGCCGTACCCCACGACAAGCTGAGCCAGCTGTACGTGGACATCAAGGAATACACCGACCTGCCTGCCCTGCTGCTCGAGCAGATCAAGCACTTCTTCGAGAACTACAAGGATCTCGAAAAAGGCAAATGGGTCAAAGTTGAAGGCTGGGGCAATGCAGACGCTGCCCGCGCCGAAATCATCAAGGCGGCCGCGGCTTACCAAAAATAAGTCGAGGCTACCCCCTAAAAGCCGGCCACAAGCCGGCTTTTTTATTGCTTGAAATCCATAGCAAGCAGCCTTTCTGGCCACCGCTATGCGCCGGCGTAAACCTAGATAAAACCAAGCCATTGGCTGCCGCCTTGGCTATAGTGGGTAAAACCTCGCAGGAGTTTCTTTGCATGAGCGATACAGCCAATGAGCGCCGGCGCTTTCACCGCATCGCTTTCGACGCCCCCACCGAGATTGTGCAAGGCGAGCGGCGCTGGGCAGTCGAACTGCATGACGTTTCGCTAAAGGGCTTGTTAATCAAGCGCCCCGACGGCTGGAACGGCGACCCCAACCAGCCGTTTGAGGCTAATATCCAGCTGGCTGATGACACCCGCGTACAGATGGAAGCGGTGTTAACCCGCACCCAAGCGGACCTTCTCGGTTTTGTCTGCCGGCATATCGACCTCGACTCAATCAGCCACTTGCGTCGTCTGGTGGAGCTCAACCTCGGCGATGAAAGCCTGCTCGAACGCGAACTCGCCGCACTCGGCGAAGATCAGTAACGAAAAAAGGAGGCCTCGGCCTCCTTTTTCATACCCATCTGATCGATTACTCGAACAGCGCATCCAGCGCCTGCTCTAGGCGCGTTACAGCGATGACCTGCAAACCCGGTGGCGGATCTTTCGGGGCATTGCCCTTGGGTACGATGGCGCGCTTGAAGCCGTGCTTAGCCGCCTCTTTCAGCCGCTCCTGACCGCTCGGCACCGGGCGTATTTCGCCAGACAGGCCGACCTCACCAAACACCAGCAGATCATGCGGCAGCGGCTTGTTGCGCAAACTGGAAATCACCGCCGCCATCAACGCCAGGTCAGAGGCAGTTTCCAACACCTTGACCCCACCTACCACGTTAAGGAACACGTCCTGGTCATAGGTGGGAATCCCGCCATGGCGGTGCAATACAGCCAGTAGCATGGCCAGGCGATTCTGATCCAACCCCAAGGTCACACGCCGCGGGTTGCCCATATGGCTAGTGTCGACCAGCGCTTGCACCTCTACCAGCATCGGCCGGGTGCCTTCCCAGGTGGCCATCACCACACTGCCGGGCACTTCTTCCTGGGCGCGGGTGAGGAAGATGGCCGAAGGGTTGGTGACTTCCTTCAAGCCCTTGTCAGTCATGCCGAACACGCCGAGTTCGTTGATCGCGCCAAAGCGATTTTTCACCGCACGCAGCAAGCGCAGGCGACCGTCCGATTCACCCTCGAAATACAGCACGGTGTCGACCATGTGTTCAAGCACGCGCGGCCCGGCCAGGGCACCTTCCTTGGTCACGTGGCCGACCAGGAAGATCGCCGTGCCACTCTGTTTGGCGAAGCGCACCAACAGCGCTGCACTCTCGCGCACCTGGGACACGCCACCAGGAGCCGAGGACAGTTGTTCGGTAAAGATGGTTTGGATCGAGTCGATCACCATCACCTTGGGTTTTTCTAAGCGCGCGGTGGCTATGATGGTTTCGATGCAGGTTTCGGTCATCACCTTGAGCTTGTCTTCCGGCAACCCCAGACGCCGGGCGCGCATGGCTACTTGCTGCTGGGACTCTTCGCCGGTGACATACAGCGCAGGAAAGCGCGTGGCGATATTGCACAGGGTCTGCAAGAGGATGGTCGATTTACCGATGCCGGGGTCACCGCCAATCAGCACCACTGAGCCATCCACCAGGCCACCACCGAGAACACGGTCCAACTCGCCAGAGGCGGTGGAGAAACGCGGGACTTCCGCGACGCTGACCTCGGCCAGGGTTTTGATCTGCGCCTGCTCACCAGCCCAGCCGGAGCGCCCGCTAGGGACTGCCGCATTGGCCTCGAGCACAGTCTCGACCAAGGTATTCCAAGCCTCACACTCGCCACACTGGCCGGCCCACTTGGGAAAGGTCGCACCACACTCGGTGCAGCCATACATACGCTTGGCCTTGGCCATGCCGGACTCCTCTAAAATCTGAGCCAGGATCATACGAAATAGCTGGATATATTTACAGCACCAGAACGCTAAGGCTTGCAGCCACCAGTGCATTCACAGCACTGCTTGGCAGCGCAGCTAAATCGCTGGGAAAGCCCATCCTTGATGGCCGGCATCCTTGTCCGTATCAAACACGCAACGCTATGGCGCTTTTTGCAGGTAGACAGCGAGTTCGTCCTTGAGGCTGACACGCTGCATTTTCAAGCCGAGCAGTAACACCTCATCCATGGCCACACGCCCGCTTTCAACTTCATAGATGCGCTTGTCGAGCTGTTCATATTCTTCGGCCAAGTGCACGAAATGCCCATCACTGGACATCAAAGCCAGTAACTGCGCCTTGAACTCGGGAAACTCGCGGCGCAACGGGTGATGTTCCAGTGGCATAACGGCATCCTCAGGAGTGGGTTTGAATAGAGCCTAGTTCAGCCCTACTGGCTCTGCCGCGACACGCTGAATTGAGGCTTGCAAAGCAACTTCTGCTATCGTGAGCATCATCTGCAAAAATCAGAGAACAGGTAATGGGTAAAACATCCGGATGCGCGGCTTGCCGTGACGGCCAGGGACTTGGTTTTCCAATCAGCATGGCTTTTCAGCCCATCGTTAACTTGAGTGCGGGCACTGTATTCGCCCATGAAGCGTTAGTGCGCGGCACTGCTGGCGAATCCGCCGGCAGTCTCCTGAATAAGCTTAATAAAGACAATCTTTACCCCTTCGATCAGGCTTGCCGCATTACCGCCCTGGAATGGGCCGCCAAGCTGCAAGTGCCAGCCATGGTCTCGATCAACTTTATGCCCAACGCGGTGTACAAGCCCGAGACCTGTATCCGCGCCACGCTGGAAGCAGCCGAACGCTTCAACTTCCCCCTGGAACGGATCATTTTCGAGGTCACCGAACAAGAGCAAGTGCTGGATATCGACCACCTCACCAGCATCCTGCGCGCTTACCGTAAGCAAGGCTTTATGACGGCTATCGATGATTTCGGCGCAGGCTATGCCGGTTTGAACTTGTTAGCCGACTTCCAGCCCGACCTGATCAAGCTCGACATGCACCTGATCCGCAATATCGACCAGGACAGCGTTCGGCAGACGCTGGTCGAAGCTACCCTGCAGATGTGCCGCAAGCTGAATATCCGCGTGATTGCAGAAGGCATCGAAAGCCGCGGCGAGCTGCACGCATTGCGCGACATGGGCGTGGAGCTGTTCCAGGGCTACCTGCTGGCCAAACCAGGCTTCGAATCATTGCCTGAGGTGAATTGGCCGACCTGAGTACTGGATGGCAGAGGACGTAAGCTGAATTACACTGAGTACGACCTCACCATCTAGGGAAGCAGCATGAGCATACTCAGTGAATTCAAAACCTTCGCCGTCAAAGGCAACGTGGTCGACATGGCTGTCGGCATCATCATCGGCGCCGCGTTCGGCAAGATCGTCTCCTCCTTTGTCGGTGACATGGTGATGCCGCCTTTGGGTATGCTGATTGGCGGCGTGGATTTCTCTGACCTGGCCGTTGTGTTGAAAGCCGCCGAAGGCGATGTGGCCGCCGTGACGCTGGGCTACGGCAAGTTTATCCAGACCATCATCGACTTCATGATCGTCGCCTTCGCCATCTTCATGGGCATCAAGGTGATCAATAAGCTCAAGCGTGAAGAAGAAGCCGCTCCGGCAGCGCCCCTCGCGCCAAGCAAAGAGCAGGTACTGCTCAGCGAAATCCGCGATTTACTCAAAGCGCAACACAGCAAAGAGTAAGGCAATCCAGTTAATGCCTGGGGCCTGACCGCTCCAGGCAAAGACATGATTTGTTGCAGCTTGCTCCCCCAGCAAACGCGAATGTGGCGCGTGTTCAGGTACATTAATCGCCCGTTAGCCACTCTCCCACCCTAATGACACTCTTACTGGCGTTTGCTGTTCTCTCCATCCTCGTTTCATTTATCTGCTCCATTCTCGAAGCAGCATTGCTCTCGCTGACACCCAGCTATATCGTCCAGCAGAGGGCTGCCAAGCCCAAGCTTTATGAGCGGCTGAAAGCGCTGAAAGACCAAATCGACCAGCCGCTTGCCGCGATCCTCACGCTAAATACTGTGGCCCACACCGTGGGCGCAACCGGCGTCGGCGCTCAAGTGACCGTAGTCTTTGGTGATGGCTACCTTGGCGTCGCGTCGGCCGTCATGACCTTACTGATTCTGGTGCTGTCAGAAATCCTGCCGAAAACCATCGGCGCGCGCTACTGGCGGACACTGGCACCGTTCCTGCCCGGTTTGTTGGGCGCCATGATTCTCTTACTTAAGCCCTTCATCTTTCTGTCTGACTCGATCATGCGCCTACTGGGCGGCAAAGAGCCCGAGCACGACATCCGTCAGGAAATTAAAGCGCTGGCGCTATTAGGTCGTGAGTCGGGGCAACTGGACGAGGACGAGCAACGCGTGATTGGCAATATCCTCGACCTGCATGACATTAAGCTGCGCGACATCATGACCCCGCGCATCGTCTGCGAGTCCGCGGCACCAGGCGAAACGATCAGCGCGTTCAAGATGAGGGTTAAGCAAAGCCAGTTCTCTCGCTACCCGGTAATCGACGAAGACGAATCACCGCTAGGCGTGGTGTTCCGTTATGACGCGCTGTCAGCTGAGAATGACGACGGGCCCGTGACCAATATTCTCAAGCCGCTCAAGGTGGTCTTAGACACCATGAACGTAGAAAACCTGATGACCTTGCTGATGCAGGAGCGGCAGCATATGTGCTTGGTTTATGACGAATTCGGTAGCTGGCGCGGCCTGGTAACCCTAGAAGACATCATGGAGACCATCATTGGTAAAGCCATCCTTGATGAAACCGATGACATCCCGAATATGCGCCGGTTTGCTAAGCGCCGCTGGGAGCACCGGATCAAAGCCATCGCTAGCCGAAATACTTACCAGTAATTCTCAACCGCCACCTGACCGGGCCGCCGCGTCAGGCTGAGCTGTAGATCACGCTGTTTCAGCAGCGCGCGGGTATCTTCGATCATCTGCGGGTTGCCGCAGATCATCAGCCGCGAATAGGCGGGATCTAGGCTCAGCCCCGCCGCACGCTCTAACTCGCCATTCGCCAGCAAGGTGGTGATCCGTCCGCCCAGACAACCGGGCACCTGCTCGCGCGTCACCAAGGGTAGATAGACAAAGCGCTCGGCGTATTCCTGCAGGTGCGCCTGCTGCATCAGCCCCTGAATCAGCGGCTGATAAGCCAGCTCGCCGGCCGTGCGCGCGCTGTACACCAGCACCACCCGTTGAAAGCGCTGCCACACCTCCAGCCCCTGCAAAATCGACAGAAACGGCGCCAAACCGGTGCCGCTGGCTAATAACCAGAGATCACGGCCATCGGCAAAACGATCAAGGGTGAGAAACCCTAAGGCCTGTTTTTCCACCAGCACGCTGTCGCCGACCTGCAGCCGGCTCAGCTCAGAGGTGAACTCACCGCCCGGCACCACGATGGAGAAAAATTCGAGAAACTCATCGTGAGGCGCCGACGCCATCGAATAGGCACGCCAAACCCGCGTGCCGTCGGGCTTCTGCACGCCCAGGCGGGCAAACTGTCCGGCATTAAAACGAAACCCGGCATCGCGGCTACAGCGCAGGCTGAACAGGCTGGGTGACCAGACCTGAATAGCGCTCAGGGTTTGCTGGGTGAACTTGTCTTCGCTGACAGTCATACTGGCTCCACTCCGGTGACACGTCAGCCCAGTGTCCCGCAAACCGACTCGAACAAACACCAGCAGCCTATATGCCTATATTTGTTACGCCTTTCGCCCAGCTCGACCTGATTCGCCAACCCGACCAACCGCATGAGCCGCTGCAGGCGTTTGACGCCGCCGACGAATACCTGCTTAACCATGTGCATGAACACGGGCTACCTGACGCGGCGCGCGTATTGGTACTGAATGACAGTTTCGGCGCGCTGGCGGCCAGTCTGGCCGGCCGAGCAGACGTCACCAGCAGCGGCGACTCGCACCTCGGCCACCTCGGTTTACAGGTCAACCTGCAGCGCAACCAGTTACATGCGGATGCCGTGCGCTTTGTTCCGAGCAGTGAGTGTGCGCAAGGGCCGTTTGATCGGGTGTTGATCCGCGTGCCGAAAACCTTGGCGCTGCTGGAGGAGCAACTGATTCGCCTGCACGGCCAGCTCGCCCCTGGCGCGCAGGTGATTGCCGCGGCCATGGTCAAACACCTACCACGTGCGGCGGGTGATCTGCTGGAGCGTTACATCGGCCCGGTGCAGGCCTCACTGGCAGTGAAAAAAGCCCGTCTACTGTTCGCCACGCCAGCAGCCAGGCCCGCGCCGGTATCGCCCTACCCCACGGCCTACCGCTTGGATAATCCGGCGATTGAGCTGCGCAACCATGCCAATCTGTTCTGCCGCGAAGACCTGGATATCGGCACCCGCGCGTTTCTCCCGCACTTGCCCAAGCACCTCAGCCGCCTGCGCGTGGCCGATCTCGGTTGCGGCAATGGCGTCCTCGCTATCGCCTACGCCTTGGGCAGCCCGCAAGCTGAACTGACGCTGGTGGATGAGTCCTATATGGCCGTGCAGTCTGCCGCAGAAAACTGGCAGGCGGCCCTCGGCGAACGCCCGGTAGCGATCCGTGCAGGCGATGGCCTGGCTGAACAGGCTGCGGATTCGCTAGACCTGGTGTTGTGCAACCCGCCCTTCCACCAACAGCAAGTGGTCGGTGACTTCCTCGCCTGGCGTATGTTCCAGCAGGCCCGTGCCGCCCTAGTGACCGGCGGCGAACTGTGGATAGTCGGCAACAGGCACCTGGGCTACCACGCCAAACTGAAACGCCTGTTCCGCGGCGTCGAACAGATCGCGGCCACGCCGAAATTTGTGGTGCTCAAAGCGACGAAGTAAACCGCACGCCATGGCCTGCACACTCCGGCGCACGAGCAGCCATTAGCGTGGAGTTATAGCCAGCGGCACGCGATGCTGTTGCCAAGTTAGCAACGCCACCAGGCCGACAATAATCACCGTAAACACGTCGCTGGTGCCGACCACGCCAAGGCCTAATCCGCCTTTAGCCACCGAGTGCGACAGCCAGTCACCGCAGGACGCACCAAACGGCCGAGTGAGGATGTAAGCCATCCAGAAACTCGGCACAGAGGCGAGTTTGAACAGGTAATGCGCCACGCCTACCAGCCCAATCGCCGCCAAGAACAACAACGCGGACACGGCATAGCCCAAGCGCATTTCCTCAGCCACCCAGTCGCCTGCCGCCGTGCCCAAGGCAAAGGTCATCAGAATGGCCAGCCAGTAGAAATATTCACGTCGACCCCGATATATGGTGCGGATCGACAGGCTCCGCTCGCAGGCATACCAGAGCCAAAATGTCAGCGCCAACGCCACACTAAAAAACGCCGTGGTGGTGGTCAGCGCCACCCCATAGGTGTCGACCAGACTGTCAGTCAGCAGCGTGCCAAAGATGCTCACCTGCACCACGCATAACCAGTACGCCCAAGGCTCGTAACGGGCGCGACGCAGCTGTAATGCCATAACCAGCAGCAATAGCGCGCCCATAATCAGCGTGGTCACGGGCAGGCCGACATGCAGCTTGAAAATGAGAAAGTCGGCACCGGTCTCACCCACTGTGGTGGACAGAATCTTGATTAACCAGAACACCAGCGTCACCGCCGGCACTTTATTCAGCGCAATCTCTTCAGCCTGAGCTGCATGCATCACATCACCTCTCACGTATCTGGCTGTAATGGGTTAATCAACACGCAGCTCACTGCGCTCAACCTGCTGGGCCACAGTGGCGGGCATGCAACCACGGAAGATATCCAGCTGCGGTTGATAGACCGAGGTACGCACGCCCATCAGGCCGATCACCGAGTGGAACAGATTGTCTTGCGACACCGGCTGGCCCGCCTGCTGGCGCAGGCAATCGGCTGAGATGCCGCTGCTGCGCTGCATGCCGTCGGAGAACCACAGCACCATGGGCACATGGGTTTGCTCACTCGGCGCCATGGCGTAGGGCACACCATGCAGGTACATGCCGTGCTCACCAAGAGATTCGCCGTGGTCCGACATATAGAGCATGGCGGTGTCCAAACGCGCCGCATTGCTGCGCAGCAGGTCGATGGTGGCGGCCAGCACATGGTCGGTGTAGAGCAGGCTGTTGTCGTAGGCATTGACGATGCTGGCGGTATCGCAGCGATCAAGCTGCACCTCTTTGCACACTGGGGTGAAGCGCTCAAACGCGGCAGGGTAGCGCTTGTAATACGCTGGGCCGTGGCTGCCCTTCATATGCAGCACCACCACGGTGTCACGGGTCAGGCCGTCCAGGTACGCCTGCAAGTTGTGCAGCAATGCCTCGTCGTGGCATTCGCCATCAGCGCAGAACTGCGCAAGGTTGAGGTGTGAAACATCCTCGTTGGGCACCCGATCACAAGCGCCTTTACAGCCGGAGTTGTTATCACGCCACAGCACATCCACGCCGGCACGCTGCAACACATCAAGCATGCCTTCGCGATTGCCGGCCATCGAATCTTTGTAATCCGCCCGGCCGAGGTCCTGGAACATGCAAGGCACGGACACTGCCGTGGCGGTACCGCAGGAAGAAGCTTGCGGGTAGTTGATCACATCGCGCTTAGCCAGCTCTGGGTTGGTCGGGCGCGCATAACCGTTAAGCGAGAAGTTCGCCGCACGGGCCGTTTCGCCCACCACCAAGAGGGTGACGCGCGGCCGGTGCTGGGTGCTGACTGCGCTGATGCGATGGGCATCGGCACCGACTACTTCCAGTACGGCCGGCGCGGCCAACTCGCGCTTCAGATAGCCGTGCACGGCCCCGACCACATTCGACGGCACCAACATCAGGCGCACCTCGCGGTGGTTACGAATCAGTGAGGCATACGGCTGGTACTGGCTCATCACCAACACGGCAAATACCCCCAACAGCACGGCCATGCTACCCAGCTTGCCGGCCAGCTCTCGCCGCCATGTGAGGGGCCGAGTCGGCATACGACTGATCAACAGCGCAGGCAGCACGCCCAGCAACAAAAGCCAAAGCAGCAGGCGACCGTTGAGCAGTTCAGTGGCTTCGGCCACATCGGTCTGCAGCATGTTGGTGAGCATGTTGTAGTCGATGACGATGCCGTAACAGTTCATAAAGTAACTGGCACCGGCCGACACCAGCACCAGCCCGCCCAGCACCGGCTTGGTCAGCCGCCCCCAGGCCAGCAGGCTGAGCAGTACATACAGCCAGATCCAGACAAACAGCGGCAGGCTGAGTAGGAACAGTGGGCTGTCATTGCTCATGCCGCCCACGCCCTGCCAGACGCTGCGCCAGAACGGCAGGTTCATGGTCAGCATCAGCCACAAGGCAACCAGCATGGTCAGTACGTTACGGCTGACGGCCACACGTTTAAGAATAGATTCGCGCACAAGACACCTGAAGAAGACGACTAAACTTGCGCAAATTTACTCAGGCGCATGTGAAATGCCTGTCGGGTAGATGTGAAAAAACTGTTGGGTGATCGTCACGCTGTTTCAATACTCAGCCCGCCGTCACTGCGTCAGCGCCGCCCTATGAATTGCCCAAGACTCACGAATTTTTCACATTCTTTTGACATGGAATTGAACGTCCGACTTCTAGGATGCAGCACTGCCTAAAGATGGATATTGCCCATGCTGCCCACTTCATTAGCCAACAAGCCTTTGCCCGCGCCCGCCGGCCTGCTCAATGCGGTCAACCCGAGCGACAAACGTGGCTGGCTGCTGTTGGCGCAACTGTTGATGGTCGCGCTGCTCGCCACACTCGCGTATATGGGCTGGCGTCATCTGTATCCACCCGTGGCCGAAACGGGCTGGCGATATGAGGCCTTCCTAACCGGCATCGAAAAGGTCAGTGCGATTGCCCTGGATGCAGAGGGCAGCCTGCTGCTCAGCGAAGAGCTGCAAAGCGGCGAGGGTCGAATTTTGCGCTACAGCGCCGACGGCAGCCTTGAGCCGGTCGAGGCCGGTTTGTCCAAGCCCGACGGCATGGCCAGCTTCCGCGGTGGCGTGGTGTTTAGCCAGGAGCAAGGCGATGAGGCTGTACTCTGGCGCACCCCAGAGCGCACCGTCGAACTGTTCGCGGGCAGCAATGTCGAAGGGCTGGCCAATGATGGCCAGTACCTCTATGCCATCGAAGACCGTCATGGCAATGGTCGCCTGCTGCGCTACGACCCGAGCAACGACACTACCGTGGTGCTGCGCTCCGGCCTGGATCAAGCCGAAGCGATTAGCGCCTGTCCTGATGGCCGCTTGTTCTACAGCGAGAAGAAAAACGGCACAGTCTCGCAGTTGCATGCTGAAGGCCACGATAGCGTGGTCCTGTCGGGGCTGAATCAACCCGGCTTTTTGCTGTGTAATAGTGAAGGCCTGTGGATTACCGAAGATGCTACGCACATGGCGCGCCTGTTACGGCTGACCCCAGACGGCCAACTGCACACGGTGCTGTCGCACCTGCGCTCGGCACAAAGCCTGATCGAGACCCGCCCTGGTCATTACCTACTCGCCGAACAAGGCCGCAATCGCGTGCTGAGCCTGCAACGCAACCCGACAGGAAATTGATTGATGCCCGCCACGTCTACCCGCTCCCCATCAGGCCGCAACGGCTTGCGCCAACACCTGCTGTTCACTGCACTGAGCGGTCTGCTGTTGATGCTGCTGTACAGCCTGCTGCGCGTGGCGCTGCTGGTTTATAACCATGAGCTAATAGGTGAAACCACCGTCAGCGACCTGCTCGAAGCGTTCGCTAATGGTCTGCGTTTTGACCTGCGCGTTGTAGTTTTTGTTCTGGCTCCGCTGCTCCTGGTAATGGGCAGCCGGCGCCTAATGGCCGCTCGCACCTGGCAGCTGATCTGGCTCAGCGTGGCGGCCAGCCTCACCCTGTTTCTCGGCGTGCTGGAGCTGGACTTTTATCGCGAATTTCATCAGCGCCTTAATGCGCTGGTGTTTCAGTACCTCGGCGAAGACCCGACCACCGTGGTGAGCATGCTCTGGCATGGTTTCCCGGTCGGTCGTTATCTGATTGCCTGGGTACTGGCCAGCTGGCTGCTGTTCAAAGCCCTGCAAGCGATACATCGCTTAGCACCGCCGGCCGACCCAAGCCTCACCGCGATGGCGGGCGAGCGCTGGTATTGGCGCATCAGCGTGTTCACCCTGTGCCTGCTGCTGGCCGTAGTATCAGCGCGTGGCACCCTGCGCCAGGGCCCGCCGCTGCGCTGGGGCGATGCCAGCACCACCGAATCGGTATTCGCCAACCAACTCGGGCTTAACGGTACCCTGACCCTGGTCGATGCCGGTAAAGCACGCTGGTCCGATCACCGTGATAACCAATGGAAAGCCAGCCTGCCCGCAGACGAAGCCCAAGCGCTGGTGCGGCAGATGCTGCTGACCCCGCAGGATCTGCTGATCGACAGCAACGAGGCGGCGATCCGCAGGATCAGCACGCCAAAGCCCCAACTGCAACTGCCAGTGCGCAATGTGGTGGTGATCCTGATGGAAAGCTTCGCCGGCCACTATGTCGGCGCGCTCGGCGGACAAGGCAACGTCACACCCAACTTCGATCGCCTGACCCAGGAAGGCCTGTTGTTCACCCGTTACTTCTCCAACGGCACCCACACCCATCAAGGCATGTTTGCCACCATGGCCTGCTTCCCCAACCTGCCAGGCTTCGAGTACCTGATGCAGAGCCCGGAAGGCTCCCATGATTTCTCCGGGCTGCCGCAGTTGTTGGGTGATCGCGGCTATGACGACCTCTATGTGTACAACGGCGACTTTGGCTGGGATAACCAGAAGGGCTTCTTCGGCAACCAGGGCATGAGCCACTTCATTGGCCGCAACGACTATGTCGACCCGGTGTTTTCCGACCCAACCTGGGGCGTTTCCGACCAGGACATGTTTGACCGCGCCGACCAAGAGCTGCGCAAGCTGGACCGCCAGCGGCCGTTTTATGCCCTATTGCAAACCCTGTCCAACCACACGCCTTACGCCCTGCCCGACCCACTGCCGGTAGAGCCGGTTAGCGGTTTCGGCTCCAACGACGAACACCTCACGGCCATGCGCTATTCGGACTGGGCCCTGGGCCAGTTTTTCGAGAAGGCGCGTAAAGCCCCCTACTTCAAAGACACGATGTTCGTGATCGTCGGCGACCATGGTTTTGGCAGCCCCGAGCAGCTCAGCGACATCGACCTGTACCGCTTCCATGTGCCACTGCTGGTGATTGCCCCCGGGGTTCAAGAACAATTCGGCACCCGCAATGACATTGCCGGCACTCAGCTGGACATCGTCCCCACCATCATGGGCCGGCTTGACGGCCCGGTGCAGCAGCAATGCTGGGGCCGTGACCTGTTGGCGCTGGACCCGGCGGACCCGGGCATTGGCGTGATCAAGCCCTCCGGCAGCGATCAAACCGTCGCTCTGGTTTCCGGCAGCAACCTGCTGATCCAGGCTCGTGACGGCGCGCCGCGCTTGTATGACTACAAGCTGCATGAGAACGCAGGCATACAGCCCACCGACAACGCCTCGCTGCAAGATCATCTGCTGCCGCGCCTGCAGGCCTTTTTACAGGTCGCCACCCAGAGCCTGTTAAGCAACACCGCGGGGGTCGGCGATACGCAACCCAACACCCGCCAAACCGCCGCACAAAACAGCCCATAACGCAGCCGTGATCGAGATAACCCGGACAGCCCTATGTCGAGCCACCCGCACAGTTCGCCGCGCCTACCAAACGCCGGGGCGGGCCAACCGTCCGCCAGGCGCATGCTGAGCCGCCTTGTCAGGCGCACGGCACAGTGGCGCGCCCAGCAACTGATCAGTAGCGCCCTAAAATTAGCGGACGAACCCAGCCTGGTGCTCGACCTACCCTGCGGCGCCGACGGTTTCTGGCCCTTACTGCACACCAGTAATAGTCGAGTGGTGATTGCCGCCGAGGCCAATACCGAGCGCCTGGCAGCCGCAATGGCAGGGCTTGCGCCGGGCCTCGCCAGCCGGGTTCACCCTCTGCAAACTTCCGCGTTTGCGATTGATCTGGGACCCAATGCGGTGGACTGTATTTTCTGCATGCACTACCTGCATCAGGTCGACGAACCACAACGCCGGCTGGCTCTGCTGCGCGAATTCAACCGGGTTACGCGTGACTGCGTGATCGTTTCAGTCTGGGTCGATGGCAACCTCGAAGCCGCACGCCAACCACCCCTCAACCGGCGCAACGGTCAGGTTCACGCACGGGCGCAAATCGAACGTGAGTTTATCAATGCAGGCTTCGGCATCAGCGGCCACCGTGACTTCATCCCCGGTCTGGCCATGCTGCGCCTCTATGTCCTGCACAAACTCAGCTGAGTCGCCCCTCTAATACCTTGATCGACATGGCCGAACACCCCAGGCCTGGGTATGCTGCACCTTTTTTGTGCGAGCGATTGCCATGCCTGTGTCCGATATTCTGCTATTGGTGCTTGCCGGTTTTGCCGCCGGCGGGATGAATGCTCTGGCCGGCGGCGGCACGTTCTTCTCCTTCCCAGCATTGCTCGCCGCTGGCCTGCCGCCGGTCACGGCTAACGCCACCAATGCCGTGGCGCTGTGGCCAGCCAGCCTGGCTGGCGCCTGGGCGGCGCGGGCCTCACTGCGGCCCTTGGGCGGTTATTTAGTGCCCTTGCTGATAGCGGGACTGGCGGGTGGTCTGCTCGGCGGTTTGCTACTGCTGGTAAGCGGCGATGCGGTATTTGCCAAGCTGATTCCTTGGCTGCTGCTGCTCGCTACCGCGCTATTTGCCGCTAGCCCCTGGCTCAGCCGTTGGCTGGCCGCGCGCCGCGGCGGCGCGGCGCAACCACCGCACAGCCCGCTGTCATTGGCGGCGCATGTCGGCGTGTCAATTTACGGCGGCTACTTCGGCGCCGGCATGGGCATCCTGCAATTGGCGGCGTTCTCCATCGAAGGCCACCCGCTGGCACGCTCCAACGCGCTGAAGAACCTGATTTCAGCGGTGATCTACAGCGTGGCCACCGCCACCTTCATCATCGCTGGCCGGGTTAGTTGGTATGAGCTGGTGATTTTGCTGGTGGGGGCCACAGTCGGCGGTTATGTCGGCGGCGCGCTGGGCCAACGTTTACCCGCCAACTTGCTGCGCGCGCTGGTGATCGCGGTAGGCAGCGGCATGACTGCCTATTACTTCTGGGTCACCTATTTCGCCTAATAGTCGGACCGAGACTTGCCCCGTTGGCGGAACCCCAGTGGGGTTTCGTCAAACCACCTCCGTGCATTCAACACTGGATATCTAGGCGCGACTCCAGCCGTCGCTTGCACCGCGCCAGTGAACCCCCGAAGCTAGGCGCCTGCTGACTGGAGCGCCCAATGAACCTCGCCGAACTGACCACCCGCATGCACGCTATTCGTGATCACAACGACTGGCGACCCTTCCACAGCCCAAAGAACCTGGCCATGGCCGCCAGCGTGGAAATGGCCGAGCTGGTGGAAATCTTCCAGTGGCTGACCGAGCAGCAGTCGCGACAGCTGCCTGCCGATCAACTCGCTCACGCCGGCCAGGAAATCGGCGACATCCTGCTCTACCTGATCCTCCTCTGCAGTGAGCTGGGTCTGGACATGGAGCAAGTGGTACGCGACAAACTGGCCGACAACGAAAACCGCTTTCTAGGAGCAGCTCACCATGACTGATCGGCACTTTGATGAACTGGCCACCCGCTTCGCCGAGAAGATCTATGGCGGCGCCAAAGGTGCGATTCGCCTCGCCGTACTCCAGGCCGACTTAGCCGAAGCCTTACCCGAGCGCCCGTTGCGGGTGCTGGATATTGGTGCGGGCCTTGGCCATATGTCGCTGTGGCTGGCCGAACGTGGTCATCAGGTAACTCTGGCAGAACCGGCCGCGCCCATGCTCGCCGGCGCCCGCGAACGCTTTGCCGCCGCCGGGCAACAGGCCACCTTTATTCAGGCGCCCTGGCAGGACCTGCTCGGCCAGCTTGAACAACCCTATGACCTGGTGATCTGCCATGCGGTACTGGAGTGGCTGGCCGAGCCGCACAGTATTTTGCCGGTGCTGCACCAGCTGTGCACGCCAGGTGGCTGGCTGTCGCTGGCGTTCTACAACAAGGACGCGCTGATCTACCGCAACCTGCTCAAGGGCCACTTCCGCAAACTGCGTAAAGCCGAGTTCGCCGGTGAAAAACAGAGCCTGACCCCGCAGATGCCGCTTGATCCGCGCGAGCTGGCGGCGCAACTTGAGCTTAATTGGCAGGTCGAAAGCCAGAGTGGCGTGCGGGTGTTCCATGACTACATGCCGCAGCCGTTTCAGGCCAAAGCTGAGCTGATTGATTTGCTGGAAATGGAGCTGGCCTACCGTCGCCACCCGAGCTTTGCCGGTTTAGGCCGTTATCTACACTGGATCTGTCGACCCCATTGATTTCACTCTCATAGCTCTGGAGGCAGCACATGCACAAACTCAGCGTTTTACTGTTGCTGGCCACCCTCGCGGCCTGCCAGAGCCAGAACCCTTACAAGTCCGTCAGCAAGCCACTGCCACCAGCACCCACGCATGCCGTCCAGCAACTGGATCGCAGCGCCTACCCCGCCGCGCCTCGCGACTTCGCCCGCTACCGCACCTGGAGCTGGCAGCGCTTGCCGGCGGGCACAGCCTGGGCCAGTTCCGAGCAGGTGCAGGAAGCCCTGAGCAACGCCCTCGACCAGCGTGGCCTGCGTCCTTACCGGGCCGGGGCGAGCAGCGATTTAACGGTCACTGCCGAGCTGCGTTTAGAGCAACGTATTCGTGAGGTTCGCGAAAATTATGGCGGCGGCTACGGCAATAACCGTTATGGCGACCCATACGGCATGTGGGGCAGTACGCCACAGGTGCGCAGCTACACCGAAGAGGTGATAGTGGTGCGCATTGACCTATTCGACAGCCAAGACGGCCAGCCGATTTGGAGTGCCAGCGCCGAAACCCTCAGCAGCGGCACCCAGAGTGAACGCGCGGCGGCCCTGCGCAACGCCATACAACAAGCCCTGACGGCGTATCCGCCGAACTAATTCGGAGAACACCATGCGTGCATCACTGCTGTTATTGCCCCTCATGCTCCTACTCAGTGCCTGCCAGACGCCAAGGTTGGAGCGCGACTTTGATCCCAGCCGGGACTTTGCTGCCTACCGCAGCTGGAGCTGGCAGGAACCCGACGTGCAATACAAACCCAATGACCCACGCATCAATAGCGACCTCACCAGCCAGCGTATTCGCGCGGCGGTTAGTGAACAGCTTGATCAGCGCGGCCTGCGCCAGGCTGTTGCACACACGCCGGGCGACCTCAAGGTGCAGGTCTGGCTGATCGTCGATAACCGCCAGCAGCAGGTCAGCACACAGGTGGGTGGTAGCTGGGGCGACCCATGGGGTGGCGGCTTCTGGGGTGGCCCGAGCTACGTCGAAACCCGCAACGTCGACTATCAGGTCGGCACCTTGCAGATTGATCTACTCGACGGCAAAGACAACAAGCTGGTCTGGCGCGGCAGCGCCGAACAGGTGCTGCGTAATCGCCAGCCCAGCCCCAGTGAGCGCGAAGCGTCGATTCGCAGCACCGTGGCCGAGGTGCTAAGCCAATATCCACCGCGCTGAGACGCTTTTTATAGCCTGCGGCGCGACGGCCACGCGGCGCTGAAACAGGGTCTAAGTGCACAGCGCCCCACAGGAGACTGCATGAGCGCAACCGTATACCTCAGCCATCGCCCTGCGGCAGCAGTGGATTTGGCCGAGATCGTCAGCTTTCCACAAGACGCCGACGAGCTGTTCTTCTGCTACCCCA
Source organism: Pseudomonas guineae (assembly GCF_900113745.1). Taxonomy (GTDB): domain Bacteria; phylum Pseudomonadota; class Gammaproteobacteria; order Pseudomonadales; family Pseudomonadaceae; genus Aquipseudomonas; species Aquipseudomonas guineae. The sequence continues at coordinate 78,717 of NZ_FOQL01000004.1, read as the reverse complement.
AGGCCAATTGGCCACTGAGCATCGGCCAGCTGGCCGCCGCCATGGCCGAGCGCCGCGACAGTAACGTGGCGCTACTCGATGGCCGGGTCGCCGGCTTTGCCAACTTCTATCAATGGCAGTACGACGACCACTGCGCCCTTGGCAACCTGATGGTCGCACCTTGGGCGCGCGGACATGGCGTCGCGCATTATTTGGTCGCGGTGATGGAACAGCTGGCCCGCGAGCACTACCACGCCAAGCGCATGCAGGTGTCATGCTTCAACGCCAACAGCGCTGGCCTGCTGCTCTACCCAAAACTTGGCTATGCCCTGAGTGGAGTGGTCGAACGGCGTGATCCTAAGGACCAGCGGGTGGCGCTGATCCAGTTCAGCAAACCGCTCTGACTCCCCGCTACATATCGCCATCTGCCGATTGAGTGTTGTTCACCCGTAGGTGCGGTATTGGCTGCGATGTTTTCAATTGCCTGTATCGCAGGTAAGCCCGCGCCGACAAAGGCTACCCTCGACAACCGTCAACACGGGCAGCGCCTCGGCTGACTAAGCGGGCAACTTTTGCGGCATACTCACTGGCTTTGCCTGCTCTGGAGAGACTCATGCCCGCCCCGATCTGGTGGTTATTGGCCCTGCCTTTTGTTGCCGGTGCTTGCCTGCCGCTGCAGGCGGGCATCAACGGCCAGCTGGCCAAACAGGTGTCCAGCGTTCTGGCCGCATCACTGATCTCTTTTGCCGTAGGCACCTTGGCCCTGATGATTTTAGTGTTCGCACAGCGCGAGATCCCCAGCCTTGGCGCGCTGAAAGGCCTGACCTGGTGGCACTGGAGCGGCGGTCTGCTCGGGGTGATGTTTATTGCTACCGCCGCCTTTGCCGGGCCAAAGGTCGGCGCGGTGCTGTTTATGGTGCTGGTAATCGCCGGGCAACTGAGCATGGCCGTGACCCTGGACCACTTCGGCTGGGCTGGTTTTCGCGAAGCCCCCATTACCGCCGGCAAACTTGGCGGCCTGCTGTTGATCATCGCCGGCATCTGGCTAATCAGGCGCAGCTAGGCCAGAGGCCCCAGCCTGTAAGGGTGTCGACCAGGGCGCGGTATGTTAAGGTGGCCGCCCTTTTCGCCTGAATGGATAGAGACAGGTCGCAATGACACTGGCCCAACCATCACGCTGGCTGCCTACGCCGCCATAGCGTTTCGCCCCCTGCTAGCGCAGAGCCCGGCAGGCTTAAGCCTCGCTCGGCGTTGCTCATGCGCACGCCCCACAAGGCTGCGCTACGCTCGATACATCCCGTTTTTATTAGCCCTCCGCCCTGCCCTTGCGTGCACCTGCGGACTCCAGCCTTTGGAACCCACGATGCTACAAAGCCTGAAAAACACCTGGTTCTTTAATATCCGCGGCGATGTGCTCGCCGGTCTGGTAGTGGCGCTTGCGCTGATCCCAGAAGCCATAGCCTTCTCGATCATTGCCGGGGTCGACCCTAAAATCGGCCTGTATGCCTCGTTCTGTATCGCCGTGGTGATCGCCTTTGTTGGCGGCCGTCCTGGCATGATCAGCGCCGCTACGGGAGCCATGGCCCTGTTGATGGTCACGCTAGTTAAGGAGCACGGCCTGCAATATCTACTGGCCGCCACGCTGCTGACCGGCGTGCTGCAGATTCTTGCCGGTTACCTCAAGCTCGGCAGCTTGATGCGCTTTGTCTCGCGCTCGGTGGTCACCGGCTTCGTTAATGCCCTGGCAATTTTGATTTTTATGGCGCAGCTGCCCGAGCTGACCAACGTCACCTGGCACGTCTACGCCATGTGCGCTGCTGGCCTGGGCATCATCTACCTGTTCCCCTATGTGCCGAAAATCGGCCAGCTGATCCCCTCGCCATTGGTGTGCATCTTGTCGATGACCGCCGTGGCCATGTATTTCGGCCTGGATATCCGCACCGTGGGAGACATGGGCGAACTGCCGGACACCTTGCCAATCTTCCTCTGGCCAGAAGTGCCGCTGAACCTGGAAACCCTCGGCATCATCTTCCCCTACGCCGCCGCACTGGCCGTGGTCGGCCTGCTGGAGTCGATGATGACCGCCACCATCGTCGATGACCTGACCGATACCAGCAGCGATAAAAACCGCGAATGCAAAGGTCAGGGCGTGGCCAATATCGCTTCCGGCCTGCTCGGCGGCATGGCCGGTTGCGCGATGATCGGCCAATCGGTGATCAACGTGAAATCCGGCGGCCGTGGTCGCCTGTCGTGCTTGGTGGCCGGTGTGGTGCTGCTGCTGATGGTGGTCTTTCTCAGTGACTGGGTCAGCCAGATCCCCATGGCCGCGCTGGTGGCCGTGATGATCATGGTGTCGATCGGCACCTTCAGCTGGGATTCGATCCGTAACCTGAGGAAATTCCCGCTCTCCACCAATATCGTCATGCTCGCCACCGTGGCCGTGACCGTCTATACCCACAACTTGGCGTATGGCGTGTTTGTCGGCGTGCTGCTGGCAGCGATGTTCTTTGCCAACAAGATCGGCCACTTCCTCTATATCAACTCGCAAGCCGACAGCGATGCTGGCCAGCGCACCTACACCGTGGTGGGCCAGGTTTTCTTCAGCTCTGCGGATAAATTCGTTAACGCCTTTGACTTCAAAGACGCCGTGAGCAAGGTCACCATCGACCTGTCCCGCGCGCACTTCTGGGACATCACCGCTGTTGCCGCCCTGGATAAGGTGGTGCTCAAGCTGCGCCGTGAAGGCACCGAGGTTGAAGTGCTGGGTCTAAATCAAGCCAGTGCCACCATAGTCGACCGCTTTGGTGTGCACGATAAGGACAACGCTACCGACCTGCTGTCGGGCCACTAAAAGGAAGGTGTTATGACCCAAGTAATGGCATGCATTGATGGTTCGCACTCCACCCGCGCGGTCTGTGATTACGCGGCATGGGCCAGCCAACGCCTCAGCGCGCCGCTGACCCTGTTGCACGTGCTGGATGAGGTGCAGTACCCAACCCAGCCGGATCTGTCCGGCGCTATTGGTCTGGGCAGCCGCGAGCATTTGCTCGAAGAACTGGCCAGCCTGGACCAGAAGCGCCACACCCTGGCCATGGAACAAGGTCGCCTGATGCTCGAGGCCGCACGTGAGCGGGTGCAGACCGAAGGCGTCGAGCCGGCTCAGTTGCGCCAGCGTCACGGGGATCTGGTCGAGTGCCTGAGTGAGCTTGAAGCCGATATCCGCTTGCTGGTCATCGGCCGCCAGGGCAAGACCTGCGACAGCTTCAACCAACTGCTCGGCAGTCATCTGGAAAACGTCATTCGCACCCTGCACCGGCCGATCCTGGTCAGCTGCGGCGAGTTCAAAGCGCCGCAAAGTTACATGCTGGCCTATGACGGTAGCGCTACGGCGCGCAAGAGCCTGGAAATGATCGCCGCCAGCCCACTGCTTAAAGACCTGCCGTGCCACCTGGTGATGATCGGCGCCGACACCAGTGATGCCAGGGAACAGCTGAAAGCCGCTGCACGGGTGATAGAAGGCTCGGCCAGTGAAGTGCACCAGGTCATTCGCGCAGGAGAAGTGGAGCCTACGCTGCACGCCTACCAACTCGAACAGGGCATCGACCTGCTGGCCATGGGCGCTTACGGCCACTCGCGGATTCGCCAGTTCCTAGTCGGCAGCACCACCAGCACCCTGCTGCGCACTAGCAACAGCGCGCTGCTGATTCTGCGCTAATAGCCCGACATAGCGGCCTGTACGCGGCCGCTATGTCGGCGTGCAGCGGCAGGCCGTAGACATTTTGTGCTGGCACTTTGATATTTTTCCACGATTTACGGGTTATCCTGTAATCACGTCGATTTTGTGATCACAGACCATGACCGAGTCTTACGTCCCCCGCCAGCCTCAGGTTTTCGCACTCTGGCGCGAAGCCCAAGACACGCGCACCCGCACACCGCTGGGGGGCATTTACTACCTGATCGCCTGGCTGCTCACCTGGGCGTTCAGCAATGATCCGGTGGCGCTGTTGGCCACCGGACTGGTCGGCACGGTCATTTTCGCGCTGCTGCTGGCGCTGCGCCTGCTGCATCGTCTGCCAGACGAGCAAACGCCTGCCGCGCTAAACCGCTGGCTCAATCATCATTGGCTGCTAATCCTCAGCACCGCGCTGGCCTGGGGCATGGCCCATGCACTGGTGCAGACACAGCCGTTGTTTAGCAATTCGACGATGATTGCCACCCTTAGCACGATTGCCTTCAGTACCGCGCTGACGTTCACCTTCTCGATGCGTAAACGCCACGCGATCCTGGCCCTGCTACTGATTTACCTACCGGGTCTGTTTAGCCTGGCACTGGATTGGCAGGCGCATTACGCCATTGTAATTACCCTTGGGTTCTACCTGAGTTACCTGCTGTTGGCGCTCAATCGCAGCCACCGCGAGTACCGCAGCACTCTGACGCTGGAACTGCAGTTGCTCGACCAGCGCGAGCGTCTCGATCAGCTCAGCCGAACGGATAGCCTGACGCAGCTGGGCAACCGTTATCAATTCAACAGCTTGTTCCCCGTGATGCTCGCAAACGCTCAGCGGCAAAGTCAGCCGCTGTCATTGGTGCTGTTGGATATCGATTTTTTTAAACGGATCAATGATGAGTTCGGCCATACCTGTGGCGACCGTTGTCTGAGCGACTTTGCCGAGCGCATGCGCCAGAACTTCCGTCGCGACAGTGACACCCTGCTGCGCTTGGGCGGCGAAGAGTTCGGCATTCTAATGCCCAATACCCCGCTGGAGCAGGCGCGCTTGCTCGCTGAGCAGTTTCGTCAGGCGCTGGAACGTGAAGGCTTTGATGTAACGGGCGCGACCCTGCCGCTGACCGCCAGCCTGGGTGTGGGCTGTTACGACACACAACGCGACAGCAGCGCTGAAGGATTCTTCAAACGTGTCGATGATGCGCTCTATCAAGCCAAGGCGGCAGGTCGTAACCGCCTGGAGCTGGCCTGATCCGGCCTCATGCGCAGGCCGCCGGTTACTCGCCCGTTGACTGTTGTCACACCTGCGGGTGCGACAACAGTCAACAAGGGATAGAGCCTGCTTAAAGGCGGAAGCTACCCATCTGCTTGGCCAGATCATCTGCCAGGCCGCGCAGGGTTTTGCAGTCCTCTTTACACACCAAGACCTCACCGGCGGTGGCATGTGCCAGGTCAGCGATGCCCTGCACGTTGCGGTTGATTTCTTCAGTTACCGACGACTGTTCTTCAGTGGCGGTGGCCACTTGGGTGTTCATGTCGCTGATGCGTTCAATCTGTTCAGTAATGGCGCTGAGCGACTGCCCGGTTCGCTGGCTGGCAGCAACACCGGTACCCGTCGCATTTTGCCCGGCATGCATGGACGTTACGGCCGTTTCCGCGCCCTGCTTGAGGCGCTGAATCATCTGCTGAATTTCATCGGTGGAGCTTTGTGTGCGGCTCGCCAAGGTGCGCACCTCGTCGGCCACCACGGCAAAGCCACGGCCCATTTCACCGGCGCGCGCCGCTTCGATAGCGGCGTTGAGTGCCAGTAGATTGGTTTGCTCGGAAATGCCGCGAATCACCGCCAATACCTGATCGATGGAGGCTACCTGCTCGGCCAACTCGCTCACGGCAACCGCCGCATCGCCAATGTCGGTGGACATGCTCTCGATATGACCAATCGACTGGCCGACTTCCTTGCGTGCGCCTTGTGCCTCGCTGCGCGCGGCTTGCGAAGCCTGCGCCGCACTGCTGGCATTGCGCGCGATTTCCTGCACAGTGAGGCCCATCTCATGCACAGCAGTGGCCACCATATCGGTCATTTCTTGCTGCTGGCTGGAGCGCCCAGCCGTGTTGTCGACCACCTGTGCCACCTGGCCGACTGCGGCACGCAAACGCTCGCTGGTTGCCAGTACTGCACTGATCAAGTTGCGTTGGCCACCGATAAAGCGATTGAAACCGCGTGCCAGATCGCCCAACTCATCTTCACGCGACTCATCCAGGCGCCGAGTCAGGTCACCGCCGCCTCCACCAATTTCCACTAACGCCGTGGTCACCTGGCGGATCGGCCGCACCAAACCGCGCGCCAGCAGCACCACTAGGCCTAGACAAAACAGCGCCACACCCACACCGATAGCGCTGGTCATAAACAGCGCTTGGTGCGCCTCAGCATAGATTTCTGCCTCTGGCACTTCACTCACCAGCAGCCAGTCGATGCTGCTGAGCTTCTGCGTCAGCGCCAGAAAGGCCTCACCGTCACGCTCGAAGCGTACCGCCGTGCCCTCGCTGCTCAACAGTTGCTTGGCCGGCTCTTGACCGAATAACGCGGCGAGGCTGCCACTGCCGCTCAACTCAGCCTGCGGATGCACCTTGATAACACCCTGGGCGTCGGTCAAAAAAACCTGACCGCGCTCGCCAAAGCGAAAATCACGAATCATTTCAGACATGGCTTTCAGGCTGAACCCCAACCCGGCAACGCCAAGCACTTTGCCGCCCTGCTTGATTCGCTGGTTGATAAACAGCGTCGGCAAGCGGGTGGCTTTGTCGATATCGACTTCCATAACCTGATCACGGCTGCCGTCGACCAGCCTGTAGAACCACTGATTTTCGACCTGATTACGGTTGATCACCCGGCTCAGACCATCACCAGTGAAGTAATTACCGCTTTCCAATACGGCAACCGAGGTGGTCAGGGCATTCTGCTGCTGGCGCACACCCTCGAGGTAACGCGCGACGGTATCACGCAGTGCCGGGTCTTCGCCGGCACCCAGCCAGTCCTGAATAAAAACGTTGGCGGCAATCCCGGCATTGGCCGTGATCGGCGCCGTTAGCATCCGCTCTAGGTCATTACGAATCGCCAACACCTTGGCCGGCAACGCCTCTTCGAGCAAAAACCGTTCGCTTAAGCGATTAACCACTGCGGAGTAAACGCCCACCACGATCAGAATGCTGACAAGCAGGGCTGCGCCCATGCTGAGAATCAGTTGCCACTGAATGCTGCGTTTCCACAAGCCCATGAAGGTTACCTTTTAGTTATTATTGGAAGAAAACAATTGAATACAGTTTTGTATACAAATTCAATTTCCTGCCGACGTATAACCGCTATCGGCTGCCCTGCCTGGCGGCTTTAATAGGCTCATAAGGTACCGCCCCTGCACCGCTGGAATACCTTGAACGACGCAGTCACGGGTCAGCTGCACTTAGATTTTAGTTCTGCAGGCTGAAGCTCAGCTGGGCGGTCTGCCCACTTTCATCGAGCACACTGAGCTGGTAGTGGCCTGCACGCTCAAAGCGTTGGCTGAGCGACGCCTCAGCGCTGGTCTCAGCAACCGGTTGACCGTCGACAAACCACCAGCGCCGGCCACTGCCGCCCAGGGCCGACAAGCGCAAACGCAGCGCCTCAGTACTGCCGGCCGGGCGCCGCAAGCGGTCACCGTCACGCACGCCGACAATCGACAGCGGCGCCGCCACGGCCACATGCTGCGGCGGGCACTGTGGATCAATTGCTGGCAGGCGCGCACTGCGCCGCTCGCGGCGTGGCAGCCAGGGTTCCAGTGGCGCGGACCACAAGACCAGCCGCTGCGAAGTGGCGTCAGGGCAGCTGGCATCGACGCGCAGCCCTGCTGAATTGACCCAGATTCGCGCCTCTAAGCCGAGACCCAGCGGCTGATCCAGCGCTTGCAGGGTCGGCGGCGTGGTGCCATCCAGGGTCCAGGCAAACCGTTGGCGGCGACAGTTGGGGTCGCTGCTGTCCATGGGTTGCCCTAGTGGCCAGCAGATTGCGGCCACACCGACTGAGCTGGGTTGCGGATCAATCGGCAGGCCAATGCCACGCTGGCTATCGCGGTTAACCAGCAAATCATGCACCTGCAGCAGCAACGGAGCGGCTGAAGCCAGGCCAAACTGCCCCGGCACCGGCGTGCCGTCCGGTCGCCCAATCCAGATACCGATCAAATAGCGTGGCGCTACACCAATCGCCCAGGCATCACGAAAGCCATAGCTGGTGCCGGTCTTCCAGGCCAGACTGGGGCGCTGCACCAGATGCGCGCGCGGGTCACGGTCCGGCCGCGCCTGACCGCTGAGAATGCGCCGTACAACCCAGGCGGCGCCAGACGACAGTAATCGCCGCTCATGCAGCCTCTGCTGCGGCTGAAAGCGCAGCCGCGCGGCCTTGCCACCACGGGCAAAGGCACTGTAACCACTGACCAAATCTTCCAACCGGCTGCCGGCACCCCCAAGAATCAATGCCAGATTGGGCTCGGCTAGCGGTGGCAACAACAAGGGCACGCCGGCGCTGCGTAACTCGCCGGCAAAACGCTTCGGCCCGTAGGCTTCCAGCAGCTGCACAGCCGGCAAGTTGAGCGAGGTGGCCAGGGCCTGGCTGGCAGACACCGCACCACTGAAACCACTGGAAAAGTTACCCGGCCGGTAATCGCCGTAACGGCGCGGCACGTCCTGCAGCAAGGATTCGGAGTGGATCAACCCCTCATCCAGCGCCATGCCATACAGGAACGGTTTGAGCGTTGAGCCGGGCGAACGCACGGCGCTGATCATGTCGACATGACCGAAGCGCTTGGCATCGCCGATATCCACCGAGCCTAAATAAGCACGCACTGCCATGCTCGGCTGCTCGACCACCAGAATCGCCGCCGAAGTATGCTCCGGCAAGCGTGCGCGCCAGCCCAGCAGCAGGTCTTCCAGGCGCCGCTGCAACGCAGCATCAAGGGTGGTACGAATCAGTGGTGGGCTGCCGGGGGTATTCAGCCGGCGCGCCAGCAATGGCGCCAGTCGCGGAGCCTGGCGCGGTGCCAGCAGCACCGGCTCCTGCAGCGCATCGTTGATCGTCGCTTGCGGCCATACGGCAAAATTAGCCAGGCGCTGCAGCACTTTGTCTCGCGCCGCCTGGGCCCGCGCGGGGTGGCGGTCCGGGCGCAAACGGCTCGGCGCTTGCGGCAGAACCGCGAGCAGCGCTGCTTCGGCGCGGGTCAGCTGCCGTGGCGACTTACCCAGATAAGCCCAACTGGCCGCTGCTACGCCCTGCAAGGTGCCGCCAAAGGGTGCGCGATTGAGGTACAGGGTGAGAATTTCAGCCTTGGACAGGTGCCATTCCAGCTGCAGCGTACGCCACAGCTGCTTGAGCTTGCCGGGATAACTACGCGCATGCGGATCGAGCAACCGCGCCACCTGCATCGACAGCGTGCTGCCGCCCGACAGCACCCGCCCGCCGCTAAGGTTCTGCCAGGCAGCGCGGCCCAGCGCCAGCGGGTTAACCCCCGGATGCTGGTAGAACCAACGGTCTTCGTAGGTCAGCAGCGCCTCTAAGTAATAAGGCGACACGTCGGCAGGACTGACCGGGTAACGCCATACGCCGTCATGATCGGCAAAGCGCCACAACGGCGTGCCGTCCTCGGCCAACACCACGCGGGCCAGGTCATCGGCCGGTAAAGGCAACGGAAATAACCGATCGCCTAGCGCTAGCACTCCCACCAAGCACAGCGGCAGCCACAGCCAGGTGCGGCGCAGCAGCGAGCAAAGTCGGTGACGCCAAACACACAGGGCCAACAGGTAGAACTGTTTAACGCGGGTCATGCGTGATCCCTTCCTTGCATCGCGAGGGTGTTCTGCCAATCAGCGGCTCGCCCCACTAACAGCGCTGCCATTCTGCCAAATGGCTGGCACACTGACGCGCAGCAACCATCACATACGCTCGTTTGGAACAGAAATTATGGCTGTAGAAGGTTTTTTTGAATCCCTTGGCGAAGCCGTCGGCTCGGCGATCCGCTTTATCATCGAGGGTATGAGCGGCTTTTTCGGCATGCTCGGCGGCGCGGTCAGCAGTTTTATCACGGGCATGTCCAAGGCGTTGGGAGTGACGCCGTCATTGCTCAGCATCGTGGTGTTGGTGACCGGCCTGTGGTTGCTCTACCTGGCGGTGCGCGCCTTTATCCGCCGCTCAATCATCGCCGGAGTTATCTGGCTGCTGTTGGGGTTGTGGTTGCTAAGCGGCCTGATCAGCTAAGAAGTACATGATAAACAACAAGGCCTGCCACCATGGCGGGCCTTGTGTGCGCTAAGGGCCTGTTTCGGATCGCGCGAGCTGAAGCGAGACCGCTGTTAACGCGGCATCGCCACGCGCAGCAAACCGAGCTTGGCTCTAGCGCTCCTTGACGATGAGGCGCCCTGGGGTTTCGCCCAGTGCCTGCCAGTTCGGCCGGTACATCGACTCCACCTGCGGGGGCGGTACGCGGTAGCTGCCGGGGGTGACGGCACGGGCCAAGTACAGCAGGTGGGTGGTGTCGTAGCCGTTTATATCCACGGCTGCGACGTAGCGATCACCGCGGAACTCCTGGTGCTTGATCGCGGCGTTCTGCATCGATTCACGCCACTCTTTTACCGCGCTGCTGGCGTCGTCCAAGCTGGCCGCGCTTTGCGCCAGGTTCTGGTTCTCTAACTCCAGGCCCGCGGGTAGCAGGTCGACCACCAGGGCATCCGGCACCCGTTGCTTGGCGGACACGGCCAGGTGCACCAGCACCAGCTCGCCACTGCGCATGTTGCTCAGGTCGAGCTTACGCCCGTCCATACCCAAGTATTCGCGGTAGATGCTGAGGTTTTCGCCGCCGGCTGTAGGCGCTTGGCTCGGATAACCGGATAAGGTCAGCTGCTGATAAAGCGGCGTATCTCCCGGTTTGCTCGTCGAGTTGCTGATGCTCAGCGGTGCCGCCAGATCGCGCCCCTCCAACTTGAGCCCCGATTGAGCCTTGCTCAGTTCGAAGGCCAAACTGGCGCTTTGCAACTGCGCACTCCAGCTCGGCTCTGGCGTGCTCAGCAGGTTGCGCCCAGCCAGGTACAGCGAGTTGCGCTCCTGAGTGGATAACCACTGCTGCCCAGCCACTTCATCAGCCAAGTTGAACAGGCGCTGTTCACGACGATCGCTCGCCAGGTCGTGCTCTTCCAGCAGCGCCAAAATCAGCGCCTGATCGCGCAGCGGGCTGCCGTAATCCGCCAGCCAGGTGTTGCTCTCGCGACCACGGGCCAGACCGGCAGTCAGCAGCTCATCGGCACGCGGCTGGTCGCCCATCTTCTGCAGGGCCACGGCCAAGTGCACCAGAGGTAAGCCAGACAGCGCATCGCTACGACGCTCATACAGGCTACGTAATGCGCCGAGCGGTGCCTGTTGGCTGCGCGCCAGCACGTAAGCGGCATAGGCTTGCACAGCAAAACGGCTATGGTTGGCGTTATCGCTGTAGTTGACCTCAATCAGCTGACGCTCCTGCAGGTAGCGCAGCAGGCGTTCGTTAGCTTTTTTCAGCGCTTCTTCCGGCACGCCGAAGCCTTGCTCACGGGCGCGCAGAAGGAAGTCGCTGACATAAGCGGTCAACCAATATTCTTCATCACCGTCCGCCCCCCAAAGGCCGAAGCTGCCGTTGTAGCGCTGCATACTCAGCAAACGCTCGATGCCCAGTTCGATAGCGCGTTTACGCTGCTCGTCAGGCTCAGCTTCCACGCCCAAGCGTTTTAGCGTGGCCGCATCGGCGTAGAGCGACGGGTACAAGCCGCTGGTGGTCTGCTCTAGGCATCCATAGGGATACGCTTTGAGCGCGCGAATTTGCTCGCCAAGATTCAGCGGCGGTCGGCTGGAAATCGCCAGGCGCGCTTCCAGGCCGGCAGACTCGAAGGCACTCAAGGCATCGGCCGGCAGTAACCAAGGCTCGTCCTTGAGTACCGCACGGAAGTGCTGCAACTGTGCGGGATAGGCTGGACGGATGCCGAGTTGCCACTCACGGCTGAACGGAGGTAACGTTTCGCCAGGCAACTCCAGGCCATTGACGCTGACCTTGATCTGCCCCTTGCCGTAGCCACCCAGCGCCACTACGGGAATGCGCAGAATGGTCCGCTGACCATCGGCCAAGGTAATAGGTGCAACCGCCACACCCGGACTTTGCGCCAGCCGCAGCTGGCCTTCGGCGCTCAGTTGCACATCGAGCGTTTGCTCACGACCGGACAGGTTATTCAGGTCCAGAGCCAGGGTGGTTTCATCGCCACCGGCCAAAAAGCGCGGCGCTGACAGCTCAGCAATCAGCGGTGCAGCGACCACTGTTTTGCCTTCACCCATACCGTAATGCTCATCGGTCCAGGCTTGCGCCATCAGGCGCAGTTCGCCATTGAAGTCGGGAATAGCCAGGCTGACTTCGCCTTCACCCTGCTCGTTCAGCGCCAATGGCTGGCTCTGCAGCGCGACGATCAGCACGCTGGTGTCCGGGCGTTTACCGCCCGCGGCCAGCGCCGCATCACCACCGAAGGCCAGCTTAGCCACTCGGCCCTGACCGGCTTCGATCAGCTGCCCGTAGATATCCAACTGATCCGCGCCATAAGCCTTGCGGCCGAAGAAGTTGGCAAAGGGATCGGGCGTGGCGTACTCGGTGATATTGAGGATGCCAACATCCACCGCTGCCACCAGCACCTGTGCGTGCTTAGGCATGCTGCCATCGGCGTTACGCACCCGCACCTTGACGGTGAGCGGCTGGTTGGGCCGAATTTTCTCTGCGGCGGTTAACGTCAGCGCCAGTTTGCGCGGCGCGCGCTCCAATGGCAGGTGCAGCAGGCCAACCGCACGCTTAGGCGTGGCATTGCTCTTGCGCTCACCGGGGCGGATCACCAAGGCGCTGACATACAGGTCATGCCGCGCCCAGTCCTTAGCAATCGGGATGGCGAAGGTTTTGCCCTCGGCAGGCACATCAACCTCTTGCCACCACAATGGACCGTCGCTGGATTCCACCATCAAGTAGCCTTTGCCTGCGGTAGGCGGGGTAACGGTGACCTGAGCGGTTTCGCCGTCGACATACGCCGGTTTATCCAGCGCCAGCTTGACCTGATCCGGCCGCACTGCGCCGCCGTCGGCGTTATCCTGCCAGCGGTAACCGGCCCAGAAACGCAGACTACTGAGCAGGCCGGTTTGCGCATCGACAACCTCAACGCGGTACGGGCCCCACTCCACTGGGAAGCTGATTTTAGCGGTGCCGCCAGCGGCAACTTCGAGCGTTTCCTCGTTAAGGGTGAGGAATTTTTCGTTGTAGTTATGGCTCCAGCCATCGCTCTCGGAGAAGTTCCAGAAGTAGTCGCGGCGCTCACGAATCAGGCGCACGCTGAGTTGCTCCGCCGCCAGCTTGTTGCCGGCCGCGTCGGCCACCAGCACTTCGAATTCAGCCAGGCTGTCGGCATCCACTTCCTCGCCGTCGAACAGGCCGCGCACGCCAGGCAGACGCTCAGCCGGCCATACCGGCTGAATCAGCCGTCGGGTAATCGCACGACCACCAGACTCCTGCAGGCTGGCTTGCAGGATCAAACGCAGCGGCGACTTGGCATCAGCCCAACGGCTTTCGATGTCCAGGCTGGCGTTGCCCTGCTCGTCCAGGCTGGTTTCATCCAGCTCGATGTCCTCGCTCAACTCTTCTTCAGTAACCGAACCAAACTGGTAGCCCGGCAGGCTGGCCACCGCCTCACGCAGCGGCCGCACATACAGTTGACCGCTAAGGCGATTACCCGCCGCCGGCGCGCCGTAAAGGTAGCGCCCAGTGACCTCGAACTGTGCATTTTCCGCTGGAGTGTAAGGTTCTTCACTGCCTTTGATTTCCAGCGCCATGCGTTCTGGTAAGAAGTCTTCCACAGAGAATTCATACAATTGCGGCTTGCCATCACCCAGTTCAAACAGCAGCTGCCAGCGCCCAGTCGGGGCTTCATCAGCCAGTTGTAGCTGGTACTGATACAGGCCAGCGTCATCGGCCTGCCAGACGAATTTACGGCTGACCTGCTCATCTGGGCGGCGCACTTCAACATTTACCGGCTGGGCTTTTAGCGCGCGACCATCGGCATCACGCAACAGGCCATTGAGCAGCACGGTTTCGCCCGGGCGATACAAATCACGCGGGCCGAACACAAAGAACTGCAAGGGATGGGCGACAGGTCCGGCGATATCAAACTCAGCCAGATCCAACGCCGAGCTGTTGAGGCGCAGCAGGCTGGTCTGCTCGCCCTGATGGGCCAGCAGCACTTCGGCCTTGGCCGGCAGCGGCAGTTCAGCATGGCCGGCGCTGTCGGTCTCGCCTTCTGCCAGCACCTGGCCCTCACCATTGAGAATTTCCAAGCGCACGTCGCCGAGGGCATCGCCGCCGGCCAGGGCTTGAGTAAATACGTCCAGACGGTTCTGATAACGCCGTGCCGACAGGCCGATATCACTTAAGGTGAATAGTGTGGCGGGTTGTGAGTAGTTGTAGCTACCGGCCTCGCGCATCACCGCCAGGTAAACACCGGGTTGCTTGAAGGGTTCCAAACCGGCAATCGGCAGCAGCAGGGTTTCACGGGTGTTGCGCGCCGGGTTGAGGTCGAAGCGGCCGCCGTAGACCAGGTCGGCCATCGGCAGCAGGCTGCGCGACTCCCAGTTATCCATGTTGCTCGAACGCCCCCAGCGGTTGAGGAAGGCCGGCAGTGATTCGGGTTTGATGCGGAAGAACTCGACATTCACCTTGTCGACGTTCAGGGCAATCACCGGCAGGCCTTCGGCCAGACGCGTAGGCAGCAAGGAGCCGCGGCTGGCGAAGCCGACGCTGGCTTGTAGGTCACGGGTTTCCAGGCGACTCACCTGTTCGTCAGCCAGGCGCTCACCATTCAGCGCGAGCAGCCCGGCATCCACCGTCAGCACTAATTTACGCTGCGGCTCCAGGTGGCGCAGGCGTACTTCCATCAGGTTGTCGGCCAGCTCCCAGGCGCCATCAACCTTGCCGCTTTTACTGTCGACCAGGTGCAAGCGCTCGGCGAGTTTCTGCTCGGGGTCGAGCGGCACTGAAAAGCTGATCGACAGGGTGCTCGCGCCTTCCAGCTGCACTTCCGAGACATCCACCACGCTCAGTTCGCGCCCGGCATAACGCTCGGCCAATGCCTTAAGGTCGAGCGCCGGCTTGGCCGTCTCATCACTCACCGGAGTGGCTTGGGTCGCCGTCACTTCGGCAGGCTCGGGGGCGGATGAATCACAGGCACTGAGCAGGCTCAGGACAAGTGCCAGAAGCAGTCCATTCTTCGGCATTGCGGGCTCCAACAGGGGATAGGTGCAGAGGGTTGCTACTATAGCCGAGGCACTTAGCGACAACTAAGTGTGCGTGCGCAAAACGCGCTCATCAGCGCGCCCCAGTCGATCAGTGTTTAATAGCACGCCTGTGACACGCGCCTGCGCATTCAGTTGCAGGTATTTTAATGACCGACCGAGAACAGCATTGATAACCGCCATACGCGAAGCCTGGCAGCACGCCCCCACCCATAAGCGGATGTGGGCGCTGGCTGCACCGATGATTCTCTGTAACCTCTCGGTGCCACTGGTGGCGTTAGTCGACAGCGCGGTCATCGGCCATTTGCCGCACGCCCACCAACTGGCTGCCGTTGCCGTGGGCGGCAGCCTGTACACCCTGCTGACCTGGGCCGTGGGTTTTCTGCGCATGGGCACCACCGGTTTTAGCGCCCAGGCGGCCGGACGTGATGATGGCGGCGCACTACGCCAAGTACTGGTGCAAGGTCTGCTGCTCGGCATGCTGCTGGCGGCACTGCTGATCAGTTTGGCCATCCCCTTGAGCAGCGCTGCATTGAGCCTGATGAACCCCTCGGCACAACTCGACGAGCTGGCGCGTGGCTACCTGCATATACGCTTGTTCGGCCTGCCCGTTGCGCTGACCACCTACGCGCTGGTCGGCTGGCTACTGGGGACGCAAAACGCCCGCGGCCCGCTGGCCATTCTGCTCACCACTAACCTACTCAACGTTGCCCTCGACCTGCTGTTTGTCCTCGGCCTGCACTGGGGCGTAGCCGGAGCTGCCTGGGCGTCGGTGATAGCCGAATGGAGTGGCGCACTGCTTGGCCTGTACCTGGCGCGCCGCGCCTTGCGTGCCTATGCCGGCACGCTAAATTGGGCGGCACTGCGCCTTTGGCTGAACTGGCGGCCCTTGCTGACGGTCAACCGAGACCTATTTATCCGCACACTGGCGCTGCAGGCGGTGTTCTTCCTGATTACCGTACAGGGCGCTCGCTTGGGGGACGCAACTGTGGCAGCCAACGCACTGCTTCTTAATGGCCTGTTGCTGGTGGCACATGCTCTCGATGGCCTGGCCCATGCGTTAGAGGCGCTGTGTGGGCATGCTCTCGGCGCGCGTGATCGCAATGCGCTGCGACGAACGCTGATCGTCGCCGGCGGCTGGTCGCTGCTCGCTAGCCTGGGCTTTGCCCTGTTCTTCCTGCTCGGCGGGCACTGGTTTATCAGCTTGCAGACCAACATCGAGGTGGTGCGCGAGGCGGCATTTGCCTACTTGCCGTACCTCGCTTTACTGCCGCTGATCGCCGTCTGGAGCTACCTGCTCGACGGCCTGTTTATCGGTGCCACTCGCGCCCGGGAAATGCGTAACGCTATGCTCTTGGCCCTGTTACTCAGCTTACCGCTGGCCTGGGCCCTGCAATCGTTGGGTAATCAGGGCTTGTGGCTAGCTTTTCTCAGCTTTATGGGGCTACGCAGCCTGTGCCTAGGGGGCTATGCTTACAGCCTGACACGGGCCGATCAATGGTTCGTTTCTAGCTCACCAGGTGCATTCCATGCTCAGTCCTGACACGCCCGCCGATGAACTGCTGCGCCAGCAGATCCTCGACGATAACGATTTACTCGATACGCCTGCCGACCCTTACCTGGACACCCTCGTGCGGGTAGTGCGTGAGGTGTTCGCGGTCAAGACCGTATTGGTCAGCCTGATCGACCGTGATCGCCAGTGGTTCAAAGCGCGCATCGGCCTGGATGCCGACGCTACATCACGCGCGATCTCTTTCTGCGGCCACGCGATTCTGGGCACCCAGGCATTTATCGTCGAAGACACCCACAGCGACCCGCGTTTTCACGACAATCCGCTGGTGCTCAACAACCCACATATCCGTTTTTATGCCGGACGACCGTTGCTCTCCAAGGAAGGCCAAGCACTGGGTACCCTCTGCCTGATCGACCCGTTACCGCAGACGCTCACGGATAAACAGCAGCGCCTGTTTAACGACATGGCCTTACTGGTTGAGGGCTACCTGAAGCTGCGCAACGACAATGAGCAGACCGCACAATTGCGGGCGGCGCTCAGCCGCGAGCAGCGCAAAGTCATGCTCGACCCCTTGACCCAGTTGTGGAACCGCGCGGGCCTCAACCATTTCCTGCCGCGCCACCAGCAACAGGCAGACGATTTAAGCCTGCAATTGGGCGTGCTGTTCTGCGACCTGGATTACTTCAAAAAGGTTAACGACAACCATGGCCACGCCGCCGGCGACCAGGTGCTATGGGAAACCGCGCGGCGCATCAACGCCGCCGTGCGCCCGCAGGACGTGGTGACACGCAGCGGTGGCGAGGAGTTTGTGGTGCTACTTCACGTGCATGACGAGAATGAACTGCTGCACATTGCCGAGCGCGTTCGCTGCGCCATGAGTAATCAGCCGCTTGAAATAGACGATCAAAAACTCAACCTGACCATCAGCATCGGGGCAACCCTGCGTGTCCCGCCGGAAGCCCTGAGCAACACTCTCAACCGTGCTGATCAAGCGCTTTATCAGGCCAAGGGCAACGGTCGTAACCGCGTAGAGCTTGCCAGCTGAGCCACTGAATACGTGAAGAGACGCCACAATGGGCCAAGCGCTTGTCGCCTACCTGCATTACTTATCGGTTTTCCTGCTGTTCGCCCTGTTAAGCATCGAACACGTGCAATTCAAGCTGCCGCTGAATCTGCGCCGCGCACGCAGCCTGATCATCACCGATATCGCTTACGGCATCTGCGCCGGCGTGGTGCTGTTTAGCGGCCTGGCCCGCGTGCTCGTGTACGGCAAGGGCCTGGACTACTACCTGGGCAACAGCCTATTTCACGTCAAAGTGGGGCTGTTTATCTTGGTCGGGTTGATTTCCGTGCTGCCGACCTTTGTCTTCCTCAACTGGCGCAACAGCCTCAACGCCGGCGAAATACCGCAGGTCAGCGCACGCCAGGGCCTCCTGGTAGTCCTAGTGATTCGCTTGGAACTGCTGTTGCTGCTGGTTATCCCACTGTTAGCGTTGCTGGTGGCGAACGGTTATGGCGTGAGCGGCTGACCATCACCCCTGACAGACCACGCTTCTGCCCAGGTAAATCGGTCCAATGCGCCAGCGCCGAGTCGGTGCTACTAATGCCCTGCACAGCCGCCGCTTCAGTGCCCAATCGCGGCGCAATAAAAAGGGGCAGACCTCTCGGCCTGCCCCTTTTTATGTTTAGCCCGTGAGTGACGGCAGGCTTACTTCAACGCTTTAATCGCAGCCGCGATAAAGTCGTAAGTTTCCATCTCCCGCGTGTCCATCTCCGGCTCTGGCCATGCACTCCAGACCACTGCTACAACGTTTTCCTTACGGTTTACGTAGACAAACTGGCCGAAGATGCCCTGCGCTTCAAAGGCGCCATCATGCTGGTCGCGCGCGGCTTTGCCAGTAGGGAACAACCACCACTGGTAGCCATAACCGAGAATGTAATCACCACCATACAACTTGCCCGGCGCTAGGTAGGACGCAGGGTCTACCTCGGTCGCTTTATCCATCCAGCCCTTAGGCAGAATACGCTCCCCGTCGATAACGCCATCATTAAGAATGAACTGGCCGAAACGCCCGTAATCTTTCAGCGTTGCAGAAAAACCACTGCTGCCGATTTCTTGGCCAGCTTGTGCATCCAGTTGCCAGTAAGCCGGCTGCTCCATGCCCATGCGCGCCCAGATACGGTCGGACAAGTAATCGCTGGTGGTCATACCCGTCGCGGCGTGAATCAACTCACTCTGCAAATGCGACTCGCCTGTGCTGTATTTGAAAACAGTTCCGGGCGGCGACTTGCGCTTAAGTTGGCTCAGCTGCTTAACCAATGCATCCGGCGTGTTCGACAGTTGCAGCTCGAACATTTTGCGCCGATCAGACGCAGGATCACGGTAAGTTTCATTCCAGTCTGCGCCAGAGCTCATGCGCAACATCTGCTCCACGGTAACGCCGTCATAAGCACCACCCTTAAGCGCGGGCAGGTACTGGGTTATCGGCGCTTTAACATTGATATGACCTTGCTGCACGGCCGCGCCAACCAAGGTCGACGAGATCGACTTAACCACACTGAATGACGTCCAACGGCTATCGGCGTCATTACCCAGGCCATATTTTTCCAGCACCACGTTGCCGTCTTTGATGATTAATACCCCGCCCACATGGTTGCGGCGCATAAAGTCATCAGCCGTTTGCTTGGCACCGTCAGCTTGATAGGTGACGTCAATATTTGGCTTCTGCGGTAAAGGGTACACCTGCTCTCCCCGCGCAACGTCGCGAGTGAAATACAGCTGATCCATATTGCGGTAAGTGTCTGGCTGATACAGCGGCGACAGGTCGTACAGGTCTTGGGCGCGCCCGATATAGGCGCGTTTTTCCTGCTTGAATGAGTCGTTTGCAGCCTCGATTGGCGTACTGGCAGTCTGCGCGCATCCGTTCAGCAGCAGGCCAACAGTCATGGTGAATAAACCGCCTGCTGCTCGCATCTTCATCGACATCTCAAGTCCTTATTTTTAGCTTTGAGGAAAAGGGGGTCAGGTTGCTTGCGCCCAACCATAACGACAATTAAATCCCCTGTCGTCCTACAAGATCAGAATATCGCCCTCGCCAACTGGCGTTCAATTAGCCCCGAACAGGCATACAAGTGCCTTTTGAATTTGGCGGTGCTCAGCGCCAGCATGGCGTTTGCTGCATGCGCCATCGAACGCTCACAGAGCCAATTTAAAGCCCACAAATTTGCCCGTACGGCCCTGCTCTGCTAGTGTCGCGCCGGTTACACTTCCCCGTTCTACCCCGAGAAACTCGCCATGGCTGCCCGTAAAAAAGCTGCGCTCAACTTCGAGCAATCCCTGACCGACCTGCAAAGCTTGGTCGAGCGCTTGGAAAACGGCGAACTGTCGCTGGAAGACTCGCTGACCGCCTTCGAGCAAGGCGTGCGCCTGACCCGTGACTGCCAGACCGCCTTGGCTCAGGCTGAACAGAAAGTGCAAATTCTTATGGAGCGCGACGGTGAGCTGGAGGAAGCTCCCTTCGACGCGGATCAACAGGCATGATTGCGACCTACCAGGGCCTCTGCCAAGGCCGCGTCGATGCTGCCCTGGAAAGCCTCTTGAGCAGCCCGCGCGCGGAACTTGAACGCCTTTACGCGGCCATGCGCTACAGCCTGTTCAATGGCGGCAAACGCGTGCGTCCGCTGCTCGCCTACGCGGCCTGTGAAGCCCTCGGCGGCGCGCCAGAACGCGCTAATGCCGCGGCCTGTGCGCTGGAGCTGATCCACGCTTATTCATTAGTACACGACGACCTGCCGGCGATGGACGACGACGACCTGCGCCGCGGCCAGCCAACCACCCATAAAGCGTTCGATGAAGCCTGTGCGATTCTCGCGGGCGACGGTTTGCAGGCCCTGGCTTTCGAAGTGCTCGCCGACGCCACACACAACCCACTCGATGCCGAAATACGCCTGACCATGCTCAGCGCCCTAGCGCGTGCTGCCGGCCCGGCCGGGATGGTCGGTGGCCAGGCCATCGACCTAGGTTCGGTCGGCAAAATCCTCGATCAGAACGCACTGGAAACCATGCACCGGCACAAGACCGGCGCATTAATAGAGGCCAGCGTGCAACTCGGCGCACTCGCTAGCGGCCAGGCTGACGAGCACGCGCTGAAGGCTTTGCACACTTACGCCCGCGCCATTGGCCTGGCGTTTCAAGTGCAAGACGACATCCTCGATGTGGAAAGCGACACAGCCACCCTGGGCAAAACCCAAGGCAAGGACCAAGCGCACGACAAACCCACCTACCCGGCCCTGCTCGGCCTCGATGCTGCCAAGGCCTATGCCCTAGAGTTGCGCGACCAGGCCCTGCATGCCCTGCGCCCGTTCGACCAGGCCGCCGAGCCGCTGCGCGACTTAGCGCGCTATATCGTTGAGCGGCGCAGCTAAACCGCCGCCGAGCGACGGCCGGCCAACGCCAGCATCTGCTCACGCAACCAAGCATGCCCTGCCTGATTTTCGACCTGCATCGACCAATAAAGATTGAGGTTCACCGGCGCCAGTGCCAGCGGCAAATCGAGCAAACGATTGGGCAAGCCGGCATTGATCAGCTCGGCGTAACGCCTCGGCATAGTCAGCAACCACTCACTCTGTGCCACCAACAAAGCCGCCGACAGGTAATGCTGACAACGCTGCCGCACCTGTCGCGCCAAACCCTGCCGCGCTAACGCCAGGTCTTCCACGCAGATCCCGCGCCGCCGTGACGTCACCGCAATGTGCTCGGCAGCCAAATAACGCGCCGCACTTAACTCGCCGCTAAAGCCCGGCCCGGCCACCACGCACAGCGGGTCACTCAAGAGCAGCTGTTGGCGCAGCTCGGGGTCCGTTGGACGGGCAATTTCAATGGCCAGATCGACCCGCCCCGCGCTTAGTTCACGCTGTAACTCGGCCCAATGCACGCTGCTGCAACGCACCTCCAGCTGTGGGGCGACCTCACACAGGTGGGCAACGATGCTCGGCAGCACTATCGGCTCCATCTGCTCGGGCATATTCAAGATGAAGGTGCGCCGATCACGCAGCGGGTCGAAGTCTTGCCCGCGCGTCACGCTGCGCAGCAAGCCGGCCAGCGCCTCCTGAATACCGGGGGCCAGCTGCGTAGCCAACAGGGTCGGTGCGACGCCGCGCCCCTCACGGACAAACAGGGGATCGCCCAGCTGCTCGCGCAGACGATTGAGCGCATGGCTGACCGCTGACTGGCTGAGGTGCAACAAAACCGCGGCGCGGGTCAGGTTGCGCTCACGGTAAATCACCTCAAACACCCGAAACAGGTTCAGGTCGATGCGTTCCATCTTCGACCATTCATGCTGCTGATTCATGGTTACCCCCTGCAATAGCACATAGCCTCAGCCTAACAGCCGTGCACGCCGAACAAACCATGAATACAGCTCATGGATAACGATGCATAAGCATCAGTTCTACCGCACCGGCAAGGCTGCCTAAGATGCCCGCAAACAAGAACACCGAGGCTCTCCCGTCATGCTTGAAAAAACTTACCTCGACCAACTGGCCAGCCTGCAAGCCGCCGCATGGCCCGCCAACACCCCACGTGAAGCGCAGTACCCACACGGCCAGCAACCGCTCAGCGAGTACCTGCGCGCCTGGGCGAAACAGCAGCCCGACCAGCCGGCACTGGATTTTTACGGCCACAGCATCACTTGGGCCGAACTGGACCGCTTGTCCGACCGCTGCGCCGCCCTGCTCGACGAACTGGGGGTTAAAGCCGGGGACCGGGTCGCGGTGTTTATGCCCAACTGCCCGCAACTGCACATCGCCTTCTACGGCATCCTCAAGTGTGGCGCCGTGTATGCGCCGGTCAGCCCGCTGAGCAAACCGCTGGAGCTGGCTTACCAACTCAAGGACAGCGGCGCGCAGGTCATCCTCTGCTTTGACCAATTGCTGCCAGTAGTCCGGGCGGTGCGCGAGGACTGCGCGCTCAGCCAGGTACTGAGCACCAGCCTGTCGGAACTGCACCCCAGCGTGCCGAGCATCCCGGTGGCAGACCTGCTGCTCGCGCCCAAGGTTCAGGCTGATGACGCCATCGACTTTCTCCCGGCGCTGGAACACTGCCAGCGCGCCACGCCCAGCCACCGCCCGCAGCTGGATGACATCGCCGCGCTCAACTACACCGGCGGCACCACCGGCCTGCCGAAAGGCTGCGTGCACACCCACGGCGATATGCTCTACACCTGCGCCAGCTTTGTACCCGTCGCCCTGGGGCTACAAACTGATAGCGTGATGCTCAACTTCTTGCCGGAGTTCTGGATTGCCGGGGAAAACGCCGGGCTGTTGTTCCCGGTATTCAGCGGTTGTCGCTTGGTGTTACTGGCGCGCTGGGATGCCGTGGCGTTTATGGCGGCCATCGAGCATTACCGAGTCAGCCATTGCGGCTTACTGGTCGACAGCGCCGCCGAGGTGCTCGATCACCCTGACGTGGGCACCTATCGCTTCGACTCTCTCCAACGCACCGGCAGTATTTCTTTCATCAAAAAGCTCACCCGTGACTACCGCGCACGCTGGCACGCGCTGACCGGCTGCAAGCTGTTTGAGTTCAGCTTTGGCATGACCGAAACCCACACCTGCGACACCTTCACCTACGGCCTGCAAGATGACGACTTTGACCTGACCAGCGCGCCGACCTTCGTCGGCCTGCCGGTCCCCGGCACCACGTTCAAAGTCTGCGATTTCAACAGCGGCGCATTGCTGCCGCTGGGCAGCGAAGGCGAGCTGTGCGTGCGCAGCCCGTCGCTGCTGCACGGTTACTGGCAACGCCCGGAAGAGTCCGCGGCAGTCCTCAAGGACGGCTGGCTGCACACTGGCGACCTCGGCCAGATCACCGAACAGGGCTTTATCCGCTACCTGGGACGGCGCAAGGAAATGCTCAAGGTCAACGGCATGAGTGTATTCCCCAGTGAGCTGGAAGCCATGCTCGGCCAGCACCCCGCCTTGCTTGCCAGCGCAGTGATCGGCCGCGCAGATGCCAGCAGCGGCCAACGCCCGGTGGCCTTTGTGGTGCTCAAGGCAGCTAGCCACGAGAACGCCGCCAGCCTGCACGCCTGGTGCAAAGAGGTCATGGCCAGCTACAAGGTCCCGGAGATTCGTGTGGTCGAGGCACTGCCCATGACTGCCACCGGCAAGGTGAAGAAGAACGAACTGGAGAGCCAATTGTGAGCGCGCCTTTTACCGCCCTGCTGATCGCCAACCGTGGCGAAATCGCCATCCGCATCGCCCGCGCTGCCAGCGAGCTGGGTATTCGTTCGGTGGCCGTGTATGCCGAGGATGACGCCGCCTCCCTGCACTTGCTCCAGGCCGATAGCGCCGTGGCGCTGCAGGGCCGTGGCGTCGCGGCCTATCTGGACATGGATCAATTGATCGCCATCGCTCAGGCCGAAGGCTGCGATGCCGTGCATCCGGGTTACGGCTTTCTTGCCGAGAACGCCGAATTCGCTCGCCGCTGCCAGGCCGCTAACTTGTGTTTTGTCGGCCCCAGCAGCGAGGTACTGCAGCTGTTTGGCGACAAGGCCGCTGCGCGCGATTTGGCCGAAGGCTGCACGGTGCCGTTGGTGGCCGGGATCAATCGACCGATCAGCCTTGCCGAAGCCCACGGGTTCTTCACCGAACATGGCGCAGTAATGCTCAAGGCCCTGGCCGGCGGCGGTGGCCGAGGCATGCGTCCGGTGTTGCGAGCCGACGAGCTGGACGAAGCTTTTGCCCGCTGCCAGTCGGAAGCCAGCGCCGCATTCGGTAATGACGCGCTGTATATCGAGCAGTTGGTCAGCCAGGCCCGACATATCGAAATTCAGGTGCTGGGCGATGCCACTGGCGCGGTCAGCCACCTGTGGGAGCGCGACTGCAGCCTGCAACGCCGCCAGCAGAAGCTGGTGGAAATCGCCCCCAGCCCGGACCTGCCTGCCGCCACCCGTGAACGCATGATCGCCTGCGCGCTAAAGCTAGCCGGAGCGGCAAAGTACCAAGGCCTCGGCACCTTCGAGTTTTTGCTGGATGTCGAGCATCCCGAGCGCTTCTATTTTATGGAGGCCAACCCGCGTATTCAGGTTGAACACACCGTCACCGAGCAGGTCACCGGCGTTGACCTGCTGCACACCCAGCTCAAGCTCGCCGCCGGGCAAACCCTGGCTGACCTCGGCCTGCTGCAACCGCCAGCGCTGAATGGCTGCGCCGTGCAACTGCGCATTAACCTGGAAAGCATGAACGCCGACGGCAGCACCCGCCCGGCAGCCGGCACGCTCAGCGCCTACCAACCGCCCAGCGGCCCAGGGTTGCGCGTGGATGGCTATGGCTACGCCGGCTACCCGGTCAGCCCCAGCTACGACTCGCTGCTGGCCAAGTTGATCGCCCATGCGCCGGATTACCCGAGCGCCTTGCGCCGCGCCTACCGCGCCCTCTGTGAGTTCCGCCTGGAAGGCGTAGCCAGCAACCTGCACTTGCTGCAAAACCTGCTGCGCCTGCCGCAAGTGGTGAGCTATGACTTGACCACGCGCTTTGTCGAAAGCCAATTGAACGAGCTGCTGGCGGCTCAACCGCAGGCCCATCCGCACCATTTCTTTGCCGCTGCGCAGACGACAAGCCAAGCCCCCGAGCAGACACCGGACGCTCCCTCCGGCTGCCTGCCGCTACTGACTCACAGCACTGGCGTGGTGGTCAGCCTGGACGTGGCCGAAGGCGACGCCATCGCCGTCGGCCAGAGCATTGCCGTGCTGGAAGCGATGAAGATGGAGTTTGTCCTCAAAGCCAGCCACAGCGGCATTGTTCGCCAACTGGCGGTACAGGTCGGCAGTGCGCTGAATGAAGGCCAGGCGCTGCTGTTTATTGAGCCTGCCGAGATTGCTGCGGAGCACAGCGAGAGCGAACAGAGCCTGGACCTGGAACACATTCGCGCGGACCTCGCCGAAGTGCTCGAACGCCACGCCATCACCCGCGACGAACGCCGCCCGCAGGCCGTGGCAAAACGCCGCAAGACTGGCCAACGCACGGTGCGCGAGAACCTCGCCGACTTGCTCGATGACGGCAGCTTCAATGAATACGGCGCGCTCGCCCTGGCCGCGCAACGCCGGCGCCGCTCGCTGGAGGAGTTGATAGAACAAAGCCCCGCCGATGGTCTGGTCGCCGGCACCGGCACGGTCAATGCCGAACGCTTCGGTGATCACGCCGCGCGCTGCATGACCATCGCCTACGACTACACCGTCTTCGCCGGTACCCAAGGCGTGATGAACCACAAGAAGACCGACCGGATGCTCGGCCTCGCGGCGCAGTGGCGCTTGCCGCTGGTGCTGTTCGCCGAGGGCGGTGGCGGTCGCCCCGGTGACACCGATTTCGTCGGCGTGGCGGGTCTGGACTGCCACACTTTTGTCGGCATGGCCAAACTCTCCGGCCTGGTGCCGCTGGTGGGCGTGGTGTCCGGCCGTTGCTTTGCCGGCAACGCTGCCTTGCTGGGCTGCTGCGATGTGATCATCGCCACCGAGAACGCCAGCATCGGCATGGCGGGCCCGGCCATGATCGAAGGCGGCGGCCTCGGCAGTTTCAAGCCGGAGCAAGTCGGCCCGGTCAGCGTGCAAGGGTCCAACGGCGTCATCGACGTGCTGGTGGCCGACGAAGCCGAAGCCGTGCGGGTGGCCAAGCAGTACCTGAGTTACTTCCAGGGCAGCCTAAGTGACTGGCAGTGCGCGGACCAACGCGAGCTGCGTCACCTCATCCCGGAAAACCGTCTGCGCGTGTATGACATTCGCCAAGTCATCGCCACCCTGGCGGATCAGGACTCGGTCTTGGAACTGCGCCGTCAATTCGCCCCAGGGCTGATCACCGCGTTTATTCGCGTCGAAGGCAAACCCTTTGGTCTGCTGGCCAATAACCCGGCGCATCTCGGCGGCGCCATCGATGCGGTCGCAGGCGACAAGGCTGCGCGTTTTATGCAGCTCTGCGATGCCTTCGATATCCCGCTGCTGTCGCTGTGCGACACGCCCGGTTTTATGGTCGGCCCGGAGGCGGAGAAACAGGCGACGGTGCGCCATGTGTCGCGCATGTTTGTCGCCGCCGCCAGCCTCACGGTGCCGTTCTTCACTGTGGTGCTGCGCAAAGGCTACGGCCTCGGCGCTCAAGCCATGGCCGCCGGCAGCTTTCATTCGCCGCTATTTACCATCGCCTGGCCCAGTGCCGAGTTTGGCGCCATGGGGCTCGAAGGTGCAGTGCGCCTGGGCTTTGCCAAGGAGCTGGCAGCCATCGCAGACCTCGCGGAGCGCCAGCAACTGTTCGACAAGCTCGTGGCCAAGGCCTACCAGAGCGGCAAGGGCATCAATATGGCCAGCTTCCTCGAAATCGATGCAGTGATCGACCCCGTGGAAACCCGCGCCTGGCTGCTGCGCGGCCTTAATGCAGCGCCAAAGCCCACGCCGCGCACCGGTAAGAAGCGCGCAGTCGATACCTGGTAAGCCACTGATTAGTAGCCCGGATGCAATCCGGGCTAGGGTGCGTTGAACTGAAGCATGTTTGGGCAGTTTCCGGCGCTTCGGGTAAACTGCCGCATCTTTTGCTCCTATAACGATCTGCCCGATGCCGACGACCTTCCACGAGATTCCCCGTGAGCGCCCGCTGACGCCCCTTCTAGACCGCGCCAATACGCCGGACGAGCTGCGTCGCCTGGGTGAGGCTGAGCTGGAAACCCTGGCCGACGAGCTACGCCAGTACCTGCTGTATACAGTCGGGCAAACGGGTGGGCATTTCGGCGCGGGCCTCGGTGTGATCGAGCTAACCGTGGCGCTGCATTATGTCTTCGATACGCCGGACGACCGACTGGTGTGGGACGTTGGTCACCAGGCCTACCCGCACAAGATCCTCACCGGCCGCCGCGAGCAGATGGGCAGCCTGCGCCAGAAGGACGGCATCGCCGCCTTCCCACGCCGCTCGGAAAGTGAATACGACACCTTCGGCGTCGGCCACTCCAGCACCAGCATCAGCGCGGCGCTCGGCATGGCCATTGCGGCGCGCATGCAGGGCAGCAAGCGCAAATCGGTCGCGGTGATCGGTGATGGTGCGCTGACCGCAGGCATGGCCTTCGAGGCGCTGAATCACGCCAGCGACGTCAAAGCCAATATGCTGGTGGTACTTAACGACAACGATATGTCGATCTCGAAAAATGTCGGTGGCCTCTCCACCTACCTGGCCAAGATCCTCTCCAGCCGCACCTACGCCAACATGCGTGAAGGCAGTAAGAAAGTGCTGTCCAAGCTGCCCGGTGCCTGGGAAATAGCCCGTAAAACCGAAGAGCACGCCAAAGGCATGCTGGTCTCCGGCACCCTGTTCGAAGAGCTCGGCTGGAACTACATCGGCCCCATCGACGGCCACGACCTGCCCAGCCTGCTCGCCACCCTGCGCAACATGCGCGACCTCGACGGCCCGCAGTTCCTGCATGTAGTGACCAAAAAGGGTAAGGGCTTTGCCCCGGCCGAGGCTGACCCGATTGGCTATCATGCGATCACTAAGCTGGATCCGATTAAACCCGCCGCCAGCATCGAGCCAAAGAAGCCCAGCGGGCCTAAGTACTCCAGCGTATTCGGTCAGTGGCTGTGTGATATGGCCGCGCAGGACCCACGCCTGGTCGGCATCACCCCGGCGATGAAAGAAGGCTCGGACCTGGTGGCGTTCAGCGAGCGTTATCCCGAGCGCTACTTCGACGTGGCCATCGCTGAACAGCACGCGGTAACCCTGGCTGCTGGTATGGCCTGCGACGGGGTTAAGCCGGTGGTGGCGATTTATTCGACCTTCCTTCAGCGCGCTTATGACCAGCTGATCCATGACGTCGCCGTGCAAAACCTCGACGTGCTGTTCGCCATTGACCGCGCCGGCCTGGTTGGCGAAGACGGCCCGACCCACGCCGGCAGCTTCGACATTGCCTACCTGCGCTGCATCCCCGGCATGCTGGTGATGACGCCGAGCGATGAAAACGAACTGCGCCGCATGCTCACCACCGGTCATCTGTTCAACGGTCCGGCAGCGGTCCGCTACCCGCGCGGCACCGGCCCCAATGCGACCATCGAGCCGGGCCTTGAACCCCTGGAGATCGGCAAAGGCATCATCCGTCGCCGGGGCACTCAAGCGACCCTGCTGGTTTTCGGCGTGCAGTTGGCCGAAGCGCTCAAGGTCGGTGAAGCGCTCAACGCCACAGTCGTGGACATGCGCTTCGTCAAACCGCTGGATGAAGCCCTGGTACGTGAAATGGCCGCCAACCATGAACTGCTGGTAACGATTGAAGAAAACAGCGTGATGGGCGGTGCCGGCAGTGCGGTCAGCGAGTTCCTTGCCCGCGAGAACATCCTCAAGCCGCTGCTGCATCTGGGTCTACCTGACTACTATGTCGAGCACGCCAAGCCCACACAGATGCTCGCCGAATGCGGGCTAGACGCCGCGGGTATCGAAGCGGCTATACGCGCCCGCCGCGCCCTACTTTCTGTATGAACACCGCTCATCCAGCGCTGAACTTAGCTTGCTTGTAATTCACTCAACCGCGCATTAAGGTGCGCGGCGCTTTACTTCCGCCAAGGTGCGCCCTTCTTATTGAAGCGGCGTTAAACGGGAAGCCGGTGCGCTCATGACGAGCCATCCCGGCGCTGCCCCCGCAACGGTAATCGACCGCAGAGCTAATCTGCACGTCGCCTCAAAGGCCACTGGAGTCATCCGGAAAGGCGAGGCAACTTAGGTCGAGAGCCCGGAGACCGGCCTTGTTGGATGTGACTGGTGTTGCGGAGGGCATCACCGTCAAGCTCAGGCTGCGTTTGCGCGCCCGTTCTTGCACCTGCCCTCCTCAAAAGTCTTCCGACCTTTTGAGGATTCTTAGATGAAATTGTCCCGTCTTGCCCTGGCTGTGGCGCTTACGCCCGGCCTTGCCTCAGCTGCCACTGATGCCAGCAGGTATGAATTGCCGCCGCTGGTGATCACCCGCGCCACTCCGCTAAAAGCACCTGCACCGGCCAGTGTTAAGGTCATCGATCGCAAACAAATCGAAGAAACTGCTGCGTCATCACTTCTTGATGTGCTGCGCGCTCAAGCTGGCGTACAGATACGCGACACCATCGGCGACGGCAACCGAGCCGCTCTAAGTTTGCGCGGCTTTGGTGAGAACGCGGCGAACAACACATTGGTGCTGGTTGATGGGCGTCGCCTCAACCAACCATCTCAGGCGGCGCCAGACTTTAACAGCGTGCCACTGGCCAATATTGAGCGCATCGAGATCATTCGCGGTGCGGGCACTGTGCTCTATGGCGACCAGGCCGTCGGCGGGGTGATCAACATCATCACCCGCACCCCATTAAACAACGAAGCCTATATCGAAAGTAGCATCGGCAGTCACGATCTCGAAGCGTACCGTGGCCACATCAGCCAGCAGCTGGGTGCCGGCTTCTCGGTGTATGCCAGCGGCGAAACCCGCAACACCGACAACTACCGCGACCACAACAACGCCAACTACAGCAATGCCTTCGCCCGCCTACGCTATGACCATGACAACGGCCATGCCTTGTACGAATACCAGACAGTGGATGATGAACTGCTGTTTCCGAACAGCCTGGATCTTGCCCAACGTCGCGCGGATCGTAAGCAAAGCACCTCTCAAAGCTGGAATGACAGCAAAACCCAGGTTCACCGCTTTGCTCTTGAACAACAGCTAAGCGATATCTGGTCCACTAATCTCGACTACAGCGACAGTGATCAAGAC
Source organism: Pseudomonas guineae (assembly GCF_900113745.1). Taxonomy (GTDB): domain Bacteria; phylum Pseudomonadota; class Gammaproteobacteria; order Pseudomonadales; family Pseudomonadaceae; genus Aquipseudomonas; species Aquipseudomonas guineae. The sequence continues at coordinate 48,392 of NZ_FOQL01000004.1, read as the reverse complement.
GGTGTGGGGAGTTTTGGCCCAGGCTCGGAGTTCGTTCAAGGCACACGCATCGAGACATTCAGCCCACGCCTGACGGCACGCTTTGAATCACCCCTGGGTTATGCCGAGTGGTTGCTTGGTCATGACCACATCACCAGTAACTACGAATATAAGGCCAGCTGGGGCAATACCGTCGCGCAACAGACACAACGCGACTGGTATACCCAACTCAGCCAGAACCTCGGCCATGATCTGACGCTGACCTTGGGTTATCGCAACAGCGAAGCCGACGACAACAACAAATCTAAACAACTCAAGCATCGCGATAGCGAAGACAGCACCAGCATCGGCTTGAGCTGGCAAGCCAACCAACAGACCCGCCTGTTTATCAAGCGAGAGGATGTATTGCGCTGGGCCAACGTTAACGACAATGCCTCTACCTTGCCCGATGTCGTCTTTCTTAAGCCACAAACCGGTGAGTCGTGGGAAAGCGGTATCGAGTGGCAGGATGGCGTACAGCGCTACCAAGCGACGTTCTATCGAATGGATCTAAAAAATGAGCTGATATACGACTCAATAATTGCAAACCCCAAAAGCTTTTTTGGCGGTCGCGGCGCGAACATAAATCTTGAGAAAACCCGCCGCGACGGACTGCTATTGGAAGCAGAGCGTCAACTAAGTGAACGTTTGAGCATCGGCGGCCAATACAGCTTTACCGATGCTAACTACCGCGCCGGCAGTTTCAAAGGTAACGACGTGCCCTGGGTTGCTCCGCATAGCGCCAGCACTCACCTGAGCTATGAAATCCTGCCAGGTCTGAAAAGCTATGTGGAAGCGGTGTATACCGGGAATCGCTACTACTCCGGTGATGATGCCAACAGCCAGCAAAAAGCAGGTAGTTACACCCTTCTCAACGCAGCGCTCAGCTACGACTACAAGCAGTTCAGCAGCAAGCTGCGGGTTAATAACCTCACCGGTAAGCAATATGATGCCTTTGGCTCAATCAGCAGCCGCTACTCGGCTCCTGAAGAACAGGTACAACTAAGCGCTGGCTATCGCTTCTAAACATGCAGCACCTACAAGAAGGCCGCACATTTGCGCGGCCTTCTTGATTTAACGACTCAATCGGCCTCAGCCAACTGGTCACACAATTTTTCCAGCGCACCCAGCATCTGAAAACTCGGTCGCTCCAGGCCATCATCAGGCACCAGCCACAGCTGCTCACGCTCAACCGCTGCCACACCCGGCCAGATACGCCAGGCATCTAGTTGCCCCTGGGTACTGGTCAAAATAACCTCGGGGTTACGCGCAAGCACCGCTTCCACGCTGACCTGCGGGGCCGGCAAGGTCAGTTCGGCAAAGATATTCTCGGCGCCGCAAACACGCAGAGCGTCGCTGATGATCTGCTGGCCGCCGAGGGTGTACAGCGGCACATCCCAGACTTGATAGAACACCTGCAACGGCTGTTCACGCTGGTAGCGCTGGCTCAGGCGTTGCAGGCCCTTATTGAATTGCTGCCGCAAGCGCTTGCCTTGCTCGGCACGCCCAATACGTGAGCCGATCTCGGCAAACTGTACGGCCAGATCAGCCAGCTTGCGCGGTTCGACAAGCATTATAGGAATACCAAGACGTTGCAGTTGCTGGCGCTGTGCGCTGCTGATGCTGTCCGGCCATAGCAACACGAGATCAGGCTGCAGGCTGAGCAGACTTTCCAACTCAAGCTGGCCAAAATTGCCAACCGAAGGCAGATGTTCCACGGCCACTGGACGCTCACCGGCATCAAGTAGACCGACCAGCAGATCGCCAGCCTCTAGCTCCAGCATAATTTCGGTGAGGGACGGCGCCAGAGTCACCACGCGCTCGGCAGCTGCGGCCGGCCAAATCAGCAGCGCCAACAGGCCCACAACAAGCGCACGCATTAACCGAGCTGGCGAGGGATGCGGTAGAGGTAGAGCATGACGATGCTGGAAATCGCCAGGAGAACAAGCGGAATCGCTTCCAGGCCTGCAAACAGCGCAACAGCAGCCATCCAGGCCGGCAGGGAGGCACCGAGAAACCCAAGGCGGCGCACCCGCGCCAGCTCAAGCCAGGCGTCATGTTCAGCCGGAGTATCTAGGGCTTTTTCAGTGGCCACCAGAGCGCGTTTGTAGCCACTGAACAGCGGCAGGCTGACAAACATTGAGGCCAGGCCCGCGATAAACAGCGGCATGGTCAACAAGCCCGTCTGCTGGCCCTCACCAAACAACAGGTTGAGCACAAACAGCGGCAACAGCGCCACGGCCAGCTGCCGCCACCATTCCAGCGCTAGGCGCCGACGCACTTCGCTGCGTTTCACAGGCTTTCCTCAACCTCACCCTGGTGCAGGCTTCCGAGCATATGCCCGAGCTTACCGGCCTTGGTCGCGAGGTACTTTTTGTTGTGCGGGTTGTGGTCGATCTGCAGCGGCACTCGGGTCGCTACATTGATACCCATATCGCCCAGCGCTTTGACCTTACGCGGGTTATTGGTCATCAATTTGAGCTGGCTGACACCCAGGTGATCGAGCATCGGCAGGCAGATCGCGTAGTCACGCTGATCGGCGCCGAAGCCCAGGCGTTCGTTGGCTTCTACCGTATCGGCACCGCCGTCCTGCAACTCATAGGCGCGGATCTTGTTGAGTAGACCGATGCCACGGCCTTCCTGACGTAGATAGAGCAGAACGCCGCGGCCTTCATTAGCAATCGCGCGCAGCGCTGCTTCGAGCTGAAAACCACAATCGCAGCGCAGGCTGAACAAGGCATCGCCGGTCAGGCACTCGGAGTGCAAACGGCCCAGCACGGGAGCGCCGTCGGCTATTTCACCAAAGGTTAGGGCAACGTGTTCCTTGCCGGTGGCCTCTTCGAGGAAGCCATGCATAGTGAATAGGCCAAAGGGCGTAGGCAACTGGGAGGCGGCGACAAACACGACGGACACCGGATGCTCCTAAAAGAAATGGGCAGGAATAATAAGGGTGGCATTGTAACAGCAGGCCCCAGCAGCCGGTCAGCCTGAATTACTGATGATAAGGATCGAGCGGCCTAGAATTTGTTTCCGATCTTGCGAGCTAGAGTCATGCAATACCGATGGCGGCGCCGCAAGAACGGGCGAGGACGGACTGGGCTCGCACTCGAGTGTACTGCTGTAAATGAGCGATCTGCGCCTGCTTTTAACGCCGCAGGGCCGACGTGCAACAGACCGTAAACAGGCTCTTAGTACTTGGACTCCAGCACCAGCACATCCTGCTCAACCTTCCAGCCGACTCGGCTGAGGAAGCTCATACCGAGCAAGGCTTCGCGCGGCGAGCTACCTTCTAGCACCACGGCGTCGACCCCCAGCACCTCCAGTTCGCCGATCTTGACCCGGTCCAGCGTCACGCGCCAACCACGAGCGGTGCCGCTGGCGGTGCTGACCTGCAAGGGCGACCCGACAACCCGGTAATCGATGCCAAGGCGGCGCGCATGCTCATCGTTTAACGCCACCGAGGTGGCGCCGGTATCCACCAGAAACTGGATGGACTGACTATTGACTGAGCCCGCTACCCAGTAATGCCCACCAATACCTTTGGCAACGCTGAGTTGCTTTTTCTGCGCCTCGGCAAAGCCATCGCTGTACTCACGGCTCAAGCTGTAGCTGCGCTCCACACCGTCGACACGCAAGACTGCGCCACGGCTATCAGCACTGATCACCTGCACACCACGCGGGCCAACCTGCCCCACTTTGACCAATTTACGCTGGCCCTCAACATTCAGCACCGCTGCACCTGGGAACAGACCCACGACCCTCACTTGAGTGGCAGCCATAGCCCACCAGCTCAACAGCAAAGAGACGCTTAACAGGATTAGTTTCAGGGCATGCATGGACTGTCTCGCACAGGTTAGTCAAATGGATACGGTTGCTGCCAGCGCTGGAAAATCGGCCGCAAACTACCATCCGCTATCAGCTTTTCCATACGCGTGTCGTACAGCTCGGCGAGGATATGACCGCGCGGAGTTTCGGCAAAGCCTAGGTAGATCGGCAGCTTGATCAGCGGGGTGACGCGGTATCGAGCAGGCTGGTTCGCCGCGCGCAATAAATCCTCGACCTCGGTCAGGGCGTCCAGATAGTAATCCGCGCGCCCTACTTCTAGCATATCGAGGACGCCGTCACGCCGCAGCACTTCGCGGTACTGCTGCAAATTTGGCAAATAATGCTGGTATTCATAACCACGCATCCACGCCAGGCGGAACTCGCCGAGTGAGCCAAGAGTAGGAACAGGTTTATCCAACAAGCTAAGCGCGACAATTTGGTCGATGTCGTAGTGCCGGCGTGGATAGAAAACGCCCCGTGCCACTTCATTGAGGTAGGAGCCAGCCCAGGCATCAGCAGCACCGCGCTGCACCAAACCAATCGAACGCGTGTAAGGCACGCTCTGAATGCTTATCTGCACGCCGACCGGCTCATAGACTGCGCGAAAAATATCCCAGGCCAAGCCGCTACCGTCAGCATGGGTATAGCCTTCCCAAGCCTCGCTAGCGATGCGAATTTGAGTGGGCGGTGCAGCACAAACCAACGCACTGGCAACGCTCATTAGCACACACAGCAACCACCGAGAACAGCGGCCCATTAGCGACTCCTTTCTGATTACCAACCCAGCGTGGCGGACAGTCCGTTAGCCCAACCCCAGACGATCAGTTGAAGTGCCATCCAGGCGAACACTCCCGCAAGCACATCATCAAGCATGATGCCGACACCACCATGCACGTGCCGATCGATCCAGCGAATCGGCCAAGGCTTGAGGATGTCGAACACACGGAACAATAGAAAGCCTAACAGTAGCCAGCCCCAACCTTCTGGTACTAACCAGAGGGTTATCCACATGCCGACCATTTCGTCCCAGACGATGCCTTCATGGTCATGCACGCGCAGATCGTCGGCCACCTTGCCGCACAGCCAGAAGCCAAACAGCATGGTGATGCCGAGCATCAGCCAGTAGCCCCAATCCGGCAACAACTGAAACAAAGGGATAAACGGCAGTGCCACTAGCGAGCCCCAGGTACCCGGGGCTTTCGGCAAGGTGCCGGAGCCAAAACCGAAGGCCAGAAAGTGCCAGGGATTACGCCATACCGAAGGCGGTACGAACTCAGCGGGAACTTGGTTGGGATGATCAGTCACGGGCACTTCCAAAATGTTGATAGCCGCTATGGGGCTGCTGAACGGGCTGACCGTGCACGTTCAGCAGGGTAACGCCCTGACCGACCGCAACCCGGCCAATTACCTGCACCGGCAACCCGGCCTGCTGTAACTCAGGTAAATAGTGCGCCGGCAAGGTAAAGGCCAAGCGGTAATCGTCGCCGCCACTCAATCCGCACTGACGCGCCGCCAACTCCCCAGCAAAGGCTAGTAAGGCTGCGGACAGTGGCACCTGCGCCTGCTCGATAATTAACGCCACGCCAGAGGCCGCCGCAATATGCCCACAATCCGCCAGCAGGCCATCGGAGATATCCAGGGCTGCGCTGGCCTTGCCGCGCAGAGCCTGGCCCAATTCAAGCTGCGGCATGGGTGACCAGTAACGCGCCAGTAGCGCATCGGCCACTGCAGGCTCAGCTTGCTGCTGGCCCAGCACCAGCGGCAAAGCGCCGGCGGCATCGCCCAGGTCACCGCCGACACAGAGCAGATCACCGACCTGCGCCCCCTTGCGGGTAAGCGCCATGCCTGTCGGCACTCGGCCGAAAACAGTCAAGGTGAGGCTCAAGGGACCGCGAGTGGTGTCGCCGCCAATCAGACGAATCATGCAGCGCTGCGCCATCTGATCCAAACCACGGGCAAAAGCCTGCAGCCAGTCTGGATGTGCGCAGGGCAAGGTTAAGGCCAGAGTAAAGCCAATAGGCGTCGCGCCCATCGCGGCTAAATCACTGATCGAGACACCCAGCGCACGCTGGCCGAGCAGATAAGGATCAGGTGATGGAGGAAAGTGCACCCCGCTAACCAGGGTGTCAGTGGAGATTGCCAGCTGCTCACCAGCCGGCAATTCCAACAGGGCACAGTCGTCGCCGATACCCAATGCCACGCCTTCGCCAGCCTGCGCACAGGACGCAGCGGCGAAGTAATGACGGATCAGCTCAAACTCACCCAAGGCAGGCAAGCCCGATCAACGTCTGTTAGCGCGAACTTCGTCCGCACGCAGGCGCGGAGCCAGCTTATCCAGCACGCCGTTGACGAACTTATGTCCGTCGGTTGCGCCAAACACCTTAGCCAGCTCGATGCCTTCGTTGATCACCACACGATAGGGAATATCGATGCGATTCTTCAATTCGTATGTCGACAGACGCAGGATGGACAGCTCGACCGGGTCGATTTCATCCAGCGGACGATCCAGCAGGGACTCAAAGGCACCGTCTATCTCGCTCTTCTGCCGCGGCACGCCGTGCAGAATCTCGTGGAAGTAAGCACCGTCTACTGCCGTGAAATCGTTATCAACTCGGAACTGCGCTTCGATCTCGTTCAGCTGCTGACCCGCCATGTGCCAGGAGTACAGTGCCTGCATGGCCAAGGTGCGCGCCTGACGGCGCGCGAGGGTTTTAGTACTGGGGCCTTTTTTCGGCGCTTGTGGCGACTGCCCGTTACCGTCGGTCTGGCTCACTTGGCCTCCAACTGCGCCAGCAGGCTGACCATCTCCAGGGCAGACAATGCAGCTTCTGCACCCTTGTTGCCGGCCTTGGTGCCGGAACGCTCAATGGCTTGCTCAATGGAGTCGACGGTCAGTACGCCGAAGGCAACTGGCACGCCGAACTCCATAGATACCTGGGCCAGGCCCTTGGTGCATTCGCCCGCTACGTATTCAAAGTGCGGGGTACCGCCACGGATGACGGCGCCGAGGGCGATGATCGCGTCGAAATCGCCACGCTGAGCGACTTTTTGTGCGACCAGTGGAATTTCGAAGGCACCCGGCGCGCGGATGATGGTGATGTCGTCTTCCTTCACACCATGGCGTACCAAGGCGTCAACTGCGCCGCTTACCAGGCTTTCGACAACGAAGCTGTTAAAGCGGCCGACGACCAGGGCGAACTTGCCTTGCGGGGCGATGAAAGTACCTTCGATGGTCTTCAGGGTCATGGAACAATTCTCATATAGCGTTAAAGAGCCGGTGGCAAAAAATGACGGCCCACCGGTAGAGCGCGTAACGAGCACGGGACAAACCAGTTGAAAACAGGCGAGTTGGCGGCGCTTACTGACGTAAATGAGCAAGCCGAACCTGTTTTCAACCCAGTATGTCCAAGCGCAGCAGCGCGGCGGTCTTACTCAGCGGGCAGGTATTCTACAACTTCCAGGTCAAAGCCGGATATCGCATTGAACTTCATCGGTGAACTCATCAGGCGCATCTTGCGCACGCCGAGGTCACGCAGAATCTGCGAGCCCGCACCGACGGTGCTGTAGGTGGTCGGGTTGGCAACTTTCGCCTCACCGCCCAGCTGGCGCTCCAAATGCGCGAGCAGGTCCGGGCCGGTCAGCGGATTACCCAACAGCAGCACTACGCCGCTGCCATCCTTGGCGACTTCGGCCATTGCAGCACGCAGGCTCCAACGCCCTGGCTGGTTAACCATAAACAGGTCACGCAGCGGATCCATGTTGTGCACGCGCACCAGCGTTGGCTCTTCGGCGCAGATTTCGCCGAGGGTCAACGCCATGTGTACGTCGTTCTCCACCGAGTCGCTGTAGGTCACCAGGTTGAACTGACCCAACTCGCTGTCGAGCACCTGCTCGCTAACACGCTCAACCGTGCGTTCATGCATCAAACGGTAGTGAATCAGGTCAGCGATGGTGCCGATTTTGATGCCGTGGTGCTTGGCGAACTCTTCAAGCTCAGGGCGACGCGACATAGTGCCGTCGTCGTTCATGATCTCGCAGATCACCCCGCTCGGCTCAAAACCGCCCATCCGCGCTAGGTCGCAAGCCGCCTCGGTATGCCCGGCACGCGCCAGCACGCCGCCGGCTTGCGCCATCAGCGGGAAGATATGACCGGGGCTGACAATGTCGTCGGCCTGGGCATTCTTCGCCGCAGCAGCTTGTACGGTACAGGCGCGATCAGCGGCTGAAATCCCGGTGGTCACACCCACAGCAGCTTCGATGGAGACGGTAAACTTGGTGCCAAAACCGGAACCGTTACGCGGCGCCATCAGCGGCAGCTTGAGGGTTTCGCAGCGCTCGCGGGTCATTGGCATGCAGATCAGACCACGAGCGAAGCGCGCCATAAAGTTGATGTGCTCGGCGGTGACGCACTCGGAGGCGATGATCAGGTCGCCTTCGTTCTCGCGGTCTTCATCATCCATAAGGATGACCATCTTGCCGGCACGGATATCTTCGACCAGTTCTTCAATACTGTTAAGAGCCATACGAGCGATTCCTTATTTGTTCAGGTAGCCGTGTTCGGCGAGAAAACTTACGGTCATGCCCGAGGCAGCGGGCTCGGCAGCCTTGTCACCGAGCAACAGACGCTCCAGGTAACGGGCCAGCAGGTCCACTTCGAGATTGACCTGACGGCCAGGGCGGTAGTCAATCATGATGGTCTCGGCCAAGGTATGCGGCACGATAGTCAGCTCGAACTCAGCACCGTTGACCGAGTTAACCGTCAGGCTGGTGCCATCGACGGTGATCGAGCCTTTGTGGGCGATGTACTTGGCCAACTCACGCGGGGCGCGGATGGTGAACTGCCAAGCACGGGCATTTTCCGCCATCGAGACGATCTCGCCGACGCCGTCAATATGCCCGCTGACCAGGTGGCCACCTAGACGGCTGGTGGGTGTCAGGGCCTTTTCCAGGTTGACCTTACTGCCAGCCTTGAAATCGATAAACGCGGTACGCGCCAAGGTCTCACGGCTGACATCAGCCCAAAAGCCGTCGCCCGGCAGTTCAACCGCCGTCAGGCACACGCCGTTTACCGCAATACTGTCACCCAGTTTGACGTCGCCCAGATCGAGCTTGCCGGTTTCCACATACACCCGCACATCGCCACCCTTAGGCGTTAGCGCACGGATACTGCCAATGGCTTCGATTATGCCGGTAAACATGCCACCCCCTGTTTAGCGCCCACGGCACAGCACTGGCGGAGAACGCCAGATACGCGCGGCACGAAATAAAAATCAGACATCTAGACCAACTCCTGTTTTATAAAAAAACAGGGCGTGTTTGATCGATAGGGATTTCAAGACGCACCTAAATGCGCCTTATTGAGGCAATCCCGCTCTCTCTTTATCCGGACTTTAACCGTCGGCCCCGGAATCACACCGGGTCTGCTGACCTTGTCCTCGGGCTTACACCGCCTTGGACAAGCGCTCGCGGGCTAGACACTTTGCGCGTCATTACCGCCGGTGGGGAATTACACCCCGCCCTGAGAACGTTACGACCACCTGCGTAGCCGAGACGCGTTTTACCATAAATAGCCGCTGCTCTGCATCGGCAACCGACAGTCTGAATGACCTGCCATGGCGAACTGGCAGCCGATCACTCTGCCGGCTGCGGCACGGCGATAATGCGCCAGTCATCTCCAACCGCGCGCATTTCGACAATTTTCAGCGCCGGCGCATCGGCCATCCGCGCTAACGGCAGGTCAAGCAGCGGCCGCGCACTGGAGCCGAGCAGTTTGGGCGCGACGAACAGCTGGTACTCATCCACCAGCCCCAAGCGGGCAAACGCCCCGGCCAGACGCGGACCGGCTTCAACCAACACCTCGTTAGCACCCCGTGCGGCCAGCTCAACCAGTAGTTTGCGCAGGTCAACATGCCCGTTACTGCCCGGCACGGCCAATAGTTCGTGTCCATCGTCGAGATAGCGATCACGGGCAGACGCCGCCGCACAGGTCGCCACCATGGCCGCACCGACCTGGAAAAACGGCACGCTCAAGGGTACCCGCAGACGCCCATCAACCAGTACCCGCAGCGGTGGCCGCGCCTGCGCCAAGGCGGTCAGTTCGGCGCCCAGGCCCAACTCATCGGGGCGCACGGTCAAGCGAGCATCATCAGCCAGCACCGTATCGGCACCGGTGAGTACCACGCTGGAGCGGGCGCGCAGGCGCTGTACCGCCGCCCGCGCTGCAGGGCCGGTAATCCACTGGCTCTCGCCGCTGGCCATGGCCGTACGCCCGTCCAGACTCATCGCCAGCTTGACCCGTACAAATGGCAGGCCCTTCTCCATACGCTTGATAAAACCGGCATTCAATGCACGCGCCTCTGCCTCGAGCACACCGCTTTGCACCGCGATACCGGCATGCATCAAACGCAGCAGCCCATTACCACCAACCTGTGGATTGGGGTCCTGCATGGCTGCGACGACGCGGGCAATACCGGCGTTGACCAATGCATCGGCACAGGGCGGCGTGCGCCCGTGATGGCTGCAGGGCTCAAGGGTGACGTAGGCCGTCGCGCCAAGGGCTTGATCGCCGGCCTGACGTAGCGCATTCACCTCGGCATGGGGCTCACCGGCACGGGCATGCCAGCCTTCACCCACAATGCGTCCATCACTGACGATCACACAGCCGACACGAGGATTAGGGTGGGTGGAGTACAGGCCTTTACGGGCCAGCTCCAGTGCACGAGCCATAAAGGCGTGATCGGAATTCATCATCAACCTTTGATGGGCTCGCGGGATAGACGGTCGATTTCCTCGCGGAACTCGTTGAGGTCTTGAAAACGTTTGTACACCGAGGCGAAGCGGATATAGGCCACTTCATCGAGCTTCTGCAGCTCGCCCATCACCAGCTCACCGAGCACCAGCGACTTGATCTCACGCTCACCGGTGGCACGCAGCTTGTGTTTGATATGGGCGATGGCCGCTTCTAGACGCTCGATACTGACGGGGCGCTTTTCCAGCGCGCGCTGCATGCCGGCACGCAGCTTGTCTTCATCGAACGGCTGACGGCTGCCGTCCTGCTTAATCAGACGCGGCATCACCAGCTCGGCGGTTTCAAAGGTAGTAAAGCGCTCTTCACAGGCCACGCATTCACGCCGTCGACGTACCTGCCCGCCCTCGGCAACCAGCCGTGAGTCGATCACCTTGGTGTCATTGGCAGCGCAAAAAGGGCAGTGCATAAATAAAGCCAGCCTTAGAACGAAAGCACCATGGTAGCGCATCCCTCTGGCAAGACAAACCGAGGGCTTTGCGGTATACAGGCGCCCACCCAAACCAGCGGAGTTGATGCCCTCGATGAAAAACCGTACGCCGCTGCAATCGCTGATCTCATTGAGCCTGGTAGCGCTCCTGGCGGCCTGCACCCGCGATGGTCCACCCGCCACGACGACCACACCACCTCAAGCCCAGGCAGCAAAAGCGCCGCTACCCGCCTATCAGCGCGAGCTGAGTGGCAGCCTGCTGAATGTGCCAAGCGGCGCAGATGTCGAGCTCGCCCTGCTCGCGGTTGATCAGCGCGGCAACCCACAAGCCCTCCTGGGCAATATCCAGCTGCGCGGTACCGGCAAGCCGCTGGCGTTTCGCCTGCCATTCAACCCAGACACCTTCAGCAAGCACTCGCGCATCGAGTTGCATGGCCGCGCCAATCAGGCCGGCCGGCTGATTCTGCGCTTGCCCGCGCAGCCGATTGCCGGCGGCGACACCCAGGCCCTCGGTGAATTGCGCCTGGTGCCCGCACCATGAGAGCGCCCACCGCCTTACAGGCCGCTCTCAGCGAACTGCTCGGTGACGCCCAGCTCAGCGCGGAAACTCTGCCCGGCACGGACCTCAAACTCTGGCTGATCGATGCGGAAAATATGAACCGCGCCTTCAGCCCCGAAGAAACCCGGCGCATCCTCGAAGAGCCGCCCTACTGGTGTTTCTGCTGGGCCAGCGGCCTGGTGCTGGCACGCTGGCTGGCCGAACACCCCGAGTGGGTGCGCGGCAAGCGCGTACTGGATTTCGGTACCGGCTCCGGCGTGGCGGCCATTGCCGCCGCCAAAGCTGGTGCACTGGAAGTGGTGGCCTGCGACCTCGACCCATTGGCCATCGACGCCTGCCGAGCCAACGCGGCATTGAATGATGTAGAACTCGGTTACTCGGCGGATTTCTTTCAAGAGGCTGATCGTTTCGACCTGATCATCGTCGCCGACGTGCTGTATGACCGCGCCAACCTGCCGCTGCTCGACCAGTTCCTCAGTCGCGGCCGTCAGGCGCTGGTGGCCGACTCACGGGTACGCGACTTCCAGCACCCGCTGTATCAGCGCCTTGGCATACTCGAGGCGTGCACATGGCCGGACCTGGCCGAGCCGGCGGAGTTTCGCCACGTCAGCCTGTACCACGCGCAGCGCGATTGAATCGCCCCTTGCATACTGCGCGCCGCGCCCGCATTTATAGCCCATTGCATTTCAGCCGAGACCGACCATGAGCGACTCCCCTTATATTTTTGATATCGCAGGCAGCGCCAGCTTCGAACAGTTGGTCATCGAAAACTCCTTCCAGCAACCCGTCCTGGTGGATTTTTGGGCTGAATGGTGTGCGCCCTGCAAAGCATTGATGCCACTGCTGGCGAAGATCACCGAGGAGTATCAGGGCGAGCTGCTGCTGGCCAAGGTCAACTGCGACATCGAGCAAGATATCGTCGCCCGCTTTGGCATTCGCAGCCTGCCTACCGTGGTGTTGTTCAAAGAGGGTAAACCGGTCGATGGTTTTACCGGGGCGCAGCCCGAATCGGCGATTCGCGAGATGCTCAAGCCCCATGTGGCCGAGCCTGCACCCGCGGCAGCCGACCCGATGGAAGCCGCGCAAGCGCTGTTCAGCGAAGGGCGTTTTGCCGATGCCGAAGCCGTACTCAAGGTGCTGCTGACGGAGAATAATGAACACGCCGCGGCGCTCATTCTCTACGCTCGCTGCCTGGCCGAACGCGGAGAACTAGACGAAGCCGAAACCGTGTTGAGCGCAGTCAAAGGCGATGAACACAAACAAGCCCTGGCCGGCGCCCGCGCGCAGCTGACCTTTCTGCGCCAGGCCAGCGAACTGCCCGACGTGGCCACCCTGAAAACCCGCCTAGGGCAAAACGCTGAAGATGATGAAGCCTGCTATCAACTGGCTGTGCAGCAGTTGGCGCGCCAGCATTACGAGCCCGCATTAGATGCCCTGCTCGCGCTGTTTATCCGCAACCGTAACTACACCGACGGCCTGCCGCACAAAACGCTGCTGCAAGTCTTCGACCTGCTCGGCAATGACCACCCACTGGTCACGGCCTACCGGCGCAAGCTGTATCAAGCGATTTACTAAACCCTGTCTGCCGTTCGGTGCGAATCTCGCGGCTAAAACCCCTCCCACGAGCACAGTGAACTCCGGGGGAAGAGCTTTAGCCGCACAAGCAAGACGATTACTCTCCGCCAATCCAGTGATAAATGGGCGCATCGGCGCCCGCCTCCACTCGCACCTGCGCGCAATGACGCAGGCGCACCAACAGCCGCTTGCCTGCTGCCTCACCGCCTGCCAGCCCCGCCAGTTGCCCAAGCAAGTGTGGCCCTTCGAGCTGCCCGGCCTCACGCAATAACGCCAGCGTGGTCTGCCACAGCGCGTCGCTGGTCACGGCTGCGGCAGCCGCTACCGGCGCAGTCGGCACTTCCAGGGTCACATGTTGAGCCAGTTGCGCCCAATCCTGCGCATCCAGCTCAACCGTCAGGTCCACCGGCCACGCGCCGATCTGCCCACGAATTCGCACCATCACCCTGCCCCTCTACTGATCAGCCGCCATGCTCCCACGCCACAGCGAGGACGCCAAGGAAGACTGGTCACGCACCCCAAAAAGTTGTTATAACGTAACAACTAATTATTTCGAACCGGAGACCTTCATGCGCCGCCTGCTACTTGCCCTGCCTTTTGCCCTGCTGCCTCTTGCCATTAGCGCTGCCGAACACAGCCATGAGCACGACGAACACCAGCACGAGCATGCCGAACACGGCAGCCTGGACGCCCACGCGCACGGCGCCGCGCAACTCAACGTAGTGCTCGACGGCCATGTGCTAGAGCTACAACTGGAAAGCCCGGCCATGAACCTAGTGGGCTTCGAACATAATGCCGAGACGGATGCGGACAAAGCCAAGGTCGCCGCTGCTCGTAGCCAGCTGGAACAGCCAACGCTGCTGTTCGGCGTGAATACAGGCGACTGCAGCCTCAGCCAAACGGAGCTGCAAAGCCCGCTGTTTGCTGGACATGCTGAATCCCACGAGCATGAGAACGCTCACAGTGACATCGACGCGCACTACACCCTCGACTGCCAGGCACCCGACCAGCTCAAGCAACTTGATCTGACCGAGCTGTTCAAGCGCTTCCCCGCCACCCAAAAAATTCAGGTACAACTGATCGGCCCGAATGGTCAGCAAGGGTTAGAACTAACCCCCGCGCAGCCGACTCTGAGTTTCTAATCACCTCTTTTGCAGCAGAACGGCCGGAGCAACCCGGCCGCTTATTTTATGAGCACAGCCCTGATCCAACTGTCTAACCTCGGCTTTGCCTGGCCCGGCCAGCCCGAGCTGCTGGACATCGATACATTTAGCCTGCAACACGGCGAAAGCCTGTTTCTCAAAGGCCCCAGCGGCAGCGGCAAGACCACCCTGCTGGGTCTGCTCGGCGGGGTGCAGAAGCCCAATCGCGGCAGCATCCGACTGCTCGATCAGGACTTGAGCACACTGTCCGCTGGTGCCCGCGACCGCTTTCGCGTCGATCACACCGGCTATATCTTCCAGCAGTTCAACCTGCTGCCGTTTCTCTCAGTGCGCGAAAACGTCGAGCTGCCCTGCCACTTCTCCAAACTGCGCGCCAGCCGCGCCGTGCAGCGCCATGGCAGCGTGGCCAAGGCCACCAGCGCCCTGCTCGCCCACCTCGGCTTACACCAGCCTGAGCTGCTGCAGCGCCGCGCCGGTGACCTGTCGATTGGGCAGCAGCAGCGCGTCGCTGCCGCCCGCGCGTTGATCGGCCAGCCGGAACTGGTAATTGCTGACGAACCCACCTCGGCGCTGGATGCCGATGCCCGCGAAGCCTTTCTCGAGCTGCTATTCGCCGAATGCCGTGCCGCCGGCTCCAGCCTGCTGTTTGTCAGTCACGATCAAAGCCTGGCGCGATTGTTCGACCGCAGCCTGTCGCTCGTTGAACTGAACCGCGCTAGCTACTTGGAAGAGGTTTAAGCATGTACCTACTGCGCCTTGCCCTGGCCAGCCTGAATAACCGCCGCTTTACCGCATTGCTCACCGTATTCGCCATCGCGTTGTCTGTGTGTTTATTGTTGGCTGTTGAGCGGGTGCGCACGGAAGCCCGCGCCAGCTTTGCCAATACCATCAGCGGCACCGATCTGATCGTCGGCGCACGCTCGGGCAGCGTCAACTTGCTGCTGTACTCGGTGTTCCGCATCGGCAATGCCACCAACAATATCCGTTGGGACAGCTTCGAGCACCTAGCCGAGCACCGCCAGGTGAAGTGGGCCATCCCGATCTCCCTCGGCGACTCACACCGTGGCTACCGGGTGATGGGCACCAGCACAGCGTACTTCGAGCACTACCGCTATGCGCGCAATCAAACCTTGCAACTGAGCAGCGGCCGCGCCTTTACCGATGACCCGTTCGAAGTGGTGCTCGGCGCGGAAGTAGCCCAGGCGCTTGACTACCAGCTCGACCAAGAGCTGGTGCTGGCCCACGGTGTGGCCACCATCAGCCTGGTCAAACATGACGACAAACCGTTCAAGGTGGTCGGCATACTTAAACGCACCGGCACTCCGGTGGATCGCACCCTGCATATTTCCCTAGCCGGCATGGAAGCCCTGCATGTCGACTGGCAGAACGGTATGCCGGCACGCGGCGCGGCCAAGGTCAGCGCCGAACAGGCACGCGCCATGGAGCTACAGCCCAAGCAGATCACTGCCGTGCTGCTTGGTTTGAATAGTAAAATCGCCACCTTCAGCCTGCAGCGGGAGATCAACGAGTTTCGCGGCGAGCCGCTGCTGGCGATTCTGCCTGGCGTGGCGCTGCAGGAATTGTGGAGTCTGATGGGGACCGCCGAAAAAGCGCTGTTCGTGGTCTCGTTATTCGTTGTGCTGACCGGGCTGATCGGCATGCTTACCGCGATTCTCACCAGCCTTAACGAACGTAGGCGGGAAATGGCGATTCTGCGCTCGGTCGGTGCTCGGCCTTGGCATATCGCCAGCCTGCTGATTGTTGAAGCCTTTGCCCTGGCCCTGGCTGGTGTAGTGCTCGGTTTACTGCTGCTGTACCTCAGCATTGCCGGAGCACAAGGCTATGTGCAGGCGAATTACGGCCTGTACCTGCCACTGAATCTACCAACCCGCTATGAGTGGACGCTGCTCGGCGCTATCCTCAGCGCCGCCCTGTTGATGGGCTGTGTACCGGCCTGGCGCGCCTACCGCCAATCCCTGGCCGATGGCTTATCGATCCGTTTATGAGGTTTTTGCATGCACCGCTCCCTGTTCGCCACCCTGTTGTTCACCCTGGCCCTGCCACTGGCGGCTGCCGAGGTGCGCGAGCTGACGTGGTCAGAGCTGATTCCGCCCGATGCGCCGCCGCAAGTCACGCAACCGACGCCCATGCATGACCTCTCGCAGCTGGCCGACGCCCTGGCAGAGTCCGGTCCCGCCAGCCAGCAACAGTCGCCGGCTGCCCCAGTGGTACAGGCGCTGAATGGCCAAGCGGTAAAACTGCCCGGCTATATCGTGCCGCTGGATGTCACCGAGGAAGGCCGGGTAACTGAGTTTCTCTTGGTACCTTACTTCGGCGCGTGCATCCACGTACCGCCACCTCCGTCGAACCAGATCGTGCATGTCACTACTGAGCTGGGCGTATTGATGGATGCGCTGTATCAGCCATTCTGGATCGAAGGCCCGCTCAAGGTCGAGCAAACCAGCAGCGAACTGGCCGAAGCGGGTTATCAGATGCAGGCCGAGAAGATTTACGCCTACGAGCTGCCAGATAGTTGAGCCACGCGCTAACACCGAGGCCGTTCACCTCAGCCAGGTGAACGGCTTTTTTTGTAGCCGGAGAACATCCGGGGCAACGACATGGCCCTCGGAGTGCATCCGGGCTACCGATGATTAAGCGCTGTAATTAGTGACGGCTGGCCACACGCTTTTCCCGCTCGAAGCTCAACTCACTTTCCGCCCAGTTCCGCCAGCTGCGCACTTTGCTGCGCTCGGCGCCGGCTCGTTCAGCCATGGCCAGGGCATCCAGCCCCGCCTGCCAGCGTGCCTGTTCCATCTCCAACTGGGCCAGATTCATCCAGTGCTTGGCACTGCCCGAACGCTCGGCTAGCTCACGGAAAATCTGCGCAGCCTTACTGCGCTCGCGCGCCTGCCACCAGAGCAGCGCTAGGCGCTCTTCGCGAGCGGCGGTACGCGGCAGTAAGCCTTGATCGAGCATGCCGGCCAACAGCGTGGCACCTTGCCAGGGTTGCTCGGCCGCGCCGGCCAGCAACACCAGGTTATCCAACTCTCGTTCATCGAAGCGCACCCCCTTCTGGTAGGCGGCGCGCAAGGTCGCCAGGGACTTAGCGTGATTACCGCTGAGCTGCTGCAACGCCGCCAACTGACGCCAGCCCTGGGCATTATTCGGCTGACGCACCAACAGTTGCCGCTGCCAGCGTTCGGCGGCGGTATATTTTTTCAGGTCGGCATTCGTTGCCACCAGAAACTGCAACCAGCTATCGGCGGCCTGCGGATTGGTCTGCACGTAACGTTCAGCTAGGGGCAACGCCTTGGCCGGATGGCCGAGGCCTTGATAGGCCTGCACCAGCATTTGCAGCACCTCTTCACCGGCCTTCGCCTGCGCCGGCGAGAGCAGGGTTACAACGCGGGCATAACGCTGCTCGACTAGGTTGAGGCGAGCCAGATTGAGCGCCTCTGCAGCCTGCAACTCAGTGTCCAACTTGCCACTTTTTAGCACTTTCTCCAGCAGTAGGATGGCTTGAGCATTATTGCCTTCGGCCCAGGCAAGATAGCCGCGGCTGCGCCACAGCAGCGCTTCTTCCAGGCTGCCCGGCTGACCGCTGGCGGTATCCAAGGCCCGTCGCGCGGCGGCGTAGTCACCCTTCTTCTGTGCGGTCTGCGCCGTATCCAAAGCGCGAAACACACCCGGGTCAACACGCTGCCCAGCGGCTTGTGCGAGACCTGCGCCAAACAGTGCGATCAGCAACACGAGACGATACATATCAGCGACCTCCTTCCAGACGGAAGTACAGGGTTTTCACCGCCTCACGCGCCACCGCTAGACCACCCTCGGTGCGCGGTGCAAAACGCCAGCGCACGGCAGCGCGGCGCGCGTCACGCTCGAAGACGTTCTTAGGGCTGGCGTCGGTAACGCGTACGTTCTCTACTGCACCCGCACGGTTAATGGTGAACGCTAGTTTCACGTGGCCTTCGATGCCGCGCTGCAAGGCATAGCGTGGGTAATTAGGGCTGACATCGTTAAGCGGCATCACTTCACTTTCCGGGCCGCCCGGCTGACCACCCACATCGCTGGAGGCAGGCGTGCCGGGCGTCGCCACGCTCGGCGCCGAGGCACCCGCGGCCAGGCCACTCAAACTCGGCGTCGGCGCACTGCTCACAGCAACCCCCACGCTCAGGCTCGGCACCGGCAAATCCAGTGCGGGTAGGTTAGCGCTCGGGGTGGCCGTCATCGGCGCCTGTGCTGTTGGCGGCGGTGGCGTTTGTGCTTGCGGTGGCTGCGGCGCCTGCTGGCGGGTGCGCGTCGCAGTATCGCTAGCCTTACCGTCCAAACGCACAAAATTGGCCACCGTCAGCGGCTCGTCACTCGGCTTACTAGCCGGCGGCGCGACCATATAAAGCATCAGACCGAACAGCGCCAACGCCATCACACAGGCCGCCGCAAACGACAGGGGCAAGCGCATCAACGCGCTCCTGCCGTGGCCGCCAGCGCAACATCCTGCACGCCGGCCAGGCGCGCCTGATCCATTACCTGCACCACCAGTCCGGTACGGGCATCTTGGTCGGCCTGCACCACCACGGCGCCATCGGGTTGATCGACACGCATACGCTCGACATGGGCGCGTACGCTGCGGACATCGACCACTTTTTTGTCCATCCACACCTGCCCATCGGCAGTGATGGCGATGAGGATGTTGCCTTTGTCCTGCGGGCTGGCGGTTTCCGCCTGTGGCCGCTGCACTTCGACACCGGCTTCCTTGATAAAGGAGCTGGTGACGATAAAGAAGATCAGCATGATAAAGACCACGTCGAGCATCGGCGTCAGGTCGATGCCGGTGTCTTCGTCTTGCTGGTGGTGACGGCGCATTCTCATGTGTTGAATCTCAGTCGTGACGCAGCTGGTCAGCCAGCCGCTCTAGAGCCCGGCGCGCATCACGTTCGAGACGCGCCAAGCTGAACAATCCACTAATCGCCAGCACCATGCCGGCCATGGTCGGCAGGGTCGCCTGCCAAACGCCAGCGGCCATGCCGCGCGGGTTACCGGTGCCGTTGATGGCCAATACGTCAAACACCGCCACCATGCCGCTCACCGTGCCGAGCAAGCCGAGCAGCGGATACATCGCCACCAGGGTCTTGCTCAGGCGCAACGGCCCGAGCAAATGCTGTTGCGCCTGCGCCAACCAGGCGCTGCGCACCGCGCGTTGCCAGTTGCCGGTGTCGTCGCTCAATACCTGCTGCCAGGCTTGGCGACGCTCTTTCACCCACTCTGGGAACACGCGGCGCATGTACCAGAAACGCTCAAATACCAAGGTCCAGAACACCACGCACAGACCCGCCAGCGCCCACATCACCACGCCACCGGCGCTCATGAAATCGAGCAAGGCATGGCTGCTGTCAACCAGGCGCAACCATAGCGCCAGCCAATCAGTCACGGCGCGGGGCTCCCGACAGATGCAGGGCGATCAGCCCGGCGCTCTGCTGTTCGAGCAGCTGGATCAGGCCTTTACTGCGACTGGCCAGCAGGGTGTGCAGGAACAGCAGCGGAATCGCTACGACCAGGCCCAGCACGGTAGTGACCAACGCTTGCGAGATACCATCCGCCATCAGCCGTGAATCGCCGCCACCGCCTTGGGTAATCGCTTGGAAGGTGACGATCATGCCGGTCACGGTACCGAGCAGCCCCAGCAGCGGCGCTACGGCGCACAGCAGCTTGAGCAGGCCCTGGCCTTTTTCCAGCGGCGGGGTTTCCAGCAGGATGGCTTCGTCGAGCTTCAGCTCCAGGGTTTCCAGGTCCGACAATTGCGGTTTAGGCCCCAGCACGCCGATGATCCGGCCCAGCGGGTTGTCCGCACGCGGCGCGCTGAGGTCATGCATCTGCGCGCTGACGCCACGCCCCGCACGGGTCAGAAAGACCATGCGCCAGATCGCCAGCAGCAGACCAAACAGGCCCAGGGCGAGGATCACCCAGCCGACCAGACCACCCTGTTGCACGCGATCCCACAACCCAGGCTGACGCTGCAACTGCGCCAGCAATGTGCCGCGGCTCGGGTCGATCGGCAGGCTGGCAACTGCTTCGCCGCTGCCCAGGTAATCGCCCATTTGACCCAGCCCGGACGGCTGACGCGGCGGAGCAATCAGCTCGCCCGCATCGGCGTCGTAACGCAAGAAAGCATCGGTGCCGTAGGCGGAAAACGTGCCGACGCGCAGCACGCTTTGCAGTGCACGCGTGCCATCAGCAGCAACCACCGGCAACTGCACCTGCTCTACGCGGCCGCTGGCGGTCAGGTCTTCGAGCAGCAGCATCCAATAGCCATCGAGATCGGCGGCGGATGGCAGCGTGCGGCTTTCAGCCAATGCCTTGAGGCTGGCCAGACGCTGCGGGTATTGCGCGTTGAGCAGACTGTCCTGCCACTGCCCGGCGACATCACCGGCGCTTTGGCGAACCACGCCAAATAACTCACCGAGATGGCCGACACGTTGAGTCAGCAGTTTCTCCTGCTCGGCCAACTGACTTTCTTGACGGTCAAACTCAGCCTTTAGCCGCTCGGCTTCGGCCTTCTGTGTGCTCAAGGCGCTACGCGCACCCGCCAATAACTGCGCGCGCTCGCCACGCTCCGCAATAAAGGCCTGCTCACGGATCTGCATGGCCGTAACTTCGGCAGCACGCTCACTGCGAATGCGTTGCAGCAGTTGGTCCGGGCTCAAGGGTTCGGCCGCAACGGCCAGCGCTGGCAGCAGGGCCAGGGTTAGAGCAAGAACACGACGGTTCATGGCTTGGCCTCCAGCGCCAGGGTTTTCACAGGCAGGTCAAGCAAGGCCGGAGCCTGCTCCTGACGGGCAATCGCAATGGCCTGACGCAATGGACGGCGCGCATTGCCATCGAGGATTTGCCAGCTACGGGTTTGCGGGTTCCACCAGCCACTTTCGTGGCCATCGAGGGTTTGGAAATACAGCATGACGCGGCCCAAGCGCAGAAACTCGACACTACGCGAGCTGCCGTCGCTCGGCAGCTCGCCACGCCAGGCCTCCAGAGTGCGACCGTAATCACTTTCCACTTGGTAAGCCTCAAGAATACGTCGGTACTTTTCCGCCAGGCTGACATCGGCACGCGGCAACAAATCCTGTAACTGAGCCAGGCGATCACTGCGCTCATCGGGAAGGAACGGCAGATCAGCGGCGATAAACTCGCCCAGAACCTCAACCATGCGGCGCATCTGTGGCGTGACGGCCTCCTGAGTGCGCTCAATACCATCCAGCTGCTGCTGATAACCCGTCAGCTCTTTACGTTGCGCCGCCACCAGCTCACGCAGCTGTATGTTGTAACTCTGCAGGGCTTCGGCCTGCTGCAGCGCATTACGGTATTCGCTAAGCATGTCCCGACTGGCGTCATCAAGCTGCTCGATACGCGCCTGCGAGGCCTTGGCATCGACCGCTAATTGCTGACTTTCATCCAGCGCGGCATCCAGAGAGCTGGCCGCAAGTGGCGCGCTGGCCAAAACCAGAGCGACTGCCAGCAGACGCTTCGGCAGAGGGGTCATGAGGCATTCCTTGTAAGAGATCATGAGTAAAGAGAAGCATTATCAACTGCATCATATCCTCATGCAACCCACATCAAGCCAATACCCCCGACCAGACAGGCGTAAGCAACGCTTCAACAGCTCAGATAAGAAAATTTAGATAGCTCACTACTTTATTGAGCTGGATCAACAGCCGTTTTTTCTTGCGCCCTAACATCGTATCCAGCCAATACGAACCGATGCTTTATGGGAGCACACATGCGTACCTCACTTTTTACCGCCTCACTGCTGGCTTTAGCTATTGCCGCCCCACTGGCGCAGGCACACCAAGCGGGCGACATCATCGTGCGCGCCGGTGCCATCACCGTTGACCCGCAGGAAAGCAGCAGTGATATCTGGGTCGGCGCGCTCAACACCGATGTAGCAGGCACTAAGGCGACCTTGGATAGCGATACTCAGCTGGGTTTGAACTTCGCCTATATGTTGACCAACAACATCGGCATTGAGCTGCTGGCCGCGACCCCATTCAGCCATGACGTTGGCGTGCAAGGTATGCCTGGAGCATTCGCCGGCCTGAACGGCAACCTGGGCGAGCTCAAGCATCTACCGCCAACCCTGAGCGTGCTTTATTACCCGCTTGACGCCAGCTCCGCCTTCCAGCCTTACTTGGGGGCGGGCATTAACTACACGTGGTTCTTTGACACCGAGTTGAGCAGCGAAGCAGAAACCAAAGGCTTCAGTGGCTTGGACATGAAAGACTCGTGGGGCCTCGCAGCCCAGGTTGGCATGGACTATATGCTGACCGACAACATCATGCTTAACGCCCAAGTGCGTTACATCGACATCGAAACCACCGGCACCACTTCATATGGCGGCCAGAAGGTCAAAGTCGACGTGGATGTCGACCCGCTCGTGTACATGGTCGGCCTGGGCTACAAGTTCTAAGACTAAACGGCACAAAAAAGCCGGCCACGTGGCCGGCTTTTTTGTTTATCTACGTCTCAAGACTGCGCTAACAAACGCCGCAAGCCTTCTTGTATAAGCGTTGCCTGGGGTAGCTGATAGTGCGCTTGTAAGCGCTGGTTATTAGCGCGCGAATGACGAATATCGCCAGCTCGCGGCGCCTGATAGCTAACGGCAGGCAGGCCGCCGCACAGCTCACCGATTTCTGCCAACAACTGATTCAAGCTAACTGCTTGGTTCCAGCCGACATTCACCGCCCCCTCCACCACGTGCGGTGCATTCAGCGCTTGCATCAGCAAGATCACCAGATCGGCGACAAAGAAGAAATCACGAGTCTGCTCACCATCACCAAACACGCTAATCGGCAGGCTCTGCTGGGCACGCTGGGTGAAGATACTGATGACGCCGGAGTACGGCGAAGACGGATCCTGGCGCGGCCCGAAAATGTTGAAGAAGCGGAAGATCGCCGGTTCCAGGCCATGCTGGCGGCGATAGAAATCCAGGTAATGCTCACTGGCTAATTTGTCAGCCGCATAGGGCGTCAGCGGGGCCTTGGCCGTATTTTCATCAATTGCCTGGCCTTCGCCATTATTGCCATAGACCGCCGCACTGGAGGCGAACAGCACTCGCTTAACGCCATGTAAGCGCATCGCCTCGCACACGTTCAGGGTACCGACAAAATTGCTCTGGTGAGTACTCACCGGGTCGTCCACCGAAGCTTGCACTGACGCAACCGCAGCCAAGTGCGCCACCGCAGCGCAACCCGCCACCGCCTGAGCCAAGACAGCCGAGTCAGCCACATCACCTTGGATAAACTGCAGCAGAGGATTATCCAGCGGCAGGTTGGCCAGCCTACCCATCGACAGGTTGTCCAGCACGCGAACATGGCGGCCTTGTGCCAACAACGCATCAACCAAATGCGAACCGATAAAGCCGGCTCCCCCAGTAATCAAGATAGGTCGGGAATCAGACATGGCGATAGTAACGATCCAGTAGGCTCGGCAAACCCGAGCGCCAGGCGCGAGGCTTAATACCGAAGGTGTGCAGAATTTTCTTGCAAGACAGCACCGCATGTTGCGGTTCTTCGCAGGCATCCGCACGAGCGCTGTGAGCCTGCGGGCTGAGCTCGTCGATTAGATTGCTACGGAAGTTACGCGCTTCACTGAGCACCGCCTGCCCCAGCGCCAGCGACGTCGTCGCCTCATGCCCACCGTAGTGGTAAGTACCCCACAAGGGCGTTTGGCAATCCAGCTGTTTGAGCACAGCAATAATCACGCGGGCGGCATCGTCGACCGGAGTCGGGTTACCCCGCCGGTCATCCGCTAAAAGCAGCGGCGAATCCTCTGCGGCGCGCACGAGAAAGCGTCCGAGCAAACCATTCGCACTGTCGTCCAGCAGCCAGCCGAAACGCAACAGCACATGTCGCGGGCAGGAGGCACGCACACGCTGCTCAAAACGCCACAACGCCCGCCCACGCAGGCCAAGCGGCTGAGGCTCTTCCTTCTCGCCATAAGCCGTAGCGCGCACGCCATCGAAGACGCGATAGCTGGACGGCTGCAGTAAACGGATCTGGTGGTGCTGACAGAGCTCAGCAAGGCGCTCAACAGAGCGTTCCTGGGCAGCAAAGTGCGCCTCGCTTACGCCTTCGGCCTGAAACCAGTCGAAGTAGTAAGCAAGGTTGATCAGGGCATCGGGGCGGGTGTCATCCAGCAACTGCGTCAGGCTGGCAGGATCCCAGCCTGACGCAGGAGGCTTGGGTGCGAGAAAATTAATATCCTCTTCGGCACCGAGACGGATCAATGCCTGCCCCAGCGCATTACCGCCACCCAGCAGCATCAGCCGCATACGCATAATTGAGCGCTGACTCAGCTAATCAGAATGGAATATCGTCATCAAAACTGTCGAAATCCGGCGCAGGCTGGGCCGCTGGTTGCGGCGCTGGACGCGGAGCAGATTGCTGTGGTGCGCGTTGCGGTGCAGCAGCAGGACGCTGCTGACGCGACGCAGAGTCACCACCGGCATTGTCTGGACGGCCGCCCAATAGCTGCATGGTGCCCTGCATATCCACAACGATTTCAGTGGTGTAGCGCTTGATGCCGTCTTTTTCCCACTCGCGGGTCTGCAACTTGCCCTCGATATATACCTGGGAGCCTTTGCGCAGGTACTCGCCGGCGATCTCGGCAACCTTGCCGAACATCGAAACGCGGTGCCATTCAGTCTTCTCGACTTTCTGCCCGGTTTGCTTGTCAGTCCACTGCTCGCTGGTGGCCAGGCTCAGATTGGTGACCGCGTTGCCGTTTGGCAGATAACGGGTTTCCGGGTCCTGTCCGCAGGTACCGACCAGAATGACTTTGTTAACCCCACGGGCCATAACGTTCTCCTAGGCTTTCAGCACGTCGCCGGCGCCTGCTCTATGAGGCGCTCGAGAGACGTACGATCCAATTGTTGGGTATCCACTTTGATATAGATGGCCGCTTCATCGCGCGCCACTACGGCATCCGCCACTCCGGGCACAGCCTGCAAACGCTCGGCCAACCCAGCCTCTTGCAAGGCTGCCGCTGAAAGCGGCAGGCGCAGGCTGGTTACATACGGCGGTTCGCGCATAGTAACAGCAAAGCCCAGCCAAAAAAGAGCCAGTAAGGCACAGCCCGCAAACACGCCCGACAGGCTGTAGTGCTGATACAACCAGCCACCAAGGATGCCGCCGATAGCCGCACCGAGAAACTGGCTGGTGGAATACACACCCATCGCCGTGCCTTTGCCGCCGGCCGGCGCCACCTTACTGATCAACGAAGGCAGCGAGGCCTCCAGCAGGTTGAAGGCGGTGAAAAACACCACAGTTCCCAGCACCAGCGCACGCAGGCTAGTGCCAAACCACCAGAAGAACAGCTCACATAACAGCAGAACGCTCACCGCGCCGAGCAGCACATGCTTCATGCGACGCTTTTTTTCGCCGTAGATGATAAACGGCACCATACCGAAGAACCCTACCAGCAACGCGGTCAGGTATACCCACCAGTGCTCTTCCTTGGCCAGGCCGCCCTGCTCCACCAGCGCCAGCGGCAAGGCGATAAAGCTGGCCATCAGGATGGCGTGCAGTACCAGAATACCGAAGTCCAGGCGCAGCAGGTCGGCATGCTTGAGCGTCGGCCATAACGCCTGTTTGCTCACTCCAGACTCGCGATGCTGCAACGGCCCGGCGGAAGACGGCACTAACCCCGCAACAATCACGATACCCAGCAGCGCCATAGCGGCGGTGGCAAGAAACAACCCCGGCAGGCCAAAGGCACGGGTTAACAGCGGACCTACTACCATAGCCACGGCAAATGACAGGCCGATACTCATGCCGATCACCGCCATGGCCTTGGTCCGATGCTGCTCGCGGGTTAGGTCGGACAATAACGCCATCACCGCAGCAGAAATTGCACCGGCACCCTGCAGCACACGCCCGGCAATCACGCCCCAGATCGAGTCCGCATTGGCGGCCAGTAAGCTGCCGGCGGCAAAAATCACCAGCCCCGCATAGATAACCGGGCGGCGACCGATACGGTCGCTGAGCATGCCAAAAGGAATCTGCAAAAATGCCTGGGTCAGCCCATACGCACCGATGGCCAGGCCGATTAATGCTGGCGTACTGCCCTGCAATTCCATGCCATAGGTCGCCAGCACGGGCAGCACCATAAACATACCGAGCATGCGAAAAGCGAACACCAACGCTAAGCCACCGGCCGCGCGGGTTTCACTGCCGCTCATACGCTCGCTGTGCGGATCATGCATGGGAAAGACCCTGAAGAAAGAGGCGGCGATTCTAGCAGCACTCAATGAGCGCGGCACAGCAGTGACGCTTTGCCGCGCCCGCCTTTGGCCCCGTATACTCGGTGGTTTTCCGCCCGCCATGCGAGGCCGTTGTTTGTGGACAAGATTCTGATCCGGGGTGCACGCACCCATAACCTGAAGAATATCGACCTGACCCTGCCGCGCGACAAGCTGATCGTGATCACCGGCCTGTCCGGCTCCGGCAAGTCATCACTGGCTTTTGACACCCTCTACGCCGAGGGCCAGCGCCGTTATGTCGAATCACTCTCTGCCTACGCCCGGCAATTTCTGTCGATGATGGAAAAGCCTGACGTCGATACGATTGAAGGCCTGTCGCCAGCGATCTCCATCGAGCAGAAATCCACTTCACACAACCCCCGCTCCACCGTCGGCACCATCACCGAAATCTACGATTATTTGCGCCTGCTTTATGCCCGCGCCGGTATTCCACGCTGCCCGGACCACGACCTGCCCCTGGAAGCACAAACCGTCAGCCAGATGGTCGATCAGGTGCTGGCTCTGCCCGAAGGCAGCAAGCTAATGCTGCTGGCCCCGATTATTCGCGAACGTAAAGGCGAACACCTTGCGGTCTTCGATGAACTTCGCGCGCAGGGTTTCGTGCGTGTGCGGGTCAACGGCAAAATTTATGAGCTGGACGAGCTGCCGAAACTCGACAAGCAAAAGAAGCACAGCATTGATGCGGTGGTTGACCGCTTCAAAGCCCGCGGCGACCTACAGCAACGCCTCGCCGAGTCGTTCGAGACGGCACTGAAGCTGGCCGACGGTCTAGCGCTGATCGCCCCAATGGAAGGCGAAAGCGGTGAAGAGATCATCTTCTCCGCGCGCTTCGCCTGCCCGACTTGCGGCCATTCCATCAGCGAGTTGGAGCCCAAGTTGTTTTCCTTCAACAATCCGGCTGGCGCCTGCCCGACTTGTGATGGCCTGGGCGTGAAGCAGTTCTTCGATATCAAACGCTTGGTCAATGGTGAAATGACCCTGGCCGAGGGCGCAATCCGCGGCTGGGACCGGCGTAACGTCTATTACTTCCAGATGCTCGGCTCTCTGGCCGCACATTACGGTTTCAGCCTGGAAGTGCCGTTTGACGATCTCAGCGCCGAACACCAGAAATGCATTCTGTTTGGCAGTGGCGCACAGAACGTCGACTTCAAATACCTTAACGACCGCGGCGACATCGTCAAACGCTCTCACCCCTTCGAAGGCATCGTGCCGAACCTGGAGCGGCGCTACCGCGAAACCGAATCCACCAGCGTGCGCGAGGAGCTGGCCAAGTTCCTCAGCACCCAGGCCTGCCAGGACTGCCGCGGCACACGCCTGCGCCGTGAAGCGCGGCATGTGTGGGTCGGCGAGAAAACCCTGCCCGCCGTGAGCGGCATGCCGATTGGTGACGCCACCGAGTACTTCGGCAGCCTCGCCTTGCCTGGCCGCCGCGGTGAAATTGCCGAAAAGATCCTCAAGGAAATCCGCGAGCGCCTGCAGTTTTTGGTCAACGTCGGCCTCGACTACCTGACCCTGGACCGCAGCGCCGACACCCTGTCCGGCGGCGAAGCGCAACGCATTCGCCTGGCGAGCCAGATTGGCGCCGGACTGGTCGGGGTCATGTACATCCTCGACGAGCCGTCCATTGGCCTTCATCAGCGCGACAATGAACGCCTGCTCGGTACCCTGCGCCACCTACGCGACATCGGCAACACGGTGATCGTCGTTGAGCACGACGAAGACGCGATTCGCATGGCCGACTACGTGGTCGATATTGGTCCAGGCGCTGGCGTACATGGCGGCCAGATCGTCGCCCAGGGCACCGCCGCCGAAGTCATGGCCCACCCTGACTCACTAACAGGCAAGTACCTCTCCGGCCGCGTGAAAATTGCCGTACCGGCCAAGCGCACGCCACGGGACAGCAAGCTGTCGCTGAAGATTAAAGGCGCGCGCGGCAACAACCTGCGCAATGTCGATCTGGAGATCCCGATTGGCTTGCTGACCTGCGTGACGGGGGTATCCGGCTCGGGTAAATCGACACTGATCAACAACACCCTGTACCCGTTGAGTGCCACGGCACTCAACGGCGCGACCACATTAGAAGCTGCCGCCCACGACAGCATCGATGGCTTGCAGCACCTGGACAAAGTGGTCGACATTGACCAAAGCCCGATCGGCCGCACGCCACGCTCGAACCCGGCGACCTATACGGGCCTGTTCACCCCAATCCGCGAGCTGTTCGCTGGCGTACCGGAATCACGCTCGCGCGGTTACGGCCCGGGGCGTTTCAGTTTTAACGTCAAGGGCGGACGTTGCGAGGCCTGCCAGGGCGACGGCCTGATCAAGGTGGAGATGCACTTCCTCCCAGACATCTATGTGCCCTGCGATGTGTGCAAGAGCAAGCGTTACAACCGCGAAACCCTAGAGGTGAAGTACAAGGGTAAAAGCATCACCGAAGTGCTCGACATGACCATCGAGGAAGCAAGGGTGTTCTTCGATGCCGTGCCAGCGCTGGCGCGTAAGCTACAAACCCTGATGGATGTCGGCCTGTCCTATATCAAGCTAGGGCAGAGCGCGACCACCCTCTCCGGGGGCGAGGCGCAACGAGTCAAACTGAGTCGCGAGCTAAGCAAACGTGATACTGGCAAGACCCTATACATCCTTGATGAGCCAACCACCGGCCTGCATTTCGCCGACATCCAGCAACTGCTCGACGTCCTGCACCGCCTGCGCGACCACGGCAATACCGTGGTGGTGATCGAGCACAATTTGGACGTAATCAAGACGGCTGACTGGCTGGTTGATCTCGGCCCAGAAGGTGGCTCTAAGGGCGGCCAAATTATAGCGGTCGGCACGCCCGAGGCAGTCGCCGAGATGGCGCAGTCGCATACTGGCTACTTCCTCAAGCCACTGCTTGAACGCGACCGCGACTGACTACGCGCACGCAATAAAAAGCCCCGGATTTCGGGGCTTTTTATTGTCTATAAACGCCTACATCTGCGCCTGTAGGTAGTTTTGTAGACCGAGTTTGTCGATCAAGCCAAGTTGAATCTCCAACCAGTAAGCATGATCTTCCTCGGTATCCTTGAGCTGCACCAAGAGGATGTCACGGGTTTGATAATCCTGATGCTGCTCACAGAGCGCGATGCCCTTACTCAAGGCTTCCCGCACGTGATATTCCAACGCGAGGTCGAGCTTAAGCATCTCAGGCACTGCCTGACCGAAGCTAAAGCCATCAGCAACCATGTCCGGCGTGCCTTCGAGAAATAGAATGCGCCTAAGGATCGCATCAGCGTGCTGAGTCTCCTCTTCCATTTCATGGTTGATTCGCTCGTACAACTTGCTGAAGCCCCAGTCTTCATAGAGACGCGAATGCACGAAATATTGATCACGCGCCGCTAGCTCGCCTTTAAGCAGCATCTTCAGGTAATCGATGACTTCTACATGACCTTTCATGGGGGGGGGTCCCTTAATCGAGCGGTAACAGTGGTTTATGCTCGCCGCACGCAGCGCAGGGGTCAAGCACAAAGCTAAACGCTAGCAGCGCAATGACACGCAGAAAAACCCGTCAAACATGCAAAGCGCACAGCTTATTTAGCGTATAAAAAAACCGGGCCAAGGCCCGGTTTTTTATACAACCAACAACTTACTCAGCGTCTACAGCTGCACCAGCGACCGGACGGTCAACCAGCTCAACATAGGCCATTGGAGCATTGTCGCCCGTGCGGAAACCGCACTTGAGAATACGCAGATAACCGCCCTGACGGGTGGCGTAGCGCTTGCCCAGGTCGTTGAACAGCTTACCGACGATGGCTTTCGAACGCGTACGGTCGAAGGCCAGACGACGATTGGCAACGCTGTCTTCTTTAGCCAGAGTAATCAGCGGCTCGGCAACGCGACGCAGCTCTTTGGCTTTCGGCAGAGTAGTTTTGATCAGCTCATGCTCGAACAGCGATACCGCCATGTTCTGGAACATGGCCTTGCGGTGTGCGCTGGTGCGGCTGAGGTGACGGCCACTTTTACGATGACGCATGGTTCAATTCCTTACCAAACTCACGTTCGGTGATGATGACGATCAGGCAGTCGCCTTATCGTCTTTCTTCAGACTTGCCGGCGGCCAATTGTCGAGGCGCATACCGAGGGAAAGACCGCGAGAAGCCAGAACATCCTTGATTTCAGTCAGGGATTTCTTGCCCAGGTTCGGCGTTTTCAACAATTCAACTTCGGTGCGCTGAATCAGATCACCGATGTAATAAATGTTCTCTGCCTTGAGGCAGTTAGCCGAACGAACAGTCAATTCCAGGTCATCAACCGGACGCAGAAGGATCGGATCGATCTCGTCTTCCTGCTCAACTACCACTGGCTCACTGTCGCCTTTGAGGTCGACGAACGCAGCCAACTGCTGTTGCAGGATGGTTGCGGCACGACGAATTGCCTCTTCTGGGTCCAGAGTACCGTTGGTCTCCAGGTCGATAACCAACTTGTCCAAGTTAGTACGCTGCTCAACACGAGCGTTTTCCACCACGTACGACACACGGCGTACCGGGCTGAACGAAGCATCCAGCTGCAAGCGACCAATGCTGCGGCTTTCATCTTCATCGCTCTGACGAGCGTCAGCCGGCTCATAGCCGCGACCACGAGCTATGGTGAGCTTCATGTTCAGCGCGCCAGTGGAAGCCATATTGGCGATTACGTGGTCGCCATTGACGATTTCGACATCGTGATCCAGCTGAATATCGGCAGCGGTAACTACGCCCGAGCCCTTCTTCGCCAGAGTCAGTGTCACTTCGTCTCGACCGTGCAATTTGACAGCCAGACCTTTCAGGTTGAGCAGGATTTCAATGACATCTTCCTGAACACCTTCGATGGCGCTGTACTCATGGAGTACACCGTCAATCTCGGCCTCAACTACTGCACAGCCAGGCATAGAGGACAACAAGATGCGGCGCAGCGCGTTGCCCAGGGTGTGGCCAAAGCCACGCTCGAGAGGCTCGAGAGTGATCTTGGCGCGGGTCGGACTGACCACCTGCACATCAATGTGACGGGGGGTCAGGAACTCATTTACCGAAATCTGCATGGATGCACCTATTTTCTAGCCCTTACTTGGAGTAGAGCTCGACAATCAGGCTTTCGTTGATGTCAGCGGAGAGATCACTGCGAGCCGGGACGCTTTTGAACACGCCAGACTTCTTCTCAGTGTCTACTTCTACCCATTCAACGCGGCCACGCTGGGCACACAGCTCGAGAGCTTGAACAATGCGCAGCTGATTCTTCGCCTTCTCGCGAATTGCAACGACGTCGCCAGCTTTAACCTGGTAGGACGGAACGTTTACAGTATTACCGTTTACGCTGATCGACTTGTGCGATACCAGCTGACGGGATTCAGCGCGAGTTGAGCCATAGCCCATGCGATAAACCACGTTATCCAGACGACACTCGAGCAGTTGCAGCAGGTTCTCACCAGTAGCGCCTTTCTTGCCGGCCGCTTCTTTGTAATAACCACTGAACTGACGCTCAAGTACACCGTAGATACGACGAACTTTTTGCTTCTCACGTAGCTGTGTGCCGTAGTCAGACTGACGACCACGGCGCTGACCGTGAATACCTGGGGCTGCTTCGATGTTGCACTTCGATTCCAGAGCGCGTACACCGCTTTTTAGGAAAAGATCTGTGCCTTCACGACGAGACAGTTTGCACTTGGGACCAATGTAACGAGCCATTTCTCACTGTCTCCTGATTACACGCGACGCTTCTTCGAAGGACGGCACCCGTTATGCGGGATGGGCGTCACATCGGTGATGCTGGCGATCTTATAGCCGCAACCGTTCAAAGCACGGACAGCGGACTCACGACCCGGACCGGGACCCTTAACGTTAACGTCGAGGTTCTTCAGGCCGTATTCCAGCGCAGCTTGACCAGCACGTTCTGCAGCCACCTGGGCGGCGAACGGGGTGCTTTTACGCGAGCCGCGGAAACCCGAACCACCAGAGGTAGCCCAGGACAGAGCGTTGCCCTGACGGTCAGTAATGGTCACGATTGTGTTGTTGAAAGAAGCGTGGATGTGGGCGATGCCATCAACCACTGTCTTTTTGACTTTCTTACGAGTACGAGCAGCAGGTTTTGCCATGACTAAATTCCTGTCGATGCGCGAATGCGATTACTTGCGGATCGGCTTACGCGGGCCCTTACGGGTACGCGCGTTGGTCTTGGTACGCTGACCGCGAACCGGTAGACCGCGACGATGACGCAGACCACGGAAGCAACCCAGGTCCATCAAACGCTTGATTTTCATGTTCACTTCACGACGCAGGTCGCCTTCGGTATTCACCTTGGCTACTTCGCCACGCAGCTGCTCGATCTGCTCGTCAGAGAGATCTTTGATTTTCACAGCCGGATTAACGCCGGCGGCAGCACAGACTTTCTGTGCAGTAGTGCGACCAACACCAAAGATGTAGGTCAACGAGATAACAGTGTGCTTGTTATCCGGAATGTTAACGCCTGCAATACGGGCCATTCAGTGGAACTCCAATTGACAGCTACCTACGCCCCGGAAGCCAAGAAATAGGGCGCGAGATATTAACGCTGTAGAAACAAATAATCAACCCGACAGCGCACTAGCTGCCGGGCTTATCACTTCTTCACACTCAGCCTTGGCGCTGCTTGTGACGCGGCTCCGCGCTGCAAATAACGCGAACAACACCTTCGCGACGAACAATCTTGCAGTTACGGCACAGCTTTTTCACCGATGCACGAACTTTCATCACCAACTCCTCGAACCTTATGGACTTCAGCGCAGCATGCCGCTGCCGTAGCCCTTCAGGTTGGCTTTCTTCATCAGGGATTCGTACTGGTGTGAAACGAGGTGCGATTGTACTTGGGACATAAAGTCCATCACAACCACTACCACGATCAGCAACGAGGTCCCGCCAAGATAGAACGGTACGTTGGCAGCCACCACCAAGAACTGGGGCAGCAAGCATACGGCCGTCATGTAAAGAGCACCGAACATGGTCAAACGGGTCAACACGCCATCGATATAGCGCGCCGACTGCTCACCTGGACGGATACCGGGAATAAAGGCACCGGACTTCTTCAGGTTCTCCGCTACGTCTTTCGGGTTGAACATCAGCGCTGTGTAGAAGAAGCAGAAAAATACAATCCCCGCACTAAACAGCAAAATGTTCAACGGCTGACCAGGAGCGATAGCCTGTGAAATATCCTGCAGCCAGCCCATACCTTCAGACTGACCAAACCAGGCACCCAGCGAAGCCGGGAATAACAGAAGGCTGCTGGCGAAAATAGCCGGGATAACCCCCGCCATGTTCACCTTCAACGGCAAGTGGCTGGTCTGCGCAGCGAAGACCTTACGGCCCTGCTGACGCTTGGCGTAATGAACAGCAATACGACGCTGACCACGCTCAATGAACACCACGAAACCGATAATCGCTACTGCCAGCAAACCGATGGCGATCAGGGCAAAGATATTAATATCGCCCTGGCGAGCAGACTCAAAAGAC
Organism: Pseudomonas guineae; assembly: GCF_900113745.1. Taxonomy (GTDB): domain Bacteria; phylum Pseudomonadota; class Gammaproteobacteria; order Pseudomonadales; family Pseudomonadaceae; genus Aquipseudomonas; species Aquipseudomonas guineae. Next base: position 14,208 of record NZ_FOQL01000004.1, on the reverse strand, counting down.
TGCCCAATCGCCGACGGCAGACCGGCCACGATGCCTGCAAAGATCAGCATCGAAATACCGTTGCCAACACCACGCTCGGTGATTTGCTCGCCTAGCCACATCATAAACATCGCACCCGCCACAAACGTGGTGACCGCAACGAAGTGGAAGCCGAAATCGACCGTAAACGCTACGCCCTGGCTGGCCAAGCCGACGGACATGCCGACCGCTTGGACAATAGCCAGGACGAGGGTGCCGTAGCGGGTGTACTGGCTAATCTTGCGACGGCCAGCCTCACCTTCCTTCTTCAACTGCTCCAGCTGCGGGCTGACAGCGGTCATGAGCTGCATGATGATCGACGCCGAAATATACGGCATGATCCCCAGTGCAAAAATGCTCATACGCTCCAGCGCACCGCCGGAAAACATGTTGAACAAGCTAAGAATGGTCCCCTCATTCTGTCGAAACAGGTCCGCCAGCCGATCAGGGTTGATACCGGGAACCGGGATGTGTGCACCTATCCGATAGACGATAATCGCCATTAACAGAAAGCGCAGACGAGCCCAGAGCTCGGATAACCCGCCATTGCTGAGCGCTGAGAGAGCACCTTGCTTAGCCATTTATTCCTCGAACTTACCGCCAGCTGCTTCGATAGCCGCACGTGCACCTTTGGTGACGGCGATACCTTTAAGGGTGACTGCCTGAGTAACTTCACCGGACAGCATGACTTTCACACGCTGTACGTTTTGGTTGATCAGGTTGGCATCCTTTAGCGACTGCAGAGTAACAATGCCGCCTTCGATTTTATTCAGCTCGGAAGTCCGTACTTGCGCACGGTCCATAGCCTTCAAAGAAACGAAACCGAACTTAGGCAAACGGCGGTGCAGAGGCTGCTGGCCGCCTTCGAAACCCGGAGCAATGGTGCCACCGGAGCGGGAGGTCTGACCTTTGTGGCCGCGGCCACCAGTCTTACCCAAACCGCTACCGATACCACGGCCCGGACGGTGCTTCTCGCGGCGGGAACCCGGCGCAGGACTCAAATCGTTCAGGTACATGTATTAACCCTCGACGCGGAGCATGTAGTAAGCCTTGTTGATCATCCCGCGATTCTCGGGAGTATCCAGTACTTCTACGGTGTGACCGATGCGACGCAGACCCAAACCCTTAACGCAGAGCTTATGGTTAGGGATACGGCCGGTCATGCTTTTGATCAGCGTAACTTTTACGGTAGTAGCCATGATTAGAGAATCTCCTCGACGCTCTTGCCACGCTTGGCCGCAATAGAACCTGGCGACTGCATAGCTTTCAAACCTTTGAAAGTGGCGTAAACCACGTTCACTTGGTTAGTCGAGCCGTAGCACTTAGCCAGAACGTTCTGCACACCAGCGACTTCCAGAACGGCACGCATAGCACCGCCGGCGATGATGCCGGTACCTTCCGAAGCAGGCTGCATGTAAACCTTGGAGGCGCCATGGTTAGACTTGATGGCGTACTGCAGGGTTGTACCGTTCAGATCTACTTGAATCATGTTGCGACGAGCAGCTTCCATCGCCTTCTGGATGGCAGCTGGCACTTCACGGGACTTGCCACGGCCGAAACCGACGCGACCCTTACCATCACCTACCACGGTCAACGCGGTGAAAGTGAAGATACGGCCACCCTTAACGGTTTTGGCAACGCGGTTAACCTGTACCAGCTTCTCGATGTAGCCTTCGTCGCGCTTTTGGTCGTTATTTGACATAACTTAGAACTCCAGCCCGCCTTCACGAGCAGCATCAGCCAGCGCCTGGACGCGGCCGTGGTACTTGAAGCCAGAACGGTCGAATGCAACCTGAGTTACACCAGCGGCTTTCGCACGCTCGGCAACCAGCTCGCCAACTTTCTTGGCCGCGTCGACATTGCCAGTGGCGCCGTCACGCAGTGCTTTGTCCAAGGTAGAGGCGCTGGCCAGAACCTTGCTGCCGTCGGCCGAAATGACCTGGGCATAGATGTGCTGCGAGGAGCGATACACGCAGAGACGCACGGCTTCGAGCTCGTGCATTTTCAGGCGTGCTTTGCGAGCGCGACGCAGTCGAGTAACTTTTTTGTCGGTCATTTGCTATGCCCTACTTCTTCTTGGCTTCTTTACGGCGGACGACTTCGTCAGCGTAACGAACACCTTTGCCCTTATAAGGTTCAGGACGACGGAAGTCACGAATCTCCGCAGCAACCTGACCAACCACCTGCTTGTCCGTACCCTTGATCAGGATCTCGGTCTGGTTGGGAGTCTCAGCCACGATGCCTTCCGGCAATTCGTACTCAATCGGATGGGAGTAGCCCAGAGAGAGGCTCAACACCTGACCTTTGGCTTGCGCCTTGTAACCAACGCCGACCAATTGAAGCTTACGCTCAAAGCCAGCATGGACGCCGATCACCATATTATTGACCAGGGCACGAGTAGTACCGGCCATGGCGCGAGTCTGCTGATCACCATTGCGAGCAGCGAAACGCAGCTCACCGGCTTCATGCAGGACTTCAACGGACGAGTGAACATTCAGTTCAAGAGTACCCTTGGCACCCTTCACCGAAAGCTGTTGGCCGGCGAGTTTGACCTCAACACCAGCGGGCAGCGTAACGGGGTTCTTAGCAACACGAGACATGCTTATTCCCCCCTTAGAACACTGTGCAAAGCACTTCACCGCCGACACCGGCAGCGCGCGCAGCGCGGTCCGTCATCACACCTTTATTGGTGGAGACGATGGAAACCCCGAGACCGCCACGAACTTTCGGCAGGTCATCAGAGGACTTATATTGGCGAAGGCCTGGACGGCTTACGCGCTTAACTTCTTCGATAACCGGACGGCCTTCGAAGTACTTCAGCTCGATGGACAGCTGCGGCTTAACTTCGCCGCTGATCTGATAACCCGCAATATAACCTTCGTCTTTCAAAACTTTGGCTACAGCCACCTTCAACGTGGAAGATGGCATGCTTACGACGGACTTTTCAGCCATCTGGGCATTACGGATACGAGTTAGCATGTCCGCTAACGGGTCCTGCATACTCATGGGCTAGACGCTCCTGATACAAAAAGAATTAGCCTTACGGCTACAGTCGCTGAGAATTCTGGAAAAATTAAACCCAGGCTCAGGCGAGCCGAGCATTCTAGAGACTGATCAAAAATGAATCAAGCCCCAAAGGGGCTTGATTCACAGATAAAACAAAGCCGGCACTAGGCCGGCTTTGTTTTTTACCAGCTGGCTTTAACCAGACCGGGTACATCACCACGCATTGCAGCTTCACGCAGCTTGATACGCGACAGACCGAACTTGCGATAAACGCCGTGCGGACGACCGGTAATGCGGCAGCGATTACGCAGGCGCGAAGCACTGGCGTCACGCGGCTGCTTCTGCAGCGCTACTTGGGCTTCCCAACGCGCTTCCGGACTGGCGTTCAGATCGGCGATGGTAGCTTTCAGCTCAGCACGCTTCTTAGCGTACTTAGCTACCGTCTGCTGACGCTTCAGCTCGCGGTTTTTCATGCTGGTTTTGGCCATGATCCAACTCCAATCAGTTGCGGAACGGGAATTTGAAAGCACGCAACAAGGCGCGACCTTCATCATCCGAACGGGCGGTGGTGGTCAGGGTAATATCCAGACCACGCAGAGCATCGATCTTGTCGTAGTCGATTTCCGGGAAGATGATCTGCTCTTTAACGCCCATGCTGTAGTTGCCACGACCGTCGAAGGACTTGGCATTCAGGCCGCGGAAGTCACGCACGCGCGGCAGGGAGATAGACAGCAGACGATCCAGGAACTCATACATACGCTCACGGCGCAGAGTAACTTTAACGCCAATCGGCCAACCCTCACGAACCTTGAAGCCTGCAATCGACTTACGAGCATAAGTCACAATGACTTTCTGACCGGTAATCTTTTCCAGGTCGGCAACTGCGTGCTCGATGATTTTCTTGTCACCGATTGCTTCGCCCAGGCCCATGTTAAGGGTGATCTTGGTAATGCGCGGAACTTCCATCACGTTGCCGAGCTTAAGTTCTTCCTTAAGCTTGGGCGCGATTTCTTTCCGGTAAATCTCTTTTAGTCGTGCCATGGTCTTCTACCTAGCAGTGTTCAAGCATCAACCGCTTTTTGGGTCGACTTGAAGACACGAATTTTCTTACCGTCTTCGATTTTGAAACCAACGCGGTCAGCCTTGCTGGTTTCGCCATTGAAGATGGCAACGTTAGAAGCGTGCAGAGGCGCTTCTTTCTCGATGATACCGCCCTGAACGCCCGACATCGGGTTCGGCTTGGTATGGCGCTTAACTAGGTTAATACCACCGACGACCAAGCGGTCGTCAGCGAGAACCTTAAGCACCTTGCCACGCTTACCTTTGTCTTTACCGGCGATCACGATGATCTCGTCGTCACGACGAATCTTTTGCATGTCGGATCTCCTTAGAGCACTTCAGGGGCGAGCGAGACGATCTTCATGAACTTCTCATTACGAAGCTCACGAGTCACTGGCCCAAAAATACGAGTGCCGATTGGCTCTTGCTTGTTGTTCAGCAGAACAGCAGCGTTGCCATCGAAGCGAATGATCGAGCCATCAGGGCGACGAACGCCGTGACGTGTGCGGACTACTACTGCAGTCATCACTTGGCCTTTCTTCACTTTACCGCGCGGAATTGCTTCCTTAACGGTCACTTTGATGATGTCGCCGATGCCTGCATAACGACGATGAGAACCGCCCAGCACCTTGATACACATAACGCGACGAGCACCGCTGTTGTCAGCGACGTCGAGCATGGATTGAGTCTGAATCATATAATTTCTCCGACCCTTAGCCCTTAGACTTCCACTGCGCGTTCGAGGATCTCAACCAGCGCCCAAGACTTAGTCTTGGCGACGGGACGCGTTTCACGAATGGAAACTTTGTCGCCGATCTTGCTCTGGTTGGTTTCGTCGTGCGCGTGCAGCTTGGTCGAACGCTTGACATATTTACCGTAGATCGGGTGCTTAACGCGACGCTCGATCAATACGGTGATGGTCTTGTCCATCTTGTCGCTGACGACACGGCCGGTCAGCGTACGGACTGTTTTTTCGGCTTCAGCCATGATCACTTACCTGCCTGCTGGTTGAGCACAGTTTTCACACGAGCGATGTCGCGCTTAACTTGCGAGAGCAGGTGAGACTGCCCCAACTGGCCAGTCGCTTTCTGCATACGCAGATTGAACTGGTCGCGCAGCAGGCCGAGCAGTTGCTCGTTCAGCTGCTGTGCTGATTTTTCACGAAGTTCATTCGCCTTCATCACATCACCGTCCGCTTAACAAAAGTGGTAGCGAGTGGCAGCTTTGCAGCAGCCAGGGCGAAAGCCTCACGCGCCAACTCTTCGGAAACGCCTTCGATCTCATACAGGACTTTGCCTGGCTGGATCTGGGCTACCCAATACTCAACGCTACCCTTACCTTTACCCATCCGCACTTCGAGAGGCTTCTTGGTAACCGGCTTGTCCGGGAAAACGCGAATCCAGATTTTCCCGCCACGCTTAACGTGACGAGTCAGAGCACGACGAGCGGACTCAATCTGACGGGCGGTGAGACGACCGCGGGCAACAGACTTCAGCGCATATTCGCCGAAGCTGACTTTGCTACCGCGCTGAGCCAGACCACGGTTGTGGCCGGTCATCTGCTTACGGAACTTCGTACGCTTTGGTTGCAACATTTGGCGTACCCCTTACTTAGCAGCTTTTTTACGAGGCGCAGGTGCTTGCGGTTTCAGTTCTTCTTTAAGGCCACCAATTACTTCGCCTTTGAAGATCCAAACCTTGACACCGATCACACCGTAAGTGGTGTGCGCTTCGTACGTGGCATAGTCGATATCAGCACGCAGGGTGTGCAACGGCACACGACCTTCGCGATACCATTCGGTACGTGCAATTTCAGCACCGCCGAGACGACCGCTCACTTGGATTTTGATGCCCTTGGCACCAATACGCATGGCGTTCTGTACAGCGCGCTTCATAGCGCGACGGAACATCACACGACGCTCCAACTGCTGAGCTACGCTCTGCGCAACCAGCATACCGTCGAGCTCCGGCTTACGGATCTCTTCGATATTGATGTGCACAGGCACACCCATTTGCTTGGTCAGGTCCTGACGCAGCTTCTCAACATCTTCACCTTTCTTACCGATAACGATACCGGGGCGAGCAGTGTGGATGGTGATACGTGCAGTCTGAGCCGGACGAGCAATGTCGATACGGCTTACGGACGCGCTTTTTAGTTTGTCTTGGAGGTATTCGCGCACCTTCAGATCAGCGAACAAATAGTCCGCATAAGTCCGACCGCTGGCGTACCAGACGGAGGTGTGCTCCTTGACGATTCCCAGGCGAATGCCAATGGGATGTACTTTCTGACCCATCTGATCGACTCCGTTACTTGTCCGCAACCTTGACAGTGATATGGCAAGACCGCTTGACGATGCGATCAGCGCGGCCTTTGGCACGCGGCATGATTCGCTTCAGCGAACGCCCTTCGTTGACGAAAACGGTGCTGACCTTCAAGTCATCAACGTCTGCGCCTTCGTTGTGCTCGGCGTTGGCTACAGCCGACTCCAGCACTTTCTTAATGATCTCGGCGGCTTTCTTACTGCTGAAAGCCAGGAGGTTGAGCGCTTCGCCCACCTTCTTCCCGCGGATCTGGTCGGCGACCAAGCGGGCTTTCTGGGCAGATATGCGAGCGCCCGACAACTTAGCGGCTACTTCCATTTCCCTACCCCTTAACGCTTGGCTTTCTTGTCAGCCACGTGCCCACGATAGGTACGAGTGCCGGCAAATTCGCCTAGTTTGTGGCCGACCATGTCTTCGTTCACAAGAACTGGGACATGTTGACGACCGTTATGTACTGCAATGGTCAAACCGACCATTTGCGGCAGGATCATGGAACGACGCGACCAGGTTTTCACTGGCTTGCGATCGTTCTTTTCCACCGCCACTTCGATCTTCTTCAGTAGGTGAAGATCAATAAAAGGACCTTTTTTCAGAGAACGTGGCACTGTCGTATCCCTCTATTTACTTGCGACGACGGACGATCATGTTGTCGGTGCGTTTGTTACCACGAGTCTTCGCGCCCTTCGTCGGGAAGCCCCATGGAGACACCGGATGACGACCACCAGAGGTACGACCTTCACCACCACCGTGTGGGTGGTCAACCGGGTTCATGGCAACACCACGAACGGTTGGGCGAACGCCACGCCAGCGCTTAGCACCTGCTTTACCCAACGAACGCAGGCTGTGCTCGGAGTTCGAGACCTCACCCAGGGTCGCACGGCATTCAGCCAGGACTTTACGCACTTCACCGGAGCGCAGACGCAGGGTCACGTAGACACCTTCACGCGCAATCAGCTGAGCCGAAGCACCAGCGGAACGTGCGATTTGTGCGCCTTTACCCGGCTTCAACTCGATACCGTGGACAGTGCTACCAACTGGAATGTTACGCAGTTGCATGCTGTTGCCCGGCTTGATCGGAGCCATGATGCCAGCTATCAGCTGATCGCCAGCACTCACGCCTTTAGGGGCAATGATGTAGCGACGCTCACCGTCCGCGTACAACATCAAAGCGATGTGGGCGGTACGGTTTGGATCGTATTCAATACGCTCAACAGTGGCTGGAATGCCATCTTTGTCGTTGCGACGGAAATCGACCAGTCGATAATGCTGCTTATGGCCACCACCGATATGACGGGTGGTGATACGACCATTGTTGTTACGACCGCCAGTCTTCGACTTCTTCTCAAGCAGCGGAGCGTAAGGAGCGCCTTTATGCAGCTCCTGATTGACCACCTTGACCACAAAACGGCGGCCAGGGGAAGTCGGTTTGCATTTAACGATTGCCATGATGCACCCCTCCCTTACTCAGCACTGCTGGAGAAATCGAGATCTTGGCCTGGCTGAAGCGAGATAATCGCTTTCTTCCAGTCGTTACGCTTGCCCAGGCCGCGAGCGGTGCGCTTGGTCTTACCGAGAACATTCACGGTATTAACAGCAGCAACGTTCACACTGAACAGGCTTTCGACGGCCTTCTTGATTTCCAGCTTGGTTGCATCAATTGCAACCTTGAAAACGAATTGGCTTTTTTTATCAGCCAGAAGTGTTGCCTTCTCGGAGATGTGCGGGCCAAGCAGCACTTTAAATACGCGTTCCTGGTTCATCCCAGCAGCTCCTCGAATTTCTTCACGGCAGATACGGTGACCAACACCTTCTCGTACGCGATCAGACTGACCGGATCAGAACCTTGCACATCGCGAACTTCAACGTGCGGCAGGTTACGAGCAGCCAGGTACAGATTTTCATCAATAGCATCGGACACGATCAATACGTCGGTCAGACCCATGCTATTGAGCTTGTTCAGCAGATCTTTAGTCTTCGGAGCTTCAACACTGAAGTCTTCGACAACGATCATACGATCAGTGCGAACCAGCTCAGCAAGAATCGAGCGGAGAGCCGCGCGATACATCTTCTTGTTCAGCTTTTGATCGTGATTCTGCGGACGAGCCGCGAAGGTCACACCACCGCCACGCCAGATCGGACCACGAGTGGTACCTGCACGAGCACGACCGGTACCCTTCTGGCGCCACGGACGCTTACCGCCGCCGGACACATCAGAACGGGTTTTCTGTTGCTTGCTGCCCTGACGGCCGCCGGCCATGTAGGCCACAACTGCTTGGTGAACCAGGGTCTCGTTGTATGCGCCGCCAAAAGTGGCTTCGGATACTTCGATGGCTTGAGCGCCATTTACATTTAATTGCATGTCAGCTTCCCCTTAACCGCGAGCCTTGGCTGCCGGACGGACAACCAGGTTGCCGCCAGTAGCGCCAGGAACGGCACCCTTGACTAGCAGCAGGTTGCGTTCAGCATCGACGCGCACTACTTCCAGGGACTGCACAGTCACGCGCTCAGCACCCATGTGACCGGACATTTTTTTGCCCTTGAATACGCGACCTGGAGTCTGGCACTGGCCAATAGAACCCGGAACACGGTGGGACACGGAGTTACCGTGAGTGTTGTCTTGGCCGCGGAAGTTCCAACGCTTGATGGTACCGGCAAAGCCTTTACCTTTGGACTGACCAGTGACATCCACCAGTTGACCAGCTTGGAAAATTTCAGCGTTGATCAGATCACCTGCCTGGTACTCGCCTTCTTCAAGGCGGAACTCCATAACAGTACGACCTGCCGCAACATTCGCCTTAGCGAAGTGGCCGGCTTGCGCCTTAGTAACACGAGAAGCACGACGCTCACCGACAGTGACTTGCACTGCACGATAGCCATCGGTCTCTTCAGTTTTAAACTGAGTGACACGATTCGGCTCGATCTCAATGACCGTAACCGGAATGGAGACACCTTCTTCGGTGAAAATGCGGGTCATACCGCACTTACGTCCGACTGCACCAATTGTCATGTTGTAACCTCATGAGTGTACGGGGCTTTCACCCGCTATGGCCGCCCATTTCAGAGCGTTACACGACTAAAACCTAAGGCGGTCTTAGCCGAGGCTGATCTGCACTTCCACACCAGCCGCAAGATCAAGCTTCATCAGCGCATCAACGGTTTTATCCGTTGGCTGGACGATATCCAGGACACGCTTATGAGTACGGATCTCGAACTGATCGCGCGCGTCTTTGTTGACGTGCGGTGAAGTCAGTACGGTGAACCGCTCTTTGCGGGTAGGCAGAGGAATAGGACCACGCACCTGAGCACCAGTACGTTTCGCGGTTTCCACGATTTCCTGGGTTGATTGATCGATCAGGCGATGGTCAAAAGCCTTCAACCGAATACGGATTTGTTGGTTTTGCATTTTGACCTCAAATTCCAAGCTGCTATTCCCAACGGACGCAATACGCCCGTTAAAAGGAGGCGTGATTCTATAGACGCCCCTAGCAGGTGTCAACCCAATAAAAAAGCCCCCGCAAGCGAGGGCTTTTTCTTAAACCATCACTTACGCGATGATTTTGGCTACGACGCCAGCGCCGACGGTACGACCGCCTTCACGAATAGCGAAACGCAGACCTTCTTCCATTGCAATGGTCTTGATCAGGGTAACGGTCATTTGCACGTTATCACCTGGCATTACCATTTCAACACCTTCTGGCAACTCACAGTTACCAGTCACGTCTGTCGTACGGAAGTAGAACTGAGGACGGTAGCCCTTGAAGAACGGAGTGTGGCGACCGCCTTCTTCTTTGCCCAGCACGTACACTTCGGCAGTGAAGGTAGTGTGCGGCTTAACCGAGCCCGGCTTGACCAGAACCTGGCCACGCTCTACGTCGTCACGCTTGGTGCCACGCAGCAGGACACCACAGTTCTCGCCAGCACGACCTTCGTCGAGCAGCTTACGGAACATCTCAACACCGGTGCAGGTAGTCTTAACGGTGTCACGCAGACCAACAATCTCCAGCTCTTCCTGGATCTTGATGATGCCACGCTCGATACGGCCGGTTACCACAGTGCCACGACCGGAGATCGAGAACACGTCTTCGATTGGCATCAGGAACGGCTTGTCGATCGCACGAACCGGGTCTGGAATGTAGCTATCCAGAGTCTCCACCAACTTCTTAACAGCAGTGGTGCCCATCTCGTTGTCGTCTTGACCATTCAGAGCCATCAGCGCAGAGCCGATGATGATCGGCGTATCGTCGCCCGGGAAATCGTAAGTGCTGAGCAGGTCACGCACTTCCATTTCCACCAGCTCCAACAGCTCAGCATCATCAACCATGTCAGCCTTGTTCAGGAACACGACGATGAATGGAACGCCTACCTGACGAGACAACAGGATGTGCTCACGGGTCTGCGGCATCGGACCATCAGCAGCCGAGCAAACCAGGATAGCGCCGTCCATCTGCGCAGCACCGGTGATCATGTTCTTCACATAGTCAGCGTGACCTGGGCAGTCAACGTGCGCGTAGTGACGAATCGAAGAGTTGTACTCAACGTGCGCAGTATTGATGGTGATACCACGAGCTTTTTCTTCCGGGGCGCTGTCGATCTTGTCGAAAGCAACAACGGCGCTACCGAAAACTTCGGAGCAGACGCGAGTCAGAGCAGCAGTCAACGTGGTCTTGCCATGGTCAACGTGACCGATAGTGCCGACGTTTACGTGAGGCTTGCTACGTTCAAATTTTTCTTTAGCCATTTTGACTGTCTCCAGAGAAGAATTGACTCGGCATCACCGCCATAAAACAAAGGCAGATACTTGCATATCTGCCTTTATTAGATGGAGCTCATGAGCGGACTCGAACCGCTGACCTCACCCTTACCAAGGGTGTGCTCTACCAACTGAGCTACATGAGCAAAACATAACGCAAGAACAGAAAAACTGGAGCGGGTAGCGGGAATCGAACCCGCATCATCAGCTTGGAAGGCTGAGGTTCTACCACTAAACTATACCCGCTCAACTTACAGCTCTTGCTAAATCTGGTGGAGGGAGAAGGATTCGAACCTTCGAAGTCGATGACGTCAGATTTACAGTCTGATCCCTTTGGCCACTCGGGAATCCCTCCAAACGGGGCGGCATTCTCATGCCAAACTAACCTACCGTCAAGTAATTTCTCATTTAAAAACTTGAGCTTAGCTACTTTGACAGCAGCTCTGCAGAGTTCTTGTAAGGCCACCCTGCTGAGCGGGCGCCATTCTATGCATTCTATAAAGCCCTTGCAACCCCCTCACATGGCATTAATTGCTGTTCTAAGCCTTTGAAGTCAAAAGCTAAACGCTGCAGTATCGAATCATCCGCCAAACGCCGACTTTGCGGAGATATACGCACCCAAAAGCTGCGATGCGCACGCGTTAACTCTCGAAGTGATGGCTCATAACCGGCATCCCGCAAGCGCTGCATAACACTCTGCGCTGAATCGCTACGAGGAAAGATGCCCAGCGAAATGCCGTTGGCCAAATCCCCCTGAGTAATAATATAACTATCGATTTTCCGAGCCTGCAGCTCTCGCAATTGACGCAGCGAGGCTTGCCGCGAGGCCAGCGGCGGCAGATAAACCCAATAATCGACTCCAGCTGCCGCATCCATACTTTGTACGCGCGACTGAATATCCAAGCTCAGTAACCGCTGCTCAACCGCCGAGGCATCAGCCATAAGTTCAAAGCTGCCCAGAAACAAACACACCGCCTCTGCAGGCTTAACCTCGACAAGCTCTCGCCGGGCTGCCTTATTAGACTCACTCAGCAAACGAATATCACGCTTACTGTCTTGGATCAGGTTAAGCGGCGCAATCTCTGTAACCCGCAACGGCGCCTGCTGCTGATGCCAAACGTAATAGAACAAATTCAGCACGATTAACCACAAAAACATCCAGCGCATGCGTGACCTCAGTCGATAGGGCAAGCGATCGCTAAGCCAATGAACACCAAATCCGGTATTACCCGCGCGCCCGGCATAACATCCACCACTAAGGGAGCATCTCCGCCAGTGAGAAAAATATCAAAATCATCACCCAGCAGCTCAGCAGCTAGTGCCAGCTGACCACCGACAAACCCTCGCAGCATCAGCAAACAACCGCGCTCAACAGCCTCGGCAGTTGCCCGCCCTGGAACCAGATTTTCAAGCACCCGATCAGACTCATTTCTGTCATAGCGTGTTCGCCGCGTGTGGGTGAGTAGCTGCGTACGCATCAACGGCAAACCCGGACAAATATACCCACCCAAATGCTCGCCTTCTGCCGAAACATAGTCAGAGGTCACCGCGGAGCCAAGATCGATAACCAGCACGGCCTTATGTGCAATTTGATAAGCCCCCACGACGGCAAGCCAACGATCAAGCCCAAGTCGCTGGCTCTGTTCATAGCCATTACGTACGCCAGCCAGCAGAATCGACGACTGAGCAGCGAGGCACTTAACAGTAAAAGCTTGCTCAAGCAGCGAGATCAAAATCTCGGTTTCTACGTCGCTGCGGACGCTGACCAAACGACATGCAACCAAAGACAAATTTAGCGAACGAACAATACCTATAAGCGCTTGATCGGAATCAACAATACCACTGGCACCCGTAACAACCTTGCCATCACTCAGTACACGCCACTTTATAAAGGTATTACCGCAGTCGAGCTCAAGAATCATCACGTAACCTCAGGCTGAGCTCACCACCGCTAAAAACACGCTCCCCCCCCTCAACGCACAGACGGATTGCCCCAGAACTATCCACCCCTAAAACTCGACCTTCAACAGGCTCGTTACCCGCCGTTAATGCAACGTTTCGACCCTGCCAGAGATGACAAGCCTGCCACTCAGCCTGCAAAGCCGCAAAACCACCACGCAACTGTATATCCAAATATCGCGACAACTGCTGGTTCAACTCGCTAACCAACTCGTTTCGGTTTAGCAAAGGCCCTAGCTCTGCGCGCATTGAAGTCCAAGGCTGACCAATAACCCCCGGCTCAGCCTCAAGCATATTCACATTTAAGCCAATGCCAATGACCACATGACAAACATCAGCCGGATCGCCTGAAAGCTCCAGCAGAACACCTGCAAGCTTACGATCGCCAACCAATACGTCGTTGGGCCATTTCAGCCCCGCCGCAGTTACGCCAAAGGCGTGGATAACCTGGAGCAACGCCAAACCAACAACCAGACTCATGCCCTCAAGCTGACGGACACCGCCCTCGACGCGAACAACCAAGCTGTAATAGAGATTTTCACCGAAAGGACTGATCCAGCTACGACCTCGCCGTCCTCGCCCGCTTGTTTGCCGCTCAGCTAAGACATAGAAGGGAAGCGATGGCGCCGAAGGCAAAAGCCGCAGCGCCTCCGCATTGGTCGAGTCCACGTTTGGCATAACATGAGCGCGCCACTGCGGCGCACCCACCTGAGCATTTAACCAATCAGCATCCAGCAAGCGTAAGGGCGTAACTAGTCGGTAGCCGCGCCCTCGAACACTATGTAACGGCAATGAAAACTCGGCCTGAAGAACCTGAAGCCGCTTCCATACCGCCGAGCGACTAACACCCAAAGCTGCGCCAAGCGCCTCACCAGAATGGAAACGTCCGTCTTGAAGAAGCCTTAATAATGCAAGCATTTGAGTTCCGCCACGCAATAAGGCACGCATGATAACGATGCACCGTTTAGTTGCCTATCAAAGGGTTGAGGTTTGCTTGTATGATTTTGACGCGCAAAGTAAAACCCCCGATCAGTTTCCTGATCGGGGGTTTTGGTGTAGGTGCTTGACGATGACCTACTCTCACATGGGGAAACC
>NZ_FOQL01000007.1 GCF_900113745.1 Pseudomonas guineae | reverse complement strand
TCGGCGTTCGCCACCCTGATGGCGGCTGGTGCCATTCTGTTCGGCGTCATCCGTGGTGGCGTTGCCCTGTTCAAGATCGCCGGTCGCGTGTTCAGCGCTGCTGGGGCTTAACGGCAATTCGGGGGCTGATAGATGCGCGCGACTATTGGCCTTCGGCTGCTACTTGCTCTCACCCTTATGGGGTGGGGGCAATTTGTTTTGGCGGAGGATTATTATTGGTATTCGAATGCGGAATATATTATAGGCCAAAGGTTCGGCTCGCCCTCACAAGCCTGTCAAACTGCTGCTGAGAAACGTGGTCAGGTTCTACCTGGCCAATCTATGTCGAGCTCTGTTTCTAAAACTAATGAAACGAGATTTGAATGTACTATTTATGCAAATGGTCATTACTCCGACTATATACCTATCGTCCGAAATGGTGATTCCTGCTCAGGCGTTTACAACCCTGAAACTGGCGAATGCAGAATACCTAAAGACTGCTCCGCCACTTCTGGCAAGGAAGTCATCAAGGCGCAAACCTGCACCTTTGACCCCAAATTAAAAACCAACATCTGTGAAGACCAAATCGATGTTGATGGCTGCTTGTTTACTGCAGGCGGCAAGAAGAACTGCATCACCGATATTGCCACCGGCAAATACATCTGCTCCGGCTCCTTTTACGGCTCGGGCCAGGAAGCCGGCCAAGGCAGCGAGCCGTGCACAGGTGAAAGCTGCACAACGCCTCGCGATCCTGATGTACCGCCCGCCGACGAGCAGTGCGTGACCAATGGCGACATAACGATTTGCCACAAACCGCAAGAAGAAGGCTGCGGCTCCATCAATGGCAAAGAGGGCTGTTTTCAGGAAGAGCCCGGTTGCGGCTATTTCAATGGCACCTACCAGTGCCCTGGTGCGGATAAGCCCAATCGCAACTGTGGCAACTTCAACGGAAAACTCACCTGCTTTGATCCGAAAGACCCCACCAAGGTCATCCCCGAATCATCCTCTGATCACCCGAAAAACGGCGGCAACGCCGATGGTGATGACACCAACGATCCGCGCCCATCCGATAGCAGCGACTCCAACCCGCAAGGCTCTGACGAAGGCGCGACCAATGAAGCCCTGGAAGGCCTTGGCGACAAGCTGGGCGACAAACTCGACGAAGGCAACTCGCTGCTTGGCGACATTCTCGGCGCACTCGGTGACCTCAAAGACTCCTTACTCGGTGATGACTACGACGGTTCTGGCTCAGGCGAAGGTGACGGTATTGGTGATGAGGCGGGTGAGGCTGGCCAAGGCTTAGCTGATGCCTTTGGCAGTGCTATGGGCGATGCCCAAGCCGAGCGTGATGGCGCTGATGAGCAATCTTTGTTGGATATCTCTGACCTGGTTACTAATCCCGAAGTGGGGCCTTTTGCCGAAAACTCGGCGGCCTTTGGCGTCATCCACCTCATTGAAAGGGTTATTCCCAAGGCTCAGAACTGCGCCGTGGTCTCTGTTCCGTTAAGGCTGGATCGCTACTCCGCCGACCTGAAAATGGATGTCTGCGAACTCACACGGATCAAGCCGTTACTGGAGTGGGTTATCTACCTGGTAACCCTCATCGGCTTGTGGCGCATTGCCTACAGCACGTTGCGCCTCGAAAACGCCAAAGCAGATAAGGGTGGATTCTGATGAATTGGATTATTGGCTTTCTGAAAAAGCTATTCCCCAACTTCTTTAAAGGGCTGACCAAGTGGGTGGTTGGCTTTATTACGCCGCTGATTGCGCCATTCTTTTTGATGGTCAGCAATTTTTTCAGAAAGGTCGGGCTGTTCTTTCTGATCGTTGCGGCCCTGTTTCTGGCCATCAAAGTCTTTGCTGAGGCCATTGATGCCACCGTTGGCCGCTTGGTCGAAGAGACCTTGCCTGAGTGGGTGCTGATTGGCCGCATGTTGCTGCCATCCAACCTCAGCATGTGCATTTCCTTGCTGATCTTTGCCCGCCTCAAGTCACTCATCTTTATGTGGGTGCACCGCCTCACTGAGAAGTTCATTCACACCTAAGGAATGCCCATGGCTGTTTACATCGTCACCGGCAAACTGGGTGCTGGCAAAACCCTGCTGCTGATCTTAAAGATCCTCGACTACTTAAAAGCCGGTCGGCGTGTGGCCGTTAACGTCGATGTGAAAATGGACAAGCTGTGCAAGCGCGACAACAAATACTCGCGCCTGATTCGCCTGCCGGATCTGCCGTCTGCTGCGGATCTGATCGGCTTAGAGTTCGGCCACGATACCTACGATGAGGAAAAATTCGGCGGCATCTTTCTGGATGAGGCTGGGGTTTGGCTCAACTCCCGCGACTGGAACCAAGGTGGCCGCACCGACCTGCTCAAGTTCTTTCTGTTCTTGCGTAAGCGCCGCTGGGATCTGTGGTTGTGCGTGCAAAACGTCAACGTGATCGACAAGCAAATCCGCGAATCCATCGCTGAGCATGTGGTTTATATCAACCGCTGGGACAAGCTCAAGATCCCGTTCTTCCTGCGCATTCCAGGGCGCTTGCTCACCCTCGGCATGTGGAAGGGCAACCTGCCCAAGATGCACCAAGCCGTTGTGAAGTACGGGGCCAAATTCAACTCGCCCAAGGTTGAAGACTGGTTTTACCAGGGCAAAGAGTTTTACAGCTTTTACGACACCACCCAGGAATACAACAAGGACTACGACAAGGGTTCGTACTCCATGTTGCCGCCCGGCTATTGGCGTCGGCTGCTTCCGCCATCCCCTCGCACCATGGGTTTCTTTATGCGAACCAGCAAAATATTTTTCCGCCGAACACGGGTGATTAACGCCTTCTTCCTCGGCGGCTTTATCGCGCTCTGTATTTCGCTGCCGGGGCTTATGGCCATTGCCCTGGTCAACCAGCCCGTTGCCGATGCCGCTCAACCCACACCCGTACAGGTGCTTTCCAGCACGCCACTGGCTGATGAGTTCAGTGAGCTGCGCATCGCCTCTTATGGCCGTTTAGCCGGCACGGTTGTGTATGTCTTCGTTGATAAATCCGGTGCCCGGATTAGCACCGAGGATCTGCTCGTTCGCAACATCACCGTCAAGGATCGCGGCCCAAGAGAAGCGCTCTTGGTGCGTGATGCTGACTACCTCTCTGTCTACAGGTGACCCCATGACCACACGTGTGCACAACTGGTTTTGCCTCTACGTCATTACCTTGATTAGCCTGTTCCTGATGATGGCTCCGCCTGCGCAGTCGACTGAGCGTGTTGAGCTGTATGACGCCACCCTGCAAGACTTCGTTGAGTGGTCAGCTGTCCAGCTCAACAAGTCGGTGGTGGTGGGGTCGGATATTCGCTCGGCGCCGGTCTCCATCTTCGCCACCTACAGCAGCGATAAAGAGCTAGAGCAGCTGCTTGAAAGCGCCGTGCAGTCCTCGGGTTTTCACTTCTCATCCACGCCGACCACCATCCGCATCAGCGCGCAGCAGATCCCCCAGTCCCCGGAACTGGTCACTGAGGTTTTCCAGCTGCAGCACCTGCAGGCCGATTTTGCCGAACAGTCGGTGCGTGATGTGCTCACTTCACGCACCGACAACCAAGACTCCACGCCCAACCAGGTCATGGTCACGCCGTCACCGACTTCAAACGCCATCATCGTGACCGCCACCGCCAAGCAGCTGGAAGCCATCCGCCAAGTCATCGCGGAAATCGACCGGCCACGCCGGCAAGTGGAAATCACCGCCGTGATTGCTGAGCTGTCCGATGATGACTTCACCGCGCTCGGCCTCAACATCACCGGCCAAACCGAGCGCCTCGACCTTGCCGGGGCATCGTTGCGAGGCAGTGATAAATCAGACCTCGGGTTTAGCCTGACCTTTTCAGGCCCGACTATTTCGGCCTTCCTCCAGGCTATCAAAACCAGCGGTAGCAGCCGGCTTCTGTCCACGCCTCAGCTGCTCACCCTCAACCGAGAAGCCGCCTCCATCGTCGTCGGCCAGAACGTCCCGTTTATAACCGGCCAAACCACCAGCGGCTCAACGCCGGCCTCAGATCCCTTTCAAACCATCGTGCGCCAGGATGTCGGGGTTTCCCTTGAGGTCACGCCCTTTATCACCCCAGCCGATGCCATTGAATTGCAGGTCAACCAGTCCGCCTCCAGCGTTTCGGATGACAAGACCGCCGCCGACATCATCACCAACACGCGGCGGGTATTAACGCGGGTGCAGCTCAAGGATGGCCAGGGCGTGTTGTTGGGTGGCCTGCGCTCACAGCAAAACGACAAGTCCGTCGCCGCCATACCGATCCTGGGCGATATCCCTTACCTCGGGCGGATCTTCCGTTCGGAGTCAGAGCGGGTGCGCACCACCAACCTCGTTGTCCTGCTGACCGCCCGTATTCATCGCCTGGGGGACTCTGTGGTCGTGCCTGATGACATGAAGCCCTGGGTGGATTTGTCGCTCTGGCGGCCCGGCGAGGGTTTGCGCGCAGCGGGAGACCTCGCCGGGCGCGCCGAGAGCGCCCGGTGACGTCCCTGTAGCACGTCAGATAACAAGACAATAACTTCCGCATTACTCAGCAATAGGTAAAGCAATGGCAACGGTAAAAGATCACCAACGTTTAAATGCTCTGACGGCAGAGGATGACAAGCTTGGTCGTTTGTTTGTCGACCCTGGCAATTTCACTCTCACCGATCTTTCAGGCGTTCGCATTCTTCATTGTGGCGTTGATACCGTTCGCCAGCTTTACCGTGGGCTGATCCGCCCGGAAATCATGTGTCTGTTCGACAAGCCGGGGACCCTGGTTAATTTCGCGGGTCAGCGCTGGCATGCCGGTCGTGTAGGCAAAGACTCTGGCTACCAGTACAAGCTGCAAAACGCTGACCTGGGAATCATCCTGCTGGTGAAGAACTTCAACGCCAAGCAAGACAACATTGGGCCTCACCTGAAAATCGAAGTGTCACCCCATGCAATCGACAGCCTGTCACCTGAGCGCCTGCAGGAACACATGGACTACTACGCAGAACACGTTCTGACTCATGTTGAGCGCAACCAGTGTGCTGTTCACCTCGCGCTAGACCTCCAGGGCTGGACGCCTCCGGATGATCTGGTTGCCCGCATGCACTGCCGCTCACGTGCTGCCCGCGACATTTCCGGCATTAAGGAAATTCAATGGACGTTGGAGTCTGCGACCTACGGCAAGGGGCAATCTTTCCTGTTCGGCTCGGCTGGTAGCGTTCAGCTAGGCATCTACAACAAGACCCTACAGGCCCGCGCCACTGACAAGCTCGACTACTGGGAAGGTGTGTGGAAGCGCCGCGACAGCTTCGACGACCAAGACCCAGACAATTACGATCCTGAGCAACCTGTATGGCGTGTAGAGCTGCGCTACCACCATTCTGTTATCCAGCAGTTTGCTTGTGGCTCTGTGGATCTGCACACCGGCCAAGCCATCGACAGCAACAGCTATGCAGCCTTTGCACCGCATCTAGACGGCCTTTGGCGCTATGGCTTGCGCCAATTCAAGCTACTGGCTCGCCCTGGCTACTTTGAGCCTATCTGGACACTCATTCGTGATGACGTGCGCGTAGACCTTCCTGTTGATTCCCTGGTTGATACCACTGAGTACAAACGGCAATACAAGACCTCGCGGGGCTTCTCCGGCAAGAACGTGGAACTCTTCCTGGGAAACTTCGTAAGCCTGCTGGCACGGGAGCGAGTGGGCGCTAGAAAAGCATTTTATCGGCTCAAGGATTGGGAATGCTGGCCAGTGATCCGCGACCACTATGCCGCCAAAGGCATGGATGAGGACGGGCTGTATAAGCACATCAAAGGCATCCTTGAGGAACGCCATGTTCGTTGGGGTAGGGCTATCTAATGGCTATTGAGCAACTTGCTGACGGGCGCTGGAAAGTCGATGTAGAGCCGATCAAGGGCAAGCGCTTTCGTAAAGCCTTCAAGACTAAGGGCGAAGCATCACGCTTTGAAGCCACCTGCAGAGCCAAGGTGATAGAAACGCCGGATTGGGCACCCAAGCCAAAAGATCGCCGTAAACTCTCTGAACTGGCCCAGCGTTACTACGATCTGCACGGACACACCCTGGCGGATTCGGTGAGGCTCAAACAGGTTTTGGAAAAGCTGGTGCGCGAGCTGGGTGATCCTATAGCGATCAAGTTCACGGCTGATCAGTTCTGCAAGCTTCGTGGTCAGCACCTTGCAGACGGTATCCACGGCAAAACCCTGAACAACCGCCTTGGCTACCTCAAATCACTGTTCAATGAGCTGCATCGCCTGGGCGATATTGATTACCCGAACCCCTTGGCCAAGGTTCGACCGCTACGCCTGCAGGAACGGCCGCTATCGTTCCTTTCCCATGCCCAGGTAACCGAGCTGCTGCAGACATTCGACACTTACCCTAACTGTGAACACTTGGCGCTTATCGCTCGCGTCTGTCTCGCTACCGGTGCGCGTTGGGGTGAGGCTCAAGGGCTTGTGTCTTCGCGGGTTAAGAACGGTGCTGTGACCTTTGCTAATACCAAGTCTCGGCGGACTCGGAGCATTCCAGTTCATCCGGCGCTGGAGCGGGCGTTACTCGACTACTTCAAAAAATACGGTCCGTTCCCGAACTGTATGCGTCATTTCAGCCGTGTTCTGGAGTCAACATCTATCAAGCTACCTGCAGGGCAGGCCACGCATGTACTTCGCCACACCTTTGCCAGTCACTTCGTTATTTCTGGCGGTAACATCCTGACCTTGCAAAAGGTGCTTGGGCACTCGTCTGTAAACATGACCATGCGCTATGCGCACTTGTCGCCGGATCACCTGCAGGATGCTCTTCGGCTAAACCCAATAGTCGACACTTTTTCGACACTGCCTCAGCCCAGAAACTAAAAAGCCCCGAAATCTTGTTAGAAATCAGGGCTTTAGATTCTGCGATTTGGAGCGGACGGTGGGAATCGAACCCACAGCTCTAGCTTGGGAAGCTAGGGTATTACCACTATACGACGTCCGCAGCGGGTGCCTTTATACCGGAAGTCTTGGCCGAAATGAAGCCTGCCGCGCGGTTATCTGTGTCTTTGCGCGGCAGGCCTGGGTTTGCGGCGCTGTTTCATACGGCGATCGCGTGCTGCGGGTTGGGCGCTGCACGGAAGCTGGAGCTGCTGCGCGCCGGGGCTTGGAGGAATTTCAGCAGGGCGGTTTGGCTTTGCAGCCATGCGCCTTTGTGTTCCATATCCAGAAAGTGCCCAGCGTTGTTGATGGTGACGAACTGGCAGTCGCTCAGGTACTCGGCAAATACGCGCACATCCTGCGCGGCGGTGTATTCGTCGTGTTCGCCATTGATAAACAGCAGCGGGATGTCGATGGCCGCCAGGCATTCCATCTGGCAGTGGTTGTCCATGTGCACCACCTGGTTGATGTGTGCATACATCTGCAGGTATTCGTGGCGGTCGAGGCGGCTGATATGGCGCTGGTTGTAGCGTTTGAACAGCGAGGGTAGGTATTTACCGATGGTGCTGTTGACCAACTGGCCGACCTGTTCGCCGTCGGTGGCCTGCAGGCAGACCATGCCTTTTTCCAGGTAATCGAGCATCGGTTCGTTGAGCAGGGGTGAGAAGGAGGTGATGACGGCTTTTTCGATGCGTGCTGGGCGCTGCGCCAGGGCGAGCATGGCGGCAACGCCGCCCCAGGAAAACGACATCAGGTAGTCAGCCTGAAACTGCTCGATCAGTTCCAGCAGGATGCTCGCTTCATCTTCCTTGCTAATCGGCCGGGTGTGGCTGTTGTGCGGCTTGGATTGACCGGCGTAGGGCTGGTCGTACAGCACCACGTTGAACTGCGGTTGCAGGTATTTGATGGTTTGCGCAAAGGCGGCGGTGGTGGCCAGTGAGCCGTTGATCAGGATGATGGTCTTGCGCGCGCTGGGGTTGGCGTAGAACTCCGTGTGGACCTTGAACGTCCTGTGAATATCGACGACAGCAATGGCTGGCTTCATGTCGTTTCCTCCTGGCGCATAAAAGTGGTCACGGCTAACGGCAGCAGCGTTAAGCCGAGCTATATAGGGCAGACAGATAAGCGCCTGGACGTGACAGCAAGATGTCAGGCTGGAGGATTTTATAAATTGTTTATTTTCAATCAGTTAGGGCTGAAATAGAGCATCGTCCACGGCCCTTTTTACAGGTGTGGAGCGGTGTCTTTGACCAGGCAGGAACCCATTTCGCGCAGCGCGCAAGCAACCGATGGAACGTTTAGATGGCTCTTGTGACTATTCAGTCACGTTAAGACCTTGTACTTGGATTTAAACAGCGGTGTGTTGCACTAACAAGTCTTTATTGGTTTTTTCTTTTGCCACTGGTCGTATGCACAAGAAGGCGGCGGGAGGCTCAACAACGGGCGATTTCGGCGGCACTGAGTGCGCGGTATTGGCCGGGGGCGAGCTGTGGGTCGAGTTCGATGGCGCCCATGCTCAAGCGGTGCAGGCCGATGACCTTGTTTTGGAAGTGGCCAAACATGCGCTTAACCTGATGGTAGCGGCCTTCGTGCAGGGTCAGCAGGGCGCTGTGGCTGCTGAGGATGAGCAGTTCGGCGGGCAGGGTGGTGAGGTCTTCATAGGCGAAGTACAGGCCGCCGGCGAATACTTCGATGTACTCAGGCGTTATCGGTTGTTCGGTTTCGACCCGGTAGACCTTGCCCAATCGGCTGCTGGGTTCGGTCAGGCGACGCGACCATTGGCCATCGTTGGTGATGAGCAGCAGGCCGCTGGTGTTCAGATCCAGGCGGCCGGCCAGGTGCAGCTCGGCTTTATCCGGCTCGTCGAGTAGGTCAAGTACGGTGCGGTGTTCATCGTGTGCGGTGGCGCTGACCACGCCCGGCGGTTTGTGCAGCATAAAGTAGCGTGCGGTTTTGCCGGCTTGCAGCAATTCGCTATTGAGCTCAATGCGGCTGAATTGGCTGACTTCGCACAGGCCATCGCTGACCACTGCGCCATCCACCCGTAGCTGCCCGCTGGCCAATAGCCGACGTGCGGCTTGGCGGTTGAATTGGGGCAGGTTGCTGATAAAGCGGTCGAGGCGCATGGCTAGTCGGTTGCAGGCGGCGAATCAGGCGGCAGGCCCTGCGCGCAGCGTGGGCACAGGCAGCTGCTGTTGCGCAGTTGAGGTGCCAGGTTGGCCAGCTGCTGGGCATCAATGGTTACGGCAAAACACCAGCACTGCGTCACGGGTGACGCGCTTGTGGCCTGTGGGCATTGGTTGAGCTGGCCACAGCAGGGGCAGTGGCTCGGTGCGTCACTCATGCGGTTCTTCACACAGGCGGTTGCGCCCGCTCTGCTTGGCTCGGTACAACGCGCGGTCGGCGCGGGCGATCAGTTGCTCCAGCGATTCATCAGCCTGCAGTTGCGCCAGGCCAATACTGGTGGTGATCTGCAGTTGCACGCCGTTGAAGTGGATGCTGTTTTGCTCGGTTTGCTGGCGGATTTTCTCGCCCAGTTCGCGTGCTTGCTCAGGCGAAGTGTCTTTGAGCAGGAGGATGAATTCCTCACCCCCCCAGCGGCAGATGATGTCGGATTGGCGCACGGTATTGCGCAGGTCGCTGGCAAAGCCGCGCAGCATTTCATCACCGGCCATATGGCCCTGGCTGTCGTTGAGTTGTTTGAAGTTGTCCAGGTCGAGCATTAGCGCACACAGGGGGCTGGGCGCACGTCGGGCTTCCTGCACTGCTTGATTGGCGAGCAGGTCAAAGCCTCGGCGGTTAGGCAGTTCGGTGAGCAAGTCGGTGGTGGCCAGGGCGCTGATACGGCGCTGATAACGACGCAGCGCGAGGCTGACCAGGGTAATGATAAGGGCGCTGATCACTAGGCAAATCAGTAGGTTTATGTACAGCGATTTGCGGATACCGGCCAATGCGCCGTTTTCATATGTATCGACGAACAGGTACCAGTTCAACTCGGGGATAAAACGCACGTTGAGGAAGTGGCCGCGCCCCTGTTCCTGGTATTCGAAATCTCCGCTTTGCGGCTGGGGCAGCTTGACCATCAGCTCCTCCAGGCCGGCAATTTCGTTGAGCGATTGGCCGACGCGCGCACCCATTGGCCCACCGCTGTTGCCGGTGAGTACCAGAAGGCCCTCGGTGTCGACAAAGTACACGCTGCGGTTATAGCGCTGCTGGTAGGTGTCGATCAGCTTGACCACGGCATCCACGGTCAGGCCAACACCGGTTGCGCCGATAAATCGCTGCTCGTAGTCGAACACCTTGTAGTTGATAAACACGGTCATGCGGTCGTCGTTAGCCAAGTCGACGTCCACATTAATCTCGTAAGGCGTCTGCATATCGCGTACGCGGAAATACCAGTCATCACGCGGCTCGGCTTCATTAACCTGCTTGAGCACGCCCTTGGCCTGGTAGTAGGTGTGGGTTTTCGCGGAGACGAAGAAGCTGGTGACCGTGGCGTAATGCTCTTGCACTTCGCGCAGGTAACGGACCACCTGCTCGGCATCCTGCTCGCCGTCGAGTGCCCAATCGCGCATAAAGGTATCGCGGGACATCATCGAAGAAATCAGGATGGGCCTGACCAGGTCCTTCTGGATTTCCGAATAGACGTTATCCGAAGTCAGCGGCAGCTCGGTGTTGATGATCCCTGCACGAATCGAGTCGAGGGCGGCGTAATAGCTGGCCAATGAGGTGGCGAGGAAGCCACAGCCGAGCAGAGCCAGCAGCAGCACAATCAACGACCATTGGCGGGTCAGCGGAGATGAATCGGACATGTAAGGCTCTGCTGGTTAAATACTCACCGCATTGTAGCGCCCGGCCTCGGCCATTGTTGCCACAACATCGCTTTTGGCTGATTTAGGCGCGGGTAGGGTGCTTGCTGCGCTTGATCATATTCCCAGTGCTGACGAACAAAGCGCTTCCTAGGTTAACTCGGTGCTGGCAGCCCGCTTATAGCCCGCGAAGGTGAGTTTTCGCCTCTGCAGGGAGGTAAAGGCAATAGCCGTCTGAGTATTTAATACCAATCGTTTCTTCATGGGTGTCAATTTATTGCTACTTTTAATGTATCGGCCTAGGTGCTGGCTGGTTTTTTGACTATTAAGTGAGGCTCTCATGCACCCAGTTGAAATTGAACCTCGTCGGCTGCTGGTTATCGAGCCGTGCGAGGAGTGTCGAGGCCTATTTCCACGTTTGCGCGCAGCCGGTTGGCTGGTTGAGTCGCGGTCATTGGTTGATGCAGGTTTGCATCCTTGTCAGGTTGGCATGCTCTGTTTTCACTCTGGATTGTTGCCTCGTCTGGACGAAATCAAGGCGGTGATCGCCAGTAATGTTGCCGAATGGGTGGCATTGGTCAGTGCCAAAGATATGTCCAAGGCCAAGTTGTGCGACTTCATCAGTGAATGGTTTTTTGATTTTCATACGATGCCGGTTGATCTGGAGCGGCTGCTCGTCACCTTGGGGCGGGCCTGTGGTATGGCGCACTTGCGCGAGCAGAATGATAAATGCCTGGCTGACGAGAGCCATGAGCTACTGGGCGAAAGCGCGTCGATTCGTAGTTTGCGCAAGCTTATGGAAAAACTCGGGTCGACCGATTCGCCAGTGCTGATCCGCGGTGAAAGTGGTACAGGCAAGGAACTGGTCGCCCGCAGCCTGCACCGAACCTCGGCGCGCGTCGAAAGGCCTTCGGTGGCAATTAACTGCGGTGCAATCCCTGAAAACCTAATTCAGTCGGAGCTCTTCGGTCATGAGAAGGGCGCTTTTACCGGCGCTCACCAGCGCAAGATCGGACGCATCGAGTCCGCCGATGGTGGCACGCTATTTCTGGATGAGATCGGCGACCTGCCAATGGAGATGCAAGCCAACCTGCTGCGCTTTCTGCAGGAAATGACCATTGAGCGGGTGGGCGGATCTAAATCGATTTCGGTCAATGTGCGGGTGATTGCTGCGACCCACATCAACCTGGAAGAGGCTGTTGCAAAAGGTACGTTTCGTGAAGACCTCTACTACCGCCTGAACGTGTTGCAGGTGCATGTACCGCCTTTGCGCGAGCGCATACAAGATGTGCCGCAACTGGCCAGTCACTTTGCCAGCCTGTTCAGTGTGGAGGCGGGTCGCCGCCCGCGGCGCTTCAGTCAGGCGGCATTACTGGCGATGGCCTCGCACCATTGGCCCGGTAATGTGCGTGAGTTGGCTAACAGGGTCAGACGTGGGCTGGTCATCGCGGAGGGCAAGCAGATCGAAGCCGAAGATATTGGCCTGGAGCGGGTCATCAAGCGGCCACCGTTACTGGGCACCCTTGAAGACTACAAGCTGCGGGCCGAACGCCAGGCCGTTGGTGATGCGCTCATGCAGCATTCACAGAACCTCAGCCAGGCGGCACGTGCCTTGGGTATCTCCAGGCCTACCCTGTACCGCCTGTTGCACAAGCACCAGTTAAGCGGGGCAGGGTAAGCCTAGGGAGTAAGGGACCTAGAAGTAGTAGGGGAATTTGATACTAAAGCTGAAGTCTGGGGCATCGGGGGTCAGGCCAATCGACAGGTTTGGCACGATGCTCATATTGGCTGTCGGTGCGAAGGTCATACCGACGTTGAAGTAGGCGGCGTTGTAATTGCTGTTATCCACCGATTGCCAATCACCGCCGTCAGGTTTGATTTTGCTCTTCTGCGAGATCAGCTCAGAAAAAGACAGGGCCAAGCTCATCTTCTCGTTCAGTGCGAAGGCCACGCCTAAGCCGAAATTGATGGTGTTGCCCAACTTCACCTTGCCCGGCACTTTCACACCCTGTTGGGCGCTGATGTCGTCGAAGCTGTCTTCAAGGTTGTAGGTGTAGCCGATATTGCCGAAGACTATGGCCGGGTCGTAGGTCTTGACCAGCGAGAGGCCAGTGGTCACGCCCCACACCCCATTGCCGGTCGGCAGGTCTTCGGGTACGAACAGGTTGTCGTTGCCTGAAGTCTCTACCAGTTTGATGCCATAGGGGTCTTTGCCGGTGGGGGCGCGCACGTCAACACTGAGCACGCCGTCGGGTAAGCCATCAGCCTCGTCGAGGAATTTGTAAGCCACGCCAAAGGTGAGGTCACCAATTCGTGGGTCGCCGGTAACGGTCTGCTCGCTAAAGGTGGCGGTTGAGCCGCCAGCACCCGCTGAGGAGTAGGTCGACTCGCGGTAGTTGACCGGCACACTCATGCTGTACTGCCAGCGCCCCCGGTTGTAGCGTCCGGTCACATCCATGGTGTAACTGTCAGAGTTGATTTCGTCGATATTGATATTGCCGAGGAAGATCGCATCCAGCGCTAGAAAGCCGTTAAGGGCCAGTTGGTTGGAGTTGTAGTGGGTGTAGGTGAGGCCGGTTTCCAAGCTGAACGCACCAGTACCGTAGAAGCCACTGGCTTGCTGGTAAACGTCTTCAACGCTTTCTGCTGGCTTGGAATCATCCTTGAGCGAGGCGCCATAAGACGAGGGTGATCCGCCTACGGTGCGGCCAGACTGGACAAGGCTACGTTGCGGCGCGGCTGCTTGCTGCCGATCGCGCGCCTCGACGGCGCGGAAACGTTGCTCAAGGACCATCAGTGCGTTTTGCTGCGCCTCATAACGTTTCTGCAGGGTTTCAATCTCTAAGCGTAGGGCTCTTATTTCGCTGCTGTCCTCGGCAGCATTGGCTATGTTGATTGCAGTAACTATGGGCAATATCAACAGGTAAGCGGGTAAGCGCATAGAGTAACTCCCTATCATTTTTGATTGTTATTTGACCAGCCTAGACGCACTTCCTAGGCTGCGCCTAAACATTGTCTTGAGAGAGGGCCTTGCAGGCGCGGGCATGCCGCTTCTGCAAAAAAGTACTGCGTTTGAAATCCCGCCTAGGTCAGACCCTTAATAACCTACGCGCGGCATGACGCCTAACTGGCTCAAGTTGCAGTAGGCGCGCTGCTGCGCCGCCGGATTTTCTTGCATGGCTACGGTCAGTGAGGTGAGGTTGCGCACCTGGTTCAAGGTGCCGCCGATATTGGCCTGCTGATTGATACCACCACGTCCGATTGACTGGCTGGCGCCCCCCTGGCCCTGATTGGCTTGCAACTGCATCTGCAGGCCGCCATTGGCTGTAGATACCTGCACGGCCCCGGCGTCGTTACTGAACTGCTGGTTGCCGCCCCAGCTTTGTCCCGTCGTCGCGATGGGCTGCCCTGAGCTGCGAGTGATGTTGACGTCAACGTAGTTCTCGCCATTGTTGTAATCGCCTGCCGTACGCACGCTCTGGGCTATACCCTGAACGTTGTTAAGCCCCTGTCCGCCAATGACTTGGCCCAGACCTTGGCCGGGCAGGTTGCCAGTGCCTGTTGCATACAGTGGGGTGACGTTCAGATTGGCCGACAGGTTATTGACCGTCAGGTTGACCTGGGCACCAATGGTGGCGCCGCTGCTGTTGCGCCATGAGGTCGACATGGTTACGCCAAAGTTGACGATGCCTTCGGGCAGAATGTAGCGGCCGCGCAGAGTGGCCATCTCGGCATCACTGATTTCGATAGGTTGAAACAGATTCGATGCGCTAACCGGTATTGCCGGTAACAGCAGGCTGGTAAGCATCCATATTTTGAGTTTCATTGCAGGCTCCCGAGGGCTTCTTGCCCGCGTGCACTGTGTGCTAGAAAAAATCACTCTGAATGAATCCGAACTCCATGAGTTCGGCATCGTTGACCAGTTTGTAGCCGGGTAAACGGTTCCTGGCGGTCAATGGCTCAGGTGGGTCAAGCAATGGATTGTTGCGGTCATAGCCGGGGCCAATCAGCGCAAAGACAATGCCGTTCCAGCCCTTGGTGAACTCGGCCATGGTCATTTTCTTGTGGCCGAGCACCGGGTCACCGACGTACACCGAATCATCGGCTGTGCGCTGCATCACCACGAAATGTTTGTAGCCGCGAACCTCAATCAGCACGATCACCGGGATGCTGACACTGTTGAGTTGGCTACTGTCGATGCGGTAGCCGCGGGCACGCATGCCCAAACTGGTGGCGTAGTTCTTCATGTCCAGCATGGAGAAGCCCTTGCTGCGCACTTGCTCTTCGTCGGCCACTGCGAGCATGCCGTGGATGACCTGTTCTTCACTCAAATCCCAGCCATAGGCCTGGTTGAGAATGGTCGCTACGGAGGCTGCTCCGCAGCTGAAATCGGTTTTTTGTTCCACTAAATCACTGAAGCGTCGCTCACGTATGCTTTGCACCGGTTTGAACACCATGCCACCGCCTGGTAATACCGCGAGCGGCATATTCTGGGCGGCTGTAGCCGGCTGCAGGTAAAAACTGCAGAGGGCAGAGCAGAGCATAAGGGCGGGTGCAAAACGGAACATGGGTTGCAACACTCCGGTTATTGAAACGCCTGCCAAAAAGCGCAGGGCCCTTGCTGGCACCCCGCGCTACCCGTTACTTATTCGCCGCTAGACGCGCAAGCAGTACAACCGACTGCCACAGCCAGCGAGTTGCTCTGCTGGTTGCCGCCACCGGCGGCAACGTTGACGCCAACGTTGCCGCTGGCACCGTTCAACGAGTTAGTCAGGCTGGCGGTGTTAACCACGGCGGTATTGAAGCCGGCAACAACCGGAATAAATCCGCTGGCCGAGCCCTCCAGGCTGAGTGTGCCTGCCTCGTTAAAGGCCAGGGCGCCGCCATCATCATTTAAGTCAGAACCACCCTGAGTGGCGGTATCCAAGTCAAAGTGGCCGTCTGGACTGCCAGCCGGGTGAGCGTCGCCAGTCCAGATATCCGGATAGACGTTGCCAATTTGGTCAGACTGCCCGCTATAGGAGCCGCCAACATTATTCATGCTGAGGCTCACAGCCACTGAGCCGTAGTCCAAGGTGGCATTGTTATTGGTGACGTTACCATTGGACACCTGGCTCACATTCACGCCGGCATTCGCTGCATAAGCGGTTTCTGATACGCCAATGGCCATGTCATTTTTCTGCTGGTTATAGTTGCCGGCGGCGATGTTGATGCCTACGTTACCGCTGGCCCCGTTAGCCGAATTGCTCAGCGACGCGGTATTAGGCACGCTGAAATTGCGCAGCGTATTGTTACGCGCGGTTTGATCCACATCGATATTGGCGCTGGCGGCTGCACCGAAGACCATGTACGCATCTGCCACGGCAATGGCCCCAGCGTTAGCTTGCTGGTTGTTGTCGCCGGCTGCCACGTTGACGCCGACATTACCTGAAGCGTTGCCGAGTGAGCCGTCAACACTTGCGTCGTTCACGGTGCCTTCATTACGCACCAGGTTGTTATGGTTGTTCTGGCTATCAACAATGCTGGCGTTGCCGCCATTTTGAGGGCCTCTGTTGCGATCACCACTCTGGTCGGCATAGACGCCTGCGGACAGAACGGCAGCCAATGCAAATGCCAGTGGCTTGAGCATGAATTGAGCTTTCATTTTTGTTTCTCCATTCGCGGTTGTGTTGGCGGATACGCGGAGTCATTCCGTGATCCGTATGCCGAGGCTATTGATGCTGCGATTGCCTACTCCGGCGCTCTGGTTCAACTGGACCACGCCACGGCTGTTGCTAAAAGCGCTGTCGTCTATCGAGACAATGCGCTCTCCGCTTAGCGGCTCTGTTGCACCTGAGATACTTGACGGTCTGACGCTTTGTTGCGCCAGAGCACTGTCATCCAACCCCTGCGGAAGACCACTGGCGATCCGCATGGCATTGATCTGTTGGTTGCTGCTACCGGCGCCCTGATTGATACCTACAACACCGCGGCTGTTGGCAAATGAGTTGCCGCCGATGCTGGCGCTGGCAATGATCCCAGCTGGGTTGGTCGCTAAGTTGTCAGTGCTCTGTCGCACGTTGATTGCTGCTGTGGCTTGCGCATTAGCACCGCTGCCAATGGCTAGGGCGCGGGCGTTGGCCTGCTGCTGGTCATCGCCGGCAGCCTGATTAATCATCAGTACGCCCTGATGGTTTTGGCCGCTTTGATCGAGGCTGGCAGTGGCGTGCATGGCCGGCTCGGCCAGCAATAATTGGCTGCACAGGGCGCTTGCGAGAAAGAGCGTTAGCTGGCGCATGTCATTGTCCTAAGCTCATTTTTTGCAGGGGGCGCAAACCCGTTTGTATGGCGCCGTTGACCCGCCCGCTGAGACCACCTGCTGTGCTCCCGGTGGCGTTGCCTCCGATGGCGGTACCAAGCCCAGGCACACCATTACCGCCTGACTGCGTCATGCTGTTTGACGATGAAAGGCTATTGGTTTGTCTTGTCAGTGCGCTGTTGGATACCGACAGGCCGGTGTTGATATGGGCAAAGTCGTTGTCACTAAGCTCGGTGCCAG
The DNA here is from genome assembly GCF_900113745.1 of Pseudomonas guineae. GTDB lineage: Bacteria > Pseudomonadota > Gammaproteobacteria > Pseudomonadales > Pseudomonadaceae > Aquipseudomonas > Aquipseudomonas guineae. The sequence continues at coordinate 104,360 of NZ_FOQL01000007.1, read as the reverse complement.
CATTGCGTGGCCCGCTGGCCTGGACAGTTAGCGGATTGGGATCGGGTACTAGTTCTGTTCGGGTGGCGGCTCGTGGTTGAACCTCACGAGTGAGGATTATTAAGCCGTTATCTGCGTACACCGGATTGTTCAGTAACACCACCATCAGTGTGGTGCCCAGCAACCCTGTGGATGTGATGCTGCTGAACTGCTTGTTCATGGTTATGTTCCCTCTGTGAAGCGCTGTATCCATGGCGATAGACAACGCAGAGAACATGCCACTAAATTAATTTCTTTTAATATCAATTAGATAGTAACTATCCAGACCTGCTTTATCGCGCATGTGTAAAGCGCGTGAGATTTGGGCTTCAAGTAAAAACGCCTTTAAAACATAGAGTTGTATGACTGCGCGGGTGCAGCCTGCTTGGCGGGCGTCGCAATGTGTAACAGTGCTGAAACAGGTGCAGGCTGAAGTGTCAGCTGGGCTGCCGGGTAACGTGCAGTCGCTGTAATGTCCTGAGCATCGGGTATGCCTGACTTTGCGAGGTTTCTGGTGTGCTCAAATAATTTGAACGTGCTGATGATTACTCTGTAACGCTGGATGGGTTTTCAGGGGATGGCCGCTGAGTCTGAGCCAGTGCATGCCCACTCTCTGTGTAGAGGTACTTATGGGCATGAGGCGGGACTAAAGCGGTCATTGAGACGCTGGGTTTGAGCCGCTCATGTCATGCGGAGCGCAAATCAACATGTGCCGACTGAGCTGAGGCTTGCTTGGGTCATCAACTCGATCAATCAGTAGCGAGCAATCGGTCGGATACTTGCTGTCCGTCAGCGCACTAAAGCGCCTGTGTCGCTGTCAGATCTTTCGGGAGTAATCCTTGGTGGCGACAACGGTCGTTGCTGTACCTGCGGTCGAGGGAGGCCGCCATGCCCTATAAAACTATGCTCTTGGCGTTGTTGCTTATGTCTCTAAGCAGTTGTGCGGTCTACGGTGGCGGCAGTGGTTATGGTAATCACCGTTATGATCGAGGGCATTCGAACACCTATTACCAAGTGCAGCGCTATCCGGTGTATGTGGTTCCGCAGCCGCGGCGCTACCAGACCCACCGCCATGACGGACGCCGCTATGATGATCATCGTCAACCGCCGCGTTATTACGCACCGGCCCCGCAGCCACGCGATTACCAGGCGCGTAGGTATCAGAAACGCCATGATTACCGCGTAACACAACCGCGTGCTGGCTGGGATGGCAATCGTGATCACGACTATTCGCGCGGCCATCAACAGTCACGCCAACAGCGTTACGATGCGCAGCGTGATGAAGACCATCGCCGGGATGAGCGGCGTGGCTGGGATCAGCAGCGCTGATCGTCGAACGGCTGGAGAGGAAAGGGCGTTTCAGGCACTGCGCGCTAAGAGCAATAACGGCGCGTGGGGCCACTATTTGCTGAGCTAAGACCTTAGCGCTAGCAGCCACTATCTCTATAAATGCGGGCTTTGCTGCGCGCTTTTGTTGCGTTGAAACAGTAAAGGTCTTGTGCTGTTGGCCCGAGTCAGATCAGTTCTGACTCATCGTCATTAATCAACCGATGCAAGCCGCCTAGTGCATCCCGCGCCTTGCTCCGGCCGACCAACTTGCTCTGCGCCGCTTCCGGCAGATCGGTAATGCGCACCACACCCTTGCGGATTAGCACGGTGATCAAATCTTCCAGCACCCGGATCATGTCCAGGTCGCTCTGTTCCAGTTTAAGCAGGCTGCTTTCGGCTATCTGATTGGCATACCAAGCTTGAGCCTCATGGCTGTCAGCCTGTAATTCGCCATCCATACCTTCGAAAGGCGCTGCTTCAACTTGTTGCAGATTGCCCCAGGTATCCCGCTTCACGTAAAGCATTGTTGACTCCTCGTGTTGGGGTGTACTCAGTCAATACCCCCGCTAAGTAATGGTAGCGGGGTTATTGCAAGCCGCTGTTGGCGAGCCGCGCAGTTATTACGCAATATCTTCGATAAACAGTTGCTGCACCACCGAGAAGTCCTGCTTGCCCTTGCCTTGCTTGAGCAGTAGGCGATACAGCTGTAACGCCAGTGCTCCCATCGGCGTGCTGCTGCCGCTGGCTTGGGCGGCTTCTTGCGCAAGACCGAGGTCTTTAGTCATCAGTTCGGCCATAAAGCCGCCGCTGTAGCCTTTGGATGCCGGGGCGTTTTCCATGACCCCGGGCCAAGGGTTGTACTTCTCCAAGGTCCAGTTACCGCCTGAACTCTGGCGCATGATCTCGGCCAGCACCGCCGGCTCCAGGCCGTTGGCCACGCCCATTGCCATGGCTTCGGCGGTGGCGATCATCTGTACGGCCAATACCTGGTTGTTGCACACCTTGGCCACTTGCCCGGCTCCATCGGGGCCGGCGTGGAAGATGTTCTTGCCCATGACCTCGAACAGCGAACGGGCTTTTTCTAGGGTTGCTGCCGCGCCGCCAATCATAAAGGTCAGGGTGCCGGCTGCTGCACCGGCGGTGCCGCCGGAGACCGGTGCATCGAGCAGTTCGATACCATGTTCGTGCGCTGCCTTGTGCACCTTGCGTGCGACCTCGGGAGCGATGGTCGAGCACTCCAGCACGAGACACCCAGGCTTGAGCATGGCCAGTAGGCCGTTATCACCCAGGTACAGGCCTTCGACATGACGACTGGCGGGCAGCATGCTGACCACCACACTGGCACCTTGCACGGCATCCAGTGCGCTGCTGGCGACCTGGGCGCCATCCTTGGCTAGTTCGTCCATAGCTGCCTGCACCAGGTCGAAGACGCTGAGGTTGAAGCCGGCCTTGAGCAGGTTACGCGCCATGGGCAGGCCCATATGGCCGAGGCCGATAAATGCGATCTGGGTCATTGTTAAGCTCCTGTCGCGCTAAATATTTCTTTTTTAGAAGCTGGCCATGCTTGCGAAAGGGTATCGCGGTCATGGTCAGCTCCTTCCCGGAGGTGGCTTACAGCCGTGTAGGGTGGATGACGCTTCACCCATCCACCAGCTGCGGTCTTATCGGTGGATGAAAAAAGCGCCATCCACCCTACAGATTCGCCAATGGGTGTTCGCCTTCCCAGGCCGGCGTGAAGTGCGCGTCGATCACTGCGTCGGGGATGTTTGCCACATCCGGCCAGTGCCACTGTGGCGCGTGGTCCTTGTCGATCAGGCGCGCGCGCACGCCTTCGGGGAATTCCGGGTGACGGCAGCAGTTCAGACTTATGGCGTATTCCATGCGGAATACTTCGGCCAGAGACAGTTGTTTGGCGCGCTTGATCTGTTCCCACACTAGATGCCCGGTCAGCGGGCAGCCGCCGGCCAGGGTTTTGCCGGCGCGGGCCAGCAGCGCGTCGCTATCGTCTTGCAGGGCACTGATAGCGTGCCAGGTGTGGGGCAGATCTGCCGTATCGAGCAGTGCATCGATGCGTGCCCTGCGGGGCAGCCATTGGGCTTCGGGTAACTCAGGCAGGGCCTGGTTTTCCAGTGCCTTGAGTAGGCTATGCAATTGTTGTTCGCTCTGCTCCTGCCAGTTGAGTTGTGCCAGGCCATCGAGCAGGTCGGCCTGTTGGTTGTCGAGCAGCACGCGGTCGGCCAGGTCCAGCTGCAGTGCGTCCGTGGCGTTGATGCTACTGGCGGTCAGGCCGAGGAACAGGCCGAGCTTGCCGGGCAGGCGCGCGAGGAACCAGCTACCGCCTACATCCGGGTACAGGCCGATGTTCACTTCAGGCATGCCCAAACGGCTGCCTGGAGTGACGATGCGAATGCCGGCACCTTGCATCAGGCCCATGCCCCCACCCAGCACATGGCCGTGAGCCCAGCAGATAAACGGTTTTGGGTAGGTGTGGATGCGGTGGTCGAGGCGGTATTCGTCGGCAAAAAAGCGCCGCGCCAAGGGTGGTATTTCACCGGGATGCTCGCGGCATTGTTGCGCCAACTGCACCACGTCGCCGCCGGCGCAGAAGGCCTTGGGACCATTGCCTCGCAACAGTACACAGGCAATGCTCGGGTCTTCGGCCCAGGTTTTGAGCTTGGCATCCAGCGCTTCGATCATCGGCAGCGACAGGGCATTTAGGCTCTTTTCGGCATCCAGGCTGGCGATGCCAATGCGCATGCCGTGTTGGGCCGGGCGCTCTTCGAATTGCACGTTCATCTGTGTTTCCAGCGTAGGGTGGATGACGTTTTATCCATCCACCGAGTGAGGCCATGGTGGATGTTAAAAACGACATCCACCCTACGGATTTGCGTTGCCTGCGTGGAAAACCGCGCAGGGTTTTCCATCAGTCGGCGGATCATTTATTGCGCCACTGCGGGTCGCGTTTTTCCAGAAAGGCGTTGACCCCTTCACGGGTGTCATCGGCGTCGAACAGGTCGACAAAGCGCTCCCGCTCCTCACTCAGCCAGGTGTTCGGGCTGCGCTCGCGTGCGCCCTGGATCAGTGGCTTGATGGTGCGCACGGCCACCGGGCTTTGCCGCGCGACCTTGGCGGCCAGCAGCAGGGCATGGCCGCGGGCTTCACCGCTGTCGACCACTTGCTCAACCAAACCAATGCGCAGGGCAGTTTCCGCGTCGAGGCGCTCGCCGCAGAGAATCATCCGCTTAGCCCAGCCTTCACCGATCAGCCAGGCCAGGTTTTGCGTACCGCCTGCGCAGGGCAGCAGGCCTACCGAGGCTTCCGGCAGGGCCATTTGTGCCTGACGTTCGGCGATACGGATGTCGCAGGCCAGGGCGCACTCTAGGCCACCGCCCATGGCATAGCCGTTCAGTGCGGCAATCGACACCCCGCGAAAATCGCGCAGCGCTTCGAAGGCCTCACCGAAGCGCCGGGCCATTTCGCGCGCGCGGGCCTTGTCGCCATCGGCAAATAATTTGAGGTCGGCGCCGGCGCTGAAGAACTTGCCGCCTTGGCCGGTAATCACCAGCGCATAAATATCATCGTCGCGGTTGAGATGCTCAATCAGCTGCTTGAGACCAATCAGCGAATCGCGGTCCCAGGTGTTGGCGGGCGGGTTGTTGAGGGTGATCAGTGCCGTGTGGCCGTGTTTTTCCACGGTGATCTTGTGAGTCAGGTCGAATACACCAGGGTTATAGGGTTCGATGGCGTGGCTCATGGGTGTCCTCATGTAGGCTGATGCAGGCGCGGATTACTGCCACCTGCGGGTAAAGGATTCAGGCTCTATAAAAGGCGATCAAGCATGCCGCCTTGGTCAAGCAGACGGCGGGCGATGATCACCCGCATGATTTCGTTGGTGCCTTCGAGAATCTGGTGTACGCGGCTGTCGCGCACCCAGCGCTCCAACGGGTAGTCGTTTAGATAACCGTAGCCGCCATGCAGTTGCAGCGCCTCGTTGCACAGGGTGAAACAGTGGTCGGTGGCAAAGCGCTTGGCCATGGCGCAATACAGGCTGGCTTCGCTGTGGCCGTGGTCGAGTTTATGCGCGGCCAGGCGCACCATCTGCCTGCTGGCGGTCAGGTCAGTGAGCATGTCGGCCAGCTTGAATTGCAGGGATTGGAAGTCGCTGAGCGGCTTGCCGAACTGTTTGCGCTCCTCGACATAGCGCAGTGATTGCTCAAGCGCCGCTTGCGCCGCGCCCAGCGAGCAGCTGGCGATATTGATGCGGCCGCCATCCAGGCCCTTCATCGCATAGACGAAACCCTGGCCTTCCGGGCCGATGCGATTGCCTGCTGGAATACGCACCCCTTCAAAGGTGATGGTGCGGGTGGGTTGCGCGCGCCAGCCCATCTTCAGTTCGTTACGGCCGTACTTCACGCCCTCGGCGTCGGCTGGCACCAGGAAGCAGGAAACGCCCTTGGCGCCGCTGTCTTCGCCGGTCCGCGCCATCACGATCAACACATCGGTTGAGCCTGCGCCGGAGATAAAGCATTTGCTGCCGTCGATTACATAATCGTCGCCATCGCGTCGGGCGCGGGTGCGCAGGTGCGCGGCGTCGGAGCCGGCGTCTGGTTCGGTGAGGCAGTAGGAAGCGAGCAGTTCACCGCTGACCAGTCTTGGTAGCCAGGCGTCTTTCAGCGCCTGATCGGCGAAGGAGGCGAGCATCCACGCGGCCATGTTGTGGATGGTCAGAAACGCCGTGGTGGCGATGCAGCCGGCCGACAGTTGCTCGAAAATCAACGAGGCCGATAGCCGTGACAGACCGAGGCCGCCGTCGTCTTCGTTGATATACAACGCCAGGTAGCCTTGCTCGGCGGCCTGCTTGATCACATCAACCGGGAAGTGGTGGTCGCGGTCCCAGTCGGCGGCATGCGGTGCTAGCTCACGGCTGGCAAATTGGCGCGCGCTATCAACCAACAGGCGTTGCTCTTCGCTTAGTTCAAAATCCATTACTGATCCTTACGGGAATGGTCATCCCGAATAACTAGCCGGGCCGGCTCGTGACCTGCTCGGGGGTGATCTTATTTAAGTTGAATGGTCATGTTGGCGCTGCTGACCAAGGCATCTTCATCAAACCAGCGGCTGGTGACCGTCTTGGTTTCGGTAAAAAAGCGCACGCCCTGTTTACCATAGGCATGCAGGTCACCGTAAAACGAACCCTTCCAGCCGGTAAAGGAGAAGAACGGCAGGGGTACCGGCACTGGCACATTGATGCCGACCTGGCCGACCTCAACCGCATGCTGATAATGCCGCGCAGCGCCGCCGGAGCGGGTAAAGATCGAGGTGCCGTTGCCATAAGGGCTGGCGTTGACTAGTTCAATGGCCTGTTCCAGGCTGTCGACCTCCATGCACACCAGCACCGGGCCGAAGATTTCTTCGCGGTACAAGCTCATCTTTGTAGTCACGCCGCGAAACAGGGTAGGGCCGACCCAGTTGCCGTTGGGGTAACCCTCAACCGCGCAATGCGAGCCATCGAGCAGGCATTCGGCGCCCTCGGCTTTGCCCTCGGCAATCAGGCGAATCACCCGTTGTTTGGCTTGCTGGCTGATCAACGGGCCGAACGCCGCGTGGCCATCGGTCCAGTAGCCGGGTTGCAGATCGGCCATTTGTGCTTGCAACTCGTCGATCCATTGCTTCGACTCGCCAACAAACACCGCCACGCTGATCGCCATGCAGCGTTGCCCGGCTGCACCGCAGCTGGCGCCGACCAGGTTGCTCAGTACCTGCTGCTTATTGGCGTCGGGCATGATCACCATGTGGTTCTTCGCCCCGGCAAACGCCTGTACGCGCTTCAAGTGCGCGGTGCCGGTGCGGTAGATGTGTTGGCCGACCGGCACCGAGCCGACGAAAGAAATAGCGCGGATATCCGGGTGAGTCAGCAGGCTGTCGACCACCTCGCGCGCGCCGTGCAGCACCTGCAACACGCCTTTGGGCGCGCCGGCTTCGATAAACAGCTCGGCCAGACGATTAGGCGTCAGCGGGTCCTGTTCGGATGGCTTGAGAATAAAGGCATTACCGGCGGCAATAGCCAGCGGGAACATCCACAGCGGAATCATCGCCGGGAAGTTGAACGGGGTAACGCCCACGCACACGCCCAGCGGCTGAATCCAGCTTGAGGTGTCGATGTCGCGCGCCACGTTTTCCATGGTTTCGCCCATCATCAGGCTGGCGATGTTGCAGGCCTGCTCGACCACCTCGATGCCGCGCCAGACATCGCCCTTGGCGTCGGCCAGGGTTTTGCCGGTTTCGCCGGCGAGAATTTCCGCCAGCTCGTCGTGATGTTCTTTAAGCAGGTGCTGGTAGCGCAGCATCACCCGTGCGCGATCCGAGACGGGCACTTCACGCCAGGTGAGGAAGGCGGCCTTGGCACTGGCAATCGCCGCTTCGATTTCTTCGGCCGTGGCCTTGGGCACCAGCGCCAGAACGTCCTGCGTCGCCGGGTCGGTGACTTCGATAAATTCGCGGGCGCGACTTTCGCGCCATTCACCGTCTATCAACTGTGGGATTGCCTTGGCCATCGCTCCTCCGGATGAGTCTCTGTTGGACTCGATTGTTGTTTTATCCCTGTTATAGCCGCCATGAGCCGCTTTGTGGATTGACGATCTTGGCTGCTAGATGGACTATCTTGCGATTGAAGTGTGCGCGGATAGCCGAATGCCAGCCTATGTCGATACCTCCAACTGGCCACTGCCAGCCAATGGTGTGCGCTTTATCACGCCACCCCGGCTGCGTCGCTTGCTGGCCCGCAGCCCACTGGCGCAAGGCTGCTATCCGTTGGCGCTGGGGTTTTATCCGCAGGCGCAGGGGCACCGTATGCACCGCCCACTGCCGGACGACCATCTGTTGATCTATTGCCGCGCGGGGCAGGGCTGGCTGGATACGCCTGATGGACGATTAGCTGTCAGTGGCGGCGACTTGTTAGTGCTGCCAAAAGGTGTTGCCCACACCTATGGCGCAGACGCACAAAAGCCCTGGACCCTGTACTGGGTGCATTTTGACGGTGAGCTGGTGGCGGACTTTCTCAAACCGCTAGGCAGTGGGCCGCTATGGCGCATTGGCGTGCAGCCACGGTTGCTGGCGGAGTTCGACGCGCTGCTGAATTTGCGTAAGCAAGGCTTGAATCTGGCGCATTTCATCCATGCGGCGCACCAGTTGCAGGTGCTGCTGACCTCATTGGCAGTGCTGCCGGCACGCACCACCTTGAAATCCGGACGGGTGCTGGATGTGGACGCCGTACAGGCGGTCATGCGCGCGCATTTGCATGGCTCGCTTAACCTCGATGAACTGGCCGCGCAGTTCAAGCTGTCGCGCTTTCACTTCGCCAAAACCTACCGTGCGCTGACCGGGCATGCGCCGATTCAGGAGTTTATCCAGCTAAAAATGGCTCACGCCTGCCGCCTGCTCGATGAAGGCGAGCAGGGCATTCGTCAGGTGGCCGAGCAGTTGGGTTATGACGATGTGTATTACTTCTCGCGGCTGTTTCGCAAAGTGGTGGGCATGGCGCCCAGTCATTACCGGGCGCTGCATCAGGGCTGAGTTGAAATGTATCTGGGGCAGGCGGCAGGTTTCGGCCAATAGCTGTTGGTTGTGACTGACTGAAGGGCTTGCTTGGCGAGCGCTAAGGTTTCCGTTGTTAGGACCCGAGGGGCGTAGCGGGTTGTTCGTATGAATTTAGCAGGTCGCCCCCGCTTGCTCCCGATGTGTGCTCGGCGAAGCAGTCTCGACGCGCCTGCAAGGCCGGATTTGTGATCCTCCTGCGTGAAGTTGATCTCCTTCTTTAGCTCACTTGTAGTCGTCTGGGTATTGCGCTGCGGGCTTCGGAGTAGATCGCCCAGAAAACGCCGCCCAAGACCAGCAACACACCTAACACCTCCATAGAGCCAGGCAGCGCCCGGGCCAGCAAGTAGCTGTAAAGCAGGGCGCAAAGGGTTTCGAAGACGATCATTTGACCGCCAATGGATACCGGCAAGCGCTGGGCTGATGCGTTCCACAGCGCGTTGGCGACCCAGGAGCCACCAATGGCCATGAAGAGTGCTGTCATCATAAACGTGGAGAGTCGTCCGGGGGCTAGGTTGGTGGGTAATAGCTGAGGCTGAGTCAGGACCACCATGACGGTCAGCAGCAGGGCCACGAAACCGGTTGTTATGCCCAGCAGCGTTGACCATTCCCTTGGGCTGAAGCGGCCTGTTTTCAGTTGATGGGCATTGCGTAATGCAAACCATGACCATGACAGCACACCGAGTCCTGCGTAAGCGGCGCCCAGAACTTGGCGCATGCTGCCTTCACCGCGAATGGCTTGCATGACGGCTGGAAGATTGATCCAGATGATGCCGGTGATGATCAGGGCGAGCGAGGTCAGCATTGAGCGCAAGCTGGCCTGACTGAAGCGGCGGCCCATGAGCATCACTGCTACGGGTATGAGTCCATTGATAAGGGAGGCTGTGGCGATGCCGGCATACTGCACGGCTGCACTCAACAATATGAAGTAAACCAGGTTGCCAGTCAGTGCCAACTCAAGCAGTAGGAGCTGATCCTGGCGAGTCAGGCGGCTAATCAGTGAGCGCGCGATGGGCATTGCAACAAGGGTCGCAAACAGCCCGTAGAGCAAAAACCGTACGCAGCTGATCACCACCGGATGAACGTCCGGAATCAGCGAGGGCGCGACAATCACGGCTCCCCACAGGGCGCCTGCCATGCCTCCTTGGACTATTGCTGTTCTCATATCGTTCTGCCCCCTCAGTTAGGCGCAGAGATTACGGTATGATTCTGGAGCCTAGCAGCGACATTGATGCATATTGCTATTCCGTTTTGGCATACATTCAGTCGAGTAAACTTAGTGTCCGGACGCTTTCGCCAACTTCCTCCGCTCGATACGTTAATTGCCTTCGAGTCCGTTGCCCGCTTGGGGAGTTTCACCCGCGCCGCCGATGAGCTGTGCGTGACCCAAAGCGCGGTCAGCAAACAAGTGCGCACACTCGAGCAGGCACTCGGCGTTGCACTGTTCATTAGGGGCGCGCGGGGCGTCGAGCTTTCAACCGCGGGCGGGCTCTACCATCAGGATGTCGTGCCAGCACTGCAACGCATACAGGTGTCGGGGCAGCGGATTAGCTCAACACACAACCCCAATACCGTCAGCGTGCTGGCGACCCATGCCGTCTCTCAGTTTTGGTTATTTCCACGCTTGCTCAGTTTCAATGCCCTGCACCCGGAAATCACCATTCACATCCATGCCAGTAACGAGATCATGCCTTTTATGGTGCCCGACCATGATCTGGCGATTCTTTATGGCGCAGGCGATTGGCCAAGTTTGGAGGCGACCGCGCTTATCCCCGAGGTCATCTATCCGGTGGCTTGCGCTGGGGTTTTAGGTAGCGAGGTGCAAACGCTCGAGGAGCTGGCCGGTCTGCCACTGATTCAGCTGGCTTCGTCATGGGACTGTATCGAGTGGCGTGACTGGTTTGCTCACTTCGATATTGCCTACCAATCGCCTAAGTCAGACCCCACGTTCAACCAGCTCACCCTGACGTACGCTGCGATTCAAGAAGGCAGAGGAGTTGGTCTCGCCTGGGCGTTTATGGCGCAAGAGGCGATAAGCAAAGGTGAGCTGGTACGGGTGACTGATTTTTGTGTTGAAACGGGGCTGGCCGAGTTCGTCGTGCATGACCGCGCCCGGCCAATGTCGGTAGCCACAACGCTATTCAGGGATTGGCTGATAGAGGGCGCTGCAACGCGCGTCGGCCCGCCACCACATTCACAGGTTTAACCCGTGAAGCGCAAACTCAGCGCTCGGTCAGGGTTAGGGCGTCAGACTGTCGCTATTGGCCGGGTGTGTTGGTCACCACCGGCGGGAGTCGGCAAGTAGTAGCCATTCAAGGGCGGGAACTAACACGCATTGCTTCCCTGAGGTCAATGCTCTGCTTGACCAATGTCGATTTATCGATATATCGTATTTTATGGATATAGAAAACGTTATTGCCGCTCTAAACAACCCTGCACGGCGCAGAATTCTTGAATGGTTGAAAGACCGGTCAAACTTTCCCCCCTCTCTGCCTGAACATGCGGATTTGGATGGTGTATGTGTTGCCTACATTCAAGAGAAGGCCGGGCTTTCGCAATCAACAATCTCAAACTACATGGGTGTGCTAAAGCAGGCTGGGTTGGTGCTTGCTGAGCGTCATGGGCAGTGGACGTTTTACCGGCGCAATGAGGGAAACATTCAGGTGTTTCTCGACGAGGTTGCTAAGGAGTTATTGAAGCCCTAGGGGTTAGATGAGAACTGCGCACGCAGCCTTTTCTGCGCATTTAAAACGAAATATCGAGATATTACGATGGGGTTCAAGATGACGCAGCCAATGATCACGCATGAATACTCAGCCACGGGAAATGTACTGAGCCGCCCGCTTGAGCTTCCTTGTGGAGTGATTCTGAAAAATCGACTGACAAAGTCAGCGATGTCGGATTCGCTTGGTGATGGGAAAGGTAATGCTACTGACGCACAGGCGCGGCTCTATGAACGCTGGGCGGAAGGTGGCGTGGCGTTATCGCTAATTGGCGAGGTGCAAGGAGATCCGCGTTATCCCGAAAAGCCCGGAAATTTAGTGCTGGGAGCTGATGCCGATTTAGGGGCGTTGCGATCTTTGGCTCGTAGAGGTTCAGCTGAGGGTGCGCATCTTTGGCCGCAACTCGGACACGCCGGGGCGCTTTCCCATTTGCCTATCAGCCGCCCCAAGGGCCCATCCCCGCTGGATATAGAAGGGCTGCAATGTGTGGGCATGACCAGCACTGACATTGGAGAGTTGACGGGTATCTACGCCAGGGCTGCGTTCATTGCCAAAGAAGCAGGATTTGGCGGTGTGCAAATTCATGCCGGACACGGATTTCTGTTGAGCCAATTTTTATCGCCATTATTCAATCACCGGACAGACGGATATGGCGGCTCAATAGAGGCGAGATTCCGCCTCGTTCGCGAGGTGATAGGAGCAGTTCGGCAGGCTGTTGGCGCTTCGTTTGCGATAGCTATCAAGATCAATTCGACCGATAAACTGCAAGGTGGATTGACGGAAGACGAGGCTCTAGAAGTAGTTCGCATGCTCGATCAAACATCGATTGATCTGATCGATATCAGCGGCGGGACCTATTTTCCGGGCGCTGCTTCAAGTTCAGATAGCCCCTCTGCACGCGGGCCGTATTTCCTTGATTTTGCCCGTCGAGCGAAAAAATCGACCGTCATTTCTGTCATGGCAACCGGTGGCTTTAAAACGCGACAACAAGCAGTTGATGCTCTAGACAGCGGCGCTGTCGATATGGTCGGCATCGGTCGTGCCATGGCGCTTAATCCGAATCTTGCGCGCGATTGGTTGAGCGGCAGTAGCGGCGACCCTAAGTTTCCAACGTTCGTTACATCGCCTCCCGGTGGAGTAACCGCTTGGTACTCGATGCGATTAACGGCGCTCGCAGAAGACCGTGAGGATGACTTCAGTTTGGATTTAGAGACCGCCATTAGCCTCTATGACTTGCGCGATGCAGGCCGTTGCAAAGACTGGAAACTTGCTTTCCGGGTCTGACAAGCGGCGCTTAGATCATTCAAGTCGGCGTTGGTCTGCCTCTTAACGGTTACTTGGGTCGACAGCCGGCAGTCACAACCATTGCCAGTCTCTAAATCGAGCAACTCGGCCTTCAGCAACTGAGCGAAAGCGGCTTGTTTCGGCGCGGTACCAAGCACTCGCCTTGACTTGCATGGACTCCTTCCTTAGCGTGCCGTCTCCGTTGTTACAGGCAGGAAATAGGCATGAGCGCTGCAGAAAACGTCAAACTCGAAGCGGGCTGGAAAGCGGCGCTGCAGGATGAGTTCGAGAAGCCCTACATGCGCGAACTGGGCGACTTTCTACGCGCAGAGAAGGCCGCGGGAAAAGAGATTTATCCACCGGGTGCGCTGATTTTCAATGCCTTGAATTCCACGCCGTTGGCGCAGGTCAAGGTGGTGGTGATTGGTCAGGACCCTTACCACGGTGCGGGCCAGGCCCATGGCCTGTGTTTCTCGGTGCAGCCGGGCGTGAAAACCCCGCCGTCATTGGTCAACATCTATAAAGAGCTTAAGCGCGACTTGAATATCGATATCGCCAGCCACGGCAACCTGCAGCGTTGGGCGGAGCAGGGCGTGCTGCTGCTCAACACCTCGCTTACAGTCGAGCATGGCATCGCCGGCTCCCACGCCAAGATCGGTTGGCAGGCCTTTACCGACAAGGTCATCGAAGTGGTCAGCCAGCAGCAACCTAGCCTGGTGTTCCTGCTCTGGGGCGCGCATGCGCAAAGCAAAGAAAAACTCATCGATAGCAGCAAGCACCTAGTGCTGAAGTCGGTACACCCGTCACCGCTATCGGCGCATCGCGGCTTTATCGGCAACGGCCATTTCAGTCGCTGCAATAAGTTCCTCCAGCAGCATGCGCTGAGTCCGATCGACTGGCGGCTGTCTGAGGTTTAAGCCTGGCACTGCTGCTCGACAAGGTCACGGCGCAGGTCGCGCAGGCGATGGGCCAAGCGCTCGCGCTGTGCTGCATCGGCACTGCTCAACAGCTGGCTGAACAGGGTGGCGAATGCTTGACGCGAACGGTCATAACTGGCGCGGTACGCGTCGCTGTAGAACGCTTCGCGTTGCTGTAACAGGCGGGTCAGCTGCGGTGCGAAATCAGCACTGTCAGGTTCGGCGAGCACGCTTCGCAATTGCTCCTGCCATCGCTGGCGATTCTCCAACCACAGGCGGGTTTGCTCACTGAGGCTATTAGCCCAGTCCGCAAGGTGTTCATTTTGTGCGCTGTTAAGGCGGCCCAGCCAGGGTCTCAGGCGCTCCTGCATGCGCTCACGGCGTTCGCTGATCTGGGTGTTCAACGGTGGGTCGAGGAAGTCCTGACGGTCCTCTACGTTGTCCTCTTCGAGCGCAGCGAATAGCTCGCTGACCTGCTGCTCACTCAGCCCCTGCAGTAGCACAATTACGGTAGGGGTGATCTCGACGCTGATGCGTTTGAGCGCGGCATCGAACTGGCCGAATTGTTCAAGCAACCGGACGCTATCCGGTTGCGGCTGAGCGAGGATGCTTTCGGTGCTGTGCAGCCAGTCGATATAGCGTGGCAGCTCGCTGCTGCAGTGCCATTGCAGGTGTTTCTGTAGGCGCGGTTTGAGCCAGGCCTGTTGTTGAGCATTGAGGTTCAAGTAGTCGTTCAGTCGCCAAGGCACCAGCCAGTCCAGGTTGCGATAGGCCAATCCTAAACGGCTACAGGCTGTAATCAGCAGGCTCAGGCAGAGCAATAGCAGCAGCGTTTTCACGGCAGGCCAGCGCAGCACATTCATCCAGGTTGCCTCGAAGGTTAAGCCTGAGATTACGCCAGACGCACATGCCTGCGTGGTAGTGGACATATCTGCTAAACAAAAACTGCCCGCGCCACAGGCAAAAAAGAGCCCGCGCAAGGCGGGCTAAACGTGGTCGATGAGGGGTTTCAGCTGCGCTGCCAGAGCCTGAATAAGGGTTCGGCGAGGAACATCACCAAAAACAGCCGCAGCACCTGTAAAGCAGTGACTAAGGCCACCGAGAGTTGCAGGGCTTCAGCCGTCAGGCACAGTTCAGTGATGCCGCCAGGCATCATGCCGAGCATCAGCGAGCTTTGGTTGGCCCCGGCCAGCCAGCCGAGGCTTTGACCCAAGCCCGCGGCGGCGAGCATGGCGAGTAGGCTGAACAGCAGAATGCGCGCGAGAAAGCCCGGCGCGCTGCGAAAGAACGTGCGGTCGAAGTGACAGCCCAGAGCGCAGCCGATCAGCCACTGGCCGATTTGGCCCAAGCCATCAGGCAACCCCAAATGCAGGTCGAAACTCACGCTGGCCAATGCACACACAGTTAGCGGGCCGAGCATCCACGGGTTGGGTTGTTTCAGCTTGCCCCACAGCCACGCCAACAACGCACCCCCTGGTAACAGTATCGCCAGCCATGGCCAGCTCACCGGTGCGGGCGCTGGAGGCGCGATGGGGGGCAGGCTCCAAGTGAAGATCGCTGGGATCAGCAGCACGACGAGCAGCAACCTTAGGCTGTGGGCGGCCGCGACCTTAGCGGTTTCGGCGTTGTGCCGTTGCGCCAGATTGACCATCTCGCTGGCACCGCCGGGCATGCTGGCAAAGAATGCAGTGGCGCGATCCAGGCCAGCGCGACGCAGCAAGGTGATGCCAATTAGGCTGAGCAGCAGGGTAATCAGCGCGCCAAACAGAATGATCGCAAAGTGGCTGAGCAACTCAGTGAATACCGCTTGGGTGAAGTGCAAGCCAATGGCGCTGGCGACCAGCCATTGGCCGGTCTTGCGCCCGCCGGGCACCTCGCTGATCAGCCAGCCGCTGCAGCGCGCGACAATAACGGCCAACAGCGGGCCGATGATCCACGGCAAAGGCCAGCCGATCAGACTGGCCAAGGCGCCGCCGGCAAGACCCACCAGTGGGGTGGCCCACCAGCCTTGCCAGCCCGTGAGTGCAGGCAGTTTAGGGGCTGTTGTCATTTCATTTGGAGCTCGCGATGAAACGGCAATAGACCTTACACATTGGCCAGTTGCGCCGCACGACGTGCCCGCCACCAGCGCAGCCCCGGCATGCCTAGCATCACGGCAGTGAGTGCCCACAAACCCAGGCTGATCGGGCTGTGCCAGAGGATGTTCAGGTCGCCTGCTGAGATCGACAGGGCGCGGCGCAGGTTGTCTTCCATCAGTTCTCCGAGGACGAAGCCGAGGATTAAGGCCGAGAGCGGGAAATCCAGCTTGCGCAAGATATAGCCGAATACGCCGAGGCCGACCATCAGCACCAAGTCGAAGGTAGTGCTGTGCACCGCGTAGACGCCGACCATGCTGATCACGGTGATCGCTGGCACCAGCACCCAGTTGGGTACGCTGAGCATGCGCGAGAATAGGCCGACCAGCGGGATGTTCATCACCAGCAAAATCACGTTGCCGATAAACAGCGAGGCAATCAGGCCCCAGACCACATCGGGCTGTTGTTCAAACAACAGTGGGCCAGGGGTGATGTTGTACAGCGTCAGCGCGCCGATCATTACTGCTGTGGTGCCGGAACCGGGTACGCCAAGGGTCAGCATGGGGATCAGCGAGCCGCAGGCCGAAGCGTTGTTAGCCGCTTCTGGCGCTGCCAGGCCGCGCAGGTCGCCTTCACCAAACTTGCCTGTACTACCGGCCATGCGCTTTTCAGTCATATAGGTCATGGCGCTGGCGATGGTGGCGCCGGCGCCTGGCAACGTGCCGATAACGAAACCGGCGACGGCGCTGCGCACCATAGTCCAGAAGGTGAAGGTGAACTCTTTGAAGTTGAACAGCAGGCGACCGCTGGCCTTTACGGCTTTCTGGCCGTTGTGGGTTTTTTCCAGCATCAACAGCACTTCACTGACGCTGAAGAAGCCGATCACCACGATGACGAATTGGATGCCGTCGGAGAGGCTGACGCTGCCGAAGGTGAAGCGGTATACGCCGGTGGTTGAGTCCACACCGACGGTGGCCAGTGCCAGGCCGATCAACGCGGCCATCAGGGTTTTCATCGGTTTGTCGCCAACCATGCCGCCGAGGCAGGCGATAGCAAAAATCATCAGCACGAAGTACTCGGCCGGGCCGAAGGCCACCGCCCATTTCGCCAGCAGTGGCGCAAATAGAACTACACCGCAGGTGGCGATGATGCTGCCGATAAACGAGCTGACGGCAGACAGCGACAGGGCGATGCCGGCCTTGCCCTGGCGGGCCAGCGGATAACCATCAAGGGTGGTCATCACAGCCGCGGCATCACCCGGTACGTTGAGCAAAATAGCGGAAATGCGTCCGCCGTATTCACAGCCCAGGTACACGGCAGCCAGCAGGATCAATGCGGTTTCCGGTGGTAGGCCGAGGGCGAAAGCCAGTGGCAGCAACAGCGCTACGCCGTTGATCGGACCCAGGCCGGGGAGCATACCGACGATGGTGCCGACAAAGGCACCGAACAGCGCCATCAACAGGTTTTCCGGGCGCATGGCGACCTCAAAACCTTGCATCAAGAAATTCAGGGTTTCCATTTTCAGCTCTCCACAAAGGCTTCGAACAGGCCGAGGGGTAGCGGCACATCCAGCAGGTAATCAAACAGGACATACAGCAGCACACCCATCAGCACAGCGGTGATGGCGCAAGGAATCGGGCGGCCGGTAAACAGCAGGCCAAGGGCAAAGGCAGCCAAGGCGGTGCTGATCACAAAGCCAAGGGTTTCAAACAGCAAGGCATAAGCCAGCAGCGTCAGTACGCACAACGTGGCGCGTAGCGCGGCGCGGCGGTTGAACCGTTGCTCAAGCAGGCCGGGCTTGAGCAGCAGCCACAAACTACCGGCAGCCATCAGCGCCAGCAGCAACAAGGGATAAGCGCGCGGACCCACAGGGTCGTAGGCGAAGGGTGCCTGGAAGCCCCAGGCAATAACGGCGAGAACGGCGCAAAACAGCAGCCAGCTCGCGGCGAACAGGCGAACGTACATGATCAATTACCTAGTCGGGAGTCGGGGTAGAACTTGAAACGTAGGATGGATCGGGCCGCGGCTAACCCATCCTACGGAGTCTCACTGGCGTGGTTACTGGACCAGGCCGAACTCGCCTGCCAATGCCTTGTATTCTTCAACTTGCTTGAAGACCAGGGCTTTCAGCTCATCACCGGTGACTGCCAGGGGCAGTAGGTCACGCTGTTCGCGCAGGGTGGCGAAGTCTTCGCGGGCCAGCAGGCTGTCGAACTGCTGCTTCCACCAGTTGTATTGCTCGTCAGTTACCTCTGGGCCCATGTAGAAACCGCGGATCACCGGCCAGCTGATGTCGTAGCCCTGTTCCTTGGCGGTTGGGATATCGGCCAGCTTACCCGGCAGACGCTCATCAGCGAGTACGGCGAGGATGCGTACCTTCTTCGCTGCCAGCTGCGGGGTGACTTCACCCAAGCCGCTTGAGGTGACCTGCACGTGACCGCCGAGCATGGCGGTGAGGGTTTCGCCGCCGCCTTCAAAAGCTACATAACGCAGGTTTTTTGGGTCGATGCCGGCTAGGCGAGCGATCAGTGCCGTCTGCATCCAATCCTGACCACCGATGGTGGCGCCCGCACCGAAGACGATACTGCCAGGTTCTTTTTTCAAGGCCTGCACCAGATCATCCAGGTTCTGATAAGGCGAATCGGCGCGCACGGTGATCGCGCCATAGTCAGTGCCCACGGCGGCCAGCCAGCGCACACCTGTTTCGTCGTACCGGCCGAACTTGCCTTGCGCCAGGTTGAGCAGCGAGCCGCTGGAGAAGGCCGTGATGGTGCCTGCGTCATCGGCGCGCTGGGCAATTACTGCGTTATAGGCCACCGCGCCAACGCCGCCGGGCATGTAGGTCACGCGCATCGGTGCTTTCAGCAGGCCGCTGTCTTTCAGTCCGCTTTGCGCCAGTTTGCAGGTCAGGTCGAAGCCGCCACCGGGCTTGGCCGGGGCGATGCATTCCGGGCGTTTGGGTTCAGCCGCCAGCAGCTGGCCGGCAAAGGCCATACAGGCGGTAGCGAGGGCGATGCGGGTAAAGGCAGTTTTCATGGTGTGTTCCTCTGAATTCTTATTTTGGATTACCAGATCGGCAGCGTGTAGCCGACGATGACGCGGTTTTCGTCCGCGTCGCGAGCGAAGTCAGACTTGAAGCTGGCGTTGCGCAAACGTACGTAAACATCTTTCAGCGGACCGCTCTGCACCACGTATTTCACTTCGATGTCGCGTTCCCACTCGCCACCGGTGTCGTTGCTGCCGGCAATCTGCGCATCGCTGCCTTTGATATAGCGGGTCATAAAGCTCAGGCCAGGTACGCCGAGCTTGCCGAAGTCATAGTCGTAACGCGCCTGCCAGGAGCGCTCGTCGGCGTTGGCGAAGTCGTTGATCTGCACGAAGTTGACCAGAAACGGATCGCTGCCATCGATATAGGCGTATCCCGTGTCGCCGCTCATGTCCTGAAAGCCGAGCCCCAGTTTGTGGCCGGCAATGGCGTAGGTGAACATGGCGTTGAAGGCGCGGTTGTCGACCTTGCCGGCATTGGCGGCGCCACTGTCCTTGCTCAACATCATCCGCACATCGGCACTCAGGTTGCCATTGCCCAAGGGCTGGCTGGCGAGCAGGCCGAAGAAGTGCTGGCGGTAGATGTCATCGAGGTCGGCGAAGTAGTAACGACCTTTGAGTTGTTTGTTGAAACTGTAGTCGAGGCCCATCAGGTCCAGGTGGTCAGCGGTAACGCCGCCGGCGAAGCGCTTATTTTTACTGTTGAGGATTAGCTCTTCGGAGTTGGTCGAGGCGCGGTCGATCACCTTGTCCAGACGTCCGCCAGTAAAGGTCAGGCCTTCTAGCTCGGAAGAAGTCAGCAGGCCGCCTTCGAACACTTGCGGCAGCAAACGACTGTCACTGGCTTTGACTACGGGTAGCTCAGGGATGTGCGAGCCATAGCGCAGCTCGGTCTTGGAGACCTTGATTTTACCGGTTAGGCCCACACGGCCGAATTGATCTGGGGTGCCGCCATCGTCCTGCACTGGGAGCAGGTCGGTGCCCGTGCTGCCGCCGCCCGAGTTGAGCTTGACGCCGAGCATACCCAGGGCGTCCACACCGAAACCGACAGTACCTTCGGTGTAGCCGGACTGGATGTCGAGGAGGAAGCCCTGACCCCATTCGTCACGCTTGTTCTGCTGGCTGCTGGTGCCTTCACGGAAGTCGCGGTTGAGGTAAATGTTAGTTGTGGTCAGGCTGGCTTTGCTGTCGGCAACGAAATCGGCGTGGGCCGCGGGGGCAAGCAGGGCTGTGCTGATGGCTAGGCTAAGCAGATGAACAGGCGAAAGTGCCCGATATGATGCAGTCGGCATCCTGTGGTCTCCATTGTTGTTTTTGTCACGGCTGCGCGCCACTGCGCAGGTCGTTTAGGTAGGTGGGTCGAGCCACCTGAGACCGATGTTAGAGGGGCAAGCTTTCACCAGGCTTTCAGCTTGAAAGAAAGTGCCTAGGACGTTCGCAGCAGCCTTTGCCCCGTTACACTGGGCGCATAACAACAAGTTCGTGGAGTACTACTGCCGTGCGAGTCCTACTGGTCGAGGACCATCTGCCCCTGGCTGCAAGCGTGGCCCAGGCCCTGCGTGGCATCGGGCTTAGCGTGGATATGCTGCACGATGGTGTAGCCGCTGATCTGGCCCTGAGTAGCGAGAACTACGCCTTGGCGATTCTCGATATAGGCCTGCCGCGCCTCGACGGTTTTCAGGTGCTGACCAGGCTGCGTGAACGCGGCAAGAACCTGCCGGTATTGATGCTGACAGCGCGTGGCGAGGTTAAAGACCGTGTGCACGGTCTCAATTTGGGGGCGGATGATTACCTGGCGAAACCCTTCGAGCTGAGTGAGCTGGAAGCGCGGGTTAAGGCGCTGCTGCGCCGCAGCGTGCTCGGTGGTGAGCGTCAGCAGCGTTGCGGCAACCTGCAGTATGACCTCGATACCCGGCGCTTTACCCTGGCCGATGCGTTACTCACCCTGACCTCCCGTGAACAAGCTGTGCTGGAGGCGATGATTGCCAGGCCGGGCCGGGTGATGAGTAAGGAGCAGTTAGCCGCTCAGGTGTTTGGCCTGGACGAGGAGGCCAGCAGCGACGCCATTGAAATCTATGTGCATCGCCTGCGTAAAAAGCTTGAAGGCGGCGGGGTGAAAATTGTCACCTTTCGGGGCCTTGGTTATTTGCTGGAGGCGCTGGGTGACGCCGCGCAGTAAGCTCGCAGTGGCTGCGCCCGGGAGCTTACGCGGGCGCTTGATCCGCCGCTTGGCGCTGCTGTTGACGCTGATTTTATTGGTCAGCAGCTTGAGCGCTTACTGGAGTGCGCGGCATGCCGCTGATACCGCCTATGACCGCACCTTGCTGGCATCGGCGCGGGCGATTGCCGACGGCCTGTACACCACGGCGGGGCGCTTGAATGCCAATGTGCCCTATGTGGCGCTGGATACCTTTGCCTATGACAGCGCCGGACGCATCTACTACCAAGTGTTGGATATGCAGGGCGCTCTGGTGTCCGGTTATGAAGATCTGCCTGCGGCCCCGCCAGGGACCAAACGTACCGAAGACTATCCGGCGTTGGCGCATTTCTATGACGCTGAGTATCGCAATCAGGGCGTGCGGGTGGTCAGTCTGCTGCAACCGGTCAGCGAGCCTGGGCTCAATGGCATCGCGGAAATTCGCGTGGCGGAAACTCAGGGCGCGCGTGAGCGCATGGCCCGCGAGCTGCTGCTCGGCACCTTATTGCGCATGGGGTTGCTGTCGTTGAGTGCCTTACTGCTGGTGTGGTTAGCGGTGAGTGCCGCGCTGCGTCCGTTGGATGCATTGCGTCTTAGCGTGGCGGCACGTACCAGCGAGGATTTACAGCCGTTGTCGGAGGTCGGTATGCCGCGTGAGCTGCGCCCTCTGATTAATGCGCTCAACCAGTTCAATGAGCGTCTGCGTAATTTGTTCGAGCGTCAGTCACAGTTTATTGCCAATGCCTCCCATGAGTTACGTACGCCGTTGGCGGCCCTTAAAGCGCGGGTCGAGCTTGGCCTGCGCGCGCAGGAATCAAAAGTCTGGCGTAGCACCCTGGAAGAAGTTGCGCAGAACACCGACAAACTGACCCATCTGGCCAATCAATTACTTTCTCTGGCGCGCATCGAAAGCGGCGCACGGGCGATTGCCGAGGGAGGTGCGCAGCGTCTGGATTTAAGCCAGCTGGCCCGCGAGCTGGGGATGGCATTGGCGCCCTTGGCCCATGCGCGAGGTATTGCTCTGGCATTGGAAGCTGAGCAACCGGTGTGGGTCAGCGGCGAGCCGACCTTGCTCAACGAGCTGCTGTGCAATTTGTTGGATAACGCTCTGGCGCATACGCCGGTTGGCGGCAATGTGATTTTGCGGGTGCTACCGAGTATTGTGCTGGAGGTCGAGGATGATGGTCCGGGTATTCCAGCGGAGGCGCATGAGCCGGTGTTTGCTCGGTTTTATCAGCACAGCAGTAAGGGGGCGGGAGCGGGCTTGGGGCTGGCGATTGTCGGTGAGATCTGTCGCGCCCATCAGGCGCAGATCAGCCTGCATCAGGCGCAGCCGCAGGGGTTGCGGGTGCGCGTTGAGTTTGTTGCAGCGCCCGAGTGAGTGGGCGCTGCAACAATGTTGCGGGAGGTTGTCCGGCGTTACTGCAGCATGCTCATGGCCGCTTCCATGGCAGCCGATAGGTCTTCGTCGTCATTGAGGTTCTGGCTCGGGTCTAGGCCGAGTTTGCGGAATGCCGGGATCTGGCTCCAGTCCAGCTGGGTGTAAGGGTGCTCGCTGCCCAGATAGCTCTGCAGGGTGGCGACTTGAACGATATCGACATAATCGACTTTGGCGCTGTCGCGGGTGAAGTCGAGGTGCTGGCTGGGGACCATGGCGATCTGTTCGGGGAACTCCCAGGTGCGCAGGATTTTGTCACCAATGATCGGGTGAATCTGCTCGATCACGTGGTTGAGGCTAATGGAGTCAGCCAGGAGTTCGCTGTGATCTTCGGCGTAGGTGAGGATTGGCAGTATGCCGATCTGATGCACTAGGCCTGCGAGAGTGGCCTGGTCCGGCATCAGGCGGGTGTAGTGCTTGCAGAGGACGTGGCAAATACCTGCGATTTCGGTGCTTTTGTTCCACACTTCGCGCATCTTGCGATCCACTACGTCACTGGTGGCCTGGAACATCTGCTCCATCGCCAGGCCGGTGGCCAGGTTGCTGGTGTAATTGATACCCAAGCGGCCGACTGCCATCTGCAGGTCGGTGATTTCCTTGCTGGTGCGCAGCAGTGGGCTGTTAACTACCTTAATGATGCGCGCGGTCAGCGCCGCGTCGTTACCGATGACCTTGCTCAGATCCGCAATTCCGACGTTCGGGTCTTCCGCCGCTTCGCGCACCCGCAGGGCGACTTCGGGCAGTGTCGGCAGCACCAGTTCATCCCTGTCGATAGCCAGGAGCAGTTCTTCTTGGACTTTTTCGGCAAGCTTACTCATGGGCAATTCTCTTTAGGCGGTGAGGCAAAATAAGTGTAATTAAAAGGTGCGCGACTATTAGCGCTGTATTTCGCGGTCTGAATCCAGTGTATAGGGCAAATCAAGCACGCTCAGCGGGCTACCCTCGGCAGAGCCCAGGTGAATGTTGCCATTCAGCACGGCATCGCTTTGCAGCACGGCGAGCAGCTCGACGCCCGTTTCGCTGCGGGCTGCCAACACAACCTCGCCGACACTGGAGGTGTGTGAGGGCGAAAACAATCCAGTGGCTGCTTCTGGCACTTGATCGCCCTGCAGTTCGAGGCGATACAGGTGGCGTTTGAGTTTGCCCAGGTATTGCATGCGCGCAACGATTTCCT
This sequence comes from Pseudomonas guineae, assembly GCF_900113745.1. GTDB lineage: Bacteria > Pseudomonadota > Gammaproteobacteria > Pseudomonadales > Pseudomonadaceae > Aquipseudomonas > Aquipseudomonas guineae. The sequence continues at coordinate 80,567 of NZ_FOQL01000007.1, read as the reverse complement.
GACCGGTGTAGCAGCCTTTTTTAAAGCTCACGCCGCCCACGGCCTGCAAGTTGATCATCTGCGGGATAAACAGCTCGCGAGTGTTACCCGTGACTTGGCCAATCCCGGCGCGCACCTGTGCTAATAGCCAGTCGTTGAGCGGCGCCTCTGGCAGCTGGCTGGCCAGTTGGGCCTGCACGGCTGCGGCCTGGGCGGCGGGTATCCACAGCTCGACGCGGCCATCACTCAGGCGCAGGGCCAGCAATTCATTGCCATGGGTCACGCTGTCGACTGTCGCTGATAGCTCCAGGCCGAGGCTGCGTAGGACGTTATCGCCACCGCTTAAGCCAATACGCAGCCAGTCGCTGCTTTCGTCGGCAAGTTTGGATTTGCTGAATGCAGCGTATTTTTTCAAGTCGGTCAGCTGCGCTTCAAGCAGCTCGCTGGCCATTGCCAATAAATAGCCGTCACTGACCATCACGATGCGAAAGCTCGACTGCATACGGCCTTTGGGTGTGCAGCGCGCACCGAGGCTGGTGTGGCTATCGCTCAGGTAGTTGAGGTTGCAGGTGACTTGGCCCTGGAGGAACTTATTAGCGTCTGGGCCGCGTACGGCGAGGATGCCTTCGTGGCTGAGGGTGCAATAGAACGCGGTATCGGCCATGGTGGATTAGGTATCACTGGATAAAAATTAGGGTGCTCATCATAGAGCGCGCCTCGCCCCTTGTCAGCGCTTGCCGCCGCTTCGGCGCAGCGCATTGCTTGCGCATGTTCAACAGGGGCGCTTTTCATCGGTATACTGCGCGCCTTATCCAAGGAGCAGACCCATGGTTGACTCGGTTGAACTCAATCGTCTTTTTTGGCACAGCCGTCGCGGCATGCTGGAGTTGGATGTGCTGTTGGTGCCGTTCGTCAGGGAGGTATACCCGCACCTCGATGCTGACGACCGTGAGCGTTATCGCAAGCTGCTCGAATGTGAAGATCAGGACATGTTCGGCTGGTTTATGCAGCGCGCTGAGCCGGATGATGCCGATCTCAAGCGCATGGTTCGGATGATTCTGGACCGTGTCCAGCCGAAGTGATGTGTTCGCGTGTCAGTGGCAGCCTTCGCGTTTGCTGCTGGTGGGCTATGCGCTGATCCAAGGGCTGGCGCTACTCAGCGTGGTGTTTGTCGACATTCCCTTATGGGCGCGTGCGCTGGGTGTGCTGTTCTGTCTGGTGCATGCCGCCTGGGTGGTGCCGCGCCACCTGTTGCTGACGCAGCCATCTGCTTATCGGGCGTTGCGTTGTGCGGCTGATGGCTGGCTGGTGTACTGCGATGCGCAGGGCTGGCAGTCCATCGAGTTGCACCCCGATAGCCTGGCGCTGCCGTGGGTTGTGCTGTTGCGCTTTCGCCTGGCCGGGCAGCGGCGCGTGCATTCATTGTGTGTTGCCCGCGACAGCTTGCCCCGCGACCAGCACCGGCGCTTACGCGTGCGTCTAAAATTCAGTCGCCATAGGTGGGTGGCAGCAAAATAGTGTCCTTGGCTTCGGCCAACTGCTGCGGGTAGTCCAAGGTGTAGTGCAGGCCGCGGCTTTCGTGGCGCAGCATAGCGGAACGGATCATCAGCTCGGCAACCTGCGCCAGGTTGCGCAGCTCGATCAGGTCGCGACTGACCTTGTAGTTGCTGTAGAACTCGTCAATCTCATCCAGCAGCAGGCGCACCCGGTGTTCGGCGCGCTGCAGGCGCTTGTTGGTGCGTACGATGCCGACGTAGTCCCACATAAAACGCCGTAGTTCGTCCCAGTTGTGCGCAATGATCACGTCTTCGTCCGAGTCAGTGACCTGGCTGGCATCCCAGCTGGGCAGCGCTGTGGAAAGTTGCACCTGATCCAGCTTGCGGACGATATCGGCCGCCGCCGAGCGCGCGTAGACGAAGCATTCCAGCAGTGAGTTGCTGGCCATGCGGTTGGCCCCGTGCAGGCCAGTAAAACTGGTTTCGCCAATAGCGTATAGGCCTGGTACGTCGGTATGACCGTCTTGATCGACCACTACACCGCCGCAGGTGTAATGCGCAGCCGGCACCACCGGAATAGGCTCTTTAGTGATGTCGATGCCGAAATCCAGGCAGCGCTCATACACAGTTGGGAAGTGCGATTTCACAAAGTCAGCCGGTTTATGGCTGATGTCGAGGAATACGCAGTCAATACCCAGGCGTTTCATCTCGTGGTCGATGGCGCGGGCGACTATATCCCGCGGAGCCAACTCGGCGCGGTCATCGAAGCGCGGCATAAAGCGCTCGCCGTTGGGCAGTTTGAGTAATGCACCTTCACCGCGCAACGCCTCGGTGACCAGAAAGCTTTTGGCTTTGGGGTGATAGAGGCAGGTCGGGTGGAATTGGTTAAATTCCAGATTGCCGACCCGGCAACCGGCGCGCCAGGCCATGGCAATGCCGTCACCGCAGGCACCATCCGGGTTGCTGGTGTAAAGGTAAACCTTGGCCGCACCGCCGGTGGCGAGAATCACAAAGCGCGCACTAAAGGTGTCCACCTCACCGCTGGCGCGGTTGAGCACGTAAGCGCCCAGGCAGCGCTGTCCATCCAGGCCAAGTTTGCGTTCGGTGATCAGGTCGACGGCGACGCGCTGCTCCAGCAGTTCAACATTGCTGCGCTGTCTGGTTTGTTCGAGCAAGGTGTTGAAAATGGCTGCGCCGGTAGCATCGGCGGCGTGAATGATGCGTCTATGGCTGTGGCCGCCTTCGCGCGTTAAGTGGAATTCGAAACCGCCATCTTCGCGAGCCGTCTGGTCGTCACGGGTGAAGGGAACACCCTGATCAATCAGCCACTGGATGGCTTCTCGGCTGTGCTCGACGGTAAAGCGCACAGCATCTTCGCGGCACAGGCCGCCGCCGGCGTTGAGAGTGTCCTCGACATGCGACTCGATTGTGTCAGTGTCGTCCAACACCGCTGCCACGCCGCCTTGTGCCCAGTAAGTGGAACCATTGGACAGGTTGCCCTTGCTTAGCACGGCAACGCGCAGGTGCGCGGGCAGCGTCAGGGCCAGAGTCAGGCCGGCTGCGCCGCTACCGATAACTAGAACGTCATGTTGGTAATGTTGGCTCATGTTCGAATTCCGCGAAAAGCGGCCCCTAGTATATAGAGGGGGTGGGCTGCACAATAGCCGGCTTATGACCTACTGCGTTACTCGGGAACTTTTTAAGTGCTTCGGGTTCCATAGCCGGTTATTTGTGTAGTAATTCGCCTGTGTCAGGCAGTTTTACAGTGGGCTTGCAGTTTTGCATGGCCTGCGGGTGATCCAGACTAAAAGTGCAGCCTCGGAGTCCCTTTGCTGCGCTATTCCGTGCAGGGCTTTTAAGTGAACTGCAGGAAGCTTGTTTGAAGGAGAGAACTTTTGCGCAATACCCAAGTCTACTTTGGCAGACCGGTTAACAGGTTGGCTTGCGCTCCTTCAAACCTAATGAGGAGTTTTCATGCTAACCCAGGAAGATGATCAGCAGCTGGTCGAGCGCGTACAGCGCGGCGACAAGCGTGCATTTGATCTATTGGTACTAAAGTACCAGCACAAGATTCTCGGGTTGATCGTGCGGTTCGTGCATGACACCCATGAGGCGCAGGATGTGGCGCAGGAAGCCTTCATCAAGGCGTACCGGGCGTTGGGTAATTTTCGCGGTGACAGTGCGTTTTATACCTGGCTGTACCGCATTGCCATCAACACAGCGAAGAACCATTTGGTTTCGCGTGGCAGACGGCCGCCAGACAGTGACGTGAGTGCTGAAGATGCTGAGTTCTACGATGGAGATCACGCCCTCAAGAACATCGAGTCGCCTGAGCGCGTTTTGTTGCGTGACGAAATTGAGGCCACGGTGCATCGCAGTATTGAGCAATTGCCAGAAGATTTACGCACAGCACTAACCTTGCGTGAATTTGATGGTCTGAGTTACGAAGACATTGCCAGCGTCATGCAGTGTCCAGTCGGTACCGTGCGTTCGCGAATTTTCCGAGCGCGTGAGGCCATTGATCGATCCCTGCAGCCTTTGTTGCAGGAAACCTAAGGCAGCGGCGTCAGCCACGAGAGGAACCGCCATGAGTCGTGAAACCCTACAGGAATCGCTGTCCGCGGTGATGGATAACCAAGCGGATGAACTTGAATTAAGGCGAGTGCTGGCGGCCAGTGACGACCCTGAAATGCGCGCCACCTGGTCGCGTTACCAGATTGCGCGTGCAGTCATGCACAAAGAATTGCTTGTGCCGCGCTTGGACATTGCTGCCGCCGTATCTGCAGCGTTGGCTGATGATGCGGCTCCCGCTGTGCAGCAAGCGCAGCGTGGTCCTTGGCGCACAATAGGCCGTTTGGCGGTTGCTGCTTCGGTTACCGTGGCCGTGCTGGCCGGCGTGCGTCTTTACAACCAAGACGACATCACCGGTACCCAGTTGGCACAGCAGGCCATTCAGCCGATGCTGAGCACGCCTCAGGCCAGTGGTCAGGCCATGTTGGCAGGCTTCAATAGCAGCGAAGAAGCCGTTGGCCCAGCGGTTAGCGCCGTAGGTCAGGGTCAGCCTGGCTGGCATGAGCAGCGCCTACCGGCTTATTTGCGCCAGCATGCGCAGCAAGCGGCCATGAGCACCAGTGAAGGTGCGCTGCCTTATGCTCGCGCAGCCAGTCTGGAAACCCGTTAAGGGGTCATCGTTAAGGAGTCGCATGCGCTTTATTCCTTTTAGCGCCCTATTATTGGGTAGTTGCTTGGCACTGCCTGCAGTGGCTGATGAGGGGCAGGCTTTGCTACAGCGTTTGGCAAATGCCGAGCGCACGCAGAGCTTTCAGGGCACCTTTGTCTACGAGCGCAATGGCAGTTTTTCGACGCACAGCATCTGGCACCTAGTTGAAGAGGACGGAGCGCTGCGTGAGCGCCTGCTACAGCTCGATGGTTCTGCCCAAGAAGTCGTGCGTCTCGACGGTAAGGTGCAATGCGCCAGCGGCGCATTAGCTGATCAGTTGATTGACAGCCAGCTGTGGCCGGCCAGGGAGCTAAATGCCGAGCAATTGAGCGAGTGGTATGAGTTACGCGTGCTTGGTAAATCTCGGGTGGCGGGGCGTGCTACCCGTGTATTGGCACTGGTGCCGCGGGATCAGCATCGTTATGCCATTGAGCTGCACCTCGACCAACAAACCGGCTTGCCGTTGAAATCCTTGTTGATTAATGACAAAGGCCAGTTACTCGAGCGTTTTCAGTTCACCCAATTGCAAACCGAGGCGCCCGCAGTCGTCAATCTAGAGCCGGGAGTCGGCTGCCGGCCGGTGCGCCTGTCACCTGAGCGGGCTGAGACTGCCGAGGCATGGCATTCAGATTGGTTGCCACCAGGTTTTAGTTTGAGCTCGGTGACTCAGCGTCGCAGCCCCGCATCGGATGAGCCGGTCGCCTGTCAAGTGTATGACGATGGCTTGGCGCGCTTCTCTGTCTTTATGGAGCCGCTGCGAGGCCTGGCAGCGGAAGACCTGCGCACTCAATTAGGGCCTACTGTGGTCGTTTCACGCAGGCTAAAGACTGGCGATGGTGACGTTATGGTCACTGTGGTGGGCGAGATACCTTTGGGTACCGCTGAGCGTGTAGCCTTATCGATGCGCGCGGTCGCTGAGGTCGCCCAGTGATTGAGGAACAGGGCCGAGTGGTGGCTGTCGAGCCAGGTGCTGTGTGGGTCGAAACCCTGCGTAAAAGCACCTGCTCCAGCTGTTCGGTCAAAGCCGGTTGCGGCCAAGGCTTACTTGACCAGCTTGGGGCAAGCGGACGCCGTGGTTATGTGCGAGCGCTGTCGAGTCTGCAGCTGGCTGTTGGTGATGGGGTCATCATCGGTGTGCGCGAGGATTTACTGGTACGTGGCTCGCTGTTGGTTTATTTGCTGCCGTTGCTCGGGCTCTTTTCAGTCGCCATTTTGGCTGAGCAACTGGGGTTGAGTGAGCCCTGGGTGATACTCAGCGCGTTATTTGGTTTTCTGTTTGCCTGCTGCGCCGTGCGCTGGCGCAGCCGTTTTACGGCCGGTGACCCGGCGCTACAACCCGTGGTGTTGCGTGCATTGCTTGCGGGCACCGCGACAGCGTTTTAAGACTTTTGCTGACCTGATGGGGAGTTGTATGTCTAAGCTTGGTCTGAGATCTACCTTTACTACGTTGTGTGCCATGTTGCTGATGGGGCAAGCGTTGCTTGCTCAGGCAAGTCTGCCGGATTTCACCGAGCTGGTTGAGCAAGCGTCGCCGGCGGTGGTTAATATCAGTACCCGGCAGAAGTTGCCGGATCGCGCAGCGGCCGGCGCGGGTCAGCTTAACGTGCCTGACTTGGAAGGCCTGCCGCCGATGTTTCGCGAGTTTTTCGAGCGTAATATTCCGCAAATGCCGCGTACGCCCGGTGGTGGTCGTCAGCGTGAGGCGCAGTCGCTGGGTTCGGGCTTTATCATTTCCGCCGATGGCTATGTACTGACCAACAACCACGTGATTGCCGATGCCGATGAAATAATTGTGCGTCTGGCGGATCGCAGTGAATTAGAAGCCAAGCTGATTGGTACTGATCCGCGCAGCGACGTGGCGTTACTTAAGATTGAGGCCACTGGCCTACCAATCGTCAAGTTGGGCAAGTCGGAAGAGTTGAAAGTCGGCGAGTGGGTCTTGGCAATTGGTTCACCATTCGGCTTCGATCACTCGGTCACCGCCGGTATTGTCAGCGCCAAAGGCCGTAGCCTGCCGAATGAGAGCTATGTGCCGTTCATTCAGACTGACGTGGCGATCAACCCAGGTAACTCGGGTGGCCCGCTGTTCAACCTGGCCGGCGAAGTGGTCGGTATCAACTCTCAGATTTTCACCCGTTCCGGCGGTTTTATGGGTTTGTCGTTTGCCATCCCAATGAGTGTGGCCATGGACGTGGCGGATCAGCTCAAGGCGGAGGGTAAGGTCAGTCGAGGTTGGCTGGGTGTGGTGATTCAGGAGGTGAATAAGGACCTGGCCGAGTCGTTTGGCCTGGATAAGCCGGCCGGTGCGCTGGTCGCTCAGGTTCTAGAGGACGGGCCGGCTGCTAAAGGCGGTTTGCAGGTGGGTGATGTAATTCTCAGTCTGGATGGTAAGCCGATCATTATGTCGGCTGATCTGCCGCATCTGGTCGGAGCTCTCAAGCCGGGCGCTCGCGCCGAGCTGGACGTGGTGCGCGATGGCGCACGTAAGAAATTAAAGTTGACCATCGGTGCGCTACCGGAAGATGGCGAAACCTTGGCGGGTAACGCGGCCCCAGGTGTCGAGCGCAGCAGCAACCGTCTTGGGGTCAAGGTGGTTGAGTTGAGCGCTGAGCAGAAGAAGAGCCTCGACCTCAAAGGGGGTGTGGTGATTTCCGAAGTGCAGGAAGGGCCCGCGGCGCTGATTGGCTTGCGCCCGGGCGATGTGATCACTCATTTGAACAATGAGTCGATCAACTCGGCCAAGACCTTTACCGAGGTGGCGCAGGCGCTGCCGAAGAATCGTTCGGTATCGATGCGGGTGCTGCGCCAGGGGCGCGCTAGCTTTATCACCTTTAAGCTAGCCGACTAACGGTAACGACAGAGTAAAAGGGCGACTTCGGTCGCCCTTTTACATACAGCCGCTTTGCGGCCGTGGTGACGTGCAAGGTGGCTTTCGGGTACACTTCGCGGCTATTTTCGGCGGGCAGTCGCCTGCGACCTTTTCGAGTGTTGATCCGTGAGTGATTTGAGTCATATCCGCAATTTCTCCATCATCGCCCACATTGACCACGGCAAGTCGACCCTGGCTGACCGTTTTATCCAGATGTGTGGCGGCCTGGCTGACCGTGAAATGGAAGCCCAAGTACTGGATTCCATGGATCTTGAGCGCGAGCGCGGGATCACCATCAAAGCGCACAGCGTCACCTTGTATTACAAGGCGCGTGACGGCATTACCTATCAGCTGAATTTTATTGATACGCCAGGTCACGTCGACTTCACCTACGAGGTCAGCCGTTCCTTGGCGGCCTGTGAAGGCGCGCTGCTGGTGGTGGATGCCGGGCAGGGCGTAGAAGCGCAGTCGGTTGCCAATTGCTACACCGCCATTGAGCAGGGCCTTGAGGTCATGCCAGTGCTGAATAAGATCGACTTACCTCAGGCCGACCCAGACCGGGTTAAGGACGAAATCGAGAAGATCATCGGTATTGATGCCACCGATGCAGTGGCCTGCAGCGCCAAGACCGGTTTGGGTGTCGATGAGGTGCTTGAGCGCCTGGTGCAGACCATTCCTGCGCCGACCGGCAATATTGAAGACCCGCTGCAAGCGCTGATCATCGACTCCTGGTTCGACAACTATCTGGGCGTCGTGTCCCTGGTACGTGTACGCCATGGTCGGATTAAGAAAGGTGACAAGGTGCTGGTGAAATCCACCGGTAAGATTCACTTGGTCGACAGCGTTGGTGTGTTTAACCCAAAGCATACCGCCACCGTTGATCTAAAAGCGGGCGAAGTGGGCTTTATCATCGCCGGCATCAAGGATATTCATGGCGCGCCCGTGGGCGACACCCTGACCTTGAGTTCGACGCCGGATGTTGATGTGCTGCCGGGCTTCAAACGCATCCAGCCGCAGGTTTACGCCGGCCTGTTCCCGGTTAGCTCAGATGACTTCGAAGACTTCCGCGAAGCCCTGCAAAAGCTCACGCTGAACGACTCATCCTTGCAGTACACCCCGGAGAGCTCGGATGCCCTAGGCTTTGGCTTTCGTTGTGGCTTCCTCGGCATGCTGCACATGGAGATCATTCAGGAGCGCCTGGAGCGCGAGTACGACCTGGACCTGATCACCACCGCGCCAACGGTGATTTTCGAACTGCTGCTCAAGACCGGCGAGACGATCTACGTCGATAACCCGTCAAAACTGCCGGATCTGTCGGCCATCGAAGACATGCGCGAGCCGATTGTGCGCGCCAATATTCTCGTGCCGCAGGAGCATCTGGGTAACGTCATTACCCTATGCATCGAAAAGCGTGGCGTGCAGCATGACATGCTGTTCCTCGGCTCCCAGGTGCAGGTCACTTACGACCTGCCGATGAACGAAGTGGTGTTGGACTTCTTCGACCGCCTGAAGTCAACCAGCCGCGGTTATGCCTCGCTGGATTATCACTTCGACCGTTACCAGTCGGCCAACCTGGTCAAGCTGGATGTGCTGATCAATGCTGAGAAGGTCGATGCCCTGGCGTTGATCGTGCACCGTGACAACGCTCACTACAAAGGCCGGGCGCTGACCGAGAAGATGAAAGAACTGATTCCTCGGCAGATGTTCGATGTCGCCATTCAGGCGGCCATTGGCGGGCAGATTGTGGCGCGCACTACCGTCAAGGCGCTGCGCAAGAACGTATTGGCCAAATGCTACGGCGGTGACGTTAGCCGTAAACGCAAACTGCTAGAAAAGCAGAAGGCCGGTAAGAAACGCATGAAGCAGGTCGGTAATGTGGAAATTCCACAGGAAGCCTTCCTCGCTGTGCTCAGGTTGGATAGTTAAGGTCCTATGTCGATCAATTTCCCGTTACTGCTGGTTATCGCTGTCGCCGTCTGTGGCGTGTTGGCGTTGTTCGACCTGATCTTTCTGGCCCCGCGCCGGCGAGCAGCCATTGCCACCTACCAAGGTCAGGTCAGTGAACCTGATGAGTTAGTGGTGGCACGCTTGAATAAAGAGCCGCTGCTAATGGAGTACGGTAAATCGTTCTTCCCGGTACTGGCGATCGTGCTGGTGTTGCGTTCGTTTCTGGTCGAGCCCTTCCAGATTCCATCCGGCTCGATGAAGCCGACGCTGGAAGTGGGCGATTTTATCTTGGTCAACAAATTCGCCTACGGCATTCGCTTGCCTGTGCTCGACACTAAGGTGATTGAGGTGGGTGATCCGCAGCGTGGGGATGTGATGGTGTTTCGCTACCCCAGCGATCCGAACATCAACTACATCAAGCGCGTAGTGGGCCTGGCCGGCGATCGTATTGCCTACAGCAGTGACAAGCGTCTGACCATTAATGGCGAGTCTGTGGCTCAGCAGTTGATTGGCGATGAGCCCGGCAGCCTGGGCAGCGCGACACTGTATAACGAGAAGCTCGGCGAAGCAGAGCATCAGATCCGTAAGGAAATGCGCCGCTATCGTATTGAGCCTGGTCGCGAGTGGGTGGTGCCGCAAGGGCATTACTTCATGATGGGTGACAACCGCGACAACTCCAATGACAGTCGTTACTGGAATGATCCGGCCATCCCCAAGCCACTGTTGGGCATGGTTCCGGACCAAAATATCGTCGGCAAAGCCTTCGCGATCTGGATGAGCTGGCCGGACCCGAAGTCGCGCAACTTGCCAAATTTTTCTCGCGTAGGTCTGATCCACTGACCTGCTGACGAATTTGCGACGCTGTTAAACGCAGCGTCGCAGGCTATATATAGTCTTGCCTCCAGCGGTAACGGCTTTTACAACACTCGATTTTGGGGACAAATATGAAATCTGCGCATTCGCAAAAAGGAATGTCGATTCTCAGTTGGCTGATGGTGCTTGCGGTTGTCGCCTTTTTGGCCAGTGCGACGTTCAAGGTATTGCCACATTACTTCGACAACATGGCACTGGAAAAAATGATTACCTCGGTCGAAACCGATAAAGCCGTCGATGTGCGTAGCGTTAGCGATTTCTACAGCCATATCAGCAAAGGTATGCAGGTCAACAGCATCCGCGATTTGGATATGCAGGACGCATTGAAAATTAAAGTGGAAAACAACGAGTTTCGGGTACACCTGAAATACGAGAAGCGTGAGCCGTTGATCGAGAATATCGATCTGGTAGTGCGTTTCGATAAAGAATTCCGCGTGCGTATGCCGTGAGCGCGTCGTTAGCTCGCCTCGAGCGGCAGCTCGGATATACCTTCAAGGACCAGGAGTTGATGATCCTGGCGTTGACCCACCGCAGCTTCGCTGGACGCAATAACGAGCGTCTGGAGTTTCTCGGGGATGCAATCCTCAATTTTGTTGCCGGCGAAGCGTTATTTCAGCGCTTTCCATTGGCCCGTGAAGGGCAATTGTCACGCCTGCGTGCGCGCTTGGTTAAGGGTGAAACGCTGGCAATAATGGCGCGCGGTTTTGACCTGGGTGAGTACTTGCGCTTGGGGTCGGGCGAATTGAAAAGCGGTGGCTTTCGCCGTGAGTCGATTCTGGCTGATGCCCTGGAAGCGCTTATCGGCGCTATCTACCTGGACGCCGGAATGGACGCTGCCCGTGAGCGAGTGTTGGCCTGGCTGACCAGCGAATTTGACAGCCTAACCCTAGTCGACACCAATAAAGACCCGAAAACCCGCCTGCAGGAATTTTTGCAATCGCGCGGTTGTGAGCTGCCACGCTACGAGGTGGCAGATATCCAAGGCGAGCCACACTGTCGGTCGTTCGTGGTCGAATGTCAGATTACCTTACTGAATGATAAAACCCTGGGGCAGGGTGCTAGCCGGCGTATTGCCGAACAGGTGGCAGCCGCTGCTGCGCTGATCGCCCTGGGTGTGGAGAATGGCAATGACTGATTTACCTGTTACACGCTGTGGCTATGTCGCCATCGTCGGCCGGCCCAACGTGGGTAAGTCGACGTTGCTTAACCATATTCTCGGGCAGAAGCTCGCGATCACTTCGCGAAAGCCACAGACCACGCGGCACAACATGCTCGGTATTAAGACCGAAGGTGAGGTGCAGGCCATCTATGTCGATACACCTGGTCTGCACAAAAATAACGAGAAAGCGCTCAATCGCTATATGAATAGGAATGCGTCATCGGCACTGAAAGATGTCGATGTGGTGATCTTCGTGGTTGATCGCACCCGCTGGACCGACGAGGATCAGATGGTCCTAGAGCGTATTCAATACGTCGAGGGCCCGGTGATTTTGGCGATCAATAAGACCGACCGCCTCGAGGATAAGGCAGACCTGATGCCGCATGTGGAGTGGCTTGCCACCCAGTTGCCGAATGCCGAGATCGTGCCGGTATCCGCCCAGCACGGGCATAACCTTGAGACCCTGGAAAAACTGGTGGGCGAGCGTTTGCCCGAAGGCGTGCACTTCTTCCCGGAAGACCAGGTGACCGATCGCTCCAGCCGCTTCTTCGCTGCCGAACTGGTGCGTGAGAAAGTCATGCGTCAGCTGGGTGCCGAACTGCCGTACCAGATCACTGTAGAAATCGAGGAATTCAAGCGTGACGGGCGCATTCTGCATATCCATGCGTTGATTCTGGTCGAGCGTGACGGACAGAAGAAGATCATCATTGGCGACAAAGGCGATCGTATCAAACGCATCGGTCAAGAAGCCCGTAAAGACATGGAAGTGATGTTCGATTCCAAGGTCATGCTGAACCTGTGGGTCAAGGTCAAAAGTGGCTGGTCAGACGATGAGCGTGCCATGCGTTCGCTGGGCTACGATAATATTTGATGCGTCTGCGGGGGCACTCTCGCGCCCGCTATTTTGAGTAAGCCCTGATGCTTGCCTCTAGCCAGCCCGCTTATGTGCTGCACAGCCGTGCTTACCGCGAAAGCAGTGCGCTAGTGGATTTTCTTACCCCGCAAGGTCGGCTGCGTGCGGTATTGCGGGGGGCGCGGGGTAAGGCGGGCAGCCTGGCTCGGCCGTTTATCCCGCTTGAGGCCGAGTTTCGTGGGCGCGGCGAGCTGAAAAACGTTGGCCGTCTTGATCCTGCAGGTATCCCCAATCTGCTGGTTGGTGAGGCACTGTTCAGTGGCATCTACCTCAATGAGCTGCTGATCCGCTTACTCCCCGCTGAAGTCCCCCACCCTGCAGTCTTCGAACACTACGCCATGACAGTCTTGGCCCTGGCCGAGGGCCGTGCCTTGGAACCGTTGCTGCGTTCTTTTGAGTGGCGTTTGCTGGATGAGCTGGGCTATGGTTTTGCCCTTAATCTGGACAGCGAAGGACATCCCATCGCGCAAGCCGGCCTGTACCGGCTACAGACCGAAACTGGGCTGGTCCCCGTTGGGCATTTGCAGCCTGGGGTTTTTCATGGGGTAGAGTTGCTGGCCATGGCCGAGGCCGATTGGACCATTCCAGGTGCCCTGGCTGCGGCTAAGCGCCTGATGCGTCAGGCCCTGGCCCCCCATTTAGGCGGACGACCGCTGGTCAGCCGCGAACTTTTTATGACGCTCAAGGAGCCAAGCCGTGACTGATGCTAATCGTATTCTGCTGGGTGTGAACATTGATCATGTGGCCACCCTGCGCCAGGCCCGTGGCACCCGCTACCCAGACCCGGTTAAGGCCGCGCTGGACGCTGAAGAGGCTGGGGCTGATGGTATTACCGTGCACCTGCGCGAAGACCGTCGGCACATCCAAGAACGTGATGTGCGCCTGCTCAAGGAGGTTATGCAGACGCGCATGAACTTCGAGATGGGCGTCACCGAGGAAATGCTCGTATTTGCCGAAAGCATTCGTCCCGAGCATGTTTGCCTGGTGCCGGAAACTCGCCAGGAGTTGACCACTGAAGGCGGCCTCGACGTCGCTGGCCAGGAAGCGAGGATTCGTGCAGCTGTTGAGCGCTTAAGTAAGATTGGCTGTGAAGTGTCACTGTTTATCGACCCGGAGCCGCAGCAGATTGAAGCCTCCAAGCGTGTCGGCGCCCCTGCCATTGAGCTGCATACTGGTCGCTATGCCGATGCTCATACGCCTCAAGAGGCGGCGCGCGAGCTGGCGCGGATTCGTGACGGTGTGGCCTGCGGTTTGGCCCATGGCTTGATCGTCAATGCCGGCCACGGCCTGCATTACCACAACGTCGAACCGGTGGCGGCGATTGCCGGGATCAACGAGCTGAATATCGGCCACGCGCTGGTGGCGCATGCGCTGTTTGTTGGCTTCAAGCAGGCGGTGGTGGAAATGAAACAACTGATCACCTCAGCGGCTAACCGCGGCTAGTCGGGGGGATTTGTAGGATGGGTTGAGCCCGTAGGGTGGATGATGCTGTTTTCATCCACCAGAGCGGTGGATGGGTAGAGCGCCATCCACCCTACATCAGGGCTTGCGGGCGATCAGCACCGCGCGGCTCGGCGCCGGCAACCCTTCGAGGGTACGGCTGTGGTCGGCTGGGTCGAGGAACTCGGGCAACGACTGAAAACGCATCCACTCGGTTGAACGCTGCTCCTCCACGCTGGTGGTGCTGACATCCACGCAGCGCACATCCACGAAGCCGGCGCGGCGCAGCCACAGTTCCAGCGCGGGCACTGAGGGCAGGAACCAGACATTGCGCATCTGCGCGTAGCGGTCCTCGGGCACCAGTACCTGCTGAGCATCGCCTTCCACTACCAAGGTTTCCAGCACCAACTCACCGTCTTTGACCAGACAATCCTTGAGATCGATCAAATGATCGATGGGGGAGCGGCGGTGATAGAGCACGCCCATGGAAAACACCGTGTCGAAGCCTTGCAGTTTGCGGGGTAACTCTTCAAAGGCCAGCGGCAGGTGCCAAACAGGCAGATCGGGCAGGTAGTTCTTCATCGCCAGGAACTGGCAGAGGAATAGCCAGTTAGGGTCGATGCCCACCACGCTGTCCGCGCCGGCCCCAAGCATGCGCCACATGTAATAGCCGTTGCCGCAGCCGACATCCAGTACGCGTTTGCCCTTCAGATCCAGATAGGGGGCCACCCGCTGCCACTTCCAGTCTGAGCGCCATTCGGTGTCGACGTGGACGTCAAACAGATGAAATGGTCCTTTGCGCCAGGGGATCAGGCCCTGCAACGCAGTTTTCAGTGTAGCGCGCATCGGTTCATCGTAGCGGCCGTTGAAGCTGAAGTTGTGCAGCAACTCCAGTTGTTCAACCTTCAGTTCAGGCAACGCTTGCACCGCGCCATACCAGCGCGCGAGATCACCGTGACCGATTGCCAGTTTTGCATCGATCTGGCCAGGCAAGCCGGCGGACCAGTCCTGCAGTGGAGTGCCGGCAAGTGCAGCTTGCAGGGCGTCGAGGTCGAGGCGGCTGATCATGGCAGGGCTATCAAAGAGGCGAAGTTAAGGCACTGGAACCACGGCACCACCTGGCTGAAACCAGCGGCTAGAAGGCGTTCGCGGTGTTGCTCCAGGCTGTCGGGGAGCATGACTTTCTCGATGGCGCTGCGCTTCTGCGCAATCTCCAGCTCGCTGTAGCCGTTGGCGCGTTTGAAGGCGATGTGCAGGTCGGCGAGCAAGGCGTGTTGCTCGGCGTCCTCGAATTGCAGTTTTTCCGAGAGGATCAGTGCCCCGCCAGGCAGCAGGGCTCGGCGAATACGTGTGAGCAATTCGAGGCGTTGTTCTGGCTGAATAAATTGCAGAGTGAAGTTCAGTGCCACCAACGAAGTTGGCTGGAAGTCGAGGCTGAGAATATCGGCTTCGATCACCTCCACCGGCAATAACTCTTGGAACATCGAGTCCTGCGCATGCAGATATTCGCGGCAGCGCTCGACCATGGCGCTGGAGTTGTCCACGGCGATCACCCTGCAATTTGCAATCTGCACATGCCGGCGCAGCGCTTGGGTCACCGCCCCCAAAGAACTGCCGAGGTCATACAGCACGCTGTGTGGCTTGGCGAACTGGCCGGCTAATACGCCTATGTTCTCGACAATAGTCGGGTAACCCGGCACTGAGCGTTTGATCATGTCGGGGAAGACCCTCACCACATCTTCGTTGAACACGAAGTCCGGCACTTGGGCCAGGGGTTGGGCGAAAAGGCGATCGGGCTGTTTGCTCACGTTGGCTACGCATTGGTCGATAAAGCCGGACATTTTAGCCAAGTACAGGGCATAGCTAAACGTTGATTGTGGCTATTGGTCGCAAATCAACGCGATGCACCGCTCGCGCCACCGTGCATTCGCGCCTCAAGGCCTGTTCTATTCGGCGCTGATCGTGCATTCAAAGCGCTGGGCGGGCACCACGCCCACTTCCCAAGGACGTTCATAGCTCAAGGCCAGTTGGCCTTCGCCTGCTTTGGCCACCCGGAAACGCCAGGTAGAAACTCCGGCGCTGCCCACTAAACCAGCGTCTTCAGGGTTGCTGTACACCTCTGGGCCGAGACTTTGCAGAACCTGCGGGGCGGAATCGCGTAACAGCCAACGAAAGCCAGTGGTGGGGTTGCTCGGTAACCTCAGAATAAATTGTTGTCCTACCTGCAGCGATAGCGGGCATTTGTTCTGCTGTTTCTGCTCAAGGGTCACGCTGCTGGGCGTTTGTGCGCAAGCGGTAAGCAGGGCAAGGCTGAACGCTGCTGTCAGGCGGGGAACAAGCATGGTGAGCTCCTGGCGAAAGTCGAGGCTGCCAGCATAGCCGTTCCAGCTGCCTGCGCAAATCAGCCCCCAGTGCTTGAGCGCCGCCAGTGGCAGGCATAAGCGTTGGGCGAATTTGTCGATCAAGGGTGTGAGCAGGGCAAAGTATTCAGGGGGTGCTAGGTGCACTTCACCGTTATTAAACAAGTGATGCTTAGGCGCTGGAGCTCATCGGCCCTTAAGGTGTGCAAGGCAGGCGGTGGATTTAGCAAATCTCTTGCCTGGCAGCTCAATACACTGACTCAGCGCTTTTCATGCCTTGGTGGTCAATTGCTTGCCCTGTATTTGGGCTGACGATTTTTGAAACGGACGCTGCCCATTTGTCGTGCGGGATGCCGTTTTAAGGGCCGAAAGGTTAAAGTTGCACCCCTTCGCTGTTTGGGTTGCACTTCCAATTACTCAGGGTTGCACTTTTAATGCTCAACGCGCGCTTGATGCGTCTCGATGACCAAGCCCACGAACACACTCACGATCATCACCAGCTGGTGCTTTCGTTGGCTGGGCGTGCTGAGTTTGAGGTCAATGGCCGCGGTGGCGAGGTATGCCGTATGCGTGCTTGCCTAGTGCCTGGCGATGCTGATCACCAGTTTGCCGGCATGGGCGATAACCGCATGCTGATTATCGACCTGGATGAGCAGGGCACCTCGGACGAAGATCTGCAACTGTTGACCGGCCTGTTCGAGACGCCGCGTTACCCACAATTGGATGCTGATTTTCAGAATCTGTTGAGCTACGCCGGTGCCGAGCTTGAACGTTACGGTTCAGACCCGCTGCTGACCCGGGCCCTCGGCGGTGTTCTGCTGCGTGCCTTACACCTGCGATTGTTTGGCGAGCCCCATGCGCAGGTGGTGGGTACGCTAAACTTGGAACGACTCGACAGTTATATCGTCGAGCACTTGGCGCGGCGTATCAGTGTGGCCGAGCTGGCCCAGGTAGCATGCCTGAGCCCTAGCCATTTCCATGCGCAGTTCAAGGATTGTGTCGGCCTGACGCCGCACCAGTACTTGCTTAAAACCCGCCTTGACCGCGCTGTGCGGCTGTTGCGTGAGAGCGGTTTACCGCTGATCCGCATCGCCGAAGAGTGCGGCTTCTCCAGTCAGAGCGCACTGACCACAGCCATGCGCCGTTACCTTGGCTTGACGCCCAAACGGCTGCGTAGCGCTGAGTAGTGCTCTCTGTTTATTACGTAGCGGCCTTATAGGCTGCACCAGTGATTGATGGGCATCGACAAAACGTGAAGTTACGCACGCAGCCGGCTAAGCTGTGGCTCACAGAGGCAGTCACTGTGCCAGGCAAGGATGCTGTTCATAATAAAGTGAGCCTTAGAGACGCGTCTTAAAATGAGCCAGTACCTGCATTTCTCGTTCGCACTTTCACTGCTGGGCATGTTGTTGCTCAGCACACCGCTGCATGCCGCCAGTCTGCAAGCCGAAGTGATCGATAGCCAAGGCCAGTCACTAGGCAATGCCGTGATCAGCTTGCGTAACTCCGCCGGCGCAGCAACTGCGCCGGCTAAAGCCATCATGGATCAGCGCGCGCAGCAGTTTGCGCCGAATGTACTGGCAGTGCGCAGCGGTACCTCGGTGGCGTTTCCCAATAGCGACAACATCCGCCACCACGTTTATTCCTTCTCTCTTGCCAAGCGTTTTGAGCTGCGTTTGTATCAGGGCACACCCAGTGAACCGGTGATTTTCGATAAGCCCGGTGTTGTGGTGCTGGGCTGCAATATCCATGACTGGATGCTGGGTTATGTCTATGTCACCGACGATCCCTGGTTTGCCGTCAGCGATGAACAAGGGCGTTTGAGTCTCGACCAGCTTCCGGCAGGTCGCTATACGGTCAGCCTCTGGCACCCACAAGCGCCGGACATGTTGCCGCAGGCGGCGGGCGAATTGCTGTTGACTGAGGGCGCTAACCAGAAGCGCTTTACCCTGGCGATGCAGGCTCCCGCCGCTGAGGTAGCGCCGAGTGCACCAGTCAGCGTCTTTGGTGATGCATTTAAGAAGGCCCGCGATGCTGCGCAATAGTTTTCAGGCACGGATTGCCGGCGTACTGGTACTGCTGTTAGTGGTCGTGGTGGGTGCGCTTTATATCGCCGTACAAACGGCGACCAATGCGGCCGTACGCAGCCAGGCCCGTGAGCAACTGGATGTGGGCAGCCTGGTGTTTCAGCAGTTACTCGAGGTGCGGGGGCGACAGTTGCACGATGCCGTGCAGGTGCTGGCCGCCGACTTTGGCTTCAAGGATGCAGTGGCCAGTGGCGATACCGAAACCATTCGTTCGGCGCTGGCCAACCACGGCGCGAGGATCAATGCCAGTGCCGTAATGATGCTGAGCCTTGGCGGTAACTTAGAAATCAGTACAGATCGACAGATCAGCGGTGCGACAGCGCAGCGCCTAAGTGCTCAGGTGATGTTGCGCCAGCGCGAGGGTATGCAGATTTTTCTGATGCCAATTGCCGATAAAATCTACCTACTGGTGCAGGCTACTGTGAGCGCGCCGTTGCCTATTGCTCGGGTGATGATGGGTTTTCAGGTGGATGATGCCTTCGCCGCCGAATTGCGCGAGCTGACGCACCTGGACCTGACCCTACAAGCGACCCAGGACGGTATGGCTGATATCTGGATCAGCACCCTGCAACCAGCGCAACGTGAGCAGCTGCAAGGTGATGTGTCCGCGCTGGCGAATGATGCAATTAGTCTTATCGGCGAGGAGTATTACCTTAATCAGACGCTGGTGCTGGCCAGTGGCGAAGGCTTTGCGGTGCGTGCGTTGCTGCACAAGTCCTTGAGTCAGGCGCAGGAGGCGTTTGCTCCGCTTGATCAGGATATTTTGCTAATCGCACTGGTGGCGTTCGCGGCTTCCCTGGGGGGGGGCTTGTTGTTGGCGCGTTCAGTGTCGCAACCCGTGCAGCAATTGGCAGCCGTCGCCGAGCGGGTAAGGCAGGGCGATTATGAAGCCAGCCTTGATTTGCAACGCAGTGATGAGTTGGGTCGTTTGGCCATAGCCTTCAAGGCTATGCAGCAGGGGCTTGCCGAGCGTGAACGGCAGCTGGCGCACAATGCTCTGCACGATGCACTCACCGGGCTGCCCAACCGCACTCTGGCGCTGGAGCGTTTGGGCAGCGCCATCACGGCGCAGCGCCCTACGGCATTGCTGTACCTCGGGGTCGCGAATTTCCGCGCAGTCAATGAAAGTCTCGGGCCAGAAGGAGGCGACTTGGCGTTACAGCAGCTGAGTCGATTTCTGCAGGCGACGCTGCGCCCCGGCGATAGCGTCGCGCGGATCATCGGAGATGAGTTCCTTTTGCTGCTGGAAAATACCGACTGCGACAGTGCCGTGGGCATCGCCGACAAGGTGCAGCAACTGCTGCTCACGCCATTGCGCGTCGGCAGCCATGATTTCGCCATGGAGTGCCGCATCGGCATTGCCAGCTACCCTGTGGATGGTAATGCCCCGGAAGAATTGCTGCGCCGCGCGACCATCGCGATGCAGGATGCGGCAGGCATGGCCAGCCATTTGCAGGTCTACCAGCGTGGTCGCGATGATGCCCAGCAGCGGCAGATTCGCCTGATCCGCGACCTACGTCATGCGCCGGGCAAAGCTGAACTGCAATTGCACTATCAACCGAAACTGGATATTGCCGCCGGCCAAGTACGCCAGGCTGAAGCCTTGCTGCGTTGGCAGCATCCTGAGTTGGGTATGGTTTCACCTGGGGAGTTTATTCCGCTGGCCGAGCGCACGGGCAGCATTAAGCTGTTAACCGCCTGGGTGATCGAGGCGGTCATGTGTCAGCTGCGCGAATGGGCTGGGCGCGGCCTGCACATGCAGGTGTCGTTGAATATCTCCACCGAAGACCTGATCGACCCGCAGTTGCCTGCACGGGTCAGTGCACTCTTGGCCGAGTATCAAGTACCGGCTGAGCAGCTGATTTTTGAAGTTACTGAAAGCGGAGTGATGCTCAATCCGGAGCTCGCCTTGCAGGTGCTGCATGGCTTGCGCGAGTGCGGCATTAGCCTGTCTGTGGACGACTTCGGCACGGGGTACTCGTCCCTGGCTCAGCTCAAACGCATGCCCGTGCAAGAGCTGAAGATCGACCAATCGTTTATCCGTGACTTGGACGACGGCAGTGAGGATTCGGTGATCGTGCGCTCAACCATCGAGATGAGCCACAGTCTTGGACTTAAAGTGGTGGCCGAAGGGGTCGAGTTTGAGCGCAGCCTAGAGCTGTTGGCGCTCTGGAACTGCGATACCGCTCAGGGCTACCTGATCAGCCGGCCGTTAGCTGCTCAGGCTTTTGAAACCTGGATGGCGCAGCACGCGCGTGACGCCTCAAACGTGGTGCATTGACCATGGTAAATCTGCTTCGCGGCGCTGTTTTGCTACTGGCCTTGCTGGCCAATCTGACCTGGGCTGATGGGCGTTTGCTGGCCACCGGTGGTGCCAGCAGCCTTGAAGGTGCGGCCGGTGGCGGTATCACGCCTTGGGCGGTGCTGTCCGGTTATGGCGAGCGTGGCGAATGGGGCGTGGATGTTTTCGCCACGCGAGTGGAAACCGGCGATTACCGTTTGGATGTGGCGGGTATTGGCGCTGCGTTTGATAACCGTATTGAGCTGTCTTACGCTCGCCAGCGTTTTGAGCTCGGCAACTTGGCACGCAACCTGAGCCTGCCGGAAAATAGCCTGAGCCAGGATGTATTTGGCATCAAGGTGCGTCTGTTTGGTGACCTGATCTACGACCAGTTGCCGCAGGTGGCAGTGGGACTTCAGCATAAGCGGCAGAAGGATTTTCTGATCCCCAGCTTGGTGGGCGCGCAGCGCAGTGAGGACACCGAAGGCTATATAACCGCTAGCCGGCTAATCCTTGGTGGTGCCTTTGGCTACAACCTGCTGCTCAACGGCGGTATTCGCTACAGTCGCGCTAACGAGCTGGGCCTGCTGGGTTTTGGCGGTGATCGCCGTGATCGTCACTCGGTGCTTAAGGAAGGCTCCGTTGCCGTGCAGTTCAATCCGCGTTGGGCGCTGGGGTTGGAGTATCGAGAGAAACCGGACAACCTCAGCTTTGCTGGGGAGAGTGACTGGGCCGATCTGTTTCTCGGCTACTTCCCCAACAAGAACTTAGCGCTGGTGCTGGCCTATGCGCGCCTCGGTGAAATCGCCACGCTGGATAATCAGAATGGCGTTTATCTGTCTGTGCAGGGGAGTTTCTAAGCATGCGCAGCCTGCTGTTTCTGATTGTTCTGGTCCTGAGTGCCTGTGCTCATCAGCCGGCTAAAGACGACAGCCTCTACCGTGACCTAGGCGAGCAGGCCGGGATTACCCGTATCGTCGAAGGCATGCTGCTGAATATCGCCGGTGATACACGCATCGTCCGGCACTTCGAGAATATCGACATTGTGCGTTTGCGTGACAAGCTGGTGGAGCAGATTTGCGTAGAAGCCGGCGGTCCATGCATCTATACCGGCGACAGCATGGAAGACAGCCATAAGGGCCAGAACCTCACACCGAGTGACTTCAATGCCCTGGTCGAGAACTTGCAGGCGGCCATGAGTCGCCAAGGCGTCGCTATGCCCGCGCAGAACCGCCTATTGGCACGCCTTGCGCCGATGCGGGCGCAGGTAATTGACCGTTAAAACGTGGCTCAGCGCAAGGTTTGGGCGATTGCGAGGATCTCGGTACGATGGCTGCTCAGCAGGCTAAGTTCACCGTTTTCGTCGATAAAGTCCTGCGGCGGCATCAGCTTCTGATATGCCGCCAGTTCCTGTAATGGCGGTAAATCGGCATTTGGCTCGCGCGCCTTAATTGTGTGATAGCGCGCTAGGTTGACCAAATCCAGCAATTGCAGCGTGTCGCCCGGGCTTGATTGCCAATTGCCGGTGTTGCGAATGATCTCTATATAGTCGTTATCCACCGACCATTTCTTCAGCACAATAATGCCGAGCGACTTGCTGTACTCGTTGCATAGCTTGTCATACAGCTCAGTGGAGGGTGTGACGTTTTCGCTGCGAAATGCCGAGAGCACAGCCAGGGTGCCCACTTCACTGAGCAGGCTGGCCAGTAGGGCGTGCTCCGCTGTCACCCGGCCAAGCAGGCGCGCCAGCATGGCGCAGGTGCTGGCCTTGATCACTAGGCGCTCCCAAGCTTCGACAAATAGCCGTTTATGCCCGGGACTGTGCAAGGTGAACAGGCTTTTGATGCTGTGTGCCATGGTAATCCGGTCGACTTCGGCCATACCGAGGCGGTTGATTACTTCAAGCAGGGATTTCGGCGCCGCGGTTTGGCGATACAGCGCGCTTGACGCATGTTTCATAAGCAGAGCGCTGAGCGCCGGGTCGCGACTGACTAAGCGCGTAAGGGCACTAAGGGAGATATTTGGATCACCTAATGCGCGGCGGATATCCATGGTGATGGTCGGCAGGCTGGGCAATTGTTCTTCACCCCGCATCAGCTGCGAGACTAAACGCCGGTAGATTGAGTAGTCGGATGTTTCGCTCTGCAATGCACACCTCCATGCTGTTGCAGGCAGTCTAGATCGGCACTGCACGACTATACTAGTGCTACAGGTTATCGTGTATTTGATGCGTTAGCGCTTTAAACGCCTGTTTGCCGGAAGTTCCCTGCCCGGAGGATTTTGCAAAAACTCCAGAGTTTTTTGTAAGAAGCGCTTATGCCTCTGCCACTAAATTCAGCTCCCTATTTGCGTAGTACGCAGGTTGCCTTGGTTCTATCTGCGAATGTGCGCTAGAACTAATACTAAACAGTTGCCGCATAAGTAAGTGTTCTTGCGTGGTTACTGAAGAGTTGCTGCGTGTTTCGCTGCTGCTGGCCCCTTGGGCTTGGTCAGTGGTTTAAGGCAGTGGCCGCATAAAACGGCCGCTTAAAATTAGAGTCGCGGCCTGAGCCGCGCCAACACGAGAACAACAAGATGAACGAGCAGAACGTTTTTGTTGTAGGGGTGACCTTCGTGGTCTACCTGATAATGATGTTGTGGTTAGGTTTGGTGGCTTACAAGCGCACCAGCAATTTGTCCGACTACATCCTCGGCGGTCGTTCCATCGGCCCAACTACCGCAGCGCTTTCGGCTGGCGCTTCCGATATGAGTGGTTGGTTGCTGCTCGGTCTTCCGGGCTATGCTCTGGCGGCCGGTTTCGAGGCCACCTGGATCGCTGTCGGGCTGTTGGCCGGTACCTGGCTGAACTGGCTGTTCGTCGCTCAGCGCCTGCGCGTTTACTCGCACACGGCCAATGACTCGGTGACTATGCCGTCCTACTTCGAACATCGTTTCAACGACAAGTCTCGTGCCTTGCGCGTGGTCTCGGCGTTGATCATTCTGACCTTCTTCCTGTTCTACACCAGCTCGGGCTTGGTGGCATCCGGCAAGCTGTTCGAAACCGTATTCGGCTTCGACTACAAGATCGCCGTCGTCGTCGGTACCCTGGCCGTAGTCTCCTACACCTTGTTCGGTGGCTTCCTCGCGGTAGCCTGGACCGACGTGGTGCAAGGCTTGTTGATGGCCGCTGCATTGGTTTTGGTGCCGGTGTTCGCGCTCAATGCAGTGGGGGGCTTCGAAGCTGCACACCTGGCCATCGCCACGAAAAACCCTGAGCTACTGACCTTCTTCAACGACGCCAAGGGCGAGCCGCTAGGTATTATCGCGATTCTCTCGTTGCTCGGTTGGGGGCTTGGCTACTTTGGTCAGCCGCACATCCTCGCTCGCTTCAAGGCGATTTCTGACGACAAAGACATTCCGACTGCCCGTCGCATTGCCGTCAGCTGGACTGCTCTTACCCTCGTGGCTGCCCTGTCCATCGGCTGGATAGCCTTGGGTTACTTGGAAACTGATCTGGCGGATGCCGAGACCGTATTCATGGTGTTGGTCAACAGCCTGTTCCACCCTGTAGTGGCCGGTATCCTGATGGCCGCCGTGCTGGCGGCAATCATGTCCACCGCTGACTCGCAATTGTTGGTTAGCTCTTCGGCGCTGGCGGAAGACTTCTACAAAGCCATCCTGAAGAAAGATGCCGGTGATGCCGAGCTGGTATGGATCGGTCGCGGCGCGGTGGTTCTGATTGCGCTTATCGCTCTGGTGCTGGCCATGAACCCGGAAAATACCGTACTGGGTCTAGTTTCTTACGCCTGGGCTGGCTTCGGTGCCGCATTCGGTCCGGCCATCCTGCTGTCGCTTTACTGGAAACGCATGAATCGCAATGGCGCTTTGGCAGGTATCGTCTTGGGTGGCATCACCGTGGTGGTCTGGAAGCAACTGTCCGGCGGGGTCTTCGATCTGTACGAGATTATCCCGGGCTTTATCCTGGCGACCATTGCCATCATCGTTGTCAGTCTGATGACTGCCGAGCCTGAAGCAGAGATACAAGCCCAGTTCGACGAAGTCGAGCGTAAGCTGGCCTGATGCAATGACCTGCGTCTGTAAGTGATTGCTTGCAGGCGCGACAGGCAGACAAGGGTTAATGGCTTATGCCTTGCTCGCACTGTCCAACTTATCGACGTTACTTTGCCGGCCCACACCTTTTGTGTTGGGCCGGTTTTTTTCGCCATCCAGGTAATCACTCTGCGGCTTCCCTTGGCGACGTCAAAAATTGTTCTAGGCGCGGTTATGGCGATACAGGCGCTCCGGTATTGGTTTTTGCACTTTCTGTCAGGCGCGCGCTTAGCTAAGGTGGCGCATATTTTCAACCAGGCTGTCCGTACAGGTTCTGCATGACTCAATCACCGAATAATCCGCTGCATGGCGTGACCCTTGAAACCATTCTCACCGGCCTGGTTGCCCAGTACGGTTGGGATGGTTTGGCGCAACGTATCGACATTCGCTGCTTCAAGAGCGACCCGAGCATCAAGTCCAGCCTGACCTTTTTGCGTAAGACGCCTTGGGCGCGGGAGAAGGTTGAAGCGCTGTATATCCGTTCGCAAGCACGTAGATAGGCACTGAGCTCCAAGACGGTAACCTGGCACCCTTGTTGCAATACCTCTGCAAACGCCGCAAAGCGTCAAAAAACTGCGGCCAGTGGAGGTAGAGATGAGCCAGGGTGTTGAATTCAACCGTTTGATGCTGGAAATGCGTTCTATGCAGGCCGACGCCATGGTGCGTCAGAAGCCTGTCGCCAGCACACCTGAACCCGGCGCGCCGAGTTTCTCCGAAATGCTCGGGCAGGCGGTGGGCAAGGTCAACGAAACCCAGCAGGCCTCTAGCCAACTGTCGACTGCCTTTGAAATGGGCACCAGCGGTGTGGATTTGACCGACGTGATGATCGCTTCGCAGAAAGCCAGCGTTTCCTTCCAAGCCATGACCCAGGTGCGTAACAAGCTGGTTCAGGCTTATCAAGACATTATGCAGATGCCGGTTTAAGGGTAGGGCTAAATCATGGCTGAAGCTGTCGCCGCAAACGTACCTGCCACCACCGGTGGTAGTGAGCCGAAAAAACCATTGTTCGGCCTGACCTTTCTGGAAAACCTCTCCGATATGTCGATGTTGCGGCAGATTGGTTTGCTGGTTGGTCTAGCTGCCAGCGTGGCCATCGGCTTTGCCGTGGTGCTGTGGTCGCAACAGCCGGATTACCGTCCGCTGTATGGCAGCCTTGACGGTATGGATGCCTCGCAGGTGATGGAGACGCTCGCCGCTGCCGATATCAAATACACCGTGGAACCTAACTCTGGCGCGTTGTTGGTCAAGGCGGATGACCTGGCCCGGGCACGTATGCGTCTAGCTGCTGCTGGCGTTGCGCCGAAAGACAACAGCGTAGGCTTTGAGATTCTCGACCAGGAGCAAGGCCTGGGGACCAGCCAGTTTATGGAAGCCACCCGCTACCGTCGTGGCCTCGAAGGCGAGCTGGCGCGTACGGTCGCCAGCCTGAACAACATCAAAGCAGCCCGCGTGCACTTGGCTATTCCGAAAAGCTCGGTGTTCGTACGCGATGAACGTAAGCCCAGCGCCTCGGTGCTGGTTGAGTTGTATTCGGGGCGCAGTCTGGAGCCGAGCCAGGTGATGGCCATCGTCAATCTGGTTGCGAGCAGCGTACCGGAAATGAATAAGGCCCAGGTCACCGTGGTCGATCAGAAGGGCAACCTGCTCTCGGACATTCAGGAAATGTCCGAGCTGACCATGGCCGGTAAGCAATTTGATTACAGCCGCCGTATGGAAAGCCTGTTTACGCAGCGCGTGCACAATATTCTGCAGCCGGTGCTGGGCTCCGGTCGTTACAAGGCCGAAGTGTCAGCGGATGTGGATTTCAGCGCGGTGGAGTCCACCTCGGAAATGTTCAACCCCGACCAACCAGCGTTACGCAGTGAGCAGTCGGTTAACGAACAGCGCACTACCAGCCTGTCACCGCAAGGCGTGCCCGGGGCCCTGAGCAATCAGCCGCCAGGTGCCGCTGCCGCGCCGCAGCAAGCGGGCGCCGGTGCTGCGGCCGTGCCAGGGGCGATTGCGCCTGGGCAGCCGCTGCTAGATGCCAATGGCGCGCAGATCATCGATCCCGCTACCGGCCTGGCGATGCTCGCGCCTTATCCGGCGGACAAGCGCGAGCAATCCACGCGTAACTTCGAGCTGGACCGCTCTATCAGCTACACCAAACAGCAGCAGGGACGTTTGCGCCGCTTGTCGGTAGCCGTGGTGGTCGACGATCAAGCCAAGGTCGATGCTGCGACCGGTGAGGTCACTCGGGTGCCGTGGAGCAGTGATGACCTGGCGCGTTTTACCCGCTTAGTGCAGGACTCGGTGGGCTTCGATGCCAGTCGTGGTGACAGCGTCAGCGTGATCAATACGCCGTTCTCCACCGAGCTGGGTGAAGAGCTGATTGAAATTCCGTTCTACACCCAGCCGTGGTTCTGGGACGTGGTCAAGCAAGTGCTTGGCGTTCTATTTATCCTGGTGTTGGTATTTGGTGTGCTGCGCCCCGTGCTGAACAACATTACCGGCGCAGGCAGAGGGCAAGGTGATGGCCGTGGCCGCGATGTTGAACTCGGTGAGATGGGCGGGCTAGGCGGTGATTTGGCCGAGGATCGGGTCAGCCTGGGTGGACCGCAAAGCATCCTCCTGCCTAGCCCAAGTGAGGGGTATGATGCGCAGCTAAACGCCATCAAGAGCCTGGTCGCTGAAGATCCGGGCCGCGTAGCCCAGGTTGTGAAAGAGTGGATCAACGCCGATGAGTGATAATCGAACCGTCGCTAAGTTGAACAAGGTCGAAAAAGCCGCGATTTTGCTGTTGTCGCTCGGCGAAACGGACGCGGCCCAAGTATTGCGCCATCTAGGGCCGAAGGAAGTGCAGCGGGTTGGCGTGGCCATGGCTGGTATGCGCAACATCCAGCGCGAGCAGGTCGAGCAGGTCATGGGCGAGTTTGTCGATATCGTCGGCGATCAGACCAGCTTGGGCGTCGGTGCTGACGGCTATATCCGCAAGATGCTTACTCAGGCCTTGGGTGAAGACAAAGCCGGCAATCTGATTGATCGCATTCTCCTGGGCGGCAGCACCAGTGGCCTAGACAGCCTTAAATGGATGGAACCGCGCGCCGTGGCGGATGTGATTCGCTATGAGCACCCGCAGATTCAGGCCATCGTCGTCGCCTACCTCGACCCTGATCAGGCGGGTGAAGTGCTCGGCCATTTCGACCACAAGGTGCGGTTGGATATCGTGCTGCGTGTATCTTCGCTGAATACCGTGCAGCCAGCCGCGTTGAAAGAGCTCAACCAGATACTCGAAAAACAGTTTTCCGGCAGCTCCAACACTACTCGCGCGGCAATGGGTGGGGTCAAGCGTGCCGCCGATATCATGAACTTCCTCGACAGCTCGGTTGAAGGCCAGTTGATGGACTCGATCCGCGAAGTCGACGAGGACCTGTCCAGCCAGATCGAAGACCTGATGTTTGTCTTCGACAACCTGGCCGATGTCGATGACCGTGGTATCCAGGCGCTGATGCGTGAAGTGTCGTCCGACGTGCTGGTGTTGGCGCTCAAGGGTGCTGACGAGGCCATCAAGGAAAAGGTCTTCAAGAACATGTCCAAACGTGCCGCCGAACTGCTGCGCGACGACCTGGAGGCCAAAGGCCCAGTTCGCGTCAGCGACGTGGAAACTGCACAGAAGGAAATTCTCACCATCGCCCGGCGTATGGCCGAAGCCGGGGAAATTGTCTTGGGCGGCAAGGGTGGCGAGGAAATGGTGTAGGGTCTGATGACATTTGTGCGCGGCCGCGACGGTAGTCCGCTTGGCGCAGGGCTAGGCATGAGGAGAGTGGTTTGGCTATTCCAAATGAACGACGAGTAACGACGGCCTGCGCCAAGCGTGCCCCGTCCCTTCGGCTTGCGAGTCAACCCCTGCAATGCGGCGTTGCGGGACTTGGCAAGGGAGCGACCATTGCCTACGTCTCGCGCCTTGCCTGGCAGGGTTTGACGCGGCAACGCGGCTCGCGAACAAATGTCATCAGACCCTAACGCCATGTCCAGTAAAGAGCCGGCCAGCGAACTGATTCGCGCCAAGGACCTCAAGGGCGTTGACGTCTGGGCGTTGCCCAGCTTTGACCCGCAAGCGGCGACGCCAGAGCCTCTTGCAGAAGAGCAAGCCATCGAGTCGACCGCAGAGACGGACAAACGGGCCGATAGCGAAGAGGTGGCCCTGGAAGACGTCAAACCCTTGACGTTGGATGAGTTGGAAGCGATTCGTCAGGATGCCTATAACGAAGGCTTTGCCGCTGGCGAAAAAGATGGCTTCCATGCCGGCCAGCTCAAAGCCAAGCAGGAAGCCGATACCGCCTTGGCGGCAAAAATAGGCGGGTTGGAGCAACTGATGACTCAGCTGTTCGAACCGATTGCTGAGCAGGATCAGCAGGTCGAAGAAGCACTGATCAAGCTGCTTGAGCAGATCGTACGCCAAGTGATTCAGCGTGAGCTGGTGAGCGACTCCAGTCAGATTCGTCAGGTGCTGAGCGAGGCGCTCAAGTTGCTGCCGATGGGCGCTGGCAATATCCGCATTCACCTTAATCCGCAAGATTTCGAGATGGTCAAAGCGTTGCGTGAGCGCCACGAAGAGAGCTGGCGAATTCTCGAAGACGTCGCTTTACTGCCTGGCGGTTGTCGGGTGGAAAGTGAACTCAGCCGTATCGATGCCACTGTGGAAACCCGCTTGAATCAGGCCATCAAGCAGTTATTCGAACAGCAGCGTGAGCAGGCCATGCATCCGCTGGAAGCCGATCTGCAGACTGAGCTAGACACTCCAGAGGCAACTCCTGAAGCAACCCCTGAGGCGACGCCGGATGCGCCTTGAGCGGGTCAGTTTTGCCAAGCGCTTGGCCGGTTACAGCGATGTTGTGGCGCTGCCAACCCAGCCCCAGGTTGAAGGCCGTTTATTGCGCATGGTTGGCCTGACCTTAGAAGCTGAAGGCCTGCGTGCCGCACTCGGCAGCCGCTGCCTGGTAATCAACGACGACAGCTATCATCCGGTGCAGGTGGAAGCCGAGGTGATGGGTTTTTCCAATGGCAAAATCTTTCTAATGCCGGTCGGCAGTCTGGCTGGTATCGCGCCTGGTGCGCGTGTAGTGCCGCTGCCGGATACCGGCCGACTGCCCATGGGTATGTCGATGCTCGGCCGGGTACTCGATGGCACCGGTCGCGCCCTCGATGGCAAAGGCGGGATGAAGGCCGAAGACTGGGTGCCGATGGATGGCCCAACGATCAATCCGCTCAAACGCCACCCAATCAGTGAGCCGTTGGATGTGGGTATCCGTTCGATCAATGGCCTGCTGACCGTCGGTCGTGGCCAGCGCCTTGGCTTATTTGCTGGTACCGGTGTGGGTAAATCTGTGCTGCTGGGCATGATGACGCGCTTTACCGAAGCCGACATCATTGTGGTCGGCCTGATTGGTGAGCGGGGCCGTGAAGTAAAAGAGTTTATCGACGAGATTCTCGGTCACGAGGGTCTCAAACGCTCGGTGGTGGTGGCCTCACCGGCCGACGATGCGCCGTTGATGCGCCTGCGTGCCGCCATGTATTGCACGCGTATAGCCGAATACTTCCGCGACAAAGGCAAGAACGTCTTGCTGCTGATGGACTCACTGACGCGTTTTGCTCAAGCGCAGCGTGAAATCGCCTTGGCCATCGGTGAGCCGCCTGCGACCAAGGGTTATCCACCTTCGGTATTTGCCCGCCTACCTAGGCTGGTAGAACGTGCCGGTAATGCGGAAGAGGGTGGCGGTTCAATTACTGCGTTTTACACCGTGCTCAGTGAGGGCGATGACCAGCAGGACCCGATTGCTGACGCCGCTCGTGGCGTGCTCGATGGTCATATCGTGCTGTCGCGCCGGCTGGCGGAAGAGGGGCATTATCCGGCTATCGATATCGAAGCCTCGATCAGTCGAGTGATGCCACAGGTAGTCAGTGCCGAGCATCTGCGCCAGTCGCAGCGGTTCAAGCAGTTGTGGTCGCGTTATCAGCAGAGCCGCGACTTGATCAGCGTGGGTGCCTATGTGCCGGGTGGTGATCCTGATACCGACCTGGCCATTGCCCGTCAGCCTGCCATGGTCAAGTACCTGCGACAGGGTCTGCACGATAACGAAAGCCTGGAAGACAGCAGTGCGCAGCTGGCTGCGATCTTCAACCCTGCTGCAACAGGGCCATAAGTCATGGCGCAAAGCCGTGCAGCACGGCTGGGGCCAGTAGTGATCATGGCTGAGCGTGCCGAGCGAGAAGCGGCCCTCCAGTTAGGCCATTGTCAAGGCTTGCTGCGTCAGGCTGAAGTGCAGCTAGGAGACCTGGAACGCTACCGCGGTGATTACCAGCAGCAATGGATCAGCGAAGGTCAGCACGGCGTTTCCGGGCAGTGGCTGATGAACTACCAGCGCTTTCTCACTCAACTAGAAGGTGCCATCGGCCAGCAGCGCAACAGCGTCGATTGGCACCGGGCCAATATGGACAAGGTGCGCGAGGTCTGGCAGCAGCGCTATGCCCGTATGGAAGGGCTACGCAAATTGGTCAAACGCTATCAGGACGAAGCGCGCATGGCTGAAGACAAGCGCGAGCAGAAGCTGCTCGATGAGCTCTCGCAGCGCTTAGTGGCGCGTGACTCGCAGTATTAAACGCGGTTATAACGGCCTCAATGACGGCTCAATAGCGCCTAAACAGTTGCTGCATGGGCCCTGCGGTGCTACATCTTGATTGTGCAGAGCTTGCAGCTGGCTCACCTGAGTGTGCGCCTTGTCTTTTCGTTGATAGGAGTAATTCATGGCCATCACCTCGCAGCCCTCATCCGATGGGCAAGAGCTGACCATTGTGATTCAGGGACGCTTCGATTTTGCTGCGTATCAGGAGTTTCGCAATGCCTATGAGCGCGTCAGCAGCTCGCCGCAGCGCTACGTAGTAGACCTCAAGGGCACTACCTATCTGGACAGCTCGGCGCTGGGTATGCTGCTGTTACTGCGTGATCACGCCGGCGGCGACAGTGCGCAGATCAGTCTGCTCAACTGCAACCCGGATGTGCGCAAAATTCTCGCCATCTCGAATTTCGAGCAGTTGTTCAAAATCACCTGATCGGGGCGCGTGCTATGCCAGAGCGCCTGTCCATTCTAATCGCTGAAGACAACGCCGCTGATCGCATGCTGCTGTCGACCATCGTCAGCCGTCAGGGGCACCGGGTAATGACTGCTAGCAATGGCCTAGAGGCAGTCGCTTTGTTCGAGCAGGAGCGTCCACAGCTGGTGCTGATGGATGCATTGATGCCGGTAATGGATGGTTTCGAAGCCGCGCGGCGGATTAAGCAGGCGGCCGGCGATGCGTTAGTGCCGATCATCTTTCTTACCTCCCTGACCGAAGGCGAAGCCTTGGTGCGATGTTTGGAGGCCGGCGGTGATGACTTTCTTGCCAAACCCTACAATCGGGTCATTCTCGAAGCCAAGATCAATGCGATGGACCGTCTGCGGCGTTTGCAGGACACCGTCTTGCAGCAGCGTGATCTGATTGCCATGCACAACGAACACCTGCTTAACGAGCAGCGGGTGGCTAAGGCGGTATTTGACAAGGTAACCCATTCCGGCTGCCTGGATGCGCCTAACATCCGCTACCTGCAATCGCCCTATGCGGTGTTTAACGGGGACCTGCTGCTCGCGGCGTTCAAACCGTCTGGTGGCATGCATGTATTGCTGGGCGACTTCACAGGTCACGGTTTGCCGGCGGCGATAGGTGCGATGCCGCTGGCCGAGGTGTTTTATGGCATGACGGCCAAGGGGTACTCCCTGGCAGAAGTGCTACGTGAGATCAATGCCAAGCTCAAACACATCTTGCCCGTGGGCGTTTTTTGCTGCGCGACCGTGCTCAACATCAGCTTCCAGCGCCAGGTAGTTGAGGTGTGGAACGGCGGTCTGCCGGATGGTTATCTGCTGCACGGTAATGGTGAGCGGATACCGCTGGTGTCGCGGCATTTGCCGCTGGGGGTATTGGAGCCAGGCGCGTTCAACGACAAGTACGAGGTTTATCCGCTGGCGCTGGGTGACCGGGTTTTCTTGCTCTCCGATGGCGTGCTGGAGGCGTGTAACAAGCAGGGTGAGCTGTTCGGTGAGGGGCGCTTGCTCGAGGTGTTCAGCGCCAATCGGCAACAGGCAGCGCTGTTTTCAGAAATTCAACAGGCGTTGGCACATTTCAGTGGCGAGCAGCAGGATGATGTCAGCCTGGTTGAAGTCAGTCTGGTCGACCAAGCCGCCTTGAGCCGGCCACCACTAGCCTTTGCCGACAATGGCCAGAGCCACTCACTGGATTGGTCGGCGAGCTTCGAGTTTCGCGGTGAAACCCTGCGTCATTTCAACCCACTGCCGTTCCTCTTGCAGTTGCTGCTTGAAGTGCAAGGGTTGCGGCCTCAAGGCGGTGCCTTGTTCAGTGTGCTGGCCGAGCTGTATTCGAATGCCCTTGAGCACGGCGTACTGGGCTTGGATTCGACGCTCAAGGCGAATGCCGAGGGATTTGCCGAATATTACCGCCAGCGCAGCGTGCGACTGGCCGCACTGGTAGACGGTTATGTGCGTTTTCACCTGCAATTAATCCCCGAGGGTGCTGGCGGGCGTTTAATTGTTCGGGTCGAGGACAGTGGCTCGGGTTTCAATGCACCGCTGTTGTCAGCGCAGCCCCGCGATACCCAAAGGCTAAGCGGTCGTGGACTGGCGTTGGTCAGGCAATTGAGTGAGCGTTGCAGTTGGGGTGATGGCGAACCGGGAGTGCGCGTGGAGTTTTCCTGGGTGCCTGGGGCATAATCCACCTAATAGCGCCCAGGGAGTGAGCCGTTGTCCGATATTCATCTCGATAGCACAGTGTTACTGGCATTACAGGACGTCATGGAAGATGAATACCCGGTGCTGCTGGATACCTTTCTGATTGACTCTGAAGAGCGCCTGCTGGTGCTACGCCAGGCTGAGCAGGCGGCAGATGCGCAGAGTCTGCGTTTGGCGGCGCACAGCTTTAAAGGCAGTTGCAGCAATATGGGCGCTCTGCTGCTGGCCGGGCTGTGCAAACAATTAGAAGAAGCCGGGCGGCGTGAGCAGCTGGAGCAAGCCCCCGAGTTGGTTGAGCAGGTCGAGCGTGAATTTGCCATTGTGCGCATCCTGCTTAAATCCGAGCGTCAACGTTACCTGCACTAGTTTTGCTGCGCTGAGTAGGCGCCTGCTGCATTCCATCCCCGTTTATCTTTGCGCCAATAAGTTGGCCCGGCCTTTGCAAAACCTTCTGCACGACCAATCCCGTGCGGAGAGTAT
Source organism: Pseudomonas guineae (assembly GCF_900113745.1). Taxonomy (GTDB): domain Bacteria; phylum Pseudomonadota; class Gammaproteobacteria; order Pseudomonadales; family Pseudomonadaceae; genus Aquipseudomonas; species Aquipseudomonas guineae. The sequence continues at coordinate 46,558 of NZ_FOQL01000007.1, read as the reverse complement.
CCATGTCCGTTGCCCCCGATCTGCTGCTTAAGTCGGCACCAGCCGTAAAGCCTAGGGCTGCTGCAGAAAAACCGCCGGAAAAATCCGCGCAGCCCAATAAAAATCAAGCGTCCAGCTTCTCCCAGGTGTATGCCAATGAACGCCAGGCTAAGGCCACAGAGCGTAACGAAGCGTCCCCCAAGCCTGCGCGTGAAAGCAAACCGAAAGAAATACCAGACGATGATCCGCAGTCCGTTGCCGCCACCGGGCAGAGCGAGGTTGCCGATAGCGGCAAGCCTTTGCCGAGTGATCCGGCAAACGATGGTGCTGCGCTTGACCCGCTATTGTTGCTCGGTATAACCGGCGAGCTACCTGCGCAAGAGGCGCAAGAACTCACGCTCGACACCGAGCCTGCGCCTTTTCTGGTAACCACCGGGCTGATAAGTTCGGGGCCGGCGAGCCTGACCGAGGCCAGTTTCGATGCTGAGCTGGATGCGCTCAACCAACTTCCGGCGGTGCGCATGGCCTTGGAGATTGGGGCAAAGGAAAAAGCGCTGGCCGAACAAGTCGCTTCACCTTTGGCGCAGGCTAAACTGGCGACGCAGAGCGCGAGTCAAGGCGTGCTGGCCGGCCAATTGATGCAGGACGAGGTGCCGGTAGAGGGTGAAGCGCTGGAGCTACCGGAATTACAGCTCGAAGCCTTGACAGGTAAAAGCCTTGAAGCGCTGAAGGAAGGTACAGCGAATAGCACACCAGAAAACTTTGTCAGCAAGCTCAATGCGTTGACTCAGGCCATTGGCCAACAGAATTCGTTGTCTGCGCGCGCGCCTGTGGTGGGGCAGCCTGTGCCAATGCAGCAGGGCGGTTGGAGTGAGGCGGTGGTGGACCGGGTGATGGTGATGTCCAGCCAGAATCTCAAATCCGCCGAAATCCAACTCGATCCTGCCGAGCTGGGGCGCCTGGAGGTTCGCATTAGTGTCAATCAGGAGCAAAGCCAGGTCACTTTCGCTAGCCCGCATGCTGGGGTGCGTGAGGCGCTGGATGCGCAGATGCATCGCCTGCGTGAGCTGTTCGCCCAGCAAGGCATGAATCAGCTGGATGTGAATGTCTCCGATCAGTCGCTTAGCCGTGGCTGGCAAGGGCAGGGCGGCGGCGACGGCGACGGCAGGGGGCGTAGCGGAGCCTCCGATGAGTCGCAGGGTGCGGAAGAAGGGCTGCCCTTGAGCGTGGTTCAATCAACCCACACGGCCTCTGGCAGTGTCCGGGGTTTGGTTGATTACTACGCTTGAGTATTAATTCAAAGGCTCGCGCGCCTTGCGTCATGTAGGCGCTCTGCCAGTAACAGCCTTCGACAGATGAGCGTGGCGATGGCAATAAGCACCACTTGTTTCACTCGATCCTCGGCGCGTGCAAGCGCCCCAGCCGGTTTTTAGGCCGGCTGGGCCGATGCACCGTTGGCATTGGGTGGATTCTGAGGCGCTTGCTGCTGTAGTTGCATGGCTCACTGATCTAAACTGCGATTCGCCCGGCTGCCACTGTGTGGGAGCCGGGCGATTTTGTTTGGGGCGTGCGCTTACCGATGCCTTGGCCGCATCATCTTAAGGTGCTGGGCCACCCGTAGTGAGCAGGTTTGTTGACAGACTGGCATAACACTTGCTCTCAACCCTTTGAAAGCGGATAGAACTCCGAATAATGACGGATTATTGGCATGGCTAAGAAAGAAGCAGCGCAAGCGCCGGCAGATGGCGAAGCGAAACCAGCCGGCAAAATGAAGCTGATCATCATCATCGTGCTCGCCGTACTGCTGGCCATCGGTCTTTCAGTGGGCGGCACCTGGTTCTTTTTGAGCAAGAAGGATGCTGGTGCTGAAGAAGCCAAGGCAGATGCCAGCGCCGAGCCCGCGGCGCCAGTCAAGCTCGCAGCGATTTATGAAGAACTGTCGCCGGCATTCGTGGTGAATTTCAATTATCAGGGCCGCGCCCGCTATATGCAGGTCAGTGTGGCCCTGATGACCCGTGATCAGGCGGCGCTTGATGCACTGAAAGTGCATATGCCGGTATTGCGTAACCGTCTGGTGATGCTGTTTTCCGGTCAGGATTTTGCGTCCCTGATCACTCCGGTGGGTAAGGAAATGCTGCGCCAGCAGGCGACTGCCAGCGTACAAGAGTTGGCCGAGAAAGAGACCGGTAAGGTCACGGTCGAGCAAGTGTTGTTCACCAACCTCGTATTGCAATAACCCGGAGCGGTATATGGCTATGCAAGACCTGCTTTCCCAGGATGAAATCGATGCCCTGCTGCACGGTGTTGATGACGGCTTGGTTGAAACCGAGGACGAGGCCGAACCGGGAAGCGTCAAGCAATATGACCTGACCAGCCAGGATCGGATTGTCCGTGGGCGTATGCCGACGCTGGAGATGATCAACGAGCGCTTCGCCCGTTATACCCGCATCAGCATGTTTAACCTGCTGCGCCGTTCCGCCGATGTGGCGGTGGGCGGCGTGCAGGTGATGAAGTTCGGTGAGTACGTGCACTCGCTGTACGTGCCGACCAGCCTCAACCTAGTGAAGATGAAACCGCTGCGCGGTACCGGCCTGTTTATTCTCGACGCCAAGCTGGTGTTCAAGCTGGTGGACAATTTCTTTGGCGGCGATGGTCGTCACGCCAAGATTGAAGGGCGTGAGTTCACCCCGACCGAGTTGCGCGTGGTGCGTATGGTGCTAGATCAGGCGTTTATCGACCTGAAAGAAGCCTGGCACGCAGTGATGGATATCAACTTCGAGTACGTCAACTCGGAAGTGAACCCAGCACTGGCTAACATCGTCAGCCCCAGTGAAGTGATTGTGGTGTCGACCTTCCATATCGAGCTGGATGGTGGTGGCGGTGACCTGCATATCACCATGCCGTATTCGATGATCGAGCCGATTCGCGAAATGCTTGATGCGGGCTTTCAGTCTGATGTCGACGATCAGGATGAGCGTTGGATCAAGGCCCTGCGTGAAGACATCCTTGGTGTCAGCGTGCCGCTGGGGGCCACTGTGGCAAAGCGTCAGCTCAAATTACGCGATATTTTGCACATGCAGCCTGGTGATGTGATTCCCGTAGACCTGCCAGACCATATGGTGCTCTGTGCCAATGGCGTGCCTTCGTTCAAGGTCAAGTTAGGTGCCCATAAGGGCAACCTGGCTTTGCAGGTGATCGACCCGATCGAGCGCCTGCGCTAACTGTTAACCCTATTCACGCCAGCCGAGGAAGAACGATGGCAGACGAAAACGACAATATTGATGAAGGCGAAGAGGCCAGCTCCCCTGAAGAGCAGGCACTGGCCGATGAGTGGGCTGCAGCATTGTCTGAGGCCGGTGATGCCGGGCAAGACGATATCGACGCCATGCTCGCCGCGAGCAATTCGGCGCCGTCAGTCCCGCGTGCACCCATGGAAGAGTTCGGCAGCGCGCCCAAGAACAACCTGCCGGTTAACTTGGATGGACCGAATCTGGATGTGATTCTGGATATCCCGGTGTCGATCTCCATGGAGGTCGGTAATACCGATATCACTATTCGCAACTTGCTGCAGCTTAACCAGGGCTCGGTGATTGAGCTGGACCGTCTGGCCGGCGAGCCATTGGATGTGTTGGTTAACGGTACCCTGATTGCTCATGGCGAAGTGGTGGTGGTGAATGAGAAATTTGGCATTCGCCTGACCGACGTGATCAGTCCCAGTGAACGCATCAAGAAGTTGCGCTAACCATGCATAGAACCCTCCTTTTGGGCCTGGCTCTGCCCTTTGTCGCAACGGCTGCCGAACCCGTAGCACAAGCGGCTGCCCCGCTTGCTAGCACGGGTATGGGTGGGCAGTTGGTGCAGCTTTTGTTGGGCTTGCTGTTGGTGATCGGGTTGATTTTTCTGCTGGCCTGGTTAATGCGCCGGGTTCAGCAGATTGTGCCGCGTGGTGGTCAGGTGATTAAGGTCATGGCCACCCAAGCCCTGGGGCCGCGCGACCGCTTGGTGCTGGTACAGGTGGGCGGCGAGCAAGTGTTGCTGGGGCTGACGCCAGGCAATATCACCGCGTTACATGTCATGCAGGAGCCGGTACATTTGCCGGATGCCGAGCCGGCTTCGACCGAATTTGCCCAGCGCCTGATGGAGCTGTTGGGCAAGGATCAGAAGGACAAGTCGTGATGCTTCGTCTGTTACTGGTGTTGGTTTTTAGCCTGGGGGCTTCGCTTGCCTTCGCCGCAGATCCGCCGACTGGCAGTACGCTGATTCAGTCGGGCAGCAGCCCGTTATCGATTCCGGCGATCACCCTGAGTACCGACACCGAAGGGCAGCAGGAATACTCGGTAAGCCTGCAAATCTTGCTGATCATGACCGCGCTGAGTTTTATCCCTGCGTTTGTCATGCTGATGACCAGCTTTACCCGGATCATCATCGTCTTCTCGATTCTGCGTCAGGCTCTGGGCCTACAACAAACGCCGTCGAACCAAATTCTTGTTGGTTTGGCGCTTTTTCTGACCATGTTTATCATGGCCCCGGTATTTGATCAGATTAATCGCGAAGCCCTGCAGCCCTACCTCAGCGAGCAGATGACCGCTCAGGATGCGATCCTCAAAGCTGAAGGGCCGATCAAGAACTTCATGCTGTCGCAGACCCGTGAAAGTGATTTGGAACTGTTCGTGCGCTTATCCAAACGCACTGATATCGCCACGCCGGAAGATGCACCGCTGACTATTCTGGTGCCGGCCTTCGTCACCTCCGAGCTGAAAACCGCCTTCCAAATCGGCTTTATGATCTTTATCCCGTTCTTGATCATCGACATGGTAGTGGCCAGTATTCTGATGGCGATGGGCATGATGATGCTGTCGCCGCTGATCATTTCCCTGCCGTTCAAAATCATGCTGTTTGTCCTGATTGATGGCTGGGCGTTGATCATGGGTACCCTGGCCGCCAGTTTCGGAGGCACTTAGTCATGACGCCTGAAGTAGCAGTGGATATTGTGCGCGGTGCCTTGTGGCTGACCGCTAGCATTGTCGCGATCCTGGTTGTGCCTAGTTTGATTGTGGGGCTGCTAGTGGCAATGTTTCAGGCGGCTACCCAGATCAACGAGCAGACCTTAAGTTTCTTGCCGAGGTTATTGGTTATTTTATTGGTGCTGATCTTCGCTGGCCCCTGGCTGGTGCGGGAGCTGATGGAGTACACCGAGAACCTGATCATGAATATTCCGCAGCTGATCGGTTGACATGCTTGAGCTAAGCAACGAGCAGATCGGCGCATGGGTGGGTAGCTTTTTGCTGCCGCTGTTTCGCATTGCTGGGCTGCTGATGTTTATGCCGATCATTGGCACCCAGTTGGTGTCGACCCGGGTGCGTCTGTATTTAGCTGTGGCTATTTGCCTGGCCATCATGCCGACCCTGCCGCCGATGCCGGTGGTCGATGCTATCAGCGTGCAGGCTTTTATCTGGATCGCTCAAGAGATCCTGATTGGCGTGATGCTGGGCTTTGTTCTGCAGCTTTTCTTCCAAATATTCGCCATCGCCGGGCAGATTGTGGCCATGCAGATGGGCCTGGGTTTCGCCTCTATGGTCGACCCGGCCAACGGCATTTCGGTGCCGGTAATCGGCCAGGTGTTTATGATTTTGGTGACCTTGCTGTTCCTCGCCATGAACGCCCATCTGGTGGTGTTCGAGGTGCTCACCGAAAGCTTTTTCACCCTGCCGGTCGGCGGTGGTTTTTTGGTGGACAGCTACTGGGAAATTGCCAATAAACTGAGCTGGGTAATGGGAGCTGCCTTGTTGTTGGTGCTGCCGGCAATCACTGCACTGCTGGTGGTTAATCTGGCATTTGGGGTCATGACCCGGGCTGCCCCGCAGCTCAACATATTCTCCATCGGCTTCCCACTGACGCTGGTGCTGGGGTTGGTGATTGTGTGGATTGGCATGAGCGATATTCTTGCTCAGTACCAAGTGTTTGCTACTGAGGCGTTGCAGTTTCTCCGTGAAATGGCGAGGTCAGGGTAATTCATGGCCGAATCCGAGAGCGGTGCCGATAAAAGCGAGGAACCCACGGAGAAACGCTTACGCGAATCCCGTGAGAAGGGCCAAATTGCCCGTTCCAAAGAGCTCAATACCCTGGCAGTAACCCTGGGTGGCTTTGGCGGCTTGCTGGCGTTTGGCGGCAGCATGGGTAACTCCATGTTGGAGATCATGCGTGGCAATTTCTCCTTGCCTCGCGAGGTGATCATGGATGAACGCAGCATGGGGCTGTGGCTTGCCGCTTCCGGGCAGATTGCTCTCGAGGCACTGTTCCCGTTGTTTATCCTGCTGCTGATTGCCTCTATCGTTGGGCCGATCTCTTTGGGGGGCTGGCTTTTTTCCGCAGAGGCCATGGCTCCAAAAGCCAGCCGGATGAACCCATTGGCGGGGCTCAAGCGGATGTTTTCCACCCAGGCGCTGGTTGAGTTGCTCAAGGCCTTGGCTAAGTTCGTGCTGATTCTGCTGGTGGGCATTACGGTGCTATCGGCTTGGCAGGATGACCTGCTGGCGATTGTCCATGAGCCGATAGAGTCGGCCATTATGCACTCGATGACTGTGGTGGGCTGGAGTGCGCTGTGGATGTCCTGCGGGTTGATTTTGATTGCTGCCGTAGACGTGCCCTTCCAGCTCTGGAGCACCAAACAGAAGCTGATGATGACCAAGCAGGAAGTGCGCGACGAGTACAAAGACAGCGAGGGCAAGCCTGAGGTTAAGCAGCGTATTCGTCAGTTGCAGCGCGAAATGGCCGAGCGGCGCATGATGCAGTCGGTACCGGACGCCGATGTGGTGATCACCAACCCGACGCACTTTGCGGTGGCCTTGAAGTACGACCCGGCCAAAGGCAGCGCCCCGGTATTGCTGGCTAAGGGGGGCGACTTTACAGCCCTGAAGATTCGTGAAATCGCCAATGAGCATAAGGTCATGGTGCTGGAGTCTCCGGCCCTGGCACGAGCGGTGTTCTACTCCACCGAACTGGATCAGGAGATCCCCGCGGGGCTTTATTTGGCGATTGCTCAGGTACTGGCCTACGTCTACCAGCTGCGTCAGTACCAAGCGGGTAAAGGCAAACGTCCAGGGCCGCTGCCAGATATCCCGATCCCGCCGGATTTACGCCGCGACGATTGATCATTCGTCCGCTGCAATCAGCGCATTTACCTGCTGTTTACCTACGCTAGGCAAAGTTGGACAGCTTCTTGCAATTCCTTCCCCAGAGGCGCGCAAAGCGTCAAAAGATTGAATTGGCTGGGGTAGTGGTGTGGCAATAGATCGCTCGCAAATGATCGGTGACGTGCGCAGCAACCTGTCGGGGTTAAAGCAGGGCAATCTGGGCATCCCGCTGATGCTGCTGGTCATGCTCGGCATGGTTATGCTGCCGATTCCGCCTTTCCTGCTCGATGTACTGTTCACCTTCAGTATTGCCCTGTCGATCGTGGTGCTGCTGGTGGCGATCTATGCTTTGCGCCCGCTGGATTTCGCGGTATTCCCAACCATTCTGCTGGCGGCAACCTTGCTGCGCCTGGCGCTTAACGTCGCCTCTACTCGGGTGGTATTGCTCAATGGTCAAGACGGCCATGATGCCGCCGGTAAGGTGATTCAGGCCTTCGGTGAGGTGGTGATCGGCGGTAACTACGTGGTCGGTATCGTGGTGTTTGCCATTCTCATGATCATCAACTTTGTGGTGGTCACCAAGGGTGCTGGGCGTATCTCTGAAGTGAGTGCGCGCTTCACCTTGGATGCCATGCCCGGCAAGCAGATGGCCATCGACGCCGATCTCAATGCCGGTTTGATCGATCAGGAAACGGCCAAGCTGCGGCGCAGTGAAGTTTCCCAGGAAGCCGACTTCTATGGCTCCATGGACGGTGCCAGCAAGTTTGTGCGTGGTGATGCCATTGCCGGTTTGCTGATTCTATTTATCAACCTGATTGGCGGTGTGGCCATCGGGATCTTCCAGCATGACCTGAGCTTTGCTGACGCGGGCCGTATCTATACCTTGCTGACCATCGGTGATGGCTTGGTTGCGCAGATCCCTTCGCTGCTGCTGTCGACGGCTGCCGCGATCATGGTCACCCGGGTCTCCAGTTCGGAAGATATGGGCGCGCAGGTCAATCGGCAAATGTTCGCTTCGCCGCGCGCGCTGGCGGTGACGGCTGCGGTGATGATCGCCATGGGCTTGGTGCCTGGCATGCCGCACTTCTCCTTTATCAGCCTGGGGCTAGTGGCGGCGGGTGCCGCGTATTGGATAGCCAACAAGCAGCGTACGACGAAAGAAAGCGAAGTTAAGGAAGTGCAGCGCCAGCAGGAGTTGCTGCCGGCGCAGAAGGCTCAAGAGGTCAAGGAGTTAGGCTGGGATGACGTCACGCCAGTGGATATGGTCGGCCTAGAGGTTGGTTATCGGCTGATCCCGCTGGTTGATCGCAATCAGGGTGGTCAGCTGCTGGCGCGAATCAAGGGCGTACGCAAGAAGCTCTCCCAGGAAATGGGCTTTCTCATGCCCTCGGTGCACATCCGCGACAACCTTGATCTGCAGCCCAGTGCCTACCGGTTGACCTTGATGGGCGTCAGCGTAGCCGAGGCCGAGGTGTATCCAGATCGCGAGCTGGCGATTAATCCTGGTCAGGTCTTCGGCCCACTCAATGGCATTGCCGCCAAAGATCCGGCATTTGGCCTGGAGGCGGTGTGGATCGACCCGAATCAGCGTGACCAAGCGCAATCCCTCGGTTACACCGTGGTGGATGCCAGTACCGTGGTCGCTACCCACCTTAATCAGGTGCTGCATAAGCATGCTCATGAACTGCTTGGCCATGAGGAGGTGCAGCAGTTGATGCAGCTGCTGGCCAAGAGTTCGCCCAAACTGGCCGAAGAGCTGGTGCCTGGAATGATTTCCCTGTCGACCTTGCTCAAGGTGCTACAGAGCTTGCTGCAAGAACAGGTGCCGGTGCGCGATATCCGCACCATTGCCGAGGCCATCGCCAACGTCTCGGTGAAGAGTCAAGATCCCGCCGTGATGGTGGCTGCAGTGCGCGTCGCGTTAGCTCGGGCAATTGTGCAAAGCATTGTGGGACTAGAGCTGGAGCTGCCTGTGATAACCCTTGAGCCAAGGTTGGAACAAATATTGCTAAATAGTATTCAGAAGGCCGGTCAAGGCTCCGAGGAGGGCATCCTCCTGGAGCCGGGCATGGCCGAGAAGCTGCAGCGTTCCCTAGTGGAAGCGGCGCAGCGCCAGGAGATGCTCGGCAAGCCAGTGATACTGCTGGTGGCTGGTCCGGTCCGGGCGATGCTCTCGCGATTCGCGCGGCTGGCGGTTCCGAGTATCCATGTACTGGCATACCAGGAAATTCCGGATAACAAGCAGGTCACCATCGTTGCGACGGTGGGGCAGAACTAACCGAGGTTATAGGCCATGCAGGTCAAACGCTTTTTCGCCGCCGATATGCGTACCGCCATGAAGCTGGTGCGTGATGAGCTGGGTGCCGATGCCTCGATCATTGGCAACCGCCGGGTTGCCGGCGGTGTCGAACTGACTGCCGCACTGGATTATCAAGTGCCTGCCGCGCCGTCCCGTCAGCCTAATCCGGCGTTAGAGGCCGAGTTACGCAAAACCCAGGCGAAAATCGCCACGGCCCAGGCCGAACTGACTACGCGCACTCAAGTCGATGCGGGCAAGGATCGTCAGTTGTTTGGCGCTGCGGCCAGCGTACCTGTCGATCGCTTGGCTGAGGCGCTGCTACCGGCGCGCTCATCATCTTCCTCCGCTGACCAGGGTGCCCTGGACGCCATGCGCTTTGAGCTGCATGGCCTGCGTGAGCTGATTGAAGTACAGCTGGGTTCGATTGCCTGGGGCCAGTTGCAGAACCGCCAGCCACAGCAAGCTAATTTATGGCGCCGCTTGCAGCGTATGGGGCTATCCGCCGATCTGTCGAAAGCGCTGCTTGAGCGCGTCGCCAATATTGCCGAGCCGCGTCAGGCCTGGCGCATGCTGTTGGCGCATCTGTCTCATGCGATCAAGACGCCGCAGCAAGAGCCGATGGAAGAGGGCGGCGTGATTGCCCTAGTTGGCCCCGCTGGCATGGGCAAGACCACAACGTTGGCCAAGCTTGCGGCGCGTTATGTGCTCAAGTACGGCGCGCAGCATATCGCCTTGGTCAGCCTCGACAGCTACCGTATTGGCGCGCAGGAGCAGATAAAAACCTTGGGCCGTATTCTTAACGTGCCGGTCACCTTGGTCGACCCAGGCCAGTCGTTGACCCAGGCCCTAGCGCCGTTGGCGCGTAAGCGTGTGGTGCTGATCGATACGGCCGGTCTACCGGCTAATGATCCGGCGCTGCGTATGCAGCTGGAAGCCTTGGCCAGCCGAGGCATTAACGCAAAAAACTATCTGGTGATGGCCGCAACCAGTCAGGGCCAAGTACTGAAAGCCGCCTACCATAGTTACAAACGCTGTGGCCTGGTTGGCTGTATTGTCACCAAAGCGGATGAAGCCACCAGTTTGGGTGAGGTTTTAGGACTGGCTATTAGCCAACGTCTACCGGTAGCCTATCTAACTGATGGGCCACGCATTCCCGATGATCTGCAGATTCCGCGCAGTCATCAATTGGTTAGCCGGGCCGTTGGGCTGCAAGCGACCCAAGAACCGAGCGAGGATACGATGGCGGAGATGTTTTCCGGTCTTTACCAGCAGCCCGCACGGCACGTTAGTTAAGTGAAATGCTGTTGGAATTGAGCGGTGTGTAGCCGACCAAGTGGTCCCAGTCGAAGTTAGACAAGGTGTTAGAGATTATGGGTATGCATCCCGTACAGGTGATTGCGGTGACCGGCGGCAAAGGTGGCGTCGGCAAGACCAACGTCTCAGTGAACCTGGCATTGGCCCTGGCTGATCTGGGGCGCCGGGTTATGTTGATGGACGCCGATTTGGGCTTGGCTAACGTCGATGTATTGTTGGGGCTCAGTGCTAAACGCACTCTTGAAGACGTTATCAGTGGCGAGTGCGAGCTGCGTGACGTGCTGTTGCTAGGGCCTGGTGGTATTCGCATTGTGCCCGCCGCTTCAGGCATTCAGAGCATGGTGCAGCTGTCGCCGATGCAGCATGCTGGATTAATCCAAGCATTCAGCGATATCAGCGACAACCTCGATGTGCTGATTATCGACACCGCGGCCGGTATCGGCGATGGTGTAGTCAGCTTTGTGCGCGCAGCACAAGAAGTGCTGGTGGTGGTATGTGATGAGCCGACCTCGATTACTGACGCCTATGCGCTGATCAAGTTGCTCAACCGCGATCACGGTATGAATCGTTTCCGGGTATTGGCCAATATGGCCCATAGTCCGCAGGAAGGTCGTAACCTCTTTGCTAAGTTGACTAAGGTCACTGATCGTTTTCTTGACGTTGCTCTGCAGTATGTGGGCGCAGTGCCGTACGACGAATCAGTGCGCAAGGCCGTGCAGAAGCAGCGCGCGGTTTACGAAGCTTTCCCGCGCTCGAAATGCGCACTGGCGTTCAAAGCAATCGCTCAGAAAGTCGACGCTTGGCCGTTACCGGCCAACCCGCGTGGTCATTTAGAGTTCTTTGTTGAACGCTTGGTGCAGCAGCCGATCGCAGACACGGCCATATGACAGCAGCCTCTGGACTTCGTATGTATAGCAAAGCGCAGGCGCAGGACTCCCAGCACCAGTTGATCGAGCGCTATGCGCCTCTAGTCAAACGCATTGCTTATCACCTGCTGGCACGCTTGCCGGCCAGTGTGCAGGTTGACGACTTGATCCAAGCCGGGATGATCGGCCTGCTCGAAGCGTCAAAAAAATACGATTCCAGCAAAGGTGCGAGCTTCGAGACATTCGTTGGCATCCGCATTCGCGGTTCCATGCTCGATGAGGTGCGCAAAGGTGACTGGGCCCCCCGTTCTGTACACCGCAATAGCCGCATGGTAAGCGACGCCATTCGAAAAGTTGAGGCTAGAACCGGTCGCGACGCTAAAGATCAAGAGGTTGCGGCCGAACTCCAATTGAGTCTCGAGGATTACTACGGCATTCTTGGCGACACTTTAGGCAGCCGCCTGTTCAGCTTCGACGACTTATTGCAGGACGGCGAGCACGGTGAGTTGGCCGAAGATACGGGCAACCACCACCTTGAACCTTCTCGTGATCTTGAAGATGAACGCTTTCAGGCGGCCTTGGCGGATGCCATCGCCAATCTGCCGGAGCGTGAGCGCTTGGTGCTGGCACTGTATTACGATGAAGAATTGAACCTTAAAGAGATCGGCGCGGTGTTGGGGGTTAGCGAGTCACGCGTAAGCCAACTACACAGTCAATGTGCCGCTCGCTTACGCGCTCGCTTGGGTGAGTGGCGCGCACATTAAACTGTTTCGCTAGCGCAGCTGGTTTCACGAATAAAGGCGCATGCAGGTTGCTGGGTGCGTTTGGAACTGTACGGAGGTCGACTTGGACAAAAACATGAAAATCCTCATTGTTGATGACTTTTCAACGATGCGACGGATCATCAAGAACCTCCTGCGTGACTTGGGGTTCACCAACACCGCAGAGGCCGACGACGGCACGACTGCATTGCCAATGCTGCAAAGCGGAAGCTTCGACTTTCTGGTAACCGACTGGAATATGCCCGGTATGACCGGTATTGACCTGTTGCGCGCTGTCCGTGCGGATGATCGCCTGAAAAGTCTGCCGGTGCTGATGGTTACGGCAGAAGCTAAGCGCGATCAGATAATCGAGGCCGCCCAGGCTGGGGTTAACGGTTATGTGGTTAAGCCGTTCACCGCTCAGGTATTGAAAGAAAAGATTGAGAAGATCTTTGAACGGGTCAATGGCTGATGTCTGCCACGAGGTTCTATGGAACATAAAAACTCCGTCCAGGGTGAGCTTGAGACGTCCCTGAAGCACAGCGCTCGCCAGCTGGTAGACAGCCTAGAAAAAGGCAACTTTGGTGAAGCGGTACAGCTGATACATGAGCTGAATAAGGCGCGTGACCGCGGTCTGTATCACGAGGTCGGCAAGCTGACCCGTGAGCTACACAACGCTATTGTCAACTTTCAGCTTGACCCGCGCGTGCCGCATGCCACTGAAGTTTCGCAAATTACTGATGCCACCGAACGCCTCAATTATGTGGTGACGATGACCGAGAGAGCGGCCAATCGCACCATGGATCTGGTTGAGTTGAGCGCACCTCTAGTTAATGGCCTCAGTGATGAAGCGCAAAGCCTGAGTGCAGACTGGGGGCGTTTTATGCGCCGCGAGATGAGCGCTGATGGTTTTCGTGAACTGGCTAAGCGCGTTGAGCTTTTTCTCGCAAGCAGCGAGCGCGACGGGGCGAAAATTTCTGGGCACCTCAACGATATTTTACTGGCTCAGGACTATCAGGACCTGACAGGGCAGGTGATTAAGCGGGTAACCCAGTTGGTTACCGAGGTTGAAAGCAACCTGTTGAAACTTGTATTGATGGCCAGCCAGGTGGATCAGTTCGCCGGTATTGAACACAACTATGAGTTACTCCGCGCTGAACAAGAAAAACAAAAAGAGCCTTCACGTGGTGAAGGTCCGCAGATTCATGCCGATAAGCATGAAGACGTCGCATCCAGTCAGGATGATGTTGACGATCTGCTTTCCAGCCTGGGATTTTAGGAGCACGTCTTATGAGCTTCGGCGCCGATGAAGAAATCCTCCAGGACTTCCTGGTAGAGGCCGGCGAGATTCTTGATTTATTGTCCGAGCAGCTGGTAGAGCTGGAAAGTCGTCCGGACGACATGAATCTGCTCAACGCTATTTTTCGCGGGTTTCATACCGTCAAAGGTGGTGCTGGTTTTCTCCAGCTTAACGAGCTGGTGGAATGCTGCCATATCGCAGAAAACGTCTTCGACATCCTGCGTAAGGGTGAGCGGCGCGTCGACTCCGCGTTGATGGATGTGGTGCTGGAAGCACTGGATGCCGTCAACAGCATGTTTACCGAGGTGCGTGAGCGTACCGATCTAACCCCAGCCACCCCGGCACTGCTGGCTGCTTTGGCGCGCTTGGCTGAGCCTGGCGGCGCTGAACCGCCGGTTGAAACGCCGGCTGAGTCGGCGCTTGAACCTGGGCATGCTGCTGGCGATATTACCGACAGTGAATTCGAGACATTGCTCGGCGCTCTGGATCAATCACCGGCACCAGTTTCTAGCGCCGCCAGCAGCGATGAAATTACCGATGATGAGTTCGAGTCGTTGCTCGACCAGCTGCATGGTAAAGGTCAATTCGTAGCACCTGAAGTTCCTGCGGCACCTGTCGCACCTGCTTTTGTTGCGCCGGTGTCAACGGCTGGCAATGAAATAACCGATGACGAGTTTGAGTCGCTACTCGATCAGTTACATGGCAAAGGGCAGTTTGCAGCGCCAGCTGCATCGGCCCCTGTCGCTCCGGTAGCTGAGTCTGCGGCTGCAGCGAGCGGTGATATTACCGACGATGAGTTCGAAGCTTTGCTCGATCAGCTGCACGGCAAAGGCAAGTTTGTCGAGCCTGAAGTGATTAAGCCCGCTGCGCCAGCACCTGTCACCAAGCCTGCGGAATCTGCCAGCGTTGCAGCTAAACCCGCCGTAAAACCTGCTGCTAAGGCTGAGCCAGTTAAGGTGCCTGCAGTAGAAAAGGCCGCGCCGCCCAGCGAAGCGGAAACCACAGTGCGGGTCGACACTGCGCGCTTGGATGAAATCATGAACATGGTCGGCGAGCTGGTGCTGGTGCGTAACCGCCTCGTGCGTTTGGGCTCTAGCAGCGGCGATGAAGCTATGTCCAAGGCGGTGTCCAATTTGGATGTGGTCACGGCCGATCTGCAGACGGCGGTGATGAAAACCCGCATGCAGCCGATCAAGAAGGTCTTCGGGCGCTTCCCTCGCCTGGTCCGTGATCTGGCACGTCAGCTGAAAAAAGAAATTAACTTGGAACTGGTCGGCGAAGAGACCGACCTCGACAAAAACTTGGTCGAGGCGCTTGCCGATCCGCTGGTGCACTTGGTGCGCAACGCGGTTGATCACGGTATTGAAACCCCGGAAGAGCGTGAGGCCTCAGGTAAGGCGAGGGGCGGCAAGGTGGTGCTGTCCGCCGAGCAAGAAGGCGATCACATCCTGTTGTCGATCTCCGATGACGGCAAGGGCATGGACGCGGATGTGCTGCGCGCCAAAGCGGTGGAGAAAGGTCTGCTGGATAAAGACGCAGCCGACCGTCTCAATGAGTTCGAATGCTACAACCTGATTTTCGCCCCCGGCTTCTCGACCAAGACTGAGATATCCGATGTCTCCGGTCGTGGCGTGGGCATGGACGTGGTGAAAACTAAAATTAACCAGCTCAACGGCACCGTCAACGTATTTTCGGTAAAGGGGCAGGGTTCGAAGATTGTCATTAAGGTGCCGCTGACCTTGGCGATCATGCCGACGCTGATGGTGATGCTGGGCAATCAGGCGTTTGCCTTTCCGCTGGTTAACGTTAACGAAATCTTCCACCTTGATCTGTCGCGCACCAATATTGTTGATGGTCAGGAAGTGGTGGTCGTGCGTGATAAAGCCTTGCCGCTGTTCTACCTCAAGCGTTGGTTGATCGGTAATGCTGCCCATGTGGTGCAGGGCGAAGGGCATGTGGTGATTCTGACCGTCGGCAGCCAGCGTATTGGCTTTGTGGTTGATCAGCTGGTAGGCCAGGAAGAAGTGGTAATCAAGCCGCTGGGCAAGATGCTGCAGGGTACTCCAGGCATGTCAGGCGCAACTATCACCGGCGATGGTCGTATTGCTCTGATTCTTGACGTGCCGAGCATGCTCAAACATTACGCGCGACGTATCTGATTGTTCGCGGCGCGGGTATTTTTCGCGTCGCTTAGGAGTTGTATATGGCTGTTAAGGTGTTGGTGGTAGATGACTCCGGTTTTTTTCGTCGGCGCGTCTCGGAAATTCTTTCAGCCGATCCGAATATTCAGGTAATCGGTACCGCCACTAACGGTCGTGAAGCTATTGAGCAGGCTCAGGCCCTCAAGCCTGATGTGATTACCATGGATTACGAGATGCCGATGATGGATGGCATCACGGCCGTGCGTAACATCATGCAGCGCTGCCCAACGCCGGTATTGATGTTTTCCTCGCTGACCCATGAGGGCGCGCGCGTTACCTTGGATGCCCTTGAAGCGGGTGCCGTGGATTTTCTGCCGAAGAATTTTGAAGATATTTCGCGCAACCCCGAGCGGGTAAAGCAGCTGCTCTGCGAGAAAATCCATACCATCGCCCGCAGCAACCGCCGCAGCCTGAGCCCGCAGCCTGCGGCAATAGCTGCTGCGCCAGTCAGGCCAGCGGTACGCCCCGCCTCAACGGCCAGCACGCTGGTTCGGCCTGCGGGTGCACCTGCAGCGGTGTCGAGTGCTACACCCAAGCGTAAGCCCTATAAGTTAGTCGCTATCGGCACCTCAACGGGTGGGCCGGTAGCGCTGCAGCGTGTGTTGACACAGTTACCGGCTAACTTCCCAGCGCCGCTGGTGCTGATCCAGCACATGCCTGCAGCCTTCACCAAGGCCTTTGCCGAGCGCCTCGACAAATTGTGCCGTATTAGTGTTAAGGAGGCTGAGGATGGTGATGTGCTGCGGCCTGGGCTGGCGCTGCTGGCCCCTGGCGGCAAGCAGATGATGATCGACGCCCGTGGCATGGTGAAGATCCTGCCGGGTGACGAGCGTCTCAATTACAAGCCGTGTGTCGATATCACCTTCGGTTCTGTGGCCAAGTCTTACGCGGACAAAGTGCTGGCAGTGGTGCTGACGGGTATGGGCGCAGACGGCCGTGAAGGTGCGCGCCTGCTTAAACAGATGGGCAGCCAGGTATGGGCGCAGGATGAAGCCAGTTGCGTGATTTATGGCATGCCCATGGCCATCGTCAAAGCCAGCTTAGCCGACGCCGTCTACCCGCTGGATGATATCGGCCGGCATCTGGTGGAGACCTGTATTTAATGGATGTACTGAGCCTGATTGGGGTCATCCTGGCATTTGTCGCCATCCTCGGCGGCAACTACCTCGAAGGTGGCCATGTTGGCGCTTTGCTCAATGGGCCGGCGGCACTGATCGTGATCGGCGGCACTTTAGGTGCAGCGTTCTTGCAGGCCCCCGTACATGTATTCAAACGTGCTTTGGCAATCATCAGCTGGATTTTTTTCCCGCCGCGCATAGATCTATTAGGCGGAATCAACCGAGTGGTTGGTTGGAGCATGACCGCACGTAAGGAAGGCTTGTTGGGCCTTGAGGCGATGGCCGATGTCGAGTCCGATCCTTTCGCCCGCAAAGGTTTACAGTTACTGGTTGATGGTGCGGAGCCGGAGGCCATTCGCAGTATTCTTGAAGTTGATCTGTACACTCAGGAAGGTCGAGATATTCAGGCCGCTAAGGTATTCGAAAGCATGGGGGGGTACGCGCCCACCATTGGCATTATCGGTGCTGTGATGGGTTTGATCCATGTCATGGGCAATTTGGCTGACCCGAGCATGCTCGGCAGTGGGATTGCGGTGGCATTTGTCGCGACTATTTATGGCGTGGGCTTTGCCAACCTGTTGCTGTTGCCCATTGGTAATAAGCTCAAAGCCATTGCCCAGCGCCAATCGCGTTATCGCGAGATGCTGCTCGAAGGCATCCTGTCGATTGCCGAGGGTGAGAACCCGCGCTCCATCGAACTGAAGCTGCAAGGCTTTATGGACTGATGGAGGCACAGTATGGCTCGCAGGCGTCATCAAGAAGAACATGAAAACCACGAACGATGGCTGGTCTCTTACGCCGACTTCATTACCTTATTGTTTGCGTTTTTCGTCGTGATGTACTCGATTTCCTCGATCAATGAAGGCAAGTACAAAATTTTTTCAGATAGCCTGACCGGGGTGTTCAATCAGCCGGATCGGGCGATCAAGCCGATCCCCGTCGGTGATGAGCGGCCGCGTACCACCGAACCCGATCGTTCCCTAGTGGATGAAGAGAGCACGCTGTCGGCTGCCGATTCTCTGCAAAGCATCGCCCAAAGCATACGCGAAGCCTTTGGTGACCTGATTCAGTCCGAGCAGCTCAAGGTTAGCGGCAATGAGCTATGGATCGAGATCGAGCTTAGCTCCAGCCTGCTGTTTATTAGCGGTGATGCCGTACCTAACAATGCCGCATTCGATATTATCGAGAAGGTAGCCAAAATTTTGGCGCCTTACGAGAACCCGATTCATGTCGAAGGCTTCACCGATAATCTGCCGATTCAAACCGCGCAGTTCCCAACCAACTGGGAGCTGTCTACCGCCCGCGCTGCCAGTATCGTGCGGATGTTGGCAATAGATGGGGTTAACCCAGGTCGTTTGGCAGCCGTGGGCTACGGTGAATTCCAGCCTGTAGCCGACAACACCACGGCCGAGGGGCGTGGACGTAACCGCAGGGTGGTGTTGGTGATATCGCGCAATCTCGATGTGCGCCGCAGCGTGAGTGGTGTGGGCAGCGCTAATGCTAAACCTGATGCAGCCCTCAAACGGGCTGGCACGCAACCTGCAGCAACACTGGCAGCGCCGGCCCCGCAAGCGGGTGCCGTCAACCCCCCGTCGCCGGTCCCATAAGGGTGGCCCCGTTCTCGGTCAGGCATCAACTGCACCGGGAGGATGATAACGATGAGAGTCTGGGCAGTAGCCAATCAAAAAGGTGGAGTCGGTAAGACCACCACATCAATCGCCTTGGCGGGCCTGCTGGCCGATGCCGGTAAGCGCGTGGTGGTGGTCGATCTCGATCCTCATGGCTCGATGACCAGCTATTTCGGGCACGACCCTGACAGCCTGGAGCACAGCAGTTTTGACTTGTTTCAACACAAGGGCAGCGTGCCGCGTGGCTTGCCACAGCAGTTGCTGTTGCCGACCAGCAATGAGCGTATTTCCTTGCTGCCTTCCAGCACTGCACTGGCCACATTGGAGCGCCAATCGCCAGGGCAGAGTGGCCTGGGCCTGGTGATTGCCAAGAGTTTGGCGCAGCTCTGGGAGGAGTTCGATCATGCGGTGATTGACAGTCCGCCCTTGCTCGGCGTGTTGATGGTCAATGCTCTTGCAGCCAGCCAGCAGTTGGTGATTCCGGTGCAGACTGAATTTCTCGCGGTAAAAGGCCTTGAGCGCATGGTCAATACCTTGGCCATGATCAACCGTTCGCGGCAGCAGGCACTGCCTTATACCATCGTGCCGACCCTGTTTGATCGCCGCACACAGGCTTCCATGAGTACCCTGCGGGTACTGCGCAACAACTACCTTGAACATCTATGGCAGGCCTATATTCCAGTCGATACGCGTTTGCGCGACGCCAGCCGAGCTGGACTGACGCCGTCGCAATTCGACAAAAATAGCCGTGGCGTGATTGCTTACCGGGCCCTACTCAAGCACTTGCTGGCACAGCAGGTTGCCGCTCAGGTCGCCTAAAATGAGCGGCTATGTTGAAGATATAGGCTCAAGTCTGTCGCTAGCGCGGCCGATAGTCTGTACAGATTGTTATTATGGGTTGTATTCATGAGTCGTCCTCTTGCCACCGCTACACGTCCGCAACTGGCTTTGCAGTCCTATCTGGATAGCTTGTTGCAGGAGGCTGCGGTCGAACTAGCTGATAGCATCACGCTGGAGGAGTTCGAGGCGGCGGTGCTCGAAGAGCAGGTTCGCGATGCCCGAGTCGTGCCTCATGTGCAAGCTATGGCCACCAAACCTTTGGCTGAGCTGGCTGCGCGACCGTTAGTGTTACCCACTATTGAAATATCAGCGCCGAAGGTTGAAGTGCACCTTGAGGTGCTGCAGCAAGTGGCCGAGGCAGCTGTTGTGGTCGAGGCTGTGCCGCCGCCTCAGATGCTGATGCTGCCTGAAGCAGAGTTGCAGGGGCGGCCGGAGTGGGCTCAGGGGCCTTTCGAGTGCCTGTTGTTCGACGTGGCAGGTCTGACATTAGCGGTGCCGCTGGTGTGCCTAGGCTCGATTTATCCCTTGGAAGGCCAGGAGCTCACGCCGTTATTTGGCCAACCCGACTGGTTTCTCGGCATACTGCCGTGCCAGGCCGGCAACCTGAAGGTGCTCGATACTGCGCGCTGGGTGATGCCTGATCGTTACCGTGATGATTTTCGTCAAGGCTTACAGTTTGTGATTTCCGTCCAGGGTTACGAGTGGGGGCTGGCCGTGCATCAGGTCAGCCGTTCTATTCGACTCGATCCGAATGAAGTCAAATGGCGTAGCCAGCGGACTCAACGTCCGTGGTTGGCGGGTACGGTTATTGAACACATGTGTGCCCTGTTGGATATTGCATCCTTGGCCGAGTTGATTGCCAGTGGTGCGGCCAAACGCATGGCCGCCAGCAAGGGTCACTGAATAATGTCGGGCTGTGCGTTTTGCGCAGCTCTGCAACTATAGTAATGACAGCGGGCTAGACATCCGCGATTACCGCCGTGAGCGGTTCATGACGAGGCTAGGGACATGAATAAAAGTTCGGCACAAGGTTCTGAAGATCCGATCCTGCAGTGGGTAACGTTCCGCCTGGATAACGAAACCTATGGCATCAAT
This sequence comes from Pseudomonas guineae, assembly GCF_900113745.1. Taxonomy (GTDB): domain Bacteria; phylum Pseudomonadota; class Gammaproteobacteria; order Pseudomonadales; family Pseudomonadaceae; genus Aquipseudomonas; species Aquipseudomonas guineae. The sequence goes on along the minus strand of NZ_FOQL01000007.1, from coordinate 26,024 downwards.
GTGATGCAGGTGCAGGAAGTCCTGCGTTATAGCGAAATCGCACCTGTACCGGGTGCGCCGAGCTATGTGCTGGGCATCATTAACCTGCGCGGCAACGTGGTGACCGTGATCGATACGCGCCAGCGTTTTGGTCTGGACTCCTCCGAGGTGACCGACAACACACGTGTCGTGATTATCGAAGCTGATAAACAAGTCGTCGGCATCTTGGTCGACAGCGTGGCTGAAGTGGTTTATCTGCGCCAATCTGAAGTGGAAACTGCGCCGAACGTGGGCAATGACGAGTCTGCCAAATTTATCCAGGGTGTCTGCAACAAGAACGGTGAACTGCTGATTCTGGTTGAGCTGGACAAAATGATGAGTGAAGAAGAGTGGTCCGAGCTGGAGAGCATCTAGCTCATGCTTGAAGCGCTGCTCGCTGTGCTGGGCCTGGTTTGTATAGGGCTGGTAGGTGCATGCATGTGGCTTGTGCGGCAGCTGCGCGACGCCGTCAAGCTGCAAGGCGAGCGTGATGCCGCGCGTGACCGGCGATTCAAGGAGCTCAGTCGGCGTCTGGATGCCTACCTAACGGGTAGTGTGCAGATGGGCGAGGAGTTGCATGAGTTGCGCCGCGTTGTCGCGCCGCTCCCAGACAAGCTCAATCAGATTGAGCAGCGTGACCCCAGCAGCCTATCGTTTACCCAGGCCGCGCGTTTGGCTGGCATGGGCGCAAGTGTGGACGACCTGACCCAGTCCTGCGGCCTTAGCAAGGCTGAGGCTGAGTTGGTCAGCAAGATGCAGCAGGCCAAGTCGCAGCGCTCTTGATTTCCCCCAAATGTGCAATCAGCATTCAATGTGCCGGGCCTTCTAACAGGCGCAGTGGTGGCGTTATATCGTTGTCACGTTGACCGCTCGCAGGGCTCTTGCCTTTCAGGTGCCAGGCAAAGGCGATAATTTCTGCGATGCAGCGGTAAAGCTGCTCCGGGATTGCATCACCTAACTCCAGTCGCGCCAGCAAGCGCACCAGCTCAGCATTTTCGTAAATCGGTACTTCGTATTCGCGGGCGATGGCTAATATGGCTTCGGCTAGCTCGTCATCGCCTTTGGCGCTGAGTACGGGCGCATTTTTGCCGTCGTAGGTGAGGGCAATGGCTTGGCGCGGCGCGGTCTTATTCATGCGGTTTCATCCACCCAGCGTTGTTCCAAGGTTGTGCGTGGGCCGCGTGGCGGCGTGCCTTGGCTGCATGCCAGTTCACCTACCTGAACGCCTACGGCATTCAGGCGCTGGCGCAAGTTGTCGAGCTCTGCGTCGATCAGGCTGACGGTGCTGCTGTGTTCGGCCCAAAGCTGGCTGTTCAGGCGGCCGTGGGATAGTTGCGCCTGGATCTGTAAGGGACCCAGAGGGTCAAGGTCGAATGCCAGCTCGACTTTCCACAGGGTTTCTTTTTTCTCTGGCTTATCTTGCGGGTTACCTTCGTCGCGCTGGATCTTGACCTGTAGCGGTACCAGTTCCTGCTGGTTGCGCATGGGCAGCTCCAGTTGCCAGGTGGTCAACAGGTTACCGTCTGGTCCGACCTGGCTCTGCGCCAGGCTGGAAAGTTGATGGGTTTGCAGTCGCGAGATTGCTGCGGCCGCGAGTTTCAGCAAAGCCTCCAAGTCGGCCTCGCCCTCCATGGCCTGCAGCAAGCGCGAGGGCAGGGGGAAGTTCAGCGCCTGCTGACGACTGCTGGCTTTGCCCAGGCTGCCGAGCAGGTCGCGGGCCAGTGCTGGCATGGCCACCGCCATTGCCGAGCCTGCATTGGCGGCGGCCAGGGGTGTACCAGTTGACAGGTTAGGCAGTAATTGGGTGATCAAACGTAGCAGATTGGCTTTGAGATCGGTCGGTAGCGCTTGCCCTTGGCCGCCTAGGAGTTTGCTTTCTAGCAGAATGCCGCTGTTCTCCAGGGCCATGGCCAGCCCTTTTGGGTTGCTCAGTTGAGCGGCGTCGGGGAGGGTGCCGAACAGTTTGTCGATACTGGTACGCAAGCCTTCGCTCATCTCTGCACCATTGCGTAAGCCCTGCAGGGCACTAAAAAGGCCTTCCAGTGAGCCCTGCCGGTTACTTTGCGTACCCAGTTGCTGGTTAAGTGCGAGTTGATCCAGGCGGCCACTGAGCGGAAGGAAGCTCAAGGACTGGTTGCCTTGAACTTGCGCACTGAGCAGGCTGCCTACGGGCAGCGCCAGCGGGGTTTCCAGAGATAACTTGCTGCCGGCCAGAGGCGTGTTGAGCAGATTGACCAACACCTTATAGACCACTTGCTGCGCGCTGCCCTGCAGTATCTGTTCGCGGGCGACTACCTTGCCCTGCAACAGGGTGCCAATGGGTAATTGTTCGAGGTCTAAGCTGGTCAGTGCTGTGTTGCCACCTGCTAACACGGCCAAGGCCAGGCGAGTCTCCGACAGCGCCGTTACCGCCAGTGCTGTGCCTTGGGTGATAGGCCTTGAGCTGCTGGCTTCAAGGGTGGTCTGGCGGCCATTCTCCAGCGTCAGCTTGAGTAGCAGCTGAAAGCTTTGTGCCACTTCTTTGAGGGCCATGACTTCAGCTTTGGCGGTTTCACCACTGGCAAGAAGGCCTTGCAGGGGTTGCAGCAGCTTCACCGCTAGGTCAGCGGCTACCGCATTTGGGCGGCTGCTGGGAGGCGACGGTGGTAGCGGCCGCGGGCTGCTGATTTCGCTCATTGGCAGGTTACACCCTGTCGAAAATGCCCACTGCGGAAGGCGGGGCATGGCATGTATAATCGCGCCCCGTCTGGGCCGGCTATGTGTTTCATTTGCATCAGTATAGCGGCCAAGAGTCTGCCGACTTGAACAGCTTTTGCCATCCATTTAGGTGCCGATGCCTTGACCAGCCCTCTTCTCGAAGCCGTGGCGCTCGCCTGTGAGCGAGACTGGCGCATGCTCTTCGAGCGCCTGGAGGTGCGTCTGGTTCCCGGTGAAATGTTGCAGGTGGCTGGGCCTAACGGCAGCGGCAAGACCAGCCTGTTGCGCTTGCTCGCCGGCTTGATGCAGCCGACTGCCGGTGAGATCCGCCTGAATGGCCTGCCGTTGACGGCGCAGCGCAGCGAGTTGGCGCGCAATTTGTTGTGGATCGGGCATGCCGCCGGCATCAAAGGTTTACTGACGGCGGAGGAGAACCTCATCTGGCTTTGCGCCCTGCATCAGCCAGCCGAGCGCGAGGCCATCTGGCAAGCGCTCGATGCTGTGGGCTTGTGCGGTTTTGAGGATGTGCCCTGCCACACGCTGTCCGCCGGGCAGCAGCGCCGCGTGGCGTTGGCGCGCCTGTACTTGCCAGGGCCGAACCTGTGGGTGCTTGATGAACCCTTCACCGCGCTGGATAAGGCCGCCGTGGCGCAGCTGGAAAATCATCTGGCCGCGCATTGTGAGCAAGGCGGCCTGGTGGTGTTGACTACGCACCACGAGTTAACGGTCAAGCCGGCTGGTTATCGCGAGCTTGACTTAGGGCAGCGCAGCGCATGAGCAACGTTTTTACCCTGCTACTGGCCCGTGAAGCGCGGCTATTATTTCGTCGCCCGGCCGAGTTAGCTAACCCGCTGGTGTTCTTTGCCATTGTCATCGCTCTATTCCCGCTGGCTGTGGGGCCGCAGTCGCAGTTGTTACAAAGCCTTTCGCCCGGGCTGATCTGGGTGGCAGCGCTGTTGGCCGTGCTGCTCTCGCTGGACGGGCTGTTCCGCAGTGATTTCGAGGACGGCTCGCTCGAGCAGTGGGTCCTTTCGCCGCACCCCTTGACCCTTCTGGTTCTGGCCAAGGTACTGGCACACTGGCTGTTCTCAGGTTTGGCGCTGGTGCTGTTGGCGCCAGTGTTGGCACTGATGCTGGGATTGCCCGAGCGTTGCCTGCCGGTGCTGCTGGTGTCTCTGTTGCTGGGCACCCCCGTATTGAGCTTGCTGGGCGCCGTCGGCGCGGCGCTGACCGTCGGCCTAAAGCGGGGCGGTCTGTTACTCGCACTGCTGATTTTGCCGTTGTACATCCCGGTGCTGATTCTTGGTAGCGGAGCGTTACAAGCCAGCCTGCAAGGATTGCCGGCGGTCGGCCACCTGTTGTGGTTGGCCAGCCTCACCGCATTGGCGGTGACCTTGACACCTTTTGCCATTGCCGCTGGTCTGACGATCAGTGTTGCTGAGTAAATAATTAAGCCTGAATGGCCGGCTGCCGCTGCTGCTTACCTGCGCTGCGATCAGCCCTAGCACTGATGAGTAACCTGATGAACTGGACGTGGTTTCACAAGCTCGGCTCGCCCAAATGGTTTTATGAAATCAGCCGCCGCTGGCTACCCGGGTTGGCCGTGGCCGCTGCCTTGCTGTTAATGGTTGGGCTGGTCTGGGGCTTGGCCTTTGCGCCGCCGGATTACCAGCAGGGCAACAGCTTTCGCATCATTTACATCCATGTACCTGCGGCTTTTCTCGCCCAGTCGATCTACGTGATGCTAGCAGTGGCCGGCACGGTCGGCCTGGTGTGGAAGATGAAGCTGGCCGATGTCGCTTTGCAGCAAGCCGCACCGATCGGCGCGTGGATGACCGTGATCGCTTTGATCACAGGCGCGGTATGGGGCAAGCCGACCTGGGGCACCTACTGGGTGTGGGATGCGCGTCTGACCTCGATGTTGATTTTACTGTTCCTGTATTTCGGCGTAATCGCCTTGGGCAATGCCATCACCAACCGTGACAGCGCCGCCAAGGCCTGTGCGGTGCTGGCGATTGTCGGGGTGGTAAACATCCCGATCATCAAGTACTCGGTGGAGTGGTGGAATACCTTGCATCAGCCCGCCACCTTCAGCGTGGTGACAAAGCCGGCCATGCCGTTTGAAATGTGGATGCCGCTGCTGATTATGGTGCTGGGCTTCTACTGCTTCTTTGGCGCGGTGCTGCTGATGCGCATGCGTCTGGAGGTGCTCAAGCGCGAGGCGCGCAGCAGTTGGGCCAAAGCTGAAGTGAGCGCGCAGGTGGAGAAGGGTCGATGAGTTTTGCCAGCTTTAGCGAGTTTCTCGCCATGGGCACCCATGGGCCATATGTGTGGTCCTGTTATGCCATCAGCCTCGCTGTGTTGGGGCTGAATGTGGCGCTGCCAATCCTGGCACGTCGCCGTTATCTGCAAGACGAGGCGCGTCGTTTGCGCCGGGAGGAGTCGAAGTGAATCCGCTGCGTAAGAAGCGCCTGTTTATTGTCCTGGCGATCATCGCCGGTGTGGGCATCGCCGTGGCTCTGGCCCTGAGCGCATTGCAGCAGAACATCAACCTGTTCTACACCCCCACGCAAATTGCTAATGGCGACGCCCCGCAGGACACCCGAATCCGTGCCGGCGGTTTGGTCGAGGAAGGCTCGGTTAAGCGCTCCAGTGACTCGCTGGAAACTGACTTTGTCGTCACCGACGGCGCCAAGAGTGTGACCATTCGCTACAGCGGCATTCTGCCGGACCTGTTCCGTGAAGGGCAGGGCATTGTTGCCATGGGCAAACTCAATGCCGGTGGCGTGCTGATCGCCGATGAAGTGCTGGCCAAACACGATGAAAACTACATGCCTCCGGAAGTCATGCAGGCGCTTGAACAAAGCGGTATGAAGCAGAAGCACGATGCGGCCCAAGCAGCTAAGAAGACATACCAATTGGAGAGTGCGCAATGATCCCCGAACTTGGCCATCTGGCGATGATTCTGGCGCTGTGTATGGCGCTGGTGCAGGCGACACTGCCTCTCATCGGCGCTTGGCGTGGTGACCACCAGTGGATGAGTTTGGCGCAGCCGGCAGCTTGGGGGCAGTTTGCCTTTATGTTGTTTTCTTTTATTTGCCTGACTTACGCCTTTATGGTCGACGACTTTACCGTCGCCTACGTGGCTAATAACTCCAACAGTGCACTGCCCTGGTATTTTAAGTTCAGCGCGGTGTGGGGCGCCCATGAAGGCTCACTGCTGCTGTGGGGCTTGATCCTCGCCGGCTGGACCTTTGCCGTGTCGATCTTCTCGCGGCAGTTGCCAGAAGAAATGCTCGCTCGCGTGCTAGGCGTCATGGGCATCATCAGCATCGGTTTTCTACTGTTTCTGATCGTTACCTCCAACCCCTTCGCGCGCCTGCTGTTCGATACGCCTACCAATGGTCGTGATCTCAATCCCCTACTGCAGGACTTTGGCCTGATTGTTCACCCGCCGATGCTCTATATGGGTTACGTCGGCTTCTCCGTGGCGTTCGCTTTCGCCATTGCTGCCCTGCTCGGTGGCAAGCTGGATGCGGCCTGGGCACGCTGGTCGCGGCCTTGGACCATTGTCGCTTGGGCTTTCCTCGGCATCGGTATCGCCTTGGGCTCGTGGTGGGCGTACTACGAGCTTGGCTGGGGTGGCTGGTGGTTCTGGGACCCGGTCGAAAACGCCTCCTTTATGCCTTGGTTGGTTGGCACGGCACTGATCCACTCCCTGGCCGTAACGGAAAAACGCGGCGTGTTCAAAAGCTGGACCGTGCTGCTGGCCATCGCGGCATTCTCCCTCAGCCTGTTGGGTACCTTCCTGGTGCGCTCAGGCGTGCTGACCTCGGTGCATGCCTTCGCCAGTGACCCTGAACGCGGCGTGTTTATCCTGGCCTTCCTGCTGATTGTGGTGGGCAGCTCGCTGGCGTTGTTCGCCCTGCGCGCGCCAGTGGTCAAAAGCCAAGTCGGCTTTGCCCTGTGGTCGCGGGAGACCCTGCTGCTGGTCAATAACCTGATTCTGGTAGTCAGCGCCGCGATGATCCTGCTCGGCACTCTGTACCCGTTGGTGCTGGATGCCATGACCGGGGCCAAACTGTCGGTTGGGCCGCCGTACTTCAATGCGCTGTTCGTGCCCTTGATGGGTCTGTTGATGGCGATGATCGCCGTGGGCGTGCTGGTGCGCTGGAAAGACACGCCGCTCAAGTGGTTGCTGAGCATGCTCGCGCCGGTGCTTATCGGCAGTGTGGTGCTGGCCGTGATCGCAACCTTCTTGGTGGGCGATTTCAGCTGGGCGGTGCTGGGTGTCTGCCTGTTGTCGGCTTGGGTGGTGCTGGCTGGTGTGCGCGATATCGTCGAGAAAACTCGGCACAAGGGCCTGATTAAAGGTTTGCCGAGCCTGACCCGCAGTTATTGGGGCATGCAAACCGCTCACCTGGGCATGGCCATCTGCGCCCTCGGCGTGGTGCTGACCAGCATGGGCAGTTTCGAGCGCGATATGCGCATGGCGCCGGGCGAGTCAGTGGAGATTGGCGGTTATCAGTTCATCTTCGAAGGTGCCGAGCACTTTGAGGGGCCAAACTTCACTTCGGACAAAGGCACTGTGCGTATCCTCGAAGACGGCAAGCAGATCGCCGTGCTACATCCGGAGAAGCGCCTGTATACCGTGCAGCAGTCAGTAATGACCGAAGCCGGGATCGACGCCGGAATCACTCGCGACCTGTTTGTCGCCCTGGGTGAACCGCTGGAAAACGGCGCTTGGGCGGTGCGTGTACACATCAAACCCTTCGTCCGCTGGATCTGGTTCGGCGCGTTGTTGATGGGCTTTGGTGGCTTCCTTTCAGCATCCGACAAGCGCTACCGGATGAAGGTGCGCACCCGCGTGCGTGAAGCCTTAGGTATGGCAGGGGCGCAGGCATGAGGCGTTTACTGCTGCTCGTACCCTTGGCACTGTTTCTTGGTATGGCGGTGTTTCTCTATCGAGGCTTGTGGCTTGATCCGTCAGAGTTACCCTCGGCACTGATCGGCAAGCCGATACCGGCGTTCTCTCTGCCGGCGGTACAGGACGGCAAGCTGCTCAGCGAGGCTGACCTCAAAGGTAAGCCAGCGCTGGTCAACGTCTGGGCGACCTGGTGCGTAGCGTGCCGTGTAGAGCACCCGGTGCTGAACAAATTAGCTGAGCTGGGGGTGAACATTTATGGGGTCAACTACAAGGACGACAACGCTGCCGCGCAGAAGTGGCTGGTGGAGTTCCATGACCCCTACCAACTGAATATCAATGATGCACGCGGCACCCTGGGGTTAGATTTGGGCGTATATGGCGCGCCTGAGACCTTTCTGATCGATAAGGCCGGCATCATCCGCCACAAGTTTGTTGGCGTGATTGATGAGCGTGTCTGGCGTGAGCAATTAGCCCCTCTTTACCAAGAACTGGTCGATGAGGCTCAGCCATGAGACGTTTACTCACCGCCGTCGTGCTAGGCCTGGCATTGCTGGGCACTGCACAGGCGGCCATCGATACCTATGAGTTTGCGACTGAGGTCGAGCGCCAGCGTTATCGCACCCTGGTGCAAGAGCTGCGCTGCCCTAAGTGCCAAAACCAGAACATCGCTGACTCCGACGCGCCGATTGCCATGGACCTGCGTGCACAGATCTACCGCATGTTGGAAGAGGGCCAGAGTAATCAGCAGATCATCGATTATTTAGTCAGCCGTTATGGCGATTTCGTCCTCTACAAGCCGCCGGTTACCGCGCGTACTCTTTTGCTGTGGTACGGCCCAGCCGGCTTGCTGGCAGGCGGTTTCGTCCTGTTAGGGGTCATTCTGTTGCGTCGTCGCGGCAAGTCGGGCGATGCCGCCAACGGACTGTCTGCAGATGAACAACAGCGATTGGCTGCTTTGCTCAGCCAACCGCCCGCCAGCCAACGGTCCCCCAATCAACCGCCTGTGGATAAGAAAGACTGATGATTGAATTTTGGTTGTGCGCCGGTCTGCTGTTACTGACGGCTCTGGCGTTTTTGCTGATTCCCGTGCTGCGTGGGCGCAAGCTCCAGGCTGAGGAAGACCGTACCGCGCTTAACGTAACCCTGTATCAGGAACGTTTGCAGGACTTGCAGGCGCAACATGCGGCAGGTGCTTTAAATACTGAGCAGCTTGCTGCGGGCCGAGATGAGGCCGCCCGTGAGCTGTTAGCCGATACCGAAGGCGCACAGGCAAAGCCGATCCAGCGCTCGCTTGGCGGTAAAATCCCACTGATTGCGGCGTTGATGATGCCGCTGTTGGGTTATGGCCTGTACCAGCACTGGGGCGCCATCGACGATGTTGAACGTGCGCGTACCTTTGCCGAGCAGCCGAAGACCATCGAGGAAATGACCGCGCGCTTGGAAGCGGCGGTGAAGAGCGATCCGAAGTCTGCCGAAAGCTGGTACTTCCTTGGTCGTACTTATATGGCCCAGGAACGTGCTGCTGATGCTACCGCGGCCTTTGAGCGAGCCATTGGCGTTGCCGGGCGCGAGCCTGAGTTGCTCGGGCAGTTGGCGCAGGCGCTGTATTTTGCTGGTGGCAAGCAATGGACGCCGCAGTTGCAGGCTCTGACCGATGAAGCGCTTAAAGCCGATCCGGCAGAAGTCACTAGCCTGGGGTTGCTGGGTATCGCCGCTTATGAAAGCGGTCAGTACCAGCAGGCGATAGGTCATTGGCAGCAATTGGTGGCGGTTTTGCCCGTCGAAGATCCTTCGCGTCAGGCGATTCAGGGCGGGATTGACCGCGCTCGTGAGCAGCTTGGTGCGCCGGCAACCGAGGCTGCGCCTGCCACTGGCCAAGGTTTGACCGTAAAGGTGGCGCTGGCAGCTGAGTTGCAAGCCAAGGTGCAGCCGGGCGATGCGGTGTTTATCTTCGCCCGCGCTGTTTCCGGGCCGCCGATGCCGCTGGCGGTTAAGCGCCTTACTGTGGCGGATCTGCCGGCTGAGGTCAGCCTCTCCGACAGCGATGCAATGATGCCGCAGTTGAAAATCTCCGGCTTCGAACAGGTGCAGCTGGTCGCACGCGTCTCGCGCAGCGGTAATGCTACTGCCGGTGAGTGGGTCGGTAGCAGTCAGCCCTTGGCCAGCAAGACCACTGAGGTTCAGCAATTGCTGATCGATAGCGTAGACAGCAAAACGCCATGAGTCCGCTATGGCGAGGTGCAGTGCTCGCTAGCCTGCTGGGACTAGGTGCTTGCGTGCAGGCGCCGATCAGTAGTGCGCCAGTGAAAAGTCCGAGTGGCAGCAGCAACCACCCACGGTTTGCTCCGCCACCTGGCGTCAGCAGTCAGTGGGATGGACGGCTAGGGGTGTATATAGTCGGCGGAACTCCTCACCTTTACTACCGTGAGCGTACCTATTACCGCTGGAGCGCTGGCTGGAGTTGGGCCAGTAGTCCTCAAGGCCCCTGGTTACCGACTGACAGCAGCGGTGTGCCGCCAGGGTTGTCTCGCCACTACGCGCAGTAAGTCGCGTCAGTGGGCAGGGCAGGGTGTCGCTGGGCGGCGCTCGATATTCGGCTCGAAATCTTCGATTAAACGGCAGATTGCTTGGCCATCAGGTGCGCAATCACCCTTGTTGGCCCAGTCGTCGAAGGCGTTCTGCATCACCAGCGCCAAGCGCTGACATTCTTTGATATGCGCCTGCAAGGCGGCCAGGCGTTCGCTGAGCAGATCACGTACGTCGGCGCAGGGCGCCAGGCCGTTATCGGCGCTGGCGAGTATCTGTTGGCTATCTTTCAGGCTAAAGCCCAGGCGGCGCGCGCGAGCGATAAAGCGCAGGCGCTGCAGGTCCGTATTGGAGTACTGCTGGTAGCCGTTATCCGGGTTGCGCATGGGGCTGAGTAGACCAAGATCGGTGTAATGGCGCACGGTTTCTGCGCTGACGGCAGCAGCTTTGGCTAGTTGGGCGACGCGCATAGTGACTCTCCAGAATCGACAAGGGCCGCATCAGGTTAAAACCTGAGGACCGCCCTTGGGTCAAGCGTGCCGTTTTACTCGGCGATCTGTAGCTTGCGTGCTTCGTGGTAGAAGAAACGAATTTTCTCGTACTCGAACGGCGAGTTGAGCTGGCCGTAGCGGAAGTTCACTGTGGAGCGTTGGTCAACCACTTCCAGCAAAGTGATTTCTGGGTGGTTGGTGCTGGATTCGGCAATATTCAGCCAGTTGACCTGACTTTTCGCCGTAAAATCCGCCACTAAACCACCCGTGTCGCGCAGGTTAGACGGCCCCAGTAGCGGTAGAATCAGGTAAGGCCCGGCTGGAGTACCGTAATAACCGAGGGTTTGACCGAAGTCTTCCTTCTGTTTGGGCAGGCCCATGCGCGTGGCCGGGTCCCACAGGCCGGCAACACCGAGGGTGGTGTTAAGCAGCAGCCGAGCAGTGGTCTGCATGGCCCGCTTACCCTTGAACTGCAGTGCACTGTTGAGCAAGTTGGGGACATCGCCCAGATTGCTGAAGAAGTTGCTGACGCCGCTCTGTACCAGCGTGGGCGTGACATAGCGGTAGCCATCGACAATCGGCAGAAACACCCATTCATCGAAGCGGTAGTTGAAGTGGTAAACGCGGCGGTTCCACGATTCAAGCGGGTCATAAACCGTCAGCGCGCTGAGGGTGGAACGCTCAAACTCGCGCTGATCCAGCCCCGGGTTGAATTGCAGGTGCTGCATGGGTTGTTTAAAACCATCGTCATCGGCAGCATGCTGCGCTTGCGCCAGGCCGCTGCCCAGCAGCAGGGTGAAAAGCACGGCAAGGGAAATGGGCTTAGCCACGGAAGAACTCCAGCATGGCGTCGCTGTTGACGCGGTAATTGAGGTTGCCGCAATGGCCGCCCAGTGGATAAACGGTCAGGCGCTCGCCCAGGGTGCGGCGCAAAAAGCCGAGGTCGCCTGGGCCAAGAATCACGTCGTCGGCGTTGTGCATGACGGCGATCTTGCTGCTGTTTTTCAGATAATCAGCCACTGCATAAAGGCTCACCTCGTCGATCAACTGGGCTATGCTGCCGCCGTCAGTGCGCGCGCGCCACATGGGGATCACTTGTTCAGTCAGGTAGCAGTCGAAGTCACATTGCAGGGCGCGTTTGAAAAATGGTGTGAGGCTGGTGCCTTCGCTGATCGGGTAGTCGATTGGGGTGATCAGGCCGCGGCGGTTGATCAGGTCCGAAGTAAAGGCAATATCGGCTGAGGAGAAGCGAAACGCTGCACCGATTAACATGGCCATTTGCTCGTCGCTGAGTTGCTCGCCCGAGTTTTGAAAGTCATAGAGCAGGGCGTCGTTGATATCGACGTAGCCCTTGGCCTGGAAGTAGCGAGTCAGCTTGCCCAGCACCAGTTCGTAGAAGGTGGTGCTGTTACTGATGCCCTCAACCTGGGTTTGCACCATACGGTCGAGGTTGGTGACTGAGGTATAGAGATTAACCGGTGGGTTGAGTAGCAGCACGCGCTTGAAGTTGAAGCTACGGCGGGTCTCATCCAGCTCGCTGACAAAAGCGGCCTGCAGCGCACCCAGGCTGTAACCAGTGAGGTAGAACTCGCTTACCTGCAAGCGCGGGTGCTGTGCGCGAACAGCCTGCATGGCGCGGTACAGGTCGTCCGCGTCGTCGCGGGTAATGCCGGGTGTGGCAAGGCGCGAGGCCGAGGTCATAAAATCATAGCTGGTCGGTGAAGATAATTGCACCACGTGATAACCGGCGCCGTAAAACAGCTTCTTCAGGTACTCCGGGGTGCTGCTGGCGTAATGCGCGCCCGTGCCGGCGATGATAAAAATCAGCGGCGCTTCACCCGGCTGCTTGGCCAGGCGATAGCGCATTTTAGTGACTGACCAGAAGTTATCCGGCAGTTCGAACTCGCGCTCTGGGCGTAGTTTGATCTTATAGTCGCGCTGGTTGATGTCGGCTTCGGCCGGCAACTCCGGGCGAAGTGCTGGCGGGGTGGTCGCCAGCGTGGCTTCGAATGGGTTGCTGATAGGGTAGCCATAGCTGCTGGCGTCGATATCAGCCGCGCTGGCGGGGGTAATAACGGCCAGGCAACTGAGTAGTGCAAGCAGGCGAGGGAGATGTGACATGGCTAAATCTCTTAAGGGCAGGGCGGGCGCTGCGGGCAATGCGGGTCGATTTGACCACATAAGCCTAATTAAGTGCGGTATTAGTTCTAGGTGAGCACTTTTGCAGGCGATCGCGTCATTGTGATGTCAGTCTGGCTAAGGCAGTACAGCCAATTGCTCGACCCATATCAGCTCGCAGGCCCCGTCGCCGGTGTCTTCACGGCTCAGCGAGCTGACCCAGTTATAGCCATCGTCGCCCTCGACCTTTACCAATTGTCCGCTTAGGCGAATGTGCTGACCCGCTTTGAGCTGGGCCAGGATGCTGGCCACTGCTGGGTTGGCGGGTATCAAATGCATATTGGCACTGTGGGTCTCAATTTGCCGGCGCTCAATCGGTAACGGCTCGGCACGCCAGAAGTACCAGCGATTACGCTGGCTGATGCTGATATGACGCAGCACCTCGGGGTCTGCCATCGGCCCCCAACCGAGCGCCAGATCGGTTGGTGATAACTGTGCACCTCGGTCGAGATAATAGTCTTCGCGGGCCAGAATGCGTGCTTCCAGCTGAAAAGGCTGCAGCGTGCTGACGGTGTGCTCGGCTACGCGCCAACTGCTACTGGTTAACGGCGTGCGCGGCGGCACACTGTTGGGCGCGGGCAGCACGGTGACCCAAAGCATCCAGGCGCCCAACAGGCTGGCTGTGATCAGTATTAGGCGGCGTATAAGCATGGCGAAATTTTATCCGCAGAGCCCATAAGTAGGCGATGTCGGGGATGTTATCGTTGATCTGTCAGCTTATCCTATGCAGCCCTTCAATCTGCTGAGTTACTTATGCCCCGTTATTTGCCCACGACTGCTCTGCTGATAGCCGCAGCACTGTGTCTGGTGCTGAGCTTGCTGCTGCGTTATCAGTTGATGGAGGGCGCGCAGTGGGTTGGTCTGTGTGTCGACACCCCGCAGCTGCTGGCGTGTCAGGTGCGTGCGAGTCTGGGCTGGCTGGTCCACTTCCGGGTATTGGCCTGGGGGGGCTTGCTGTGTGCCGTGTTGGCGTTTGTGCTGCCAGATGTTTGGGGTAAGCGCTTGGCGGTGCCGGCTTTACTACTTGGTCTACCCGCATTGGCACTGTATAGCGCTAGCCTCGGCGTATTCGCCGTAGTGCTGGCACTGCTGCGCTGGGTGCGCGCAGCGAAACCTGCTTGATTTAGCCGGTTGGTGTTTTAATCCGAAGGCTGCGCCACAGCGCCGCGACCAGTAGTAAGCTGGTGATGGCCCAGCCCAGGGCTTGCCAGTTGCTCAAGGTTTCCTGATACAGCTGCGGCGCAATGCCTGCGCCGATCAGTAGGGCGAGCAGGGCGACTTCACGGCGGTAGCCGCCGACCGGGTGGCACAAATAAACCAACGCCGGCAGCACCAGTGCAACGCTGGGGAAGCTGCGGTAGCGGGCATCCACGACCAATGCGAGCATCATCACTGCTCCGGCAAAGCCGCTCAGCGCCAGCCATAGTGCGCCTTTGCTATGCAGCCAGTTTAACAGGCGCAAGCGCCAGCCTGCGTGCTGACTGAGGAGCAAGGAGGCGTGGGCCATTACCAGCAGGTTAAGCACAATCAGTGCGCTGGCCCAGAGCCATTCGCCGAGGTAGCGGCTGGTGATCAACATCAACTCGGCAAGCAGGCCGATGCAGCCAGACCCCAGTGCCGCCAGCATTGGCAATAACAGCGCGGTGCGCACTGAATATGGACGACCGGCGACTAGCAGCGTTGCGGCAAACAGGCACAGGCTTAAGGCCAGCCAGGCCGGCCAGTGCGGTAGATTGGACACGGACCCGGCGAGGATCGATTTGTCTTGGCGGTCGGCGTCGTACAAGCCCCAGTAACCGCCCACCGCGCCTTCGCTGATACGCTTCCAAGGCTGGTCAAAGGCTTCGATCAGGTTGTAACGCCAGCCATTCTGTTCAGCCATAGCAACGAAGCCGCGAATGAATTTCGCTTGATTGACCCGGCTCGGCAGTGCTGTTTCGCGCTGGCGGCCTTCGCTGGGCCAGCCGGTTTCGCCGATCAAGATGTCCTTCGGTGCGAAGGCCTTGCCGAAGGTTTTGCGTACTTCGGCCACTTCCTGCAGCGCCGTCTCGATGCCGGCGGGATTATCTTCCCAGTAGGGCAGCAGGTGGATGGTGATGAAGTCCACCGCTGGCGCTATTTCCGGATGCCTGAGCCAGAACTCCCAGACATCGGCATAAGTCACCGGTTGCTTAACTTGCGCCTTAACCTGTTCGATAAGGGTCACCAGTTGCTGCGCAGTGACTTCTTTACGCAGCAGTGCCTCGTTGCCAACTATGACCGCCTGGACCACATCAGGGTGGGCGTTGGCGACTTTCACCAGGCCAGCAATTTCAACGGCAGTGTCGGTGGGGTTCCGGCTTACCCAGGCACCGACAATTAATTTCAGCCCATGCTTACGTGCCATGTCCGGCAGTTGTTCCAAGCCAGTGACCGAATAGGTGCGCAGGCACTCGAAGCGCTTGGCCAGTATCGCCAGATCCGCGTCCATGCGCTCAGGGCGCAACTGGATCGGCTGATCGAAGGGCGACTGATCCTTGTCGAACGGCGTGTAAGACGCGCACTGCAGCTTGTGCGTGGGCGTGGCGGCATCGGCCAGCTCAGCCGGTTGGCCAATGCCAAACCAGAGGCCGAAAAGTGCCAGCAGTCCGAGCAAGCAGGCAAACAGGTAGGGCACTGTAGGGAAGCGGGAAGTGGCGGGCATGAGCGGGCGCGTATGATGGCTGAGGCGCGCATAGTAGCGGATTGCCCCGTGCCTGGCGGGCTGATTTTACGCGCGGATCAAGGAAGTTTCCTTGCCTCAAACCGTCATGCCTGGTGGTGTAGCCAGGCATGCTTAGGTCGTGTGTCGGTTGAGATCGATCGACCTTCAATACGCTGCCAGACCTTCTCATGAAAGTAGAAGCCGACCGAGTTACAGAGTGGCTCGATGGCGGCGACAAGGCCGCTGGCAGCGATACTGCCAGTCAGTGCGTAGGTGACGGCGAAGGCGATGCAGAAGTGCATCAGGGTGAAGGTCACAGTCTTGAGCATGGCGCACCTCGAGTGAGAATTACTCTTTATTGAGGTGTAGCCTAATGGCTCAAGTTGGATTATTAAAATATTGTATGCGGATGGATTTAATAGCTTTTTATAATTGATTCGCTAAGCCGCCATGCCGCGGTTCACGGGGCAATAGCCCATAAAAAACCCGCACTAGGCGGGTCTTTTACTTTCAAGCAAGCTTGAAATGATGGGTTATGTGTTATCCAGCATGCGGACAGTTGGTTAAAAACTAACTGATCTAGGCTGAGTTAACGACCCAAAAATGGTCGGGGTAGGGGGATTCGAACTCCCGACATCCTGCTCCCAAAGCAGGCGCGCTACCGGACTGCGCTATACCCCGATGTACTGCTGGCTCCGCGACCTGGACTCGAACCAGGGACCCAATGATTAACAGTCATTTGCTCTACCGACTGAGCTATCGCGGAACAATGACGCGTATCCTACTGATTAAAAAGAGGAAGTCAACACTTGGCTGACGTCCTCTTTGGCTTAGAGAACGGCTGCAATGGCCTCGGTAACGGCGGGCAGATTGCGCTGGTTGAGGGCCGCTACGCAGATGCGCCCAGTACCGACTGCGTAAATGCCGAACTCGCTGCGCAGGCGCTCTACTTGCTCGGTGGTCAGGCCAGAGTAAGAGAACATGCCGCGTTGCGCTGCCACAAAGCTGAAGTCGCGTTTGGCGCCCAGGGCTGCCAATTGCTCGACCATGGCCAGGCGCATACCGCGAATACGCTCGCGCATTTCACCTAACTCGGCTTCCCACATGGCGCGCAGCTCAGGGCTGTTGAGTACGGTGGCCACTACGCTAGCACCGTGGGTCGGCGGATTGGAGTAGTTGGTACGGATAACACGCTTGACCTGCGACAGCACGCGGCTGGCTTCTTCTTGCGAGCCGGTAACGATGGACAGCGCGCCCACGCGCTCGCCGTATAGGGAGAATGACTTGGAGAACGAACTGGACACGAAGAAGGTCAGGTCAGACTCGGCAAACAGGCGCACGGCCTCTGCGTCTTGCTCGATGCCATCGCCAAAGCCTTGGTAGGCGATGTCGAGGAAGGGCACGTGCTCGCGCTCGCGAAGGATTTCCAGCACGGCTTTCCAGTCGTCCAGCGTCAGGTCGACACCGGTCGGGTTGTGGCAGCAGGCGTGTAAGACCACGATTGAGCGCGCGGGGAGGTTTTTCAGGTCTTCGAGCAAACCGCCGCGGTTAACACCGTTGCTGAAGGCATCGTAGTAGCGGTAGTTGCGTACTGGGAAACCAGCGGACTCAAACAATGCACGGTGGTTTTCCCAGCTGGGGTCGCTGATGGCCACGGTGGCGTCTGGCAGCAAGCGCTTAAGAAAATCGGCGCCGACTTTAAGTGCGCCCGTGCCGCCAATGGCCTGGGTGGTGATCACGCGACCTTGTTCAAGTAACGGCGAGCCCTTGCCGAAGAGCATGGTCTGCACAGCCTGGTCATAAGCGGCGATGCCTTCGATCGGCAAATAACCGCGTGGCGCATGGGCGGCGGTCAGGATGGTTTCCGCTTCGGCCACTGCGCGCAGCAGGGGGATGCGCCCCTCTTCGGTGGTATAAACACCGACGCCTAGGTTGACCTTGGTGGTGCGAGGGTCAGCGTTAAATGCTTCGTTGAGGCCCAGAATTGGGTCGCGCGGGGCCATTTCGACGGCAGAGAACAGGCTCATGGGATGCGGCAACTCGAAGAGGAAGTTGAGTATCAAACAACACCCCGCTACGACTGATGCTAGGGGTTGCGTAAGTGGCCCGGTAGTATACCGAGCCATAACGCGTGTCGCGACAGCGCACGCACGCATTTCAGTGTTATGACGTAGGCTTTCAGATCGCGTCACAGTCGCTTGTCGAGGTCCGTCATGTCCGAATTCCAGTTGGTCACCCGTTTCCAGCCTGCCGGCGATCAGCCCGAGGCTATTCGGCAGATGGTCGAAGGCCTAGAAGCAGGCCTTTCACACCAGACCTTGCTCGGCGTAACGGGCTCGGGTAAGACCTTTTCCATTGCTAATGTGATCGCGCAAATTCAGCGCCCGACCTTGGTTTTGGCTCCGAATAAGACACTCGCGGCGCAGCTGTATGGCGAGTTCAAAAGCTTCTTTCCGAATAACGCGGTGGAGTATTTCGTTTCCTATTACGACTACTACCAGCCGGAAGCCTATGTGCCGTCCTCGGACACCTTTATCGAGAAAGACGCCTCGATCAACGATCATATCGAGCAGATGCGCCTGTCGGCGACTAAGGCGCTGCTGGAGCGCTCGGACGCAATCATCGTCACCACTGTGTCGTGTATCTACGGCCTGGGCAGTCCCGAGTCGTACTTGAAGATGGTGCTGCACGTCGACCGTGGCGACAAAATGGATCAGCGTGAGCTGCTACGGCGGCTGGCTGATCTGCAATACACCCGTAATGACATGGACTTTGCTCGCTCGACCTTCCGTGTGCGTGGCGATGTGATCGATATCTTCCCGGCCGAATCTGACCTGGAGGCCGTGCGTATTGAGCTGTTCGACGATGAGGTCGAAAGCCTCTCGGCGTTTGACCCGCTGACCGGCGAGGTGATCCGCAAACTGCCGCGCTTTACCTTCTACCCCAAGAGCCACTACGTCACTCCGCGTGAGGTGTTGCTTGAGGCCGTGGAGAAGATCAAGGTCGAGTTGGTCGAGCGGCTTGAATACCTGCGCAGCAATAACAAACTGGTCGAGGCCCAGCGCCTGGAACAGCGCACCCGTTTTGATCTGGAGATGATCATTGAACTGGGTTATTGCAACGGTATCGAAAACTACTCGCGCTACCTCTCCGGGCGCGACTCGGGCCAGCCACCGCCCACGCTTTATGACTATTTGCCGGATAAGGCGTTGCTGGTGATCGATGAGTCCCACGTCTCGGTGCCGCAAGTTGGGGCGATGTACAAGGGTGATCGCTCACGCAAAGAAACCTTGGTTGAATACGGTTTTCGTTTGCCCTCGGCGCTGGACAATAGGCCGATGAAATTTGAAGAGTGGGAAGCGGCTAGCCCGCAAACTATTTTTGTTTCGGCGACGCCAGGTAACTACGAAGCCGAGCATGCCGGGCGGGTGATTGAGCAGGTAGTGCGGCCCACTGGCCTGGTTGATCCTCAGATCGAAGTGCGTCCGGCGCTGACTCAGGTCGATGACCTTATCTCGGAAATCCGCAAGCGCGTGGCCATCGAGGAGCGCGTGCTGGTCACCACCCTGACTAAACGCATGGCCGAGGATTTGACTGATTACCTGGGCGATCATGGGATCAAGGTGCGTTACCTGCACTCAGACATCGACACTGTGGAGCGGGTGGAGATCATTCGCGACCTGCGCATCGGCGCGTTCGATGTGTTGGTGGGTATCAACCTACTGCGCGAAGGCTTGGACATGCCGGAAGTGTCGTTGGTGGCGATTCTCGACGCCGACAAGGAAGGTTTCCTGCGCTCCGAGCGTTCGCTGATCCAGACCATCGGTCGCGCCGCGCGTAACCTCAATGGTCGGGCGATTCTATATGCCGACCGCATGACGGGTTCCATGGAGCGCGCCATTGGCGAGACCGATCGGCGGCGCGACAAGCAAATCGCCTTCAACGAAGCCAATGGTATTACCCCTAAAGGTGTGTTCAGGGATGTTAAGGACATCCTTGAAGGCGCAACCGTGCCAGGTTCGCGCAGCAAGAAACGCAAAGGCATGGCCCAGGCGGCGGAAGAAAATGCGCGGTACGAGAATGAGCTGCGCTCGCCGAGCGAGATCACTAAGCGCATTCGTCAGCTCGAAGAGAAGATGTATGCGTTAGCTCGCGACCTTGAGTTCGAAGCCGCCGCGCAAATGCGCGATGAGATCCAGAAGCTGCGTGATCGGCTATTGCAGGTGTGACGGACTCATTTGGAGGGGCTTTAGCCGCGAATAAGCAGCCTTATCGTCGCGGCTAAAGCACCCTCCGTAGAGTGTGTTTAACGGCGGCCGAAGATAATCAGCACCACCCCGCCCAGAGTGATGCCGCAGGCAAGCATGGCTATTAGGCTCAAATGCTCGTCCAGCAACAGGTAACCAAGCAGCAGTGCTACCACCGGGTTGACGAAAGCGAAGGTCGACACCAGGCTGGGGCGCACTTCGCGTAGTAGCCAAAAGTACGCGGGATAAACCCCCAGGCTCACTGGCAATACCAGATACGCCAACCAGAGCCAGGCGCTGTGGCTTACGCGGCTCAGGTCGAGGTTATTCCAGTCTCCATGCCAGAGGCCGAACAAGCCCAGCAGCAGTGCACCGATCAGCATTTGCAGGCTCAGCCCCAGCCAGCTGGATCGAAACGGCGGGCGCTGGCGTAACAGCCAAGCCCCGCAGGCCCACAGTAAGGTGGCGCCGACCACCAGCAGGCCGGCGAGCCACTGCTCGGCTGAAGCGCTCTGGTCCAGGCCGTTATTCATCAGCAGCACAATCCCGCTGCAAGCCAGCGCCAGACCACACATCACCCACAGCGGCGGACGTTCACCGAGCAGCCATTCCAGCGCCACGCTCCACAACGGCAAGGAGGTGTAGAGCATGGCCAGCATGCCGGTTGGCAAAAACTGATTGGCGTAGATCAATGCGCCCTGGCCGACTGCAATCAGGCTTAAGCCACCCAGCAACACGCCGCCCCAATCGCTGCGTTGAATGCGTAGCTGGCCGCTAAGGATTACCCATGACAGGGCCAATAGCCCGGCAAAGGCAAAGCGCAGGCTGCCAATGACGAACGGTGGTAGTTCCAGCAGGAGGAAGTGGTTAGCCAGGTAGGTGGTGCCCCAGCCCAGATAAATAATGGCGAAAGCGCCGATCAGCAACAATGTGCGGGCGCGTGCAGCGGAGTCAGACATGGATAACCTGAAACAACCCTGCGCCGAGAGCCGGCGCCGGGCATGGATTAGTGAGCGGCACCACCTGTGGCGCCGACGGGCAATTTTCGCGTAAACAACACGGCGAGCATGCTGATGCCGAGGGCGATGCCAATGCAGTGGAAGGCGTCATTGTAGGCCATGATCGCCGCCTGCTGATGGGTGATTTCGCTCAGCTTAGCCAGTGCGGCCTGTTCGCTGCCGAGCTTCTCGGTCAACAGTGCCATGCGCTCGGCGACCTGCGGGTTGCTCGGTACCAGTGACTCGCGCAGGTAGTCAAAATACACCTTGGCCCGACTGTCGAGCAGGGTGGCGAGGAGGGCAATGCCAATCGCACCGCCAAGGTTGCGCAGGATGTTGAACAGGCTGGAAGCCGACCCTGCGTCCTGTGGCATCACATAAGCGGTGGCGATCAGTGAGATTGTCACCATCACCAAGGGCTGGCCGAGTGCGCGGATGATCTGGATGTGGTTGAACTGCTCGCCGGCAAAATCTGGATTGAGTACGCCTGAGAGGAAGCTGGCGCCGCCGAACAAGCCAAAGCCGATGGCGCAGAGCCACTTAGGTGAGATTTTTTTCATCATCAGCGGCACGAAAGGGATGAGGAACAGTTGTGGTACGCCCATCCACATGATCACCTCGCCAATCTGCAGGGCGTTGTAGCCCTGGATTTGCGCCAGATACAACGGCAATACGTAGATTGAGCCATACAGGCCCATGCCCAAGCCGACACTGGAAATACTCGACAGGCCGAAATTACGCTCGCGCAGCACGCCTAGGTTGATCAGCGGGTTGGGCCTGGACGTCTGCAGGATGAAAAACAGCACCAAGCTGATCGCCGCCACGCTGCCCAGGCCGCTGATTAGGCTGGACTCCAGCCAATCCTTACGATGCCCCTCTTCGAGAAACACCTGCAGGCAGCCGAGCCCGAGGCCTAGGGTGAGGATGCCGGCATAGTCGGTTTTCTTGAGCATTTCCCAGTGCGGGGCTTTCTTTTCCAGGCCATACATCAGCCCGGCAATCATCAGCAGGCCCGGCGGCACGTTGATGTAGAAGATGTATTCCCAGCCGAAGTTTTCGGTCAGCCAGCCGCCGAGTGTCGGGCCGATTGACGGCGCGAAGGTCGCGGTTAGGGCAAACAGCGCCATGCCCTTGGCGCGGTGATGCTCGGGCAGTTTGATCAGCGTTAGGGTGAACGCCAGGGGGATCAGCGCGCCGCCAGTAAAACCTTGCATGGCGCGGAATACAATCATGCTTTCCAGGCTCCAGGCCAGTGAACAGAGTAATGAGGAAAACAGAAAGCCGATGGACACCCACACCGCCAAGCGCCGCGCTGAGAGCAGCTGCACCAGCCATGCGGTGAGCGGGATCATGATGATCTCTGCAACCAGATAAGAGGTGGAGATCCACGAGCCTTCTTCCAGGGTAGCCGACAGCGCGCCCTGGATGTCCTTGAGAGATGAATTGGTGATCTGGATGTCCAGCACGGCCATGAATGCGCCGAGCATGGCGCTCATCACCGCAATCCAGTCGCGCCGGCTTGGTTCGCCAGCGGGGCGAATCAGGGCATCAGCCGCCATGGCGAGTGTCGCCGCTGATATCGATTGTGACTTCGACCGACATGCCCGGGCGGATCAAGCCCTTGAGCGGGTTGTCCGCGGCGAAGGTCAGTTTCACGGGAATGCGTTGCACCACCTTGGTGAAGTTGCCGGTGGCATTGTCAGGCGGCAGCAGGCTGAACTGCGCGCCGGACGCGGCGAACAGGCTCTCTACCTGGGCTTCGATGGCGGTATCGGGAAAGCTGTCGAAGGTCAGTTCAGCGCTTTGCCCAGGGTGCATGCGGCCGATCTGGGTCTCTTTGAAGTTGGCCTGAATCCAGATTTCCTCGTCAGGCACCAGTGACAGCAGGTAAGCACCCGCCTGGACGACTTGGCCGTTGCGTGCGGCACGCTGGCCGATAAAGCCGCTAATCGGTGCGTGAATCTGGGTGCGTGTGAGGTTCAGCTCGGTTTGCGCCAGGTCGCTGCGGGCGCTGGCGATCTGTGCTTGCAGGCGCTTGATCTCGGCGTTAAGGGTGTTGATCTGCTGGCGCTGAGCCTGCAAGTCAGCCTGAGCTTTGCTGACGTGCGAGCGGGCGATGCGGCTGTCGGCTGCCAAGGTGGTAACGCGTTCTTCGGAGACGAAACCTGGCTTGCGCAAGGCTTGGGCGCGTGAAAGGTCTATCTGCGTGCGCCCTAGGGTTGCTTCGCTCGCCGAGACATCGGCCTGGCTGGCGGCAATCAGGCTGCCTTGTTGGTGCAGCGTGCTGCGCGCCTGGCTGAGTTCGGCTTCGCGCGTCGCCAGGGTTGCGACGGCGCGGTGCTTGGCCAGCTCGAAATCGGCGCTTTCCAGCACCAATAGCAACTCGCCTTTTTCGACGTGTTGATTGTCCTGCACCAACACCTGCTCAATGCGCGCGCCAAGTTGGCTGGATACGCGGGTGATCTCGCCCTGTACGTAGGCGTTGTCGGTGCTTTCAAGGTAGCGACCGACCAGCAGCCAATGACCGAAAAGGGCGGCGGCAATTAGGCCAAGAATAGTTATGAAAATGAACAGGCGGCGTTTCAGTTGGGCGGGCATAGCGGGCGCTCGACGCTCGGGCAAAAGTGTAAGCAAATTTAGCAGTGTTCCTTTCACGCCTGTAGTCGTTAGACTTCATAAACTTTGTTGCTTATAGGGAACAATCATGGGCTTGGATGATGCGCTGATCTTCACGCGGGTGGTCGAGTGTCACAGTTTCACCCTGGCAGCGCAGGGGTTGGGTATGCAGAAGTCGACCGTCAGCCGGCGTATCGCCTTGCTCGAAGAGCGCCTTGGGGTGCGCTTGATCAATCGCACCACGCGTAAATTACGCCTGACCGAGGTGGGGCAGGCCTATTACGAGCGGTGTCGGCAGATCATGCTCGACTTTGCCGAAGCCGAGCAGGCGGTGATGCAACTGCAGCAGGAGCCTTCCGGCTTGCTGCGGATCACGGCGCCGATTGAGTTCGGCCAGTTATTTCTTGGGCGCGTGCTGGGCGATTTCATGCGCCTGTATCCACAGATCAATGCCGAAGTGGAGCTGACGTCGCGGCATGTGGACCCGGTTGAGGAGGGCATTGATATTGCCATTTTGGTCGGTCAGCCACAGGACTCGACGCTGATCGCGCGCAAATTATTTGAGACCCGTCGGCGTTTATATGCCAGCCCTGACTACCTGGCCCTGCATGGCACGCCGCAAGCGACGGCGGAGTTACTGGGGCATCGGGCAATTGTGCTGCCGAATGACTCGCCGCGATATTGGCCGTTATTGGGTGAGAGCATTGCCTGCCAGCGCGCATTGGCGTGTAACAACATAACCTTTGCTCGTGAGGCGGCGCTGGCAGGCGCGGGGATTGCCGGTCTACCGGTAATGATCACCGCGTTGGCGGTGGCTGAAGGCCGCTTGATTGAGCTATTACCAGAGGCCTGCTTGCCTGAGGGCGAGTTGTATGCCGTCTATCCTTCACGGCGCTTCCAGGCGATGAAAGTGAAAACCTTTCTTGATTTCCTGATGACCAGTCTGCCTCTGTCGGATGGTCGGCTGCTGGAGCCGGCGGCGGCCAGCCTGTTAATATCGCCGCCTTGAAACGATTGCCCGTTGCATATTCCTCTGAGAGCTGCCATGACCACCGTTCGTACCCGTATCGCGCCGTCGCCCACTGGTGATCCGCACGTAGGCACCGCCTATATCGCCCTATTCAACCTGTGCTTTGCCCGTCAGCACGGTGGCGAATTTATCCTGCGCATTGAAGACACTGATCAGGTGCGTTCGACCCGTGAGTCGGAACAGCAGATATACGACGCCCTGCGTTGGTTGGGTATTGAGTGGAGCGAGGGTCCGGATGTTGGCGGCCCGCACGGCCCGTATCGGCAGAGTGAGCGCGGTCACATCTATCAGAAGTACAGCGCTGAGCTGGTGGAAAAAGGCCATGCTTTCCACTGTTTCTGCAGCGCCGAGCGCCTGGATAAAGTGCGCGCCGAACAGATGGAAGCTAAGCAGACGCCGCGTTATGACGGCCATTGCATGAACCTGTCGGCCGCCGAGGTGCAGCAGCGTTTGGCGGCAGGTGAGCCGAATGTAGTGCGCATGAAGGTGCCGACTAACGGCGTGTGCGTGGTGCCGGACATGCTGCGTGGTGAAGTTGAGATCCCGTGGGATCGCATGGACATGCAAGTGTTGATGAAGACTGACGGCCTGCCGACCTATTTCCTGGCCAACGTGGTCGACGACCACCTCATGGGCATCACCCACGTGTTGCGTGGCGAAGAATGGCTGCCATCGGCACCCAAGCTGATTCTGCTGTACGAATACTTCGGTTGGGACAAACCGCAACTGTGCTACATGCCGCTGCTGCGCAATCCGGACAAGAGCAAGCTGTCCAAGCGGAAAAACCCGACCTCGATCACCTTTTACGAGCGCATGGGCTTCCTGCCGCAAGCGATGCTTAACTACCTTGGGCGCATGGGCTGGTCGATGCCGGATGAGCGTGAGAAGTTCAGCCTTGACGAGATGGTCGAGCACTTCGATATAAACCGGGTCTCACTGGGCGGGCCGATCTTCGATCTGGAGAAGTTGTCCTGGCTCAATGGTCAGTGGATGCGTGAGCTGAGCGTTGAAGAGTTTGCCGCTGGTGCGCAGAAGTGGGCCTTCAACAACGATTATCTGATGCAAATTGCCCCGCATGTGCAGGGTAGGGTGGAAACCTTTAGCCAGATTGCACCGTTAGCCAGTTTCTTCTTCGCCGGTGGCGTGGCACCAGATGCCGCACTGTTCGCGCATAAAAAACTCTCGGCCGACCAAGTGCGTCAGGTCATGCAGCTCATTCTTTGGAAGCTGGAAGCCTTGCGCCAATGGGAGAAGGAGCCGATTACTGGCTGTATTCAGGCGGTAGTCGAGCACTTGGAGCTTAAGCTGCGCGACGCCATGCCGTTGATGTTCGCCGCGATTACGGGGCAGGCCAGCTCGGTGTCGGTACTCGATGCCATGGAGATCCTTGGTCCGGATTTGACCCGTTTCCGTCTGCGCCAAGCCATTGAGCTGCTCGGTGGTGTGTCGAAGAAAGAAAACAAAGAGTGGGAAAAGTTGCTGGCGGCTATAGCCTAAGTCGCTGATTGCCCCATCCGCTCGTCGTTTTGGCGCTATGAGATGGGGTAAGTGGTTGTTCTGTCAGCATAAAGAATAGGCTTGCAGGTAAAAATAATGTTGACAGATGGTGGGCG
>NZ_FOQL01000009.1 GCF_900113745.1 Pseudomonas guineae | reverse complement strand
CCGGGCGACGATACGCCGATCATCATCGGCTCTGCGCTGATGGCTCTGAATGGTCAAGACGACAACGAGATGGGCACCACTGCTGTTAAGAAGTTGGTGGAGACTCTGGATAGCTACATTCCAGACCCGGTTCGTGCGATCGACAAGCCGTTCCTGATGCCAATCGAAGACGTGTTCTCGATCTCCGGTCGTGGCACTGTGGTAACCGGCCGTATCGAGCGTGGCATCATCAAGATCCAGGAAGAGCTGGAGATTGTTGGTCTGCGTGACACCGTTAAGACTACCTGCACCGGTGTTGAGATGTTCCGTAAGCTGCTCGACGAAGGTCGTGCTGGCGAGAACTGTGGTGTCCTGCTGCGTGGCACCAAGCGTGACGACGTAGAGCGTGGCCAGGTTCTGGTCAAGCCGGGCTCGGTTAAGCCGCACACTACCTTCACTGCCGAAGTGTACGTGCTGGGCAAAGAAGAAGGCGGTCGCCACACTCCGTTCTTCAAGGGCTACCGTCCTCAGTTCTACTTCCGTACGACAGACGTGACTGGTAACTGTGAGTTGCCAGAAGGTGTTGAAATGGTAATGCCAGGTGATAACGTGCAAATGACCGTTACCCTGATCAAGACCATTGCAATGGAAGAAGGTCTGCGTTTCGCTATTCGTGAAGGCGGTCGTACCGTCGGCGCTGGCGTCGTAGCCAAGATCATCGCTTAATAGATTGATCTGTTTTAATCGGGCCGGCATAATGGTCGGCCTGATTCAGTTTTTAGGTCAGTAGCTCAATTGGCAGAGCGACGGTCTCCAAAACCGTAGGTTGGGGGTTCGATTCCCTCCTGACCTGCCATATTCAATTGAATTTGGCGCGTCTTTTTACAGGATACTAGTAGATGAATGTTAAGGCTGAAGCCAAAGACTCTCGCTTTGATATGCTGAAGTGGCTCTTAGTTGCTGCTCTGGTAATCACTGGCGTGGTTGGTAATCAGTATTTCTCTGCTGAGCCTATCTTGTATCGCGTATTGGCATTGCTGGTTGTTGCAGCTTTGGCTGGCGTGATTGCACTGCAGACGTCAAAAGGCAAGGCCTTTTGGGTGTTGGCAAAAGAAGCACGTGTTGAGATTCGTAAGGTCGTTTGGCCTACCCGCCAGGAAACCACGCAGACAACTCTGATTGTTGTGGCTGTTGTTTTGGTTATGGCGTTGCTGTTGTGGGGGCTAGACTCCCTGCTTGGTTGGCTTGTTTCGTTGATTGTCGGTTAAAGGTGTCCCGTGGCTAAGCGTTGGTACGTTGTGCATGCTTACTCGGGTTACGAGAAGCATGTTATGCGCTCGTTGCTCGAGCGCGTAAAGCTCGCCGGTATGGAAGATGTATTTGGTGAAATTCTTGTCCCTACCGAAGAAGTGGTAGAGATGCGCAATGGCCAGAAGCGTAAAAGCGAGCGCAAGTTCTTCCCTGGTTACGTGCTGGTGCAGATGGAGATGAGCGAGGCGACTTGGCATTTGATCAAGAATACGCCGCGCGTTATGGGCTTCATTGGTGGTACTGCAGATAAGCCTGCAGCTATTACCGAGAAAGAAGCTGATGCGATTTTGCGTCGCGTTGCGGATAGTGGCGATAAGCCTAAGCCGAAAACGCTTTTCGAGCCCGGTGAGATGGTGCGCGTGACTGATGGTCCGTTTGCCGATTTCAGTGGTGTTGTCGAAGAAGTTAACTACGAGAAAAGCCGAATTCAGGTGGCAGTGACTATCTTTGGTCGCTCTACGCCGGTCGAGTTGGAGTTCAGTCAGGTCGAGAAGGCATAACTGGCATAAGCATCCCTTACCCCGCAGCCTTGGGCTGCGGGGTTTTGTCGTCACTGGGATAAATAGGTAATAACCGGGGAGCCGTAAGGCGCTAGAACCCAGAATTGGAGTAGCTCATGGCTAAGAAAATTACGGCTTACATCAAGCTGCAAGTAAAGGCTGCGCAAGCCAACCCGTCGCCACCCGTAGGCCCTGCTTTGGGTCAGCACGGCGTGAACATCATGGAGTTCTGTAAGGCGTTCAATGCCCGCACTCAGGGTATTGAGCCTGGTCTGCCGACTCCAGTGATCATCACTGTTTATAGCGACCGTAGCTTCACCTTCGAAACAAAAAGCACCCCTGCAGCAGTCCTTCTGAAGAAAGCAGCTGGTGTAACCAGCGGTTCGGCTCGTCCGAACACCGTTAAGGTTGGCACTGTGACTCGTGCTCAGCTGGAAGAGATCGCCAAAACTAAGCAGGCCGATCTGACTGGCGCTGATATGGATGCGGCTGTGCGTACTATCGCCGGCTCCGCTCGTAGCATGGGCCTCAACGTGGAGGGTGTGTAATGGCTAAGTTGACTAAGCGTCAAAAGGCTACGGCTGAAAAAATTGAAGCAGGCAAGGCTTACAACTTTGTTGAAGCTGCCGCACTGCTGGCTGAGTTGTCTGTAGTTAAGTTTTCCGAGTCCGTAGACATCGCTGTCAACCTTGGTGTTGATCCGCGTAAATCCGACCAAGTTGTTCGTGGCGCTACCGTGCTGCCGAATGGTTCGGGCAAAAGCGTTCGTGTTGCCGTGTTTACTCAGGGCCCGGCTGCTGAAGCCGCTCTGGCTGCCGGTGCTGATCGCGTAGGTATGGACGATCTGGCTGCTGAAATGAAAGGCGGCGATCTGAACTATGACGTGGTTATTGCTTCCCCGGATGCGATGCGCGTTGTTGGTCAGCTGGGCCAAGTGCTCGGCCCTCGTGGCCTGATGCCTAACCCTAAAGTCGGCACCGTTACCCCTGATGTTGCTACCGCTGTGAAGAATGCTAAAGCTGGTCAGGTACGTTTCCGTACTGACAAGAACGGCATCATCCACGGCTCCGTTGGTAAGGTTGGCTTCGACGCTGAGAAGCTGAAGCAGAACGTTGAAGCGCTGATTTCGGACCTTAAGCGTCTGAAGCCATCGACTTCGAAAGGTATTTACGTTAAGCGCATCACCCTGAGCACCACAATGGGCCCAGGCTTGATTATTGATCAAGGTTCGCTCGACGCGTAACACATAGAGGCGGCGTAAGCGATTGCGCCGTTTCGACACTTTGGGGTCCCTGCTTTGCGGGGGCTATCCAAGACCGTAGGTGGCGTAAGCCTTAAACTTAAAACCTACGCAGATGGTGCTCCGGATTCTTACCGAATCAGACACCAAAACGACATCCACCTTCGGGAGGATGAAACGGTAACAAGCAGGAGTTAAACCCGTGGCAATTAAACTCGAAGACAAGAAGGCCATCGTCGCTGAAGTCAACGAGGCTGCCAAAGGCGCTCTGTCCGCTGTCGTGGTTGATGCACGCGGTGTGACTGTAAGCGCTATGACCGGACTCCGTAAAGAGGCCCGCGAAGCTGGTGTATACGTGCGCGTTGTACGTAATACCCTGCTTAAGCGCGCTGTTGAGGGCACTGATTATGCCGTCCTCAATGACGTGTTCAAAGGCCCGACCCTGATTGCATTCTCCAAGGACCATCCGGGCGCTGCTGCTCGTATTTTCAAGGATTTTGCCAAGGGTCAGGATAAGTTCGAGATCAAGGCAGCTGCGTTTGAGGGCAAGTTCCTCGCAGCAAGCGAGATCGATGTGTTGGCTTCGCTGCCAACGCGTGACGAAGCCATTGCGAAGCTGATGAGCGTGATTCAAGGCGCTACCAGCAAGCTGGCTCGTACTCTGGCGGCCATTCGCGACCAGAAAGAAGCTGCTGCTGCCTAAGGCATCGTCAATTCTTTCAAAATCATATGTTTAATTTGATGGCTGCGTAGGCTGTCACCCCAATACAGGATTTAAAGTCATGTCTCTGACTAACGAGCAAATCATCG
Organism: Pseudomonas guineae; assembly: GCF_900113745.1. Lineage (GTDB taxonomy): Bacteria > Pseudomonadota > Gammaproteobacteria > Pseudomonadales > Pseudomonadaceae > Aquipseudomonas > Aquipseudomonas guineae. The sequence goes on along the minus strand of NZ_FOQL01000009.1, from coordinate 12,442 downwards.
AAGCAATCGGCCAGAAAACTGTTCTGGAAGTTGTTGAGCTGATCAAAGCAATGGAAGAAACCTTCGGCGTTACCGCTGCTGTTGCCGCTGCTGGCCCAGCTGCTGCCGCTGCTGTTGTTGAAGAGCAAACCGAATTCAACGTGATGTTGCTTGAAGCCGGCGAGAAGAAAGTAAACGTGATCAAGGCTGTTCGCGAGCTGACTGGTCTGGGCTTGAAAGAAGCCAAGGCTGTAGTTGACAGCGCTCCTGGCATCGTTCTGGAAGCTGTTGCGAAAGACGCAGCTGACAAAGCTAAGGCCACGCTGGAAGAAGCTGGCGCTAAAGTCGAGCTTAAGTAAGCGACGACCTTGCGTCTACAGCCCAAGCGTTAAGCGAAAGGCTGATGGCTGGTGGCTTTTGCCACCGGCCTTTTTCCGTTCTAGGTCGGCTAATCGTATGCTGATCTAGGGCGTGAAAACCCCGCCCGATGTGGCGGTGCAAACTTAGGGTTTGCAAGAGTTTCTGGCAACTCCCGTCGGAGGGGCCAAATAAGCAGGTGACCAAGCTGGGGAACGCTGATGGCTTACTCATATACTGAGAAAAAACGTATCCGCAAGGACTTTAGCAAGTTGCCGGATGTCATGGATGTGCCTTATCTCCTGGCCATCCAGCTGGATTCGTATCGCGAATTCCTGCAGGCAGGAGCGAGCAAGGACCAGTTCCGCGACATTGGCCTGCATGCGGCCTTCAAGTCTGTTTTCCCGATCATCAGCTATTCCGGCAATGCTGCTCTGGAGTATGTCGGTTATCGCCTGGGCGAGCCGGCTTTTGATGTCAAGGAATGTACGCTGCGTGGCGTGACCTATGCCGTGCCGCTACGGGTGAAAGTGCGTCTGATCATTTTCGACAAAGAATCGTCGAATAAAGCGATCAAGGACATCAAGGAACAAGAAGTGTACATGGGCGAAATTCCGCTCATGACCGAGAACGGTACCTTCGTAATCAACGGTACCGAGCGCGTTATCGTTTCCCAGTTGCATCGCTCCCCGGGCGTGTTCTTCGACCACGACCGTGGTAAGACGCATAGCTCGGGCAAGCTGCTGTACTCGGCGCGGATTATTCCTTACCGCGGCTCCTGGTTGGACTTCGAGTTCGACCCGAAAGATGCCGTATTCGTGCGTATTGACCGTCGTCGCAAATTGCCTGCTTCGGTATTGTTGCGTGCGCTGGGTTACAGCACTGAAGAAATGCTGGACGCGTTCTATGCGACCAACGTATTCCACGTGAAGGGCGAGTCCCTCAACTTGGAATTGGTACCACATCGCCTGCGCGGTGAGATTGCTGTCATCGACATCTTGGACGATAAGGGCAAGGTCATCGTTGAACAGGGTCGTCGGATTACCGCTCGCCACATTAACCAGCTGGATAAGGCTGGTATTAAAGAGCTGGAAGTGCCGATCGATTACCTGATCGGGCGCACCTCGGCCAAGGCCATCGTGCATCCGGCTACCGGCGAAATCATCGCTGAGTGCAACACCGAGCTGAACGTCGAGATTTTGGCCAATGTGGTCAAGGCTCAGGTTGTGCGCATCGAAACGTTGTACACCAACGACATCGATTGCGGCCCGTTCATCTCCGACACCTTAAAGATTGACGGCACCACTAATCAGTTGGAAGCGCTGGTCGAGATTTATCGCATGATGCGTCCTGGCGAGCCGCCAACCAAGGATGCTGCCGAAACGCTGTTCAACAACCTGTTCTTCAGTCCAGAGCGCTACGATCTCTCGGCCGTAGGTCGGATGAAGTTCAACCGCCGTATCGGTCGTACCGAGATTGAAGGCTCGGGCGTGCTGAGCAAAGAAGATATCGTCGCGGTCCTCAAGACCCTGGTTGATATCCGTAACGGCAAAGGCATCGTCGATGACATCGACCACCTGGGTAACCGTCGTGTTCGCTGTGTAGGCGAAATGGCTGAAAACCAGTTCCGTGTTGGCCTGGTACGTGTAGAGCGTGCGGTCAAAGAGCGTCTGTCGATGGCTGAAAGCGAAGGCTTGATGCCGCAGGACCTGATTAACGCCAAGCCGGTTGCGGCTGCCGTTAAAGAGTTCTTTGGTTCCAGCCAGCTCTCGCAGTTTATGGACCAGAACAACCCGCTCTCCGAAATCACCCACAAGCGCCGTGTTTCGGCTCTTGGCCCAGGCGGTTTGACCCGTGAGCGTGCAGGCTTCGAAGTCCGCGACGTACACCCGACCCATTACGGCCGTGTGTGCCCGATCGAAACCCCGGAAGGTCCGAACATCGGTCTGATCAACTCGTTGGCAGCCTATGCACGCACCAACCAGTACGGCTTCCTCGAGAGCCCGTACCGTGTGGTGAAAGACACCCTTGTTACCGACGAAATTGTGTTCCTGTCCGCCATTGAAGAGGCCGATCACGTGATCGCCCAGGCTTCGGCGACCATGAACGACAAAGGTCAGCTGGTTGATGAGTTGGTGGCCGTACGTCACCTCAACGAATTCACCGTTAAAGCGCCTGAAGACGTCACTCTGATGGACGTATCGCCTAAGCAGGTGGTTTCGGTTGCCGCTTCGTTGATTCCGTTCCTTGAACACGATGACGCCAACCGTGCATTGATGGGCTCGAACATGCAGCGTCAGGCTGTACCGACACTGCGCGCTGACAAGCCGCTGGTAGGTACCGGCATGGAGCGCAACGTAGCGCGCGACTCCGGCGTTTGCGTCGTGGCACGTCGTGGCGGTGTTATTGACTCCGTTGATGCCAGCCGTGTTGTAGTGCGCGTCAATGACGACGAAGTCGAAACGGGCGAAGCCGGTGTCGACATCTACAACCTGACCAAATACACCCGCTCCAACCAGAACACCTGCATTAACCAGCGCCCGCTGGTGAGCAAAGGTGACAAGGTTGAGCGCAGCGACATCTTGGCTGATGGCCCGTCCACCGATATGGGTGAGCTGGCTCTGGGTCAGAACATGCGCGTCGCGTTCATGCCGTGGAACGGTTACAACTTCGAAGACTCCATCTGTCTCTCCGAGCGCGTGGTGCAAGAAGATCGTTTCACCACCATCCACATTCAGGAACTGACCTGTGTGGCGCGTGACACCAAGCTCGGTTCGGAAGAAATCACCTCCGACATCCCGAACGTTGGCGAGTCCGCACTGAACAAGCTGGACGAAGCAGGCATCGTGTATGTCGGTGCTGAAGTCGGCCCTGGCGATATTCTGGTAGGTAAAGTGACGCCGAAGGGCGAAACCCAGCTGACCCCAGAAGAGAAGCTGTTGCGTGCGATCTTCGGTGAGAAGGCGTCCGACGTTAAGGACACCTCCCTGCGTGTGCCGACTGGCACCAAAGGTACCGTTATCGACGTGCAGGTCTTCACCCGTGATGGCGTTGAGCGTGATGCTCGCGCGCTGTCGATCGAGAAGAGCCAGCTCGACGAGATCCGTAAGGACCTCAACGAAGAGTTCCGTATTGTCGAAGGTGCAACCTTCGAGCGTCTGCGTTCCGCCTTGGTTGGCAAAAAAGCCGAAGGCGGTGCGGGCCTGAAGAAGGGCGCCGAAGTCACCGACGAGTTCCTCGACGGTCTTGAGCGCGGGCAGTGGTTCAAGCTGCGTATGGCTGAAGATGCACTGAACGAACAGCTGGAAAAGGCTCAGGCTTATATTTCCGATCGTCGTCAGCTGCTCGACGACAAGTTTGAAGATAAGAAGCGCAAGCTGCAGCAGGGCGATGACCTGGCTCCAGGTGTGCTGAAGATCGTCAAGGTTTACCTGGCTATCCGCCGTCGCATCCAGCCGGGTGACAAGATGGCCGGACGTCACGGTAACAAGGGTGTGGTCTCGGTGATTATGCCGGTTGAAGACATGCCGCACGACGTCAACGGTACGCCGGTCGACATCGTTCTCAACCCGCTGGGCGTACCTTCGCGTATGAACGTTGGGCAGATCCTCGAAACCCACCTTGGCCTTGCGGCTAAAGGCCTGGGCGAGAAGATCAACCGCATGCTCGAAGAGCAGCGCAAGGTCGCCGAGCTGCGTAAGTTTATGCAGCAGATCTACAACGAGATCGGCGGTCGTCAGGAAAGTCTGGATGAGCTGAGCGATCAGGAAATCCTCAACCTGGCAAAAAACCTGCGTGGCGGTGTACCGATGGCCACTCCGGTGTTCGACGGCGCCAAGGAAACTGAGATCAAGGCCATGCTCAAGCTGGCGGATCTGCCAGAGAGCGGTCAGATGCAGCTGGTTGACGGTCGCACCGGCAACCTGTTTGAGCGTCCGACTACTGTTGGCTACATGTACATGCTGAAGCTGAACCACCTGGTGGACGACAAGATGCACGCGCGTTCCACGGGTTCCTACAGCCTGGTTACCCAGCAGCCGCTGGGTGGTAAGGCGCAGTTCGGTGGTCAGCGCTTCGGGGAGATGGAGGTCTGGGCTCTGGAAGCTTACGGCGCCGCCTACACCCTGCAGGAAATGCTGACCGTGAAGTCGGACGACGTGAACGGCCGTACCAAGATGTACAAAAACATCGTGGACGGTGATCACCGTATGGAACCGGGCATGCCCGAGTCCTTCAACGTACTGATCAAAGAGATCCGTTCGCTGGGTATCGACATCGATCTGGAAACCGAATAACACGTGACGCGAATCGAGAGCGCGGCTGCATAGCCCGCTCTCTGCTCCGCCAGGAGGAAAGGCCTTGAAAGACCTACTGAATTTGCTGAAAAACCAGGGTCAAGTCGAAGAGTTCGACGCAATCCGTATTGCGTTGGCGTCGCCTGAGATGATCCGTTCGTGGTCGTTCGGTGAAGTTAAAAAGCCGGAAACCATCAACTACCGTACGTTCAAGCCTGAGCGTGATGGCCTGTTCTGCGCCAAGATCTTTGGCCCGGTAAAGGATTACGAGTGCCTGTGCGGTAAGTACAAGCGCTTGAAGCATCGCGGTGTGATTTGCGAGAAGTGCGGCGTTGAAGTAGCGCTGGCCAAGGTTCGTCGTGAGCGCATGGCGCACATCGAATTGGCCTCGCCGGTTGCTCACATCTGGTTCTTGAAATCACTGCCGAGCCGTATCGGTTTGCTGATGGACATGACCCTGCGTGATATCGAGCGCGTTCTCTATTTCGAGAGCTACGTCGTTATCGATCCAGGCATGACCACCCTTGAGAAAGGCCAGTTGCTGAACGACGAGCAGTACTTCGAAGCCCTCGAAGAGTTCGGTGATGACTTTGACGCCCGCATGGGTGCTGAAGCCGTTCGCGAGCTGCTTCACGCGATCGACCTGGAGCACGAGATTGGCCGTCTGCGCGAAGAAATTCCGCAAACCAACTCGGAAACCAAGATCAAGAAGCTGTCCAAGCGTTTGAAGCTGATGGAAGCCTTCCTGAGCTCAGGTAACCTGCCTGAGTGGATGGTGTTGACCGTTCTGCCGGTTCTGCCGCCAGATCTGCGTCCGCTGGTTCCGCTGGACGGTGGCCGCTTCGCGACCTCGGATCTGAACGATCTGTATCGCCGCGTGATCAACCGTAACAACCGTTTGAAGCGCCTGCTTGATCTGTCTGCGCCGGACATCATCGTGCGCAACGAAAAGCGCATGTTGCAGGAAGCGGTCGACGCCCTACTTGATAACGGTCGTCGTGGTCGCGCCATCACTGGCTCGAACAAGCGTCCGCTGAAATCCTTGGCTGACATGATCAAGGGTAAGCAAGGTCGTTTCCGTCAGAACTTGCTCGGTAAGCGCGTGGACTACTCCGGTCGTTCGGTAATTACCGTAGGCCCGACTCTGCGTCTGCACCAGTGCGGTCTGCCGAAGAAAATGGCCCTCGAGCTGTTTAAGCCGTTCATTTTCGGCAAGCTGGAAATGCGCGGCCTCGCCACCACCATCAAAGCTGCTAAGAAGATGGTTGAGCGCGAGCTGCCAGAGGTGTGGGACGTTCTCGCCGAAGTGATTCGCGAACACCCAGTGCTGCTTAACCGTGCGCCAACCCTTCACCGTCTGGGCATCCAGGCGTTTGAACCGGTTCTGATCGAAGGTAAAGCGATTCAGCTGCACCCGCTGGTCTGCGCCGCGTACAACGCCGACTTCGACGGTGACCAGATGGCTGTTCACGTACCGCTAACGCTGGAAGCCCAGCTGGAAGCGCGTGCGTTGATGATGTCGACCAACAACATCCTGTCGCCTGCCAACGGTGAGCCGATCATCGTGCCGTCCCAGGACGTGGTGCTGGGTCTGTATTACATGACCCGCGAAGCGATCAACGCCAAAGGCGAAGGTCGGGTATTCGCTGATCTGCAGGAAGTTGACCGGGTTTTCCGTGGCGGCCAAGCCTCGCTGCATGCTCGCGTAAAAGTGCGCATCAACGAAGTGATCAAGGACCGTGACGGCACCATCACCAAGAACACCCGTATTGTCGATACCACTGTCGGCCGTGCGCTGCTGTTCCAAATCGTACCGGATGGCCTGTCGTATGACGTGGTCAACCATTCGATGAAGAAGAAGGCGATCTCCAAGCTGATCAACCAGTGCTACCGCACCGTTGGCTTGAAAGACACCGTGATCTTTGCCGACCAGCTGATGTACACCGGTTTTGCCTATTCGACCATCTCTGGTGTGTCGATCGGTGTGAACGACTTTGTGATCCCGGATGAGAAGGCGCGCATCATTGACGCTGCCACCGAGGAAGTTAAAGAGATCGAATCGCAGTACGCCTCCGGCCTGGTAACCCAGGGCGAGAAGTACAACAAAGTGATCGACCTTTGGTCCAAGGCCAACGACGAAGTATCCAAAGCGATGATGGCTAACCTCTCGAAAGAGAAAGTGGTTGATCGTGATGGCAATACTGTTGAACAAGAGTCGTTTAACTCGATGTATATGATGGCCGACTCCGGCGCGCGGGGTTCTGCTGCGCAGATCCGTCAGCTCGCCGGTATGCGTGGTCTGATGGCCAAGCCGGACGGCTCGATCATCGAAACGCCGATCACCGCGAACTTCCGCGAAGGTCTGTCGGTACTGCAGTACTTCATCTCCACGCACGGTGCTCGTAAAGGTCTTGCGGATACCGCGTTGAAAACCGCTAACTCCGGTTACCTGACCCGTCGTCTGGTTGACGTGGCACAGGATCTGGTAGTGACTGCAATCGATTGCGGCACTGAGCACGGCCTGCTAATGACGCCGCACATTGAAGGCGGCGACGTTGTAGAGCCGTTGGGTGAGCGCGTTCTGGGTCGAGTCATTGCCCGTGACGTATTCAAGCCTGGCACCGAAGACGTCATCGTGCCGGCTGGCACCTTGGTCGACGAGCAGTGGGTTGAGTTCATCGAGCTGAACAGTATCGACGAAGTAATCGTGCGTTCGCCGATCAGCTGTGAAACGCGCTACGGCATCTGCGCCAAGTGCTATGGTCGCGACCTGGCTCGTGGCCACCAGATCAACATCGGTGAAGCAGTTGGTGTTATCGCTGCCCAGTCGATTGGTGAGCCGGGTACCCAACTCACCATGCGTACGTTCCACATCGGTGGTGCGGCCAGCCGGACCTCGGCTGCTGACAGCGTACAAGTGAAGAACGGTGGTGCGATTCGTCTGCACAACCTCAAGCACGTTGAGCGTCTCGACGGCAACCTGGTGGCGGTTTCCCGCTCCGGTGAGCTGGCGATTGCCGACGAGTTCGGTCGTGAGCGTGAGCGCTACAAGCTGCCGTATGGTGCTGTGATTTCCGTGAAGGAAGGCGACAAGGTCGATGCTGGCGCAATCGTCGCCAAGTGGGACCCGCACACCCACCCTATCGTTACCGAAATGAAAGGTACCGTGACCTACGTGGGCATGGAAGAAGGCATCACCATCAAGCGTCAAACCGACGAATTGACGGGTTTGACCAACATCGAAGTCCTCGATCCGAAAGATCGTCCGGCTGCCGGCAAGGACATCCGTCCTGCCGTGAAGATGGTGGGTGAAGATGGTAAGGATCTGCTGCTGCCAGGTACCGACGTAATGGCTCAGTATTTCCTGCCGGCTAACGCCCTGGTAGGTGTGGCGAACGGTGCTCAAGTGGGCGTGGGTGATGTTATCGCGCGTATCCCGCAAGAGACATCGAAAACCCGTGACATCACCGGTGGTCTGCCGCGCGTTGCTGACCTGTTCGAAGCGCGACGCCCGAAAGAAGCGTCGATCCTCGCAGAAATCAGCGGCACCATCGCCTTCGGTAAAGAAACCAAGGGTAAGCGTCGTCTGGTCATCACACCAAATGATGGCAGCGATGCTTACGAAGAGCTGATTCCGAAGTGGCGTCACCTGAACGTGTTCGAAGGTGAGCAGGTCAATAAGGGTGAAGTCATCTCCGACGGTCCGAGCGATCCGCACGATATCCTGCGTTTGCTGGGTGTTAGTGCGCTGGCCAAGTACATCGTCAACGAGATCCAGGACGTGTACCGCCTGCAGGGCGTGAAGATCAACGACAAGCACATCGAAACCATCCTGCGCCAGATGTTACGCAAGGTTGAAGTGGCTGAGTCGGGCGATTCCACCTTCATCAAGGGCGACCAGATGGAGTTGACAGCGGTGCTGGGTGAGAACGAGCGTCTGGCTGCAGACGACAAGTTCATTGCCAAGTACAACCGCGTACTGTTGGGTATTACCAAGGCGTCGTTGTCCACCGAGTCGTTTATCTCGGCGGCCTCTTTCCAGGAAACCACTCGGGTTCTTACCGAGGCTGCGGTTACTGGCAAGCGCGACTACTTGCGCGGCTTGAAAGAGAACGTGGTTGTGGGTCGTTTGATCCCGGCCGGTACCGGTTTGGCCTACCACGCTGAGCGCAAGCGCAAGCGTGAAGCAGACAAGCCAGTACGCGTTAGTGCCAGTGAAGTGGAAGCTGCACTGACCGAAGCGCTCAACTCCAGCGGTAATTAAGTACAAAGCCCTGCTACTTCGGTAGCGGGGCTTTGTCTTGACTGGGGCGGTGAGTCTCATTAGACTCATGCACCCCTAAATTTGGCAGGGCACGTGCTCTGCCATTTTGTTTATGTAGGGTAATAGCGTCGCAAGACAACAGTGGAGCTTAAGATGGCAACTATCAACCAGCTGGTACGTCAGCCGCGTAAGCGTATCGTCGAGAAATCCGACGTGCCTGCGCTGCAGAACTGCCCGCAGCGTCGTGGTGTGTGCACTCGCGTGTATACCACTACGCCGAAAAAACCTAACTCGGCACTGCGTAAAGTATGCCGTGTGCGTCTGACCAACGGTTTCGAGGTTTCCTCGTACATCGGCGGCGAAGGCCACAACCTGCAAGAGCACAGCGTCGTACTGATTCGTGGCGGTCGTGTAAAAGACTTGCCAGGTGTTCGTTACCACACCGTGCGCGGTTCGCTGGATACTTCCGGCGTTAAAGACCGTAAGCAGGGTCGTTCGAAGTACGGTACCAAGCGTCCGAAGTAATAGCCGCTAGTACTGAATAACGAGTTTCTATTTTTCTGAGTCGATAAGAGTAAGGTCGGGCGTCCACCCTCTGTGGTGCAGTCCCGGGCTAACCTGAAGACCGTTTGAGGGCTTATCAAATGCCAAGACGTCGTGTAGCAGCCAAGCGCGAAGTGCTTGATGATCCAAAATACGGAAGCCAAATCCTGGCCAAGTTCATGAACCACGTGATGGAAAGCGGCAAGAAAGCCGTTGCCGAGCGTATCGTTTATGGCGCCCTGGAGAAGGTTAAAGAGCGCAAGAACAGCGATCCCCTGGAAATCTTCGAGAAAGCTCTCGACGCCATCGCTCCGCTGGTCGAAGTGAAGTCGCGCCGTGTAGGCGGTGCTACTTACCAGGTTCCGGTCGAAGTTCGTCCGTCCCGTCGTAATGCTCTTGCCATGCGCTGGTTGGTAGATTACGCCCGCAGACGCGGCGAGAAGTCTATGGCTCTGCGCTTAGCTGGTGAGTTGATGGATGCCGCTGAAGGCAAAGGTGCTGCAGTTAAGAAGCGTGAAGACGTGCACCGTATGGCTGAGGCCAACAAGGCTTTCTCGCACTACCGCTTCTAATTTTTGCGCTTCTAAATTTGCGAGGGCTTTATGGCTCGTATTACCCCGATTAATCGCTACCGTAACATTGGTATCGTGGCTCACGTGGATGCTGGTAAAACCACCACTACTGAGCGCGTCCTTTTTTACACTGGCAAAAGCCACAAAATGGGCGAGGTGCATGATGGCGCCGCGACCACAGACTGGATGGTGCAGGAGCAGGAGCGTGGTATTACCATTACTTCTGCTGCTATCACTGCCTTCTGGAAAGGTTCTGAGAAGCAATACAAAGATGAGCATCGCTTCAACGTCATCGACACCCCGGGCCACGTAGACTTCACCATTGAAGTTGAGCGTTCCCTGCGTGTACTCGACGGCGCTGTCGTTGTGTTTTGCGGCACCTCGGGTGTTGAGCCTCAGTCGGAAACTGTATGGCGCCAAGCCAACAAGTACGGCGTTCCACGTCTTGTTTACGTAAACAAGATGGACCGTGCTGGTGCGGACTTCCTGCGTGTAGTAGCTCAGATTAAGCAGCGCCTCGGTCACACTCCCGTGCCGATTCAGTTGGCTATCGGTTCTGAAGACAACTTCCAGGGTCAGATTGATCTGATCAACATGCAAGCTGTCTATTGGGATGATGCGAACAAGGGTACTCTTCCTGTTCGTAAAGACATTCCGGCTGAATTGCTGGAAGAAGCTGAGAAGTGGCGCGGTAACATGGTAGAGGCTGCAGCCGAAGCCAATGAAGAGCTGATGAACAAGTACCTTGAGGGTGAGGAACTCACCAACGAGGAAATCAAGGCCGCTCTGCGTCAGCGTACTATCGCTGGTGAGATCGTTCTTGCTGTTTGTGGTTCTTCCTTCAAGAACAAGGGTGTTCCGCTTGTTCTCGACGCGGTTATCGATTTCCTGCCTGCGCCAAGCGATATTCCTGCCATCAAGGGTACCGACCCAGATGACGAGACTATCGAGCTGGAGCGTCATGCAGACGACAGTGAGCCGTTCTCGGCGCTGGCGTTCAAGATCGCTACTGACCCATTCGTGGGCACGCTGACCTTCGTTCGTGTTTACTCGGGCGTGTTGAACTCCGGCGACGGTGTTATCAACTCGGTCAAGGGCAAGAAAGAGCGTGTGGGTCGTATGGTGCAAATGCACGCAAACGCCCGTGAAGAGATCAAAGAGGTGCGCGCTGGCGACATCGCAGCTTTGATCGGCATGAAGGACGTCACCACTGGTGAGACTTTGTGCAACGCTGACAAGCCAATTATCTTGGTTCGTATGGACTTTCCGGAGCCGGTTATCTCGGTTGCCGTAGAGCCTAAGACCAAGGATGACCAGGAAAAAATGGGTATCGCTCTGGGCAAGCTTGCTCAAGAAGATCCATCTTTCCGCGTCAAGACCGATGAAGAGACTGGCCAGACCATCATCTCCGGCATGGGCGAGTTGCACCTGGATATCCTGGTCGACCGCATGCGTCGTGAGTTCAACGTCGAAGCCAACATTGGTAAGCCTCAGGTTTCCTATCGTGAGCGCATCACGAAGAACTGTGAAATCGAAGGTAAGTTCGTTCGTCAGTCCGGCGGTCGTGGTCAGTTCGGTCATTGCTGGATTCGTTTTGCTCCTGCTGATGAAGGTCAGGAGGGTCTGCAATTCGTAAACGAAGTGGTCGGTGGTGTGATTCCGAAGGAATACATCCCGGCTATCCAGAAGGGTATCGAAGAGCAGATGAAGAACGGTGTTGTTGCCGGCTATCCGCTAATCGGCCTGAAGGCGATCGTGTTCGATGGTTCTTACCATGACGTCGACTCTAACGAGATGGCGTTTAAGGTAGCGGCTTCGATGGCAACCAAGCAGCTGGCCCAAAAGGGTGGCGGTGAATTGCTCGAGCCGATCATGGCGGTAGAAGTTGTTACCCCTGAAGACTATATGGGTGACGTGATGGGCGATCTTAACCGCCGTCGCGGCATGATCTTGGGTATGGAAGACACGGTCTCCGGCAAAGTTATTCGCGCCGAAGTTCCGCTAGGCGAGATGTTTGGTTATGCAACCGACGTCCGTTCCATGTCTCAGGGTCGCGCAAGCTACTCTATGGAATTCAAAAAATACAATACAGCTCCGTCGCATATCGTCGAATCTGTAACCAAAAAACAAGGCTGATTCAGCCCTTTAGGCAAGGAGTTAATTGTCGTGGCTAAAGAAAAATTTGAACGTAGCAAACCTCACGTCAACGTTGGCACCATCGGTCACGTTGACCATGGTAAGACCACGCTGACCGCCGCTCTGACTCGCGTCTGCTCCGAAGTTTTCGGTAGCGCCGTTGTTGCTTTCGACAAGATCGACAGCGCCCCGGAAGAGAAGGCTCGTGGTATCACCATCAATACTGCGCACGTTGAGTACAACTCTTCGATTCGTCACTACGCGCACGTTGACTGCCCAGGTCACGCTGACTATGT
>NZ_FOQL01000008.1 GCF_900113745.1 Pseudomonas guineae | reverse complement strand
TCGCTCTGGCGGCCCGGCGAGGGTTTGCGCGCAGCGGGAGACCTCGCCGGGCGCGCCGAGAGCGCCCGGTGACGTCCCTGTAGCACGTCAGATAAACAAAACAGTAGAACCAGATTAAACCAGAGTATTGGGTGAAAAATGGCTAAGGCAAAAGACTTCACAAGACTCGACATAGAGACCGGATTAGAAAACCCGGCAAGTCGGTTGTTTGTTGATCCGGGCCAGATCGGCTTCATTGACCTATCAGGCGTTCGCCTGCTTCGCTGTGGCGTCGACACCGTGCGCCAGCTGTACCGGGGCATGATCCGCCCGGAAATCATGGCGCTGTTCGACAAGCCTGGCACCCTGGTTGATTTCGCCGGTCAGCGCTGGCATTCGGGCCGTGTGGGTAAAGACTCTGGCTACCAGTACAAACTCCAGAATGCTGACCTGGGGATCATCCTGCTGGTGAAGAACTTCAACGCCAAGCTAGACAACATCGGCCCGCACTTGAAAATCGAAGTGTCGCCCCATGCAATCGACCGCTTCTCGCCAGAGCGCCTGCAACAGCGCCTCGATTACTATGCAGAACATGTGCTGACCCATATTGAGCGCAACCAGTGTGCGGTTCACCTTGCCCTAGACCTGCAAGGTTGGACGCCTCCTGCTGATCTAGTCGCCCGGATGCATTGCCGTTCACGCGCTGTGCGTGATATTTCGGGCATTAAAGAGATCCAATGGACGTTAGAGTCTGCGACCTACGGCAAGGGGCAATCCTTCCTGTTCGGCTCCGCTGGAAGCGTTCAGCTCGGTATCTACAACAAAACCCTACAGGCCCGCGCCACTGACAAGCTCGACTACTGGGAAGGTGTCTGGCGTGCCCGTGACAGCTTCGATGAAAACGACCCTGAGAATTACGACCCCACTCAAGATGTATGGCGTGTTGAGCTGCGCTACCACCATTCTGTTATTCAACAGTTCGCTAGCGGCTCGGTTGATCTGCACAGCGGCCAAGCCATCGACAGCAACAGCTACGCCGCCTTTGCTCCGCACCTCGACGGCCTTTGGCGCTATGGCTTGCGCCAGTTCAAGCTACTGGCCCGGCCTGGCTACTTTGAGCCCATTTGGACGCTTTTCCGTGATGACGTGCGCGTAGACCTTCCGGTTGATTCCCTGGTTGATAGCACTGAGTACAAGCGTCAATACAAGACCTCGCGGGGCTTCTCTGGCAAGAATGTGGAACTCTTCTTGGGAAACTTCGTAAGCCTGCTGGCACGGGAGCGAGTGGGCGCTAGGCGAGCATTTCACCGGCTCAAGGATTGGGAATGCTGGCCAGTGATCCGCGACCACTATGCCGCTAAGGGTATGGATGAAGACGGCTTGTATAAGCACATCAAAGGCATCCTTGAGGAACGGCATATTCGCTGGGGCCGGGCTGTATGACTGCACGTAAAGACGGCAAAACGTGGACGGCTGACTTCTACGAAAATGGTCGTATTGGTCGACGTGTTCGTAAGAAAGGCTTTCTGACCAAGGCTGCAGCCCAGCGATATGAGTCGGACTACTTCGCCACCTACAACCAGACTGGTCGACCGCTGGATGATCGGTTATCCGATTTGGTGGATGTCTGGTATGACCTGCACGGCTGCTCACTCAAAGACCATAAAGCCCGACTTTCCCGCACCAAGGCGATTGTCGAGCGGTTGGGCAATCCGCAGGCATCACAGTTTGAATCGCTGGCTTGGGCGCGTTATCGGCAGGCGCGTTTAAAGGAAGCCTCACCGCATACCGTCAACCATGAGCAGCGCTACCTGTCGGCAGTGTTCTCTGAGCTGATCCGTCTAGGTGCCTGGACTGGGGTAAACCCGCTGGCCAATATCCGTCAGATCAAGACCGACCAAGTAGAGCTGTCGTTTCTTACCCTGGAACAGATCAACCAACTGCTTGAAGAGTGCCGTCGATCCAGCAACAACCACACATACCCAGTTGCTCTGATTTGTTTGGCCACTGGTGCGCGCTGGGATGAAGCCGAAAGCTTGGGGCGTGCTGCCATCTTCGGAGGTAAGGCGCATTTCCACCGCACCAAAAATCGCCAGTCCCGATCGGTGCCGATACCCAAGGAAGTGGAAGAGGCCGCGTTAAAGGTGGCTATGCCTGGAACCGGTAGGCTCTTTATGTCCTGCAGGGCGGCTTTCCGTGGTGCCTATGAGCGCTGCGGCTTCGATACGCCGGGTCAGCTAACTCACATCCTCCGCCACACCTTTGCCAGCCACTACATGATGGGCGGTGGCGACATCCTCAGCCTGCAACGCATCCTTGGGCATTCCTCCATCACCATGACCATGCGCTATGCACATCTGTCGCCTGATCATCTGGAGTCGGCTCTAAGGCTTTCACCGCTTGCTCAATGCGGGCACAAGGCCCTTCCATGACTATTCAGCTTATTAGAAGAATCCGGGCATACTCGGCTCGTTTAGTTCAGCTGAGGTGCTACATGGAAAGTAAGATTCCACTTCCTACGGATAATCTTTATAAGTTTGTCGCTCTCTTCTCTCTAGTTCTGCTGATTTCTGCCTTTGGCACAATTATCTGGGCGACCAATGCTGCCAACGGAGTGGCTTTTGAACACTGGGTTGAGATTGAGTCATTACAGTCGAAGGAGGCTCTGTCTGTTGAACAGGCTTCTCGGCTCAAGGCATTGGAGAAGCAGATTGAAGTCGCTGTGGCTGACAAAGAAACCTATGTTACGTCCGCCCAGATAATTTCTACCTTGGGTACGCTGGGGATCTTTTTTGGTTTTGGATATTGGTACAAGCGGCTTCAGCCGATAGCTGATGAGATGGCTGCGACCCAGCTTGAAATAGCCAAGCTGCAGCTTGTGGCTCTCCGGGCTGACTTGAAAGCCAAAGGTATCGACGTGGGCACGCCGTAGTCACCTTGTAGTCACTCGCGCGCACAAAAAAGGGCTTACCTTTCGGCAAACCCTTGTTTTGTTTGGTGGCTACGCAGGGACTTGAACCCCGGACCCCAGCATTATGAATGCTATGCTCTAACCAGCTGAGCTACGTAGCCGAGTGGCGCGCATTATTCGCGCCTTGGGCATATGTGTCAACCCTTCTTCGCAGAAAATTTACACGCCTGATCAAGTGCTTACATGCAAGGCGCTACTTACAGCGCTAAAGCTCTATTGTTAAGACGTCCGTAAAATTTTCTTGCGCTTTGCATTCTGCACGTTAGCCGTTTCGATTCTCTTCGCCCTTTACGATCAAGTCTGTGGCGCTAACTACGGCTAGGCTAGATCGACCCAACCCTATTTGAAGTTAGCCAGAAATGCCAAGGGCTTCCGTGTGGCTATCACCTTGCCGTGCCCCCCGGTTAACGCAGCGCCGGTACAACCGCCCCACACATTAGGCGGCTAGCCATTGATTTATCTTTTTCACACAAAGTCGGTTCACACACATGGAGTTGTATCGATGAAGACAACAAAATTGATGGTAGGTGGCCTGTTAACTGTCGTTGTCGCACTGGGCGGCTGTACAACTAAGACGGCTAATCAATCGCAATACTCGGGCTTTCTGTCCAGCTATGAGGGCTTGAGCTCTACCAAGACCAGCGGTAGCAGCACCGTATTGCGCTGGGTCGATCCGTCGTTCGATGTGGCCAACTATCAAAACATCATCTACCAACCGGTGCGCTTCCATCCTGAGCCGCTGCCTACTGAGCGTCTAAGTCAGAAGACCCTGCAGGATGTGCTGGCTTACACCAACAGCCGCTTGTCTAAGGCCATGTTTAGCCGCTTAAAACCCGTAGGTTTCAGCGCTGGCCCAGGCACCCTGGCCTTCCGCGGTGCAATTACCGGCGTCACTGCCAGTACCGAGGGCCTCAAGCCGTATGAAATCATTCCGGTTGCCTTGGTGCTCGCCGGCGCCATGACAGCCAGCGGCGCGCGCGATCAGAACACCGAGCTGTACCTGGAAGGCGAGCTGGTCGATACCACAACAGGTAAAACCATGCTGCGCGTTGTGCGTAAGGGCTTTGGTAAAACCCTGAGCAATGATAGCCAACCGATCACCGCAGACGACCTGAAGTCGGTCATCGACGACCTGACTCGCGACGTGCTGACCTTTAAATAAGAAGGAAGCCCCCCGCCCACTTGGCGCTTCTAGCCAAGCGGTGGAAGGGCTCGTTTAGCGCAACAGCGAGCGCCGCGTACCGAGCAGCAATCCGCTAAAGATCAGCGCCGCGCCAAACCAGTGATAACCCTGCAGCCCCTCCCCTAGCAGCAACCAACCCAGAACGGCGGTAAATACCGGCATCAGGTAGTTGGAGAGCGCCGCTTTGGCTGCACCAAGCACGCGGATGGCGTGGTTCCACGCGAGATAGGCAAGCAATGAGGCGAAGACCGCGGTGTAACTAATGGCGGCGAGATTGCCGAAGCTCAGGCTGAAATGTGCCCCCTGAGCCAGCTCATACAGGTAAAACGGCAGAATCAGCGGTACGCCCAGCAGCATCAACACACCGAGCAGCGCCAGCGGCGGAATCGGCAGCAAATGAGCAGCCCAGCGCCTGAGCAACAATGAATAGAGCGCCCAGTCGGCCACCGCCAGCAGCATGACCAGATCGCCCTTGTTGAATGCCAGGCCGCTTAAGCTGGCCCAGCTGCCTTTACTGATCAGCACCAGCAAACCGCACGCGGCTACCGCCATACCCCACCAAGCGCGTCGATGTGGCCACTCGCCGAGTAACAGGCCAGCGCCAATAAAGGTCATCAACGGCAGGCAGGTGTTGACTAAGGTGATGTTGATCGCGGCGGTGGTTTGCGCGGCGGCATACAAAAGGCTGTTGTAAGCGGCGATACCGACACCGGCGAGCACCAGCAAGCGCCAACC
Source organism: Pseudomonas guineae (assembly GCF_900113745.1). GTDB lineage: Bacteria > Pseudomonadota > Gammaproteobacteria > Pseudomonadales > Pseudomonadaceae > Aquipseudomonas > Aquipseudomonas guineae. Next base: position 17,655 of record NZ_FOQL01000008.1, on the reverse strand, counting down.
AGCCGCACGCAGCTCACTACGATGTAACCACAGCGGCTTGGCTACAAAAGGCAGCAACAGGACGAGTGCCAGGCTCCAGCGCCAGAACGACAAGGCAAACGGCGGGATCTCGCCGGCAAAGGCTCGCGCCACCAAAGCATTACCCGACCAACAAAGCGTTGCAAGCAGCAGACCAGCAATCGCATAACGTGCAGAGTGCCGCATGCCTCAGTTCTGCCCGAGCGGACGTAAGCGGTATTGCGGCGGCAATTGTTCCATAGCGCTGACCGCCACATTAAGGTTTTTCCAGCGGCCATCCTTGATGCCGTAAATGCAGCCATGCACCGACAGCGACTGACCGCGATGCCAGGCGTTCTGCACGATAGTGGTATGGCTGACGTTAGCCACTTGCTGGATCACGTTGAGTTCGCAGAGGCGGTCGACCTGTTCTTCCTCGCTGGGCAATTGCGCCAGGTGCTCACGGTGTTCGTAGTACAGGTCACGAATACTGCGCAGCCAGCCATCGATCAGGCCGAGCTGGCCATCCTGCATCGAGGCCCGCACCCCACCGCAACCGTAGTGACCGGTGACCAGGATATGTTTGACCTTAAGCACATCGACCGCGTATTGGATCACCGACAGGCAGTTGAGGTCGGTGTGCAGCACCACGTTAGCCACGTTGCGGTGCACGAACAGATCACCCGGCAACAGGCCGACAATTTCATTGGCCGGCACGCGCGCATCGGAACAACCGATCCACAGGTATTCCGGCACCTGTTGCTTGGCCAGCTTTTCGAAGAACTCAGGGTCTTCCTCTTTGATCGCCTCCGCCCAACGTGCGTTGTTATCGAAGAGGTGCTGTAGATCGCTCATGGTTCATTCCCGGGTTCGTCGATGCGCACCATAGGAGCGCCACGGGCTTTTTACAAGCATGCACGCCCTGCAGTCACAGCCGACCGGCTCAGGTTCGACGGCGGCGCAGCAGCCAGACAATCAGCAGCACGCCCGCCAGCAGCACCAGGCTCACGCCCCACTGCAGCGTTCCGGCATAGCGATACAGTTCAGCCGGTTGCAGGCTCGGCTCACGCCGCATGCGTTGCTCGGCCGCTGCGCCCCGAGTCGGAATGTCGGCCAAGCCGTCGCCATCCAGATCAGGCAAGCTGCGAATATGGTCGAGCAGGCCCTGCCACTCCTTGTACTCCTGCACGCCGGGCTGCTGCGGGTCGGCATCGATGATCGCCTCCTTGATCGCGGCCAGCGGCTGCCCCTGAGCATCCTTGGGCTGCACGCTGAGCAAGCCCTTGGTCAAGTCGCTGACCAGCCAGGTGAAGCTGCCGACATAGCTGGTCGCACCAATGCTGTAGAGCCGCTGATCGGCCAGGTCCAATGGCGTGTAGCCCTTGAGCGGGTCGCCCAATTCAATCCGGCTGACCCGGTCAAACGGCACGCGCCAAGGGTTGTAGCTGAAGCGCAGCCCCGACACCCGCGGGTAATAGCTTTTACTTGCACGCACTTGATACGCCAGCAGCAACACCTCAAGCAGACTCTTCAACTCATGGCCGGTGACATATACCTTAATCAACGGATAACCCGGCGCATCATCGAACTCCCCCACACCCAGCGGAGCGATGCGAAACAAGTCAGACACCGATTGCACGCCATAGCGGCCCTGAATCAAATTGTCGCGGATGGTGCCATTGCCGGTGAAGGACACATCGCTGCCCGTGGCATGGCGCAGGGCATCGGTGACCAGATTGCCGAGGATCGGGTCGTCATACTCGCGGGTCAGGGTCTTGTCGACCTTGGCCAGCGGCTGATCGAAGGTGTAACCCTTGGGGGCCAGCATCTGCGCGCTGACGATCTGTTTAAAATCCTCAACCTGGGCCGTGACCACCGCACTGCCGGCAATCTGGTCGTTGATTGGGTGCAGCTGGTAATCGACAACCTGCGGCTTACCATCCGCCGACAGACGCATGTGCAGCTCGCCCAGGTGCTGGATCTCCGAGCCGGCCTGCATCACTGGCGTGCGGCCATTGACCAGCACAGGTTGCGCCAGGGCCGTGTGCGAGTGACCACCGACCACGATATCGATACCTGGTACTTGCTCGACCAGCTCAACCTCTTCGCCGCGCCAGTTGCCATCGTCCTGCTGCACCACGCCCATGTGCGAGAGCAGAATCACCACCTCGGCGCCCTCCTCGCGCAGCTTGGCAACCATGGCCTGGGCGGTCACGACCGGGTCGGCAAACACCGCTGGCTTGATCATCGGGCTGACGGCTACGGCGTTGTTACCGAGCAGGCCAAACAGACCAAAACGGATACCGCCCTTGTCGATCAGTTTGTACGGCAGGATGCGCCCAGCCTCAACGTGCGCCTGCAAGCTGTCGTCTTCCTTGCGCACGTGGTCGAAACCCAGGTTGCTCGACAGCAGCGGCATCAGCGCATCGCCCTTGATCTTGTACGCCGAGCTGATCATCGCGGCCAAGCCGGCCGGACGAAAATCAAATTCGTGATTACCGAGGGTCGCGGCGTCATAACCCAGTTCGGTCATCAGGCGCAGTTCGCCACCGGTTTCGCGGGTAACGGTGTGAAACAGCGTGCCCATGCTGAAATCACCGCCATCAAGCAGCAGCACCGGTTGTTCGCCTGCGGCGGCACGGCGCTGCGCCAGCAAGGTGGCCAGGCGCGCGACGCCGCCAACGGTGTCATCATCGCCGGTGGCAGCAGGGGTGTATTCGTTGTTCGGGCCAAAGCCGAGCAGGCGCGATTGCCAGTCATTGGTGTGCAAGATGGTAAAACTGCGCTCGGCGCTGGAGGCCTGAGCGGCGGCAAATAGACAAGACACCGCGAGCAACGCAGCAGACAAGCGCATGACAAATCCTTAGGCAATGGGCCGAGCACAACTGCCGCTGAGGGCAGCGCCGCAGTATGCGACAAGCCCGGCGTCAGGTCAGCGGCGGATCACGCCGCGCGCGGTAGCCAATCGTGTCAGGCACACGGCATGCCCTAATCAAACAGCGGGCAGACCATCACCAGCGCATCTTCGCGACCACCGACAGCGGGGTAGTAATCGCGGCGCCTACCGACTTCGTTAAAACCGTAGCGCTCGTAGAGACGATAAGCCGCCTGATTGCTCGCACGCACTTCGAGGAAACAGTCATTGGCCCCCTGCGCCTGAGCTTGCTGCATCAGGTGCTCAAGTAGTTTAAGGCCCAGGCCGCGGCCCTGACTTTCAGCCTTGACGGTGATATTGAGCAGGTGCGTCTCATCCATGATGATCTGGATTACGCCGTGACCGACTTGCTGCTCGCCCTCAAACATCACCCAGCAGTTATAGGACGTCAGGCTGTCGGTAAAAATGCCGCGCGTCCAGGGGTGGCTGAAGGCGGCGTATTCAATTTTCAGCACCGTATCGATATCCGCCGCGGTCATCGGGCGAAAGCTGATTGCATCACTCATTCAGGTTGACTCGGCAAGCGTTAGGAACCGCGGCCCACAGGCCGGGAAAAGGTCTATTCACGTAGCGGCCAACCAGCGCTGGCGCACGCGGCGCATGGCCTGCCACAGCTCACGCTTGCGCTCAGGCTCATCCATCAGCAACTCCAGGCCTGGCAATGCCCAGGCAGCGCCGAGCCCTTCAACCTGTAACTCGCGGTTGTAAGCATCAGCATCCGCCTCGCCGGCAAACCGAATGGCCGGCAAACCGACCAGCCACAAGCAGCTGCAAGGCTCCTGCTCTTCCAGGCGCGCACCGACAAAACTTTGCACAAACTCCAGCGCCGCATCTGGTCCTTGGTCGATTTGGCCCCGCGCCAGCAGCGGCCAGCGCACCGGCTCGCCAATCAATTGCGGGCTGTCCGGCAAGCCGGCAGCGCGCAGCAGATCCTTGAGCAGTAGATACGCCGGGTCGCGGCCCTGCAGCGGCTCACCGGTAGGTAATTCAACCAGCACGGCGCAGGCACCCGCGCGCAGCAATTGCAGGGCAAAACGCGGAGGCGCGACGGGCGTTGGCGGCGCCACTGGCGTTTCGGCATCAACTGCCGCAGCTTCAACCTTGGCCATACGCCCCTGAGGCTGCGGACGTGGCACTTCAATCTTGGGGCGGGGCGTTGGCGCGACAACGGCCGCTTCTGCACGCGGTGGCTCGTAGGCTGGCACCGCTTCAGCCACTACTTGTGGCACGGCAGCGGCGGGCTCGGGCTCAACGAGCGGTTGCAGCAGCTCAGGGCGCGAGAGCGCAGCAAACGGCAACTCAACACGCGGCAGCCAGCTGGCCACCTGCATAGCGCTCAGGTAGGCACGTCGACGTAGCTCTGTGATCAAACGTCAGCCGCCTGTGGGTGAGCTTTTTGCCCAGCCTGCATCAGGTTCAGCGCATTGATATAGGCTTTGGCCGAAGCCACCAGAATGTCGGTATCAGCGCCATTGCCATTAACGATGCGCCCGCCCTTCTCCAGACGCACGGTGACTTCACCTTGTGAGTCGGTGCCTTGAGTAATGGCATTGACCGAATACAACTGCAGGCTGGCCTCGGAGCAGGCGACCGACTCAATGGCCTTGAAGGTCGCATCGACCGGGCCTGAACCATGAGCGCTGGCTTTGTGCTCGGCGCCATCAACGCTGATCACCACTTGGGCTTGCGGCACTTCACCGGTCTTGCTCGCTACGTCCAGGGTCACCAGCTTGAAGTGCTCCGGCGCTTCTTCGCTAAGGGTGTCGGAGACCAGGGCTTGCAGGTCTTCGTCAAAAATCTCGTGCTTCTTATCGGCCAGATCCTTGAAGCGGGCAAAGGCGGCGTTCAGCTCGCTTTCCCCGGCCAGCACGATCCCTAGCTCATCCAGGCGCGAGCGGAAGGCGTTACGCCCGCTCAACTTGCCCAGCGACAGCTTATTGGTGTGCCAGCCCACTGACTGAGCCGACATGATCTCGTAGGTTTCGCGGTGCTTGAGCACGCCATCCTGGTGAATGCCCGACTCGTGGGCGAAGGCGTTGGCGCCGACAATGGCCTTGTTCGGCTGCACCGGAAAACCGGTGATGCCGGAAACCATGCGTGAGGTGCTGAGGATATGCGGCGTATCGATGCGCGTGTGCACGCCCAACAGGTCAGCACGGGTTTTGATCGCCATGACGATCTCTTCCAGCGCGGCGTTGCCGGCGCGCTCACCGAGGCCGTTGATGGTGCACTCCACTTGCCGCGCACCCGCCACAACCGCGGCCAAGGAATTGGCTACGGCCAGACCCAGATCGTTGTGGCAATGCACCGAGAACACCGCTTTATCGGCGTTGGGTACGCGGTTAAGCAGTTGGCGAATGGTTTCTGCGTACTCATGCGGAATCGCATAGCCAACCGTGTCGGGAATATTGATGGTGCGCGCGCCAGCATCGATCGCGGCTTCGACGATACGGCAGAGAAAATCCAGCTCCGAACGCCCGGCGTCTTCACAGGAAAATTCGACATCGCTGCACAGATTGCGTGCGCGCTTAATCGCATGCACAGCCTGTTCAACCACCTGATCCGGCTGCATGCGTAACTTGTACTGCATGTGAATCGGGCTGGTGGCGATAAAGGTATGGATACGCCCGGAGTTGGCGCCCTTAAGCGCTTCGGCGGCGCGGTCGATATCCGCGTCCAGGGCACGCGACAGGCTGCACACCGTGCTGTCCTTGATGCTGTCAGCAATCGCCTTGACCGCGGCGAAATCGCCCGGGCTGGCAATGGCGAAACCCGCCTCGATCACATCGACACGCAAACGCTCCAGGGCCTTGGCGATGCGCAGCTTTTCCTCACCGGTCATGGACGCGCCAGGGCTCTGCTCGCCGTCGCGCAGGGTGGTATCGAAAATAATGACGCGATCGCTGCTGCTCATGCTGGTTTCCTCACGGAGTCGCCGTAGCACGCACCCGACGTCGGGGCGCGTGTCGATAGGGGTTGATTGTCGCGTGAAATGCCGCAGGCGGGAAGCGCGGCGCACACCAACGCCCCATCGCGGCTAAAGCCCCTCCCACGGTTTGATCGCACAAGCCTGCACGTAGGGTGGATGTCGCTCTTTACATCCACCCGCAACAGGCGACGGTGAATTTGCACCAGAAAGCAAAACGCCCACCAAAATGGTGGGCGTTTTCAGGCTAATCGATCGAGCTAGCGCTAGCCGATCAGAGCGCTTGATCCCAAGGACGATCGCCATCCTTGTCCTTGATCCGGGTCGGTAGACCCATCACGTCGAGCAACTTGAGGAACGGCGCAGCCGGCAGCTCTTCAACGTTGGCCATACGCGACACGTCCCACTCACCACGCGCCACCAGCAGCGCAGCGGCTACCGGCGGCACGCCAGCGGTGTAGGAAATGCCCTGACTGTCGGTCTCAACATAGGCGTCTTTATGGTCGGCCACGTTGTAGATAAACAGCTCGGTCGGCTTGCCATCTTTAGTGCCTTTGACCAGGTCACCAATGCAGGTCTTACCGCTGTAACCCGGCGCCAGCGACGACGGATCAGGCAGCACAGCCTTGACTACTTTCAGCGGTACGACTTCGAGGCCTTCAGCAGTTTTAACCGGCTGCTCAGAAAGCAGGCCCAGGCTGTTGAGCACAGTAAACACGTTGATGTAGTGCTCACCAAAACTCATCCAGAAGCGCACGTTAGGTACGTTCAGGTGCTTGGACAGGGAATGCACTTCGTCATGCCCGGTCAGATAGAGACTCTGCTCACCGACTACCGGCAGGTCATCCGTACGCTTGACTTCAAACATGCTGTTGCTGGTCCACTGGCTGTTCTGCCAGCTCCAAACTTGACCGGTGAACTCACGGAAATTGATTTCCGGATCGAAATTAGTGGCGAAGTACTTGCCGTGGGAACCGGCGTTGACGTCGAGGATGTCGATCGACTCGATCGTGTCAAAGTACTGTTGCTGCGCCAGTGCGGCATAGGCATTGACAACGCCCGGATCGAAACCGACCCCGAGGATGGCAGTCACGCCCTTATCCTGACACTCGGCCAGGTGATTCCATTCATAGTTACCGTACCAAGGTGGCGTTTCGCAGACCTTGCCCGGTTCTTCGTGAATAGCGGTATCAAGGTAGGCCACACCCGTATCAATGCAGGCGCGCAGCACCGACATGTTAAGGAAGGAGGAACCCACGTTGATGACGATCTGCGATTCAGTTTCGCGGATCAGTGCCTTGGTTGCTTCTATATCCAGCGCATTCAGGGCATAGGCCTGAATTTCAGCCGGCTGCTTCAAGCTGCCTTTAGCCTTTACGCTGTCGATGATGGCCTGGCATTTGGAGATGTTGCGCGACGCGATAGCAATCCGACCGAGTTCGTCGTTGTGCTGTGCGCACTTGTGGGCCACCACCTTGGCGACACCTCCTGCACCAATGATAAGAACGTTCTTTTTCAATTTCTTTATCTCTCCTTTAACCGCCAGTTGTCAGCTCGTAGGGTGGACGGCGCTTCATCCGTCCACCATTGCGATCGCAATGGTGGACAAAAAGAGCGTTGCCCACCCTACCGGTCAGCTGAGGCTGGACAGGTAATCGTCAAAACCAAATTCGCGAACCACCTCAACACTACCGTCGAGTTGCTTCACCACGATGGACGGCATTTTCAGGCCGTTAAACCAGTTTTTCTTAACCATGGTGTAACCCGCAGCGTCGATAAACGACAGACGATCGCCGATGGTCAGCGGACGATCGAATTGGTACTCACCGAAGATATCGCCTGCCAGGCACGACTTACCGCACACCATGTAGGTGTACTCGCCCGTGCAGGGTTCCATCTTGGCGTTGAGCCGGTAGATCAGCAGATCAAGCAGGTGCGCTTCGATCGAGCTGTCGACCACGGCCAAGTGCTTGCCGTTGTAGAGAGTGTCGAGCACCGTGACTTCCAGCGAGGAACTCAGGGTAATCGCCGCTTCGCCCGGCTCCAGATACACCTGCACGCCGAAACGCTCGGAGAAGGCCTTGAGCCGCGCGCAGAACTGATCCAGCGGATAGCCTTCGCCGGTGAAGTGGATACCGCCACCCAAGCTGACCCACTCAACCTGCTGCAGCAGATGGCCGAAACGCTCTTCGATGGTGCCGAGCATCTGATCAAACAGCTCAAAGCTGCCGTTCTCGCAGTTGTTGTGGAACATAAAGCCGGAGACTTTATCCATCACCGTGGCGATCTTTTCCGGGTCCCACTCGCCGAGGCGGCTGAATGGTCGCGCCGGGTCGGCAAGCAAATAATCCGAGCTGCTCACCTGCGGGTTAACGCGCAGGCCACGCACCTTGCCGGCAGAGGCTTCGGCAAAACGCTCAAGCTGGCCGATGGAGTTGAAGATGATCTTGTCGCAGTTAGCCAGCATCTCAGGGATTTCATCGTCAGCCCACGCCACGCTGTACGCATGAGTTTCACCGGCGAACTTCTGCCGACCGAGCTTGAGCTCGTACAAGGAAGACGAGGTGGTGCCGTCCATGTACTGCTGCATCAGGTCGAACACCGACCAGGTGGCGAAACACTTAAGCGCGAGTAGCGCCTTGGCGCCTGAGTGCTCGCGGACATAGGCGATCTTCTCCAGATTACCCAGCAGCTTTTGCTTATCGATGAGGTAGTAAGGTGTCTTGATCATCTCGATGCCTATGCAAGGTCGGCAGGCAGGCAATCAGCGATGCTGATCCCTCCCCGAAAAGTGGGGGCGAATTGTGCCGACAACCGGCGCATATCGAAAGAGCAAGGGGGGTATTTCGTCGATTACATATCCACTAATGGCACATACAGGTAATCCCCCCGGCCATGCAGCGCCAGCCACAGGCTGACAGGATCCCTATACGCGATGACAGCGACATGACAAACGGCAGTGCAGCAGCCGATAACTGACACTCAAGGCTTGGCCATAGCATGCAGTACAATCGCCAATTTTTAGCGCAAAGCCCGCGGAGCGGATGCCCCGATGATTGATCCCAAGCGCGTATTGCGCGCCCTTGCTGAACACTGGTCGTTGCTTGAGCCGCTCTGTGAGCGCTTTGATACCGGTACCTTGAGCCTGGTTGAGCTGCGCAACCAACTCGGTACGCAGTTGCCTGAAAGCACGCCAACCGACATCACCGCACTGCTCGACCAGTGGATCCGCCTGGATATCCTGGTGCCGGTGGCCAAGAGCCCTAATCGCTTTGAGCTGAATGCGCAGATTCACGACTTCCTCGCCTACCTGCGCCGCGAGCATCGCCTGGGCCTGTGCCTGGAGATTGAAGCCTACTTGCGTCACCTCGAACGCCTGGCGGGCTATATCAAGGATGCGTTTGAGGTGCGCGACGCCAACGACCTGGCCCGCCAACTGCGCCTGCTGGATATGCGCGTACGCGATGTACTGAAGAAGCTGGCCAACGATGAGCAGGCGCTGGTTGCCGTGGCCGACCGGGCCAAAACCAGCGACCGACAGATCCCCCTGCGTCAGCGTTACGCTGAAGTACTGGCGACCTGGGATGAGTACGTCGAGCCGATGATCCAGCTGGTCGCCGCCGACGGCGCCTTCGAACAGGGCGTGTACCGCGTCGAACATGTATTGCTGCGTTTGCTCAGCGAACAGCAACGCCTCGGCCAACTGGTTGACGATGACCTGCTATTGCGCACCCACGCGCGCATTCTGGAAATGCAGACCACCGCCCAGCTGACCCTGCGCCGTGCTCGCGAGCTGCTGTTACCCCTACGCGAAGAGGCGCGCCGGCATAACGCCGTAACCCGTGGCGCAGCCCTGGCCCTGGCGGCAATCCGTAAAAAAGGCCTGGACGCCGTGCCGCAGGCCTCCCTGCCGCTGTTCAGCCGCCCGCAAAGCACCTTTCTCGGCACCGCCTCGCAGGTCGAGGCTTATGTTTATGCCCTGGCCCGCTTCGAACCTAAGCCTGCGCAATTTCCCAAAGCTCACACCACACGCAAGGGCGAAGCCCCGCGCGCGCCACGCACCGCGCGCGAAATGCTCGAGCGTTGTGAACAAGCGCTGCCGCTGCCTGACCTGATGGTCTGGCTGCTGGAGCAGGAGCCCGAAGGCGCCACCGATGAATTGCTCTACTGGTTTTCACGCCTCTCGCGCGACGCTCGCTTCCAACGCGAGCGCCTTGAGCGCCGCGACTATCTGACTGCCGAGCATCAGCTCAGCCTAAGTTCCTTTGCCTTGCTGAGCAGCCCCCATGCTTGAATCTTGCGTAGGGTGGACAACGCGCAGCTTGTCCACCACCTCCGACTGCCCGGTGGAAAACACGGTTTTCCACCCTACGACTGCCTGCGAGCATTGCGTATGAATATCGACCTGAAAGAACTGACCCAACTTGCTCCGATCTTCCGTGAGCTGTTCAAGGGTTACCACGTCAGCCGCCGCGACCCGGAGCTGTATGCTCAGCTGTCCAACCTGCAGGACCAGTACCGCGCGCTGTTCAAAGCTCTGGGCTATGAGCTGACCTGCGACAGCCGCGGCTTCTACTACTTCGTCCCTGAGCAAATGGGCGCGCAGGTCAACAAGACCGCCCAGCGTCTGGCACTGTTCACCTTTATTCTGGTGGAGCATCTGGCCGACCAAGGCCGCGACCCGCTGGCCGTGCTCGATGGCGGTAGCCTCGGCCGTGACGAACTGCCTGCGCTGCTGGACAAGTACCGCGACCTGTTCCTCCAGGCCGAAGTCACCAGCGTTGAAGAGCTGGAAGAAAAAGTCATGCGCCGCCTGACACAGCTGGGCTTTGCCAGCGAGGACAACGGCATCTACCGCTTTCTCGCGCCCATGCACCGTTTCCTCGATGTGTGCCTGAGTGTGCAACAGGACCGCGACCTCGCGGCCACCCTGCACAGCAGCCTGCCACTGCCCACCCCTGTATTGCTCGACGATGAACAAGAAGACGAAATCATCAGCCTCGCCGAAGCTGACATGGACGAATCCGAAGAAGACGCCCTGGCCCGCGCCATGGCCGAAGAACGTGCTGCCCAGGAGATCGACGCATGAGCCAGGAACGCTACGGCATCCGCCGCTTCGCCCTATTGAATACCGCCGGCTACAGCCTCGGCCTGTTCCCGCTGGAAAATCCGCTGTCGGTGTATGGCGCCAACAACCTGGGCAAATCCGCCTCGATCAACGCCCTGCAATTCCCGATTCTGGCGCGCATGTCCGACATGAGCTTCGGCAAATACAGCCTGGAGCAATCGCGCAAGTTCTACTTCGCCAGTGACACCAGCTACATTCTGGTTGAGGTGGTACTACCCCACGGCCCCCATGTGATCGGCGTGGCCGGACGCGGTCCGGGCGGTGGTTTCGGCCACCAGTTCTTCGCCTACCAAGGCACCCTGGATCTTCAGCACTACCAGAAAAACGGCACCTGTCTGCGCCAACGCGAACTGTTCAATGCCCTGGAGCGCGAAGGCATCAAGGCCTACGAACTCAAGCCCGAGGAACTGCGCCGCTTGCTAGTCGGCGGGCACACCTCGGTGCCGCTGGACCTGACCCTGATTCCGCTGCGTTCCACCAGCGAGCAGAGCCTGAAGACCTTCCGCGCACTGTTTATCAACCTGCTGCACATGCGCGAGATCACTGCCGCCAAACTCAAGCAGCTGTTCCTCGACGCCTTCGAACACAGCCTGCGCTCGGGCAGCGTCGACTACATCGCCGCCACCGAGGAAGCCTTCCGTGACGTGCGGCGCATGGAGCAGGACTACCAGGCACTGGTCACCGCCGGCCCGCTGATCGAAGCCCTGGCGGCCGGTGTCAGCCAACGCGAACTGCTGCGCGGCAAACTGCACCGTATCTCGCCGCTGCTCGACTCACTGCTGGGCGCCTGGCAGGACTATGCCGGCGCGCGGCGCGAGGAGCTGGTGATCCAGGCCGAGCACTACCAAGGCGAACAAGACGGCCTGCAACATGAGCAGCGTGGCGGCACCGCCGAGCTGATGCGCATGGAGCGCCATATCAGCGAAATTCAGCGCTGGCTGGGTGAGTTGGCGGTACTGAAAAACCGCTTCGCCCTGGTCAATGATGCCAAAGTACTGGAAGCACAACTGCTCGCCGCCAAAGACGCCCACGACGAACTGGCCGGTGCTCTGGCACAGTCGCGGCAATTCTCCGCTGAAGATTTAGATGAGCGCCTACGCGACCTGGAAAAACGCCTAAAATCGGTGAAGCAGCAGCTCGAACACGCCGACAACAACAGCTACTCACGCCTGCGCGAAGAATTCTCCCAGGCCGGCGTCGATCGTCTGATGCGCCTGTTCAACGGCCAGTTATTCAGCCTACCGCTGGGTGAAAAAGGCATTCAGGTTGCTGAGGGCGATGCTTGGGTGAAATCCCTGGAAGCCATTCTCGATGGCTTCAAAGGCGAACATTTTGAGGTGCCGGGCCTGTCCATCGACCTCTCGCATATCGAACCACCCGCCTTGCAAGCGCTGGCCGACCGCGCGGCCCTGCGTGATCAAAAAGACCGCCTCGACCGCGAATACAAACAACTGAAAACCCAGCAGGCCGTTGCCTCGGACCGTGCGGCGAGTAAGGCCCAAGCCGAGCAGCTGTATCAGGCCGTACTGGATGCACAGAAGGCCCTGGAAGACTTCCGCCGCAGCCAAACCCTGGCTGTCGAAGAAAACGGCAAACTGGAACAGCTGGCCCAGCTGGAAGCGGCCCAGGACGAACTCAAGCGCACCTCGGATGCTTTTACCGAACGCGTACAGCAGCTCTCCGCCAAGCTGCAACTGGTCGGCCGTCAACTCGCCGACCTGGAAGCCAAGGAGCGCACGCTGGAAGACGCCTTGCGCCGTCGCCAGTTACTGCCGGCGGACCTGCCCTTCGGCACACCATTCACTGACCCTATTGATGACAGCCTGGATAACCTGCTGCCGCTGCTCAACGACTACCAAGACGCCTGGCAAAGCCTGCAGCGCATAGACGGGCAGATCGAGGCGCTCTATGCGCAAGTGCGCCTGAAGGGCGTGGCCAAGTTCGACAGTGAAGATGATGTTGAGCGTCGCTTGCACTTGCTGGTCAACGCCTACGCCCACCGCCAGGACGAAGCCCTCACCCTGGCCAAAGCGCGCCGCGCCGCCGTTACCGACATCGCCCGTACCCTGCGCAATATCCGCAGCGACTACGACAACCTCGAACACCAGCTGGCGCTGTTCAACCGCGAAATCAACAAGCGCCAGGTCTCCAACCTGGAAAGCTTCCGCATCGTCCTGGCGCCGAACAAGGACGCACTCAAGCATATCGACCAGATCATCCACAGCGCCGGTCAGTATGAAAAAGGCGAAACCCTCTCGGTGTTCGACCTGCAGCAAAGCAGCGATCAGGACAGCAAAAACGATGAAGCCAAGGAATACCTGTCGCGCCTGGTGGCCGCCAATCACAACCAGCTTGGTTTGAAAGACCTCTTCGAACTGGCCTTCGAGATCACCAAGGTGCATGGCCAACCGGTGATCCACACCGACATCGATGGCGCCGCCTCCAACGGCACCACCATGACCATCAAGGCACTGACCAACATGTACCTGTTGCTCCACCTGATAGACCGCGATCAGGCTGGCAAGGTGCGCTTGCCTTACTACCTGGACGAGGCGGCGGATATTGACGAGAAGAACCAGCAGGCGTTGATCGAAACCAGCTTGCAGCTGGGATTTGTGCCAATTCTGGCGTCGGTAAAACCGCAAGTATCCGCCCACGTGGCCATCGACTTGGAAGGTGGCAGCGGGCCGAATGGCATCTATATCGACGAAGCGGATTGGAAATATATCCAGCGCCGAGACAGCGATAAGGCTAATGTCGAAAAGACCAGCGCAATAGCCGAACCCGCCTAAAGCCTAGGGTGGGTGAGCGGCGCAGGCACGCACCGTCGATAACACGAAGCATCCAGACGCTGCATAACCCACCAAGCGGATACACGTCAGTACACCGCAAAACACAAGGGCCGCAATGCGGCCCTTGTCGGTTAGTGCTCCAGGGCTATCTTCGGCGCCCAGCGTAACCACTCCTCGTTCACCTCATCGTGCAAGGCAAAGGTCTGCCCCGGCCGAGCTGGCCCCCCCATCTGCGGGTTGTCCGGCGAGGCAAAGGCAATACCGCCCTCCAATAACGCCTCCAGCGACTCAGTACGCACTTTCACACCGCTAAACAGCCCCGCATCAACACCGATGCCGCTGGCATTCCAAAAACGACTCGCGCTGCGCACCAACGGCGCATAACGTGGCTCGATCAGGATATGTATCAGCACCCGATCCGATGTCGGGCCTAGCTCGAAATGTGTCACTTTGCCCACCGGCACTTCACGGTAGCTGACCACCACACCCGGCTTGATCGAGCCTCGGCGCGCCGCACTCAGTACCAAACGTAACCCCTGCTCACGGGCATTCTGCGTCGGGGCCGACTCAGCAGCAGTGAAGTTGGTTTGTACCGCACCGCTTTTATTCGCCGGCCGCACCTCTAGGTATTGCCCGCTGACCAGGGTTTCCAGATTAGCCGCACGGGTCAGACTGACCTCCGGTTTGACCACCCAGAACTGTGTACCGGCACGGGCAATCTGTTGAGTGGCCTGGGTCACACGCGCATGCAGAATCACCGCCTGCAAATCATCCGTCAGCTCAATGCGCTCGACCTTACCAACATCCAGCCCTTTATAACGAATCGCCGTGCCCTCACTCAGGCCGTCACCACGGGGTACCCGTATGGTCAAGGCGATACCTTTCTCGAGGGCAGTGTCCTGGCTGCTATACAGGGCGAAACGCTGCACTCGTTTGCCACTCTTCGCCGCCTGCGGATTTGGTGTTTCAAACGCAATACCACCTGCCAGCAGCGTCTGCAACGACTCACTCTTGACCTCGACACCGGACAACCCGCCTTTCAAGGTAATACCGCTGGCATTCCAGAAACGCGTGCTGCTGTTAACCAGGTGCGCATACTCAGGCTCAATGTGCACGCCAAACGCCACTTGCTTGTTATCCCGTGACAATTGATAGCTCTGCACCGAGCCGACTTTAAGTTGCTTGAACAGAATCGGGCTCCCAACTTCCAAAGAACCACGCACGTCGCTAAACAGCACCAAATGCAAGCCAGGAGATGCCAAATCAAGGGGCGGCGCCTTGGCTCTTGCGACAAAGTCACGCTGCGGCTCTGCGCCCTGTTCACCCGGGCGAATCGCAATGTAATTCCCTTTGACCAGCGCCTCCAGCCCAGTAATACCTGCCAGGGATATGGATGGCTTGACCATCCAGAAGTCAGTGCCCTCGACTAAGTAATCCTCTGTGCGCGGGTCGAGCATCAACTCAACCTGAGCGCCACTGAGATCATCATCAACCTTAAAGGTCTTCAGGTGGCCGACCTGAATGCCCTTGTACATAACAGGCGTACGCCCCGGCTCAAGCCCTTCAAACTCATGCAGTTTGAGCGAGACACGAATACCAGCCTGGGCACTGTCGAAATCTTCATAGAGACGAAATGGCAGGCTTGGATCAGTCGGTGGACTGTCCTTGCGATGATCAGGAGTGGCGAAGGCAATCCCCCCTGCAACGATGCTTGCCAGCGACTCCGTGCGCACCTTTATGCCTGAAAGCCCAGCGTCGATGGATACACCGCTGGCATTCCAGAAACGCGTATGTTTGCGCACCAGAGGCGCAAATTCTGGCTCGATGAATACTTTCACCTCGATAAAGTTCTGGTCTTCAACCAAGGCATAACTCTTCACTCGCCCCACCTGGATCTGCTTATAGAAAACGGGGCTGTCCCTATTCAGCGAGCCAAGCCGGTCAGCCTTGAGGGTTAGGTGCAAACCAGGAACAGTGTCGGCCAATGGCGGCGGCTCGCTCAGCGCAGTGAAGTCACGCGTAGGCTCGCCATCGCCCGGACTGGCAGTGATGTAGTTACCCGAAACAAGGGTTTCCAGCCCGGTGATGCCCGCCAGCGAAACGCTCGGTTTGACCAACCAGAAGCGTGTATTGGTACGCAGGTGCTCCTCGACCCGCTTATCCATTTCCAGCGTGGCGCGTACACCACGCCGCTCGCCACTGTCATCCAGTTCCAACGCGGTAACTTTACCGATTGGCATGCCTTTGAAGATCACCTCAGTTTTCCCTGGCTGAATACCATCGCCACTGGCAAACATCACCTGGATCTCGATACCGGCTTCGTTGTAAGCACGCCAGCCCAGCCAGCCACCAATCAGCAGCGCAATCAACGGCAACACCCAAATAGCCGACCAGTTTGATGCTGGGCGCGTCTTGGCCAATGGCAAATCATTCATGGTCGTCATCCGAATCTGTGTTGTCCCATATCAAGCGAGGGTCAAAAGTTAAAGCGGCCAACATAGTCAGCACCACGACACTGGCAAAAGCCGTGGCGCCATAGCCAGGCACAATACTCGCCAAACTACCGAAGTTGACTACAGCTACCAATATTGCAATAACAAAAATATCCAGCATCGACCAGCGCCCTATCCACTCGATAAAGCGAAACATCATTACGCGCTGTCGAGGCGACATTGGTTGATGCCGTTGTATGGAGTACAGCAATAGGGCAATACCGATTAACTTGAAGGTAGGCACCACAATCGAAGCAATGAAGACGACAGCCGCGATCGGCAGCATGCCGTGCTCCATCAACTCGATAACACCGGACATGATGGTATCGGGTTGGCCCTGGCCTAACGTGTTAACAGTCATAATCGGCAGTAGGTTGGCTGGGATATACAACACAGCAGCGGTCAACAACAGCGCCCAAGTGCGCGCCAGACTATTCGGCCGGCGCGAGTGGACGTGCGCACCGCAACGACTACAGAATTGTTTACCTTCTTCAGCCTGAGCAGCGTTGAGTTGGTGGCACTCGTGGCAAATCAACAGTCCGGCATCAATCGCTCGCATGTTGATCCTCTTCGGACAAGGCTTGCCAAATCTGATGCGGTGACATCGTCACCTCCAACCAGACCTGTACCAGCAGAAGTGCAATAAAGCAGAACAATCCCAACCCGATGCGCAAGTCGGCCATATCGGCCAGTTTCACGATGGCGACTAGGATGCCCATCAGATAAACCTCGAGCATGCCCCACTCACGCATATGGTGATAAATGCGATAGAGCAGCAGGCCATAGCTGCGACCTATATCTGAACGAATGCTCAGCAACACCGCAAACTGGCACAACAACTTAATCAGCGGTACGGCCATACTGCAAAGAAACACCACAACGGCAATGCCCTGCATACCGCTGTTATACAGCCCCAGAACGCCTGTCCAGAGCGTATCCTCAGTGGTTTGCCCCAACAGGTTGAGCTGCATGATAGGCAAGAAATTAGCCGGCACATAAAGCAGCAAAGCGGTCATCACCAACGCCATACTGCGCCGCACGACATGAGTACGATGGGTATACAGTTCATAGCCACAACGCGGACATTCCACCCGTTCATTTATGGAGGAGATGGGCTTGCGTAACAGCAGATCGCACTCGTGACAGGCAATGAGCTGCTCAAGCTTAAGCTCGGTCAGTGATGCAGAGAGTGCTGGGTCGGCCATAGAAAAAACTCTTTGAAGAAAGCGCAGATAATCATAGCCACGTGTCGTACATGTTGCTGATTTAAGGCGTACCTGCAGGCACGAAGATTTTGACGCGCAAAGTAAAACCCCCGATCAGTTTCCTGATCGGGGGTTTTGGTGTAGGTGCTTGACGATGACCTACTCTCACATGGGGAAACC
>NZ_FOQL01000010.1 GCF_900113745.1 Pseudomonas guineae | reverse complement strand
GTTTAGGGTTTTCTCAAAACCCAAGCAGTATTGAACTGAAGAGTTTGATCATGGCTCAGATTGAACGCTGGCGGCAGGCCTAACACATGCAAGTCGAGCGGTAGAGAGAAGCTTGCTTCTCTTGAGAGCGGCGGACGGGTGAGTAATGCCTAGGAATCTGCCTAGTGGTGGGGGATAACGTTCGGAAACGGACGCTAATACCGCATACGTCCTACGGGAGAAAGCGGGGGACCTTCGGGCCTCGCGCCATTAGATGAGCCTAGGTCGGATTAGCTAGTTGGTGAGGTAATGGCTCACCAAGGCTACGATCCGTAACTGGTCTGAGAGGATGATCAGTCACACTGGAACTGAGACACGGTCCAGACTCCTACGGGAGGCAGCAGTGGGGAATATTGGACAATGGGCGAAAGCCTGATCCAGCCATGCCGCGTGTGTGAAGAAGGTCTTCGGATTGTAAAGCACTTTAAGTTGGGAGGAAGGGTAGTAACTTAATACGTTGCTACTTTGACGTTACCGACAGAATAAGCACCGGCTAACTTCGTGCCAGCAGCCGCGGTAATACGAAGGGTGCAAGCGTTAATCGGAATTACTGGGCGTAAAGCGCGCGTAGGTGGTTCAGTAAGTTGAATGTGAAATCCCCGGGCTCAACCTGGGAACTGCATCCAAAACTGCTGAACTAGAGTACGGTAGAGGGTAGTGGAATTTCCTGTGTAGCGGTGAAATGCGTAGATATAGGAAGGAACACCAGTGGCGAAGGCGACTACCTGGACTGGTACTGACACTGAGGTGCGAAAGCGTGGGGAGCAAACAGGATTAGATACCCTGGTAGTCCACGCCGTAAACGATGTCAACTAGCCGTTGGGAGTCTTGAACTCTTAGTGGCGCAGCTAACGCATTAAGTTGACCGCCTGGGGAGTACGGCCGCAAGGTTAAAACTCAAATGAATTGACGGGGGCCCGCACAAGCGGTGGAGCATGTGGTTTAATTCGAAGCAACGCGAAGAACCTTACCTGGCCTTGACATGCTGAGAACTTTCTAGAGATAGATTGGTGCCTTCGGGAACTCAGACACAGGTGCTGCATGGCTGTCGTCAGCTCGTGTCGTGAGATGTTGGGTTAAGTCCCGTAACGAGCGCAACCCTTGTCCTTAGTTACCAGCACGTAATGGTGGGAACTCTAAGGAGACTGCCGGTGACAAACCGGAGGAAGGTGGGGATGACGTCAAGTCATCATGGCCCTTACGGCCAGGGCTACACACGTGCTACAATGGTCGGTACAAAGGGTTGCCAAGCCGCGAGGTGGAGCTAATCCCATAAAACCGATCGTAGTCCGGATCGCAGTCTGCAACTCGACTGCGTGAAGTCGGAATCGCTAGTAATCGTGAATCAGAATGTCACGGTGAATACGTTCCCGGGCCTTGTACACACCGCCCGTCACACCATGGGAGTGGGTTGCACCAGAAGTAGCTAGTCTAACCTTCGGGAGGACGGTTACCACGGTGTGATTCATGACTGGGGTGAAGTCGTAACAAGGTAGCCGTAGGGGAACCTGCGGCTGGATCACCTCCTTAATCGAAGACTTCAGCTTCTTCATAAGCTCCCACACGAATTGCTTGATTCATTGAAAAAGACGATTGGGTCTGTAGCTCAGTTGGTTAGAGCGCACCCCTGATAAGGGTGAGGTCGGCAGTTCGAATCTGCCCAGACCCACCAATTGTTGTGGGTTTGGCCTTGTACGAATATGGGGCCATAGCTCAGCTGGGAGAGCGCCTGCCTTGCACGCAGGAGGTCAGCGGTTCGATCCCGCTTGGCTCCACCATATACAGCATCGTAAGAGTTCAGAAATGAACGTTCCTGCAACTAGCAGATGAATGTTGATTTCTGGTCTTTGACCAGTAAGAAAATCGTTCTTTAAAAATTTGGGTATGTGATAGAAGTGACTGATTGATTACTTTCACTGGTAATTAATTTGGTCAAGGTAAAATTTGTAGTTCTCAATTGCAAATTTTCGGCGAATGTCGTCTTCACGTTATTAGACAATAACCAGATTGCTTGGGGTTATATGGTCAAGTGAAGAAGCGCATACGGTGGATGCCTTGGCAGTCAGAGGCGATGAAAGACGTTGTAGCCTGCGATAAGCTCCGGGGAGTCGGCAAACAGACTTTGATCCGGAGATCTCTGAATGGGGGAACCCAGCCAGCATAAGCTGGTTATCACACACTGAATACATAGGTGTGTGAGGCGAACCAGGGGAACTGAAACATCTAAGTACCCTGAGGAATAGAAATCAACCGAGATTCCCTTAGTAGTGGCGAGCGAACGGGGACTAGCCCTTAAGTTGATTTGAGAATAGTGGAAGGCTCTGGAAAGTGCCGCCGTAGTGGGTGATAGCCCCGTACACGAAATTCTCTTATCAATGAAATCGAGTAGGACGGAGCACGAGAAACTTTGTCTGAATATGGGGGGACCATCCTCCAAGGCTAAATACTACTGACTGACCGATAGTGAACTAGTACCGTGAGGGAAAGGCGAAAAGAACCCCGGAGAGGGGAGTGAAATAGATCCTGAAACCGTATGCGTACAAGCAGTGGGAGCCCACTTTGTTGGGTGACTGCGTACCTTTTGTATAATGGGTCAGCGACTTATATTCAGTGGCGAGCTTAACCGAATAGGGGAGGCGTAGCGAAAGCGAGTCTTAATAGGGCGACAGTCGCTGGGTATAGACCCGAAACCGGGCGATCTATCCATGGGCAGGTTGAAGGTTGGGTAACACTAACTGGAGGACCGAACCGACTACCGTTGAAAAGTTAGCGGATGACCTGTGGATCGGAGTGAAAGGCTAATCAAGCTCGGAGATAGCTGGTTCTCCTCGAAAGCTATTTAGGTAGCGCCTCGTGTATCACTGTTGGGGGTAGAGCACTGTTTCGGCTAGGGGGTCATCCCGACTTACCAAACCGATGCAAACTCCGAATACCAACAAGTGTCAGCACGGGAGACACACGGCGGGTGCTAACGTCCGTCGTGAAAAGGGAAACAACCCAGACCGTCAGCTAAGGTCCCAAAGTTATGGTTAAGTGGGAAACGATGTGGGAAGGCTTAGACAGCTAGGAGGTTGGCTTAGAAGCAGCCACCCTTTAAAGAAAGCGTAATAGCTCACTAGTCGAGTCGGCCTGCGCGGAAGATGTAACGGGGCTCAAACCATACACCGAAGCTACGGGTTCATCTTAGGATGAGCGGTAGAGGAGCGTTCTGTAAGCCTGTGAAGGTGAGTTGAGAAGCTTGCTGGAGGTATCAGAAGTGCGAATGCTGACATGAGTAACGACAATGGGAGTGAAAAACTCCCACGCCGAAAGACCAAGGTTTCCTGCGCAACGTTAATCGACGCAGGGTGAGTCGGCCCCTAAGGTGAGGCAGAAATGCGTAATCGATGGGAAACGGGTTAATATTCCCGTACTTCTAATTACTGCGATGGAGGGACGGAGAAGGCTAGGCCAGCACGGCGTTGGTTGTCCGTGTTTAAGGTGGTAGGCTGGTTTCTTAGGTAAATCCGGGAGATCAAGGCCGAGAACTGATGACGAGTTGTCTTTTAGACGACGAAGTGGTTGATGCCATGCTTCCAGGAAAAGCTTCTAAGCTTCAGGTAATTAGGAACCGTACCCCAAACCGACACAGGTGGTTAGGTAGAGAATACCAAGGCGCTTGAGAGAACTCGGGTGAAGGAACTAGGCAAAATGGCACCGTAACTTCGGGAGAAGGTGCGCCGGTGAGGGTGAAGCATTTACTGCGTAAGCCCATGCCGGTCGAAGATACCAGGCCGCTGCGACTGTTTATTAAAAACACAGCACTCTGCAAACACGAAAGTGGACGTATAGGGTGTGACGCCTGCCCGGTGCCGGAAGGTTAATTGATGGGGTTAGCTAACGCGAAGCTCTTGATCGAAGCCCCGGTAAACGGCGGCCGTAACTATAACGGTCCTAAGGTAGCGAAATTCCTTGTCGGGTAAGTTCCGACCTGCACGAATGGCGTAACGATGGCGGCGCTGTCTCCACCCGAGACTCAGTGAAATTGAAATCGCTGTGAAGATGCAGTGTATCCGCGGCTAGACGGAAAGACCCCGTGAACCTTTACTATAGCTTTGCACTGGACTTTGAGTTTGCTTGTGTAGGATAGGTGGGAGGCTTTGAAGCGTGGACGCTAGTTCGCGTGGAGCCAACCTTGAAATACCACCCTGGCAACCTTGAGGTTCTAACTCTGGTCCGTTATCCGGATCGAGGACAGTGTATGGTGGGTAGTTTGACTGGGGCGGTCTCCTCCTAAAGAGTAACGGAGGAGTACGAAGGTGCGCTCAGACCGGTCGGAAATCGGTCGTAGAGTATAAAGGCAAAAGCGCGCTTGACTGCGAGACAGACACGTCGAGCAGGTACGAAAGTAGGTCTTAGTGATCCGGTGGTTCTGTATGGAAGGGCCATCGCTCAACGGATAAAAGGTACTCCGGGGATAACAGGCTGATACCGCCCAAGAGTTCATATCGACGGCGGTGTTTGGCACCTCGATGTCGGCTCATCACATCCTGGGGCTGAAGCCGGTCCCAAGGGTATGGCTGTTCGCCATTTAAAGTGGTACGCGAGCTGGGTTTAGAACGTCGTGAGACAGTTCGGTCCCTATCTGCCGTGGACGTTTGAGATTTGAAAGGGGCTGCTCCTAGTACGAGAGGACCGGAGTGGACGAACCTCTGGTGTTCCGGTTGTCACGCCAGTGGCATTGCCGGGTAGCTATGTTCGGAAAAGATAACCGCTGAAAGCATCTAAGCGGGAAACTTGCCTTGAGATGAGATCTCACTGGAACCTTGAGTTCCCTAAAGGGCCGTCGAAGACTACGACGTTGATAGGTTGGGTGTGTAAGCGCTGTGAGGCGTTGAGCTAACCAATACTAATTGCCCGTGAGGCTTGACCATATAACACCCAAACAATTTGATGTTTGTGTGTCTAATACACGAAGACCGCAACAGCCGAAAATTTGTAAGAACTGCAAAACCTTTATCACATACCCAATTCGGAGCAACGTCTAACGACGGTACTCCAGCTGAATCGCTTGACGACCATAGAGCATTGGAACCACCTGATCCCATCCCGAACTCAGTAGTGAAACGATGCATCGCCGATGGTAGTGTGGGGTTTCCCCATGTGAGAGTAGGTCATCGTCAAGCACCTACACCAAAACCCCCGATCAGGAAACTGATCGGGGGTTTTACT